>JAUXTO010000015.1 GCA_030679255.1 Candidatus Gottesmanbacteria bacterium | reverse complement strand
TTTTCGCCGATTGCCTTAAACGACAAGTTCGCATAGGGTTTCGTTGACAGATCCTGTAAAAAATCACCGCACTGCTTTTCTGATAAGGGGGGGATTTCAATGATATGGCAATCATCAACGGCACGATCAGACCCGCGTTTGACTTGCAATTCGTCATGCGTTAAGGCGAAAACCACCCGTAAAACGGGATTTGCCGCCGCATATTGAATGATGGCGGCGATCAATCCGGGTACTAATTCGCCCGCATTATCAACAATCAATACGATTTGTTTATGTTGGTTTTCGTACTGTTTATAGGCCGTTGATAACGACTTAACCGGCGCATCAGCCTTCATGCACTGGGTTAATTGCCTATGAACCGCCTCAAAACTTAAATCGGCATTACCTTGTATAAGGCAATAGCGCCACGCTTCGGTCTTGCGCTTTTGCAAAACATCAAGCAGCGTCGTTTTGCCGATGCCTTCCGGGCCGCAGACAACAAGTGCCTGCGTCAAGTTTGAAAGCAGATGTATTAATAAATCAAGCTTCTGCATTCGTTCCTTTGTTATCAAGGAATGAGCCGCCGTATTTGTCTGGTTAGCGGACTGCTGTTTCACATGATAAGTAAAAGTATCATCATCTACCATAGGTTTTAAGCGTCATCTCCAATAGTTCTAGGTCAACGTCTACAGGCAAGGTTGCCATGCCGATTTTTTGTAACAGAATCAGCCTGATTTGACCGTCTACATTTTTTTTGTCTACTGCCATCAATTCCAGAAACCTGTCAGTATCAATTTGTTCCGGGGGATGTACGGGCAGTTTGGCTTTTGTAAATAGCGCAATAATTCTTGCGACATCTTCATCGTTTAGCCAGCCTTTTATTCTGGAAAGATCGGCGGCCTGACAGGTACCGATGGCGATCGCCTCGCCATGAAGATATGCGCCGTAACCGGTACCGGTTTCTATTGCATGGCCGAAAGTATGGCCTAAATTTAACGTCGCCCTGACACCGGTTTCGGTTTCATCTTCGGCGACAATTTCAGCCTTGTTAATACACGAACGTTCTATGGCATAAGCCAAGGTATTCTTATCTCTAGCCAGTAACGCGTCGATATTGTTTTCCAGCCATTGAAAGAACTCAATATCCCTGATCAGGCCGTACTTGATCACTTCAGCCAGTCCGGCAGCCAATTGACGATCATCCAGCGTATCCAACACATCGGCATCGGCGATAACGCATCGCGGCTGGTAAAAAGCGCCAATCATGTTTTTACCCAACGGATGATTTACCCCTGTTTTACCGCCCACCGAAGAATCAACCTGCGCCAACAATGTCGTGGGTATTTGCAGGAAAGCAATGCCGCGCTGGTAACAGGCTGCCGCAAAACCGCCCATGTCGCCAATAACGCCGCCGCCTAAAGCGATCAAGGTGGCATTGCGGCTAAACTTGCAGGTCAGCAGTTTATCAAAAATTCGACTTACAAAATCCAAGGTCTGGAAGTGCTCGCCATCGGGCAATATCACAGTTTCGACGATATAGCCCTGCAAATTTTCTAAAACCGCATTCAGATACAAAGGAGCAATGGTCTCATTGGTAACCACAACAACCTGTTTGGACTTTATATGCTTTATGAACAGTTCAGACTGACTCAACAAATTAGAGCCTATATAGATCGGGTAACTGCGGTCACCTAATTCAACCAGTAATGTTTTCATCTTTATTAATGCTTGGAGGTCAGATTAGCTTGTGGATTTTGTTTGTAAATTACTCTTCAGATGCCGGAATCAGAACGCAGATGACGCGGATAATTATGATTTAATAAGATTTTTCTGAACACTCTGTGTTCATCATCTGCGTTCCATTATATTTGATAGCCATAAGTAGTTCCGTTTATTAACGATTAGCAGAATTGTATTCTTCTAAAATGTGGCTGACGACTTCTTTGCTTTGCATGACGCCAGTGTCAACCTTAAAATCAGCACAAGACAAATACAGCGGCTCACGCTGTGCGAATCAGCTTTCTATCCGCTCTCTGGGGTTGTCTGTTTTCAGTAATGGGCGTTGCGTATCTCTGCGCGTCCGCTCTAAAATCCTTTCCACCGAACATTGCAAATAGACGATAAAACCATGCTCTTTCAATAATCTGCGATTTTCCTCCCGCAAAATCGCACCACCCCCGGTCGCCAGCACAATGCCCTTCATTTGCGTCAGTTGCTCAATCATCTTCTGCTCCCGATCCCTAAATCCTTCTTCACCCTCAAACTCGAATATGGTCGGGATATCTACGCCGGTTCTTTCCTCAATCGCCTTATCGCTGTCATAAAAAGGCACCGACAACGCTCTGGCTAACTGCCGACCTATCGTGGTTTTTCCTGCACCCATGAGGCCAACTAAATATATATTCTCTGATCGCGTCATGACCTGCCTTGTCTGCGGTTAAAGCATTAAAAAAGGGGGTATTATACCCCCTTTTTACTCCCAGTACGACTGCATGGATGCAGGAGGTAGAGCAACGCAGGAGCAGTTGCCGAGAAGCTATCAATCGCTGGCTACATTATCTTTCATGATTTTTGGTGTAACAAAAATCAACAATTCTTTCTTACTCGACTTCTCTGCTGAATTTGTAAATAAAAATCCTATACCCGGCAAATCGGCGAAAAAGGGGATTTTATTCTTGGTCATGGATTCAGATCCTTCATAAACTCCCCCTAAAACAATCGTCTCGCCATCTTCAACGAGAACCGATGTTTTAACCTCTCTTTTATCAATACTAGGATTTCCCTGTGCAGTAAGAACTGAATAGTTCGGAGCATCCTTCTTAACCAGCAAATTCATGATAACCGATCCGGCGGGAGTAATCTGCGGCGTTGCGTTTAACTCAAGAACCGCATCTTTAAAAGTAGTTGTTGTCACCGTAACCCCCCCCGCAATCGATTGAGTTTGATATGGAATTTGCACACCCTGCATCATAACGGCGGTGCAGCGATCCATGGTCATCACCCTTGGGTTGGATACTATTTCGGCTTTCCCGTCAATTTGCAATGCCTGAAGCTCAAGATTTAACACATAATCGGCGCCTCTAGCGAGAGTCATACCCAAAGCCCCTGGCGGAGTAGCAGTCAATGCTGACACGCCCAAATCAACCAGCATATTAGTAGGAGTTCCAGCTCCGGTTGTGGTATTCCCCTGCGTTCCAGCACCGCCGACGGCAAATGACTTACCGCCTCCTATATCAGCGGCCTGTTTTGCCACACCAAACTTGACGCCTAAATTTTGAGTGAAATTATCTTCCGCAATAACAACCCGCGCCTCAATCATCACCTGACGTACCGGAACATCAAGCTTACGTATCAGTTTCTTAATATCTTCCAGACGTTTTGCCGTATCATGCACGATCAATGTATTGGTTCTG
>JAUXTO010000039.1 GCA_030679255.1 Candidatus Gottesmanbacteria bacterium | reverse complement strand
TTATCAGGCATTAGTCGCAACCAGATTTAGCCGTACTGACGAAACTGAGGCTGATCGCATTGGTCTGGAACTCAGTGCACGAGCAGGCTACGACCCGCGCGCAGGAGTTACATTGTGGCGTAAAATGATGCAGGGCAAAGGTGGTCAACGCTCACCTGAGTTCCTGAGTAGCCATCCAGCTGACTCAACTCGTATTCGACAGATTGAAATGTTGTTGCCAGCCGTCTTGCCACTTTACGAAGCTACACGTAAATAACTAAATAATCATCTGAGTGTCGCCAAATATGTTCGCTAGCGCACTGAACAGATTTTGGAAGTATGAAAAAATTGCAATATAAGTCGATGAATATTTAATGATATGGATTTATTAGACATTTATAGATTTATATTTTGTTTATAGCTAAATTTTATTGGAGAAGAATCATGAATGTTTACTATAGGTTACTTGTTCTGATTGTGTCAGTTACAGGCGTTTTGTCATTCACCGGTTGCAACAAAACTCAAGAAGATGCAAGTAAATCCGCCGCTGGCACTACGGTGGGAACAGAGATTGACGACAGTATTATTACCACCAAAGTAAAATCCAAGTTGTTGGCTGATCCGGACATTAAGGATTTTGATTTAAAAGTTGAAACGCATAAGGGAGATGTTCAGCTAAGTGGCTTTGTGGGTAATCAAGCTCAAATTGATCGTGCAATTGTGGTCGCGCGTTCAGTAGAAGGTGTCAAGAATGTGGACAATAAGGTGAGCTTAAAAAAGGATAGTGTCACGACCATGGGCATCAAAGTTGATGACAGTGTAGTAACCTCCAAAGTTAAGTCGTCGTTACTTGCTGATCCCGACATTAAGAGCTTCGATATTGCAGTGGTAACACATAATGGCGAAGTTCAGCTGAGTGGCTTTGTTGACAATCAGACTCAAATTGATCGTGCAATTGATATCGCTCGCAGAACCGAGAGTGTACATAACGTTATCAACGAATTACAGGTCAAAAAATAGGGTATGGTTAGCTTTCATCCTGAAACTCTCTAATTTCTCAGAGCTGACCGTCAGAGTATCTTTAACCGCTGGGAATCGAGTGCTATCTTTCGTTAGCACCTTTCAAAGTCACTCACGTTAGATTGTCATGGCTCTCGGTCAAGCAATCGCTGAGCATAAATGATGTCGCGTGCGGCTTAACGTGGAACAGTTAACAGCGGAATGTTCTTGGGCCGTCGATTCTTGGCGCGAGGCTCGATTCCGGTCAGGTCGATGCGGCAATCACAGTGTCACGATGCTGCCCGTTGCTGTAGCGACCATGGTGCGAACTTGTTAGCCCAATGTTCAACGAAACTGATCGGCGAATGCACCCAGCAAACGCTTGACGCCGGCAATGCTCAGCGTCCAAGAACTAGAGGTCGCTATCGTTGTATATGGCAATCTCTATTACCAATATACCAAGCAAGTGATCTGACCTTTCCTCAGAATGTCATCCGTGCAAACAATCGCTTCAGTTCCAAACAAGATGCCACACTGTCCAATAAGAGCAGGCCATCAAATTATGCGACTCGTCATTCCCGCGAAGATCGGAATTCAGATTTTTTATCAATCTATTTGATGGGCAGCTCTATACGTTCGGTACCGCACTGACCGAGTTGAATAATCCGTGCATTATCCAACTGCTGGTGTTCCGGTCATAACGGAATTTATTTTTTTTGGAGATTTTCATGAACAAAGATCAAGTTAATGGTCGTATCAAAGAAGTCATAGGTAAAGTCAAGGAGGTCGCCGGCAAAATCACCGATGACAAGGATCTGGAAGTAAAAGGGAATATTCAAAAGAACATTGGTAAAGCCCAAGCTGACTTTGGTGACCTTAAGAATAATCTAAAAAAATGGCTGTTGTTAAAGCGAATATAGCTTAAATGTGTTGGCGTTATTTGGCTGGGTGCACGGCAACAACTACAATTTCTAAAACAAATTTTTATCGGAGATATGTATGAATTGCGAAGATAGTAATACCTATGGCATAAACAAAAAAAATGATACTGGCCCTGGCCCTCAATTGATAGGTACGGGTATCTGAATAGCCTTATCCGGGTATCTTTTCGCCTTCCATCGCATCTGGTTGATATCTAATATTTTTTTTGTCGAGAATTTTTACATATCCGATCACACACACCAACAATGTATGCCTAACCAGTTGATAAAAATCAAAATATATTTTTGGCATGAATTATGCTTATATTCTTGGTAGCTCGTCACGATGGTTTGTCCAAGCTTGATTGCCTTTTATTTAACCCCACACGGAGACCAGCATGAAAATTTATTCCAAGTACTCAAGAAGTACACGCAATGCCAGCTCACTGAAATCGTTGTCGATACTGTCATTAGCAATAATTGGTGTGTTTTGCGGCTTCTCACCTGCATTGGCCACGCCATTGCTGGGTTCGGATTTGACGAGCTTTACGGTTCTGGGTGCCTCGACGGTGACCAATGTTCCGCCGAGCACCATCGTCGGAGATGTCGGTGTCTGGTCAAGCGGTGGTGCGAATGCAATCACGGGCTTCCTCTCCTCACCAGGCGTTGCCGTGTCGGACCCGCAGGTGACAGGAGGAAATGTACACGCGGGGACCACGACAGGAACCCCGAATGCGATGTTGGCTCAGGCTCAGCTCACCACTGCGATCACTAATCTTGGATCTCTGGGGCCAGGTACCACATTGTCGCTTCCGGACTTGGTTGGACTCACGCTCTTTCCGGGAGTCTATACAGTTCCTGCGGGAACTACCAATTTGTCGGGGGCGCTCACTCTCGACGGCCAGGGCAATGCCAACGCCGCCTGGGTTTTTCAGATGCCGAGTACGTTGATCACCTCGCCCAATGCGGTCGTTAACGTGATAAATACGGGTTCTGGTGCTGGTTTGTATTGGAATGTCGGCAGTTCCGCAACCATTGATACAAACACTACATTCCTGGGGAATATTCTTGCACTCACTAGCATCGCCATGAACACCACCGCAACAGATCTTTGCGGTAGAGCCTTGGCCGATACTGGTGCCGTGACGTTGCAGCAAAACAGCCTCTCCGGCAGTTGCGCGGGTATTCTGGCTGGTAGCAGCGGCTTAAGCGGCGGCCTTGATGTTACAGGTACGGGTGGAGTCGTCTTTCTTCCTGACACCCGTGTTAACGGTGGCGGGACCGTCCCGGAACCCGCCACACTGGCGCTGCTGGGACTAGGACTTGTGGGATTTGGGTTTGCTCGCCGCCGTCGCGGCTGATATAAAGAGTACTCCACGGCAGACGCGTATTGGTGGCGTGAACCCGGCGTGGAAGCGGTGCGTACCTTTGCCTACGGCATCGCGTTCGATCACCATCGGTCTCATGTTTTCATACGGAACGCGTTTGGTGATGCCGCCAAATGTTTCGAAGGCTTGCTGCTAGCAAGTGATCAGTGTCTCCACTTCATGTCGGTAACGAATTCAACAAAGCTCACACTACTGAAGTACTGCGTCGCGCAGAAGTCAGAAAGTGGATATCTGCCTTTTCGATTCTCAACTCAATCGTCTTGTATCTGCTCACTTGGCGTGGTGTCGAACCGTACGACCAATCCTACCAATAAGGCGGCTTGAGGCATTCCATTTGGATGCGTATCTGGCCGTGGCTTCCCCCATATAGCCAAGCACCACGATTTCCTCATCTTGTTTGTCGTCTCGCTTATCGTGGGACTAGTGAGTCGCAAGTGACTTTGTTTGATAGCGCTAGGTATTTCGCTGAATTCAGGTGAGATGATAAAGATTGATTCCCGCTCCTTTACTCCAAGGGTGTGGGAGCAATCAATGCAATTCATCGATTTAATCACCAGGCCCTTCACGCTGCTCGACATTTCAGCCTTCCTCGTTAAATCCAGCGCAAAAAATATCCACGCAAATTTCTAAGTAGGATCCTTGGGGAGTTGTGAATACGTCAGCATCTTGTATACCATTTCAGGATGTGGTGATGGCGATCGCGTTGTGTTTATCGGGCATAGGGCGTGTAGCGAAGGGACGAAAAAACGCCGCATTCATACGTCAGACAACTATTCGTGCAACATCAGGCAAACTCGTATAAGCAATTATCTGATTGACAATTAAATATTGGATTAAGTACGGTACCGCACTGACCGAGTTTAGTATTCCGCGCATTATCCAACTGCTGGTGTTCCGGTCATAACGGTATTTATTTTTTCAGGAGATTATTATGAACAAAGATCAGGTTAAAGGTCGTATTGAAGAAGTCAAAGGTAAAGTCAAGGAAGTCGCCGGTAAAATCACTGATGACAAGGATCTGGAAGTAAAAGGAAACATTCAAAAGAACATTGGTAAAGCCCAAGCTGGCTTTGGTGATCTTAAGAGTGATCTTAAGAAATGCAGCTGAAGCGAGTATAGCGCAATCGCGTTAGTAAGATTTTGGCCGGATGCACAGCAACAATGAAATTTTCAATACAAAATTTTAGCGGAGATAAGGTATGAGTAACGAAGATAGTAATACCTATGGCATAAACAAAAAAAATGATGCTGGACCTGGCCCCCAATTGATGGGTGCAGATATGCTCATTGGAAACGACGTTTATAATCGAGCAGAAAAAGATCTGGGTGACATAAGAGAAATCATGCTGGACATGAAGAGCGGTAAAATTGTTTATGCAGTATTGTCCTTCGGAGGTGTTCTCGGTTTAGGAGAAAAGCTTTTCGCGGTGCCATGGGGTGAGTTGGCACTGGACACGGAAAACAATCGTTTCATACTTAACGTAGAGAAAGATAAACTCGAAAATGCGTCAGGATTCGATAAAAACAACTGGCCCAAGTTAGCAAACCCATTTTGGGTAGCAATGGAATAGCCTCAGGTTTTCTTAACATTACAATAACTGAAAATTGTTCAGGTGAATTGGAAACGAATAAAGTGAAGGGAAGGATTCTTTGGCATCGACTGCTCGGTTTTCATTGAGCACGGTTGACCAATATTCAACGCGCACCAACACCCTCACTGTTCGTTTTGTCCCAATTACCGATTCGCATCAATGTCACCTCATGGATACTGAGATGAAATCGACGTCATAGCGCGCTAATAACACATCGAGCTTTGGCGACCGTAATTTATCGGGCGATCCATTTACAATTAAGCTATAACAGAGCTGCGAATATCATTGGGCTACAAAACAATGAATGCCATTTTCATGGTTTTCAGGGTCACATATGAATTCCTCAGAATTTCAGAAAAAAGCATTTCTACTCCTGTTAACTGTAGTCAGCATTGCATTCGGCTGGATCGTATGGCCCTTTTTCGGTGCAGTTTTTTGGGGTACCGTCCTTGCCATACTGTTTGCGCCCCTCTATCGTCGTCTGCTCGTTGTAACGCACGGCAGGCGGAATCTAGCTGCGCTCGCTACTCTGGTGCTTTGTTTGGTTATCGTCATTCTCCCGCTGACGTTTATTACCGCTTCACTAGTGCAGGAGGGAATCAGTCTTTACCAAAAACTACAGTCGGGAGAGCTGCATTTCGACACGTATTTTCAACAGATCATTAACGCCTTGCCGCGATGGATGGTCGATCTACTGGATCGCTTCGGATTCGGAAACATTTCCGCATTACAAGAAAAGATATCTACTGGCGTGATAGAAGGCAGCAAATTGATTGCGACCCAGGCTTTCAGTATCGGTCAAAATACTTTTGAGTTCATCATTAGTTTCAGCATTATGCTGTATCTATTGTTCTTCCTGCTACGTGAAGGTTCCGGTTTGCCCGGACGGATTAGGCAAGCAATCCCGTTAAGTATGGAGCACAAGCGGCATTTGTTTAGCAAGTTCATCACGGTTCTTCGTGCGACGGTAAAAGGCAACATCGCTGTGGCCGTGATGCAAGGTGGGTTAGGTGGTGTAATCTTTTGGATTCTTGGTATTCCGGGACCTCTATTATGCGGCGTCCTGATGGCATTCCTCTCGCTTTTGCCAATGGGCGCAGCATTCATATGGGCGCCGGTCGCAATTTATTTTCTAGTCATAGGTGAAACTTGGAGCGGTGTGGTCCTGATCGCATTTGGCGTGCTTGTGATCGGACTGATTGATAACATCCTTCGACCTGCCCTCGTTGGTAAGGACACACAAATGCCAAACTACGTAGTACTTATTTCAACGCTTGGTGGCATGGCTATTTTTGGCCTGAACGGTTTCATTATCGGTCCGGCGATTGCAGCGATGTTCATTGCTGCATGGGATCTCTTTTCTATAACGAAAGAAATAGATTAAGTGTACGAAATGAGCAAGTTTATGCTTTCATGACCCAAGACATCGATATGCGTCCTTCTTGGTCAATTGCTGTAGCACGTAGCAAAAAGGTTCGACAGATAACAAGTCGACTATAAGTAGCAAGCTATGTGATACACGTGCTGCAAAATACGATGCCTGCGCGGACAGTTTTGAAAATATTTGTGGGATGAATTTATGCATGAAAACTTGCTGCAGTTATGCCAATTGAAGTGTATGCGTGCGGTACCGCACAGATAATTTGAGGCATAAAGGTTTATTATTAAATCGTCCTCCGCTTGATGACAATATGAGTGCAAATAATTTTGCCAATGGTTATTTGTAACTCTTGAGTACACTCCTACTTTTAGCCTAATAGTGGAGGGCATTCGCGTACATCCGTTTACATACCGCTCTCTACTCCCCTGTCGAGAGCGTTTTTTTAGCTCTAAGTTTTTTCCGGTCACAATCAGCTAATACAAAACCCGGTGTAGTATGTGATAGCGGGTATGCATGGAGCTGAGAGGAATATCATGAGTGAAGCAAACATTCGGAAGTCCGCGGCGGTATTCTCAGTCAAGTGTCTGGAAATATGGATCCCCATGAGTGCTCAATGCTTAGCATTTTTGGCAGTGCTAGTGTTTGCGAATCTTCCCGGCATCGCTTTTGGCCAAACATCATGCCCCAACATTCACGTGAAAATTCTGAATATTAAAAACAGTACTGGAAACGTAGCTTGCGCGCTTTTCGAATCATCAGTTGGTTTCCCTGATGAATATTTACATTTTGCAACCAACATCATGGTAATAAAAATTCGAGATAACCAGACGCATTGTGACTTTAAGGACATCGCGCCGGGAACGTACGCGCTTGCCGTTGTTCATGATGAAAATATGAATGGCAAACTTGACACTAAATGGCTGGAGATCCCAACGGAAGGCTACGGTTTTTCAAGAGACGCAAAAGCTCTGCTTGGCGCACCTTCGTTCTCTTCCGCCAGCTTTCCCTACGATGGACAAGACCTCGATCTAACGATCAGCTTGCATTACTGAGTGTGCATTGTGAACAATCGGTCTTTCTTACCTGATCGTGTCGAATGTCAGCATCGAAATTAATTCCTCAGACAACAACGCGCGATACAATTGTGAAGACTCAGGCTGGAACAAAACTCAACATTCTTCCTGATTAACCACGAAACTCAGCAGGCTCATCTGGTGAGCCTGCTGAGTTTCGTGGCTAATCAAGACTTTTTTGACCTTGACGACACACATGTGATGAGAATGTTATCGTCAATTGACTGCACCTGATTGCAGTCGACGCAACCTGTTGCAGTCAATTTTTAAGCTTTGCACAGCTTCCCAACGCGCCTTGCCAACTTGATGGCATCTATTAACACAGACTATCAAGCAATCCCTTTTTTTAAACCTGCCATTCGAACCATAATTCAGATCGAATGGCAGGTTTTGCAAGGGGCTTCATTTATTAGTCTTTATCATCCATTTTCTTGCCTGATCTATCAGCACCGGAATTTTGGGGAGTCCAACAGCATGAGTCACTGGAGCCACCGACAGCCCTAGTTTCGCTCTTGGGGTTGGCGGTGTCGCTTTGGGGATGCGTCTTACCACTATTGGAATCCATTGCACTATCATCCATTTTCTTGCCCTCGGCATCATCCGTCTTCTTGTGCCAAGCATCGTCCATCTTCTTGTGCCCACTACCATCCATCATCTTCTTGTATCCGGCCTTCATTTCTTCCAGGGTAATTTGGCCGTTTCCATTGGCATCCAGCTCCTTAAATTTCTTTGCATGGAAAGCATTAAATTCGTCCGTAGCGACCATTCCATCTGAATTTGCATCGATGGCTTTGAACATTTTTTCCTGCATTTTCCCATCCATTCTTCCATCCATTTTTCCATGATGTGCATCAGTATCAGCGTGAGCTAAAGTGGTGCCCAATACAAAACAGGACGTAATAGCAAGGTAACTAAAAGTTTTTTTCATGTGTAACTCCATTTATAAATTTATGAAACATTCTTTAGCAGACATGATGCCATGTCGCTCTTAAGAGTTTTACCAAGACCACATTAGTTGGTTAACCCTCGAGTTAAGAATAACGAAGCATCATGGACATGGTCTGTGCGATATGGCACATAGTCGATAATAAATATCTGGGGCTCTATCGGTGCGTAAAATCAAAGAAGCACTGCGGCCACAAAATCCATATAACTCCTGACGAAGATAATATTTTGCTATAGAGCCGAGTAGTAGCCGATGCAGCGGTATATAACAGCCAGGTGTTTGACGAACTGCTGAATCAACAGTTAATACAAATGGAGAATATCGCCTGATTTATACCAACAACGCGTAGCTATCCATAGGCCGCGAAGAAGGGCTGCTGCTGACGTATTTGAAAAAGCAAGATCCGAAAGAAGATCTGGTGGGCCAAGTATTCGTTACATAGCATGTGATGAGCGACTATTTTGTACGCACCATTGGTATGGCATGTGCGACAGTCAAAATCGGCATGATTAACTTGGCCTCAGACGAAAAGAACAACCGCAAATACTTACAGCACAATAGATCATAAAATTCTGCCAGGAGAAGTGCCATTGTCGACGACGAACAGAAATTTGGCTCTATGTGCGGTGGAGCACAGATGGCCTTCATCATTTGGGTGATACTTTAAACCATAGGCATGGCGATGACTGCCAAAGTTAATGGTGGTTGCTACTTAGTCTTACAAAGGAGTCGTCTCAAAGGGGCAACTGTTGAAACAGTGAGAAAACTGGTTTCAACGTGCCGATAAAAACGTCATTGTCGTGCTGCGATAGCTTCCTCAGGCATTACGCTGCTACGATTTATTATTAGGAGATATGAAATGTCATTAGGAACAATTCTGCTAATCATTGTGATCCTGCTGCTGATCGGCGCAGTCCCAAGCTGGCCCCACAGCAGAAATTGGGGTTATGGTCCCAGCGGTGGTATTGGATTGGTGTTGGTGATCCTGATCATTCTGTTGCTGATGGGCAAGATATAGCGCGTTGCTCTAATTTCATGTTGAAGCGATTACTCAACAGGCAGCGAAATCCAAGTTTTTGTTTTACCACGCAACGAAGGTTGCGGGCATGAGTCTCTTGATTCTGTTTTAGTTCAAGCATCGAGAGGCAATTTAGCTTCATCATTTATCTGGAGGGCATTGCCATGACACAATTTAAACGTTTTTCCACTTTTTTTCTGACTGCCCTGTTGGCTTTTTTTGTGGGTTGCGCAGCTACGCCAAAGCAGGAAGGGACCGGAGAATATATTGACGATAGCG
>JAUXTO010000038.1 GCA_030679255.1 Candidatus Gottesmanbacteria bacterium | reverse complement strand
AACGGTGATCGTCGAGGAAGATCCAAAGAAAAAGATGACTATCCGGTACAACGGAAAAGACCTCTCCTACCGGAGCATCACCAAACATCCCAAGTCAGAGATTGTCGACAGCAAGCATGTTGCCGTCGTCGTAGATCGACTGGTGGAACGAATAGCAACTGTTCCATCGCCTATTCATCCCTGGAGGCAACCACAATTATATTGGTAACCAATTATGAAAAGAGGACATTTCTACTTTGCAGAAAAGCGGACATTTCTACTTGGTGTTGACATGCAAAAACCAATTTGATGCCTTTTTTAACACGGGAAGATGCGTCGTTGACCAAAAAATCTCCATAAAAAAAGGCCGCCCGAGCGGTCTCTCTATCCCCTTCCAGCTTCACTTTTTTTAGTTGACAAAAAACAGCACCACTGGTACTGTATTGCCATAGGCAGTAATCTTCTCTCTTAGAAGATATGCCCGCATAAAAAGCATTACTACACGTCGCCCAAACCCAAATTTGTATGCGAGCGGTGGTGATGCTTTTTTTTGGTATGCAGTTGTTATTCCGAGTCTTCGAGGAATAACTTACTGCTACCAACCCGCCGAAACGAACATTCGTTTGCGAGGACGTAGCCCTCGAAACGAATTTGAGTGAAGGAGGGTCTACTCTCCTCCCCCCTTTTTTTTACAACGTAAACACCCGTATCCCCAGCCCCTTTTCCTTGAGCTTCAGGAACTGATTCCTCACCTCTCCCTCAAAGCGTTCCCGCTCGAGTCGGTGAGGCGATACGCGGCCCGCCTGCATCGCTTTGCCGACCCGCAGAGCTATGCTCATCAGCATTGCTGGCAGGCGAAGCAATGCGGGCAGGCCTTTATGGGGGGCCGCCATCCCCAACACGCTCATGCCCCGGGTAATTACTCGGGACACCCCCAAACCCATTTGAGCGAGCAGTGTCATATAAAGAATAGTAAACACCTTACCCCACTCCCCTGTCAAGTCCCATAGGATTTTCCCTCTGGAAAAATCGATGTCTTATAGTTTTATTACTATAATTTAGATTGTTCTATCAATGCAAAATAAATTTATAAAAAACTTGTGGATAACTTTGGGACAAACCAGTGTCATGTGATTTGACATTTACCATAAAAATTGGTACACTATTGGTTGTTAATGTACATTAATGCTCAAATCTATAAACAATTCAGTCTTAGATGAACTAAAACGACAAAATCCCTGGTGGCAGGATCCTCCTGCTGCTCCCCTTGTCTCCAAAGTCAAAAGAGATCTTTTTTCATTATTAAAAGAACGGATTTTACATCGCGAGCTTATTACGAGCCTCATAGGCCTCCGTCGAGTGGGCAAATCTACGCTTCTTTTTCAAATCATTGAAGAGATGTTTCATGATAATGTTGATCCAAAATCAATACTTTATTTTTCGTTTGAAGAACTACCGGGCCGTGATCTGGGTGATGCACTAAAAGGTATTATTGACCATCAGATAGACCAAAATTTACAAAAAAAGAGTTATTTATTTTTGGACGAGATTCAGTATGTAAACAACTGGAATAGTATTCTCAAGCACTATTTTGATCTATATCCTCAACTTAAATTTACGATCACCGGATCGGCGAGCTTATTTATTGGTACCTCTGCTCATGAAAGCCTAGCCGGAAGAATTCAAGAGCTCGTGTTGCGGCCAATGGGCTACGGAGAATACTTAAGGCTCAATAGTAAGGAAAATACTTCAGAACATTTTATGCAATATCTCGCTTGGGGAGAATTTCCCTACCTTGAAAAGCTTCCGGATTGGGCAGAAAAAAAGGAATATGTCAATGAATTTATCATGAAAAAAGTGGTAGAAAACGATCTCCCCCGTCTCAAAAAAGTCTATGGGCATGACTTATACCATTTGCTCAATATGGTAATCGCCAGACCCGGCCAACAAATAGAGATCCAAAACTTAGCGTTAGACATCGGGATCTCTCAAAACACCGTTCGTGAATATTTGAGTCTACTAGAAAAAACAAATTTGATTTCTCAATTATTCAACGTGGGAATCGGATTTCGTACCCGAAGTGTCCGCCAAAGAAAGATCTATTCTTGGTCAGTCAATTCTGTTGTCCTAAAATCGTTTCAAGGTCTCAACTCCGATCTTTGGCAAAGAGATATGGGACTTATTGTTGAGACATTTGTTCACAACTATCTGCTTCGTACGGGCAATGAACTTTTTTTCTGGCGGCAGCGGCAAATCAAAGAGGTTGATTTCATACAAGTCCTGCCCGAAGGTAAATTTCCGATCGAGGTGAAATACCAAAATGAAATCCGACCAAACGATTTGCAGAATCTTGTGTACTATTGCAAAAAAGAACATCTCAAAAAAGCCATGGTCATCACAAAAAACGAAGATAAGATTGTAGATCTTGAAGGAGTCGAAATTGTCTTTAGACCAGCCACTCAACTTCTATAAGAAGTAGTGGTTAAATACGGCGCGGGGAGGCGTGTCTATTCGAATTACCGTAGGAGGAATCCCTGATTATTTTAGCCGGCCAAAAAACAGTTGTCCTGCCGGAGTCTGATGAATTTTTGTAATAACGACGGTTGCGTCTGTTCCGACCAAAGCGCGCGCCTGGTCAATGACGATCATCGTGCCGTCAGACAAGTATCCCACCCCCTGCTCCCGCTCCTTCCCTTCGTGAGTAATCTTGATGGTCAATTCCTCTCCCGGCACGATGGCCATCTTGAGCGCTTGAGCTAAATCATTGATATTGAGAACTTTGATTCCTTGCGCCCGCGCATATTGGGCGAGATTAAAGTCGACGGTGACGAGTTTTGCGTCCCATCGTTTCGCAAGCGCCGTAAGCTTGTGATCAACCTCGCTCACCTCCGGCACAGTATCATTGACCACCTTGACCTTCACAAAAGGATTTGCTTTTTGTCCCTTGAGCTTGCCGGCGACCTCGAGCCCCCGCCTGCCCTTAGCGCGCCGGACTGAGTCAGCGCTATCGGCGATATGCTGCACTTCGCCGAGGACCACCTGTGGGATGACCAAAGTCCCCACGATAAATCCGCTGTTGACCATCGGGAGAATCCGTCCGTCGATGAGCACACTCGTGTCGACCACCATCGGATACTCACCGATGGTTTCACGGCTCTCGGGCGTCTCCACTTTTGGCGTTCGTTGAAATGGTTTGGCCGTCATGGCGCCTAAATTGGATAAATTTCGCACAATTTCCCGGGCAAGGGCCTTCGTAAACCCTGTCCCCGTCATCGTCTTCCACGATGTAGGCACCTCTGGCTCTTCTAATGCACCAGGCTCTTCAACCACGAGAAGTTTCTTCTCACTTGTTAGCTTTTTGCCGCTTTTCATGACTTCACTATTGTATCACGGGAAGCAGAAGCTCCTTGGGGTAAAATCGGTCAAAGGAGACAATCTTGTCTATATTATAATGACGCGCAGTAGCTAAGATAGCGCAGTCAACAAAAGAGGTACCTTTCTTGGTTTGCGAGAGAAATACCTTCCACGACTCTTTTTCGACACTCTCATCAAACGGAGCCACCTGGTCGACAAAATCATGGACAGCCGCATAAAACGTCCGAGCGCTCGCCATACCCTTGCGCATACTCAAAACCGTCGCGGATTCCTGAAGAACGAGATTGATGGTATAAAATACCGCACCCTGTTTTTTTAGTTGGGAAACGAGCTGCGTTGCACGACTATGGAGACTGTCTTCCATAAGGAAGACCGCAACAAACACGTTGGAGTCAATAATCACTTTATCTTCGCCCATTTGCTTCCTCCCCCATAGAGGTAATAATCTATACGGCTGGCCACATCTTTTGGACCACCTTTTCCCCCGGCACCGATGAAAGATTTCCAGGCATCGCTATTTTTCATCTTCGCCTGATCGTCTTTTAGTACACGGGCCACTCCTGCACGAATAAGCGTGGAATAATTGACCATCCGGGCGGCGGCAAGGAGCTTGAGATCCCGATGCAATTCTTCTGGCAAATAAACCTGCGTCCGTATCATCATATGTCCATAATTGTATGTCGTATGTTGTATGGTGTCAAGAAACAAATTTGGAGAAACTATCGGACGATGGAAGGTAAATGCACCCACGAGGTTTGTAAAACTATTGATATCTATTTTTCTGGTCCTCGAGTTTCTCTTGACGCCAAATGTTGGGCGGTTTTCAATTGTCCCTCTGGAGTCAGAGTTTCCATATATTCAGCTATTCTATCTGGTGTTGCAAATTGAGGAATATCTAACCACCGAGGAATAGCGTCTCCGTGACGAAATAATTCATTCATTACTACGGAGTGATGTCCGCGTTTAGCCTGAGCCCGTTCATGACCGTTTCTTATACGATGATAATCCCCTGCCGTGAAATAGCTCATGTTGATTGTATAAACTATCTGCAAAATAAAGTCAACTACATTTGCTGTAACTGTAATTCCCAAGCGATTCTGTCCTACGGCATTCCCAAGCGAAAATGTCCTATGATCTTCTTTTCACGATGCTGCCCCGTGAGTAAGGAGGCATATGGATGCGATTACACTTTCTCAACAGCAGGTTGCCCGTCACCAGAT
>JAUXTO010000026.1 GCA_030679255.1 Candidatus Gottesmanbacteria bacterium | reverse complement strand
TCAAACAAGCTTACTGGATGAACGATTCCGTCTGGTCTGACGGATACTTCGTGTCGACCGTAGGCATCAATGATCAGGTCATCATGAGATATATCGAAGAACAAGGAAAAAAAGATGCAGGGCAACTCCGTTTCGGAGTTGCATAATCATAAAACCCCGACCGTAAGGTCGTGGGTTGATTAAAAGTTGATAAATTGTCACGCACGTGCGTGCCCGATTATCAACATTTATGGCTAGGATTCCGAGAGTTTATTTGCTCCCACGCCACACCGTTCATATAACTGACAAAATCTTGATGATTGTATTATCCTGTACATATTTGTACAGGATAGATCTCAACTATCTCCTGCCCGCCGATCGGTTTCAGGTTATCCGAAAAGTTTTAAAACAGGAAACGATACTCCTTCTCCGGCAACGTATTTGATGTTAGCTTCGCGAAGGCGACTGGCCCTGCGAAGCTAGATTTTTCCCGACCCTCGCCGCCTCCGTCCTCCATACATACGCCATGAGTGGGTGAGCCGCGGCTATTCCCTGACCATTCCCTGACCCTGCCAAAATTGACATGTTGTTTAGACACCACCCTTCGGGTGGACTAGGTCCTGCCCGCTTCGCCTGAGCTTCAGCGAGGCGAGCCCGCAATGCTTTCAGCATAGCTGATGCAGGCGGGTTGCACCCTTTCTTTTCCCCCCTTTTTTGTATCACGCGTATGATTGTTGTCGTATCCTGTACATCTATATACAGGATAGAAGTATAACGCTCGCTCGAGAGAGTATGGGTTCAGTGTCCCAGTGTTTTGTACAGATCGTGGGGCCCGACGAGAAAGAAGATCGCCGTATTGCCAGTGTCGCTCCACACAAAGAAGAGGCGATCCCCTTGATCTATTCGGATCGTCCATATAGCGCTTCCCCGAAGTTTCTCAAGGCGTAATGATGGGTGTTGCGGATTTATTGCAAAACACTGGAGAGCCTCCTGTATACGATGAGCCAACTTGTCATTGCGCCGGACAAATTTTCTTCTCGCGGATTCAAAGCGAGGAGTGAGGCGTATTGAAGGCATAAGGAATTATGATGGTACTGATTCAAAATACCGGGAAATATCTTTCGGGCTTTTGAGCAGCACTCCCTTGCCCTTGCGATGGTCTGCTCTGGCTTCTTCAGCTAATGCAAGAAATTGTTTGGAAAATTGTGACGTCCCTGAAATCGTCTCTGTAGTAAATGCACCAAACAGCATCCGTCCAAGTTCCGAAAGGCTCATGCCATGTGTGGCGGCTTTCTTACGGGCCAGCGCCTTAAACGTCGGCGAAACGTTAAATTTGATAAAATCTGTTTTTGCGAGCGTTACTGTATTCATATGTACCTATTCTATACCATTTCAGGTACCTGTCAATGGATCAATTCCCTGACACAGTATTGACAAATCCTACCATTTGTCATACCTCTAATAGAGCAGTATGAAAAGAAATAATCCTTTTAAAAACCTAAAGTTAGACGCCCAAGAACGGGAAATTGAGCGTGGGATTGAGGCGGGGGAGTGGGAGGTGGTGGCCGCTTCTGAAAAAAGAAATTGCCCGCTACCGCGCTTACGCCAAATATACCCTCGAGAAAACGAAGAATATCAACATCCGGCTCGCCGCGGCACGGTCCATGCGCTGAAAACGAAAGCGATAGCGGAGGGCATGCCCTACCAGATCCTCGCCGCGAGCGTACTCCACAACTACGCCATGAATGCGTGAGCCTTGCCCCCACGACCCATATTTCGTATCATCCGGACCATGTCTGAAAGCGAAGGCTACATCTGTTGGTCTTGTGGCAAATCATTGCCCGCGATTAATGCCCGTGACGAGTGCGGCGAGCCGGCTATCCCATTTCCAGCCCGTCCTCCCAATGAGGTTCTCCCATTTTGCGGTATGATCAACAACACGGATCAACTTCCGGAGAGCGGATCATTTCTCTGGCAATGCTGCAAATGTCACGAAACAGTATTGTGGGAGGATATCGATCATTACCAGATCGGTCCCTGCCCACACTGCCATGCCTGGGGCATGTTCGGGGCTGTCGAGGAGTGGTAGAATCTTTCATCAAAACATCACCGCGTAATTTGGCGGGGATGGGTGATTTGACTTATAGCTATATAGTTTGGTATATTCTGATAATGATGGCAGAATTTGAGGTTCAGATTAGTAATTCCAGAGGAACAGGCATATCTCATGAGCTAAAGATGCTTCGGGGGGGAGAAATCTCGTTCCGGTAGGCAAACATGTCATCGGTATCGGTGTTATGCCAGAAGCAAAAGTAATCGTCCTTGATTCCGATGATCGTCTGAGCATGATGTCCGTGACGAATGAATATAATCAAGTCGCATTATTACCGGACGATCAAGCTCCTATATTAAGTCTGGCAGTCGGTGAAGTCGTTGAAATCACCTTTCAACCAGACGCACATAAGGGAAGGCCGCGCCACGTATTTGTGGAGCGCAAAGCGTAAGTTGAGTTGGCTTGTTTGTACTGCGTACTTCCCGTACCTCTCATACCTCCCGTACTTTGCTATTTTTTCCCTCCCTCCCAATTTTCTGCTATCATCTTCCTATGGATTTTATATCTAAACGCTCTTGCATACTGTCCGGGCAGTGAGTTCCCGATTAATTGAAGATGATGCTAGCTTCGGGAAGGCATCTGGCCTTACGAAGCTATATACTATTCGTAACGATAGAATTCGAATTATTTCAGCGAGAAGAATGCACCGAAAGGAGCTAGACAAATATGACAAGGTTAAAAAGAGCACCAAAGTTTAAAAATGAAGCCGATGAGGCGGCGTTTTGGAACCGCGTCGATTCCACGGATTATGTGGACTGGTCCAAAGCCGAGCATTGGTCCTTCCCGAATCTCAAGCTCACATCCCGTCCGATTACCCTCCGGCTCTACGTCTCGGTCATCAATAAGCTCAAGGAGAAGGCGAGGGAGCTTGATATGCCCTATCAAACGCTCATAAAACAATACATCTTCAAAGGCCTCGGGATGCCCTCGGCCTAACATTTTTTGCCCTCCCTACCTCATTTCTGCTATCATCTCCCCATGGAATTTGAATTCAATCGTTGTGCAGGCTGTCCGGGCGGGGAGTGTCCGGCAAAGCAATTTTTTGAGGCGATGAAACGTGGGGATATCGTAGCCGTAAATCTTTACCGGGGTCGCGCATCGGGGGAATTTGGTGGTTTATTTATAAAAAGGTAACGAAAGGGGCAGTCGAACTCTCCTGTTCGGGCGTCGCCTGCGGCAGGGGGGACGGGGCAACGATTTTTCTATCGAGTGATAGCGCACAGTAAAAATCCCCATCCGACGGCACATTATACTTCAGCAACGATTCTTGTTGACATTGTACGTACAATGGAATTATCATCTGAGTATGAAGAAGAAAATACGTAATCCCTTTGTCTCTCAACATCTTGATCCCTATGAGCAGGAACTTTCTGACGCCATTGAAAACGGAGAGCTACAGGAAGTGCCGAATATGGAAGCTGAGAAAAAGAGAATTGTCGCCATATTTCGGGAAGCTGCTCGAAAAGACCGCCGGGTGAGTCTGCGGGTCAATGAAGGCGATATACGGGCGATTCAAGCCAAAGCTGCATCCAATGGTTTGCCCTATCAGACGCTTATCGCGACCCTGCTTCATCAGTTTGCCACCGGCCGAGTCACGGTGACACTTTAAGAGTCTTCAAAATGTTACAATACCACCATGCTTGTTGATAATATTACACTTACGGTTGTGGCCGGAAAAGGTGGGGATGGGTCGGGACATCTCCTACGGAACGGCCAAACGGCGTTCGGCGGTCCGGATGGCGGCAATGGGGGCAATGGGGGAAACATTTATCTTGCGGTTTCGACCAATATCACGGATCTCCGTGAGTTCCGGTACAAGAAAAAGATCGTGGCCGAGGCTGGGGGCGATGGCATGGGTAAAAAGATGTTTGGTAGGAACGCTCCCCACCTCACCATTTTTGTGCCTCCGGGGACGAAGATTACCGACACCGTGACGGGCGCCGTCATCGACACCACTTCCGTCGCTGACTCATTGACTCCTATCCTTCTCGCCCAAGGCGGGAAGGGCGGGCGGGGAAACGTCGAGTTTAAATCTGCCACCAACCAAACACCCCGCTTCGGAGAGAAAGGTGGGGAAGGCGTGGAGCGCAAACTTTTTCTCGAGCTTCGGCTCATCGCCGAAATCGGCCTGGTGGGCCTGCCCAACGCCGGCAAAAGCAGTTTACTGGGGGTTCTCACGCAGGCCACCCCCAAGGTAGGCAACTATCCGTTTACCACGCTTGAGCCCACGATCGGCATGATGGGGGAGCGCCCGATTGCCGATATTCCCGGACTTATTGCAGGTGCTTCACAAGGCAAAGGGTTAGGTACGGATTTCCTACGGCATATCGAAAAAACGGCCATGCTTGTCCACTGTATCGACCTCACCGATCCCGAACCCATGAAGGCATACGATATAGTTCGAGGGGAGTTTGAGATATTTAGTAAAGCACTGTTGACCAAGCCGGAAATTATTTTACTCACCAAAACCGACCTCGTTTCGCCGTTGGTCGTCAAAAAGGCAACCGCACTTTTCAAAAAGCTTGGCAAAAAAGTCCTCACCTGCTCGATCTACGAGCCCACAAGTATTGCAAAGCTCAAAAAAGCCCTCAAACCGGAATCTGCTTGACATCATTACTATATTCGACTACTATCGAATATAGAGGGTAAATGTATGAAGAAAATCGAATATGTGTGGCGGGAGCTTCTGTATCGCACCATAGAACAACGAAAACCCGTATTTGGACAGCAGGAGCTTGCCGCAATGCTCGGGCTTTCTTCCTCTACCGTCAATCTCGCGCTCGCCCCTCTCAGGCGTCTGGGCGCCGTCACCATCGGCAAGCGACATTCAGAGGTCATTGATTATGAAAAGATTCTTTACCATTGGGCGAATCATCGGGCGTTTTCCCATGATATCAAAGCGAGCCTCCATTTGGATATTCCGGTGAGGGAAATTGAAGGCAGATTGCCCACGGGAACTATTCCGACGGCATATACTGCAGTACACGAGCTCTTTGGCGAGCCGCCGGCCGATTACGGGAAGGTCTACTGTTATCATCATGATCCGCAAGTGATCCTTAAGCGCCTGACGGGCGACAGTAGCACGGGAGAGCCTAATCTTTTTATTTTGCACGCTGACCCTCATCTCGGCAGCTCCGTTAGCCTTTCTCAACTTTTTGTTGACCTGTGGAACTTGACGGATTGGTATGCTAAAGATTTTTGTAATTTCGTCAAGGCAAAAATTGAGGAAAAACTATGACGGGATATTATCGTGATCAGGTAACGCAAAAAAGTTGGAATTTGCTGACTGAACTTGCTAAAAACTATTCGTTCGTCCTCATCGGCGGGTGGGCGGTGTGGCTCTATACCCATGCGCTTAAATCCAAAGATATAGATATCGTGGTGTCCCACAGTGAGCTCGGGAAACTGGGAAAAGATTTTCCCCTCATCAAAAACGATCGGCTGAAAAAGTATGAAATTAACGAGGGTGACGTGCAGGTAGACATTTATTCTCCTTTCTATTCTAATCCGGGAATTCCTGCCCAAACTATTCTTGATCACGCTGTCAAACACGAAGGGTTCATGGTCCCCCGACCCGAAGATCTTCTTTCGCTCAAACTCACCGCATACACATCCCGTGCAGGGTCCAGTAAGGGGAGAAAGGACCTCGTCGACATGGTAAGTTTGTTGCGCATCAAAACGATGGACTGGAACCGCATACCTGCAGGCGTTTTGGCAGTTGCACTGAGGCAAACCGAAATCCCTGAATTATCTTTTAACCGGCACGAATATGCCCGGTTGAAATCCGAATGGAAGAAAAAAATTGCGGGTGTCTGAAATAAGATTCACCTACACGATTTATGATCCCGCAAGTATCGCGAAATTTAAGAAAGCGTTGAGGAGTGACGTGATCCGGGGAAAATGATCGATTGACAATCATGATCATGTACGATACATTGTACGTTGTATGCAACAGATACTCAATATCACGCAAGTGCGCAATACGCTTTCTGATGTCGTTATGCGGGTTGCCCAGACGAAAAATCCAGTTGTTATAGTCCGGGATAGCATGCCGGCGGCAGTCATCGTGTCCTATGATACATTTCTCAAAGATGCCGAAGATGAGGCGAAGCTTTGGTCTCTGAAGTTTGATCGAGTCCTCTCTCAGGGGAAGCAAGCGTTTGCTCTATGGGGAAAGAAGCGAGGAATAAACGTCAAGAAGTTGACGGAAGAAGAAGCGTATGAGTTTATCAGAGCCTCCTAGGGTCGTTATTGATACAAACGTCTTTGTTTCCGGTATTCTCTACGGCGGGAATGCACAACGTGTGCTCCATTTATTTCAGTTGGACCGCATTATAGTCGTTATTTCACCACCTACTCTTGCAGAAATTCTCCTAACACTCCAGAAGTTTGATGTTCCTGAAGCGACTCTTGATGAACTATCCGATCTCATGCAGGCGAAAGCGCGCAAAGTCAGTCCTAAAGAGCATATACGTGCATCACGTGATCCTAAAGATAATATGATGTTGGAGGCGGCGGTGGCAGGTAAAGCAAACTATTTGGTGACCGGGGATAAAGACCTTTTGACATTAGGTTCCCATGGCCGTACCCTCATTGTGACTCCGAAAGTATTCCTAGATCGTATGTCCCTGTGAGGAATTTTAATCCGACTTCTTCTGATGGCGTCCGGTGAGTAGCTGCTCGTGGGCGTTTATGAAGTTTGGTAAGAAGAGGCAGATCTGTTCGATCTACGAGCCCCTGAACCTCATGAAGCTCAAAAAAGCACTGACAATGGAGTGATACATTCCTGTGCTATACTTATCTCTATGTACAACTGGTCTCATATCGATGAAGCGGCGATGAAAAAGGAGGATCCGGAAAAGTACCGACTCTGGCGGTTGACCCAGATGCTCAACTACGGACTGGATGGAGAAAAATTGGACCGTGAGGAAGTGAAAGCTGCCTGGCCGCTCATCAAAGATGAAGTTGAACCGTATACCCGTCGCGCGTTAGAATACGTCTTATGGGGTACAATATACTCACTCCCCACCAATCTCAAGTGGTGGATGCCGTACAGCAGTGTGAAGAAATAATCCGGTGGTATACATTTACTGGCGGGACTGCCTTGTCTGAAGTCTATCTCCAACACCGACTCTCGGAGGATTTAGATTTTTTTACCCGAAGCCCGGTCATGGATCATAAAATTCAGGCATTCATCGATGGTGCGAAAATCATTATCGGTTATGAATCATATGAAAAGCGTTCGTCCTCGGGGCTCTTCATGTATACGTTGATTTTTGCGGATGGCGATCGGTTGAAACTTGACTTCAATGAGTACGACTTTCCGCAGGTTGAGCAGCGGACGAAGCTTGGTAAGCTTGAGGTGGACAGCATCTTTGATATTGCTATAAACAAGCTGGAAGCTATTCTCTCTCGTGCAAAGGTGCGAGATTTTGTCGATCTTTATATCGCGATGCCAGTCATTGGGTGTGATTTGGATCAAGTGCGGATGCGGCTTGCTGATAAATTTTCTGGAATACGGGATGACGACGAATATATACGCCATCTGGCGAAGGTCGTTGATCTCACCGACTATCCTACCATGCTCGTGCCGTTTGATCGGCAAAAAATGGTAGACTTTTATCTGGCCGAAGCCAAGCGGATCGGGGAGAGGTTGTTTAAATAGTCTGGATGTTATGGTTTAGCAAGGATGGCAAGCGTTGCCTTTACAGAGGGATTGTCGGTGTTTCGCAATGAAACTTTATTGCCAAAGCGTGCGAGAAGCGGGGTGAGGAATTCGTCAGCCCACGAGGGCGTCAATACGATGACGCCGTCAAAATCCACGACGACTTCTTTATCTTTTGGCATTTCGTTGAGTACCGGTTGATACGCAAGCCACGCCTCTTTCCCAGCAGGGCGTGATACGAGTATCGTGCCAAATTTTTTCACCTGAATGATCATACAACCTCTCCAAATCTGATTATAGCCAAACAGCCCCTGATTGTTGTCTTTGCTAGTTGTATAGGAAGATTTTCCTCGTGCTGTTGTAAGTATAGATACGCGTTCCCTGTTTGGAAAGAGAGAGTAAACGGGTTATCCGTGATAATAGACCTCACAAATTTTAATCCGTTTCCGCGAGTCTCCGGATGGCGTCCGGAGATAGTTTCCGTAAATGCGAGTTTGAGCGCTTCGTCCGGCCGGGTTAACTCGGGCCGTACACGTTTGAGTGTCGTAAGTATTCCCTGACCCCGATCAGCCAGTGCGATCGTTTTATTTCTTGGCGTATAGGAGAAAAAAATACCGGGGATATCCGGCCAGTTACCCAGGTTATGATCAAAAGAATTATTGCCGATTTCCCCGGCAATTGCTGTGATGAGGGACGTCGTGGACAGGGGAGCCGTGCGATCCAATGTGGATTGCAGTTGTTCGAGTCGGGCAGCAAACACATCACGTGTTTTACAGTATACGTCGTTAGAGGGTTCCAACCCGTGCGTTGCTCGGGCCCACTCAAGGGCTGGAGTCTCGGGGTCTTGAGAATACTGTTCTATATCCGACGCGCGATAATATCGATGGCCACGTTTTCCACTTCGAACGGATGGAAGACGTCCTTTTGCATCCCATCTTCGAATGGTATCTATAGAGACGCCCAGTCGTTGTGCTGCATTTCCTATAGAAACAAGATCGTGTTTCATATATATTTAAATCTATGCATATTCTACCAATCTATGCAAATCTATGCAAGAGGGAATATAGGTTGACAAAGGGGGAAGTCTGAGTATGGAATGGGGGTTAGTGATGCGGTTCAGTACCCAGAAAAACATTCACAAACGCCGTGATCAGGTTGGCGAGAAAATGCAATACTCCTTCTGAAGCCTTTTTCAGTTCATCATACAAGACTGGTATGACAATCAAATTGATACGGTCTTAAAATCGTACAGTTTTTGACAGTACATCAAAATTTTCGGCTCGTTTGACGCTCCACCCTTCGGGTGAAATACGTTTGCACCCTTTCTTTTTGTGAATAGAATATTGCATCCTGGCCCAGTCGAGCTGGTTTTTTGAAAGTACGGAGGGTTTTGTTTTGGCTATTTGCACTTCCTCTCCTCATTCTCCTATAATGGAATCAATATGAAAGCATGGAACTGGGACTATGATCTACCGGACGATTGGCAGCCCAAGACGGATGACCAGTGGGCGTGGTACCTCGTGCGCAAACTTAACTACAATGATCTTGCCGGATTAAATCGCGAGATACTGACTCGTTATTATAGACTTTTGGATCGGGAACTAGATCCGGGAAAGCGTATTTTAGTAGAGTATTATCTGACGGGAAAAACACCATGATCCTCACGCCCACACACGAACAAATTTTGTCAATTCTTGCCCAAAGCGACCTCAGGGATCGTTTTTATTGGACTGGTGGCACGCTCCTGTCTCATTATTATCTCCATCACCGCAAGTCCTTTGATTTGGATTTTTTTACCGAGAAACCATTTGAGCACGATGAGCTCTTGCCGTTTATCAGTTCCGTGAAAAAAGCCCTGGCAATCGATCATTTTGAGGAGACGAAAGTGTATGACCGATGGGAATATGTCATCCCGACGACCGATCCAGTCACGCGGTTTGAATTTGTCTACTACAACCATGAAAAAAAGCGTCTCCTTCCCCTTGGGGTGTATCGGGGATTGCTCATAGACAACATCACGGATATGGCAGCAAATAAAGTGATGGCCTATCTGGACCGTAATCAGCCGAAGGATCTTTTGGATGTGTATACGCTTCTGTCAGAGGGTACGTTTACCCTCGTTGAGCTTTTACAGCTGGTCGAACAGAAATTTGGCGCACGGATACCGGAGTTTCTTTTCTGGAGCGAGTCGGGGAAGTCTCTCAAGAGACTGGGGGACTTGCGTCCGTACCTGTTAGAATCGGATGTGAAAAAACAGGATGAATTTCTGAAAGATGTGAAGTACTTTTTTCTCGACCAGGGGAAAGATTTCCTCACGACCATTCTGGAGAATTCATGAATCAGATAGTTTTTTTTTGCAAAATTTTTCCTTGCATTCGACCCGCAATTTGATACAATACATGCATGGCAAACGAGCCTCTTCCCACGACTATTCCACCGGAGCTTCACCGCTTTTTTTGGGATGTCGATGCAGTCAAACTCAACCCAAGCGAACATCCGCTCTACGTCATCAACCGGCTCTTGGATAAAGGGGATTTGGCTGCCGCCCGGTGGGTACTGCGGAGTTTTCCCAATGAAACCGTTAAAGAGACGTTTCGAAAGCGGCGGGATTTTTCACCCTGGAATGGGAGATTTTGGGCTCATTATCTTACTCTTTCAGAAAAGGAGGTAGCATGTTTGGAGCCGTCTTATCTCAAGCAGCGCAGGCAGCTTTGGCCACACTAGCCAAAAGCGCAGTCGTCCATGACGGCTATTTAGCGGGTGGCTCTGCTCTCGCTCTTCGTTTTGGACATCGATATTCTCTGGATTTTGATTTTTTTTCCGAAAAGCATTTTGACCCACACCACATGAGCGATGCGTTGTCTCGGCTGGGTTCGTTTCAGGAAGACTTTGCTAAAGGAATATCGCTTATAGGGACGTTTAACGGGATCAAAATGAGCTATTTTCAGTACCCCTATCCTCTTTTGGAAAAAACCGATGATTTTTTGGGGGTTGGGGTCGCACATCACAAAGATATTGCCGCTATGAAAATAGTTGCAATCGGAGACCGGAGTACCCGAAAAGATTATATCGATATCTATGAACTCGTCCAGCAAGGTCATACGATAGATGAAATATTTTCCTGGTACGATGCAAAATATCATAAACTTGAATCGAATACGTTTACGATCCTCCGAAGTCTTACCTATTTTGATGAGGCGGAGGAAGAAGCGATGCCGGAGATGTTGCATCCGTATACGTGGGATCAAATAAAACAGTTTTTTATCAAAGAATCCGTGCGGCTGGCAAAAACGATACTGTGATGTTCGCACCTCTTTTCTCGGTTGGGTCGCGGGTGGTAGTATCAAAGCATGGCAGAATCTGAACTCCCCGTTCCAATAGGAGACCCCATTCCCAAAGGGTACCGGGATCTTCTTGTACAATTTTGTGATAAAAACCCAGCAGGAGGTTTACCAAAAGGTGAGCTACTCACCTTCAATTTGGGAAAAGATGCCGCCCACCTCACGGTGTACAATCCGGCGCCGGTTGCCATAGACGGCCAACTCCATATTTGGGCACGGGTGGAGGAGAAAACAGATGAAAAAAATTCGGTTGTACGGCTCTTTAAAGAAGAAAAAAACGGAGAGTGGACGCCCGTGGAAGGCGCACCGGTTTTCAAAGGCCTGCAGGATCCGTTTTATTGTGGCCAGGTTGATGGCTATCATATCTTTGGTGGCGTTCAAATATATGAGGGAGAGGGAACGTCTCATTTGGGATATAGAACAGTTTTTTATCGTTATAAGAACTCATACAATGAATTGGTAGATCCCCGCGGGAGTACCGTCGACCCTTTTGCCATTGGACCGGAAAAAATGAAGGGCATCCGATTGATTCACATTGAGCCTGGCCGCATTGGTGTTTTTACCAGACCTCAAGAACCGCCGAATAAATTTGGGCAGCGGGGACAGATAGGATATTTTGAAATTACGTCTCTTGATGGACTACAAAAAGCTCTCGCAGAATACGATCAACCCAAAAATAGAGATACCCTAATTCAGGGTTTATTTCTCGACAAAAAAATGAGTTTGGAAAAGGGATTGGGTGACGGGGAATGGGGAGGAGCAAATCAACTCTTTCTTTTGCAGGACGGGAAGATTGGGGTTTTGGGGCATATCGCTGGTTACAGTGATGAACGGTACATCGCCGAAGTTGGGAGACAAGAAGCGAAGAAAAACTACTACCCCATAACGTTCATCTTTGATCCGGAAACGAGATCAGTAAGCCATGTCCAAATTATTGCGACAGCCGCACAGTTTCCTGCCGTAGAGGCAAAAAATGATCATTTAGGAAATATACTTTTTAGCGGAGGCTTGGTGAAGTCGGATGAGGAGCACTGTTGGTTGTATGTGGGGATAGGAGACAGTAAAGGAGGACGCATTCGCATAGAAGACCCGTTTATTTGAGAGGATTTGCGCTCCTGCGCTTCATCCGCCTATAATGGACACTATATGAAACCATGGAATTGGGACTATGATCTCCCCGACGATTGGCAGCCCAAGACGGACGACCAGTGGGCATGGTATCTCGTACGCAAACTTAACTATGAGGATCTGGAGGGTATCACGCCGGACATTCTTGCCCGTTACTTCCCGCTGTTGGACCGCGAGCTTGATCCCGGCAAACGCATGCTCATAGAATATTATCTGACCGGTAAAGCACCATGACCATCTACTTCACCGCGTCGCTCGTCGGCAAAAAGGATTTCCAGCGTAATTATTTGGCGATCATCAACTACCTTCAGTCTAAAGGTCATGAGGTCCAGGCTGATCACATCCTCAATACGACCGAGAGCGAGGTGGGATTGCAAACACGCGAAGCGCGCCTGGCCTTCCATAAAAAGCTTGAGGCTTGGATCCAACACTGTGATTGTATGGTGGCTGAGACATCATTCCCCAGTATTTCGGTAGGATATGAGGTTTCCCTCGCTCTCCAATACAAAAAGCCTATCCTCATTCTTTACAGTATCGGTGATCCGCCGAGTCTCTTCGCCCATCACGACGACGAAAAGATTGTTTGTGAAAAGTACAGTCTGACGAATTTCGGGGAAACCATTGATAATTTTCTCAATTTCGTCCATGGGAGTGCGGACACGCGCTTCACCTTCTTTATCACGCCTAAAATCGCCGGTTATTTGGATAAGGTTGCCCAGACGAAAAAGATCCCCAAATCCGTGTATCTGCGCCACCTGATCGAACAAGACATGAAGAATTTCTAAAATCCTAGCTTCGCAAGGCCTGGCCTTGCGAAGCTAGATATCTCCGATTTGTTATCTGCTCTCTGCTATCTTTCTATATCCAATACATCACCGTGATGCATCGACAGCGGGACTCACCTCCTCGTATACTTTCCCCATACCGAGAGCCAGAGGGCTCTCTTTTGATGGACAGTTGACGGTTCTGAAGTTTTCTCAAAGAAGCGTCTTACTGCCATCAATGGTGAGCAACCTCGAGTCGAAATCGAGGGAGTCGAATCCATATATGAGAAAACTTATACAAATCCCACAGGAGACCATCGCGGCCTCCGTCACGCTTTGGCGAACGACGTTTTGGGAAGCATGGGAGCCTTTGCCCCTCGACCAAAAGCTCGCCTGGCTTTTTCTCGTCTCTAAAACGTTTGCCATCCTCACCATCCTCGAATTTCTCCTCCTGCACTAAAATCCCAATAATCTTTATTGTTTATTGTTTATTGTCCCTTGTCACCTGCCTTTTGAAGTTATGGTATTATAGGGCCCTATGATAGTCCAGGAAACCTTTCTCTATGGATCCGGAGGCGTTGAGTCGCGCCCTCTCCCGGAGCGGCTGCGCCCCGACGGCCCCCCGCAGGAATTTATCGACCTGTGGCCCAAGCTTACCGACCAGCTCATCCGGCTCGGACTCCCTGAGGAGGAACTGGGGCATCTCGGAGAGGACGTAGAGACGACGATGCGCGCCGTCCTCATGTGGAACGAGGGCAAAAAGATCCCGGGTATCAATGAGCAGTTTCTCCCCAATACCCTCCGCTATCATGACGCCCCTCACACCATCCACGTCTGGGAGGGGCTTTCGCGCATGCTCCCGGGATTTGTACGGGGGCAGATGGCCACAGGTGTGGACACGGCGACCATCCAAAAAAATATTCGGGGCGTGATGATCGCCTCGCTCCTTCACGAGATCGGGTATCTCAAACGCGCCAAAGGCGACGAAAAGTACCCCTCTCAGGCCGCCCTCTACTACGACCATGTCAACCGGGGGATTGCTTTTGCCCGCGACCTCATCCCAACGCTCCATCTTCATGGAGGCGTGGGCGAAGAGGATCTCGCGTTCATCACCTCCTGCATCCGGGGTACGGACTTTAACATGCCATGGAACGCCAAACTTGCGGGTGAAATCAATGAAGGGGCAGCCCCATGGGCTAAGCTTTTGGAAGCGGCCGACTTCCTCTCCGCATTTGCCCACGAGGACAACATACCGGGCCTCGTCTCCGGCCTCTACTGGGAGCATCAGGCGCCGTTTGTCATGGATGGCATCGTGCAGGTTTGGGATCGGGATAATACCGGTGCGATACGGATTGATATGAAAGGAAAGCCCATGCTTCGTCCGGCCAACAATCCCAAAGAGGCACGGGAATATTACGCGACGATCATGGAAGTGAAGTTCGGCAAGCCCGTGCGGCCGGAACATCCGTACGAAGTGCCCACGCAAACGCTCTACGAGTTTGTCAGCAGCGAATTTATCATCAAATTTCAGGAACAGATGGAGCCGTTTCTCCGTCTTGCCGACTCCTGGTACGATGTGGGGGAGATCAATCTCATGCGGCGCAATTATCGGATCAACCGGGAGCGGATTGAGCTCCTCAAAGCCGCGACGCGCGAGAAAAAAGACGACCCCTTTACGGTCCTGGAAGGCGGGTTTACCGGGCATGACCTACGTCAATGGATGGATACGCTTGGGCGCCGAGGACTGTTGCCGGAGGGATTCCAGATGAGTTCAAGTCCTCTGACGATTGACGCCCGCGTCCTGGGCATGAACCCAGTCGAGAATGTTTTTGAACGGCTAGTCACCCGCGAAATCCGGGAGATTTTGTGCCGGATTCCGGTTGCCCGCCATCCGGAGGCTATAGCCGCTCTCCTCGGACAGTTCCGGGAAAAGATGGCGGGCGAGGAAATTGGCATGGTGTCTATGGCTGTCGCCCTCGGCGCGTATACAAAAGACAGCGGTGGCCCGTATCAGAATCTCGAGGAGGCGCTTGATATATTTGCCCGGGGTTTTGCGAGCCTTCCGGAGGCAGAGGGTTTGCCGCGGGTCACCATGACGTGGACGGTACGGCGTGACCGGGACTTTGGCGATATCGCCAATCCCGACGGCCGCTCAGCGCGCATGAATGCACTTGCGGAGCTCGTCAACGGCGCAGTACGGGACAATAAGATAAACGGCATCGCATTTCTAGGTGCGGAAAAAGATCTCCTGACGGCCTACCAGGCGTTTTTTAACCGGGTCGAACGTCGCGTACCGATCCTTATGCTCGTGGGCCAGCGTTTCCCCGAACACCGGCGGGACCCGAGTGTCGCTGTCGAGCAAAAGAACGTATTTTTGCGCAATATGGCGGCCATCCGGGATATGCTTGCGCCAAAATTTGATAATCTCGCTCTCTGGGGATTGCAGGCGGTTGCTGATTGTTCGCCCAAAGAACAGGAAGAACTGTTAGGTGGTATGCCGCCACGGATGACCGTCGTCGTCACGCAGACGTTTGACAAGCTTGTGGGGGCGGTCCGGGACATCGCCCGTCATCCGGTGTATGCCATGAGCCGCCTCAAGCCCGCATGGGAAGTGGTACACGCGACGGGCAACGGCGCCTACGCCGGCTTTTCCTCCGTCCGCCTCGACGAGCTGACGCGGGCGAGTAAGGGGTAAATCATCTGCTTGACATCCAATATCAAACCATTACAATTGTATCATTATGGATAGAGTGATTGTACAGGTGCCCATGACCAAGACGCTTAAAGTTCAGGCTGAAGCAGTAGCCCGTGACCAGGGTTTTTCGAGCGTGCAGGAAGCCATTCGTCTATTTTTGACCAAGTTTGCCCGACGGGAGCTATCCGTGAGTATCGGGTATCCCGATGAGCATCTTTCTCCGCGCGCCGAACGCCGGTATGCCAAAATTATTCAGGATATTAAATCCGGTAAAAATGTCACAAAGACGGACAATCTTGATCAACTTTTCGCGGGTTTGGAATCATGAAAATAGAGTTTTCCCACGCATTTATCAAAACCCACAAGAAACGTATTTTGCATCAAAAGCACTTCCATAAAAAATTTAGGGTGATTTATTACATTCATGACGATACTGCCTATTTTGTCGACATCGGCACTCACGCGCAGGTGTATGGATGATTTGCACTTATTTTCAAAAAGCTTTATAATACGCTCCATATATATGTTACTGGAAAGCATAGATTGGGATACTCGATGCGCAATGGAGCGTGCTCCTATGGAATTGGTTGAGCCAGTGAAAAAACTCGTTTCCGTGGCGATTGAAAAATTAGGCGATGATTATACTTACCCTCGGAATGTTAGACGATTTTCATTTTCACAGGGATCTAGCCATATTGAATTTCTGATAAATAATTTACATCAGGATGGAGCGCTTGATTGGGTTGGTGATCAGGGGTCAAGTGGACTTTTTATAACGGTCGAAGAATATGAATTTGGTAAACTGGTGAGAAGGGAGGAACTTCAAGCTCCATGCAATCCTGAAATGGTGACTCAGAAGGAAATATATTTATTGCGAGGTTATATTCCCGATTCTGTAGTAGAGACGGCAGCAATACTCCAAAAAGCTGTTCCTGTGGTAATCATTGAAGGAGATTTTTCTGAAGTAGATCAAACAACTTTTCGATTAACTGCTGGAAATTGATTTCATTTTAGTGTGCTATGATGGGAGTACATGAAGAAACAGTCTTCATTCCACCAATCTCCCATTCATCATTTTTTTCGTTTATTCTTTTCGTCGAGAGTGTTGATTCCCATTTTGTTACTTTTTCTCCTCCTCTCCCTGACAACTAACGCGATCTACTTCTCCCAATCCCTCGAGCGCATGCGGGTCGTGAGTGTGCCGGATGGGGACAGCCTTCAACTTAAAGATGGCAGGCGGGTGCGGCTCTTGGGCCTCGACGCGCCCGAGCGGGGCCGGTGCATGGCCAGCGAGGCGCGCGACAAGCTTGTTCAATTAGCATTAGGCAAACGCGTCCGTCTGAAAAATATGGTGATGGAAGACTACGGCCGCACGCTTGCCAATGTCGTCGTTGAAGATGTTCCAACATGGTTCGGATATTTGGCAACGCGATTTCATTGGTCGGATTGGGTTATTGGTCGGATTGGTCGGATTAATATTAATGATCCACTTCTCCAGCGCGCGCTCCTTGCCGCCGGTCTTGCCCGGAACCGTTCATCATCTGGCAATCCATACCATCAAGTGCTAAAGGATGCGCAGAAGATTGCTAAAGCGGGCAAACTCGGCATCTGGAGCGACGCGTGCCGGGGACAAATGCCGGTATCCGAAGACTGCACGATCAAAGGCAACACGAGGGCAGGGGAGAAGTACTACTACGTGCCCACCTGCGGCCAATACTCCCAAGTCCTCGTCGACCGCGCCTACGGCGACGCCTGGTTTTGCAGCGAGGAAGAAGCGAAGAAGGCAGGATTTGTCCAATCCCCGGTTTGCGGGAAGTAAAATATTTGCTGCTTAGATTATTGATATGTTGATGAGAATATATGTTATAGTATCTCCGTATGGCAGGGGGTCAATCGGTGAGCGACGAACTGATACAAAAAACCTACGATGAGCTGGGCTACGACCCTGTGACGAATACGTTTACCCGGCCGACTCGTTCTGGTTCTTCTCCTATTTCCTCCTATCCATCTCCTAACTCCTCCTATCATCGGATACAGCCGAAAGCCCCATTTCGGATCCGCGGACTCGAGAAGACCGCGTATCAGTCCGCGACCGGTACGACCTACCGGTATTCAGCTATTTACAGGAATGCAATTATATTTCAGTTCCTTATCGAAAAGTGGCTTGCTGGTCTGGATGCGCGTACGCACCATCGCCTCATCACTCAGGACACCGATGCGTGCCGTTCCATGGTTGCCAATATTGGAGAGGGGTATGCCCGTCCGACGACCGTTGAATATATCCAATTTTTAGGATATAGCCTCGCTAGTCTCGAGGAGGTGGCGACAGACGTCGATCACGCCAGAGACACGGCATTGCTACCTTCCCGGCCGGGATCGGGCCTAGCGGGCATCGGGATTATTTTAAAGCCAACAATGCCTCCTACCCTCTCGTATTCCTCTCCGAAAACCACCCATGATCCATTAGGAGATATTAAGAGACAGTTAGGAGAGATTAGGAGAGAAGACCTTACGTATGAAATTTTTGTTGAATTGATCAATAAAACGCGCTATCTCTACAAGCGTACCGTCGAAGGTCTGTGGGGAAAACTCTCGCGCGACGAGCAGGACAAGCTCAACGCAGAGCTTCGAAACATCCGGTCTCAGCGATGATTCTTCATCTTCCGTTTCGTTTTTTTTCATGCTAAACTGCCGCATGGAAGTATTGTTTTGTCATGCGTGCGGCAACTGCGTTTGTGTGGAATCAGGTGAAGTAGCTCCTGCCATACAGGATCATAAACGATCGCATGTTGAGCGCGGCACAACTGCAGCAATCACGATATATGAAAGCGAGCAGCAAGCATTTGATCAATACAAGGGAGTGCCTGGATTTTTTGAGGTAAAAGAATATGAAGCGCCGTATTGGGATGTGCTTGAAGAGTAATATGTATATCCCCTCATTTGCATCTTCCGTCCGGATTACAGTATCATGTTTCAATCGAAGAATAGTGAATCGTTATAAAGAACGGAAAATTGATTATGTCCGAGAGGAAAAAAATTATAGACGTTTCCATGTATACGCTCGAAGGTCCTCGCGTGATGATTGGTGGAATGGAATATGTTAAATCGATAACATCAAATCAACCGCAGGGATGGTTAAGTGGCGGTATCGGATGTTCAGCTCAGGATTGCCCATTTCAGGATACATTGGCAGACACTGTTTTTGCAAAGCACAAATCATTTGCAGATCATGCGGCGCTCGAGCATACAGGTCAAATAGGAAAGATTCGTCTCGTATACCTTTGGCGGGAAAATCCTGATTTTGTGCCTCCTCCTAAACCTAGGATGGATACTGATTACCGTTTTGTCGAATAGACATCCCTTCTTTCGCTGCTATACTTCTCCCCACCATGAAGGATATCGAAGAAGATGAGATTGATTTCATCGGGTTGCATGGCCGTCAGGTGGAGGAGATCGATGCGATCGTGCAAGACCTCTGAGGAAAAATGGATAGCCTACCCATTTTCCTCAAATACGACATTTGTCCCGTCGCGTGGGAAAATTTTCATCGCATCATCGACTTTTTTTGCGTTGCCATAGCTTTGCTCTTATAGTACGAATGATGGAGGGATGGAAGGAAAAAATTTGACACGCATCGTATTTTGTGGGATAGTCGATATTCTTTCATTGACCCCACCTGCTATAATCCCTGTTATGTCTGATAATGAGGCAGAGAATTCCATTTGCACATCAGACTTTGCCATGGGCGCGTGTGCATGGGTCCGAGCGCGGGGCATGAAAGAATTTTGTGCGGTGGCGAATAACGATTCCTTGGCGGGCTTACGCAAAGATGTTGAAGATGGAATTTTACCCGTAGTACAAGCATTGAAATATTTGGATGGGAAAGTACAGCAATTTAATGATCAAGATTGCGCACTCGGAACATATTGGGGTCCCCTCTATCAATCCTACGCCGATGAGCTTCGGCGACAATTACCCGAAGCCCCGGTGTGAGCAGTAAAGATTCTTATTTGCTACAATACCTCTCATGTCCTCCTTCCTCGATACTCAGGATCAACAATCTCATATCCGTAACTTCTGCGTTATTGCCCACATTGATCACGGAAAGTCGACCCTAGCCGATCGGCTGCTCGAGATGACGGGGACGGTCGCCATGCGCGATATGCAGGCCCAAATCCTCGACTCCAACCCCATCGAACGCGAGCGGGGGATTACGATCAAATTGGCTCCGGTGAGGATGCGTTACAAATCACAAAACTCAAATCACAATGACCAAAAAGAAAAAAAAGATAAAAATCTTCATACTTCGTTGGACATTGAGATTTCAGATTTGAGATTTAAAGATTCAGAATATATTCTCAATCTCATCGATACTCCCGGCCACGTCGACTTCGGGTATGAGGTTTCTCGAAGTCTCGCGGCCTGCGAAGGCGCATTGTTAGTCGTGGACGCCACACAGGGCGTGCAGGCTCAGACTTTGGCCAATCTCGCCGCGGCACGCGCCCATAATCTGACGATTATCCCCCTCATCAACAAAATTGACATGCCGCACGCCAGGATAGAAGAAACACGAGGAGAACTAGAAGCACTCGGTTTTAGCAAAACAGACATGATTGAGATCTCCGCCAAAACCGGACAGAACGTCGATAAAGTTCTTGAAACCATCATCACACGGATCCCGTCGCCCCATGGTGAGCCTGCCGAACCACTCCGCGCCCTCATCTTTTCCTCCCAGTTTGACGCACACAAAGGGGTCGTGGTGTTTGTTCGTATCGTCGATGGCATTATAGGAAAATTAAAGCCAGCCTTTGAATCCCCCAAAAGCCTGGCTTCTAACGTGTTGTCAGAAGGCTCCAAATCAAATCAAAGCCAGGCTTTGAATTCGCGGCTTCAATTTATGGCGTCGGGAGTAGAAGTTACTCCGATAGAAATAGGGTACTTTAATCCACAAATGGCACCTTGTGATGCATTGCGATGCGGAGAGGTCGGTTACATTGCCACAGGACTCAAAGACGTGCGGTTGGCCAAAGTAGGGGACACGATTACGGAAGTCAAAAGTCAAAAGTCAAAAGTGGAAAGTGGAAAACAGGACTCCCATGGTTCCATCACTTTACCCTCCTCACACTCCACTCCTGACTCTGTTACCCCTCTCCCCGGCTACAAGGAGCCGAAGCCCATGGTATTTTTGAGTTTATTTCCGATTAATAGTGACGAGCTTCATGCGGCGCGCGAGTCGCTCGATAAGCTGCGTCTCTCTGACAGCGCGTTTTCTTTCCGTCCCATTGCATCGGCGGCCCTGGGCCACGGATTTCACTGTGGATTTCTGGGTCTTCTTCATGCCGAAATTGTGCAGGAGCGGCTCTCGCGTGAGTTTGATCTCAATATGATTGCGACAGCCCCAAGCGTTGAATACCACCTGATGCTTGGCCCCGGCGTCGCCCTTTCCAAGTTGGGACTCACGGCCTCAAGCGTCATCGGTACGCCTACGGACGCAGGCACGGAAGTCGTCATCCAGTCAGCCGTTGAATTTCCTGATCCCACCTACATTTCCGGTGTCAAAGAGCCAGTCATGCAGGTCAAAATTTTTACTCCGAAGGCCTACGTTGGGGCCATCATGCAACTTGCCCAGGAAAAGCGGGGAGAGTATATTGACCTCCAGTATGTCGCTGAACAAGCAGAGTTTACCTACCTCATGCCCCTCGCCGACATGATCATCGACTTTTTTGACCGGCTCAAGAGTATTTCAGAAGGGTACGCAAGCCTGGACTATGAATTTTATGAGTTTCAGGTGGTCGACGTCGTGAAAATCGATATCCTGGTCAATCATGAAAAAGTCGACGCGCTTTCCTTCCTCGCCGTCCGTGACCAGGCGCATCACCGGAGTATCGCAATCGTTGATCGATTAGCTGAGGTGATTCCCCGTCAACAGTTTACGATTCCGATTCAAGGGGCGATAGGCGGACAAATTGTCGCCCGCGCCGACGTCAAATCCTTCCGCAAAGACGTCATCCAAAAGCTCTACGGAGGGGATAGGACCCGCAAAGACAAGCTTCTCAAGAAGCAAGCAAAGGGCAAGGCCAGGATGAAGCTCATTGGCCGGGTGGAGATCCCCCAGACGGCTTTTTTTGAAGTGCTCAAGAGGGAGTAGAGAAATTATTGCTTTTCTAGGTGTAGTATTAGATACTATACGTATGATCGATGATCGGTCGCTTGCCATTCTGACGGATGTGATAAAAAAGCATCTGGATACTTCACAGTATAAAGCGTTTGTATTCGGGTCCCGCACGCAGAGGACCATGCATCGTAAATACGCTGATGTCGATGTGGGCGTTTTGGGTCCCGCGAAACTGCCGGTCTCAATACTTATGCAAATTAAAGAGGATTTGCACAATTCTGATATTCCCTATCTCACCGACGTGGTAGATTTTTCAGCCGTGTCTCAAGACTTTCGGGAAAAAGCATTATCGCATATACTTCCACTATGACCTACGTTGCACGACTCATCGCAACAATTTCTCAGGGGCTCATGGCGCAAAGACAAATTTGTGAGTTTTCCTCTTGACTCCATCATACAAAAGTAATACATTTGTATCATGAATAGAACCGTGTTACAAATTCCCATTGCTCCCTTACTCAGACGGCAAGCCGAAGCTGCGTCGTTGGATCTCGGATTTTCTTCTCTTCAAGATGTCGTCCGGCTCCTCCTTCATAAGCTCGCACGGCGCGAGATTGCCGTTGCCGTGCAAGACGAATCGATCAGATTGTCGAAAAAAGCGCGTGACCGGTATGCGAAAATGGATGAGGACTTCCGTTCCGGAAAAAACATTTATCACGCCCATGATGCTGATGATTTATTGCGTCAACTTCATTCATGACCATCGAGTATCATCGTCGGTTCCTCAAACATTTCAAGCAGAGAATTCTTCCCCGTCGATCTTTAGATCGCCAGTACAAAAAGCGTCTGCAACTATTTGTAGATCATCGAAGCGACGCGTTACTTGCAGATCATGCATTGCACGGTGATATGGAGGGTAAGAGATCGTTTTCCATAAGTGGTGACGTTCGTGTGATTTATCGTATTAGCGGGGACGCAGTACTATTTTACGACATCGGCACACACAATCAGGTGTATTGAAGTAGTCAAGAGGGAGTAGATATTTATTAATTTTAACTCACTCGCATGCCTGCCCTGAGCGGACGTGTGGTGAGCTTTGTCGAACCAGTCGAAGGGTGCTGGTCATCTAAAGTGAAATTATCAAAAAACAATAACGTGAAAGTTGATAATTTGTCATGTACGTGCTTGCCGGATTATCAACTTTCTACGAATTTTTTTGATTCATGGGATAAAAGAAGGTACTATGAAACCCGTCAGGATAGGATAAATAGATAGATTTATGGATATTGAGACCCTCGAACGCAATGCGCGATTTAGTGCTGAAGAGCTCTATAAAACAACCGGAAAATCGGTGGGTGGCCCGACGGGATACTGTCTTCAGTTTGTGGATACTGCGCTTTGTGGAGTCGTTCCACAAGATGCACCCATCGGATGGTTGCAGAAACTTTTCGAATCTCAATTGGGTATCCATCGATTAGAGACGATTTATGCGGAAATACATACTTTGGATGAAATATTACATTGTTATGACGAAAGTCCGGGAATACCGATTATCATAGAGGGTCATCCCGCAGATTGTTCACCTGAATTACATAGTGCACTTTTTATGCGAGGGACAGGAGGCCGCTGGATCGTCGTAGATTCGCTCTTGTCTGAAGGATTTAGCATCTTCTCTTCTTTTGAAGAAGTGGAATCCTGGGCACACAGGACTTTTTATCTTGATACAGCCTTGTTCTACCCCGTAGAAGTGGATGAGTAATTTTAGCTTCGCAAGGCCAGGCCTTGCGAAGCTAGTTTTTTTCCATCATATCTTCGATAAGGGCGACGACGCTGTCTAATTGCTCCACATCCTCCGTGCCTACTGCAATCCGCAGAAATGGCTCTCCGTAGTCGGTATTGGATGCGGTGAGGTAGAGGCGCGTCGTGTCAAAGCCGAAGCTCGTGCCGGCTACAAGCGGCACATTACGACGTTGAGCGTCTTTGATTGCCCGACGGATGAAGGATCGAGCAGCGTTAATCGTTGCTTTTTGATTTTTGTACCGCAGTGCGATCAGGCATCCGTGAAAATGATAGTTTTTTGTCCATGCATAAGATGGATGGGTTGGCAGGCCGGGGTAGACGACGCCTGAGAATGCGGGAGCATGTCCTGATGAGATAAACGATTCAAGCCGGTCGGCGAGATAGTGGGCATTGCGATGCATACGGTTCATGCGGATCTCAAGAAGTTGTCGGTTTGGCATGGGGAGGCAGTGAGCGGAAAAATCCGTGATATTTGTGCCGCAATTTTTCCGGTAGTCAAAGAGTTTCTCCGTTCCCGGTCCATACGCCCAGATGACACCCGCCGTCACGCGGTCCGTCCCAAATTCATGAAATTTGATCAGGCTTTCGTAGACGACCAGCCGAAGATGCCGGTTTCGTCCGAGGATGAGCCGCAAAGGTTGCCAGGCGATCGATAGCGCGGTGTTTCCGATCACCAGGGCCATATCGTGACGTGTGTGTTTGACAAGATAGTCAAGGATGGTCGGGAGATCAGGAGCTTCCATCGTGGCACTATTGGTCAGACTATCCAAGAATATGGCCGTTGGTTTTTTCTTTTTAATAAGCAGAAGAATTCCGGTTGTGTCCGTTTCCGGGACAAGGGTTGCGCGTGGCCCAGAGGCCGCGAGGATGAGGCCTTTCCCCTGAAAATAGGTGTTTTCTCCCACGATAACCGTTCCCTGCATAAATTTTTCGCCCTGCAAATACGAAAGGATGGTCGTGAGCCCCGCCATACCGGACGAGACGAGGTAGACGTGGACGCCCATGGTTACCAGTCCGTCAATATACGCCTTGCGAAAGGCCTGTTCGTAGGGAATGGCATCCCGGTGGTAGTCACGTTTGTAGTCGTTCATGGTCATCGTGATGGTGCCGGATTCGTTCCCTGCTTCATCATGGATCGAGTGAAGGGCTGACGGAGATTGCCAGTTTGGTGCGACAATTCTCCCCGCTGATTCAATAATAATGGTTCGATAGAGCATGAGGGCGCCTCGTTTAAGTTTTCGCAACGTGGATACATTTGTTGTACGGTTTGCCTTAGATAGACGGGTAAGCATAGAGGAAATTATTTTTTGTGAAGGGTCCCGGCGGGGGAGAGATTTTTGCAGAGAAACGAAGAGCGTGTATTTTTCAGCGCAGTCTTCACGAAGATCGGTACGTGCTTGAGAAGCCAGATCAGATGATTCTTCGTTGTGTTTCATAGAGTGCGGAGGTATTATAGCACTCGCTATGACACTGACTTCAGTTGATCTCGGAGAAATAAACATTAACGTCCCGGTTTATGATATCGCGGGCAATCGTCCCGGCAAAACACTCCTCGTGACAGGAGGCATGGATGGAGACGAATATGCGGGCATGGAGGCGTGTTACCGCGTGGTTGGCCGTATCAAATCAAAGGATATCGCAGGGCGGCTAATCGTCATTCCTATCGTCAACACCCCAGGATTTTGGGAGGAGAAAAGTTTCAATCCTATAGATCAAAAATTTCCTAAATTTGCAGGAGTCGGCAAGGCCGACGGGACGCCCACGCAGCGATTGGTGGCTTGGTTGGTAGAATCATACGCCAAACACGCTGACTTCTGGCTTGATCTGCATGGCGGATCGCTCACCGAGGTGATGAGTCCCTTTCTGTGGGCGTGGGAGACGGGGGTGCGGACGATTGACACGGATGTACGAGCGTTTATAGTAAATAATGCACCACGGTTCGGCATATTTGAATGGCAACGTTTTCCCGTTGGCAAAGCCGCCGCCCTCGCGCGGATGGGCTGCCGGTATATTGTAGGAGAAGCAGGTAGCTCCGGACCGCGGCGGGAAGAGGATATCCGTCATCACGAAGCATGGATTGAGGCAGCCATGAGATTAGAGGGTCTCATCGCACAAAAAAAGACATCGGGACGAACACCGTCGATTCTCTATGAAAAAGTCGAATTCGTACGATGTAAAATGCCCGGACTTTGGTTTCCGGCCGATACGACGATACGCGCCGTGAAGAATGGCGAACTACTTGGGGTCGTCCGTTCTTTGAACGGAAAAAAATCAACAGCGATTGTTGCGAAAAATGTCGGCCAACTCCTCTGGATCAAATCCGGCCTCCGTGCCCTCCCTACCGATGATCTGGTCGCCATTGCCCATAGCCCTGAGGAGGGAAATGTATATGCCACGACCTGAGTATTCTTCGATAGCAAAAAGATTTGCTGATCATGAAAGAAGACAATTAGATATTGATGCCAATCAAAATTGGCGCGCGTCATTGGCGCCTGACCAATATGCAGAATGGAAAACATCGATGCTGAAGAAACAACTAACTAGAGATTATCCTGATTGGCAAAGTGGTGGCATTCCGCTTATTGTTCAACGAAAAGTCTGGGCTGAATTTTTTGGGGATGATTGCACGGTGTTACAATTTTTACTTTTTGAGGAGGGTATAGATGCTGAATATATCCAGATATTTCTTGCTAAACCGTGGTTAGCAGCCAGTAAGTATGTCGAAGTATTCGGAGGCGCGATGAACGCAGAATGGACAACCTACTTTCAATCGTTCCTTGATGGACAGCGTGATGACGTCACGCGGGTCATCGGGGAATCTACAGAAAATCTATCAGATGGTGATCTTCGAAGTGTCGCTTCGGCGTTTGTCCGCGCCGTATGGGATTTTCGAGAACGTTACGGTCAGTTTTAATATAGAGTATGTTTAATGGTGGCGGGAGGATTGGAGCTTGGTGAGGAGTGTTTTTTCTAGATCGGCTGCTTGGGAGAGTAGGTCGTTTCTCCGTTTGTCGTCGATATTGGGTACATCTGCAATTTCTTGTTTGTACGTTTCAAACGCTGCGCTCACTTTGACAATCAATGCTTCCCGCCGGGTAAGGGACCGTTGGTCAAAGCTCTGAAGAATTGTGACAAGTGTGTCCCGGATATCATCCGGCAACCCCTCCGGCACGTCTGCCATCACCGGTTTTTCAAAACGGTTGAGGAGCTGGCTTGTGGCAATGGTTTGGAATTGTGTCGTAGTGGTCATATCGTTATTGTTGCGCTTGAAGTTTTAACCTTCGGTTTATTTGGTGATAAAAATCCTTTCGTTGCGGCCATGAGAAGCCCCTGTATCCATATGTTTTGTTTGTTTTCGCGTAGTTTTGTCAGAAAATTATTTCCGGAAATATACGACCGTTCGACGAGTGCTCCTGCTATAGGTATACTTGAAAGTATACGGTAGGATGCTTCAATATTTACACCGTCAGCGAAAGGCTTCGTTACTTCAGGCCAGTTGAGCGCGGTCGATATGATTTCAGATAATGGTGAAGGATAGTGTGCATCTTTTTGGCCGGTTGTATTGCGGACAAGCTGATTTGCGCCTACCGTGATAGCACTATCGGTGAGGTATTCTATGACATTTCCGATAGGGGAAAGTATTCCTGTTAAAGATAAACCGGATGTAAGAATGGTATCGAGATAATCTACCCCCGTTGCTGCTAAACCAATGGATATATTCGTTATATTTCGGGCAGTCCAAGTCTTGATATCCCCTGGATCGCGACCTCGGATAAATGCATCCACCTCATGGTAGTGTCCGGGGATATTGATAGGATTTTTTGCAATACGATTAAAGAGTTCGCCCAGGGTTTTGGCTACCTTCTCCCGGCTTTCTACGACGTCTTTGCCTTCTTCCAGTAGTGAATGCGAGCCCACTTCGAGGAGTTTTTGCATGAGTTTTTGCGTGGCCGTATATTCCGGTGCTTCCGGGGATGGGGGAGCCATCTGTTCAGGCGCAGGAACGCTGTTTTCTTGAAGAGCTGGCGTGAGAAGAGTTTGCAGTGGCGCCTGATCCGGGATTGTTTCTACCATACCCGTATTATAGTCTAAATCGGTTATTTGTCACCTTGAGTAGGGTCGTTGTGATAAATAGAACGATTATATTTATTCCTAACACAATCCCCAAGCTTTGAACGAGTGTCTGGATGACAAGGTTCAACCCTGTCAGAAGTTGGCCGGTCAGGCCGATGCGAAGGCCAGCAAAATATCCCGCGATGAGGAAGATGGCCGCCGTAACCGCGAATGGCAGGACGCCTTTCATATCTTCTTTGGAAGAGAACATTGAATTGGAGACGGAAAAGAGGAGATAAAAGATGAGGGTAAGAGGCAGCCAGCCTCGCAAGACATGCTCTTGCGTGCCTGCAAGAGCATGTCTTGCGAAATATGCAATAACGGACAGCACTAGAATTCCTATGTAGACGGGGGCCAGCCCGATGAGGGTGCGGCGCAGGGGATCGGTCTCGGCGATCATGACCCCTCCGGCTTTGATTTCAGTGCCTTCGAGTGATTCGGGGATGAGGGTGAGTTTCCCGGTGTGCACGCCCAAAATTTCCGCCGTGAACAGGTGGGCGAGTTCATGGACGACCGTGCCGGGGAAAAAAATAATGGTCACGATCCAGATACCGATCGTTCGCGACCGCGTGAGATAAAAAAGCACCGTAAATACCGACTGAATGAGTTTACGAGAAAGAAGATAGAGGAGGATGAGTTCTGTAATAAATAGGAGTGCAATCATGTATGTTTTGAATTGGTAGTATTTGAAATTGGTAGTATTGGGCTATTGGTAGTATTGACTAGTGTCCTCCCCCTTCTTGTCCCCCTGCTCCGGCCAGGGACGCGATGAACATGAGGGTCATGGAAGTGGCGAGGGCTGTAGGCAGGATCATGTCCACAATGTTGGCTTGTTCTTTTTGGGGAAGGGCGTATTTGGGCCGAAGAATTTCTGCTGCTTTTTCATGATGCTCCGGTGTCATGTCTAGCCCTGCGGCCTTGACGAGTCCCTCGGGTGTCCCAATGTTGGGGAATGGTTCTTTTGAGTCGCCATTGAGTTCGGTCATCAGGCGCGCCGTGAGTGTCGAGTCAGCCTTCATGAGGTTGGTAATCCCGTCGGGCCGTGACTGCACATTGGTCCGGACTTGTTCGACGAGGGCGGGTGTGATGCCTTTATCCGGGTTACCCGCGCCGTACGCCTCAAGCGTGTTGGCAAATTCGCTTCTGGCCGCATCCGTTACGGGCACATTGAGGAGCCGAATTTCCTCTTGTATCTTGATGAGTTGTTCTCGCTCGTTGGGCTCAAACGTGGAGCCATCCAGTTTTGTCATCATATGGGCCACATCCTGCCGGAGCTCGGTGCCCAGTGGTGTCGAGCCCGAAGCGCGGGCGAGGGCAACCGTCACAACTAGTGGATCTTTTTTATCCAAAAGAAGTTTGGCACTTTGGGTAAATAAATTATCCAATTTTTCCTTATTGGCCTCCCGTTCCTGCGTTTGTTCCGGCTGATTTACTTTGCTTTTATCCGATGTTTCCAAGCCTGCTTTCGCTTCCGGAGTTGCTTCTTCCTTTGGTCCCGCGGCAATAGCTTGGAGTGTCTCCCGGGCATTTTTTTTTGTGACGGGTAGAGTGCTTTCGGAGGGAACTGAGGTTTCTACGGCATGAACGGGAGCCAACGCCGGTTTGGCGAGATCTTTTAAACTCGTCGATACACCGGATTCGTTCACGAGAGCTACATCACTCATAGTGTACTCAGTATAGCCTTCCGAATACGACTATTGTCAAGCGTAAGACATTGGGGTTTTGAATTTATAACTGACGAAGCGGAAGTAATTTATGCGCTGCTTCCGGCTTCTGCATCTCCCATCGGGGTGAAGTAGGATCCGCCGCGGGCAGTGCGCACCGCCGTGGGCATAGAAAGGTTGGTGAGAGCCATTTTAAATATCGGATGGCGCATCTTCGGGAACACAGTTAGGTTGAGGGGCGAGGTGACCACATCCCATACGGCATCAAATGCACCAACCATAAGCTCATTTACCGCGCCCTCGACTTTCGCAAAGAATTCTTCGATGCCGATACCGGCGGATTTTTGGACGTGCTGGGGGAGCCGTTCGCGGATCATGCGGAAGCGCCGGACGGTCGCCTCATACAGCGGGAAGGGGTGTTTTTCTACCATTTGCTTAAATCGTAGGTTGCCGGCTTCGTCGACCATCGTATTAAGCTCATCAAATAGCTTATGAAACTCTTTTTCTGCCGGACCTTCTTTGAGTTCAGTCATAGCTTATAGTATATCATTTTTTTAGGCACTTTGTCAAAGTTTTGGATTGATTGTTTTGGCAATGTCTCCCACGAGACCCGTCAGTGCTGCTTCCAGTTCCGGTGCGGTTTTGGGATCCCGAATGGTGGTGATGATGAGATTTGCATAGGAAGAGAGCGTTAACGACTCGGGTTGATCGGTCAATTTATTAAGTGTCTCTTTCGGCATGTGGACGACGAGTATGGTCTCCGCAATCTTTCGAATTTGGATGTAAATTTGTTTATAGAGCTTCTCTTTTTCTTGGCTCGTCAGTTTGATCGAAGCATCAATTATCCTGATGAGCGTTGATAATGCCTTTTGAAATTTCAAGCCCTGCGGTGGTACCGCTTGAAGGATGACATGGATTTTTTCTTTCAGATCCGGAAGTTCGTTTTTTACGACATCCCAGACGAGGGAGTAATCGACGCCAAAATAGTGGTGGATGAGCTTGTCCCGAAGTCCTGCAAAAGATTTCCAGTCGACCTTGGGGTGATGCGAGCGAAAATCGTCAGGAACCATCTTGACCGCTTCACCGATAATTTCGAGACTTCTGGCAAACGCGCGCTGTTTGACCTCATCGTGCATGAATTGATCTTCGGAGTAATCAGTCACTTCTTTTTCAAGAAAGGCAATTTCAACGAGAATATGTTTGAGATATTCAGTCGGAGATTTGGACATAGGTGATCTCGCGATCAATGTACGGCTTGATATACGGGGAAAGTCCTTGGGGGGTGACGGCATCCACGGATCGGCCGAGGAGCTTTTCCAGAAAAAATGTACTTTTTATAAAATTTTGATAGGTTTTTTTTGTTTGATCGAAATCCAGAATTACATCCACATCGCTCGTATCCGTAGCTTCACCGCGAACAGATGATCCAAAAATACCAATGCGTTGGAGCCCAAAGCACCCGAGCTCTTGTTTTTGCGTCTCAATGATCGACTGTATATCTGACTTGGTCATGTTTTTTAGTATACCATACGAAGAGAAAGGGGATGGGCAGGAAGGCAAGCCCAAGCCACTCAAGGAGTTGGGGAAGGAAAAAGAGGACAATGGTGACAGGTTGTAGGTTGTAGGTTGTAGCAACGCTAGGTTCTATTTTGTTAGTGTTTCTAGTTTTACTAGTGTGTCTAGTATTATTTAGCTTCCAACCGTTGGCCCAATTATTCACCAGCACATGGTCCTTTAATTGCCGAAGATAAGGGAACGTTGACGTTTTTTCCCACGCCGTCCAGCCCGGGTCGAAGGATTGGGAGAGGATAAGCGTTGCGGGTTGTATGTTGCCCTGCGGAGCAGGGTCTAGCTTCGCTAGATAATATGCTGGATTAGGATGACTAACTATATCAACACCCACGCTCAAGGCCTGGCCTTGAGGTTGGGGGTTGCCTGTTCTCATCGAGATCAATTCTTGATACGGCATCCGGTAAAATTTGATGGATTTGATGTCGTTGACCGACTCCTGTTTTCCTATTGCATCGTTGGACAGATACACGGTGTAGCCCAGGCCATCAGGGGCAAGTGGCGGCAAGATGAAATAATCCATCTGCCACTCCTCGACTTTTGACTTTTCCAGCCAAAGGCTGGTCCGCCTTTGGAGGAGACTTTCGACTTTGGACTCATCCAAATAGGTCTCGAGCTCCACGTGTTTGGCGGTCTGGTTGATGAGAGAAAAAAGAAGCGGTCTCCCGGCGATATGACGGCTCTCAACGGCTATCAAGTATCCATCACGGTGTGGGAGATTGCCCGCGCTGAAACTTAAACACCCCCGCTGATTTCGGCTCGTGAAGCGCAGAAAATTGATCTGGTTTGATAGTTTGATTCCCGGTATCGTGCCTGGGGGTTGAGTTGGTTTGATGTCTTCATACTCCTCCTTCGCTGTTGCCACTCCCTCGCGCAACACGCCGCATTGTTGGACATTCTCCGCGGTCAGATCCCCGCCCGCATCGCTACGCGAAGCGTTTCGGGCAGGCGCGCTTTTCGTGCTGTCATAGACGGTTTGGTTGGCTTTCAGAATACTTGCCGACGTTGCTTCGGATATCGAGCCAATCGTGATGGTATCCGGCGTTTCGGTAACCGTAAACTCGCGTTCGCTCGCCTCGCTATCGCTCCGGCGAAGCGGGTCGACACTCCGTTTGGTAAACAGCGAGCGGAAGGGGTAGGTATAATCCAGACTGCTTATTGTTTTTTGTTTATTGTCTCTCACAATATAGTCCCCCAACTCCCCGTACGCCACATCATGATCCGTCCACCGATACGCTGGGGAGACGGTGGGGAGGTTGGATTTGAGCGAGACGAAGGATTTACTTACCCTATCAGTCCGTTCATACAGTGTTAATGTTCCAATCTGTACAATATTCTTCATTTCGGGTATTTGGGCGAGGAGTTCTTTGGTCTCTCCGATAAACAGCCCGCGGTCGCTGGACGGCGAGATGATGGATTCGTCCAGAAGTATGTATCGCACATCGTATTTGGCGAGCACCGCGTCAAATGCAATGGTGTTTTTGCTATAAATGGCACGAGAAAGCTCCCAATAGTACTGTTCTCCCTCGCGGGTCCACACGTCAAACGCCCGGTCCATGATCGGATTCTCGATGCCGTACCAGAGAAATCCAGAGCCAGAGTACCCCCAACGGTAATACGTCCATCCCCAAAAAGTATTTTGCGGGAGGTTGGCGATGCGCCCCTGTGGGAGCGTTTTGAGCTTAGTAAATAGTTGGAAATATTCTCCAGGGATCGTCAGCTTGAATTTTGGACTGACGAGCTGACCCTGCAGCATGCCGATTGCGCCGATGATTGCCAAAGAAGTTGGAATAAGTACTACACATACGGGAATGATTTTTGAGCTGTAAGCCTTTAACTTGTCCAATATCCACCAAACCCCGATTCCCAACCAAATCGAGTAGGACAAGGCAAGGGCAATGCCCCATTTGGTAAACGGAAAACGGAAAAATTGAGAAAATAGCGGAACATTGCCCCTCAGCCAGTCTATCATCCACAAAAATGGAGGAGTATCTACAGCCACCATTCCGATAGCCACGATGCCCAATGCTCCCCATACTCGGGTTTGTTTCTGAGACAGCGCGATGATTCCTCCAAAAAATATGAAAGCAACAAGCCCGTATCGTACCCACGTCATCCAATTATTCCGATCAAGATCCCTCCAGTATCCGAGCACCGGCTCTAATGTCCCAGAAGTCGGGTTGTAGTCGGCGGTGTCATACCAATAGCTTTTGAGCGTTGCTACGTTTTGTATATCTCCAAACGCTTTATTCTGGAGATAAATTTCTTCTGTAGCCATTGTGTTGATTTTAGCCCCCACCGTGACCGGGCTTTTGGTGATCGTAAAGTGGGCAAAAGGGAGGAGCCAGAAGGCGTTGATACAAAAAGTTACCAATCCCAAGGATACAATACGGGTGATTGTCGTTTTACCAAACGCGCGAATAAGAACACTGATACACAGGATTGACAACAGGATGAGATAGACCAAGAATAGGGTCGGGATGTACGCGTGCGTCATGCCGATGATATTGATGATTGCGACAAACAGTAAAGTTTTTCGCGACGGGGCATGAAGAAATTCCCAATTGATCCATAAAAGCCAGGGGAGGATGCCGTAGTGCGTGACAAATGCATCAAATGGCGCGGTGAATACCTGTACCGTCGCAAGATTAAAGAGATAAAATATTGCGGCTACTAAAGCGGGGAGAGTGGTTGTCATCCCGAGATTGCTGTGCCCGTCCGAAGCGTTTTGCGAAGGAGGGACCCGAGATCCAGGGTTAATAAGTATCGACTTTACCAATGCATAAACCCCCAATGGGCCGGCAAGAAGCATGGAGAATGTCCACGCCCATCGCAAAAGTTGTGCTGGAAGTACGAGAGACGCAGTCCAAAGCATGAGTTGTCGCGGCAGGTCTGCCGCGTGCCCCATGCCGCCGAGAAGTCCCACTCCTTGGTATTCCTGCCAGACAGCGAAGAGGGAGCGTTTCACGTTAAGAAAGAAATCAAACTCCGGATGCAGATTATCCCAGCCCGTGAGCCACGTACCGGGGGTGTAGTTGGTAAGTACGATTGCCGCCCACGCTAATATAATAATGATGGTAGGCCAAAGCGGGGCAATGAGCCGGAGGAGCTTCATAATTTCACTATAGCATACCTTATCGTGTGACGATTTCGTTCCACCAATTCTTCGCGATAGAGGTAAACGCTCTCAATTTAGCAATCTGTTGGGAAAAGGTTGCCATCCGCGTTAAAAGTTCTGGCTGCGTCATGTATTTCATTAACATCGATGTATATTTTTTTGGATCAAATGGTATGACCATATCCTTTTTTGCTATGCCGGCAATCTTCATCACTTGCTGTGCGTCCGGAGCATCCAGAATCCGTTCGAGCGCTTCGGAAAGGACGATCGGCGTGCCGAAGCGGGCGGCGATAGCCATAGGACCGCTTGCGCTCATGAGCGTCCGGTAGGGGAGAAGCGTGATATCAGCGGCGGCGAAATAGTTACCCATATCTTTTTCTGGGATGTATCCGGTGATCGTGACTGTTCCATGGGACCGGTTTGCTATGGCATCGAGCGTTTCCACGTACCGGCGATAATAGGGCAAGTCTATCCGTTGTGGGTTGGGACCTCCTGCGATGATAAGCTTGACCGGTCTGGGAAATGCATTTTTTTTGAGTGCGGCGATATACTCCATGATCCAATCCGTTCCTTTGTACCAAGCCAGATACCCGAAACAAAGAACGACGAACTCATTGGTGAGGCCGAGCGTTTTTCTGGCTGTCGTACGGGACACGCGCTCAGACGGCTCGACGCCATGTGGGATTACCCCAATTTTCTTGTGGTTTCCGTAGGGAAGGAGGCGTTGTCGGAATATTTCATCAAATACGATTATACGATCGGTAAACGCCATGAGTGCGCGGTAATACCCATGAAGTCCCAGGGTGGCGACATCACTTTGCCAAGACAGGGGAGGAATATTTATGTGGATGGCGATTTCGTGTATGGTCTGCGGTACTTGGTGCATCGCAAGAATCACCCGTTTGCGGGCAAGTTTAAGTAGTATCATGAGAAGCAGTGTGAGCGGCAGCATATATGCTTTCCCAAACATCGCAAACTCGAACTGCAAAAGGACCGTTGGGGAGGTGTCGATGAGCGCATGGTACGCGAGTGCGATTAAAGAAATTGGATTGTTGAGTTGCCATACCCGTCGCACCTCCATCCCGTGATCCTGGGAAATTTTTGGTTGTCCCTTCAGATGTTCGGCAAGTACCGTGACGGTGAGTCGTTGTTTGTGTTGTCTTGCATATGATTGAATACCCAAGAGCATATTTTTAGCATACGGGGCGACTCCCACGGTAGCGCGTCCGTGCACCTGCCCGCGTGCCGGAAAGCTTGAGATGACCAAAAGCGATTGGGTAGATGGTTTCATAGGATCGTTATACTAAAGCCATGGATATGGTTTGAGCTATCTTGTATGCAGGACGGAGTATCGGATGGACTACATCGGTAGACCGGGTTGCATACGCCAGCTTGATCGCCACTAATTCCTTGAGCGTTCTGGGAATATCGACGAGAAGCCTGACCTTGCTGCCGCGAGCATCGCTCCAGGCAACCGGCACTTCCGTGACGTTCATGCCGTGGTAGAGCGCAGCAAAAATGACTTCTGTGTCAAATCCCCAGCGGTTACAGACGAGATGCGGGAGTATGGCATCTTTGGTACGACGCGAAAAAGCCTTAAATCCACAGGTAAAATCCGTGATGTTCGTCCCAAGGATGAAATTGGTGAGCTTGGTGAAGGCCCGCCCCAGAACCTCGCGGTAGAGCGGTTGGTGGATGATGACAGTCGACTTGCCGTTTTTTCGGGTACCGATGATCAGATCAGTTCCTTTATTGATTGCAGGGATAAATTTATCAAGCTCGCCAAGCGGCGTGGACATATCCGCGTCCAAAAAGAGCGTATAGTCGCTCGTCGATAAACTCATGCCATGCCGGACTGCATAGCCTCTTCCGCGATTTACTCCGTATGAAGCAACAACGATGTTTGTTTTGAGATGTTTTATTATTCCTAATTCATACTTCCTAATTCGTACTTCCGTTTTATCCGTCGATCCGTCATTGACGAAGATAATCTGCTCGAGCCTGACTGCGTGGGGAGGCGTCCAGTTTTTAAGCGCCTCAAGACACCCGGCGATGCGGGCTTCCTCATTGTAAAATGGTATGACGATCGATAACGTATATTTTTTCATATTCTCTTCAGCCAGTAAGCCTTTGGCTTATTGGCTGAAGAAAACACGCGATCGCAAACAAAAGTAAATTATAAAAATTTACCCTCATTCGGAGGATCGCGTGTGTTGGTTGTTGTTGGGCTATTAGGGGCGACGAAACGTCGCGTTGCCTGTCGTCACAGTCGTGTTTGGATCAGCGAATTGGGCGGCTTTGCCGTCCCAATAGTGTGCTTTCCAACCGGCTGGGACTTTATCCGTAACGACGGACCCTAAATATTTACAATACGGTCCGCCGTCATTACCTGGGGTGGTTTGAATGCCACCAAAGGTGGGACATGATGGGGCAGCTGCAGGAACAGCGGTTGCGCCAGGCGCAGGTGCTGTCGCTGCAGGTACAGGATTTGGACAAACATCCGTGGGGCATGTAAAGTTGCCCGGGAGCACGGAGAAAGTCCAATCTTGGATTCGCTTCTGGTTCAACCACGTCTGCCAGGTGCCGTTGTAATTCTCTTTTACGAGTATACGAACAGCATTATTTGCCGCGCGCATATCATCGCTCGGATCATAGCAACTGGCGAAGCGAAACGTTCCTCGAAAGATGGTATAGTTCTTGCCATCTCCTAAGAAAACTTCGGCTTTTGACACGCCCACACGATGCAGCGTTCCAACGAAAGTTGTCGTTGTATTCGGTAACGTGATCGTGTAATTCTTAGACGGATCGCCAGTATTGACCTGCCAGGCACCGGGTTCGGTGCTGACCTGCACTACAATGTCCTTTGACGTGCCGTCAGCATTTTTGCCGAACAGTGAGTCGTTAACCTCGCGTCGCGTCGGGCAAGTGCCCGTGGTCGTCGTGGACGATCCAGCGGTTGCGCCGGGGGCGGGTGTGGCGTTAGATGCGCCAGGTGTGACATTTAAAGCATTCAGGTACTGCGTCGCCGTGAGCGAAAAGCTGTTATTAGCAGCTTCTGTTTGTCGAGCAGCTTGAGTACCTGTCGCTTCAACCTTCGCCGTCAGGATGACGGGTGGTTCATTTCCTAATCCAACTGCAGTGCAGGCGTTCGCGAGTATCGCGATGATGAAACTTAGGACGAACATTTTTCTTAACATTTTTCAAGCTCCTTTCAAGCTGAAAAAACTAGTAGGCATTTCTGCCTATGCGAATAGGGGGGTTACATTTTTTTCTTTTTTCTTATTTTCTTTCCTTTCTTTTTTTTTATACTTCTTTTGTAAGTTTGCAGATAGTTACTTAAAGAGAAATAATTCTCTCCACGTATCTATCTGCAAACCGAAAGGACTGAAAATTTCCCCCACATTCATCCAAGCACCATTAAATGGTGCTCTGGTAAACCCCTCGTTTCATCCCCAGAATCCCGTCCCGCGTGCCTGAATAACGACATATTAATCAAGCAGCTGCTTGGTCGATATGTAGCGTTTCCGCGTTTGTCCCCGCAGTACCAGATCCGTCTGCTGACGGATACGGTACACGGCTTCGCGTTTCCTTTTTTCCCACAGTACGAGATCCGTCAGATGGCGGATTCAGTACGTGGCTATCGCTTGCACCCGATTGAGAGAAGAAGTAGTATGGTCGTATGTTCGTTTTTCGATCTCGATCATGGCTTCGGTCGTTATCCGGACTCTCTGTAAATTTGTCAGCAGCATGGTATGCGACTATTTTTGTACTTCCCTCAATTGCTCCTTCTTCAGTCGCTGCATTTCAGTTGACAATTAATTTAATCTACGGTACGATGTTTTTACTCTTCAGCGTAGTACTTGAAGAATGGTTGGATATATGAATACATCGAATATCGTTTGGGATATCATGACCAGTGCACAAATCTCATTTGGTATCGCTACCATTGCTCTTCTTTTGTTTCTCATATTTCTCCGTTTGAATGGCCGTATGGATAAACGCCACTAAGCATATAGGTTTGACGTGCTTCGCGTTCTTCTCCCCATCGGGTGCAAGGATATTATTTATAACCCAACAACTGTTAATGTGCGATAAGAAGAGAAACGTGATGAGGGAAAAGTGATATGAAGCGCGATTGCCTCACCCACTCATCCTCTTCACAAAACCCTTCTTCCTAGTGTTTTGTCCCACCAGGAGGCTGTAGTGAAATTATTTTCACTCCACCCTCCCGGCGCTTTTTATTATTCTTTCTATCTTTCTATCTTTCTATCTTGCTATCTTGCTTCTCCTTGATCTCGGGAAAGAAGGTATTTGGGTTACGAGTAGACTGAAAGACCTGCCGTTCTTTCAGTAGACTCGAATGTAACACCAAACACCTTCATTTCCGATATCAAAATTGACAAATATTTTTTCTTGCGATACAGTAGCGGTATGTTAAGCAAACAAGATAAACAATATCTTCAAGAGACATTTGCCACAAAAGACGATGTAAAGGTCATCGTCGAAAATGTGTTAGAGCCGGTCAAAAAAGACTTAAAGACCATAAATAAAAAGCTTGATACCACGATCACACACTTCGATACGCAACTCAATTATCACCATCGACGGTTGAACCAGCTAGAGAAACATACTGGTGTTGAGCCGCCACCGTATATCATCCTTCCAACTTCCGCAAATTGACAATTTTTTAACGTGCAAAATAAAACCGGCTATCATGCCGGTTTCGTTTGTTTCGTGAAGCCGGCAGACTTCGAACTTTGGATTCCGGGTCAAGCCCGGAATGACAATTCGTTACTTTTTTCGTAGCATTGCAAATCCACCGAGCGCTGTTCCGATAAAGGGCAGGACCAACAGGAGGTCGTCAAAGCCAGCTACCGGCAAGATAGGAGCAGTCGTACTCACACAGATACTCACCGTATCGCTGTCGCCATTGGGGCGGGCGGGAGACGTGACGCGGCCCGTGTTGACGATCGCGCATTTGGTCGGTGTTTTTGGTTCGACTTTCGCGAGCACTTCCTGCGTACGGGTTTCCCCGGCAATCACATTATTTAATGTATAGGTAAGCGTCCCACCGGGCTTGCCCGGAGTAGAATACGTGCCGGGTCCGGCGATGAAGGTGAGTTCGGCGGGAAGTTGATCCGTGACGGTGACCGGATTATGGGTCTCGCCGCTACCGTTCCTCACGATCAACCGGTAGAGGACTTCTGATCCCGGGCTATAGGGCGTGTCGCTGGACGTAATGTTTTCGACGAAGAGGCCGCTCGTCGGATGTTTGACTTGTTTATTGATCGTGAGATTGACGGGCTGGCAGGCCACAGAGGCTCCGTATTGGTTGGTGCAGGACTGGGCGAGCGCCGAAGGCGCGAGGAGCAATAAGCAATAAGCAATAAGCAATGAACTAAAAAGAGTTGGTGCGATGTGTTTTGAGTTCATAGTTGATAGTTTGAATCTATGCAAATTTGCAGACAAGAATGGAAGTATACCATGCAACCTATAGGATGTCAAGTGTTATAGGCCACTGTGTAATTCCCAAGCGATTCTGTCCTACGGCATTCCCAAGCGAAAATGTCCTATGATCTTCTTTTCACGATGCTGCCCCGTGAGTAAGGAGGCATATGGATGCGATTACACTTTCTCAACAGCAGGTTGCCCGTCACCAGAT
>JAUXTO010000025.1 GCA_030679255.1 Candidatus Gottesmanbacteria bacterium | reverse complement strand
TCAAACAAGCTTACTGGATGAACGATTCCGTCTGGTCTGACGGATACTTCGTGTCGACCGTAGGCATCAATGATCAGGTCATCATGAGATATATCGAAGAACAAGGAAAAAAAGATGCAGGGCAACTCCGTTTCGGAGTTGTATAATCATAAAACCCCGACCGTAAGGTCGTGGGTTGATTATTCAAGCCTGTGAACCGGCATTTGTTTATTTGATAGAAAAAGAAGGTTTCACCTGGCGGGATTTGTGTTAGTAAATCAGCGTAAATTCACGGTATAAAGATTGGGCAGGGTGGAGGCGCCGGGATTTAAGTTTGTCAAAATCACGAGGCGGCTGCCGGTTGGCCACGGGGCGAGGAAGGAGCCGTCAAACGGGCCTGAGTAAAGGGTCGTCCAGTTGGTGCGGTCGTACTCCATGACGTCTATTTTGCCGGAGATGACGAGCAGCAGGTGTCGACTTGTTGGGAACCACGCCACCGCGTTTGACGCGGTGGAATTTCCAATAATCCAATTATCCAATAATCCAATAGAAGAAGAGGAAGGTCGGGTAGCTTGAGGGGGTTTTGGGTGGGCTGTGGGAGTTGGCAGTTCTTTTTTAGCAAGCAGGAAGTAGTTCCTATCTTCTTTACTGTCATACACATAGAGGTTGCCGGGTGTGATCGTGCGTACTTCCTCTGTCGGATTGGTGCCGATCATTGGAGGAAGGATAACTTGGGGGATGGTGGCCGCGGCGGTCGCTTCGTAAAGGAGTTTGGATTCGTCCGGAGAGAATGAGACGATCCTGGCGGAGCTCGTTGCCACATCGATAAATCCTTGTTTGAACGAGATAAGCTTCTGGCGGTCTTTGGATTCTTTTTCTTTTTTCCATTCTTTTTGCAGTAGATCGAAATCATTTTGCGCGAGCGGGAGGGCCATGACGGGAGACCGCGTGAGATCAACTATGAGGATATTTGCTTCATGTATGATGACGATTTGGCCCGCATCCGGTGACCAGTAGAGAGACGGCCCTTCCTTCGACACGGTGAGCGGAGCAGCGCCGGGTGATGCACGCATAGGGGAGGTGATCGCAAGTCCAACGATAAATTTAGGATCGCGGTTCCGGCCCAACGGCCGGTCGGATAATTCAAGGGTATAGAGTCCCGGCTTTTTGACGCCGTCAGGGGTCGCGTCCGTCGGTACGATGAACGCAATTTTTCCGCCATCTGGGGAGAGTGCGGGGGCCAGGAGGCCGCTTGTGGTAATAGGCGAGAGACTCGGAGATGTGGGGAAAAGATAGGCCTCTGCCCGTGTGACGACCTCGCCCTGGACGCGCAATTTTTTCTCCCAACCGATGTAGCCTTCTTTGATGATCCGCACGGTGTACCAATTGGGCGCGATGGCGAATGAATTGTTCGTTGCGGTTTTCAGTTTCGAGTCGATGAGGACTTGAGCTCCGACGGGATCGCTTGTTGCTGAAATGAGCCCTGTGGTCGAGAGTTGCGTGGGTTTATTTACATTTATCCGGTAGCCGCGGCCGTATCCGATGAGGATCGCCGAAGCCGACAAAATGAGACAAATAGTCAATAGCGTGGATACGATTGTACCGGTTTTTTTCCAGGTCATAGGGCGGGTGATATCAGCCCCTAGTATACCCTAAAATATGCTAGAATGCCATTACGCAAGGAATCTACAAATCTACAAATGACAAATCTACAAAGGAATAAAGGAAATGTTTCAATGAAGGGATAATTTCGACATTTTATCATTTAGGTTTGGATTTATTTGTAGATTTGCAGATTTGTTTATTTGTAGATTTTTTGAATATGTTTACAAAACGAATTGGGATAGACTTGGGGACAGCGAATTCTTTGGTCTGGCTTGCCGGTGAAGGGGTGGTCCTCAATGAGCCCACAGTGGTCGCCGTCACGGTCGATGATAACCGGGTGGTCGCAGTCGGCAACGAGGCCAAAGAGATGCTCGGACGCACACCGGGCAATATCGTCGCGACCAGGCCCATGCGCGACGGGGTGATAGCCGATTACGTCATCACGGAGGCAATGCTTGCCTACTTTATCGACCGGACCGTTGGCCGGCACCGGCTTTTTAAACCCGAAGTGATGATTTGCGTGCCGACGGGAGTGACTCAGGTCGAACGCCGGGCGGTCCTGGACGCGACGCTTTCGGCTGGGGCTAAAGTGGCCTATCTCATCGAAGAGCCGCTCGCTGCAGCTATCGGCGCCAAAATTCCCATCGCGCAAGCTTCCGGTAATATGATTGTGGACATCGGTGGGGGGTCGACGGAAGTGGCGGTTATTTCCCTCGGCGGCGTGGTCGTGCATAAGTCTGCACGGGTCGCCGGCAATAAAATTGATGAAGCGATTGCCGGTTTTGTAAAGAAAAAATTTAATCTGATTATCGGCGAACGGATGAGTGAGACGATCAAAGTGACGATTGGGGATGCGATGGGCAATCCCGATGTCACCCCAGCGAAGGCTGGGGTCCAGAAAGATGGATCCCAGGTCAAGCCTGGGATGACAAATCAGGATAGCATTGAAGTCCGGGGGCGGGACCTCTACACCGGTATGCCGCGGATGATTGAGCTCACACGCGGCGAGGTCACGGAGGCCATCATGCCGGTACTTCTGCTCATCGTTGGGGCCGTCAAATCCGCGCTTGAGGAAACACCGCCGGAGCTTGCGGCAGACATCATCGATAAAGGTATCGTTATGGCCGGAGGAACGTCTACACTGCGCAATATGGATAAACTTCTTACTCAAATGACGGGGGTGCCCTGTCATGTTGCCGAAGACGCACTTCTTTGTGTCGTACGCGGCACCGGGGTCGCTCTTGAGAATATTGAACTTTATAAGAGGAGCATCAGTAAACGATAAAGTAATACTACCAATCATCAAATAATCAAATACTACAAATACTACCAACAGAACAATTACTATGAAGTTGGCATCAACAAAAATACTCGGAATATCGGTGACGGCGAGTCCAAAGGATGAAATAGTAGAACATGTACGGAAGTACTTAGAATTATCCAATTATCCAATTATCCAATTATCCAATAAAAACCGGAAACCCCTCGTTATTGTCACACCGAATCCGGAACAGATCATCGCCGCGCAAACCGATAAACATTTTGCTGAGATCCTTAATGGTGCTGATGTGGCAATCCCGGACGGGATAGGTCTTGTCGCCGCGCTGCGTTTTCTTGGGAAGGACGTAGGACATAAGACTCAGGACATAGGTTTGCAAAGAATCCCCGGTGTGGAGTTTATGGAAGATCTGGTGGCGATGGCCGCGGCAAAGGGTTGGCCGGTCGCGCTCATCGGCGGGAGAGATGGAGTGGCGCAGGAGGCGCTCGGGCAACTGAAAATAAAGTATCCGGGGTTGGTGGGGTGGGCGGAGGAGCCGGAGGAAATGCCAATACTACCAATGTCAAATGCTACTCCCGCGAAGCGGGATCCACGCTGCTGTAATCCAATAAATATCGGAAACAGCAGCGGGACAATACTCAAATACTACCAATACACGAAAGATATTATTGAAAAGATAAGAAAAACAAGGATATGCATCGTCTTCGTGGGGTTGGGGGCACCGAAGCAGGAATTTTTTATAGAGCAGCTTGCCCATATTTTGTCATTCCGGCCTCTGAGCCGGAATCCAGAGAAAAAAGAATGGATCCCGGGTCAAGCCCGGGATGACAGGAAAAGCATCGTTTTCATGTCCGTCGGCGGCAGTTTTGACATCATTGCCGGACGAGTGCCCCGCGCACCGCATTTTTTCCGATCGCTTGGCCTCGAGTGGCTCTGGCGGCTGGTCATTGAACCTTGGCGGTTTGGGAGACAACTACGGTTGCTCCAATTCCTTTGGCTGGTGCTCGGGAAAAAGCTAGCTTCGTCAAGTCAAACTTGGCGAAGCTAAATCATTGTTTTCTTGACGTACTGTTATAAAAATATATCATCGATAAACAAGGTTTCACCGTTCACCACTATACATGCGCGTTCATCATCTGGTTCTGGTAATTTAAGCGCATAATATTTATTCAATTTTTTTATTTGTTGAGCGAACTTTTCAGCCTCTCGTCGAACTTGTGGCGGCGCATCCGGGTCGTCTAATATTTGTAGCATCAACGTATATTCACATAATTCTAGAGCGTCAGCAATACGTCCGTGTTCCGCTATTTCAGTACTCATAAATAAATATTCGAATCGTTTTTGTAGTTCCTTCCAGGATCTCCCAGACAACTGTGGGAGAAGAGACTCAAGTTCATCTGGTTGAGCATTTTGAATTATTATATCAAGGGGATCTCGTATCGAGTCCCCTGGTGATGACCATATATTATGGAGGTATTCGAATAATCCCATAGTCTCAGTTCGCAACTCGGACAGTATATAGCATTTGTTTCACGATTCATATGAGTTCGGTTGATCGGATAATATTCTGGATAGCCTCTCTCACACCACGTTTTGTCAAGTATGGACGGGGTTATTTTGAAATTAATATGCTATAGGGTATAATTTCCGAATGGGAATCAGCGAATGGAGGGATTCATCAGGCAACATTTCAGAATGGGATTTAACTGCTGATGATTATGAGTGGATAACGGAGACACTCACCGAAGCCGCAGCTGGCGTAGGAAATAAATGCCCCAAAGTCGTCAAGATCGTATTGTTTGGATCTGTAGCGCGTGGGGAGGCAAAATACAGTATATTTCAGTATGAGTGTTCGGATACTGACATTGGGTTCGTTACCGATGATCCTGGCGAATTCACTGATGCCATTTTTGAAATCATGAGGCGTGCTAGGTATAAAAAGGGGCAGCATGCCCAATTTTTACCGTGTGAGTTTCATTTTATTCGTCCGGAGGTGTACAAGGATCCGGATGGCGTGGGCGATATTTCTCCTGAATATCGTATATTTATGCAAAATGTCAAACGGGATGCCGTGGTGTTATATGAAAAGTTTTAATTATGTTTTGTCAAGTATGGTCGGGGTTATTCCATATGTCCATTGCAAAATGCGGTCGCGGGTTGCAACATACAAGACAAGAAGAGATAATAGCTGGCGAGGTTCTGCCACACTGGAGGTGGAGATTTAGGTGGAGATATACAGAGTCACGCGAGTGTATCGAGAAATTCCCGTTCCATCGGACCCATTGCCTCAATTCCGTGGATGAAATGATACGGTAGACCTTCACCATTCGTTTCCAGTCGGCAACCATCATCGTCAGGTTCTACATCAACGACATGATACTTGAGTTGTGCATATGAGTTAATTCCTATTACCACGCCTTTATACTGCATTGCCTGTCGCATATATTCTTGTAGCGCTGATGGGTCCAGAGATACTCCTAACATTTCCATATATTCATTTTGAAATTCAGGAGAATCACGTAATATATTCCGTGCTGCTCTGGCGTATGTATCATGTGTTGCATCAAGCTTCAGAAGCTGTAATAAAGCATGGCTTTGGGCTATCGCCGTAGCGTATGAAGCCGCGAGGGCAATAGCATTTTGATCTAATTCTTCGTAATCTGATGGCCAGAAATACAGATCGCCGTTATGCGGACGGTTGAAACGTGTCGGATTTTCTTTTCCAGTGACTCCAGGTACGACACCAGTCTCTAATACATTCTGGAGTGTTTGTATGCTTGTACCGTGATATCCTAAACACCCATCCGGGCGAAGACCAGTCCGATATTGGTTTTTAATATGGTCAATAATTGGGGAGGGGCGTAACCAATTGGGATTCCACATAGAAATACAAGATGGGCTATTATAGCAATCCGGAGTAGGTTTTGCATCATTATGCAAATCTCGGTTCGTATGATCCCTTCTAGCCCGCGGGGTGGGAGCTCGTGTATAATCATAACCAATGCGCATACTTTATTTACAGACATTTCCTTTTTGGGGGAGCGGCTCGGGGACCTATGCCCGGCATTTGGCTTCTGTGGTAGGGCGGACGCATAAAGTCGCCATTCTCGCTCCTGATGACCGGCCGATAGATAAAGCGAAACTTTATACGGTGAAACTTCCGTTCCCCGTCGCCTTCACCGGACACCCGGAGTGGCCGGATTGTAAATTTTATACGCAGCTGACGAACGTTGAGGTAGCGCTTATATATAAAACATTTCTTGATGCGACTATTACAGCAGTCGAAGACTTTCATCCGGACATCATCCACGTCCATCACGCGTTTCCGTTCACCTGGGCGGCAGCGTTTGTGAAGGATATGTACGGCATCAACTTCATTACGACCATCCACGGATCGGAACTTCCGACGATCGAGAAAGACCGGCGGTATGGCAGAGCCACGTACTATTCGATGTATCGCACGTCGCGCATCATTCCCAATAGCGGCTACACGCGCGATTGGTTCCTGCGGGTGTTCCATGGATACTTTCATGAAAAATGCCGCGTGATCCCGGGGGGTGTGGATATCAATAAATTTGTCTATAGTGAGTCGGGTGCTGCGCAAGTCGATCGCGAGCTGAACCTTCATGGGAAACCGGTGGTTGTGTTTGCCGGCAAGATCACGAAGTATAAAGGGGTCGAGTTTCTCATCGGGGCGGCTAAACGCATCCATGGAGAGGTCGTCATCCTAGGCGACGGGCCGGAACTGCCGAAACTTAAGCTGAAAGCGCAGAATTTGGGTCTGACCAACGTCCACTGGGTGGGGCACTTGGGGGCTGGTGTCAAAAAGCTCGTGCCGTACTACTCGCGGGCGGATGTCTTCGTCGCGCCGTCCGTCTGGGATGAGCCCTTGGGGCTAGTTATTTTAGAAGCGATGGCGTGTAACACGCCGGTCGTCGTGACGCGCAAAGGCGGAATCCCACTCGCAGTGAAGGAAGGCGTCAACGGACTCTTTATCCGCGCGAGAAATAGCGAGGAGATTGTGGAGAAAGTAAATAAATTACTCGATAATGAGCCGTTGCGCCTGAAAATGGGCGAGAATGCCCGGCGGATTGCAGAGGAAAAATTTTCGTGGGAGATCATCGGGAGGAAGTTTGTCCATATCTATGAGAAATTCAGTAAAAAAAGTTAAACAACTGCATTCATGAATGGTATAGAACATGGTATTGTGCATCCGATAGTCGGAAAAACGACTGAAGTAATTTTTCCTAATCCGCCCAACATTCCACTCAAAGAAGGTCTGCACGTTGTCGTAAGGGGACTTCATGGGCAGGATACATCCCCAAGGCAATAGTTCAACGTTTTGTGGTTGGACTTGGCGTTGCAAAAGCGATTGCAGAAAGCGGGGTAACGACCGAGCCGTGGGCGAATACCCGAATAGAAAAAAATGGTACTCAGGTGTCTATCTATGGCAGGAATCTCAATACCGCGTCATGGCGGCGGCCTGTTGATACGATCAATCGAATGGTTGCACCCATACATCCTGAGAAAACACAGTACGACTTTACTAATCTGAGACGATTATTCACAAAGTATCTCCCAAAGTGGGAATCGTATGCCCGAGACCTCACGTTGTTTGACTCGTACGGAGATAAACCAATGGGAAAGGACGTTTTTGAAGTGCTCGGACATGCCTATAAATTGTGGGAAAATGATGCATTTGATCTTGTTCTTATCAAAAAAGAACCCCATGTCAAGGGATTTCATTTTGTCGTTAGTCCAAAAAAGGGTTATGCTCGGCAATGGCAAACCGTTGTGAGGGGCAGTGAACAGCCCTATATACATCAATCTGCAGAAGGAGTTGCCATTGCCTTGGGGGTGCAAACACTTATGGGGGGCACCGGAGAAATTCATAATAGCGGCAATTGGGCGGCCAATCTTAAGCTGCGTGAAGATGACGCGGAAAAAGGAAGGATCTCGAGCAGAGGGTTTGTCGAGAATAGAAAGGTAGAAAAAAGACTACACAGGCCAGATATTGCACGTGATGACGAAAAAATAGAGACCTACAGCTATTTTCATGTCTATATTCCCGATACCGGTCCGGTAACGCTCCCGACGATGAAGCTTGAGGAAGCCCGTCACATCCTGGAACATTGGTCAGGTGGTCCCGATCTCAGGATGGTTGCCGAAAAAGCAATTGCTGATTGGGATGGTATAACACCACCAACTCAAGATGATCTTGAGAGGGCTCAAGCAAAAATGGGAAACGGAATATTGTCGCGATATCTTCAAAAAAATTTCGCTCCTGCTCGTGCTACAATATAAGCATTATGAAAATCGGCATGCTCCTCCCTTCCATTTATGCCACAAAAAGATACGGAGAGGGGAGAATATTTGCCCCACTTCCTCTTGCGATTCAATTAGCTGATTCTTTAGTAGACAGAGGTCATACGGTACGTTTTTATTCTGCTTCTGAAGTTGTCACAAAAGCTCAACTTGTCAGTGGAGACAGTGAGCTCGTCGCGCATGACCCGTATTATTATCAATTCCGGTACCGTGAAGCAGCGGAGCAAAAGTTTGCAGCTTTTGAAATTCTTAAAAGGGACTTTGAGTATGACTTAACTTTGAAAGCATACAACGATGCGCGAGATGGGAAGCTTGATATCATTCACTCGTACCATGATTTTGGTGCGCATTACCTTAATGAATTGACGTCATTTCCGACCGTTTACACCATCCACGATCCGCTCCCTCAGTTGCCAACGACCCTTGAGTATTTTCGTTATCACCGGTTTTTGCATCACAACTATCTATCAATCAGCGATTCGCAGCGACACAGTATAATCCCAATGAATTTTATAGCAACAATTTATCATGGTTTGGCTTTGGATGAATATGACGTCGACCTTACCCCCGATAATCATCTCATCTACTTCGGCAGGGTCATGGAAGATAAGGGCGCGGATATTGCTATAGAGGTGGCTCACGCCGCAGGATTGCCACTCCATGTCGCAACGAGTTCAATACGCGGTAATCAGTCGCAGGAGTTTTATGATACGAAAATAGCGCCTCATATCGACGGAACATCCGTATGTCTGTCAGGATATCTGGCCGGGAAAGAGAAATCAGATTTTATAAAAAAAGGCAAGGCATTTATCATGCCCCTACGATGGGAAGAGCCATTTGGAATGGTCATGATTGAAGCGATGGCGTGTGGGACACCGGTCATCGCGTATAACAGGGGAAGTGCAGCGGAGATAGTAAACGATGGTGTTACGGGTTTTATCATCGATCCGGATGAAACGGGAGCTTGGAGGAATAAGGGGAGTTGGGTGATAAAAAAAACAGGGGTTGAAGGACTGGTTGAAGCCGTGAAGCGCATCGGAGAGATTGACCGTATGGCATGCCGCCGCCACGTTGAAGAACATTTTACTATTTCGCGCATGGTAACGGATCACGAAGCAGTATATGAGAAGTTACTTACAGCATGAACGTTGCGCAAATTTTACCCAATTGGTCTGCGTTTGATTCTGAGAAGGCAATCGGTATAAAAGCCGTGGTGCGGGATGTCACCTTGGGGCTCAAGGCGAGAGGCCACACGGTTACGGTGTTTGCTCCGGATAAGTCAGTGTTTCCGCGTGTATTGCTGCGCTTTAGTGGCCCATCGCTCAAAGAATCCGGTCGATCACTATTTGATCGTGAAAGTGTTGCGCTTCAGCATGCGTATGCAGAAAAAATAGTTCCGGAGCTCGGTCAGTTTGATATCGTACATAGTCATATAGAGCACGTATTATTACCCTATATCCATGCGGTTCGTCCACCCGTCGTTTCAACCACACACGGCGCTAATTTTGCGATGCGGGAACAGAAAGTATTCGAACGATTTCCTCATGAATTTTTTATAGCATTATCCGAAGGCGCCAAACGAGCGTTGCCCTACATCCATTTCTCGAGCGTAGTTTACAACGGTATTGACGCTTTAAACGTTCCATTTGTTTTCCATCCACAGAAACCATCGTATGTAGCCTGGATGGGACGTTTTTCGGAAAATAAAGGGGCAATTGATGCAATCATGACGGCAAAAAAAACTGGAGACGTGCTGACGCTTGTTGGTTTTGAGGAAAAGGGCCAGGAAGCATATCTGAAACGCATAAACGCTGAAGTTGATGGCGCGATGATTCGTCTATTAGATCGAATGATTGGTCCGTTGAAGTATGATTTTTTAGGTAATGCGAAAGCGTTCCTATTCCCCATCCACTGGGAAGAGCCGTTTGGGCTCGTGATGATTGAGGCCATGGCGTGCGGGACGCCGGTCATCGCCTACAACCGGGGGTCAGTTTCTGAAATCGTCAAGGACGGAGTGACGGGGTTTATCGTAGAACCAAATGATAATACTACCAATACTACAAATCAGACAAATACTACCAATACTACCAATAAAGACGGGAAGTGGGTCATCAAAAAACGTGGGGTAGAGGGGCTGGTCGAAGCCGTCAAACGCATCGGAGAAATCGACCGCGCCGCTTGCCGGAGGCATGTCGAGGAAAACTTTACCGTAGAGAAAATGGTCGAGGGTTACGAAAAAGTCTATCAGAAGGTTTTGAAGACTTAGCCTCAAAAGGTCTCACCTTTTAAGGCTATTGTATTTTTTTATCACTTCGCGCATACTGATGGCATGCCTGCCAAAAATATCATCAAATCGTACGTCTCTGATGGGGTGTATCATGTCTATAATCGAGGAGTGAATAAAGCGGATATATTCATTGATGATCAGGATTATCGAGTATTCCTTTCTTATATTGCAACCGCATTACGTCCAAAAGATGAAAAAAAACTTCGGGAGATGGCGTCAGAGGAATCCCTTTCCTATAAAGAACGTGGGGTAGCAGCACGAGAGCTTCGACTAAAGAATTTTACTGGTAAGATTGATCTTTTGGCCTATTGCCTGATGCCCAATCATTTCCATTTTCTTCTCCAGCAAAAAGGGGAGTCAGACATGAGTGAATTTGTACAATCTGTGATGACTCGGTTTACGATGTATGAAAACAGCCGGCACAAGCGAGTAGGGTCTGTCTTTCAAGGAACGTATAAGGCAGTCTTGATTACTAATGACGCGCAGCTTCTTCATGTATCCCGATATATCCACCGTAATCCGTTTAGCCTCAAAAGGTCTCACCTTTTAAGGCTAGATCCAAAAAAGCGATCTCAAATATTGCGGTTACAACCGTCATCGTATCCCAATTACCTGGGAGAGATTCATCAAGAGTGGGTGAAGCCAAAGACAATTCTTTCTTATTTCTCTAAAGCGAAAACGGGATTACAGTCATATAAAGAGTTTGTCGAGATACAGGATTATGATTTTGAAGTTGAAAGTATTCGGTATATTGCAAAAGCAGAAATTGATGAAGATTAGCCTCAAAAGGTGAGACCTTTTAAGGCTAGATTTATGAAAGTTCTTTTTGTCACGAGTGAAGTCACAAAACTTTATAAACGCGGGGGACTGGCTGACGTGAGCTATTCGCTCCCTGCGGCCCTTGCGCGGCTTGGGGTCGCGATTGCCATCGCGATGCCGTTTTATGAGTCCATGTCTACAAAGAATGTCATTTGTGTGGGCCAACTCGCCCTTGATTATGACCGCCGGCGCGAACTCGTGTTTATTTTTCGCACCACCCTTCCGGGGACAAAAGTACCGGTGTATCTTTTCCGGCATCCGATCCTCAACCAATATGACGGCGAGAAGATCGTCGAGCGGTTTGCCTTTTTTTCCAAAGCCGTCACGCAACTCTATTTGTATTCCCAGGATACGATGGGCGGGCCCTACGATATCGTTCATTGTCAGGATTGGCATACGGCGCTCATTCCGCTCTTGGTCGGCGAACACACGAAAGTCGGACACCACCGGCATGAGGAGACGATCCAATCGAAGCAGGCCAAAACGATCCTGACGATTCATAATCTTCTCTATACCGGAGAAAGCGGGGTCTCAATCGCGTTAAAGCTTGGAATTCCGCAGTCCATGTTGCATATATTTCAGACACCTTTGGGCCCCGCAATTCGGCTTATGGAAGAAGGGATGGAGTATGTCGACCGCGTGACGACCGTGTCTCCGACCTACGCTAAAGAAATTATGGCAGGGAAGCACGGAAAAAGTACGGTGGATGTGTTTACCCGGAGGGGAGACCGTATTCGTGGCATCCTCAACGGCATAGACAGTGATGCGTGGGATCCGCGGACGGACAAAGAACTGCCCCGGACGTATAGCGCAACCACGGTGATCGCTGCCAAAGCTGAAATCAAAAAATCATTACAGCATTCATTACACCTGCCCGAATTGGATGTGCCTTTGTTTGGGTTCGTCGGACGGTTTGAAGGCCGTCAGAAGGGGTTGGATTTAGTGGCCAAAGCCATTGCTGCTATCCCAGATGGCCAGTACCAGCTCGCACTCCTGGGTACGGGACAAAAATCATTGATCCAGGAATTTATCCAACTCGCTCGCAAACACCATACTATTTCATTTACTCATACCTTTGATGAGCGGCTTGCCAAACGCATTTACGCCGGGGCAGACATCATGCTTATTCCCAGCAAATTTGAACCATGCGGGTTGACGCAGATGATTGCGATGCGCTACGGGACTATTCCTCTTGTCCGCAAAACAGGAGGGCTTGCTGATTCCGTCCATGATGGTGTCACGGGATTTGTCTTTACAGAATACACGGCATCGGCGCTCATTGTGGGGATGGAACGGGCAATGGCGGCATGGAATGACAAGACGACCTGGCATAGCATGGTCAAGACGGCGATGCGGCAGGATTTTTCGTGGAAGAGGAGTGCGAAAGAGTATTTGGCGTTATATCAAGATCTTGTCAAAGGATCGTCATGATTATTTGAAGTACGCGCGAAGCGCATTGATGATACGATCCTGATCGTCGTCAGTCAGCCCCGGATAGAGCGGAAGCGAAAGCACAGAATGACACGCCCCTTCGGCGACGGGAAAATCTCCTTTTTCGTATCCTAATTTGCTGTACGCGGGCATAAGGTGGATGGGGACCGGGTAGTGGATAGCCGTGCCGATACCGTGCATTCTTAAATATTTTTGAATTTCTATGCGTTTCGTGTGTCGGATGATATAGAGGTGAAAAACATGGGAATTAGCCTCAAAAGGTGAGACCTTTTGAGGCTGAGACGGAAGAATAAGTGGTGTACTCTTGAGACCCTGATTGTAGCGATGGGCGAGACGTTGCCGCTCCTTGATCCAGCGTTTGATGTTTTTCAATTTGACAGATAGGATGGCAGCCTGGAGTTCATCGAGTCGTGAATTAATTCCTCCTTCGATTATAGCGTTGTACGTTCCCTCGGTGCCATACATGCGTAAACTTCGTACCCGCTTGGCAAGAGCGGGATTATTGGTCGTAATCATCCCCCCATCGCCGTAGCAGCCGATGATTTTGGTCGGATAAAACGAAAATGTTGCGATACTCCCCATCGAACCAACTTTTGACTTTCGACTTTTCCGGCCATAGGCTGGTCCGCCTTTGGCGGAGACTTTTGACTTATACTCGGCCCCCGTCGCCTGCGCGCAGTCTTCGATGACGAATACCTTTTTGGATGTTGCGATCTTCATAATCGTGTCCATATCGCACGATTGTCCGTAGAGATGGACGGGGATTATTGCGCGGGTACGCTTTGTAATGGCGCCTTGAAGTTTGGCGGGATCCATAAGCAGGGAATCAGGGAGTACGTCAACGAGCTTGGGTACTGCACCAACCGCCATGATTGCCGCGACGGTGGGGATAGCTGTATTGGCGGCGGTAATCACTTCGTCATCCTGACCCACTCCGAGCGCTTTGAGGGCGAGAATGATGGCATCCGTCCCATTACCCACCCCAATACCATACCGGCAGCCAATGTATTGCGCAAAGGATGTTTCAAACGCTGCGACTTCCGGCCCCAGGATGAGCGTGCCCGAGGAGAGGACGCGGGCGATTGCCGTATGCACTTCGGTCGCAATTTTCTCGTACTCGGGCAGGGGATTCCAAAAGGGGATGGATTTCATGCGTGAGAACGATTATAATCGTTTTATGATCAACTTTCACGAACATAAACTTTGGCAGGAATCCTACGTGGCACTCATGGATATACATGAGATGCTTGATAGTTCCGAAGAGGGCCAATCTCATGATAACGACGTGATTGAAGGATTGCTTTCATCCGCACAAAATGTCGCGGCGACGATTGCCGACAGCCTGACGCGGGCAGACCGGCGCGTAGGCCGTGATCTCATGATGCAAGCGGTGGGGCAAGTGGCTAAAACTCGTACCCACCTGGCGGTTGCCTGGGGGCGGGGAAGTATGGACGATGAAACATTTCGTGGGATCGATGATAAATACGCCAAACTCTCCGAATCTCTCCAAACGTTCCGCTAAGTCTGGATTTTCCCTCTTGACCTGGCGAGCAGAAAACCCGTATCGTAGAGAACATGATTGTTGTCACTCCCGCGATATTTACCAATGATGAAGGCGTCCTTGCCAGTCAGGCAAATCAATTAGCACCTCACGCTCCCTGGATCCAAATTGATCTCTCTGACGGTACGATGGTGCCGGATGCCACCATCATGGATATCGAGAAGTTAAAAGCGGTCATTGTGTCCCACCCTACCATATCATTTGAAGCCCACTTGATGGTCGATAATCCCGTCAAGTACCTCAAACCCTTAGTTGACGCAGGATTTAAGCGCATCATCGCCCAGGTCGAAGCGGCCGATCCCCGGCAATTCATGGAAGATGCCCAGATAGAAAGCGTCGAGGTGGGATTGGCTCTGGATGGAGCGAGCGAAATTGACGCGATTGAGCCATTTTTGGAGACCGTCGATCTGGTCGTTGTCATGACGGTCGAGGCTGGGGTCGCCGATGCGCCATTTCTGCCCGAATCCATGGAAAAGATGAAGTCCATCCGGCATCATTATCCGGATTTGCCCATCGTAGCGGAGGGAAATATCGATGAACGTAATGCTTCGCTCCTCGTCGACGTCGGGGTCTCAAGGATCGTCATTTCTGCAGATATGCTTCTTAAAGATCCGGGAAGTATAGACGCAACGATAGAGGCATTGCAGGGGAAATAACTTAGACTATTTGCTCCACGATCTCCACGGCTTTTGAAGTCCCGATTCTCTGGGCACCGGCATCTAGGAATCCGCGAACTTCTGTAATGGTATCAATCCCGCCGGCGACTTTGATTTTAATGGGGGCCGTCCCGATAGCCTCCTTCACGAGACGTACGTCATTGAGGCTCGCGCCGCGTTTGCCCATCCCCGAGCAGATTTTTACGAAGTTTGCGCCACTGGCAAGTATTGCTTCAGCAGACCGTTTAATGAGAAATTCTCCCCGATCCTTTTCATCTATTGATGCGGACACGTCACCCTCAAGGAAGAGTCCTGTTTCGATAATAAATTTTACGACGATATCCGCCCTGGCCTCATGGGCCGCCTCGACAATCACACGGAGTTCATCACGGTACTGTCCAAAGCCACTTTCGGTGAGGAGTAGCCCATTATTGGGTACAATATCCAGTTCATCGGCTCCAAGTTTGATCGCCTCGCGAGTGGCAAATAATTTCATATCCAATGTATCCTGTCCGAGTGGAAAAGAAAATGCCGTTCCGACTTTGGCGCGGTCACCAAGTTCTGCTTTCGCAAGGCTGATATAACAGGGATTCACGAATGCGCCGTTGAAGCCGTATTTGATGACGTTTGCACAGACTTCCTTCACATCCTCCGCTGTGGCGCCGGCGTGGTGGTTGGCAAGATCAAGGTGAGCAGCAATCTCCTGTAGACTTTGTGTCATAGAGAGAGTATAACACATAAAAATAGACTCTTTTTTGGTGGACTTTGTCGATGAAAGGGGAGTGCTATGCCACAAGCAGTAGATTTGAATGAACGTGTAGAACAGGGAATTCCACGCCCTCGAGATGTACATGTTATTCAGGAAGAAATAGATAAAGCCGTTGCCACAGATGCTGGACATTTTTGTAAAGAATTTGGAATTGAAATTACCCAACTTCAACTAGAGGATTTAGAGCGTCTTCATGGAGTTCACATGGTTCTTTATGCATTGCATAATTATCCAGATCATTATCTTGATTACTTAAAAAACCCAAAAGCATTTCCTCAAAGGGCTGCGCAAGTATCTTTATTTGAATTCAGTCAAAAATAAACAGCGACAGATAATTTAATGCAGAATTGTTGTTCCCGTGATCATATTGTATTATTCCTCTGTGACTATCCTTAATAATAAACTTCTAAAAGATTATTTATATCACCACATTTTCGTCGCCGGGACGTTTGACGGGCTCCACGCGGGGCACCGATCAATTCTATCTGAGGCATTTCGGGTAGGCGAGCGGGTGACTATCGGGCTGACAACAGACGAGTTTGTTGTAAAGTATAAATCCCAATTTCCAAATCCCAATGACCAAACAAATCCCAATGTGCAAATTCAAAAAAAAATAAGCACATATAAAGAAAGGAAATGCTATCTCATAGCATGGTTGCACAAGCGACGATATTTCAATCGGACGACCATTATCCCGATCTCTGATCCTCACGAACCTGCGGCGAGCATGAGGGATCTCACTGCGCTCATTGTCACATATGAGAACCGTTCGACCGGAGAGCGTATCAATGGTCTCAGACAGGGCCTGGCCCTGTCACCGCTCGCGCTCATCGAAGTGCCGATCGTACCGGCCGAGGATGGAAAGCCGATTTCTTCGACACGGCTGCGAAAGGGAGAGATTGACGGGGACGGGAGACTCATCATGCCGGAGAGGCTGCGCGCCGCGCTCGGCAAGCCGATGGGGAAGATTCTCCGTGGAAAAGCGATAGACGTCTCGATACGGTCACACGAACACGATTTCGTCATAACGGTCGGGGATTTATCGACGAAGACCGTGTTGGATCTCGGCGTCATGCCGTGCTTGGCCGTCATTGATGGCCAAGTAGGCCGGAAACCATTCCCGGAAATAGTAAACAGACTTCAGCCTCAAAAGGTCTCACCTTTTAAGGCTAAATTTTTGCATAGTGGACCGGGGTTTATTAGTCGTGATGCCGTGGTGGCAATACAAGCAGCGCTTGCCAGAAAAGTAAGACCAGGAGATACGCATCACGCCATCATCGTGAACGGCGAAGAAGACCTCTTAGTCCTACCGGTCATCCAATACGCTCCATTGGGAAGTATTCTTTATTATGGTCAGCCTGCCCGCAATGCCCTGCCCGAAGCTGCTGCATCGCTGCAGACGGGTACGCATAGCGTTGCAGGCGGGCCCGAGGAGGGAATCGTGGAAGTGGTGGTTACAGAAGTACAAAAACAAGAAGTACTTGCAATTGTCACACAATTCCTTTCATAATGGATATTGGTAGTATTGTGAGTATATGGCCAAATACGTTCCTGATGTCAAAACGCAGCGGTGGGTAGTGATTGCGCCAAGCCGGACTAAACGCCCCACCTTCGCTGAAGCTTCCTCCTCCGCCGAGGCTTCGGTGGACAGGTCGGCGGGCAAGCCCGATGATGCCACTCCGGTTAAAACCCATGTCTGTCCATTCTGTCCGGGTAATGAAAGCGTTACTCCTCCGGAAGTCTTCCGGATTGGGGAAGGCGTCAAAGACGGTCCGGGATGGCTCGTGCGCGTGGTACCCAACCTCTATCCGATCACCGATATCCATGAAGTGATCATCCATAGTACGGATGATCAAAAAGATTTAGAAGATCTTCCTCTTGATCAGGTTGTACGCGTGATGGAGACCTACAGGCAGCGCTACCGGACGCATCAGGATACCGGGCAGGTGATGATATTTTGCAATCACGGTCTCCACGCGGGAGCAAGCCTCAATCATCCGCATAGCCAACTTGTCGTTGTCCCGCGCCAGATAAATCTTGATACCCTTTCCCGTGAGCCGTTGGCCAATGTGGTCGAAGAGAATACGTATTACCGTACCTACTGTCCTGATTTTTCTCAGTGGCCCTACGAAGTCTGGATTGCTCCCAAAGGCGTAGGCACTAAGTTTGGGGATCTGACGGATGAGGAGGTCCCGGATTTAGCAGAGGTACTTCAGAAGGCGCTCCGTCGGGTGCGGGCCGTATATGATGATCCTGCGTCAGTTATCCATCATGCAGAGATGCCCTTTGGCTATAATTTTTATATGTATCACGGAGTAAATTGGTATATCCGCATCATCCCGCGTTTCATCCACCGCGCAGGGTTTGAGTTGGGGACGGGGCTTAATGTGAATGTCGTGGATCCGGTTTCTGCCTCAGAAATACTAAAGCATGTAGCGCTATAACGCGCCCTTTTGTTGCATACCCAAAAGCCACATCACGGCTTCCTTTTTGTATCTCCGGTCCCCGCGAGAGTTAATGCGGATTGCTGGGAGCTTCCCGCGTTTACCCCATCGTTTGATGGTAAGAGGCGAGACGCGCAGTATTTTTGCGACTTCACGGACGGTTAATAGTTCTGGCCATTCATCACCGAGAGACATAGGAGTTCACTTTCTGGACAGTATCGATATCAGTCGTAACAGTACACCTGGGGTCAAACAAAGTCAAGAGGGATCAAAGAGATGCAATGTGGATAACTTGTTCATTCGGGAATTATTTTTGCGACGTGTGCGAAAAAGCCGAATATTTTATCATTTATGGAAGGGTAGGGAATTTGTCTACCCGTACTATCCTTTCAGTGTTTGTGGAAGATTTTGCGTTACGATAAACGTCCTTTAGTAGTTTAGAAAACAGAAATGTGTATTGGAGACGGAAAATACCCGGAAAATTTGAAGCTAGCGATTTATGAACAGTAAATATGTTCACTATGAGAATTCGTCCCAACTTGCAATGGAGAGTTTGTTCGTTATACGTCATTACCTAACTTCCGCGTCATTCCCGTACGTGCCAGAGTGTATCAAACTCGATCAGCCTAGAGTATGAGTCAATAGACAGTAGGTTGGCAGAAGAGGCCGGAGAGCGCTATCGATCCTTCAAAGCCAGGCTTTGATCTTCCAAAAGCCTGGCTTTTGCTCTCATGAGTAAAATTCTTATTAGCACTGCCTATCCTAGAGCGCCAGGTTTCGTCGTTTTCACTAGGACCCCTCAGATGCCCCAGGATGGCTAGATAATAAAAAATCCCGATAGTCATCGGGATTTTTTATAGAGAAAATAAATAACTGATTATTTTAATTCAACTTTCGCATCTGCCGTTTCCAGTTTCTTCTTGGCCCCGTATGAAGCTTACTTTCTCGCGAGGTCTACGTCCTCGCCGTGAAAGAGCGCTCATACGGGATGCACGCGGCAGTATTTTCTCGATGACTCGAAAACTGCCACGGCACTTCTTCTTGCGCTATCTGTTATTTGAGTTCTACCTTAGCACCGGCTGTCTCCAGTTTTTTCTTGGCTTCTTCTGCCGTCGCTTTATTGACACCCGTTAATACTTCTTTTGGAGCTGACTCAACGAGAGTCTTGGCTTCCTGAAGTCCGAGCGTCGGGACGAGTTCACGGACTGCTTTAATGACGCCGATTTTGTTGGCGCCCATTTCTGAAAGCATAACATTAAAGACCGTCTGTTCCTCTTTTGGTTCACCTGCGTCAGCTGATGCCGGTGCTGCCGCGCCTGCGACTGCCACTGGGGCTGCGGATACGCCGAATTTTTCTTCCAAAGCTTTGACCAAATCGGAAAGTTCCAAAACGGTCATCTCTTCTACCGCCTTCATAATTTCATCTTTTGTTAGTTTTGCCATAATAACTCACCTCACTTTCAGTTCTTTTTAGATTGAATCGCATTGAGCGCCCACACGAACTTGTTGATATTCCAAGATAACGCATAGTGGAGGCCCTGAATCGGTGCATTAAGTTGCCCGACCAATCTTCCTAATAGGACGTCCCGCGTGGGGAGTACCGCAAGCCTCGTCACTTCTGCGTCGGTAAGCACTGCATTGCCAAGAAGTCCACCCTTCGTTTTTCCGAACCCTGCTACTTTAAGGAATTTCAGGAGTTCTTTGAGCGGGGCAACTTCGTCTGCGTAAGCGAATAGGGTCGCGGTGGTATCGGAGAGGACGGATTTGAGTGACTCGGCTTTATCCGAGAGGCTTCGCAGGAGGAGCCGGTTTTTGGCAACCGTGAGCTCTCCTTGGTGCTTTTTGAGCGTCCGTCGGAGTTCCTCCATCTGTTTATGCTTGAGGCCGCGGTAGTCGACGAATACCATGGATTTAGCACGGGAGATTTTATCGTTGAGGAGAGTAACGGTATCGATTTTCTTTTGTGTAGCCATATGTTCCCTCGGTAGGATTTATGGAGGTCCTTCGCGTTCGCTCGGGATGTCGCTTGGCTCCACCTACGGTCTTTAGGATAATGACAAGTATAGCAGAGATACTAACTTTTACGCAATATCTGATTTTTTTCCTCTCATCTCCCGAATCCTTTTAAACAAATCGCGGTACGAGGCGCCGTTTGTGAGGAGTGTACTCAATTTGGGGTCATTGGTCAACAGAAAAGGTTTGACCATCTCTCCGGTAAAACTGCCGTGCGTGCCAATGTAGGGTTCAAAGGAGGCCCACGCATTGCCGTATTTCCCCCCAAAAAGGACGAGGTCACCGTTATTGTCGCACGTCGAAAGCCGTGCGAGCGCTGAGAGAAGTAATTTTGCATCCGGAAGATTTATCGGTTTACCGTGTACGGAAGAAATGGCTCCTTTTTGAAATGTCGCGGACGCATTGTTTTGTGCGAGAAGAGTGGTCGTCCCGTCATTATTTTTCACCATGATCCATCCGATGCCGGGGTGAGTCATAAGCGTGGGGATGAGATTGGGAAAGTATTTTTCGATCGTTTCTCGGGTAGCTTGGTCGGGTAACCAACGGGAAAAATAGAGATGCGCGATACTACTTGAGGGCAGAGCAAAGATCGTATCAGATGTTTTATTTTGAGCGAGTGTATCCTCATTGCCATAGGTGAGGAGGGTTTTGGGGCCGTCATCACCTATCCCGCGATTGACAAGCTGAGGAAGTGTTTCCCCTGTGATGGTTTCAAATGGAATCCCGGGGGATTGTCCGTGGTCGGAGAGGACAATGTATTGATACTTGCGTTTGGCCACCCGCGCGCTGTCGTAGAGCTTTTTGCAGTAGAGGTCGATGAGGCGGATAGACTGGGAGACAATACGATTGCGTATACCATGCGTATGGCTCACTTTATCCACAAGCGAAAGATTGATAAACAGTGCCGGTGTTTTGCGCCAAAGATCATTAACGGCGATAGCCACCGCTAAATCACAGAGGAATAACCGGATAACGAGGGTCCAAAATTCATCCCAAAAGAGCGTTTTTGATTTATTTTTTATTGCTTGGACTATCATAACTATGACGGAACCGGCAAGAACGAGAATCATACGCCAAAAGCGGAACGGATTGAGAAGCGGAACGAGGAGCATCCGGAGGCGTACGTAGCGATGGAGTTGGCTTTTTTCGGCCTGTGACTGCGGGGAGATATTCGTCATCGTTGCGCGTCCCGAATAGGCGCTCGCGATCCCTGATCCGTTTTTGATAAGCGGATGGGTGACCCCGGCAAACATTGTTTCTTCCAGGAGTTTGGCTTGACCTGCCGTGTCTCCCCGGATAAATCTACCGAGTTTGCGGTGAAACCAACTATAGGCGGGGATTTGGTCACTTTTTCCAAAGATGAGTTCGGCTTCTACAGCAGTCGTAATAGACGGGACACCGCAGAAGTATGAGCCGAATGTATATCTATTTCGACGTATGAGTGATCGGAGAAACGGGGCGGCTCCACGTTTCATGGTCTGAACCAGGACGTCATGGCCCAATCCATCAATTTGTATAACGATGACGCCGGGTTCATCTATCGGGATAGTACTGTCGTGGACGTTGAGAAGTCTTAACCGGAATAGGAGTGTCGCGTAGAGCATCTTATTCCACAAAGAGACGAAAAGAGGGACCATTGGTCTATAGTACGGGAGAATGGCTTACAGTTGCAACTTGACGCCCGGCCCCATGGTGGAGGCGATGGTCACGCGGGATATTTTATGGGTTCCGATTGCCGTAAGGATAGCCTGAATATTTTCGATCAGCTTCGTATCTTCAAAGCTCACCTTGCCGATCCCCATGTGGATGATCGGGATCCCTGGTTCGGCTTTGAAATTAACTTGTCCGTGGGCGAGTTCTTTAGCTCGTTTTTCCGGATCCGGCGATACGGTGCCGTTTTTTGGATTGGGCATGAGGCCTTTGGGACCTAATACGCGGGCGTATTTAGCAAGTTTGGCCATCATAGAGGGGTGGGAGACCAGGACGTCAAAGTCTATGGTTCCGGCTTCGATTTTCGTAAGGAGCGCATCGTCGGCGATCGCCACCTTTACTTCTTTGCCCGTGCCGTGAGGGAGACTTGCTGATCCCCGGTAGTCGCCTTTGGCATCGCCCAAGCTCATGGGATTGAGATTGATATGGAGTTCCACGGTGCCGTCAAATTTCGTGACGCTCGTTTTTTTGACGAGGGCCACGGCGTCGGTCAGCGGATAGAGTTTGGTTTTATCGACCATCCCTGCCACTTCCTTGTAGCGTTTAGAACGGACTTTCGCTTTCCTTTCCTTTTTTTTCTTTGCTTCGCCCGCCGTAGCGTCGGCGGAGGCGGATCCTGCTTCCACTTCTGCCACAAGCCTTTTAAACTCCGGGTTGATGTCTCCGCCTTCGACGACCGCCACGCGCTCGCCGCCCTTCATGCCGACGCCTTCGACCTTAGCTTTCTTGCTTTTTTTGGTCTGGCGCCGGGCATCGGCCCTGCGTTTTTGTTCCTTTTCTGATTCATCGCCCAGTGTGGCGACTCTGATTTTTCCCATGTTTTCAGCTATCAGCTATCAGCTATCAGCTATCAGATTATCTGATGACTGAAGACTGACGACTGAAGACTTTATTCGATTTGTATTCCCATACTCCTCGCCGTTCCTGCGACGACCTTTTCGGCCGCTTCGACAGAGTCGGTGTTAAGATCAGCGAGTTTATCGGTGGCGATTTGAGTGAGCTGTTCTTTTGTGAGTTTACCGGCCACTTCCCGGCCTGCTTTGCCGCCGCCTTTATCGAGTTTAAGCATTTTTTTGATCATCGCCGAAACCGGCGGGAGCTTGGTGATGAAAGAGAACGTGCGGTCGACGTACACCGTGATGACGGCCGGGATGATGTCGCCTTTGAGTTTGGCCGTCTTTTCGTTATACGCCTTCACAAACTCCATGATCGGGAGTCCATGCTGTCCGAGAGCCGGCCCCACGGGCGGGGCAGCCGTTGCCTCTCCGGCTTTGAGCTGGAGCGTGATCGTTGTTTTTATCTTTTTAACTGCCATATAAATAGTTATTGGTTAGTTAGCTACTTAATTATTAGGAAGAGGAAACGAAGAATATCAGTGAAGTTTATGATACTGATTGTCCGAAACCTCTCCCGGTCTCTCCCACATTTTTGTGGTAGTGGAAGTATAGCACGAGACAGAAAATTAATGCAATAGACCTATAGGAAATACATAGAAATTATGATATACTTTCTGTATATGAACGATCAAGCGTCTTCAACGCAAGCTGGAGGGACGAATGAACCACATTGTTTATTTACGGTAAATGGGAGTTGCGCCATAACTAACACTTTAGGGTGGGCAGAAACACTCAATGAACTCGCTGATCAGACTTGGGAAGAAAATGTTGATTCAATTGATCATAATAATGCTATAGAAACAGGTGAAGCAGCAGCAAAAATTAAAGCGACTGCAGACGAAGCATGGGAAGAGGCATGTGAAATGAAACCTTGCGCAAATTGTCCTCGCCGGCGGGAAATTGGTGGCTAGCTATTTTCATCTGGAGGTCTTAATTTTACTCGACTAAATAAACGATTCAGCCAAGGCATTCTTGTATGGAGTTGAGCCTGTTTTCTTCCGGTAAGCTTTGCGCTTGCGTCTGCATAAAATTCAACTTTTCCTGTATCTTTCATTGCCTTAATCGCATCAGTTGTTAATCCTGCATCTGTTTCCTCAACCATAACCACTTCTGGTCCATCATTTTCAGACATACTAGTATTATAGCGGATATATACTGTAAGTTGTTAACGGTATTAGGATTGTGAGAATCATCAAATTTCCCCCTGCAATCCGGGCAGGGGACACGCTAGCTCTCTGATCGGTGACGAAAAAAGTCCTCTAATTGCGCATTAGCCTCACGTCCATTTGCTTCAGTTCGTATTTGGTCTAACGTTTTAAAAAGTATAGCTTGATTGCGTGCTACTTGTAACTCGTGGGGTGTGTTCACTCCAGCTTCAAGTCCGGACGCTTCATATTCCGCATCTTGCATTGCTCGTAATTCATTTTCACCCTGTTCTACCCAATTCCTCACGTTTAGCAGATATTCATCATATATCGCTCGATGTTTTGGGGAAAGATTTTCAACCCATTGTCGATGGTCAGCTTCAAAATTAGGGTCATGGGTGGGCAATTGAAAAAAACTTCCGTCAAAAAATTCATAATCATGCTTTGGCATTGGTTCGGGGGGAACGCCTAGTCTATTCCAGTCTGGATATTTGGGGTGTTCTAGAGGCATAAACATTAGAGCTTAGCTACCTGCAGGAAGTCGAGTTCGACCGGGGTCTCGCGGCCGAAGATGGAGACGAGGACTTTCACTTTTCCTTTGGCCTCATCTATCGTGTCAATCGATCCCAGGAAATCAGCGAAGGGGCCGTCGATGATTTTGACGGCTTCGCCGACGCTAAATGCCGCTTTGTACTTGGGCGCTTCAAGCGCCATAAATTTCTTGATTGTCTCAACTTCTTTCTCCGAGATGGCCGTCGGTTTATTACCGGCTCCGACGAATGCCGTCACTCCTTGGGTCGTCCGTACGGCTAGCCAGGATTCGTCATCGAGGACCATCCGGACGATGATGTATCCGGGAAAGATTTTTTCTTTGATGTCTTCTTTTTTGCCGTGGCGCACAACAACGGTGTTTCGAGTCGGGACGATGATGTCAAAGATTTTGGCCTCAAGCTTCATCGTTTCGATGCGCTGCCGGAGATTTGTTGCGACTTTATTTTCGTGCCCCGAGTAGGTGTGGACCACGTACCATTTGGAATTGGCCGGTGGCACGATTGGCGCCGGTGTGGCTAAGACTTCTGACAGAGATGCGGTTGGTTGAGTATCCATACTTATCTTTTCAGTAACAGCGTTTCGATTTTCAAAAATGTCACATCCAGTGTGCCGATGAATGCACCGACGATGAACGAAAGGGCAATGACGACGGCCGTCAGCTTGACGACTTCGGAGCGCGTCGGCCAGGTAACTTTCTTAAGTTCCGTGATCACTTCCCGCACAAATTGTACTGGGTTGGCAATCGTCGGAAGGCCCGGTTTGGCAGGTGTTTGCATAGTAATTATATATCCCAGTACCAAGCTTCCTTCGTATCGGAGGCTTACAGCCGACGCGCCCGCTAAGAGCGCTGGTACGGGATTGATAGTTAGTAAACTCGCGAATCGGAATTCATTCGTTAACTAACTAATCAAAAACCCCTCCCGGGGTTACTGGGATAATCCTATCAAAATACTTTGGTGTTGTAAAGTCAGAGTTTCTTTTTTGCCTGACACTGTTCGTATTTTACTCCAAGATCTACATTTTTCGTACCGCAGACATACGAGCCATCGCAATGCTTGTAGACAAATTCTCCGTATGAACAGCCTCCGAGGCGGGCAACTCGCTCATTACTTCCATAATAACTCCCGGCGGCAGTAATGATGGCTTCTCTCGTCGGTTGTTCATTTAGTACTTCGCATCGTATTACCGCTTTTTCCTGGAGCATCTCAACGGCGCGCCGCGCGGCAGCCTTTGTATCGCTACATGGTGAAGGATTGCTCTGATTTTTTGGCCAATCTCCTGGCCATCCATCCGGGCAATCTTTGATACCTTTACTCCAATCCGGACCTGGACATTGAGTGCATTTTGTATCCCATCCGCCACCACTTGCGGGAGCCGCTCCCGTCGTGACTTGATAGGGGCCGGCGGCACTACATTCGTTCACTGGGCAGGCGCCGGAAAAATCTGTTTGCGTACCAGTTTCGATATATTTGACGGCTTCCAAGACGCAGGCGGGGATTTTGCGATCGGTTGCTAGCCTGATCTCGTCTTGCGTAGATTGTTGAAAGACATTTGAGGAGAAGTTTGAATCAAGCGGTTTACTATCTGTATACCAACCAGCAAGCGACCTATCAGAAGTCGCATCATTTTCAGAAAAGTTACAGCTGTAGTCGAGTTTCGTGGACTGAAGCGAGTCGGGGTAGACCGAGCAATTAGTAAATTGATAATAATCTTGAGCGGTTTTGGCAAGTGCATAGTTTATGGGAGTTTTCAACGGTTCACTGCTTGATTTGATGGTTTGTTCGATAATTTGATTGGTCACTGCACCATGCCGGTTTTGAATAGAAAACCTATCTGATACAAATGTTGCCAAAGCGCCGACCTGCTTACTATTCGGATCGAGCGGGTCATTCATCAGATTTTTTGAAATCTCTCCGATGTAGGGTATCTTCGTCTTGAGCAGAAGGTCAAACATGGGATTTGCCGTGAGATTGCAGTTAGTTTCGGAGCATAGCGCGCCGATTTTCGGCAGAGATGAAATCCATTTGTTAAATAAATATACGGGAAGTTTATCGGGTGGAACTGTATACTCTTCCGGAGACGAAGCACCAACACGCTCTTTGGCTACAGCACGAGTAGGCGGCGGTTGATCGCAGGCTGGATTTTTTAGGATAGATCCTAATACATTTGGAAAGAGTTCATTGAGGTGTTCATAGGTATCTTTTGTCACGGTAACTTGCGGGGCAAGCAGCCCCGAGAGCATAACGCCTGCTTCCATGGTTTGAGAGAGTCCCTCCGCCGGCATGACAATCCGTTCCTTGAGTGGAAATGCCTGTTTATTATCATTATCTGAAGCAAGACATAAGGTTGAGGTGGTTGTGTAGGTATAATCCGTATTGATCGGCTGTATGCGCGTGGCTATGGCCTCTGGGGTCAGGAATGGATAGGTTAGTTTCAACTGCGGACCCAGCCAGGAAAATACAACCGGAACGTCGCCTTGGGGTTTATTTTGCGAACTTCCTTCAAATCCTACTTCTCCGACGATTGTAGGATTAAAAAAAGGTTTTATTCCGGAGAGAAAGGAGACACCGTTTCTTTCTCCAATTTCGGCAAAATCTATGGAGTTGGGCAGCGAAACCCGTGTGGTGATATCCGGCGGGCCGGTAACTTCGGCGTGGAGGGCTGCCTTGGGAATAAAGAGAAGAAATCCTACGAGTATCGCTAGAGAAAGAATGCGTTTCATGACTCTTTCCATACTACCAAATTGACAAACAGAATACAGCACGGATAGAATAGAAAGCACGGTAATTAAGTATTTATGTCTACAAAAATTCATAAAGCAGTCATACCCGCCGCTGGGTTTGGTACCCGTTTTCTTCCGCAGACGAAGGCCATGCCTAAGGAAATGTTGCCGATCGTCGATAAGCCCGTCATCCAGTATGTGGTTGAGGAATTAGTTGCAAGCGGGATTACGGACATCGTCATCGTGACGGGTTGGCACAAACGATCCATCGAGGATCACTTTGACTATCCTTTTGAACTCATCAAAATGCTCGAACAGCAAAAGAAAGAAAAGCTTTTGGAAGAAGTCAAACGTACCTCATCGCTTGCTAACTTTATCTATGTTCGTCAAAAAGGACCGTACGGTAACGGGACGCCGGTACTCTGCGCCAAACCAGTAATCGGCAACGAGCCGTTTGTGGCTATCTGGGGAGACGAGTTCATCTATAGCACGCCACCTCGTACGCGTCAGTGTATAGACGTGTTTGAAAAATACGGTGATCCGGTGATCTCTGCCGTGCGGGTACCGAAGGGAGACGTGTCTCGCTATGGTATAGTAGACGCAAATAATATCGAAAAGAATATTTGGCAGATTAAGCGCCTTATCGAAAAACCGACCTCGGAGGAAGCTCCCAGTAATCTAGCCGCCCATGGATGTTATGTGCTGACTCCGGATATATTTCCGCTCCTCGAGTCTCTCAAGCCGGGTAAAAGTGATGAGATCTGGCTTACCGATGCGATCCGTCAGCTTATGAAAACTCGTCCGGTATACGCCTGCGAGATAAAAGATGGTAAGTATTTTGATACTGGCAACAAGCTTGAATACCTTAAAACTGTCGTCGAATTTGCCCTCCAGCACAAAGACTTGAATGGCGACTTCCGCGACTACCTCAAAAGCCTGAAGTTATAGTTGCCATTAAACATTACCGCATTTATTCTGGCGTCGTGTTTGAAAATATTGATTTTACAGAAATAAAATACAGCTGTTGATGAGGAGGACAAATACTATCTTCATCCCTTTCTCCTAATAATAATCCGTTGTTTATTCTGCAAAATCCTTTTCGACCATCAGGGGAAACAAAATTTGTATCCGAGTCCCTACGATCAAAGTGAATACAATCTTTACACGAAATTTCAGGGGACATATGAAAATCGAGTATAACATAGCGCGTGAAAAAATCGCCGGAATCGACTACACTAGTATTCCTATCTATGACATCTCAAAGACTATCGAGCGTTCCCGCCTCTCCTATCCGTAAACTCGTGCCGTACGCCACGGCGGCAAAGAAAGCAGGGGTGAAGGTGTACCATTTTAATATTGGCGACCCGGACATCAAAACGCCGGAGGTGATGCTCCAGGTTCTACGGGATTGGGACCGTAATCCCGTGGGGTATAGTCAGTCCCAGGGAGAGCCGAGTCTTTTAGAATCATTAAAAATTTATTACCACGGACTTGGGGCGATATTTCTCGATACATCACATCTCCAGGTGACCATCGGAGGATCCGAGGCAATTTCCTGGGCGCTTTTTGCCGTTGCCGATCCGGGTGACGAGATCATCGTCTTTGAGCCGTTTTATGCCAACTACAATACGTACGCGGCGGTCAATGGTGTGCAATTAGTACCAATCCCAACGAATTTATCTGACGGATTTCATTTGCCGGCGCAATCGGTGATAGAGGGCAAGATTACGAAAAAGACGAAAGCTATTCTTTATTGCAATCCCAACAATCCGACGGGCACCGTGTATTCAAAAAGCGAAATAGAAACACTCGTGGCGCTCGCAAAAAAGCATGGACTGTTTCTTCTCTCCGATGAAGTATATCGGGAATTTACCTATGATGGCGCCCGTCAGGTGTCCCTTCTTTCCTTTATGCAGGAAATTCCTGAGCACGCGATAGTTCTGGATAGTCTGTCGAAGCGCTACAGCGTCTGTGGAGCGCGAATCGGAGCGCTCATCTCGCTCAATCAAGATATTATGGCAGGCGTCTTACGGATCGGGCAAGGTAGGCTTTCGGCGGGGCTCATCGACCAGTTGATGGCTGCTAAACTCACGAAGGTGCCGGTGTCGTACTTTCAAGAAGTCCATGATGAATATGAAAAACGTCGGGACGTATTATACGAAGGATTGCGTCATATTCCGGGTGTCACCATCCCCAAACCTGAGGGCGCATTTTACGCAATCGTGGGACTGCCGGTTGAGGATGCCGAGCATTTTTGTCAGTGGCTCCTTACGGATTTTCGAGATCCTTCTCCGTCAGCTGACGGATCAGGACAGGCCGAAACCGTCATGGTGGCTCCCGCTGCGGGGTTTTATGCAACACCTGGTAAAGGAAAAAACGAAGTCCGTATTGCCTACGTGTTATCCATCCCCGATATCATCCGATGCATCGATATCCTCACAAAAGCACTCAACGCGTACCACCCATGAAGAAGAACAAACTTATCCTCTTTGACATCGACGGGACGCTCGTCCAGACGACGAGTAACAGTGTCCAACACTGGAAACACCGCATCGGCAAGGTGATAAAAGAGGTATACGGCAAAGAAGTAGATTTTCAAATCGAAACACACCGCTACAACGGAGGGGTCGATCGGAATGTATTGCGCTCGATTGCCCGCGATGCAGGGGTCACGGATGACACAGTATTTGATGCTCACTTTTCCAAAGCCCGACAGGTGTTCCATGACACGCTAAAAGCGTCTGTAGAAAGCGGTGAAATACTGTACCATGCGCATCCTGCAGCGCTTGAGCTCGTGCAACTTCTGTATACGAAGAACGATCATGCCTTGGGACTTATCACGGGAAACATTGAAATCAACGCATGGTTTAAGCTCGATCACGCCGGCATGCGGGAGTATTTTTCTTTTGGTGCATTTGCTGATGATGTAAACGACAGGAATGAGCTCGCCCGTCACGCCGTTGCCAAAGCCACGAAGTATTTTGCCCAATCCTTCGTGCCGCGCGACGTGGTCATCATTGGAGATACAATTTACGATATCCGATGCGGGAAGCATGTGGGAGCGACAACCATCGGGGTCGCAACTGGAATGACTCATGGGCATGATGATTTGGTTAAGGAAGGCGCCGATCTGGTCGTGGATTCCCTCATGGACGAGCGGGTACTAACTTTGTTAGGATAATTGTAATGAAGGATTTTCTTCTCTTCTCCGGCTCGAGCAATATTCCTCTGGCTCAAGCAGTGGCCAAACTCCTCCACACGACCCTCGGGAAGGTGGATTTAAGCAGGTTTGCCGATGGCGAACTGCGCCCATGGATCCAGGAAGATGTCCGGGATAAAACAGTATTTGTTATTCAATCGCTCTCGTACCCCATGGATGAGCACGTCATGGAGCTTTCCCTTATGGGGGATGCGATCAGGCGGAGTGCACCACGCAATATGATTGCCGTCATTCCTTATATGGGATACGCCCGTCAGGATAAGCAACATCGAATTGGAGAACCGGTCAGTGCGCGGGTGATAGCCAAGTTTATCGAGGTGAGCAAGTACAAAGAGGTGATCACGGTTGATCTTCACAACGATGCGATCGTCGGGTTTTTTCAAATTCCTGTGAGTCATGTGACGGCCATGGACGTATTAACCGAGGAAGTCAAAAAATTATCGCTCGCCCGCCCGGTCGTGGTATCTCCGGATGTGGGCGGGGTCAAACGGGCGAGAAATCTGGCCTATGCGCTCGATGTTCCCATGGTCGTCATGGAAAAAAAGCGGTTTTTGGACCGGCATGATACCAGCGAATCATTTGAAATCATTGGAAATGTAAAAGGAATGGACGCGGTCATCATCGATGATGTCATCTCAACCGGCGGAACAATTGCTCACAGCGCTGAGTCTCTCAAAGAGGCCGGAACCGCAAGCGTCACGGTCCTTGCTTCTCATGCGGTGTTTGCCGGGGAGGCAAAGGAGAAACTATCCACGGCTCCCATTGATACGCTTATCGTATCGGATACGATCCAATTGCCGAAAGAAAAATTGTTTCCCAAGCTTCGATTTATTTCTGTCGCGCCACTTATCGCGGATGCTATTGCTTCAATGATCAAGTAAAATCGCAGTATGGCACTTCTACCCAAAGCTCTCTCGCGTCTCATCGAATCGTTTCAAAAGCTGCCCGGTATCGGGCCGAAGTCGGCGACGAGGCTTGCGTTTTATCTTTTGCATGTCCCGCAAAGTGAGCTCGAGAGTTTTGGGGAAAACTTACGGACTCTTCGATTAAACACCGTTTTGTGTTCAGTATGCAAAAATGTCGCGGAGTCGGATCCTTGTAGCATTTGTAGCGATGCGACGCGGGATCCATCTATCATATGTGTTGTTGAACAGCCCACGGATGTCTTAGCGTTTGAAAAAACAGGAAAGTATAAAGGCCTGTATCATGTCCTCCATGGATCGCTTGATCCACTCAATAATATCGGACCGGACGAGATTTATATTGCGGACCTTTTGAAAAGACTGAGGACTCAGGACGTAGGAATTAAGGAAATTATTCTTGCGACGAACCCGAACATGGAAGGGGAAGCAACGGCGATGTATTTACAAAAACAGCTTTCAGCCATCAGCTACTCGCCTCGCTCAAGCTCCGGCGAAGCGGGTCAGCCACCAGCCAAGCTCAATATTACCCGGCTTGCCCGTGGTCTGCCGGTCGGGGCGGATATCGAGTATGCTGATGAAGTTACCTTGTCTCGGGCGTTGGAAGGGAGAAGGGAATATTAAGCACCAAATCACAAGCACCAAATTACAAACAATATCAAGGTTTTAAGCACCAATGTTCAAAACGTTTAGAATTTAGAATTTTGATATTGGAATTTGTTTGGAATTTGTGATTTGATGCTTGGTGCTTATTCTGTATGATTACCCAAAAACAAGTAGAAAAAATTTTGAAGACCATTCCGGACCCAGAAATAGGGGTGTCGCTTTGGGACCTGGGGCTCATTTATGAGATTGGGATAGACAAAAAGGTGGGCACGATCCGGATTCTCATGACGCTCACGACCATCGGATGCCCGCTCTTTGACTTGATTGCCGGCCCGATCCGCGAGGAGGTTGGGAAATTGAAAGGCGTCAAACGTGTGGAAGTAGAACTTACGTTTGAGCCGCCGTGGAGTATGGACCGTATGACGGAGGAAGCGAAGGCACAACTTGGATTTTGAAGATTTAGTGTTGTCATCCCCGCGTACGCGGGGATCCAGTGTTAAACAATTCAAGAAAATTCTGGACTCCCGCCTTCGCGGGAGTGACATGAACGAATAATACTATGCCTAACCCTGGAAGCATGATCGGGGCATTTACGGATGAGCTTGGGGAGCTTGGGAAAAATATTATCCGCGAGGCGGTTGCCGTCCCCAAGGATGTCGTGGGGAAAGCAATGGAGAGCTTGGGGGTATCATCGGGTAAAAAGCCACAGCAATCCCGCAGAGCGGGATCCAGCTCCGCTGGACAAGACCAAAAGAGCGGGGAAAAAGGACCGCTTGACCCGATGAAAGCAGCCAAAGACCAACAAGCTAAGCAAGCAGTTGCCCGCGCGGCACTTGCTCAACTTGCGGGGGGCGGGCAAAAGCAGAAAGAGCCGGGCGTGTGGGAGAGGCAAGTGCAGGAAGCCGAACAAAAGAAAGAACTTGCTAAACAGCAGCAGAAACAAGCAAGCACGCAACAACTTGCCGCCGTCTCATCCAAACGTAAGCGCGGGGACCTGTACGGCATGAAAGCCAAAAAGAATACGACCGAAGTCGGAAGAAACGTACGACAAGACTAATTACTTCAAAGGAATATTGATGAATGGTGAGGAACCCCCGGTCACCTGGGGGAGTTTCCCATCCCACTTTTTGATGGCTTCCAGTTGTAGATATTCCGCAGTGAGTGATGCTTTTTGGAGTGCTTGTGCTTCGGCCAGTCCTTTGGCTTCGGCTATCTTTGCCTGGGCCCGTTGGGTCGCCTCCTTCACTTCATATTCTGCCTGCTTGACGCGCTCCCCGGCGACGACTTTTTGCTCGATTGCCTTGGAGTACTCCGGGGAAAAATATACTGCACGAAGCAATACTTTATCCAAAATCAAGTATTTCCCTTCCAACATGTCGCCGAGCTCCTTGGTCATCGTGGTTTCCGCTTCCTGGCGTTTCTCGGAGTAAATAGCAGGAGCGGTATAGCGGCTGATGACCATGCGGATTTGGCTCCGGCTAAAGGGACGGATAATCTTGTCCACATAATCTTCACCGATTGTTTTCAGGATCTCCGGTGCTTTCTCGCCGTTGACTTTGAAAAGGACGGTCGCGTCTACCTTGACGGTTTGTCCGTCGCTGGTCGGCGCGTCAAGAGAATCATCGCGCCGGAGCGCTCCTTCGTCCGGCGACGCAGACATGGTGTATTCCTGGAGCCGGGTATCAAAGAGTGTGATCTTTTGCCAGAGGGGGATTGCGAAATTGAGGCCTTCCTTCATCGATTGCGGAAGGACGCCCCGACCGCTGTCGTAGACAACGCCCACGTGTCCGGCAGGGACAAAGATGAGCGTTGAACGGAAGATGAACAGACCGAAGATGATAAGGGCGATTGTTTTAATCAGACGGAACGATGAAGTAAGAGATGATAAAATACCGCTTGAAGATGAATTTGTCGTCATGTGATCATGGTAGGCCCAGATAGTTATTTTGTCAACGGAGTAGTTGCATGATACAATGCCTTGAGGAGTATATATCTATGACAAATATCTTAAATTTTAAGGTTATTATGACGCAGGATGAAGATGGTGTGTTCGTTGCGGATTGTCCGGCCATCCCCGGATGTCATAGTCAAGGAAATACGTACGAAGAAGCAGTAGAGCACATAGAGGAAGCAATTAGCCTCTGTCTTGATGTTGCACAAAATGATCAACAGTATCGCGACAGCATAGATTTTCCCCATAAGAACGCATCTGGTTTTGTGGGTATCCGCGATGTATTTGTCCCCGCACCGCAATTCATATGACCCAATTGCCGACGCTTACGGCCCGAAAACTGATAAAAATATTGAAGCGCGTAGGGTTTATAAATATTCGCCAAGAAGGAAGCCATTTCTTTTTTAAGCATGCAGACGGCCGGACAACGGTCGTACCGTTTCACTCAGGCCGTGACATTGGCAGAGGATTACTTCGATCCATTCTGACTGATATTAATCTTATGCCAAAAGACCTGCAGAAGCTGTTGTAATGGGGATAAATAAAAACCCCCGGGAACGTCACTTGACTGTTGTCGACACAAAATATGCGTCAGTCAAATGAAATTCGTCGGGGGTTTTGCACGGTGGTGCGGAAAATTGTTATCGTTTGTCTCCAAAGAGCATGAGCGAAAGGAGTGCCATGCTGGCATCCTTTTTTGGCGCTTGGACAACGATGCCCGCGGCAAAGTCATCATCGACTTGCCGTTCGCCTTCGGATCCGTAGTCAGCGTTCTGCAACTTTTGCGCCATTGCGCCCATGATGCCGGTCATGACATCGTCGCTTTGGTCAAAGCGTTCATTGTTGAACGCTTCGTGCGCTTCGATGATCAAATTTCGATCTCGTAGAACGCCTGAGACGCGACCGCGAAAGTCAGCATCCGCCTCTTCTTCCTTTTGTGGTTCGATATTGTAGATTCGTGCGTATTCCGTTGCTTCTTGTGTTCCTGGTTTCATTGCAATCTCCTTTTTTAAGCTTACTTTTATTTTTTCTATCTCCATTGCGATAGCGTATCAGGCACGAGTAATGCATGCCAAAAACGCTATCCAATGGAAAGAAGAGGAGCGTTCCTTCGGTTCAGCTCAGGATTTCGCCCTTTGAAAAGAGCTCAACTTTCCGCAACCTGTCAAAGTGCAAATAAGACTGGTAGATCAACAAAAAATCCGCAGCAAAGAGCGGGGCTTGTATGACCTATAGTGAGGATTTTACAGAGAGAGAGAGAGTTTGTCAAGCCTGTAGTAGTTCTTTTATAAATCATGCTAATTTACTCTCGACCGGAGGAAAATTGACAAGATTTATAAAAAGTCGTAGGTTGGGAGTATGGAAAAGAAAAAAAGAATTTCTAGGGTGGTTAGTCGTGCGGCTTTAGCGCTCACCGAGGGTGTATTTTCTCATGCCGTGGATATGACGCTCTGGGTCATGGCGTACTTTGGGGAATTGAGTATGCCGTTTGGTACATATGGTAAATCATGGCGCGCGATAACAGCAGCCGATCGATTTTTGCAGGAGGTCAATTACGACGTGATAAAAAATGCCATAATAACCGCCCGGCGGTACGGGTATCTTTCCAAGACTACCGGCCGCAAATCTTGGCCGAAGATTACAGAGGCAGGAAAAGCGCGCTTAGCTTCAGTAATTCCCCGGTATGATGCGGTCCGGGTGTGGGATGGACGGTTACATCTGATCACCTACGATATTCCGGAGGTGCGCGCTGATGATCGGTATATGTTGCGGGAGTACATCAAGCGCATTGGTTGTGGCAGGCTTCAGGATTCCGTATGGATTACACCGTACAATCCGATTGATCTCATCCGTACATTTGTTCAAAAGCGGGGACTTTCGGGCACCATCATCGTTTCTGACGTGGGTAAAGATGGAGCGGTGGGAGAAGAAGACGTCCATGCTCTGATTTCCCGAGTTTATAACCTTGAAGCGCTCAACGATCGATATAAAACATGGCTTGATGAAACCGATGATGGCGTGGATCATTGGGCAGTGGTTCAGTTTCTTTCTATCCTCAAAGATGACCCGCAGCTTCCATTTGCCATTTTACCGCCTGCATGGAAAGGAGACATCGCGTACGTCCGCGTGAAGCCATATTTTCAAAACGTTGCTAATCTACTCCCGACCGGAGGGAAATTAGCATGATTTTTTGATTCTTGTTTTTATCTTGTCAGTCATGGTAGGATGCATGTCATCATATGAAACACGTTGTATCTTGTTGTTGCACAACGGCCTCCCGATTGGGAGTTTGTGTTGTGTGCTTCATGGGATAATTTCCTTAGGATCACAAGACGAACCCGCCAATCGGCGGGTTTTTTTGTGGAACGGGCGGGAGGAACTATGTCGAAACACAAAGAGCTCATGGCAGCTCAAATACTTGAGGCTTATGGTGATTTGGTGAATCCATCTCCGATAGTTTTGTATCGTTGGAATAATGCCGTGCGACATGTGAAAGATGTGCATGATATGGACATTCTTGATGAGACGGGAGAAGTCAGTGAGGAAGCAGCGAAAGAGGTTCTTTGTCATTATCACGCATGGGTATTTCGTGATGAAGTGTTGCTTGGAGACAATCTTGACCTGACAGATACGAGTGACAAAAATTAGTGCATCAATTGTTGATGGTGATTCGTTCGTTCCGTGATAGAATGGAGCAAGAATATAATTATGAAACTTTATAACTCGCTTACGAAAAAGCTTGAAGAATTTGTTCCTCTCCACCCTCCAAAGGTAGGGTTCTATACGTGCGGTCAGACGGTCTATGATTATACTCATATCGGGCACGGGAGAAAGTATGTGGGTGATGATATTCTACGTCGCGTGCTCACGCGGTTCGGGTATGACGTGACCCACGTCCAAAACGTGACGGATGTAGGGCATTTGGTAAGCGACGCGGATGAGGGAGAGGACAAGCTGGAAAAGGGAGCGAAGAAAACAGGGAAGACCGTGTGGGAGGTAGCGGAGTTTTTTACCAAAAATTTTTACGATTCGATGGATAAGCTGGGCATTCTTCGCCCCACCGTAATATGTAAGGCAACTGAGCATGTGCCTGAACAGATTGCTCTCATCGAAAAACTATTGGCAAAGGGCATCGCCTACGATACGCCGGAAGCGGTGTACTTTGACGTGACGAAGTTTCCCGGATACGGCTCATTATTTGGCCAAAAACTTGAGGAGAAAAATGTAGCGGTACGCGATGATATTAACACCGGCGAAGCAAAGAAGCATCCCGCGGATTTTGTGCTTTGGTTCAAACGCGTTGGCCGGTTTGCGGATCACGTCATGCACTGGGAGAGCCCGTTTCCCATTCCGGGACGTCAGGGTAAAGGCGATGGATTCCCGGGGTGGCATATTGAGTGTTCGGCGATGGCGATGAAGTATCTGGGGGATACAATCGACATCCATACCGGCGGCACGGAACACATGGCCGTCCATCACCCCAATGAAATTGCACAAAGTGAAGGGGCGACGGGTAAACAATTTGTGCGGTTCTGGATCCATCACGGACACCTGATGATTGATGGCACGAAAATGAGTAAATCCTTGGCAAACATCGTATCGGTTGACGATGTAATCGCCAAAGGATTTGATCCGTTGGCACTTCGATACTTTTATTTCACTGCGCATTATAAAAAACCTATGAATTTTACGTGGGAAGCGCTATCCGGCGCGCAGAACGCATTAGGAGAGCTTCGCGCCGCAATGTCCAATTTCCAATTTCCAATTTCCAATCGAAATACATTATCAAATGAAAAATTGGAAAAGGTGGATGGTTTTCGACAGAAGTTTGATCAGGCGCTCGGGAACGATCTTAATATGCCCCAAGCGTTGGCCGTCGCGTGGGAAGTCGCGAAGTCCAATATTCCTAGTACCGATAAGTATGATCTGCTTTTGGATTTTGACGAAGCGTTGGGACTGAGATTGACTCAGGATGTAGGACGTAGGACTCAGGAAAAAATTCCGGAAGAAATTCAAAATCTATCGGATCAGCGTGAAGAATATCGTCGGGAGAAAAAGTTTGGAGATGCCGATGCGGTGAGAAAAATAATTAAAGAGAAAGGCTACATGATCGAAGATACACCGGAAGGAGTACGGATCAGCGCGAAACAGTAATGGCGGCAGCTGTTAAACTTTTCTGTGCTATATTAAACGACGACGGGTTAACTTGAAGTTCTACGCGGGACCCGGGGCGAAGTGTACCAAGATTGACACCTGCCGAAATCGTTACGGTCCAAAGGCCTCCCGTATTTCTTGCGACGCTCTGCAGCCCCTCGGGTGTACTTCCCATAAACTGTAATCCATTGACGATGACCAAACTTTTTGATTCATCGATAGACTCGACAATTGCCGTCAGACGCATGAGCGATGTGACACTTGCCCGGGCACGGACATCCTGGGAGGTTGTAGTAGTGCTCGTGCGGTTGAGGATTGCCGTTGCGACGACCGCTGTCACGATGAACGCGACACTGCCAAAAAAAATGAAAAAACTATTATTTACCGGTTTCTTTTTCATTGTCTCCATTGTTCCACGAGGACGATTTTCTGTCAAGTGAATTTTTTTTGGGGTTTATCGATATACATCCTCATGCGATCCGACGTCGGTGAAGAGGGCAGTATGCTCGTCTACCCGCATATACGTTACCCGTTTCCCATAGGTCACGGAGAAGGAGTAGATTCCTTTGAGTTTACCAGTGAGCGCGTGGGTTTTGAGTCGGGGATCATGAGGATCGCGCCGGAACCACTCAGTAGATTCGGAGAGCTTTCCTTTTTCTTTCGCGGACAATCGGCGTGCGCGTTTGAGAAAGTTAGACGATAGTTCAACATCCATATCTCACAGTAGGTCGATGAGCTTTTGACTCTTGCCAAGTTTTATCGTCTTCCCTTTTTTGTATTCCTCGAGTGCTCTGTCGCGAGTGACGAGGAGATAGGCCTCTTCAATTTCCTTTAGTCGGTGAACCTGCGCGTTGTAGACAGTCGGGTCTAAGATGACTATATCTGGCTCGCCGTGGTTTACTATGACCAAGGGTTCACCGGTTTCTTTCAATTCATCGACAAGCGGCCGGTATCGACGTTGGAGATCGGCTACCGTTGCGATGACGGGAATGGTATTCATATGATGAACATATTACTATACATATAATTATATGTCAATACGGTGTGTTCATCGCGCGTGATACAATGCATTGTGTGACCAAAAAACGATTATTTGTCTTTGATATGGACGGGGTCCTTGTCGCGAGCGAAAAATCATGGATTGAGGACGAGGCGGATTTTTATGTGAAGCTATTTGGGAAAGACATTGCGTTGGCGATCGGGGACATGGTCGGGGTATCTATTGAAGACATTTATCAAAAGGCCAAGTCCTTGGGATCAAAGATAACCCACGATCAATATAACAAGAAGTCTGATGAAGCGGCGATGCGCGTCTATAACCGCTGTAGCATTAGTGAAGGAGTTGACATGCTTGTTGACTACCTCGTAACGCATGACTGGCAAATCGTCCTGCTTTCTTCCTCTCCGATGCATTGGATTGAGCAGGTGTTGTGTCGTTTGTCATGGCGGAAGAACCTCACTATGGTGTTATCCCTCAATGCTCATAAGGAACTGCGACCTAAACCCGCACCGGATGGATATCTCCATTTATTGAAAATTCTTCATGCCGATTCCAAACAAAGCGTCGCGCTTGAAGATTCCAATCCTGGAATTGTCTCTGCCAAAGCCGCTGAATTATTTACCATCGGCTACCGGCAGCATTTGCCGGTGGGGTATGAGCAGAGGGGAGCGGATATCACTGCGGAAAAAATGAAGGATGTTATTTCGCTACTGGATGCCTCTTGACAAACCTTAGGTTTTTATACATAATAACCTTATGTTATTACCAACCCGTCAAAACACCAAAAATATTACCGATCTTCGGGAAGATCCTCTTAAGGTTTTATCTGACGTGGACTCACTCGGATTTGTGTATCTTTTTCAACATTCCGACCCACGGGCTGTCATGTTGTCATTGCGTGAATTTGCGAGGCTTCGTGAACTGGCAGAAGACCGTACGGACGAACAGGATGCTGCTGAATTGGCAGAAGAGGACCGCGGTGTTGGGATTCCATTACGAAATATTGTAAAAAAGTATCAATAAATGAATGCATACAATGTATTGTTCACGAAGCAGGCGGAGAAGAATCTCGCCCGTTTGGCTTCTTACGATACAAAAAACATCCTTCGTAGATTACAACAATTGACGGTTCCCTTTTCCAAGAATCTTGATATTAAAAAGATCGTCGGCACACCTGGGTTTTATCGCTTACGATCCGGGAGTGTCCGCGCCCTATTTGAAGTGTTAGAAAAACAAAAAGAGATTTGGGTACGGAAAATAGATTACCGGGGAAATATTTATTAAATCTTCTTATTTCACCACTTTGTAGTGGAGTTGGATTGTTTTTCCTTTTGACTGAGTCATCGATAATAATTCTAATTTCAGATCAAAAAAAGTTGGCGCAAAGAGCGGGATTCCTTCGCCGATGATGACGGGCTCTACATTGAGAATGACTTCATCAATGAGGCCGAGCTTCGCGAAAGAACTGTTTATGTGAGAGCCGCCGGTTAACGTCACGCATTTGACGCCAAAGTGTCGCGCTTGCGCCAACGCGTCTTGAGGTGACTGCGCGAGCGTAAAACCCTCTCCGACCTCGAATTTATTATTCGTAGAAACAATGATGACCTTTATACCCTTGAGATCGTCTAAATACTCCTGCCCCCACGTTTTGATAATTTCATAGGTTTTTTCTCCCGTAAATGACACAGCCGTTTGCCCGGGCGCTTTCAAGCCATACGAGCCAACTATCATGGGAAATGAAATCTTCCTCATTATGGATTCTGGCAATGATGCCGTTGAGGGAGGTGACCATCCGAAGGATGACGTTCATAATGATAATAGTTCGGAGATGAGGAAAATTTCGATTTTTTTCCCTATCGGCCAGAGATTGTAGGTAGCTTTCGGCGGGATGATGATTACATCGCCGGATGCCGCGAGAACCGTCTCGCCGTTAATGATAAATTTCCCTTTTCCTTTTACAACATAATAGATTCTTGGCCGGTCGCCGATCGTACTTTGTCCATGTTCACTGGTAAATGTTGCGGTGGCTAGAGTCATACCGTTTAACACGTCGGGCAGTTGATAATAACTCGCCTTGAGTCCTTTACGACCATGCACGATGGCATTTGATTTGGGAATTTTGATCATGATTGTGATTATATCACAGCTCTTTTTTTTGCTTTTATTTTGTCGTTCTGCCGATAAATTGATAGATTGCGAGTGTATGTTTACAGAGGATTACATACCTCGGGGTGTGGGGGGACATCATTGGTGAAGTAGGCGTCTGCATGGGTGGTATTCATTTAATTTCAGTAATAAAATCATTTATTTTCATAATTTCTGCAGAATTATTACGATAGTCATCAATTACAGTGCAATACGCTTCAATAATTGCAACACGTATGCGTTTTCCTTGTTTGGCTAGTTTGTTGTGACAGCCTCTACACATTGATGTTCCCATATGCATTATTGCAACTCCATCGTCTTCGCCTGTATGGCGGTATTTAAATACCGACTCAATTGCATTATGAGACTTTTCGTTAACAAATCCTCCTGTGCCAGCAATAATGCAATTTGCTGGTCTAAAATTATAGACATCACAAGATCTTGTATCTAGATTAAAAAATCCGCATGATTCCTCATTTTGAGCAGCTCTTTCTTTAGCTTGAGCGACAACTACCTGGGATATGTTACCTGTTCTTATTGCATTATAAATTACATGTCTATCGTAAGCGCCTGTTGGTACATTTTCCTCACAACAATCTCCGTTGCCTAAATGACAGGGGTGTGTACTCCAATCAACGTTATTATGCAATTCCAACGCCAATTTTCGAATAATAGGTCCTTCATAATTCATTGTGGGATTATCCTACTATAGGATTGATAAGTCAAGATTCTTAGACAGACATGGAATACTATCACATGCCCCGGGGTGTGGTGAACACTACAATGAAGGATGTTCTAACTATAGTTTCCCGTGATACAATTTCCCCATGAGTCTCAAGATTGGCGTTGTTGGGTTGGGGATCATGGGTCGGGGGATGGCAATCAATTTCCTTAAACACGGATTTCCTGTTTACGTGTGGAATAGAACTCCTTCAGTCGCAGATGAGTTGGTCGCACAGGGAGCCACACTGATGGCAAGCCCGAAAGAGGTCGCCTCAAGCGCCGATGTCATTTTTGAAGTGACGGCCAATGACGAATCTTCACGCGCCGTATGGAAGTCCCCGGACGGCATACTCGCCGGAGCCGAGGCCAAGAAAATTCTCATTGCCAGCGCGACACTATCCGTCCAATGGATCGATGAGCTCATTGCCCTGTGTGCACAACAAGGGTTTCAATTCTGTGACATCCCACTCACCGGCGGTCGTATAGGTGCGGAAACCGGGACGTTAACCTTGCTTTGTGGAGGTGATCCAACCGTCATAAAAGGATTGCAGCCGGTTTTTGATGCGATAGCAAAAAAAGTTTTTTACTTCGGGCAGGCTGGTCGCGGCATGCGGTACAAGCTGATATTGAATTTCATGCAAGCCTTGCACATCGTCGGGTTCGGAGCTGCGATGAAGATGGCAAAAGCGCATCATATGGATCTGGAAAAAGTTTCAGAAGCGCTCGTTGAGCGTCCGGGTGGAGTGATAACTAAAATCGCGCGGGACCGATATTTCAACGATGCTGATCCGATTTCGTTTTCTATCGAGTGGATTGTCAAAGATCTGACCTACGTCAAGCAATATGCAGCAGAGTTGGATGTCCCGTTCCTTGATGACGTGCTGAAGATCTACTCGGACGCACTGTCTCATGGAAGCGGACATAAAGACTGGGCAAGCGTCAATAGGCTGGCCCGGTGAGGTTTTTTGTGGGATAATGACATCAAATGAAAAATGTGAAAATGGTAGCGAACTACGCGTTCATTGATAGTCAAAATTTGAATTTAGGGATTCGTTCCCAGGGCTGGAAACTGGATTGGCGTAAATTTCGTCAATATTTACGTAACAAATACGCCATCACCAAGGCGTATTTATTTATTGGTCATCTAGATGGAAATGAGGCTTTATACGCGTATTTGCAAGAATGTGGATATATTCTAATTTTCAAACCTATATTGTATCGTCACGTTATGGATAAAGTGATTATCAAGGGAAACGTGGATGCGGAACTGGTGCTTCATACGATGATTCAATACAAAAATTATCACCAAGCGATAATTATAAGCGGTGATGGGGATTTTCATTGTTTAATAGAACATTTGGACAGTAAAGGAAAATTATTAAAGGTGCTTGTACCCTCAAATCATTTTTCAAGTTTGCTTCGCAGATTTAACCAAAAGCAATATATCGTGCGTATAGATTTGTTACGAGGTTCTTTAGAGCAAAAAAAGACTGGCATTCGCGGTCGGTCGAAACCTTAGGCTAGTCCAGTCATCGTGATAACAACATAGTAGCAAAAATTTAAAAGATAGTCAATACACGCGACATACACGCGATATGAACTTACGCATAGGGATCGTCGGGCTACCAAACGCAGGAAAGAGTACACTGTTTAATGCGCTGCTCAAGAAGCAGGTCGCCGAGGCGGCTAATTACCTGTTCACGACCATTGTGCCAAATATAGGAGTGGGTACCAATGACGGATGAATCCTTGTAGTAGCATTATAATAGAAAATCTCCGTCTTTTAGATTTTTCCGTTTTCTATTTTTCATTCTTCTATTGGGGAATTTGTTTATTTAATGAGAATGGATATCTCTATATCATTTGGTTGAGAAATGGTATCCCAGCCCTTGTTAAAATTTTTAATATAGAATTTTACAGGTTTTCCATCATCTGTAAAATCTTGTTTCGGTGCGTAAAATAGAAGACTTCCCCCAAAAAGATCTTTGTTGTTATTCGAGAAATCTCCATAGGTCGACAGGTTTCCATAATTTTTTGATACGGTATAGTCAGCAGAACCTTCACGATTTTTTCGAAGGCTTTTTCCTGTAGAGGATACAAAGTCTATGTCCTGTATATTATAGTGACAACCGAATATATTACTATTGGATTTATTCCAACATCTTGTTTTGAATTCTTCATAATTTCCGTCAGACATGATAGTAGTTTGTAGTGCCACAAGGTACTCTTTGGAATTATCTTTGATTTCATAGATATTCGATAGTTTGGTCGTGATCAATAGTTTTATATTTCCGGAAGTGGTATACCCATTTTCCCTATTTATTGCATCTCTAGGGGTCGCGTCAAATGTTGCGTCTTTGAGAGCAAATAGCGCTTGATTTTCAAGTTGCCTCGAATCCTGTTGTAGTTGTTGTGTAGGGATATTTGACGTTATTTTCGACATGTCATAGGAAATACAGTCATACCCTTTTTTATGCGTATTGTCTGTGGCTCCAGCCTGATAATCAAATAGAGGCATAGCAGTGCTCGTATATTTTTGTTTCATTTTTTCAGAATCTGTAGAGAAGATGGTACATAAGTCGTACTTGCTATTATTTTGTTTTGTGTAGACATAAAGTTTGCTAGTTTGGGGATCTTTGAGCATCGAAGCTTGGATATTCAACAAAGTTAGGGTTTCTGGAATAGCCTTGTTGCTTCTATAGTAATTTTCTATAGCATAGAAAATTTGGGTAAATGCATTTATTCGGGTCGTATCGTATCCTATGTCTTTGAGTTCAGTGGGTGACCCACCGATAATAAATCCAGCAACAATACTACAGAAGACGACAATGTTGAGGACCGTAATAGCAATATAGTGTTTAAACATAAGTTTTTCTGTCTTCTTTAATTTCATTGAGGTAGTAGGTAAATATAGTGGCACTTAAAAGTATCGTGGTAAAAAAGTGTAAAACGAAATTAAACGTCACATTTCCATTAAGGAAATTAAATATAATCGAGATAACATTTATCAGTAACACAATAAAAGTAATGACGAGAGTTAGATAGATCAGGAATTTTCTTGCTGGAAGGTTACGTATTTCAGGATGGGCAAGAGTCCGTTTCGTAACTTTTAGGAAAAAAAATGAAAATAAAGGAGATGAGACAATTAGAGCAGCTAAATATCCCCGAAGAAGTGATAGACCATAGAAATTTTGTATCATGGAAGCATAGTTTGTACTGTTTATGTTGGTTACTACGTATTTATCTACAAAAAAGTGTAAAGTGAGTGCCAGAGACGTATAAAGTACATACAGGCTGATAAATAGAAGGATGTGTTCAAATGCATCCCAGTTGCTTGAAGTTTTGTACGCCGTTTGCGTAGAAGCTGTCGGTGGGGATGGAGGTGAAAGATGAGCAGTTAAGGGTATATAAATTTCGGAAATTTGTGCATCATTCCACCCTGCAGATTTAAGGTTTTTAAGAATCGTTTCATCTGACAAGCCTTGATTTTTTGCGTTACGAATATAGTCAGCTAACGTATTTATAGGCATTAGCTACTATTAAACACTGAGAATTCGATCAATGTCAACATCAGTCTATGCCATTAGTCTGTTTCCTGATACAATTTTGACATGAATTTAAAAGTAGGGATCGTTGGTCTTCCTAATGCTGGAAAAAGTACGCTGTTTAATGCGCTCCTCAAAAAGCAGGTCGCGGAGGCGGCAAATTACCCGTTTACCACGATAGAACCAAATATCGGTGTGGTTCCCGTGCCGGACAAAAGGTTAGAAACACTAGCAACGCTCGTGGAGAGAGAAGAGCATGTGAAGCCACCGCTCACCCACGCGACCGTACAATTTGTGGATATTGCCGGACTCGTCAAAGGTGCTTCAGAAGGTGAAGGGTTGGGGAACAAATTTCTCTCTCATATCCGTGAGGTTGACTTGGTCGTCAACGTCATCCGTTATTTTGATGATCCTTCCGTCGTCCACGTAGCCGGGGACGTCAACCCTGAGCGGGACCGCGGGATTATTGAGACCGAACTCATATTGGCTGATTTGCAAACGATAGTACGGCAAAAAGATAATGGGAAACGGCAAAAGGATGGTAGCGCACTGCCACCAGAACTATTAGAACGGCTTTTTCAGATCTTAAATAACGGTAAACCAGCATCATCACTCGAATTCCCACCGGAAGAACAGAAAGCCGTTCGGGATTTGCAGCTTTTGACTATGAAGCCCGTTCTTTACGTGGCGAATGTCAGCGAACAACAATTGACAACGGATTCTGTCGTCCCGGCCTCCGCGCTCGCCTCGCTACGTCGAAGCGGGCCGGGATCCAGCGAAAAAAAAGACTGGATTCCGGGTCAAGCCCGGAATGACATGGATGGCCGGAATGACATACTAGGCATCAGTGCCAAGGTAGAGACGGAGTTGGCCAGTCTCTCTGAAGATGAGCAAAAGGCGTATCTCAAAGAATTGGGTTTGGAAGCGTCCGGCTTAGACCGGTTGATCGCCAAAGCATACGAAATGCTTGGTCTCATCTCTTTTTTAACTTGTGGACCTATCGAGGCACGCGCGTGGACGATTACCCGTGGGATGAAGGCTCCTCAGGCGGCCGGCGTCATCCATACGGATTTTGAAAAGAAGTTTATCAAGGCCGATGTCGTCGCGTATACGGACCTTGTGGCGCTTAAAGGTTGGAAAGGGGCGAGAGAGGCAGGAAAAGTGCGCAGTGAAGGAAAAGAATATGTGATGCAAGATGGGGATGTGGTGGAGTTTAAAGTTGGCAATTGAGATTTATATTTAGCCGTGATATCATGGGCGGATCATGAAAACCTACGAACTTATGCTCATTATCCGGCCGGACTTGGACGTCACGGAAAAGAAAGCAGTGGAGTTAATCAATAAACTCTTGGTGAAAGCCGGTGGGGTTGTGTCGGCCGTTTCCGTATGGGGAAAGCGAACGCTTGCCTTTCCCATCAAAAAGATGAATGAGGGGATCTATGTATTGGCCACGATTGAAGGCACACTCAAAACTGCGGATTTGGAAAAAGAGGCACGTATGGGTACGGATTATTTGCGATTTATGTTGACGGTGAAATAACATGGCATCACGAAGCTTAAACAAGGTTGAACTTATCGGAAATTTGACGCGTGATCCGGAACTCCGGTATACGCCAAGCGGCGCGGCAGTCTGCACCATTGGTCTGGCTACCAACCGGTATTGGACGACGGAGGCAGGAGAAAAAAAGGAAGAAGTTGAGTTTCACCGCGTGGTCGCCTGGAACAAGCTTGCTGAGCTTTGTAGCCAGCTTCTCACCAAAGGCCGGAAGATTTATGTGGAAGGCAGACTGCGGACGGCCGCCTGGACCGGGCAAGACGGCAGTCAGCGGACGACGACAGAGGTGGTTATCGAGGATATGATACTCTTGGACTCTCGCCGTCCGGCGGGAGAAGAAGTGAGTAGCGCAGATACAGGATCAGAAAGCGGCAGTAGTCATGCGGGGAGTGCGGCCGGAATATCGACACCACCGCCATCTGGAACCACACAAAGTGTTGCTCAGCCTAGCGTCAAGCAGGCACCGGATGATACGAAAACCGTGAAACCACCGGAGGGGAAAGAAGAAGTCAATCCGGATGATATACCGTTTTAACGAACAGATCCGATGCGAATCAACGAATTGATGCCAATGATACGAATAAAGAAGAGCGTGAGATTTTATTCGTTGCATTAGTATGCATTCGTAGATTGGTATCGCAACTATATGATGAAACGAAGTAACCGATTTCAGATAAAAGAACGCCCGGTACCGACCAACTGTGGTTTTTGTAAAAATAAAACCGTGCCGGATTATAAAGATGTTGCGGCGATTGGCCGGTTTGCAAGCGAGCGCGGTAAACTTTTGGGCCGAGCGCGAACGGGTATTTGCAGTACCCATCAGCGGGCAGTGACCCGCGAAGTGAAACGTGCACGGTTTATGGCGCTCTTGCCTTATGTCGTGAGAGCCTGAACTGAATAAGCGAATAAACGAATAAGAAATAAGCGAATAATGAGGAATTGCAATTTTATTCTATTATTCGTATAGTAGATTATTCCATTATTCGTTTATTTTTTATGACCCTGCCATTTTCCTCCATCCGTAAATACGTCATACTCTTCGCGTTTCTCATCCTCGCGGGTGGCATCGGATACAATTTAGGGCAGCGGAAAGCAGGTGTTTCTGTCACCGGGGATAAACGGATCGTCATCAACCAGGAATCTGCCAAAGACACGACCCCGGTCGACTTTTCCCTTTTTTGGGACGTATGGCAGCGGATGTTCCGTTACTACATCGATGCCGCTGGATTGGATACCCAAAAGATGGTATGGGGAGCAATCTCCGGCATGGTCGCCTCCGCAGGTGACCCATACACGGTATTCCTTCCCCCGAAAGAAAATAAAGATGTGAAGGAGGATCTCGCTGGTGAGTTTGAAGGAATCGGGGCCCAATTGGGGATGAAAGATAGCCGGATTATTGTGATCGCCCCACTCAAAGGTACACCCGCAGAGCGGGCTGGTATCAAACCCGGCGATTATATTTTGAAAGTCGATGATGTGGACACGGTGGGCTGGACGGTACCGCAGGCGGTGACGAAAATCCGCGGGGTAGGCGGGACATCGGTCAAACTGAATATTCTCCATGACAACAGCCAGAAACCCGTTGATATGACGATCACGCGCCAAACCATTCTCGTGCCATCGGTCGAGAGTTGGGTGAAAAAGGTACGTGAGATCACAGAAATATCCGGTACTGCTGATGCCGCCAAACTTGATGCATCCAAAATGGTTGCGTATATCCGTCTTTCCCGGTTTGGGGACCATAGTAATGAAGATTGGGATAAAACGGTGGCGGAGATATTGGACAAACAACGCACAAATGGTCCGCTCGCCGGGCTCATCTTTGATCTCCGGAATAATCCGGGTGGGTACCTGGACGGCTCAGTATTTATCGCGAGCGAATTTATCAAAAGCGGAGTAGTCGTCTCACAAAAAAATAGTGACGGAACGAAACAGGATTATCCGGTAGACAAGAAAGGAAAGCTCTTGGATATTCCGCTCGTCGTCCTCGTTAACCGCGGCAGCGCGTCGGCCGCTGAAATCGTCGCAGGGGCACTCCGGGACTATAAACGCGCGACGATCGTCGGGGAAACCACATTCGGCAAAGGATCCGTCCAGACACCACAGGAACTGCGTGGCGGGGCGGGACTTCATATCACGACGGGCAAGTGGCTTCTTCCCAAAGGGGAAACGATCGCCAAAGTGGGGGTCAAGCCGGATATAGAGGTAAAACTTGATGATGCGTATACGGCGACTACGGATGCGCAGCTTGCAAAAGCGGTGGAAGTGTTATTAAAATAATCAGGAGGAACGTATGAAGTTACAGAAATTTTTTATCAGTGTAGCAGCGTTGGCGTTGATCAGCGGTGCCGTGGTGAGCTCCGGCCAGTTTGGCCTCAACTGGAAGTTTTTAGAAAAGTATCTTTCCATCAAACTGCCACAATTTTCAACTTCCAAAACGATCACACTGCCAGAAGATGAAAAAGTCAAAGTCGTGACGGAGGAATCGGTGGTCATTGATGTCGTGGATAAAGTCTCTCCTGCCGTTGTCACAATCGGCATCACGCAAAACAGGCGGATCGGTGATATCCTCGAGTTTAATCCTTTTGATCCCTTTAGTCCGTTTCAGCGGCGGCCCGGTAAAACCCAAAAATTTGAGCAGGATATTGGATCAGGTTTCATTGTGGGGAGCGATGGCCTTATCGTCACCAATAAACACGTGGTCGAGATGACCGACGCGACGTACCGCGTAATCACGAAAGATGACAAAACCTATGAAATTAAGAAGATTTACCGCGATCCGAGTAATGACTTGGCAATTCTAAAAATTGACCCTTCTCCGTCAGCTGACGGATCAGGGCGAGAGCTGCCGACTGTGGAATTGGGGGATTCGGATAAAATAAAAGTTGGTCAAATGGCGATTGCAATTGGCACTGCCTTGGGCGAGTTTCGTCATACCGTGACGACCGGTGTCATTTCCGGCGTGGGGCGGGGGATAGACGCAGGCAGTCCCTTTGAGGGATCGGCAGAACGCCTCGATAACGTCATCCAGACGGACGCGGCGATCAATCCCGGTAATTCCGGCGGACCACTCCTTAATTCTGCGGGCCAGGTGGTGGGGGTCAATACGGCGGTGTCAGCGCAGGGACAAAATATCGGATTTGCCCTACCCATCAACGTGGTCAAAGAAGCGCTTGCCAATTTTAACGCGACGGGTCAGTTTAACCGCCCATTTCTTGGCGTGCAGTACCGTATGATTCCTCGGCAAACGGCGATCCTTAACGAAATTCCCGAGGGAGCGTATGTGCAGGAAGTGGTAAAGGGAGGGCCGGCTGATAAAGCGGGACTCAAAGCAGAAGATGTCATAACCAAAATTGATGGCACAAAACTTGATGATAAAAATGATTTGGCAAAATCGATTAGTAAGAAAAAAGTCGGTGATTCCGTCAAGCTTACTGTCTGGCGTGATGAGAAGGAAAAAGATATTACGGTGACGTTGGGGAATCAAGGAGAGTAGAGAGCACTTCGGAAATCTTTTGCATTTTTCCACTCATAACATCTTCCAGATTGTGCCAGGATTTGTTTATGCGGTGGTCGGTGACGCGGTTTTGAGGATAATTATAGGTGCGGATTTTTTCCGCGCGCATGCCGCGACCAATCACACTTCGTTGCTCCGTCATCGTCTGCTCTCGGGCAAGGAGTTCCCGTTCCCAGAGTTTGGCCCGCAGCATCGAGAGGGCTACGCTGCGGTTTTGAAATTGGTCCCGCTCGGTTTGGCAGGCCACGACGATGCCTGAGGGTTTATGCCGAAGTCGGACGGCCGAACTCACCTTATTGACGTTTTGTCCTCCTTTGCCCCCTGAGCGGAAAAAATCCCACTCGAGGTCGTCGTTGCGGATGGTGACTTCATTTTCCGGAATTTCGGGAAGGACGGCAACGGTTGCCGTAGAGGTATGGATCCGGCCATGGCGCTCTGTAGACGGGATTCGTTGGACGCGGTGGGTGCCGGCCTCATATTGGAGTTTAGTAAATACGCCTGTTCCCCGTATGCGGATAACTAAATCATCAAGGCTCTCTACTTTCCAGCCCATGATAGTCCCGTAGCGCGTGTACATGCGCATGAGATCGCCGGCCCATATCTTGGCTTCATCACCACCCGGTCCGGGACGGAGTTCGAGAATCGTGATATCATTATTCATAAGCACCAAATTCCAATATTCAAGTACCAAACAATATCAAAGCATCAAATGAAAATAAACGGTAATAACGAGAATTGTTTGTATATTGGTATTTGTATTCGTTTGTTTGATGCTTGGTACTTGATGCTTGGAATTTAATTGGATTGCTATTTGAGTCCCATCAACATTTCTTTGAGGGATTTCGGGGCGTTTCGGGCGGCTTCTTCGTGGTCTTTTTTCTTTTTCTTTTTATCCGCGACAGCATTGGCCATAGCGGCTCCGACTTTTTGTTTATTCTGGAAGCGTTCGACCCTGCCCAAGGCATCGACGAATTTCATCTCGCCGGTGAAGAACGGATGACATTTGGCACAGATATCGGTTTTGATCTCGGGCTTGGACGCCCCGACGGTAAACGTATTGCCACACTGGCACGAGACGACGGCTGTTGGGTACCATTTGGGGTGTATGTCTGACTTCATGGAAGAATTATAGCATACAATTTGTATTTTGGGCAGGGAGAGAGTATGATCATGCTCTTGCCCCATTGGATCGGGAAATCTATGAAAGAAGCTGTAGTAGTAACACCAAGTGACGTTTCTAAACTCATAGCATTACCAGACGCTCAATTCGACCTTGCTACGCACATGCAGATTGTTTGCATAGCACCTACTGGAAGCGATGATCCATGTGGTTGGAAAAGTTCGACTTTGAAAATAAATGATCGTAACGTATTAGATAGGGATTGGATGGAACATCGTAAAAATACAGCAAAAAAGTATAGAAATGGTCGTGGGGGCACGCTGCAAACCTGGCATGTATGCGAGCAAAAATATTTTACGAATGAAATTATCACCTCCGATGTGGCGTAGATACGACACCTGTGGTTATTTTCTTCTTTTCTGTCTCCGTTTTTGTCTTCTTTTATACTCCGCAATGACGACTCCTGTCGCGATCACTGCGGCGCCAATCACAAAGGGGAGGGTGATTTTTTCTCCCAGCCACCAGAGGGCAAGGGGCGCGGCCCAAATGGGGAAGAGGTAGTTAAAGACGGCGACTTCACCAACCTCAATACTTTTCATTGCAAGCTTCTGGAGTGTATAGGCGAGCGTCCCCGAGATAAACGCCATGTAGAGGACTCCGATGTGAGCCGAAAGCGGGGCACTTGCAATGGTCGTCACGATTTCTTGTATTGAGTAGGTATAGAGGAGAAATGGGAGGAAGCAGACAAATCCGATCATAAAAGAAATGTTGGTGAGTACTATCGCGGGTACGCGGTCCCGAAGCGAGACTTTGGCGATCACCGTGGCGATCGCGTCGGCGGCAAGCGAGACGATGATGAGCAGATTGCCTTCTATTGAAATCAACGCATGCCCATTACCTCCCACCATCGGACCTACCGTAATAATGAGCGTGCCAAGGAGCGCCAAGAATATTCCTATACGCTCCGGCTTCGTGATGTGTTCTTTGAGGAGTAACATCCCTGCAATTGCCACCATAATCGGACCGGTTGCGGATATGACGGATCCGGTGAGCGAGGATGTTTTATCAAATCCAAAGAAAAGGAGGCCGAGGCCCAATGGGACGGCAAGGACGCTGTGGGCAATAATATGGGGAACCGTATTGGCTTTAAGTCGAAACTGCGGCGGCCGGATCGCCCAAAGGGTAGCACCCAGAGCAGATGCTAATGCGAAACGGTAGGTAAGGAAAATAATCGGTGGGAATGACGAGAGGGTAAATTTGATGACCGGTCCGGCGACGCCCCAGATGATGGAGACTATCAAAAGGAGAAAATAAGCGGTGTATCGATGATTCATGGGCAGGAGTCTTACAAGGCCACTCCCTTGTCGTTTGCAAGGGGTGGCCTTATGAAATTAAGATTTAAGTTTTTGAATAATTTTTTCAACCGTCATTTCTACTTGCGTCTTGGCTTTCATGTCTTTTAATTTTACAACGCCCCGTGAGACTTCCTCCGGCCCTTGAATTACAACATACGGGATGCCTTTTCGATCGGCGTACTTGAGTTGTTTTTCGAGTTTCGTGTTCGGATCCGGATAGAGATCCGTGTTAATCCCGGCCCCGCGGAGTGTTTGTGTCATGGATTGTGATGCGGCAAGCGAGTTTTCCGAAAAAATTGTAACGAGGACGGCGGTGGTCGTCGTGACGGCGGGGAATAACCCGAGTTCTTCCATGGCGACCATCGTCCGGTCAAATCCAACGGCAAACCCGACAGCGGGTACGTTTCGGTTACTGAATTTTCCGACGAGACTGTCAAAGCGTTCGCATCCGGCCATGGAACCGGCGGTGAAGGCGGGATCGACAATTTCCCAGATGGTGCCGGTCGAGTAATTAAACGACCGGGCAAGCGTGGGCTCAAAGCGATACTGTTCTTTCATGCCATACGCATCAAGAAACGCGAATATCGTTTTGAGAGCGTCGTTGGGTTTGCTGTTTTTGACGGTATCTAAAAGTGTTCTTGCGTCTTTTTCCGTATATTCCTTTTTTATGAGTTCGGCAACAACGCCGTCTTCTCCGATTTTGGCAAGCTTATCTATCGCGACAATTGCTTTATACGGGACACCTTGGTAGAGCGCGCGGTCATTGATGATGGCGGTCGGATTTTTAAACCCTAAATTTTTAAATATTTGGATCGTGAGGGCAATCGTTTCGCCGTCCGCCGCGCGGTGGTCAACGCCGAAGATGTCTGCGTCGCACTGCAAAAATTCACGGAAGCGTCCCCGCTGGGGTTTTTCGGCCCGCCAAACTGTCTGGATCTGATAGCGTTTAAAAGGGAGGGATATTTTATCCGGATATTGGGCGATGACACGGCAGGTCGGGACCGTTTGATCGTACCGAAGCGCCACATCCCGGTCGCCCTGGTCTTTAAATTTGAAAAATAATTTTTCATCCTCACCGATATTGCCGGCAAATGTTTCCAAGTATTCAAGAGCGGGAGTTTCCAGAGGCTCAAATCCAAAAGACTCGAATGTACGCCGAATGATGTTGATGGCGTATTGCCGCTTGAGCGCGTCAGCCGGCAAGAAATCGCGAAATCCTTTGAGTGTTTGTGGTGTGATCATAGGTGTTATCCTTTGGCAAGCAAGACGGTGCCCACGAGTATGACGCTCACGCCGATGAATTTCATGACGGACAATGATTCATGAAATACGGCAACTCCGGAGATGACACCCGCAACGCCAATACCACCGACGAGGATGGGGACGGCGATGGAAAGCGGTACACTTCTGGAAAGAGTCGTGTTAAACAGAAGTACTGCTCCGGTAAAAAACATTCCGGATAAGAGTCCGGTGATGACCGTATCTTTTCCAAGTGTCGGGATTTTTCCGCCAGTGATTGTTTGTATAAATAATACAACCAATGCGGTTGCCAATGCGCCGGCCGAAAGAAGGATAGCCCCTGCAAGCGGAGAAATGCGGGTAGAATAGTAGCGGACAAGCGTATTGCTTACGCCATAACCGGTAATAGAGATGAGTAAGAGTCCGAGCCAATTCATAGAAAAAAGTTTAACGTTTTAATTTTAAAGTCTAAAGTATAGTGATATGTTTATTTGATTTTGATAGTAATTCAATCCCGTCTTCTTTCAAGAGTATCAAATCCTCGAGGCGTACGCCATACTGTCCTTCGATATATATTCCTGGCTCAACCGTGACGACCATGCCGGGCATGAGTCTTTGCGAAGCGCGGGATGTAACTGGTTGTTCTGAATTTATTGAAGGATTGGTTCTCAATCGTGGTGCTTCATGAATATCCAATCCCACCCCGTGACCCAGAGAGTGGGGATAGGTAGGGAACCCTGCATTTTCAATGATATCCCGTGCGATCTGATCGACTTTATCACCCGTAGCCTCAAGGCCAGGCCTTGAGGCTAGATACTCGAGAGCCATGGTTTGCGCTCTCGAAACCGTTTCGTAAGCGTTCACCCATTCAGCCTCGGGTTTGCCAATAAACACCATGCGGGTCATGTCGCTGCAGTAGCCGTTAATCTTCGCGCCGAAATCCAGTAGCACAATATCTTGATTTTTTAGCCTTAAAAGGTGAGACCTTTTAAGGCTAGATTTTGGTGAATAGTGCGGTTGCGAGGTGTTTGAGCCAAACGCGACGATGGGGGAGAAGGCAAGACCCGCGCCGCGGGAGCGAATGAAGGACTCGATTTTCCAGGCGATTTCAAGTTCAGTAACACGAGGTTTTAGTATGGTGGTAAGATAGGTAAAACACTGATCCGTAATCTTTGCAGCCTGTCGGATGTTTTCGATTTCATCATCGCGCTTGATCATCCGGAGTTCTTCAATTCTGTTTTGTGTTGGGACAAGGGTGATGCCGGGCAATTCTTTTTTTAATTTTTCGAATTCTGCGACGGTCAAGTTGCTCTCTTCAAATCCGAGGCGAATTCCTTTTAAGGTCTCACCTTGCGGTTTGGCAAGGTGAGACCTTTTCAGAACATCACCAAGTTTTTTTGCAAAAGGTTCCCCGCGGGAAATTTTGACTATTTTTATTGGATTATTTGAGAATTGGATTATTGGATTATTACTGCCTTGCTTAGATGGTGAAACAAGTGTATTTGCGTATTCAGTATAAAGCGCATTAATGAAGAGATACGTTTGAGAGTTGGTAAGCAAGCAGTATGCTTCCCTCTCCTCCGGCGCCGCACCGACGAATCCAGTGAGATACCGGATATTCGTCGGGTTAGTAATGAGAAGGGCGTCTATATTTTTTAGTAGGTCCATATGGGCTATTGTATCACGCGTTTTGTTTTTGATTTATTTCGTCTGGATAACTCACGAGAAATATCGATAAGCGATATATTGAGTTGTGCCATGAGAATCAGCGCGTGAAAGAAAAGATCGGTAAACTCTTCGACTTGGCGTAATTTACTCTCGTTCTTCGCCGCAATCAGCACTTCCATTGCTTCTTCTCCCACCTTTTGAGCAATGCGATCTCCATCGCCCCGAAAAAGAGAAGCGACATAAGAACCTGCTGGCATGTTCTTTTTACGATCTTTGATAATTTTATATAGTTCTTCTAATGTCATATATTCCTCACAATTTCGTATTAAAACATGTTATATTGCCTGTGTGACACGCGTTTTTTCCATCCAATTTGATCTTTACTAAAATTGTATCGTTATCACAATCAATAAGAATCTCTTTTACTCTTAGTTTATTTCCTGATTCTTCTCCCTTCATCCATAAACATTCTCTGCTTCTGCTCCAAAAATATACCCAACTGGTTTCCTTTGTTTTTTCGAACGCTTCTTTATTCATATATCCGAGCATGTAAACAACTCCGCTTTGAAAATCCTGAATAATAGCGGGTACCAATCCATTTCTTTTACTAAAATCTATCGTTACATTCTTCATAAAGCCTCCCGTATTATGACATTTTGTTCTTTGAGATATTGTTTAAGCTCCTTGATTGTCAATTCGCTAAAGTGAAACAATGATGCGGCAAGAGCAGCGTCCGCTTCACCCTTTACAAACACATCTAAAAAATCCTCTTTTTTCCCGGCTCCTCCTGAAGCTATCACCGGTACGGATACGTTCCGAGAAACTTCTCTTGTAAGACCTATATTAAATCCTTTTTTTGTACCGTCTTGATCGATACTCGTCAGAAGAATTTCGCCCGCACCTAACCGCGTGGCTTCTTTTGCCCAATCAATCGCTGATTTACCAGAATCCTTCATGCCACCGTTAATAAAAGCATTCCACTGTCCTGGTGCCATCTGTTTTGCATCTAAAGACAGTACTACACACTGATTGCCAAATGCGTTGGCACATTTCGTAATGAGCGCAGGGTTATTTACCGCTCCAGTGTTTACCGATACCTTATCCGCTCCGGCTAGTAATATTTGACGCATATCTTCGATAGTTCTGATACCGCCGCCTACGGAAAAAGGGATAGTTACATTTTTTGCCGTTCTCTCCACAACATCCAAAAGAATTGGCCGATTTTCAACCGTGGCCGTGATATCCAAAAATACTAATTCATCCGCTCCTGTTTCACTGTATTTTTTGGCAAGCACGACCGGATCTCCGGCATCCCGGAAATCCACGAATTGAATCCCTTTCACCACTTTTCCTTGCGTCATATCCAGACATGGAATAATGCGTTTGGTTGTCATACATACTCCTTTATAAAATTTTGTAACAATCTGAGTCCTGTTTCGCCGCTTTTTTCCGGGTGGAATTGTGTCGCAACGATATTTTTTATCGCAACGACACTTGCAAACTGCTCGCCATATTCGGTTGTCGCCGCAACGACTGACGTATCAGCCGGAATTGGGTAATAACTGTTTACAAAATAAAACGCGTTTCTTTCCGGAATGCCGGCAAACAATCGCACAGCATTCGGATTTGTCTTGACCGGAATTACTAGATTCCATCCGATTTGGGGCACCTTCCGTTCGCGCTGAAATTTTTTCACCGATCCCTTGAGTATTCCCAGACATGGAGTATCGGCTTCTTCGCTATAGTCAAACAACAATTGCATACCGAGGCAAATTCCAAGAAATGGTTTTCCGTTTTGTATTGCACGTCGAATAGCAACGTCGAGCCCTCGATCCCGTAAATTTTTCATGCCAACCCCCGCCGCGCCGACACCCGGCAATAACAGCACATCAGCAGATCTGATCTCTGCTGGGTCAGCGCTTATTTGGTACGTTTGGCCAAGTCGCGTAAGCGTGTTTGCCACGCTTCCGATATTTCCCAATCCATAATCAATGATGGTTATCATAACGTTCCTTTTGTTGATGGTAATTGATTGATTGCCCGCTCGTCCCATCCGCACGCCATACGTATTGCCCGGGCAGTTGCTTTAAATACCCCTTCAATTTTGTGGTGATCGTTCCGGCCGTTTTCGACTTTGATAAATAAATTTACCTTTGCGTTTTGGGCAAATGCATCCCAGAAATCATAGACGAGCTCTGTTGGTAAATCACCAACCTTTTCTCGGGAAAATGGACAGTCGAGCGTAAACGCATATCGTCCCGCAAAATCGACAGCCACCGTCGCCACTGCTTCATCCATCGGGAGTATAAAAAAGCCATATCGACTGATGCCCTTTTTATCCCCAAGAGCTTTTGCGAACGCCTCGCCCAAGACAATGCCAATGTCTTCGACCGTGTGGTGCTCGTCTATATTTGTATCTCCGCGAGCTTTTATGGAAAGATCAAACATGCCGTGTTTGGACAATAGATCCAACATGTGCGTTAGAAATCCTATCGGTATATCTATAGTTCTTTTTCCTGTTCCGTCAATGTTCAGGTCTACTGAAATGTCAGTTTCGTTTGTTTTCCTGCTTATTATTGCTTTTCGGTTCATACAATTATACCTCCTTGTGATAGAGCTGTTTGAAAATTTCCATTCGTTTTCATAGAGACATATTTGATTCCGATATTTTTTGCAAAGCGTCTGTCAGTCTCTCGATCTCCACAGACAAAGGAGTTATTCTTGTCTATCTGGTTCACTTTTAGAAATTTTTTTACAAGTCCGATTTTTGGTTTCCTGCACATACAGCTTTCCGATGGCATGTGTGGACAGATATATATTTTGGTAAATGTAATACCATTTTTCTCAAAAATTTCTAGCATTTTGTTTTGAGGCACTTCAAAATTTGCAAGTGGAAAAGCCGACGTTCCTAAGCCATCCTGATTTGATACCATAATAAGTTCGTACCCTTTCTTACTGAGTTTATTGAGTGAAGGGATTACTCCGTCTAAAATTTTTAACTTCTCTATGCTGTCAATCTGAAATGTATCTTGAGGCTCAAAAATTAATGTTCCGTCGCGATCTATAAACGCGTATTTTATTGATTTCGATTTTTTCAATATCTTATTTCGGTAAACTTTTATGAATTGTTTCATCTGTTCAATAGTTCCTATAGTTAAACGAAGGGTATTTTCTATATTAGTTTTATCTTGTGCACGTACTAAGATGCCGTTGTCTCTTAATATTTTTTCTTCCTGTTCTTGAATTGGTTTATAAAGAATAAAGTTAGCAGCAGATGCATAAAATCTTATATCGTTTTCAAAGAAAAATTTTTCAATCATCGGCTTGGATTTTTTCATTACTTCATTCACATACCTTTGCATGTCTTTTAGGTCCTCAAGTGCTGCCAGTGAAGCTGTGTATGCGATCATATTTACATCAAACGGTCCTCGAATTTTAGAAAACTCATTAATGTAATTTTTTGATGCAACAATATAGCCGATACGCAGTGACGAGAGGCCAAAGGCTTTTGAAAGTGTTCGTATTACGATAATGTTTGGGTATTTCTCAATGAGCGTAACAGCTGTAAGTGCTGAAAATTCAAAATATGCTTCGTCGACAAGAATTATTGCATTAGGTGCCCTCTGCGCAATTTGCTCAATACCATCAATTGACACTGCTGTGCCGGTAGGGTTATTTGGGTTACAGAGGACAATGAGTTTTATGGATCCATTTATCATTGACAGTACGTCATCGAGAGGAAACGACAAATTCTTCTTAGCATACATAGGACGGAGAATTTTATTTCCTGATATACAAGCAGACTGAGAGAACATTGCAAAACTGGGAGTTGGAATGATGACAGTGTCTCCGGTTTCTGTAAATGTACGAAATACAAGATCAATCCCTTGGTCAGATCCGTTTGTAATTAATATCTGATCTGAATCGACGCCTGCATATTTCGCTAACTTTACCTCAAGTCCACCGTATTCTGGGTATAGCTGCAATGTGTCTGATTTCAATAGGTTTAATATAGCTTTTTTGATGATAGGAGAAGTCGATACTGTGCGCTCGTTAAAGTCTAACAGCATTCCACGATACGCACGCCTCTCAGAGATTGGAAGCGCGTATGGTTTCATATTTCGTATTCTTTGTAATACTAGATTATTCATATACTTTGAAATCGTATTGATGTAGAATTTTTGTGTGCTGGCAATTGTTCCACTGTCGCGATGGCTTCAATTGTTTTTTGAATATTTTTTAAGCCCTGTTTTGTGCATTCTTGGATCTGCATCCATTTCCCAAACGCGTCTACACCTAGAGGAGGATATGATTTTGCCATGCCACCGGTCGGCAATATGTGATTCGCACCGGTAGCATAGTCTCCTGCCGATTTGGATGTATAGTTTCCGATAAAAACAGAGCCAGCATTATTAATTTTTTTAGATACCGCGACTGGATTTTTTGTCATAATTTCCAAGTGCTCCGGTGCGTAGTCATTTGCAAAAATGATTGCTTGCTCTAGAGAATTGACAACGGCAACGAGTCCGTACTTTCTTAGCGATTCGCGAACACGAGATGCAGTAGGCAAGTGTATTAATTGTTTTTCTATTTCAAGTATCGTGCTCTTGGCGACATCAGATGATGTTGTGACGAGGACGCACGCCGAGTCATCTCCGTGTTCGCCGTCTGCCAGAAGATCCGAAGCGATGTAGGAAGGATTTGCGGATTCGTCTGCGATGATGAATACCTCAGACGGTCCTGCCGGCATATCGATACTTGTGGTTTCAAGTGCTAGTATTTTAGCGGTCGTGACAAGCGCATTTCCCGCACCAATAATTTTGTCGACTTTTGGTATGCTTTCTGTGCCAATCGTCAGCGCCGCAATCGCGTAAGCGCCGCCTACGGAGTAAATATTTGAAATACCGATCATATCTGCCGCGACGAGGATAATCGCTGGAATTTTTCCTTTATCCGAAGGAGGGGAGCAGAGAATGACTTCTTTGCATCCGGCAACCATCGCAGGTATCCCACTCATGAGCACTGAAGATGGATACACAGCTTTTCCGCCGGGAATATAGAGGCCAACCTTTTCTATTGCTCTCCATTCCCGCCATGCTCTGACCCCTTTTTCCGTAGATACTGCAGTCTCAGTTTTTGACTTCATCTGAGCCGTAGTTACTTTGGTAATATTTTTTATCATCTGTTGGAGCGCTTGAACCAGAGACGAGTCAACCCTCTTATACGCACTTTTTATTTCCTTGCGTGATATTTTTAAAGAAAATGAAGGAGTTAAGCCGAATCGCTTTTCATATTCTTGGAAAAGTGCACGGTCTTTGTATTTTCTTACATCTTCAAAAATTTGTTGAACGCGAGGGAGTATGTCCGCTCTGGATCCATATGATCGCTTCATGACACGGTCATATACAGTGTTCGGTATGGCGCTGAGTGAGTAGATGTTCATATATTTTACGAAATAATTTTTTCTATCGGCAATACGAAGATTTGCGATATACCTGCGGCTTTGAGTTTGCCTGTTATGTCCCAAAGTACATCTTCTTTTATAACGGTTTGAAGCGTCGTAAAACCATTTTTTGAAATCGTTGCGAGCGTGGGGAAAATAAGAGATGGCAGCATTTTTTTAATTTTCGTGAGTTTTTCTTCGGGAGCGCTCATCAGTATATATTTGTAATTTTTTGCTGAGAGTACTCCTTTAAATCTCGTCAGAAGATTATTAAGGAGCATCATTTTATTTTTGGATGCGACACTTTCTTCATTTGCGATGAGTATGGCTTCGGAGTCGTAGACTTTAGTCAGTGGCCGCAAATCATTCAGAGCCAGGGTGCTTCCGGTAGAGAGAAGGTCGGATATGGCATCGGCTACGCCAAGGGCAGGGGTGATTTCCACAGATCCGCTTATTGTTACTATTTTTGCTTCAACTTTATTCTTTAGAAGAAAATTTTGGGTAGAGTTAGGGTAGGTTGTCGCGATGGTTTTGCCATTGAGATCGGAGAGATTATTGATCTGTGATTCCTTTGGGACCGCAATAAAAAGCGTACAAAACCCAAAACGTAAATTGAGGAGTTTTTTTACCTTCGGTCTCTCCTCAGAGAGTATATTTTGTCCGAGGATCCCCAGATCAACCGTTCCGGAGGCTACATAGTCTGGTATGTCATCATCTCGCACGTAGAGGATCTCTAATGGAAAATTTCTGCATGTCGAGAAAAGCCTTTGGTTGTAGCTTTCAAATTCCAGGCCGGATTTACGCAAAAATTCAAGCGTTTCTTCGGTCAGCCGCCCCTCTTTTTGCATCGCTAATTTTAGATTTTTGTTGTTTATTGCTGTCATAAATTCCTCCTTAGGGTGACTGACGGGTAACGCTCCCGCTCACTCCCGCCCACAACGGGATGCTCTACTTTTGAGCTACAGCCACCAATAGTGTTCCTGCGAGTGGGGGAGTTATGAAGAAATGATGAATCTACGAATCTGTAAATCTACGAATGATAAATGAAAATTGGAAAAAAACTTCAGAACTCCGCGACGCGCGGGGGATGATTAGGAGTAGGTATGATGGCGGGGGGAGCGAGCGGAAGAAGCCGCGTCGGAAGCGGCTTGGTTGTAAGAAAATTGATTTGATTGATTGAAAAGTTTCATAGACAAATTTCTACACTCCTACAGAGAAGTGTAGAATGATTAATTAATTGAATAATAGCATGTTAACATGTTACCATGATGATGTCAAGAGAGATATTTGGCCGCGATTAGTGATGCGGAAAAAATTTACGTACCGGTACCAAGTATACTATGGGTATGGATTATCAAACAAAAACGAAACTTGTACTTCCATTTTTGGGGACGTGGATGGTGAGTAATGGTGGGCGAACGGGAGAGACGAATAATCATGTAAAATTTGCGAGTGGGGATGGGCCGAAGAACCAGATATATGCGTATGATTTCAGAAGAGGGCATACGGGAGCTGGAGAAAAACTTGAAGAATATGACGTGTACAGTGAGGAGGTCATTGCTCCGGGCGACGGCGTTATTATTCAGGTAATAAATGGCGCGATAGATGTCCTGCCCGGCGAGCGCGATCGGGCGGTGGGCGTGGGCAATACCGTCATCATCGATCACCAAAACGGCGAATTCAGCGTGCTATGTCATTTCAAATATAACTCTATTCAGGTAAAGGTTGGGGATCACGTGATACAAGGCAATCTGTTGGGATTGTGCGGAAATACCGGCAACACGAGTGAGCCGCATATTCATTTTCATCTTCAAGATGGACCGAGTATGCATACAGCAAAACCTCTGCCTGCTCAATTTTCAAAGATTACTGTTGATGGAGAGGTGAAAACGAAGTATGAACCTATTAGAAAACAGATGGTGTCAAATTTCTAAATTGAACTGGATCCTCGGGCCCGAGGATGACGATCAACGACTTTTAATTTTCCTTTTAGAAACGCCCGGTTTGCCACGGCTTTGTACCCATCCATTCCATGGTGGAGCCAGTGGGTGACTCGGGTGACGGTCGCCGTAGAAATCATCAGGCGTTTGGCAATTGCTTCATACGTCATGCCTTCATACAGAAGTTTCACGACCTGCCAGCGGTTGGTAAATTCTTTGAGTTCGGCAATGGTGAGAAGGTCGCGGAAAAAGTTTGATGCTTCATCGGGAGTTTTGATCCGAAGTATTGCGTGGAAAAGTTCTTTCATCGCGGGGGTGGGGTAGGAAGTATCGCTCGATTGTTTCATTATGGTAATACGATAGCATACCGAGAATAGAACGGTCAAATCGTAACAGTCTCAAGGCCAGGCCTTCTCCTGCGACAAGCTCAGGATAAACAAGGCTAAGGCCAGGCCTTTACGGGGTTGGAGTAGGTTTCTTGGTGGCTGCGGCCGAAGGAGATGCTTGTTTTTCCGTAGGGGTCGGTGTAGACGGAATCGCAAGATCCGCGGGGGAGGCAAGATTGCCAAGGTCAAGAATCCGGTCGGCGCTCATCCGATTTTCTTTTTTGGGAACGGGGAATCCTACGATGTGGACAGTAGCCCCGACGGTGATTTTAGAAAATCCGGATTTGATAATTTCTTTCTTCTCCCGATTCCAGGCGAGTGTTTTCGTTGCTTTTTCGATATCTATCATCATCGTTTGTCCTTGTGGTGTGGTAATGGTCAGCGTAAACTCCGTGTCGTCGCGTGCACTGACTGTGCCCGAAATACGCTCGGGACTTCGGGATTGAATCACGACGATGGTGGCTTTGAGTAGGTCCAGCGTGGCATCGTGTTCCCCAAAGACCGCGACGAGATCACCTTTGGCTATATCTTCACCAGTAAGAATCGTTCGTTTGCCTTTAAGATATTGTATTACTTTGATTTCATCCATAAGCTCGATTTTAATGTCTTTCGTTTTTGTTTCTACAACAAAGCTCGTGATCGATGTAGATTTGACCGTGCCCACGATTGCACGGCGGGAAGTCTGTCGAAGCTCGGCAACCTTGGTCGCCAATCGATCCTTGAGGTCTTCAATTTTTTTTGTGGTCGCGCTTGCTGTACTGACCTTTGGCGCGGCTGACGGAGTGGCTAGTGCAGCCAACGCCACCGGCGATGGAAATAGAAGAGACATCATGGAAATGGTGAATAGATAGAGAGATACTTTTTTCATATTAAAAATTTTCTTCGGTATAAAAAATAGTGACTGAGCTCTGTGCTTGTTTGGTTCCGTTTTGGGCATAGGCCGTCACGGTGATATCATTTTTGCCTTCTAGAGCGGTGACCCGTCCTGCATAGGCGCCGCCCTCTCCAGCCAGGACGACATCCTCGTCGATAGGTCCCTGAATGACCACGGTGGCGCCAGTAATGGTAAGCCCTGAAACTACCACATCCTTTTTAGGCTCTACCGCATCAGCAAGCGGCGCGGTTATGGTAACCGAAAATTCTTTCGGAGTACTTGTGGGCTGGGGAGATGTTTTTGTCGAGGGTTTTGGCAACGAGAACGATGGGAGCGAGAACTTTGGTATAGCCCGGGCAATCCCCGGTCCAAAAATGAAAACCCCGGCAATCGTGAGTCCGAGTATGAGGCCAATCGTGGTCGCGAGCATTGCGTCTTTATTCATTGAAGTAAAAGCGGCAGTTGTCATAGGATAGGAGAAAGTGGTATAAATTGCAAGCATGGACATAACATATCTTGGACATTCATCATTTAAGCTCCGCGGAAAAGCTGCGACGGTGGTCACGGATCCGTATGGCAGCAACATCGGACTCACGTTTCCGAAGCATGTTGAGGCTGATATCGTCACCGTTTCGCATCAACATGAAGACCACAATGCATTGCGTTTAGTAGAAGGTAATCCATTTATTGTCACCGGCCCCGGCGAGTATGAGATCAAAGGAGTCGGCGTGGTGGGACTCGGGGTCTATCACGATGATCAAAAGGGAGCGAAAAGGGGAAAAAACACCATCTATCGCATAGAAATAGACGGATTGTCCGTCGTCCATTTGGGTGACTTGGGCCACGAACTTACGGCAGCAGATGTGGATAGCCTGGATGGCGTAGATATCCTGCTCGTCCCGGTGGGGGGCGTGTACACGATTGACGCTTCGGTGGCCGCCAAAATCGTTGGAGAGATCGAACCCACGATCGTCATCCCCATGCATTATAACCGTCCTGGCTTAGATCAAAAAATGTTTGCAGAGCTTTCCGGCGTTGACGCATTTCTTAAAGAGATGGGTAAGACAGAAGTTTCTCCCCAGCCCAAATTTTCTGTCACCCGCGACAAACTCCCGGAAGAGATGCAGGTCGTTGTGCTCCAGTGAAATCTGCAAATATACAAATCTGCGAATCTACAAATAAATGAAGACGTAATGAGTAAATTGTGAAAATGATTTAATCATTCATTGTACATTTCCTCATTTATTTGCAGATTTGCCATTTGCAGATTTGTAAATTAGTTATGCAAGATCCCAAAGTTCCTCCTCATGATTCTGTCGCCGAACAGTCGGTGCTGGGCGCTGTGCTCATCGATAAAGACGCCATGATCGACGTCGCTGAGTTTTTACGCCCGGCACACTTTTATAATGATCAGCACGGGATGATCTTTGCGGCAATGGTGACGCTTTTTGAAGCGCATGATCCCATAGACGTCGTCACGCTCACTGCGGCGCTTAAAACCTCCGGTAATCTCAAGGCCGTTGGGGGGGCGACTTATGTGAGCGAACTTCTCAACACCGTCCCCACAAGCGCCCATGCCGAGCAGTACGCTCGTATCATCGTGGAGCATTTTACCAAACGCCGGCTTATCGAAACAGCCGCCCGCGTGACGACGATGGCATTTAAAGATGAAGGAAGCGCCCGGGAAATATTGGATAAAGCCGAGCAGGAAATTTTTGCTATTTCCCAAGGCGCGGTCCGGCGAGATTTTATTCCGATTAAAGATGCCCTTGCTGCGTCCTTTGACCGGCTCGATGAACTGCATAAACGGGCAGGGGGCTTGCGGGGAGTGCCGACCGGTTTTTCGGAACTCGACTTTAAGCTCGCTGGCTTGCAGGACTCCAACCTTATCATTTTGGCCGCCCGGCCGGGGACGGGGAAAACGGCGATGGTCCTCAACATTGCTCAACATATTGCGGTACGCGAGAAATTGCCGGTTGGAATATTTTCGCTCGAAATGAGCAAGGAGGAGCTCGTAGACCGGCTTCTCGTCGCGCAGGCAGATATCGATGCGTGGAAGCTCAAAACCGGTAAACTTTCTGATGATGATTTCACCCGGCTCTCTGAAGCCATGGGGGAGCTCGCTGAAGCGCCGATCTTCATTGACGACACGCCGGGTATGAATATTCTCGAGATGCGGACCAAAGCCCGCAGGCTGCAGCTTGAACACGGCGTCAAGCTCATCATCATGGATTATCTCCAGCTTGCCGACAGTGGTCGCAAGTTTGATAACCGCGTACAGGAAGTGTCCGTCATCTCGCAGTCCCTCAAAAATCTCGCGAGGGAGCTCCGGTTGCCGGTCCTGGCGTGTTCGCAGCTTTCCCGGGCTGTCGAATCGCGTGGGACACGGGTGCCGGAACTTTCCGATCTTCGTGAATCCGGCTCAATAGAGCAGGACGCCGACGTCGTCATGTTTCTCTACCGCGAGGAACAGGATCAGGCTAACTGGGGAGAGCAAATTGCGACCAAACTGCGGATTGCCAAACACCGTAACGGGCCGCTTGGGGAAATCGACCTGATGTTTGTCGGGAATAGGATCCGGTTTTATGGTATGGATAGGAAACGCGAGGAGTCTCCTGCCTTGGTTGCAGTGGCACGTTAAGAAAACCTGGTATAATGCAGATACAGGCAGGTCCCTGCCCGCAATGCCAGAGTGCTGAAATTGGTATACAGGTTAGTCTCAAAAACTAATGGTCTTAACAGATCGTGTGGGTTCGAGTCCCACCTCTGGCACAAGCGTTTGGCAGGCGGGTCAAAAACCTGTGAGGATAATACCTCATGAGGGTTCGAATCCCTCTCTTGGCACTAGAATATTATGAAATTTTTTACTAAACCGACGGATGTCACCAAAATCGAATGCGATCTCGTTACCGTGTTTGCCTCTCAGGAAAAGGGGAACGAGGGGTTTGTGCTTTCTGATGATGCCAAAAAAATTGATGCGGCTTTAGGAGGGATGCTTACGGAGATCGCGACTTTCCAGGATTTTGAAGCCACACCCGGCAATACCATCCTCATTCATACCCATGGCAAGATAGGCGCGATGCGTACGATGCTTGTGGGACTCGGGAACGTTGAGGATTTGGCGGTTGCCGATCTTCATGCGGTCGCCGCGACGATCGGGAGGAAATCCGTGGGAATGGCCGTCAAGTCACTCGCGGTGAGCTTATCTCACGAATTTATTTCGAGTCTTGGCCACACCCACGCGGGCCAGACAATGGTCGAAGGACTCACGCTGGGGACCTATACATTCTCCAAACACAAAAGTCTTGATGCCCAGAGGAAAGAAAAACACATTGAGGACGTTTTTCTTCTCACAACCCCGCCGAAACTGGACGCCGTTGCTGTAGGCATCAGTAAAGGCGAGGCCGTGAGTCAGGCGGTCGTCTTTACCCGTGATCTCGTCAACGAACCTCCGTCGACGACTACTCCCACGTATCTGGCTGATGTCGCAAAAAAGCTTGTCAAAGAAAATGATCTCATGAGCTGCGATGTGTTGACCCCTAAAGAGATGAAAACCATCGGAATGGAAGCCCTTTTGAGTATTGCCCGCGGGAGCGATGAAGAACCCCGATTTATCAAGCTTACGTATAAAGGCGGAGGTAAAAAAACAATTTGTCTCGTCGGGAAAGGGATTACGTTTGACACCGGCGGATTGTCTCTCAAGGATGCAAAAAATATGGAAACCATGAAATTGGATATGGCGGGAGCGGCAGTGCTGTTGGGAATTTTTTCCGTATTGCCCCTCCTCAAACCAAAGCTTACGGTCGTGGGTCTTATCAGCGCCACAGAAAACATGCCCGGCCCGAAGGCGGTCAAGCCCGGGGATATCGTGCGGGCGATGAACGGAAAAACCATTGAGATCCTCAATACGGATGCCGAGGGGAGAGTGGTCTTGGCTGACGCGCTCTCCTATGCCGGAGCAAAAGTGAAGGCCGATGCCATCATTGATCTTGCGACCCTCACGGGCGCCTGTATGGTCGCCCTGGGCGAGGATATCGCAGGCATGTTTACCGATGATGAAGCGTTGGGAGCGAAACTTAAGGATGCAGCGATCAAGTCCGGCGAACATATTTGGGGATTACCGCTCGTCAAAGAATACAAAGAGCAGCTCAAAAGTGAAATAGCTGATGTCAAAAATATTTCCAGTACGAGATACGGTGGGGCGATCAATGGCGCGCTTTTTCTCCAGGAATTTGCCCCGAAGGGTGTCCCATGGGCGCATCTGGATATAGCGGGACCTGCTTATGCCGAAAAAGATGCCCCCCTCACCCCCAAAGGCGGAACGGGATTTGGCGTGCGGATGATTTTACGATATCTTCTTGAGCTTGCCTCATAAAAAATTTTCTCGACGAGAATTATTGAAGAAGTATTAAGAAGAAAGCCACCGTGGCAATCTGTGTAAAAAGGCCCAGGGGAAACTGGGCTTTGGCGTGGAACATGTTGGGGAACTTATAAATAGTATAGGCGAGCCGTTCCCACATGCTGGCATGCGTCCCCGGTTCATGTTTTTTCGGGTGAGCAAAAAAGATATACCAGGGGGTTTCTGCCCAATCGGGGAAAAGCGCCGCAATGGTGACGATAGTCACCGGGACGACTCCCACCTTTCCCGCAAACAAAATATATGCTACCGTAAAAGCACAGACCGTATCGGCAATTGCTAAGGCACCCGTCGCAGCTTTCGACCGTCCACGCCAATTGGTGCCGAAATCCCAATGAGGGACACTATCCATAATATAGTGGGAACCAAATGCGAGGAGTGATGCGGTGACGGGATCCGTGAAGCGGCTGACGATGGCGCCGGCAACGAGAGCGTGAGCGGTAGCGGTCATATATCAATTGTAATCTATGCAGAGAGATCGCGCAAATCGGTCAGCGTTTACTGCTGTGTTGGGAATTATTCCTTTTCGGACTCTTTGGGCTGCACAACTCTGTTCCCAGCTTGGATTTGCCATGCTTCTCTTTGTATTAGCCCTTCGGGTGTATCAGCTCACGGCCAGTAATACTGCGGTTTCCGTACTGTTTCTGACGTTTGGCGTGCCGGCAGTATTATTTGGTATGGCAGCGGGGGCGATCGTAGACCACCTGGATAAACGGGTTGTGTTAGTTGCGGCCGATCTCTCCAGAGCAATCTTAGTATTGGGATTCTTTATTTTTCCCGGGGCACTTCCGGTCCTCTATGGTGTATCGTTTGCCACGGCGGTCATTACGCAGTTTTATGTACCCTCCGAAGCGCCGACGATACCCAGGCTCGTACCACCGGAATTATTGGTGACGGCCAATAGTCTGTTTGCGTTTACCTATTATAGTAGTCTCGGGATTGGATCCATTATCGCTGGCCCGGTCCTCCGGTTTTTTGGACCCCACGCGGTATTTATCCTTATCAGTGTACTTTTTGCCCTTGCCGCCTGGTTTGCCTGGCGACTCCCCAAAGAAGCGGGGAAACAATCGCGTCTGCCCAGTCCCACATTTGCAAAATTCATTCATATTTTGGAACACATCACCCTGTCAATGCGTGAAGGCTTGTCTTATGTAAAAAAATCCCCGGCGATTGCTGAGGCGCTCCTCCTGTTGACCGGTACACAGATCGTTCTTGCCCTCCTGGGAACATTAGGTCCGGGATTTGCCGACCGGGTGTTGGGCATTGATGTGCGCGACGCAAGCATCCTCATCACGGGGCCTGCCGTCCTGGGAATAATTTTGGGATCGCTTTGGGTGGGTACTGTGGGTTCCCGAATCCTGCCACGTAAACTTATCCAGATTGGTATCACTGCTGCAGGAATATTTCTCATTCTTATCGCCATTACCGTGCGACTGAAAAGTGTGGCATTCTTCGCGTGGTTTTACGTGGATGCAATCATATTACCCATAGAATTTCTGTTATTTTTCCTCTTAGGCGTGGCCAACAGCATGCTCGATGTGCCGGCCAACAGTATGTTGCAGAAAGAAGCCGAGGGAGATATGCGCAGCCGTGTCTATGGCATGTTGACGGCTGCCGTGGGAGGCGTGGGCATGCTCCCTATCGTCCTGACTGGACTTCTGGCCGATGTCATCGGAGCCGGAAAGGTGATATTTTCATTGGGCATTATTATTTCTCTCTATGGTGCGTGGAAGATATATTATAATAATAAGCAATCCGGACCAATCAGACCAATAACCCAATGAATGATACAATGAGAGAAATGACAGAATTGATTGCCAAGCGTCTCATAGATTGGTCGGATTGGTAAATTGGTTAAATTGGTCGGATTTTTACTATTATGTATCCCACTCTCTTTACTCTCGGCAGCACACACATATCAAGCTTCAGTATATTTTTGATTCTTGGCTGGTGTGTCGCCTCGTTTGTATTTTGGAAATCGCTTCGTGATGACGCGGTTTTGGAAGAACATATATTTGATTTGACCTTCTACGGGACGATTACTGCATTTATTGCCTCACGGGTATGGTTTGTCTCGCTTCATTGGGAAAATTTTTCTACGGCAATGATAAAAATCATTGCCCTTTGGGTAGCGCCGGGGTTATCTCTTTTGGCTGGTGTTGCGGTAGCGCTTGGGGTCATGATGATGGCCGCCCGGCGTATGAAAATCCGGTTAGGGACTGTGTTGGACGGCCTGGGTGTTGCCCTGCCGGGGGCCCTTATCGTAGGATCGGTGGGGTCTTTCTTGGATGGGGGGAGTGTGGGAAAGGTAGGACACGTTATGTGGGCCGTACGATATGTAGGTCTCAGTGATCCCCGACACCCTGTCCAACTGTATATGATTGCAGCTCTTGCATTCATTCTCATCGTCGTTGGAATAGTATCTGAGCAGGCTCCTCTTAAAAAATGGCCCCTTGGGTCAGCGGGACTTTCGTTTTTTTTCCTTTGGCCCGTTGCGATTTTTGTCCTTGAATTTTTCAAAGAGAGTGACGTATACTGGTATTCTCTAAGCGCGGATGGGTGGGCAGCGCTTATTTTGTTTTTTGGGACTCTCGGCGTTTGGTACGTCTACGCCGGAGGCAAGTACGTAGTAATGGATCGGGTCCAACGTGCTCGGGCGGGAATCATCCGACTCGTGCAAAACATATATGCCAGGTAGTAGATCCCGCATACTTCTTTCGAAGTGAGGAAATGGTATCTGGTAATACAGTATTATTTTACGATGAAAGGATAACCTAGCTCTGAGGTGTAATCACTTCGGTGCGGGATTCACAACCTGGTATGCAAAGTTTCCCAAGCGACGTACTCAATAATATCCGCAAGGCTCTTGAAGAAGAGAAGACGCGCGTCATGGCTCAGGTAGCCATCCTTGCCGCGCAAGATCCATTTACGGATACGGAACGGGTGAACGATAATGCGGCTTCCGATACGGAGGCAAGTGAAGAAAACGATCACGAACGGTACGCGGCGATGGGCGATGAGCTAAGGGTGCGGGTAGCGGCGATTGATGACGCGCTCATCCGTGTGGGTAATGGTACGTATGGATATTGTGTTTCTTGTGGTACCCTTATCGATACGGATCGATTGGCGATCGTGCCGACGGCGACACTGTGTTTGGATTGTGAAAAAAAGAAATGATGTGAACATCCCCATTCTCTACGAAGACGACGCACTTCTGGTCATCGATAAACCTGCTCATTTGGTCGTCAATAGGGCGCAATCCGTCAAAGAGGAAACGGTACAGGATTGGGTAGAAAAGAAATCTACAAATCTACAAATCTACGAATTTACCAATGAGAACAAAGACTTTATTGATCGGGCGGGGATCGTGCACCGGATTGATAAGGAAACATCCGGAATTCTCCTCATCGCCAAGGCGCCGGAAGCATTCATCGAGCTGCAGCGTCAGTTTAAGGCGCGCGAAATAAAAAAGACGTACTTGGCAATCGTCCATGGTAAACTCGTGCCGGAAGAGGGGGAAATTAACGCCCCGATAGACCGCCTGCCCTGGAATCCACAACGGTTCGGGGTAATGCCCGGGGGGAAAGAGGCGATCACAAAATATAAAGCTATCAGCTATCAGCTATCAGCGGTCAGCCGGGAAGAAATCACGCTCGTAGAAGTCTATCCCGAGACGGGAAGGACGCATCAGATTAGGGTACATCTCAAATATATTAATCACCCGATTGTGGGCGATTACCTTTATGCGGGAAGAAAAACCAGCCGGGATGACCGGGCAGGAGATGCCCCGCGTGTCATGCTTCATGCATGGAAGATATCCTTCACCCATCCGACGACCGGCAAGACACTTGCAATCGAGTCTCCGATACCTCAAGATATGAATAGAATAATTCAATCTACGAATGATGAATCTGCGAATGAAAAATATTCGTAGATTCGTAGATTCGTAGATTCGTAGATACATGCAACCCCATAGTGTTTCTCTCATCACCACATTTCTTCTCGTATTCGCTGCGGCAATCGGCGGGGGGACCCTTGCCCGGGTGTTCAAGCAACCGACGATTTTGGGCTACATTGCGGCAGGCGTATTTATCGGTAATCTCGCCTACGGCGTCATTGATCACGCGACCCTGCGGATTATTGCCGAAGCCGGGGTGACGCTTCTCCTTTTTACTCTGGGCGTCGAGTTTTCGTTTCTCCGGCTCAAAAAAGTATTTCGTTCGATTTTCGTACCCGCGGTTTTGCAAATACTCATGACAATCGGGGTTTTTTTGGGCTTATCGCTCGGGTTGGGGATAGCGCTGCTGCCCTCTTTGTTTATGGCAGCCGCATTTTCGCTATCATCTACGGCTGTCGTCGTGAAAATTCTTTCCGAACGCGGGGAGCTTGAAACGATGCCGGGGGAAGTGGCGACCGGATGGTTGGTCGTCCAGGATATGGCGGTCATTCCGATGATGATACTTCTTCCCACTATTGTATCGGTTGTCCAAAAGCCGGAGATGGGGGCAGGAGGAGCGATATTTTCAATTTTGGGGAGCATCCTTGCTTCCGGATTGACTATTGTGGTGGTGTTGGTCGTGGGGAAACAAGGGATTCCGCGATTACTGAAAGCCGCAGCGATGGTGGGGAGCCGTGAAATTTTATTGATTACGACCGTCGCCGTCGTATTTCTTTCCGGCGTCATATTTTATGCGACCGGGCTTTCGGCCGCGTTGGGCGCGTTTATCGCCGGACTCATCATCGCAGAAACGAGCCAAAATCATGCGATATTTGCCGAAGTCCGGCCGCTTCGGGATCTGTTTGCCGTCGTTTTTTTCGTGACGCTCGGTATGACCGTATCCATTCCCGCAGTGATTGCGTTTCTGCCGACGATCCTCGTTTTTATGTTGGCGGTCATCTGTATCAAATGGTTCGTCGTGTATGGCCTCCTGCGCCTCGTGGGGTATCACCAAAAAACCGCATTCCTCGTGGGACTCTCGCTTACGCAAGTATCTGAATTTGGATTTGTCATCGCTGGCGTCGGAACAGCGCTCGGGGTCATGACGCCGGATCACTCCACGATACTCGTGGCCGTCACCTTTGGTTCACTTTTAGTCAGTACGCCGTTTGTGGCCAACGGGCATGGAGTCTATTACTGGTTTACCCGGAATCTCGGGGGCATGTTTCCCAGCGTTTTTCCTGACCGCGCGCTTGAGGTACCCACCCCTGAACAGTTTCCTATAGAAAAACATATCGTCATCTGCGGGTATGGGAGAGTGGGAAAATATGTGGGAAGGGCTCTGGAAATGGCTGGCGTTCCGTTTCTTGTCGTAGACTATAACCATCAAACGGTGAAACTTCTCCGGGAGCGGGGGGTAAATGTCGTCTACGGCGATCCGGCTGATCACGATGTCCTGGACTTTGCTCAAGTGGACCTTGCCCGCGCAATGGTGATCGCCATACCGGACCGGCATACGCAAGAACTTATCATCGGCCACGCCCAAACCCTCAACCGCCATATCAAAATCATCTGCCGCTCTCATCATGAGGAAGACCAGGCCCGTCTCAAATCGCTCGGGGTGACGACCATCATCCAGCCGGAGTTTGAAGCCGCGGTGGCTGTTGTCGAGCGTCTGCTTCCCGAGTTTGGCGTAACGCCCGAAGACGTAGAAGGCAAAATCTCCCGCCTCAAAATCGAGCACGGGATGGGGTGAGGAATTATCTTTCTTTAGATCCCATTGGCGTAGCCACACTACGTCCCCTTTGTTCCAATTCAGTTGGGGAAACCAATCCGGCAGCCAATTGGCCAAGAAGCCACGAGTTTTCAGCTTCAAGAGTTGTATGAAAATAACCATCTCCACCTATCGTAAAAGCAAAAAATTCAGAATCATGACCGACTAATACATGTGACATGGCGCGTACTATAGCATAAAACCTTATAGAAATCGAGTCATAATGTTACGGCTGTTAGTGCAAAGTGATAATGTCCTCTTATTGCAATATAGAAATGTCCGCTTTTGACCCTCATACTTGATGGATATTGTTGTCATCAAGAAGGAGGGATCATGAACAGAATCATTGCTATGAGCACTAAAGAGGCAAACAG
>JAUXTO010000014.1 GCA_030679255.1 Candidatus Gottesmanbacteria bacterium | reverse complement strand
ACTTCGTGTCGACCGTAGGCATCAATGATCAGGTCATCATGAGATATATCGAAGAACAAGGAAAAAAAGATGCAGGGCAACTCCGTTTCGGAGTTGCATAATCATAAAACCCCGACCGTAAGGTCGTGGGTTGATTATATTCTTTCTGAAGACTAGAAGTGCAGGATTTACCATTGGGATCATTTGAATAGATTGAAGCTAGAAATGGGACGTGTCTTATAAATCCCCGCATTCCTTCGCCAAAGAAGTTAGACGAAGTTCGGCGAGGCAAGCCCGCATTTTTGCGTCAAAGAAGTTAGTTTTGGGGGAATTAACGTTATAGTTATCATTGGATATCTATGGCTACAATTGGATATATAAAGAATTATAGAAAAGCTCGGAGTTGGCCGCGGTGCCCGATACCGGAAAAAATAGCGAGGATCGACGAGGCAAGCCCATCACAAAATTATGCACGTGCATAATTTTGTGATGTGTGGGGGACTTTGTGTTCATTGAGTGATGGGGATGATGGGAAATGTAGTGAATCGGGTATACTGGATGGGTATGGCACGGTTTCATTGGACCCTCAAGTTGATAATTGGCTGGATAATAGGCTTATCCATCGCCTATAGCACGCTTTCGATTATTCGGCACAATCACTTCCAGTCCGGGGGATTTGATTTGGGACTCTATGATCAGGCGGTGTGGCAGTATGCAAATTTCCAGTGGCCGTACAATACGATTAAAGATAGGTTTATTTTGGGCGACCATCTCACCCTAACCCTCCCGTTTCTCGCCCCGCTTTTTTGGATCTGGAGTGATGTGCGGATGCTCCTTATCTTTCAGGCATTTTGGATAAGTTTTTCGGCGCTCGCGATTTATAAAATCGTACTACGTCGAGGATTATACGAGATCACCGCGCTGTGTCTTGCGGTCATATACAGCCTCTTTTATGGTATTCAATACCTCGTCTATTTTGATTTTCATCCAGTGGTGATTGGCGTGGGATTACTCGCGTGGACGGCGTATTTTTTGGAATCCGGGAAAACCCGATGGCTCGTAGTTTCCGTTGTAATGCTTCTCTTGACACAGGAGAACATGGGGATCGCGCTTGCGTCATTGGGATTTATCTACTTGTTTCATAAAAAGCACCGTCGCACAGCGATAGCGTTTTTTATTGGCGGCGTAGGGTATAGTTTGTTGGCATCAAAAATTGTTGCATCATTTTCCCCAATTGGCTTCCAATACTGGCCGCAGATATCGCACAACCCTGTGATTATTTTTCAGCAATTTTTTGATTCCGAGGAAAAACGCCAAGTCTGGTGGTATTCGCTCGCAAGTTTTTCTTTTCTACCCATTCTCTCCCCCGGAGCGATGCTCGCGGTCACGTTTGACCTCGCGCAATATTTCGTCACCGGTCCGGAGTTTAGCCGTATGTGGAGCCCGTTTATGCATCACCGTGCGACCTTGGGCGTGTACTTAGCGTTGGGGACATTAGATGTGATGGTAATGGCCAGACATTTTAAGGAGAAGGTAATGACGATCTATCTAGAATCAAAGCCAGGCTTTGAAATTTTTATTGGAATTTTTCTCGTCGGGTTGACTCTGTTTTTTCAATATTATTGGCATTTGCCGCTCAATAAGTTAGTGAAGGCAGAGTATTGGAAGGAAGAGCAATGGATGGCAGATAATCGCACATTGTTTGCGATGGTTCCCCCCGGAGCTGCCGTTGCTACACAACAGAATTTCGTGCCACATCTTTCGCATCGCAACAAGATTTATCTTGTATGGCCACGAGTGCATGATTTTGTTGATAAGCCTTGTGGGCAGACGAGCTGCTGGTGGCTGGATTTTGATAAACGCGCCGAGTACTTAGTCGTCGATACGCGACCCAACCAATGGCTCACCCAAATCTTGGAATCAAACGACCATTGGCTCGAGGCGATTGGGAATATGGAAAAGACTGGAAAAATTAAAATCAAGGAGCATATTAATGATGTACGATTGTACCAAGTTGTCTATTAACTAGGAATCGTCAGTGAGTATACCCTGAAACATTAGACTTGGATCTTCGGAATCAGTCAATATCCCTTCGAACTTTAGACTTGGATCTTCAGACGTTATCTTAACTGTGTTGTCTCTTTTTGCATCTCTCTCTATGACACTGGGTATTTTATTCTTTATATCAGGTAGTAACATATTGGCCTCCTTAGTATCGTTAATGATTATATACCATCGAGTCAAGTGCTTGCCGGAGTATCCCGGAATGACGTAAGATATAGGTTATGACATCTCTCAAAATTACTAATCCGCAGGAGAAGGTAGACCTTGCCAAGCTCGAGCATGAGGTTTTGGATTATTGGGATGAAACGAAGGCGTTTGAGAAGTCTGTCTCAATGCGGCCTGAGAATAAGCGATATGTGTTTTATGACGGACCGCCGTTTGCCACGGGGTTACCGCATTACGGCCACATCCTCACGTCCGTCATCAAAGACGCAATCCCCCGTTACTGGACCATGAAAGGCTACCGCGTCGACCGCGTGTGGGGATGGGATTGCCACGGCATACCGATCGAGAACATGATCGAGAAGGAGCTTGAGCTCAAAGGCGGCAAAAAGGGAATTGAGGAAATGGGGATTGATAAATTTAATGCGGCATGCCGGGCCGCAATCCTGCGGTTTGACCACGAGTGGGAAAAAATTATCCGTAGGATCGGGCGATGGGTAGACTTTGCCAATTCATACAAGACCATGGATCTCCCGTACATGGAATCCATCTGGTGGGCGTTTAAAAACCTAAATGACAAAGGACTTCTTTATGAAGGCCGGAAAATTATCCTGTACTGTCCCCGGTGCGCAACCCCCTTATCCAACTTTGAGATTGCCATGGACAATAGCTATAAAGATGTCGAAGACCATTCTGTTTTCGTCATGTTCCGGGTGAAGGGGACGGAGAATGAATACTTTGTCGCGTGGACGACGACTCCCTGGACGCTTATCGGCAACGTCGGTATTGCTGTGGATCCAAAGGCCACGTACGTAAAAGTTTCGGTAGGAGATAAACTCATTTGGGTGGCCGAAAAGCGGGTGGCGATGGTCACGCAGGAAGAGAATTGGGAAGTAAAAATTTTAGAAAAAGTCACGGGCGATAAGCTTGTTGGGCGGGAATATGAGCCGCTTTACCCGTATCTTCCATTAGATGGTAAAAAGGCATTCTCTGTGGGTGCGGGCGATTTTGTCTCGCTTGAAGAAGGGACCGGAATGGTCCATACAGCGGCCATATACGGCGAGGATGATTATAAATTTGCCCAAACGCTTGATCTTCCCCTCGTTCCGATGCTTGATGATCAGGGGAGATATTTGGATTTTGTGCAGCCCCTCAGTGGGATATTCTTTAAGAAAGCAGAAGACTGGATTGTGAAAGATCTTATCGATAGGGATCTATTGCTCCGGGCAGAGAAATCCGTCCACTCCTACCCCTTTTGTTATCGGTGTGAGACGCCGCTTTACTATAATGCCGTACCCGCATGGTTTATCAACATCCAGAAGATGAAAGCGGATTTAGTGAAACAAAATGAGAACATCAACTGGTACCCTGAACATCTCAAGCATGGCCGGTTTGGGAAGGGGCTCGAAACAGCGCCGGATTGGAATATTTCCCGGTCACGGTACTGGGGGACACCGATGCCCGTCTGGCGAAGCCAGGCGGAGGACTCAGGACTCAAGACTCAGGACTTAAGACAGACGCGGATCATTGGGTCATTGGAGGAATTAAAAAAGTGGGCGGTCAATCCTGAGATTGTCGAAGGACTTACGGACATTCACCGCGAATTTTTAGATGATATAGAAGTTTGGCTCGATGAGGGAAAAACGGTAAAAGGCAGGCGGATTCCGGAAGTATTTGATTGCTGGGTAGAATCGGGAAGTATGCCGCATGCATCCCTCCATTATCCGTTTGACCATAAAGAGCTTTTTGAAGCGACGCACCCCTCACAATTTATCGTTGAGTATATTTCTCAGACGCGTGCTTGGTTTTATACGCTTCATGTCATGTCCGTCGGGCTTTTCGGCACGCATACGTTTGAAAATGCTTTGACCCATGGTGTCATTCTTGCTGAGGATGGTACGAAGATGAGTAAATCCAAAAAAAACTTTCCCGATCCGACTCATTTATTTGAAAAATATGGGGTTGATGCGCTCCGGTTTTATCTCATGGAATCCGTCGTCATGAGGGGCGAGAATCTCAACTTTTCTGAAGCAGGAGTCAAGGATGTGTATCAGAACGTCATCTCCAGGCTTTGGAATCTCGCTTCATTTTATCTCCTCTATCGTGGACAGACATCAATTCCGGCTCAATTGCCCACCGCAACCCATGTGTTAGATCGGTGGCTCATCGGTTTGACGGAGTCCCTTGTTCGGAATGTTTCACGCAATATGGATACCTATGATACGGTGGCCGCATGCCGTGATGTGTTGGTGTTTCTGGATCATGTTTCCACATGGTATCTGAGGCGCAGCCGGACCCGCTTGCGGGAAGACCCGCGGGCTATGGAGGTATATGGATGGGTACTCAACAGGCTTGTGACCGTTATGGCTCCAATGACGCCGTTTATCAGCGAGCGAATATACCAAAATCTTATGAACACGAGCGATAGTATCCATCATGTGGATTGGCCGAGCGAGACTCAAGACGTAGGACTTAAGACTCAGGAGTTAGGTGAGAAGATGCAACTTGTCAGAGAGATTTGTGCATTGGGTCACGCGCAACGTAAAGATGCAGGCGTACCGGTACGGCAACCGGTGCGACAATTACAAATAGCAAACAGCAAATATCAAATAGAAGAAGAATACATCGATCTTGTAAAGGAAGAGCTAAATGTAAAAGAAGTGGAGATAGTGGTTGGTGAAGGAGAGTTTAGCGTGACGGTCGATACCACAAGTACACCGGAACTCGTTGCAGAAGGGCATATGCGTCAACTCGTCAGGGCTATCCAGATTCTCCGTAAAGAAAAAGGATGTACAATAGACGCACATATCCGGGTACAAGTTCCCGAAGAATGTAAAGATTTAACTCAAGAGCTTGTTGACCGGGTAAAAAAAGAAACACTTTCAGATGAACTCGTATGGGGAAATTCGCTCGCACTATTGACTGGGTCGACCTCGTCCTCTTCCTGACGGTAGGATCATTTGGCTTATCTATACTGCTTTCCGTGAATCAGGAATTATTTTTGCAGCAACTCATGATCCTGATTATTGCCCTCTGTGTGGGAGCGTTTGTGGCCGTCATCGATAGCACACTCATGGTGTGGGCGGCGCCGCTCGGATATATAGTGTCGCTAGTACTTCTCGCCGTTTCGTATATTGGGCCGGCTATCCGGGGCGCGACACGGTGGTTCTCGATTGGAGGCATTCAACTTCAGCCGTCTGAACTCGTTAAACCGCTTCTCTTGTTGTCTTTTGCTTGGGCACTCAAGACGTTTCCGCCGCGGAGTGTCAAAAATATTTTAATCCATATGGTCTTATTTATTATTCCGTTTCTCCTTGTGTTCCGTCAGCCGGATCTTGGCAGTAGCATCGTCTATGGTGTGATGTGGCTTTCGATGATGATTGCGGCCGGATTTCCGGTCCGGTATGTGACCATAGGATTTCTCGTCGTCACTCTTCTTCTGCCTGTGGGTTGGCGCGGGCTCCATGAGTATCAACGGGCTCGCATCGTCACGTTTATCAATCCCGGTGTAGACCCAAAAGGCACCGGGTATAATGCTATCCAGGCGATGATAGCGGTGGGAAGCGGACAACTATTCGGACGGGGTTTAGGACGGGGAACGCAAAGCCACCTGAGATTCTTACCCGAGTATCATACGGATTTTATTTTCGCGACGCTCGTCGAAGAATTAGGATTTCTCGGAGGAAGTATTCTGCTTGTCGCCTACGGAGCACTCCTCTGGCGCATCATCCGCCCGTTGGTCGTGGGCGTCATCAGTGCTGTCGTGCCGTTTGTTTTTAGTGTCGGATTATTTAGCATGATCCTCACGCAAATCGTCATAAACGCGGGTATGAATATGGGACTTATCCCGATTACCGGTATTACCCTGCCGCTCGTTTCGTTCGGCGGAAGCTCGCTTCTGTCTTTAGCGGTTTGTTACGGCATGCTTTGGTCGGTAAGACGCGGTAAAGATGACGTGATCGAGTCGTTGCAATAAGACTTCAAGACTGGTAGAATACACGCATGTTTGCAGTCGTACGAATCGGACCAACTCAGTATAAAGTCAGTGTCGGAGATAGTATAGAAGCCGCCAATATGGTCGGCGAAGTCGGGGATATCGTGACACTTTCCGAAGTGTTGCTCATCGATGATAATGGTAAAACCACATTGGGTACTCCTACCGTGAAAGGTGCCTCCGTCAAAGCCACAATCGACGCACACCATAAAGGAGAAAAAATTCACGTCAGACGATTTAAATCAAAAGTCCGCGAGCGCCGGCATATTGGGTTCCGCGCACAGTTGACGAGACTTCAGATTACCGCAATCCATGCATGAGCACCTTGCTCTTCATCTTTGGCAGAACACATGAACTATCGTTTCATGAGTTGCAAGCCCTGACCTCAAATCCTCTTACGAGCATTACGCCGGACGTCGTGCGGGTAGAAGATCCGGAAGATCAAATAGATCCCAAAGAATACATCAAGCGGTTGGGCGGCACGGTGAAAATTGCCCGTGAGAAAGGTACCATCGACTCGCTCGATCCGGTGGGTATTGCACAATATTTGGGAGACGCTGATCGCGGTCCAGTAACCTTTGGCTTAAGCTTTTATGGTGCGGACATGGGAGACGTGGATCCCCAACTTCTTAAAGGCATAAAGGAACATCTTGCCTCTAAAGGAATGAGCGTTCGCTATGTGGCTCCGCATGACGGCAATACGCTCGCGAGTGTGGTGATCGCCAAGCAACATATTCATGAATTAGTGATTATCGCCGAAAGTGGCGGATACATTGTGGGAGAAACTCTCGCAGTTCAGGATTTTGAAACGTGGAATGAGCGCGATTATGGGCGGCCCTTCGCCGATCCCAAAGCCGGCATGTTGCCGCCGAAAGTTGCCCGGATGGCGGTGAATCTGGCGACGCATGTCATCCCGGCCACCGAGCCGGGATCCAGCGATAATAAAGAATGGATTCCGGGTCAAGCCCGGAATGACAAATATCCTGTTCTCCTTGACCCTTTCTGTGGTATGGGGACCGTCGTCGGAGAAGCGATATTGGCAGGATGGAGCGCAATCGGGAGCGATCAATCTCAGGAAGTCATGAGCCGGGCCCAAAAAAATATTGAATGGCTGCTGCAGGGTTCGACCCTTCCACTCCCTAAATTTTTGGTTGGTGATGCGACCCATATCTCCGACGTGATTGCCCAGTCTTCCGTCGATGCTATCGTCACAGAGCCATTTATGGGGGCTGCATTGGGCAAGAATGACCAATTTCCAATGACCAATGACCAGGTTAAAAATATCATGAAAGGCCTGGAAAAATTATATATAGGATGTTTGCGGGATTGGCATGCGGTGCTCAAACCAGCAGGAAAAATTGTTATTGCGTTGCCGCAATACGCTATCTCCGGGAGAACATATTTCGTGAAAAATGTTATTGACAGGTGTGAAACCCTCGGGTATACTGTTTCGGCAGGTCCACTTTCTTACAGTAGACCGCAAGCAGTTGTTCGAAGACAATTTTATGTATTACAGAAGGGGACAATAAGCAATAAACAGTAAGCAATGCTTAATGTTTACTGTCCGCTGTCCAATGGAATATGGCACATGTCAAAGCAGGAGGTACAGCAAAGGGGAATAAAGACAGCGTCTCCAAGCGGCTTGGCGTTAAAATTTATGGCGGACAGGCTGCCAAATCCGGGAGTATTATCGTCCGGCAAAAAGGAACACGCGTCCACCCCGGGCAGGGGGTCATGATGGGAAAAGATTTTACGCTCTATTCGGTCGTAGCTGGTCTTGTACGATTTTCTGTCAAACTCGGGAAACAATTCGTGTCCGTCCTGCCCCAATAAGTTTTCATGGCTGATTTACAACATATCCTTCAGATGGAAGTTGAGATGATCCAGCCCAATCCGCTGCAACCGCGCGGACTCATCCCTCCGGATTCTCTGGGTGACCTCGTCAATTCCATCAAAGAACACGGCATCATCGAGCCGTTGGTGGTCGCCAAAACTCCGGCCGGATATCAGATTATCGCAGGGGAGCGTCGGTGGCGGGCAAGTAAACTCGCCGGTCTCGTGACGGTACCGGTCGTCGTCCGGGAAACGACTGCTAGGGGCATGCTCGAGATGGCCATAGTCGAAAACGTCCAGCGCGAAGACCTCAATCCCATTGAGCGGGCGCAGGCATTTCAGCGGCTCATCGAAGAGTTTGGACTTGCTGTGGGCGAGATAGCCAAGCGCGTCGGAAAAAGCGAGTCGTATGTGAGTAACACGATGCGGCTCATGGCCCTTCCGGACGCTATCAAAGATGGACTTATTTCGGGGGCTATCTCCGAAGGTCACGCGCGGGCAATCGCCGGTCTCGGAGAAGTGAAACTTATGGTCGATGCGTATAAAACGATTCTTTCGGAAAGCGCATCGGTCCGGCGCGCCGAGGATCTCGCGCGTAGACTCAAAGCACAATATGGTAAAGAACCGGCACATAAAGTCGAACGGATACATAGCGATGAACTGGATACTATCGCCAAAGACCTCGCCCAATCCGTCAACGGTCTTGTAAAGATTACACAATCCAAAGTCGAAGCGAGAGTCGTATTTGTCATCCGCGGATCTCTTGAGCAAACCAGCAGTGTGCTCAAAATGGTGCATGAACGCCTCGGCGTGAAAAAAGGAAGTACGAATTAATCCTTGTTGTGGACCCGAGAGGTATCGAACCTCTGACCTCTTCGATGTCAACGAAGCGCTCTACCACTGAGCTACGAGTCCCACATTTCCTTCATCTTGACCACGGATATTATATCACCTACACTGATTTGTATCATGGGTCTGATAAAAAACATATTTTCTGCAATTTTTGACTTCCTACAAGGCATCGTCGTGATCCTCGCAATTATGGTGATGATTTACCTCTTCATCATGTCTCCCCAGGAGATAAACGGGGCCTCTATGGAACCTAATTTCCATAATAAAGAATTTATTTTAACCAATAAAATTGAATATAAACTTCACGATCCCAAACGTGGTGAAGTCGTCATCTTTAAATCACCTCGAAATAAAGACATCGATTATATAAAACGGATTATCGGGGAACCGGGAGACACGGTTGGTCTCAAGGGAGGCAATTATTATGTAAATGGTACGAAGCTGGACGAGCCATACCTCACTCCGGGTACCTACATCAGCGGGGGAAATTTTCTAAGGGAAGATAGTGAAACCATTGTCCCGAAAGGTCGATACTTTGTATCAGGAGACAATCGGGGTCATAGTTCAGATTCTCGGGAGTTTGGACCGATACCGAAAGAAGATTTTATCGGAAAAGCATTCCTCCGATATTGGCCGTTTTCAGAAGCTGGTCTCATTCAACAGCCCACGTATGTCCTCCCGTAATGTCCTGCTTTGGCCGATTTTTGTCATTGGATGTCTCTTGGTCTATGGAATTTACAGTCTTTTCCGTCCTTGTCAGGACGGATTTTTTATCGGCCTTTGTGCATTTGGTCAGGTCGTTTTTTACACCATTCTCATTTTTTCTTTTGTGTTCTACGGATTACTGTCGTATCTATTTATCCGCCTGCGCGGGGAGAAAAAAACGGTTGCTTGGCTGTTCTTTTTACTGGGAATTGGTTCAGTAGTCGGGATAGTGGTTTTGATGATAGCGGTCAGACCTTTCGGGATTTTTGTGATTGCGTTTTCCGTTGAAGGAGTGGGGCAGGTATATGTATTTATTGAGGAACTGACGCGAAAAGTTATAAGCGGGCGTCTGTAAATCGTGGCAAGGTTATTTTACAGAAGAATTTTTGGGTGATGAAGTGGAGTGGCGGGAGATGAGCCAGGCTGTGAGGATCAGGAAGAGTCCCACGCCCACGAGCCACCACATGAGCATGAATCTCCAGGGATTGATGGGTTGAGGAGATTGATATGTGTTGGGCGATTCTGTTCCTTGTGCCCCGGATGCAGTCGCGCTTTGTGAAGATTCCTTTTCGTCAGATGCTCCCAATATATCGTTGATCCAATTGTGGGCAGTTTCATTTTTTGGAATAGGGGTGGGAGTAGGAGTTGCGGTTGTTGAAGTGGTCGTGGTGGTTGAGGTCGTTCCCGACCCGCCGCCGGTGCTCGTTGGGAAAAGCGGGCTCCTTGGATAATTGATGGTGTAGTAATCCGTTTGGGAGGAAGGCGGATCTTTAGTGATCTCGCCCGTGATGTTTTCCCAGTAGTCATTATCCGTCGTAATTTGTCCCACAACCACGGTGTATTTGCCTTTGCCGGTTCCCGTGACTTTGAGCGTGTACGTACCACTTTCTGCGTTTTCCAGGAAAATCATGCCATCGGTCTCGCTCGTCGTGCTTCCCTTGTATTCGACGGCCATGGAAGCCGGGGATTTGATGAAAAACAGAAGCGTGGTGAGAAGGCTGGTTGCCCGACCTTCGGTGATGCTGTTATCGGCAATGCTATATCCAAGACTTGATACCACTTCCTTAATCCCATTCCTTTTGTAAATAAGCTCACCATGGCCAGCGTTTAACACTTTCACATCCGTGTCTGCTTTGGCGCTTTGGGATACGACTGTGCTATCCCCAATCGTTTTGGTTTCTCCGGAAGGTCTGCCATCAGGGTACAAACTGTTTGTCACATCTGAGGTGGTGGGTGGATTGACCGTAAATCCCTGGAGAGTTTGGCCGGATTCGCCGGCGATGGATTGAAAAAGAGGAAAGAGCGAGGAGAATGTAGAGTTGTAGGTGAGAAGCGTACTATTTTTATATGTCATGGTGGTCGAGTCCACCGTCCCACCATCGCTAAGCCGGGTGAGAAAAGTATAGATGGGCACGAGGTCGCGGACGACGGGCATCGAGTCGGCCACCACTTGCCGGTCGGTTTTTCCCGAAGCGCGGTTGAGGATGAGGATGAGTTTGAGGCTGAGCCACTGGAAGGTATTTTCGCGATCAATCTCGCCGCCGGCGTAAGCTTTATATGCCTGTGGGATTCCCTGGTGTGGTGAGCCGACCGTAATGAGTTTGTCTATCCTGCCTGTTCCATACTTCTGGGCATAAATTCGGCCAACGAGTCCGCCCAGCGAGTGTCCGACGATATCTACTTTCTGAGTACCGGGAATTTTCGTCGTGATATATGCGTCAAGTTCTGCAGCTGCATCTTCCAGTTTTTTGCGCCAATCAAAGGGGTAGAGAAAGAGTGAGGTGTTTTCTACAAACCCCATGTCTGTTAATGTTTTTTTGATGCCGTCGTATTCCCGGACAATGGAATTGAGTTTCCAATTACTTTGCGAGACGGTTTTGTTGTCCAAAATCGCATCTTTGTTCCAGGAAGCAAACATGCCCGGGATAATGATTACGGGAGGTGTTGGTGTTGGTGAAGGAGTGGGGGTTGGAGTGGGAGTAGGAAGAACAATTGGGCCATCAGTTGCTAGTCCAATACGCCATTTGGTCGAGCCGTCAATTTTGCCGAATGCTCCGTAGTAGAGGAGGTTGGTGCCGTTACTTAATCGGATCACACCTGCACTAGCGATATTATTATTGTCGAATGTTGCACCTCTAGTCAGAATAGGATTTTTGTCCGCAGGTTTGGTCCAATTAATACCGTCAGTGGATGTGGCATATGATAGATTTCCAGAGCCGTGGTAGAACATTTCATATGTCGTACCGTTGTATAAAACGGATGGTCCGTCGACATCAGTTCCTTCCCATGATTGTGTCGGTGAAAGCACCGGATTATTGGCATAAGAAGTCCAGTTGATGCCATCGGTTGAAGTTGCAAGTCCAATTTTCCAAGTACCTGTATCCGCCGAACTAAACCACATTTTATATTCATTTTCGATTTTTATTACAAATGGTCCAGAAACTCCTCCAGATCCCCAACCGGATGATGGACGTAAAACCGGTGCAGCGCTATGAGTCCACGAAACTCCATCATTACTAGTTGCTCGGAATATAGAGTAATTAGAAGCCGCGCCTCCATCAGATCCTACGTACCACATTTCATACGAATTTCCATTTTTAATAACTGTTGGATCATGAGTGTCCTTATTATCTAAAGCTAATCTGCTTACGACAGGATTAGTTGATTGTTTAGTCCATGACGTTCCATCGGTTGAAGTAGCTAGACCGATTTGAAATCGAGACCCGTTATAGCCTGAATACCAAAGTTTTAAAGATGATCCATCAAGCAGGGGTGAGGGTTGCCATACATAGTTAGATTCCCAGCTCGAAGGGTTCGTAGTTATTACTGGATTTTGGGTAGATTTAGTGAACGTACCGATTGCGCTGCTTTTAATAGGCACTATCAAAAACAAAGTTGTTAAAAATGAAGTAAAAACGATTTTAGAAACCCAAGGCATAAAAAAACCCCGATGGGGCAGGAAGTTCAAAGTTCGAGGTGTTGAAATGTAATGTCCAGCTACAATTTTACAAATTTGCGTGATACACTCGATTTTATGAATGACACGGGCTGTTATTTATGTCGTAGTAATAATTATAGGTTAATAGCTACGAAAAGTAAATACTCTATTGTTAAGTGCGATAATTGCGATTTTGTCTTTACTACGCCAATTCCAAGTCAAGAGGAGATAGCAACGTATTATAGTAAGTTTGACTATAAGGATAGTTTATCGGCAGAAAAGGTAATACGTTTAGACGCTAGGAGAAGTTTGGAAAAGATAAGTAAATTCGCCAAAATGAAAGGTGAGTTGTTAGATGTTGGATGTGGAAGAGGATATCTATTAGACGAAGCAAGAAAACTTGGTTGGAAAACACACGGAGTCGATGCTTCAAAGTTGGTAACAGATTACGCAACGAATACTCTTCGTTTAAATGTTTTTTGTCGTGACATTTTTTTATTCCGCCCAGAACATACCTATGATTTAGTGATTTTAAATCAAGTAATCGAGCATTTTATTAATCCCGAAGAACTTATTAATCACTGCGGAAAATATCTTGTAAAAGGTGGCTTGCTATATATTGCGACGCCAAACGTGGAAAGTGTCAGCGCCAGAGTATTAAAAGATAATTTTGATCATTATATTCCACCGGAACATTTAAGCTATTTTAGTCAACATACAATAAAAAGATCGTTAGAGAAATTAGGTTTTAAGATTTTGTATATAGGATCTTGGAGCTACCCTTCCGACCTAGGTGGGATTATCAAAACATTACTAGGAAAAAAGATTCAATCGAAGCGAAACAGTGAACTTCTTGGCAAAAATCAAGAGATAGTTCCGTATAGATCAAGGTATTTCAATATAAAGCAAGTCAAGTCTTTTCTATTTGATCGAATATTTTGTCATCTATTCAGTAAGTTGCTTTCTTTTGATTCTTGGGGAATAAACCTTGAGATTTTAGCAATAAGATTATGACTCTCACTATTGTCATGATCACGTTTAATTCTGCAGATGTGATGGAGGGGGCGCTTAAGAGCGTCGAGGGGTTGTGGGATGAGTTGCTGGTAGGGGATGCGGGGAGTACGGATGGGACGGTGGAGTTGGTGGAGAAGTATGGAGGGAAAATAATTGAACAAAAGAATGCTGGATCCCGGGTCAAGCCCGGGATGACCATACCAACATTGGGGGAGAGGAAGCAGGAACTAGTGGAGAAGGCTAAGGGAGATTGGATTCTCGTTTTGGATGCCGATGAGCGGGTGTCTCCCAAGCTTGCTCAAGAAATCAGACGTATCACCAACCATCACAAAATTATGACTGTAGCGTATCGGATCCCGTATCAGAATTATGTGTTCGGGAAACCGGTTTATTGGGGAGGGGAAAAGTATGCGAAGGTGCGGCTGTTTCAGAATGGATATGCAAAAATCTCGCCGGAGGCATTGCATGAGGATGTAATTATCGATTTCCTTCAAAAACCAGGCTTTCGAAGATCAAAGCCTGGCTTTGAACACATTAGTGATTTACGGGGCGTCATCCATCATCACTCGTATAGGACACCACGGCAACTTTTTACAAAATTTACAAGGTATGCTTGGACTGCTGCAGAGATGCTCATACAAAAACAAAAGCCAGGCTTTCGAAGATCAAAGCCTGGCTTTGATACGCTCTTTCTCTATGGTCCGCATATGTTTGTGGCGCGGTTTGTCAAAGAGAAAGGGTATAAGGATGGGTGGCGGGGATTGGTACTCGCTTTGGCATTTGGATATATGGAGGGTTTGACGTATTGGTTGCTACTTATAAGAAAATAAATTTCATAAGGCCACCCCTTGCAAATGCCAAGGGTGTGGCCTTTAACGTAATATGAAATGCTTGTGTGGAAAAATAAAAACCACTCGCTTATTTCAGTCGGGGTTGTTTGATGTCATAAAATGTTCCTCATGTGGACAGGTGCGGATCGAGACGCGCGATGGTGCAAAACGGACGGGATATTATGAGGAGGAAGATGTGAAGTTTTACCTATCGCATCAGGAGATGTTTCGTAGGTTATTTGGTAACCTTCTTCGTTTTATTCATCGATATGCTCCCAGCGGTACGCTCATGGATATCGGAGCGGGTGTAGGCTTGCTCCTTGATGAAGCCCGGAACATGGGATACCGCGTGATCGGATTTGAGCCATCTAAGGCTTCCGTGAAGGCTGCGAAGAAATATTTTGGGATAGAACTTATACCACGGGAATTTCACAAGACCCTTAAAAATATGAATTCAAATATCGATATCGTGGTGATTAACCATGTATTGGAACATCTAAAAAATCCGAAGGAGATTATTGGCCTTTGCGCGGAAACCCTGAGCGATACCGGCGTACTCGTCATCGGAGTACCTAATTTTAATAGTTTTATGCGGTGGATGAAGCAGGGGAAATGGCAATCACTCATACCAGCGCAGCACCGATGGCAGTTTACGCTCGCGTCTCTTGACGAGCTCGTTCTTCCTCACGGGTTTCGGAGGATTGCGGTATCATACGAAAATCATGATCGGTCAATGCATTACTGGTGGAAAAAGCCGATTTATGCAGCGCTTGACCGGATTGCGCTTGTGACGGGACATGCCGAGGCGATGGTCGTGATTTATAAAAAAATATGAAGAATAAAAATGTCTGTTTTGTGATCGTGACGTACAAATCAAATAAGGAGATGCTTCATCGGTTAATGGCGGCGATTCGGGAGTACCGGGCGATCGTAGTAGATAATACAGAGAATAATATTGGGTATGGGGGAGCTGCAAATCAGGGTATGAAGCAGGCCTTTGACGCCGGCGCCGAGTGGGTGATTGTGTGTAATCAGGACGTCCGGATGAGTAAAGCAGGCATAGCACACTTTTGCGCTATGGCGCAAAAGTGTGCTCCGGGGATTGTTGGGCCGGAAGCAGGCACGCTTGATCCCAAACGATGGACGACCGTGCTAGCCTCAAGGCCTGGCCTTGTGCCTGATGATATGCTTTTATATATTTCCGGCTCGTTGATTGCGCTCCATAAAGATGTGTGGCTCTCGACGGGAGGGTTTTTCGAACCGTATTTTATGTATTACGAAGATGCGGATCTGTGCGAGAGAGCAAGGCAGAGGGGATTTTCAGTGCGACAGATACCTATTGAGGGATTTCGACATGGGGTCCCAGATTCCTCCAATTCGGTGGGCAGGCAATCAGGGGATGATAGGTTGAGTAAGGAATACTATTTGGCCCGGAATCATTTATTATTCGTTCGACGTTTGGCTCCATTGTCGGTGAAGATTCATGAGTTACTACGATTACCCAAATCAATCGCCGAACATCAAGCGACCGGCAATACGGATGCTATCCGGGGGATCAGTGATTTTGCGGTGGGAAGATTTGGAAAACAAAGATAAATTACCTACTTGAACACAGATTATGATTATTGGAGTGGATGCGGGCGCGCTATCGATCGTGGATGACCGATTAAAAGTCGGAGTTTACCGTGTGACAAAGAACGCGCTTGCAGCACTCGCTGCAAGCGATAAGAGGATTAACTATAGGCTCTATTCATTTGGAGCGATAGAGGAGGGGATACTCAAAGCATTTGAAGGACGGGCGGAGATCGTTCATCTGCCTAAATTAGGTTGGCAACGCGTCTGGTTGCCGCTAGAGCTCAAATTTCACCCCGTTGATGCGTTTCTCGGATTTTCTCAATCTCTCCCCTCGGTTCATACATTGTGCGACATAGGATTTATTTACGATCTGGGTTTTTTGCATGAGCCGGAAGTGTATGGATCGGCAGCAGCGACCTTGCAAAATCAAACTGAGGCATTAATGACGCGGGCTGACCATATCATCACGATCTCTGAGGTTACCAAGGCAGATATTCTATTGCGGTATACCAATAAAGATGCTGGATCCCGGATTAAATCCGGGATGACAAGCATTACGGTGGCATATCCCGGGGTTGATACGGCTTTCTCCCCCGCTGGAGAAAAGTACGTAGGGCCAAATCCATATTTTCTCTTCGTTGGGAGTCTCAATAAAGCAAAGGATCTCCCGACACTTATCGAAATATATGCTGAGTTTTTAGAAAAGAAAAAGATGGATTCCGGCTCAAAGGCCGGAATGACAAAACATGTATATGATTTATATCTCATCGGTGGGGATTATTGGCCTGATCCTGCTATAGACGAAGCGATTGAAAAGTACCATCTGGGCGACCGTGTGAAAAAGTTGGGATTCGTTTCCGATGATGCGTTACCCAATTATTATCGGGGCGCAATAGCGTTTGTGACGACAGCACTGCGGGAAGGATTTTGTTTACCGGCGGTGGAGGCTATGGCGTGCGGCACGCCGGTCGTGGCCCTTGACCGTGGAGCACTAAAAGAAGTAGTGGGAGAAGGGGGAATAATTGTTCAAGAGACAGAAAACAGAAAACAGAAAACAGAAACATTCGTGGCGGCGATGGTGAAGATGATGGATAGAACATTGAGAGAAAAATATGCGATGAAGGCGATAACTCAGGCAAAAAAATATAGATGGGATAAATTTGGAAGCGAGATTTTAAGTCATGTAGCAATTTACTCAAGGCCACCCCTTGCCCTTCGACAAGCTTAGGGTAAACTGCAAGGGAGTGGCCTTTGAAAACACATGAACATAAAACCGACTGATTTAGTTTTGGAAATCGGCAGTGGAAATAATCCGAATCCCCGCTCGGATATACTTTGTGACCGGTATATCCACATGAGTCATGACCGGGCTGGAGAATTTGCCATCCACATAGACCGACCGATGGTGGTCGCCGATGGTATGCGGTTGCCGTTTGCAGATAAAACTTTTGATTACGTCATCGCGTCGCATATATTTGAACACATGGATGATCCGGCGGGGTTTGCCCGGGAGATAGCACGGGTAGGGAGAGCCGGCTTTATAGAAGTTCCCTCCGCTCTCTCCGAACGGGTATTTGGATGGAATTTTCACCACTGGTATTGCATGCGTAGAGACGGAGTGCTGACGTTCACCCCTAAAAAAGAAGGTGAACAGCATGGTGGATTTTTCCACAGGCTCATCGCGCGAAATATGTGGTTCCGAAGGTTCTTTGAGCAGCACGAACATATGTGGTATACGCGCCTCGAATGGCAAGGGAAGATTCCTATCCGTGTAGAGCGCAATCCGATGAGTCCCGCGGATAAAGGGAAGCTTGACGCTATTGCTTGGGATTTGCTTCATCAAGCAAAAAAGGAAGAGATCATTGATGCCGTTTTTGCTATTCGGTTTTTAGTGAGAAGAATTATCAGAAAAATTAGAAAAATCATAAGGAAGTTTGGATGGTTGATGGCGACCATCACAATGGATAAAAACATTATTTCTTCACTTGCTCAATTGTGTGTTTGTCCGCAGTGTCATGGGAAACTCATTGTGAATCAGCGGATCATCCGGTGTAGCGCGTGTTCTTTGGAGTATCCCATGGACGGATGTATAACAATTCTTCTTAATCCCGTAGAAAGAAAGAAAGGATGGTAGGAATGCGGAACATAATCATTATTTTTATTGCGAGCATGATGTATATCGGGAGTGTTTTTTTGGTGAGCCAAGGAAAGACGTTTAGGCTGGATAGTGATTATGATTCCAATATTCCGATTTTTTCTTACGTGGTTGACACCATACGAACTGAACACCGTTTTCCCGATTGGAATCCATATGTGACAACGGGAATTTCTGTCCTTGGTGATCCCCTTTCCGGAGTCACCTATCTGCCATATTTACTTCCGATGCTAATTTTTGGCGTGCAGAGCGGTTGGTGGGCGGTTCTGGGACTTCATGCGTTTATGGCGGGAGTGTTTATGTGGATGTGCGTTCGGGAGATTTTAATGATAAAGCCAAGCTTTCAAAGAGCAAAGCTTGGCTTTGATCTTGCTCTATGGGGAGGACTGCTCTACATGGGAGCCGGAGCGTTTGCCGCGAGGGTTGCAGCCGGGCACATAGAAAAAGTGTTAAGTTACCCCTGGTATCCGTTATTTCTCCTGTTCATCCTCAAAAAGGAACAAACGAGTCGAACCAGATTGCTGACCGGCGCAGTAATGGGGCTAGTATTTCTCACCGGGGACGTGTATGGAGTATTTTTTATGGGAATGTTTTATGGAGTGGTGAGGGTGATTAGCTCCACTTCGTCCCGCTGGGCGGGACTTCGCGGGGTAAAGGAGATTGGGATAACAATCGTAGCGTTTATGGCAGTAGCAAGCGTCAAGCTTATTCCTTTTATTTTACAGGTAGTGCCCGTCATATCCCGGTATAGTAATTTTGATGCGGCAAAGGGGTCTCTCCACTTATTTTTTGCATGGATCCCATTTGTCATGCCGTTCGGAGTGACCTTTTATGACCGTACACAATTGCAGCACATATTCGGATTTTGGTATAACTGGTATGAATATTATGCATTCATCGGTTTCCCGATTTTTTTTCTGATTGCGTTGCCAAAAATTATCAAACGAAGAGAGGTACAGCTTCTCATCATCCTCCTTGTTGTAGGAATTATGTATGTCGCACGGGGGTATCCGTATTCCATATTTTACTGGATGGACCGGAGTCTTCCCGTCCTCAATTGGTTCCGCGCGCCGCAGCGGATGTATGAAGCATTGACGAGTGTCGTGGTTGCGTTGATTACGCTTTGTGCAAGCAATTTCTTAAGGCCACCCCTTGCCCTTCGACAAGCTCAGGGTAAACAACAGGGAGTGGCCTTTAAAAACATAGTTTTTTTATGGGGAATGCTCGGTATTACATTTTTTGCAAGCGGGTATCAGATGACGTATGCGGTCGAAATTCCGAGAGCGGCAGAAGAGAATCTTGTTCAACAATTGAGAACAGGTGATGGCGGAGATATAACGGTTGCGACGTTTGCGTGTTGTATGCAGACTTTTCTTGTGGCCGGGAAGATACGGGTGATTAACTATTATTACGGATGGCTCCCATATGACGCGCCGCGGTTTGTGAACGCGTCTGCAGACGGATTTGATTTTTCTGCACTGGATTCCCGCCTTCGCGGGAATGACATTCTGAAACACCCAACGTATATCATAGCTCCAAAGGACATGATGTTTGGTCAGTACGGATATGAAGTCTGGTTTGGAGATGAAATAAATAGTGTGTGGCGCGTATCAATACTTTCATGAAAAAACCTACAGTCGCCATTGTCCGAGGAAAATTTTTGAATAAATACGAAATGCAAATGTACGAGCCACTCGTCGATCGCTACGACATCACGGCATTCGGGTCACTCACGTCATATCACGATACGTTTGCGTTTCCTGTCGTCAAACTTCCGTCCCCTATGGATCTCCCTGATTTTTCCTGCGGAGCAGGATCTCGCTTCGCGAGACCGTTTCTTTTGCCGATACTGAACCGATTATTCATCGATGCGCATTATTTGTGGGGACTTGAGGAAAAGCTTCGCGGATTTGATATCGTGCATACTGCAGAAACATATTTTCACTATACCCAACAGTGCCTTGCGGTCAAACGTGCGGGTAACGTGAAAAAAGTAATCGCGACGGTCCTCGAAAACATTCCGTTTAATAATGAAGGGATATGGGGGAGAAAGCGGTTCAAGGCAGGCGCGAGAGAAGAGCTCGATCATATTGTGGCGCTGACGCAGAAGACAGAGGAAGCACTGATTGTTGAAGGAGCGGATATCAAAAAAATGAGTGTCATTCCGCATTTCGTTGATACGAAACGATTTGTGTCCACGCGGCCCAGGAAAATTGTCCGGACCATTTTGTTTTGTGGAAGGCTCGAGGAATACAAAGGGGTTTTTGATTTTATTGAGATGGCGCGTCGGTTGCCGAAAAATTTGCGGTTTGTCATGGTAGGGGATGGCAGTCAGAAAAATAAACTCAAGCGACCGGGTGTAGAAATAAAATCGGTTTCCTATGATGATATGCCGTCTATATATCAGGAGGCGGACATATTTGTCGCCCCGTCTAAGCCCACCAAAACATGGGAGGAACAATATTGCACCGTCATCCTGGAAGCGCAAGCTTCTGGAATGCCGATTGTTACGACCAATACGGGAGGCATACCGGAGAATATTGGTGAAGCGGGTATCATTGTTTCTCCGGGGGATGTTGACGCGATGACGAAAGCGGTGAAGCGCTTAATCGATGACCCCGCGTTGAGACTCGCGTATAGCAAAAAAGCCCGCGCACGGGCAGTAGACGTTCATGATATAACTATCGGGGCTCATAAGCTTGATCTGCTCTACCAAAAACTTCTGTGAAAATCGGATTGCTATGTGTTTTGTTTTCCTTTGTCTCTCTTTCTGTGGGAAGTGCGCTCAGCGAGTCGCTTACGTATGATGAAGTGTTTTATTTAGAAGAAGGGAGAGGAATACTATCCGGAGAGGTCATGCGGGATCCCTATAATCCACCGCTTATGCCGATATTGACGGGGATACCCATGGTGTTGGGTTTGAATACTTTTATCCGATCCCCATTGCCTATGCATACGGCACTTCCGGCTCGCATGGTGACGGTAGGCTTCGGAGTGCTGCTCATCATGGCTATGTATGTCGTAGCTACTCGATTTTTTGGATCTACTGTTGGTTTGGTTGCTTCATTTCTTCTGGCTTTTGATCCAAACATTCTCGCCAATAGCCACTACGTCACATCGGATATAGCCGTGACGTTTTTTTTCTTCCTTGCCGTGGATTTATGGGTACGATTTCTCCGGAAACCGTCACGCACGAGGGTGGTGCTCTTTGGACTTGCAGCTGGGTATGCAATCGGAGCAAAGATTACCTCCCTTGTTTATCTTACGGCTCTATCGATTGTCTTATTGTGGCAGACAAAAGGTATTTGGTCCTGGCGATGGATCGCAGAGCGGAAACATTTGGTGCTGATATCGATAGCGACATGCTTATTATTTCTATGGGCGGTATATTTTTTCCGTATGGACGTCATCATTGCCCCGAGATCTGATGAAAATCGTCTGTCGTCGAGGCTTTTGCGATTCGAGATACCGATGATTACTGCGTCCATTAATATGCTGCGGACCAGACCGGTGCCACTTGGAGGTTTTATCGCAATGCTCAAAAATAATGCACTGCGGAGTATGTCTCAAGGAGATTCAAGACCTCCGTGGTATCGGATATTGGTCACTACTCTTACAAAAACACCGCTTCCCCTTCTGGTACTTTTTATCATTGGACTGTTTTCAAGTCGGGCTCGAACGGGAATACAACGAAAACGCATATATATGTTCGCGACAACACCGATCGTTGTTCTCGGTGTAATGATGATATTCGGGATCCATCCCATGGTGCGGTATGTTCTACCGATGTATCCATTCCTAGCAATCGTTGCCGCAACAAGCATTTCTTTGGCGCGGACGCTCAGATCCAGAGTATTTCTCGTGATCCTACTAGTTTGGTACGCAGGGGGAAGTGTTTGGCAATTTCCGCATTTCATTTCGTACGCGAATGAACTAGCGGGTCCAAGAGCGCGAAGGTTTGAGTCACTTTCTGATAGTAATCTCGATTGGGGACAAGCACTTCCGGATGTGGCACGATATATTCGAAACAACAATATAGGGAAATTACAATTTTCTTATTTTGGGAGAGATGACGGTGCTCATTATGGTTTATCAAGTCCATTGCCCTATGGGAGCTGGAAGTTTGATGAGATTTGTGCGTTTCATGTTGTGAACACCAATGAACGCTCGAAGCAAGAGCGGACGATTATCAGTGTTACTAATTGGTATTCATGCGGATACAATAAACAACGTGATTATCAGAAAGAGAAGATTCGCGAAATCGTGGCAGATGTATTTTTAGTATTTTAAGCTATGCATGGAAAACGGATAATTCCAATTTTTGTCATCATCATGTTCTGGCTGATCTTTTTTTGGCGGCAAATAGTAGGCGGCGAAGTCTGGTATTGCTGCGATAATCTCCTCATCAATATTCCCTCCAAAGTATTTCTGGTAGCAGAACTCAAACAAGGGAGATTGCCCATCTCTAATCCCTATATTTTTTCCGGATCACTTTTTTTTGCAGATATCAATCTCTCTCTCCTTCATCCGAATACTTTGTTCTACTTCTTATTCTCTCCGTTTCGGGCGCTAACGCTCGGAATTCTTTTTTCGTATCTCACTGGTTCACTGGGTATGTATGCGCTCGGCCGGACATTCCGGTTCGAGCGCTTCAGTTCGCTCGTTGGGGCAATAGTATTTGGTTTGAGCGGGTCGCTCGTCGTCTACGCCAATAATATTTCCATCTTGCAGGTGGCGAGTCTCGTCCCATGGGTAATCGCGATGTGGATAAGGTATCTCAAAACGATGACAGGGCGAGACCTTGTCATGTTTGTTTGTGTGGCTTCTCTGCAGGTATTTTCCGGTCATCCGCAGCTCACGTATTATACGTGGCTCGTGCTTCTTGGTTATACATTATTAGAAAAGCCAAGCTCTCAAAGAGCAAAGCAAGGGCTTAAGGCCGCTATTCTTATAGCACTCGTCACAAGCGTGCAGACTGTGCCGTTTATCCGCTTTATGCTCGAGTCGACGCGCACGGGACAGGATTTCGCTGCTGCCTCCTCCGGGTCCGTTCATCCGTTGTCTCTCATCCGATTGCTTATCCCCGGTTTGGTTGGTGATCTTTCCCGTGGTACTGCATGGATACAGGCAGGAAGTATGCATGGCTATGTAGGGTTACTCCCGATTCTAATCCTCCCTATCGCATGGATGAGCAAACAGGGAAAATTTTTTTTTGGGGTTGCTATCATTTCGTTATTATTGGCAATGGGTAAGTATACGCCCGTATATTGGATTGCGTATCATCTCACCCCCGGAATAGCGTTGTTCCGTGAACCGGCGCAATTTTTGTTTCTTTGGACATTCGGTGTCGCCGGTGCGGCGATGGTGGGGATGGAAACACTCATGAAGAAGCCATGGCTCGGGCGGTATATCGTACTCATCGGGCACGGACTCCTCCTCGCGGCGGGGTTCATCCACGCGGGAGAGAGTCGCGATTGGAACGGAATACAGCAATTCAGCGTTCTCCCAAGCCGTCTGATAGCCAAAGTAATGAATCTTCCGCTGGCAGTACGCACCATGATCATAGACAGGATTTTATATAATATTACGTTTGGAGGGGCCATGATTGTTGTCGTGGGATTGGTAACACGAATAGTGCGGGTGAGTATGATAGCCAAAATCATTGTTTTGGTCATACTGTTTGCCGACCTCTTCGTCTATGGTCAGACGAATGTGACGACGATTGCAGAGGCTACGGTGAATGGATGGCAGGAGGCCGGGAGAACGCGAATTGCCTCTTGGAACGTATTCGATACAAATAACTCCCGGTATTATACAGACCCCACGCTTTATCCGTATCCGTATAAAAAACTTTTCGGTCAATATAATGATCCGGGAGAAAGCGAATGGCAGTTTAAAATTCTCCGGCCGAATCTCGGTATACTTTATGGTCTCCCCGCGGTCGATGGGTATGCGTCCATGGTATTGCGTTCATATCAAGCGAAGTTTAGCTCGTCCGGTTTCCAGCCGACGGGAGTGATAATTTCTTCCATTGTGGATCCAGAGCTTCCAAAAGCAGGAGTACGCTACATCCTCTCAAAGCCTAATAATTTATTACTTTCAGATACTACCCGGTATACAGTTGTCGCCAATGAAGGAGATATGGCGGTGTATGAAGATAAGGCAGCAATTCCGATCACGATTGTAAAAGGAATCGAATAATAAGGATTGAATTGATGACCGCGAGCGGACCAATGATGGTCAGGAGGATCGATTGCCATGTGAGTCCAACAATCAAAAGCTTTTTATAGAACGATGCTAACCCAAACGAAAGGACAGGCAATATTGAGACAAACATCCGTCCGGAGTAGGACGCACCCTGCCACCACGTGCTCCAAGAGCCGACGACGATAACCGCGAGCAGGAACACCGCGATAAACCAGACACGCCGGGTGTCTTTCCAGAATATAAATCCTCCGAGAGCAATAAGGGTAATCGGTGTCCAGAGGAATAGTCCGTTGACAGGGGAGAAAAGTACATTAAAAAAATTCGGTGACCACCAAGTGAATGACTCTCCGCCGGAAAGATATGGACTGATCCACGCAGTGCCATAGACCGTGTACCAAGCGAGGAGTTGGGGGGCAAAAACGAGAAAGGCTCCTAAGAATAGTAGTATTATAAATTTTAGCCTTAAAAGGTGAGACCTTTTAAGGCTAGGTATTACGAGGAGGGCGAGTATGGCGTCCTGCGGGCGGACGAGGGCGCAGAATCCCAACGTGCAGCCGGTCAAAAATGGTGACGCCTTTTTGGAATAAAGAAATGAGAGGAAGACTGTGGCTGCAAAAAAGGAAATTGCGTGACTGTTGACCGTATCGATGGCACCGTAGAAAAGGAGATTGGTAGCACCGGCGATACTGATGACGGCAAGAAGGCTCACCGTTGATGGAAAATATTGTGTCAACAGTCGGTAGAGGAGGATGATCCCTGCTATTGCTGCAAGGACGGAAAGCGCCCCGACGAGCAGTTGATAGGGGAGTTCAAACCCTGATCCGCCGATGATTGCATGAGTCTCTGCGTACAACGGGAGCCAAAATAGGGGTGCGCCGATGGGATGCTTATTGCCGAGTAGATTATTGTGGGTGATTGGAGCCGTGACGCCGAAATGGGCATAATCGTTAGCAAAGTTGATATCATGGTCAACGACGATTGATCGAACCCAGGAGAAGTAAAAGATACCATCTCCGTAGACGGTTTTACGTAAAAAAACAGCATGCGACAAAAAAATAATACTGTATAAAAATATAATGAGAAGGAACCATCGGCTTATGTTCATGGTATGGTAAGATTATACTACTCCATTCTATGATTTCTGCGATTGTATTAACCCATAACGATGAATCTATTCTTTCCCGATGTTTAGAAGGTCTTGCGTGGTGTGACGAGGTGATCGTCATTGATGATGAATCGACGGATAGAACAGTGACCGTGGCTAAGAAACATGGAGTGAAGGTGTTTATTCGTCCCTTACATGATGATTTTAGCGCGCAGAGGAATTTTGGGTTGGAGAAGACAACAGGGGAGTGGGTGCTATTCGTTGATTCTGATGAGGTGGTTACGCCGGAGTTAACAAAGGAGATAATTCAATTAACCAGTGATGTCATTCCCGCGAAGGCGGGAATTCAGTATTCAAGAGAAGATGGATCCCCGATCGGGTCGGGGATGACAATTTGTAACGGATATTTTGTTAAACGTAAGGATTATTGGGGTGGAAGATGGCTTACGCACGGAGAGACGGGGAATGTGAAGTTATTGCGGCTTGGGCGAAAAGAAAAGGGTAAGTGGGTGCAGCCCGTGCATGAAGAATGGAAGATTGTGGGTGATATTGGAGAATTGACGAACCCACTCCTCCACTCTCCTCATCAAAACGTCGCACAATTTCTCGATGAAATTAATCGGTATTCAACTCTCTACGCTCAATATCTATTCGATCACGGCGTGAAAGAACCAGGTTGGCAGATCGTCGGAAAACCTGTGCTCAAGTTTTTTATCAATTATATCTGGCGTTTGGGATTTTTGGATGGTACGGCAGGGATAGTAGTTGCCCTCATGATGAGCTTCCATTCGTTTCTCGTACGGACAAAACTTTGGCAGTTGTATGATCGGAAAACAAATACAAAAACATGATGCTTATCGCCATTCTATTGTGGGTGACATTACTGTTGGGACAATTAGGCGCAATTCCTATTGGCGGTGGGGTGATTCTCTATGCACAGGATATCGCCCTTGTATTTATGATTGTGGTCGCAGTAGTCCGCTATAACCTTTTTGCAAAGCTCAGGGATCTACGGTTAATTCGTCCCATAGCTTTATTTGCAGGTTTGGGGATCATATCGCTTCTCGTCAATTCCGTTCATTATCCATCGTGGGTCGTCGTGAAAGGGAGTCTGTATCTTTTTCGATGGATCGTTTACGCAGGGATGTATGGAGTGATCATCGTGAGTCCTCTGACGAAGAAGTTTTGGATCTGGTGGCTGGGAAGCTTTGGCATTGCCTTGAGCGCCCTTGGTCTCGTTCAGTTTTTTGTGTACCCGGACCTACGTAATCTCTGGTACTTGGGGTGGGACCCGCATTACTACCGAGTATTTGCAACTCTCTTGGACCCTAACTACGTCGGGATCCTCTTAGTACTGACGATTTTCCTTTGGATCTATCTATTCTTCATTGCCTCAAATAAGTGGCGCGTGTGGATTGGGTCAGGCATAGCAATTGCAACGGTTGCACTGCTTCTGACTTATTCACGGGGAAGTTATCTCGCGTTTCTGGCCGGTATGGGTACAGCAATCGCGCTTCTTGGCCGGTGGAAGCAGGGAGTGATGGTGGGTTTGGTTTTTTTATTGGCAATCGTCTATATCCCCAAACCCGGCGGGGAGACCTTGTCGCTTGACCGGTATGATTCGACCATCTCGCGGGTACAAAATTGGGGACAAACGATCACACGTATCGCCCAGCGACCGGTATTTGGATATGGATTTAATGTCGTGCCGTTTTTAGGCAGAGACGAGAATACCGCGCTTCCTGGGCGAAGCGGTGCGGGAGTGGACAGCAGCATCCTGTTCGTCGGTGTGACGACGGGGATAGCGGGATTGGTTGGCTATCTCTGGCTAGTCCTCCAACAGATCAAGCCCGCATTCGTGTCAAAACGTACCCCATTACACGTAGTATATGTATCATCGTTTGCGGCCGTCCTCGTCCATAGCCTGTTTGTAAACAGTTTGTTTTATCCGTGGGTAATGGTATGGATGTGGGTGCTGGTGGGAGTAGTTGAAAAAACTATCGTTGATACGTGACGCGTCGGTCAACGGTTTCTTGATTGCCCGCGGGGTCAGTTGCCACGGTGCGGAGAGTATTGTCTCCTTCAGAGAGTACGTGCGTGTAGCTAAAGGATCCGTCGTTCCCGACAACGGCGAGCCGATCATTGATCGTGACCGTGTTATCTGATGCGGTTTTACCTTTGACGGTGAGCGTATTGTTGTCCCCCACGATGCGCGCGCCGTCGGTGGGGCTCGTGATCGTCAATTCAGGTTTTTTCCGTTTAATACTTATGGTTAGGACGTTTGAGAGGTCGCTGACCCCATCTTTATTATTTTTGGCTTTGGCGCTCACGGTGTGATCCCCTTCAGCGAGTTTTTTTGTGAAGGAAAATGTCCCATCGTCTTTGACCGGTAGGGTGGTTGCTTCTTCCTCATCGATATACAGAACGATTTTTAATCCCAGATCACTTTTACCAGTGATTGTGAGATTCGCGCTATTGGTAGCCCCTGGAAGGGGGTCTAACGTGGGAGGTAAAATCAGTTCCTGATTTTGCGATGCTTGCTGGGGTGTATTTCCCCGGACGCGATCGACCATGAGACTAAAGCCAACGAGGATTTTGAGACCAAAGACAAAAAGAAAGATGACGAGGCCAACCATGCCCCCGAGAGCCCACATCAAACGTTTGCGTTGCTGCTTTTCTTCATGGCGGATAAGCCGGGAATAGACCATAGTGATGATAAAAAATTCTGATTGAGCTAATTTACCTTTCTGCTCGAACCTACTTTGTCAAAAATGCCTAAGTGAATGATATATCAAATCCTCCCGTGGCGGCAAGGGAAAGGGGTAAAGGGGAAAAGGAATTGCCGCCGCGCTTCCTAATGGTCTAACGTTCC
>JAUXTO010000013.1 GCA_030679255.1 Candidatus Gottesmanbacteria bacterium | reverse complement strand
ACTTCGTGTCGACCGTAGGCATCAATGATCAGGTCATCATGAGATATATCGAAGAACAAGGAAAAAAAGATGCAGGGCAACTCCGTTTCGGAGTTGCATAATCATAAAACCCCGACCGTAAGGTCGTGGGTTGATTATATTTTATTTCTATAAAAGAACAAGCATTTACATCAAAAAAAATTAAACTCGGACAGAAAGCAAAAAAGTACTTTATTTGGGGCTTTGAAGAACCGGAAAATTCCTATGAATACAAAAATGCTCAGTTACTTGCGAACAGATTCAAAAATATATTTATCAACAATGCACAAATATTTATAACTACCCACTCATTTAATTTTCTTTCATTAGAAGGAGAAAATATCACAACATATAGGGTATGGTTAGATAAGAAAATTCGAGGTTCACGAGTTACGAAAATAAAAAAAGATAGTAATGGAAGATTTCAATTTGAAGGGTATGATTTTAAATCGGATTCTGAAAAATTAAATGAAGAACTGGGGGTCTTTCAATTAAATAAAGATTTGGAAAGTTTATTTATTGAAACTGAAAAAACTAAGAAGGAATTTTCTGAAAAACTAAAAAAAGTTAATAAACCTATTATTTATACCGAAGGAAATAATGTCGTCTATATAAAAAAGGCAAAAGAATTTTTTGCTCCAAGTTTAGATTTGGACATCGAAAGCCTTGGATGTAAAACTGATATCAAAAAATTCTTTACTAGATATAGTGAAGCAAATTTTGAAAGATATAAAATATTATTTGTTTTTGATTGTGATGCAAAAGATGATTTTAATGCGTGTAATAGTAAAAAAACTAATTTTTTAATACCTTTTATATTTAAAAATAATACAGAAAACACGGAAAAAGAAATACAAGCTGGAATTGAAAATTTATTTTCTTCTGAATTATTTACTGATGAACAAAAAAATTTTAGTATTACAGAAACCAAAAAGGATGGGAACATTATTTCAAGAGAAAGGACGCTTCGTAAGCCAGAATTCCAAAAGTTTATCTGTGAAGAAAGAAATGAAGAATCTGACTTTAAAAATTTCGATGCTCTTTTTAAAGAGATGGAGAAATTATTTAAATGATTATGAAAACCAACTGGCAAACAAAAAAACTTGGCGATATTTGTGATTTCTATAATGGATTATGGAAAGGGAAAGAACCGCCATATATACATGTTGGCGTTATCAGAAACACAAATATTACCAAAGAAGGCAAGTTGAATGATACCGATATAGCATATTTAGATGTGGAGAGAAAGCAATTTGATAAACGAAAGCTAGCGTATGGAGACATAGTTTTGGAAAAATCTGGAGGAGGGCCAAAACAGCCTGTTGGTCGTGTCATTATATTTGATAAAACTGACGGAAATTTCTCCTTTAGTAATTTTACCTCTGTAATAAGGGTTAAAGATCAGGGCGTGTTGGACTTTAATTTTTTACATAAATTTCTATTCTATTCCTATTTTATCGGCATTACAGAGCGCATGCAGAGTCACTCTACTGGAATTAGAAATCTTGATCTGCATAAGTATAAAGAAATAGAGATACCGTTTCCACAGTTTCCTGAACAACAGCGCATTGTAAAAATTTTAGATGATATTTTTATAAATATTGAAGAAATAAAGAGAAACGCCGAAATAAATTTACAAAATTCCAAAGAGCTTTTTGAGTCTTATTTACAGAGCATTTTCGCGAATCCTGGAAAAGATTGGGATGAAACGAAGCTGGGAGATGTCTGTGGTTTTGTGAGGGGGCCATTTGGAGGAAGTCTAAAGAAAAATATTTTTAAAAAGGACGGCTATGTGGTCTACGAGCAACAGCATGCCATATATAATCAATTCACAAATGTTCGTTATTTTGTAGATGAAAAAAAATTTAATGAAATGAAACGATTTGAATTAAAATCTGGTGATTTAATCATGAGTTGTTCAGGGACGATGGGCAAGATTGCAGTTGCACCAGATGGTATTAAAAAAGGAATCATAAATCAGGCATTGCTGAAGCTGAGTCCGCACCACATTATATACAATCAGTTTTTGAAGTATTGGATGGAGAGTGGTGTTTTTCAGGATGATTTAAAGATGTATACAAAAGGAGCAGCAATAAAAAATGTGGTTTCAGTAAAAATATTGAAGGAAATAAAAATATTGGTACCAAAAGTATCGGAACAAAAGATTATAGTAAAAAAACTTGATGAATTTTCTGCTGAGACAAAAAGATTGGAACAAATATACGAACAAAAATTGTCTGACTTGGATGAGTTTAAAAAGTCGGTGCTGAGCAAAGCATTCCATGCTGAACTATAATTAGTCTATGAATGAAGCAGAAACACGAGCGGAATATATTGACCCTAAACTGAAAGCCAGTGGTTGGGGTGAAGTTGAAGGATCGAGAGTCTTGCGGGAGCATCACATCACCGAGGGTAAAATTCAAACCGGTGGAATGCGTGGCAAGGCAGATATTGCTGACTATATTTTAGTCTATAAAAATCGTAAGGTCGCGGTGATTGAGGCAAAAGCCGAAAATTTGCCTTCGGCTAAAGGAGTGGCACAAGCCAAAGCATATGCACAGAAACTTCACATAGACTATACCTACGCCACCAACGGTCGAGAAATTTATCAAATTTCCATGAAATCTGGGCAAGAGGGAAATATTGAGAAGTTTCCGACACCAGATGAGTTATGGAGTAGGACCTATTCGGATCAGAATGAGTGGAAGGAAAAATTTAGCAGTGTGCCCAATGAAGGCGAATATGGCAAGCGTTACTATCAAGAGATAGCTATCAATAATGTATTAAACGCTATAGCAGAAGAAAAAAATAGAATTCTTTTGACTATGGCAACGGGAACCGGAAAAACTGCCGTTGCATTTCAGATTGCTTGGAAACTTTTTCAAACCCGCTGGAATCAAAAGCACGATGGAAGTAGGAGACCCAGAATTTTATTTTTGGCTGACCGGAATATTTTAGCCGATCAAGCGTTCAATGCGTTTTCATTATTCCCCCAGGACGCGCTCGTGCGCATCAATCCATTTGATATCCGTAAAAAGGGTGGGGTGCCTATGAGTGGGAGTATTTTCTTTACGATTTTTCAGACATTTATGAGTGGGCCAAATGGCACTCCGTATTTTGGAGAATATCCGCCCGACTTTTTTGATTTTATCGTCATTGACGAGTGTCACCGTGGCGGCGCCAACGATGAGAGTAATTGGCGTGGAATTTTAGAATATTTCTTTCCGGCAGTTCAACTTGGTCTTACCGCTACGCCCAAGCAAAAAGATAATATTAATACGTATAAATATTTTGGCAAACCCGTATATGTTTATTCACTCAAAGAAGGCGTAAACGATGGATTTTTGACACCATTTAAAGTAAAGCGCGTAAAAACAACAATTGATGATTATATTTACACATCTGATGACCAGATTATTGAAGGAGAAGTAGAAGAAGGAAAGGTATATGAGGAGGCTGATTTTAATCGAATTATTGAAATCAAAGAGCGTGAGGCAAAACGCGTACGGGTGATGATGGATGAGATGAATCAAGCTGAAAAGACCATTATTTTTTGTGCAAATCAAGCGCATGCTTTGGCGGTGCGAGATTTAGTAAATCAATATAAGAAAAGCAAAGAGCCAAATTACTGTGTGCGTGTGACCGCGAATGATGGTGCGCGTGGTGAACAATATCTACGAGAATTTCAGGATAATGAAAAGACAATTCCTACCGTTTTGACCACTTCCCAAAAACTTTCGACTGGCATAGACGCACGCAATATCAGAAATATAGTTTTGATGCGTCCTATAAACTCAATGATTGAATTTAAGCAGATCATTGGACGAGGTACGAGGCTTTTTGATGGAAAAGAATATTTTACTATTTATGATTTTGTAGACGCCTGTCATCATTTTCTAGACCCCGAATGGGATGGTGAACCAGTAGAAGAAGTCTGTGCTAAATGCGGTCAAAATCCTTGTATTTGTAAAAAAACCCCTGTACAAGTATGTAATGTTTGTGGACAAAAACCTTGTGTTTGTGAGAAACCACCAAAACCTCCATGTCCAATTTGTGGTAAATCACCCTGTGAGTGTAAATCAAAGAAGAAAATTAAAATAAAATTACGAGATGGCAAAGATCGAGAGATTCAACACATGATTTCCACTTCATTTTGGGGCGCAGATGGAAAACCAATGTCATCAGAGGAGTTTATTAAAAGCCTTTATGGAATTCTGCCAGATCTATTTAAGAGTGAAGAGGAACTTAGGAAAATATGGTCAAATCCCACAACTAGAAAACGATTATTGGAACGCCTATTTGATATAGGTATTGATCTAGAGCAGATTGAAAATATTACCGAGATCGTCAACGCAGAACAATGTGATTTTTATGACGTTCTTGCATATCTTGCTTTTAATAATCCACTAATTACACGGAAAGAACGGGCCGAAGCGAACAAGGGTCATATCTTTGAACACCTTACCGATAAAGAAGAAGAATTTCTAAATTTTGTATTGAAAAAGTATGAAGCAGCTGGATTTGAGGAGCTTGATGAGGAAAAATTACCCATACTTTTGAATTTAAAATATCACGCTATTGCTGATGCAGAAGAAGCGTTAGGGGATGTGGAGAATATTCGAGCAATCTATTTTGACTTCCAAAAAAATCTTTACTTGGCCCTCCCAAGGTGAGTCAGGTGTTATTGCATGATCCTCAATAAAACCATCCTGATTCTGGAAGATGACCTGCTCACGCTTTCAATCCCCCTTCACCCTTGGCTTTCACACAGGGTTTCGGCGGGACTTTCGCTCCGTGGAGCTTCAGAGATACTGGAGCGGTTGGCAACGATTGAACAGGATCAGGCGTAGGAGTTTTCGGAAAACGAGTATAATTGACGTATGACCACCCGCGACATCGAAACGACGAAAATTGCCTTGTTTAAAGGTAGAAAAATCAGAAAAACCATTTTTCATGCCGAATGGTGGTTTTCAGTAGTGGATATTATTGCAGTCCTGACCGATAGCAAAGATCCCCGAGATTACTGGTTTAAGATGAAAATCAGGGTAAAAACAGATGACTCTTTTGAACCGTCGACAATTTGTCGACAGTTGAAATTGGCAGCCGCCGATGGAAAAATGCGCGAAACGGACTGTGCCAACACGGAGGGTATTTTTCGTATTATCCAGTCTGTCCCATCTCCCAAAGCGGAACCACTGAAGCGTTGGCTCGCACGTGTCGGGTATGAACGGATTGCCGAAATAGAAGATCCGGAACTTTCAATGAAGCGTATGAAAGCCATATATAAACAAAAGGGATATTCCAAGGAGTGGGTAGAAAAGCGGGTGCGTGGTATTTCCGTACGAAATGAATTGACCGACGAATGGATGGAGCGTGGTGCTGATGAAAGTATCGATTATGCGATTTTGACCAATGACATCATGAAGGGTGCGTTTAATCTCACCGTTGAAGATTATAAGAAGCTGAAAGGTTTACAGCGGCAAAATCTTCGGGATCATATGACGGATATTGAGCTTATCTTAACGATGTTGGGAGAGGCAACCACGACTAAATTCCATCGCGATCGGAATTCACGAGGATTTCCGAATCTTGACCGTGATGCAAAGGACGGCGGAAGCGTCGCTGGAAGAACCAGAAGGGATATTGAACAGCAATCTAAAAAACGGGTTGTGTCAAGTGAAAATTACATGCCGGTCAAAAAAACCAAGATAATCAAATCTTTGTAGCGATAGTATCTATAAACTCTCTCCTTCAGATTTTGCGTATTTATATGAAGAATTACACACACCCGGGGTGTGGGTGAACTATGATCCTCAACAAAACCATCCTGAATCCGGAAGATGATCTGCTAACGCTTTCAATCCTCCTTCGTCTCGTGTGGCGTGACTTCGGCGGGACTTTCGCTCCGTGGAACTTCAGAGATAGTGGAGAGGTTGGCAATGATTGCGTAGGATCAGCCGTCGAGTCAAACTCGACTGGCACGTTTGACTGTGCTGTAGGAGTTGTTAATTGAGAATGACGATTGCTCCATTGAGAATCGCTGCAAAACTGACCCACAGGGAGTAGGGTACCAGAAGATAAAAGGCAGGTTTGGACAGGGGATAAAAGTGTTTCATCGTCAAGAGAATAAGCCCCAGAAGTATCGTGATATTCACGAGCCCCAGAAGTGGTGAGCGCAACCCGAAAAATGCGATAGACCAGAAGAAATTCAGTACTAATTGGGCTCCAAAATAATACACCGCGGTTTTTACTTTTTTCTTTTTTAATCCTAACTCCCAGATAAGAAAAAGAGATATTCCCATCATCATGTAGAGCAAGGTCCAGACGGGGCCGAAGATCCAATTGGGAGGGGAAAAGGAAGGTTTGATGAGATTGGTATACCATCCCGTAATGGCGGCTAGGGTAAATGGGGTGCTGAGGATGCCGACCGCCTCGCACAGGGCAATCGAAGCGATGAGTTTATGCAGATTCTTCATGCTCAATCCAGTATGGGACGTCACAGAAAGAATTACAATTCTCACACACACCGGGGGTGTGTGACCGGGGGCGTGGGTGAACTATGATCCTCAACAAAACCATCCTGATTCTGGAAGATGACCTGCTGACGTTCTCAAAGATATTGGAGCGGTAGGCAACGATCGAACAGGATGAGCAATATAAGGTTTTATTGGAGTTGTCGATACGTGAGGATGATTAAAAAGGTAATTGAATGAGGATAAAAAATTTGTCTTATCGTGTGCTATAATTGGCCATAGGTGATGTATATGACAAAAACAAAAAAGATGATCCTACCGGATCACATAGCGGTACATATACAAAAAGGCGATTCAGGCGTCCTTATTGCCACGCTTGATGAATTCAATGCCATTACAGAAGCAAACGATTTAAATGAATTATTTTTTTGTGTCAACGATCTTATTTATACAATTTTTGATATACCAAAGAAATATCAGAATGAAATTCAATTTTTACCGATCGACAGAATTTACCCGTTGCCTCAAAAGACTCGGGTTTTCTTCTGAGCGGCAAGTAGGCTCACGACATCTGAAGTACACCTGTCCCAAAAAACACATGGCCCCGGAACGACCATTTTTAATTGTATTACAAGGGAAGTCTGAATATGACAGAGTAACACAGTCAAAGATAATGAGTAGCATTAAAAAACATGGATTTTCTCTACAAGAAATTGATGCAGGGATGTGGGGGAAATAAATAGGGAATTACCTTCCGGGTGCAATAGGGTTGCGCCTGTTTGTAGTAAAAATTAACCCGCCAGGTTACCTAGGTTCAAGCCTTTTCTTTTTGGATGGTAGAGAAGTGTGAATCCGGATAATTTTATGATCCTCAACAAAACCATCCTGATTCTGGAAGATGACCTCCTCACACCTCAAAGATTCCGGAGTGAATGGCACCCACCGGGTGGTGTACGACGGAGACGTAAAGAGGATATAATGAAATCATATGAAGAAACTTCTTGTTGAATTCATGGGTACGTTTTTCCTGGTGCTTGTCGTCGCCCTGAGCGGCAATCCGGTAGCCATAGGACTCATCCTTGCGGCGATGGTGTATATGGGTGGCTATATTTCCGGGGCGCACTATAATCCCGCAGTGACGTTGGGACTTTGGGTTTCTAAAAAAATTAATCGGAATGATGCCATCAAATATATGGCAGTTCAACTATTGGGCGGGTTGGTGGCATCGGGAGTTTATGCCTTCATCAAAAAAGATTATTTTCTTCCGGCTCCTGCGCCGCACGTGAGCTGGATAACGGCATTTGTCGTTGAAGCACTCTTTACCTTTGCGCTCGTGAGTGTTGTCCATCATGTGGCAGCGACAGAGAAAACAAAAGGAAATGATTATTACGGGTTGGCAATCGGGATGACTTTGTTGGCGGCAGCAACAGCCGGCGGGCCTATTTCGGGCGGCGCGTTTAACCCGGCAGTGGGTGTTGCACCTCTCATATTTGATCTATCCGGAATTTCCTCGCATCTTGGGAATATGCTTCTGTATGCTGCAGGTCCCATGACCGGGGGTGCGATCGCCGGATGGGTGTATACCCGGATGAAAAATTTATAATTATGGATGAACTGCCAACGTGTCCGGGGTGTCATATTGCCATCCGGCCCACGGATTATTTTTGCTTTAATTGTGGGAAGAATCTTCATGTGGTTCCCCCGGGAACGACGCCCGTGGATCAGATAAAGCTTTACGCCGGGAGTATTTTATTGGCTCCGATGGGAATCTTTTGGGGGTTAAAGTACCTTCGCGAGAATGATGACAAAGCAAAAATTGTCGGGGTGATAGCAATGATTCTTTCCGGTGTTACGTTTATCATAGCTACTCAGTACACCGTCGCCTTCATTAATTCCCTTAATAGTCAGGTGGGACAACAACTTCAGGGGATAGAGGGGTTTTAATATAGTGTAAAATACCCCCATGATAAATTTTTGGCAACAGCGCGCCCGCGATCATAAACCCTTTCTCGTCCTTGCTCCCATGGATGGGGTGACGGATTATGTATTCCGTGAGCTTATTGCCGATATTGCCAAACCCGACGTCATGTTTACGGAATTTACCAACACGGAGGCACTTTGTTCCCGTGGGTATGAAAAGACCATTCCACGGTTTCGATATTCCGCGAAGCAGCAACCGATCGTTGCCCACATATGGGGGACGGAACCCAAGAATTTTTTTACCGTTGCCAAACTCGCCAAGGATTTGGGTTTTGACGGCATTGATATTAATATGGGTTGTCCGGTGCGTGACGTGATGAAGATGGGATGCGGGTCGGCTCTTATCAAGAATCCGGGACTCGCCGCGGCAATGATTACTGCCGTAAAAGAGGGGGCGCCCGGACTCCCGGTGAGCGTGAAAACGCGTCTTGGTGTCAAATCAATAGTGACGGACTCATGGATTCGGTTTTTGCTTTTGCAGCACGTCGACGCGATCACCATCCACGGGAGAACAGCGAAAGAATTATCGAAAGTTCCTGCCCATTGGGATGAAATTGGAATTGCCGTTAAGCTGAGGGATACGCTCAGCCCAGATACGGTCATCATCGGTAATGGCGGTATCGTAAGGAGAGATCAAGCCGCAGTGGTCCACGAGTCGTATGGCGTAGACGGAGTGATGATCGGGACGGGGATATTTCATAATCCGTGGGTGTTTGAAAAAACGCCCAGGGAACACTCGAAAAAAGAAATGTTGGATTTATTACTCGCCCACGCCAAGCAGTACGAAGAATGCTACCCTGGAGAACACAGGTTTGCCGCGATGAGAAAATATTTTAAAATTTATGTACGTTCTTTCTCTGGGGCGACAACGCTCATGAAGGAACTCATGGAGACGAAAAATTTTTCTGAGGTAGAAGCGTTAATCAGGCCGCATTTGGAATAATACACGCGGGGTATTGACATCGGCCAAAAGGCATATATAATAAAGAAACTTCAATAGCCCGAGAGAGGCGAACGTTCATTGTTCGCTTCTTTTTGTCGTTCACATAAGCTTGGCTCTGAGGGGAATTATCCGATGGCACACGACGAAAACATTATTCAGCATGTTTCCTGGGGAAAAGCCTATCCGAACCTGCCTCCTCTGGATCTGGTCCTTGTACAACGTGAATCCTATCAATGGTTTCTGGAAACCGGGATCCGTGAACTTCTCGACGAAGTGACTCCCGTCGTAGACTTTACCGGTAAAAATTGGGAACTCTCATTTGGTGATTATTACTTCGGCAAACCGCGCCTCTCTAGCGAAGTTGCCCGGGACAAGGGCTTGACCTTTGACATGCCGCTTAAAGTGACGACGACCCTCACCAACAAACAAACAGGATCCCGCGTGACGCAGGAAGTATTTTTGGGTGATATCCCCGCGATGACGGCCAACGGTACTTTCATTATTAATGGTATCGAGCGGTGCGTCGTCAATCAATTGGTCCGGAGTCCGGGTATTTACTTTACTTCTCAGATCGATCCGTCGACGGGACGCATGCTCTATACGGCGGAAATCCGGCCACTCCATGGAAGTTGGCTCGAATTTGCCATGACGCGCCATGACGTGCTTATGGTGCGCATTGATCGGAGGCGCAAGTTTCCGGCAACGACGTTTTTGCGTGCTATCGGCGTCTCTGACGAAGCGGAGATCCGCAAGCTCTTCGCCGATGTAGATTTGGATAAAGATCATCAATTCATCGATGCGACGCTCAAGAAAGACCTCACGACTTCTCAAGTGGAAGCGACCCTCGAACTCTACAAGAAGCTCCGGCCCGGCGAACCAATTGTTCTCGATAATGCACAGGAACTTCTTCGCACCATGTTTTTTGACTATCGCCGCTATAGCATGGAGCGGGTAGGCCGCTATAAGATGAACAAAAAGCTTGGTGTTTCGGTACCCCTTGACCGACAGCATTGGGTGCTCACGAAAGAAGATATCATCGGCAGTATCCGGTACCTCATAGGTCTCGCTAACGGCAAAGGTGATGTGGACGATATTGATCATTTGGGAAACCGACGGGTCCGTAGAGTAGGGGAGTTGGTCGCGACAAACGCGTTCCGTGTCGGACTCTTGCGGCTCGAGCGTTCGATCCGCGAGAAAATGAGTTTAGCCGGAGCGGCCGCAATTGACTTGACTCCATCACAACTTGTTAATGCCCGGCCGATTATCGCCGCGGTTAACGATTTTTTCCGTACAAGCCAACTTTCAACAATCCTCGATCAGACTAATCCGCTTGCTGAAATCGATAATTTACGTAGACTCACCGTCATGGGTATCGGCGGGATTAGCCGCGAACGTGCATCATTTTCCATCCGTGACATTAATGCGAGCCAATATGGCCGTATTTGTCCGGTGAGAAGTCCGGAGGGGCCGAACATTGGGTTAGTTACCTATATGGCGCTCTATGCCCGGGTCAATGAATATGGATTTTTGGAAACTCCGTACCGGAAAGTCGAGAAGATTGAAAAAAATGGAACCACGCGTGTACGCGTGACAGATCAGATCGTCTATATATCCGCCGATGATGAACAATATCACTATGTGACGCACGCCAGTATCGCCATGGATGATGAGGGATACATCCTTGATGAACGTATACCGGTACGGTATAAGGGCGAGTTTCTTGAAGCGGATGCTAAGCTTGTCGATTTTATCGACGTAGTTCCACGACAAGTTGTCGGTGCTCCTGCCTCGCTCATTCCATTTCTCGCCCATGATGAAGCCAACCGCGCACTCATGGGAACCCACATGCAATCACAGGCCGTGCCGCTTATTGTTCCGCAATCACCGGTCGTCGGTACTGGTATGGAGGCAGCAATTTCTATGTCGATGGGACGGGTGATTATGTCACCTGACGATGCGGTGGTGACGTATGCAGATGCGGGAACAGTATCCATAAAAACGAAAGATGGTCTAGAGGAAACCTATGCCGTCGAAAAGTTTAAGAGGACAAGTCAATCCACCTGCTACAACCAACATGTGAGTGTAAAAACCGGAGATAAAGTGAAAAAAGGCGCCATCCTCATCGATGGTCCATCGAGCGAAAATGGAGAACTTGCGCTCGGTACGAACGCAGTGGTCGCCTACATGAGTTATGACGGATTAGGGTATGAGGACGCCATCGTTATTTCGGACCGTCTCGTCAAAGAAGATTCACTCACATCAGTAAATATTGAAGAATATGAAGCGAGTGTCGTCGATACGAAGCTTGGTATCGAAGAAACGACCCGGGATATCCCCAACGTCGGAGAAGAGGCTCTTCGGAATCTCGATGAAGACGGAATCGTCGTCGTCGGGGCGGAAGTTGCCCCTAATGACATACTCGTCGGAAAAATTGCTCCTAAAGGAGAAACGGAGCTCACCGCAGAAGAGCGCTTGCTCCGGGCTATTTTTGGAGAAAAAGCACGCGAAGTGCGGGATACGAGCCTCCGGATGCCACACGGCGAGCGGGGAACCGTCATAGAAGTTAAAATTTTGGATAAAGAAGCAGGGGACGAGCTCGAACCGGGGACAAACAGGAAAATTATTATCAAAGTCGCCCAAGTACGCAAAGTCGTTGTGGGAGACAAACTCGCCGGACGCCATGGAAATAAAGGCGTCATCAGCAAGATCGTTCCCCAAGCAGATATGCCCTATTTGGCTGACGGCACGACCGTCGATCTGATTATTTCTCCATTGTCGGTTCTTTCCCGTATGAATTTGGGACAACTTCTTGAATCTCATTTGGGACTTGCAGCACAGAAACTTAATTTGAAAATTGCCCTTCCGGTGTTTGAACCGATCATCGAAGCGGATATCGTCAAAAAACTTGTTGAAGCCAAACTTCCCGTCAATGGGAAGACAACGCTCTATGACGGAAGAAGCGGAGAGGCGTTCAAAGAACCGATCGTCGTGGGAATCGGCTATATCATGAAACTCATCCACATGGTCGAGGACAAAACGCACGCCCGATCAACGGGTCCCTATTCCCTCGTCACCCAACAACCGCTCGGAGGTAAAGCCCAGATGGGTGGACAACGGTTGGGAGAAATGGAAGTCTGGGCACTCGAAGCCCACCGGGCCGCGCATGTACTTCAGGAAATGTTGACGATCAAATCCGACGATGTTGTGGGGAGGGCCAAAGCATTTGAAGCGATCGTCAAAGGCACGGATATCCCGGCTTCAACGGTACCGGAGTCATTTAAAGTATTAGTCAAAGAACTTCAGGCGTTGGGGCTTCACGTTGAGCCGACGGGCGTAGTGACTGCTAAGCCGCAGCCGGCGAGTGCTGACCCAGCCGGGCAAGCTGCAGCGATCACCGCGGTTTCCGATGATCAAGCAAAAAAACAGGCCAAGGAACTCGCTGAAGCCAGTGGCGCTCAGGTTGCTCTCGATGCGGTTGAGATACCAGTTGCCGAACTCAAGAAGGAGTAACACTATGGATAAAAAAGGAATGTTTGCAAATATCGTAGATTTTTCCGGGTTGAAAGTGACCCTGGCCTCCTCAGAGGATATCAAGGCATGGTCCTACGGTGAGGTCATCAAACCCGAGACTATCAATTACCGGACGCTGAAACCGGAAAAAGACGGGTTGTTTGACGAACGGATTTTTGGTCCTACGAAGGATTGGGAATGTTACTGCGGCAAGTACAAAAGAATTCGTTACCGCGGGATAGTCTGCGATAAATGTGGTGTCGAAGTAACACAGAGCAAGGTGCGCCGCGAACGAATGGGACACATATCATTGGCCGTCCCAGTGGCCCATGTTTGGTTTTTTAAAGGCGCGCCTTCCAAACTTTCATTGCTTCTCGACATTAGCCCAAGAGCGCTTGAAGGGGTCATCTATTTTGCACAGTATTTGGTGACGGATGTGGATGACCAAAAGAAAAAAGACGTTCTCAAGAGCCTCGCGGATTCCGGCGCGAAGCGTGTCGGTGAAGCAGAAGCTATCTATAACCAGGAAGTGGAAAAGAGAAAAAAGCAATTTGCCGCGGATCGTGACGCGGTGAAGGCACGCGGACTTACCCGTGAAGCCACAGACCTCGCCCTCTCTGAAATATCTCTCAAAGAACGTCAGGATTTGGCCGGACTTGAAAATAAACGGGATGAGGAAGCCGGAAAAATTAATGAAATTATTGACTCGCTCGTGGGTATCGTCAAAACCATCAAGCCACTCACGACACTCACCGAAGACGAATTTCTGCGGCTCGATGAATATGAAGCAGCATCCTGTTTTAGTGTGGACATGGGAGCCGAGGCAGTACTTTCCGTCGTTAAAAAATTAGATCTGGATAAACTTGCCGCCGACCTTCGGGAAGAAATTGCCAAGACCACAGGACAACGGCATATCAAAGCCACCAAGAGACTGCGCGTCATTGACGGCATCCGGAAGGCGAGCGTCAATCCGGCATGGATGATCCTCAAAATCTTACCGGTGATTCCTCCGGACTTGCGTCCCATGGTCCAGCTGACCGGGGGCCGGTTTGCGACAAGCGATCTGAATGATTTGTACCGGAGAGTCATAAACCGTAATAACAGGCTCAAGCATCTCATGGATTTGGGTGCGCCGGAAATTATATTGCGTAACGAAAAACGTATGCTTCAGGAGGCGGTTGATAGTCTCATTGACGCGACCCAACGTCCAAGTTCAAGGGCAGTCATTCAGCCCTTGAGATCCCTTTCCGATATGCTTCGGGGTAAACAGGGCCGCTTCCGACAGAATCTTCTCGGCAAGCGTGTCGATTATTCCGGCCGGTCGGTGATCGTCGTAGGTCCGGAACTTAACCTTACCCAGTGTGGTATCCCCAAAGAAATGGCTCTCGAGATGTTTAAGCCATTCGTGCTTCGTGAGCTTATCGTTCGCGGGATTGCGCCCAATGTTAAAAACGCAAAAACCGTGCTTGAGCGCCGTACTCCGGAAGTATTTGATATCCTTGAGGAAATTACAAAAAATCATCCGGTGCTTCTTAACCGCGCACCGACGCTCCACAAGCTCGGAATTCAGGCGTTTTTCCCCATTCTCATAGAAGGATCGGCAATCCGCATTCATCCTTGTGTGTGCGCAGGATACAACGCAGATTTTGACGGCGACCAGATGGCCGTCCATATCCCGCTTTCTAAACAAAGCCAGGATGAAGCGATTCATCTGATGTTACCGACCCATAATTTACTCAAACCCGCCGACGGTTCACCGATCACCGTTCCCAACAAGGAAATGGTATTGGGTTGTTTCTATATTACAACCGTTGACAGTGACTTTGATGGTAAAAAAGAAGAAGAACTCGTGCGGTATGCGGATTCCCATGAGGCCATCTATGCCCAACAAACCGGCGCTCTCGGGATTCGTGAACCCATCCGGGTGAACGTAGACGGCCAAGAAATGGTGACGACCGTGGGGAAGATATTATTCAACGAAGTATTGCCCAAGGAGCTCCGGTTTATCAATACTCCTATTAAAGCCGTAACCATCAAAAAGCTTATCACGCAGGCGCTCTTGCATTATTCCAAAGAAGAAGTCGTTACCGTCATCGACGCAATTAAAAATATCGGTTTCTGGGGAGCGACACAGTGTGGTGGACTTTCCGTATCGGTCTTTGACGGGATTGTGGTTCCTCAAAAAGACGCGCTTGTGCGCGAAGCAGAGGTTAAAGTTGCGGAGATAGACACCAACTTCCAACAGGGCCTGATCACGCTTGAAGAAAAGAAACGGCTCGCCAATGAAATTTGGATCGAGGTCACGGAGACGCTTGCCGATCTTACCTGGAACGCGCTCCCCGCAGATAATCCCATGAAGATGATTATCGAATCCGGAAGTGCCCGGGCATCTAAAGATTATCTGAAGCAACTTTCGGCCATCAAAGGATTGGTGGTCGACCCTTTAGGTAAAATCGTTGAGTTGCCGACCAAAAGTAATTACCGCCAGGGACTTTCGATCTTTGAATATGTTACGTCGACCCGCGGATCCCGGAAGGGTCTTACGGATTCAGCCCTCAAGACTGCTGATGCTGGATATCTCACCCGAAGGCTCGTGGATGTTTCCCATGACGCCATTATCCGGGTCGCTGATTGTGATACGCATGAAGGATGGGAAGTCTCGCGACACGAGGACCGTCAGGCAACGTTTGGTGCGCGGCTTCTCGCACGCATCCCTGCGGTAGACATTCTCGTACCAGGAGGCAAGAAAGTGTTGGTTGCCCGTGGTGTAGAAATTACAGAAGATCACATCAAGCTCATTGACGAACATCAGGTGGAGACCGTCGTCATCCGTTCTCCCATAGCTTGTCAAGCGCCGGTGGGACTTTGCCAGACATGTTATGGCAAAGATTATGCGACGAATGCGCAGGTTGATATGGGGACTCCGGTCGGAGTCATTGCCGCTCAATCCATTGGCGAACCGGGTACACAGCTCACTATGCGGGTCAGGCACGCGGGAGGTATCGTCGGACTGGATGTGACGCAAGGGTTGCCGCGCGTCGAGGAACTTTTTGAAATCCGCATGCCCCGCGCTCTATCTCCGATTACGGAGATTGCCGGAAAAGTCGATATTACCGAAACCGAATCCGGATACAAAGTCCGGGTGAGAAATACCGTGATGAAGCCGGTAGAAGAACGTGAATATTTGATTCCGCTCACCGCTGAACTCAAAGTGAAAGAAGGCGATCTCATCGCAGCAGGAGATCAACTTGCCAGCGGGAGCCTTGACGTCAAAGAAGTGCTTCAGGTGCGGGGTCTGCGCGGCGCACAAAAGTATCTTATTATCGAGATCCAACGGGTCTATGAATCTCAGGGGATTGGGATTGCGGATAAACATTTTGAAGTGATTGTCCGCAAGATTAGTGATAAAGTCCGGGTCGATAGCGCCGGAGATACGAGTTTATTGCCTGGAGAGCTCGTCGACCGTATGCGCTTCCAGGATGAAAACGCCAGAGTATTGGCCGAAGGCGGCGAGCCGGCGACGGCGCAGGTCGTGATTCTCGGCATTACCCGCGCTTCACTGTTCACTGAGTCATGGCTTTCCGCGGCATCGTTCCAGGAGACGACCAATGTGTTGACCGACGCAGCGCTTGCCGGTAAAGAAGACAAATTGTTGGGACTCAAGGAAAATGTTATTATCGGCAGACTCATTCCGGTCGATTCGGAACGGGCACAGATTATTTAATATGCCTACGATTAATCAACTTATCAAATATGGCCGCAAACGGAAGTCGAAAAAAGTCAAAGCGACGGCGCTGCGCAAATTTTTTAACGCCAAAGACCGCGTGACGAGCCAGCTCGCCGCACCGTTCAAGCGGGGAGTCGTCACACTCGTCAAGACCATGACGCCCAAAAAGCCCAACTCAGCACTGCGTAAAGTCGCCCGGGTCAGACTTTCCAATAAGCAGGAAGTCACGGCGTATATCGGCGGCATTGGACATGAACTTACGGAGCACGCGATAGTACTTATCCGTGGCGGCCGGGTACCGGATTTGCCCGGAGTCAAATATCATATTGTCCGGGGTAAATTTGACATGACGGGCGTCGTAGGCAGGAAACAAGGCCGCAGCCGCTACGGTACGAAAGCCGGAGCGACGGGCCCTGTCGCTGCCAAAGCGAATTAATCTTATGAGAGGAAAACGGGTTACCAAAAAACTTCTTGCCGCTGATCCTGTCTACGGGAACAGGTTGCTCACGCGGCTCGTCAACCGTGTCATGGAGCGCGGGAAAAAGCGTACTGCAGAGACGCAGGTATACCGGGCGCTGGCGATTCTCAAAGAAAAAGGACAGGAAGATCCGATAAAAGTATTTGAAACGGCGATCAATAACATTGGCCCCAAGATGGAAGTCCGTGCCCGCAGGGTCGGTGGAGCATCGTATCAGGTGCCGACGGAAGTACGGGGAGACCGCAGAGTGTCGCTCGCCCTTCGTTGGCTTGTCATGTTTGCCCAAAAACGATCGAACAAAGAATTTCATACCTTCGCCGAAAAGTTGGCTGTTGAGCTTCTGGATGCATCCCAAGGAGTAGGGGAAGCCATCAAAAAACGCGACACGATCCACCGCGCAGCAGAAGCCAATAGAGCGTTCGCTCACTTTAAATGGTAATAGTAGCCGAATTTTCTTCAAAATGGAAAAGATATAAGGTAGTTCGGACAGCAAGATGATATTGAAATAACATCTTTTTAAGAAAATGCCGATACCAGAAATTATAGAAGTAGAAAGCTCCGAAATTACTCCCTTTAATTCTGAACAAAGCCTTGTGTGTCCAAATTGTCATCGAACCGTACCCATAGGGCTTACAAAGGCACAACTTGATGATGTTCCGCCGGGTCGCGAATTGCCGTTTGATTGTCCCAATTGTGATCAGCCGCTAATAATTAAGTGTGTATAGATGATATGAACAGGAAAGTGCAAAATCATTTTCAATCCATTGATCCTATTCTTTTTTCAGTTGCTAGCATTATTATGCTCGAAAATCGTAATGCCCGTCCTGCAGAGGATTACTTTGTATCTTTGTGTGAAAACATCATCGGCCAGCAGTTATCGGGCAAGGTATCGGATGTCATTTTTTCCCGGTTTGAGAAATTATTTCCTACTAAAATTATTACCCCCCGCACAGTGATGAAGCTTTCAGAAGAGAAGCTTCGTACAACCGGCATGAGTTGGTCCAAGACGCGATTTATCCGTGACCTAGCGCAACAGGTACTTGTCAAATCTGTCCAATTAGACCAATTAGCCCAATTGTCAGACCATGAGGTCATCGCCGAACTCACGAAAGTCAAAGGTATCGGTCCATGGACGGCGGAGATGTTTCTCATGTTTACCTTGGGGCGTGAAGATATATTCTCTTATGGGGATTTGGGACTGAAAAATGCGATCAAAAAATTATATGGGTTCAAAAAAGACCCGACAATTAAGCAGATGGAAAAGATTGTGAATAAATGGAAGCCCTATCGTACCTATGCCGCCCGTATTTTATGGAAAAGTTTGGAGTTGAAGTCTTGATCGTCACGCGTGTATCTCTTACTATCTCCTAATTTCTCCTATGTTCTCTTATTTTATCTTTTCCGCCAATTCATTTGCCCACTTCGTAACATTCTCTCCCGCCTCCGGCTTCATATAAAATCCATCGACTTTGAGTGATGGGAAAGTGAGTGTCCCCCCGGTCCGTTTGATGAACGCCTCAAGATACGTGACTGCACCACAAAAGTATGTGTAGGAACTATCTCCCAGTCCAAACACTGTGCAGGGTTTGCCGTTTAGTTGTACGTCTTTACACCGGGTGATAAACTCTTCCATTTCCGGAAGTGGTTGTCCCTCCAGTCCATCGTGATCCCAGCTTGGCGATCCGAGGATAAAAAACGGCGCAGCGGTCACCTCTTCAGGAGTCGCAATTTTTGCGTCTTTGACGGATACTATGTGTCCTTTTGCGGTCAAGACATCTGCAATCAACTGTGCAGCCGCCGCTGTACTTCCGGAGTTGGTGGCGTAAACAAGGAGAATATTCATGATTGTATAGTATATGGTCGATGCAAGACTTTACAAGTATTGTATCCGTATATTGAATTTATCCAAACGTAAATGCGTAGAGTTCAATGTTGCCCTCGGGAAATTCCAGTTCCAGAGTGTGTTCACCACCACTGGGGAGTTTGATGAGTTTATAGAGCCGGTCGGCGTCTACACGTACCACTCCATCGTTCACATCTTCGCCTGCTGTATTTTTGTCGGCTGGTTTTCCATCAAGGAGCACACGTATGGTACCGATAGTACCTTTTGTTTTTGGCCTCATCACAAGAAATACATTCGCCGCATCGAATCGGTATATCAGATTGGCCCCTCTTTCAGGTTGTGCATATTCATATCCCACCATCCATGTACCGCCCAAGGCAAATGTATTTTGGGTAAGATTTTCCGGTATAGAATACCTCTTTGAAACATCTTGTTGAATGCGTTCGGGTGAGGCGATCGCTGCAATCCGCCAATTACCCAGATACGTCTCAGGTGTCCGCGCGGATGTTTGGTACGCTGCATTGTTCACGGGCATCTCTTCGGTCAGTGTGCCTGCCTCCTTGAGAAGTTCCTGAATTTTCGTTTCCGTCTCGTCATAGTTTCCTTCGCCGAAGTGCGTGTAGAGGATGACGCCATTTTTATCAATCAAATATTTCGCCGGCCAATACCGATTGGCGTATGCGTTCCAGGTGGCAAACGCATTGTCTTGCATGACGGGATACATGATGCCAAAGTCGCGGATTGCCCGAGCCACATTATCCGGATTTTTTTCAAATTCAAACTCCGGGGTGTGAATACCCACAATCGTGAGTCCTTTGTTTTTATACTTCTCATGCCATGATTTGAGGTAGGGAAGTGTTCGAATACAATTTATACACGTATAGGTCCAAAAATCGACGAGTACTACTTGTCCTCGAAGACTTTTTATACTCATAGATTCCTGATTGGCGGGAAGGTTAAACCATATTCCTCCGGGGATGAGTTCGGGTGCGTTTATCATAGACGACTCCTTTCGTAAAGATGGATTTTGTAACTGTTGTAATGATTTTTTTATAAGCGCAGTATCTTCAAATTTAGTTAAACCCAACCCATAGTTCGGGAATCGATTGAGTATATATGATTGAAATCTTCGATCAAGCTGTAAGTATAGAGATAGAGCGGTAAGTATCATAAGTATGCCAAATCCTTTCTGTATGCGTCCCGAATTGGCGACGAGCCACGGGTTTTTAGTCAGGAGACTTCTGCCGCCGTACGTGATTGCAAGGAGCGGGATAGCGGTGCCAGTAGCATAGGCAAGTGTGATAATGATGGTATCAGCCGTCACTTGGCTTGTTGCCGCCAAGGTAATGATCGAAGCCAGGATCGGGCCGACGCATGGGGTCCAAAGAAGGCCCAAGCTCAAGCCGACGAGCAGTCCGCTGAAAAAATCAGATCGTGACGGAGACAGTGTACGAGGTGACAGTAATCCCGTTAGTCTGGAAAATAGTCGTTCGGTCATCAGCTGAATCATCGGAAGAAGAAGAGATAGACCAAATATCGCGATAACAACGACCGATACCATACGGAGAGCATCAGCAGAGATATTCGTTGCTTTCACGATCGCCGATAGGAAGAGGGTAAAAAATGTAAAGCTCGCGATAAATCCTACGACCACGCCCCATGGGCGTTGTTTACCTCCGGTTATCGATCCGGAGAGCACGATGGGTAAAATGGGCAGTATGCAGGGGGAGAGAATAGTAACAATTCCTCCCAGAAATGCAAAAGCGACAAGGAGTATCATTGTAAGAGTTGTTAGACTATTGAATCTTTGCCACCAGGTCATCCGTTTGGCCACCGTTCCATGTGGTCAAGGGTTTTCCTTGGGCATCTATTTGGACAAAAGTGTGTTGATACGTTATTCCGTATGTTCTTGCCAATTTTTTTTCTTCGTTATCTGTATCCGGATCATTATAGTTGACCCTCAACACGATAGCGTCAGCCGGAATGTTGTTAGCATTTGCCGTAAAGTCAGCATCGGCCAGTTTGCAGGATGGGCACCAGGTTGCATAAAAATAGAGTACGCGTCGTTTATTGGCTGTGTTGGTAAATAATGTTGGCGTATAGAGCTCGTATCGTTTGATCTGATCTGATGATGTTTTTTCCGTGACCGTTTGCCTCGATTCGAGTGGTTGCTTGGCGGAGTTGCGATTTTTTTGAAGAATGACACTAGCGCCTATTGCGCCGGCGACGATCACAATGCTGATGACGAGTTTCGTATTTATATTTCATTATAGTAAGGGAGATTGTGTAATCTGTCAAACACTTCGACTCGCGTACGCTCGCTCAGTGCAGGCAATTATGATTAATTTGCGAGCCACCCGCCGTCGACGTAGAGGATTGATCCCGTCGTGTAACTGGATTCATTGGAGGCAAAATAGACCACTGCCGCAGCAATCTCTTCCGCTTTTCCGGCGCGTTTGAGGGGAGCCCTGGCAAGAAGCGCTTCAGCTTGCTTGGGATCTTTGAGCAGTCCTTCAGTCATTTCTGTTTCGATTACTCCAGGCCCGATGCAGTTGACGAGTATTCCCATGGGGGCGAGTTCAATAGCCATAGCTTCGGTCATGGCGACAATCCCTCCCTTACTCGCGCAGTAGTGGGCGACTGATGGGAATCCAACGCCGACACCACCTGAAGCAATTGATGCGATATTCACGATCCGCCCCCATTTGTGTTTGGCCATTTCGCGGGCAGTGAGTTGAGCTACAAGAAAGCACCCCTTCAGGTTCGTATCGAGTGTTTTATCCCATTGTTCTTCGGTCAAATCCAAAAATGGAGTAAATTCAGCGACCCCGGCATTATTAAGGAGGATATCTATCTTGCCGTACATCTCTACGGTTTTATTCACTGCAGAGGAAATAGTGTCTTTTTTCGTTACATCCATGGCAACCGGTAACGATTCCCGTCCCATGGCAACGATTTCTTTTGCCAGGGTCTGTAGCTTTTCTACCCGTCGTGCGGCGACTACGACGGTCGCTCCTTGGCGGGCGAGGGCAAGAGCCGATGCCCGTCCGATGCCACTGCTAGCCCCCGTCACAAGTGCTATTTTTCCGGTTAGATCGAACATGGTATTATTGTACTACGTCCTCCACTGCTTTTTGTAGATCAAGCGGACTTGCCGCTTCCAGGCGCACACCGTTTAAGAAAAACGATGGTGTTCCGGGAAGCTTGAGTTGAAAAGCAGCTCTCTCATCGCGGTCGACTTTTATTTTGAGTATCTCCGAGTTTAGCGCCGCATCAAATGCTGTTCGGTCCAGCTTGAGTTCGTCGGCTAAGCTTGTCCAGGGTTTTGTGGAAAGCCGGTCCTGATTTTCAAACAGGAGTTTGGCCATTTCCCAAAATTTTCCTTGCTCTCCTGCCGCTTCCGCTGCCATGGCTGCGGGTTTGGCAAATTCATGTTTGGTAAGCGGAAAATGCCGATATACGAAGAGTAGTTTATCCGGGTACTTGCCGACGAGCTCATTGACTACCGGTGCAAAGGCGCGGCAGGCCGGACACTGAAAATCAGAAAATTCTACGAGGTAGGCTGAAGCCGATCCGTTGCCGATGCTGAATGAATCCGTTGTGACCAATTCATCGCGCGCGATGGGCTTCGGTGGGGCGGGAGGTTTGCTAAAGAAAAAAACAGCAATTCCGATGATGGCACCGGTAGCAGCAAGGATGCCTAATAGTAATTTTGATTCTCCGGTAAGTTTCATTTTTTTGTACGATACTCGCTCCACGCAATTCCTGCAATGACTACCATATTGACGGCCGAAACCGCGCACCAGGTGCAAACCCCACGGATAACAAAGAGCTCCATATAGGTAAACCATACGACGAATGCCACTCCACCCGAGGCAATACCGACGATCCATGGCAAGAGCTGTTTATGAAATTTTGGAGAGAGCGTCCGGAGAAATGCGAGTATTGCTATTACAGTATAACCCATGAGTCCGTATCCGGGTACCGGGATACCAAAAAGATAACTGTATGGGCTTTTACGGACAATTTCACATCCGGAATTCAGACAGACGATGGGAGCTTGCCGGAGAAATCCTTGCAACACATAGATGGCAATCCCAATACCGGCGAGGGAAAGGATAAAAAGGAATCGATTTCTCATAGAACCTATCATACCGTATTGATGGAAAAATTATGTACGATGTATTACATATTTCATTATTTGATTCGAGGTATACTTGTAATCCTGCTTACCATTCGGCTGTATGACGGATACTGTTAAACGAAAAGTAATTGATTTTTTCACCGCTCACCCTCTTCTTCTATACAAAAAAGGAGAAATGATTCTTCGGGCGGATGATACGCCTCATGGGGTTTGTTATATTGAAAAAGGTATCGTCCGTCAGTATTCGATTAACGGCGCAGGGGAGACGCTCATGCTGCAGTTTTATCGTCCGGGTGCGTTTTTCCCCATGACATGGGTCATCAATGACATTCCGAATCGTTATTTTTTTGAGGCAGCGACAGCAGTATCTATCCGTCGCGCGCCGCGGGAAGCAGTCAAAACGTTTATTGATGATCAACCGGAAGTTTTAAAGGATTTTGTAGAACGATTGCTTTTGGGGGTTTCCGGTCTTTGGTTACGTATTGAACACCTTGTGCTTGAATCGGCGTATGTCAAAACCATACTCCTCATTCTCTATTATGCGGAAAAGTTCGGGGTAAAGGATGCCAAAGGTGTCGCGCTTGAAGTGTCCCCGACGCATAAAGAGATTTCAGCATGGATCGGCACCACCCGTGAGACGGCAAGTCTCCAGGTCGAAGCCCTTAAAAAGAAAAAACTTCTTGTATCCCGCGGCCGGCAACTCGTCATTCCCTCGATGACGGCACTTGAAAAAGAACTTTCCTCTGTCCGTCCCGACCGATCCCTCCAGAAATAACGTCTATTTCTTTTTTGGCGCAAACCAATTGTAGGTCCATGCAAAGACGTACCCTACTACCCATCCGCCAATCGTGGCTGTTATCCATCCATACAGGAGTGAGCCTAGAGATGGATTGACCGCCATTCTCATTTTGCTTAGGTCAATCCCGTGAAACCAGGATTGGGCTACTCCGAGCGAAAGTTCAGGAGCGAGTATGATTGCCAGCGCGCAGACTACCGCAATAAACGCAACTGTTGCGGCCATTGCGTTAGCCGTTGCCATTGGATCATGTTTCATAATTATCACCACCTTTTAGAAACACTTGTCGAGTCTTACGAGACGTAGTGTTTCTTAAACCCACCGCTCACGCGCTCTTTGCGCCGTCTACGAATAGTAGTGAAAAGGCGCAAAGCAAGCGTAGGCGGGCTACATCTTATTTTTTCTTCGTTAACCCTTTCCAAAAGTACAAGCTTCCCAAGACTAAAAATACGATAAGCGCGAGCCACGTCAAAAGTCCATACACGCCGAATGATCCCATCATAGTTCCTCCCCATCCATATCCCATCATAATTTTTCACCTCCAATAGAAACGCTTGCCAAGTTTCATGAGGGCTTAGCGTTTCTTATGTCCGCCAATCAGCGAGAGCCACGAGCCTATGGCGGGCTCTTATTTACTCTTATCAATAATTCCTCTAATAATAGCATCAATTTCATCAGGTAAATTGCCAAGGTCGGCGTTTGGGAAGAATTGAGGCAGGACCGTTGGCCTCATACCGGAAATGAATGTTTTATCATTTTTTTGATACACGTTTATTTTACACGGCAAACAAAGCCCAATCTTTATGTCTGCCTGTAATACTGCATACGCGCTTTTGGCATTGCAGATTTCAATAATCTTAAACGGTTCAATCTGAAAACTTTTTTCTTTCAAAGTAGCGGCGACATCATGAATGTAGAGCACCCTGAACCCTGCGGTTTTCGTTTCCTCTTCAACCGATTTCACGGCTGTATCAAACGCTTTCTTGGTCGTAACGGTGTAATCGAAATTCATAGAAAGGCATGATCCTACTGCTTTGACGGACACTTGCTATCGGCATACGAACAAAAGACGCAACAGTCTCCCTCTTTTGGTTTTAACATCTCACCGCACTTTTGGCATTTATAGAAATGCTGACAGGCATTGGTGGGCATAGTCGCCTTCTGCGCTTTTCCACATCTTGGACAGGTCAAATTTGTTTCTGTTTGCATATTGAAACAATATTATTTCAATTGCTGTATTGATTTATTCCCTACCAGTGACTGTATTTGAGTAATTGCAATAATATTTAGCTGTATTAAGCGTTCATTTTGAGGCAATTTGCGTCGGATAAGTTCGGCGTTTATTCCTTCCAGATTTGCCAGCACCACCAGTTGAGTTACATTCGAATAATCACGAATATTGCCGTCTTTGGATGGATGTTCATCACGCCACGTTTTGGCGGTTTTACCAAACAATGCCATATTAAGTACATCAGCCTCCGTGGCATAGATTACATTGACTTCTGGCTTCGTAAGTTGGAGAGGGATCAAATGTTCTTTGATAGCATCTGTATGAATTTTATAGTTTATTTTTGCTAACGTGCGTTTTATATCCCAACCCAAGAGTAATTTTTCACTCTCTTCATTTTTTAGTCTCTGAAACTCTTTGATGAGATAAATTTTAAATTCAGGACTGATCCACATGCCAAATTCAAAAGCAATATCTTTATGGGCATATGTCCCCCCATACCGTCCCGCAGTTGCCTTGAGACCGACAGCGTTCGTCTTTTTGACCCACTCTTTTACGCTTATTTTGTAACTGTTCAATCCTGCTTGACTTTTAATTGTGGCAAATTCGCCATAATTAAAATTTGGGTTATGTAGCTTTTCCCATATTCCCAGGAATTCAACGGTATTTCTATTTCTGAGCCAATCGGAAATAAAGAAATCACCATCCTTTGCTTTCAATATATCGGTAAGGGAAATGAAATCTTCATTATCTTTTTGAAGAATAATATTTATTTCTCTACCTTGAACAATCATCTTTTTACTTTTATTTATCATGTGTTTTTTCAGTAAACTCTAATTTCAGTTTGTCATATTCCTAGTTTTGATTCTAACATCTCACCGCACTTTTGGCATTTGTAAAAATATTGGCAGGCATCTATTGGCATAGTGGCTTTCTGCGCTTCTCCACATTTTGGACATGTTAAGATTGTTTTTATTTGCATATCAGATTACTGTAAATTCACTCATAATGCCCACTTCTTTGTGTTCCGGGAATGTTATTTTGTTCTTTATCATTTGTTACTTTTTTTTGCCAACCTCTTTACTATTTTATCAAAATCTGAAATGTAGTTTTTGTCTTGCACCCGTTTATAGGAGGCAAATTCTTTCTCCGCTCTCGTCTCGGCATCAATTGCGCTCACACTACCCGAATGTTGAAGCACTCCTTTCCCCATCAGAGACAAATATTCATCAAGTTTGCCAGTCCAATCAGCCATTTTCATTACATGTTCACTTTGGGCTTGGATTTCAGCAAATGATAGATAAGCATCAACAACGCGGTTGAGAAGTTTCAGCTCTTTTTCATCAAGATAGTTTTTCGCTATATAAATATCGCGTTTGATCGGATGCATCCCCGGGAAGTTCGTCAGTCCCATATTTTGCTTGATGTGACTTGCGCGCTCGGAGATAATCTCGGCCGCAGTTTTTCCGGTTACGGCGTAGTGCATCTTATTTTGTACCGTCTGGAAAAAAAGTTCTGTTTCTTTGGCGTCTTTACGATAATCGATAGCTGTTGCATATATATCCGTGATTTTTTGATAGAGCATCCGCTCGCTGCTGCGGATATCGCGGATGCGTTGCAAAAGTTCTTCAAAGTATCTGGACTTGTGTCCGCCTTGCTTGAGACGGATATCGTCCAAGGTAAACCCTTTGATCATATATTCTTTAAGACGCTCCGTTGCCCAAATCCTAAACTGGGTGCCTCGTATTGAATTTACCCGGTATCCGATGGAGATAATGGCCTCCAGGTTGTAATGTTTCGTTCTGTATTGCTTGCCGTCGCTGGCAGTTATCGAGTATTCCTCGATTACTGCTTTTGGATCAAGCTCGTGCTCAAAGAAAATATTTTTAAGATGCAAAGAAACATTATCAATACTACAATCAAACAATTCTGCTATTCGTTTCTGCGTCAACCATGCATTTTCATTCTCAAAACGCACCTCTATGCGCGTTTTACCATTTTCTGCTTCGTAGATTATGATTTGAGTTTTTGGTATTTCCTTCATAAGAATGAATTACAAAATTTCTGTTTGCATAATATTATTTTTCTTATTAAATAGTTGTGGAAGATAATTTGATCCGCTGACCACGTTCGACCGGTTACGGTTTGTAACCGTTTCGTTTACGAAAAATACCACTTTTCCTTTTTACTATCCCATGTCCGACGGATTTTTTGGCCTTCAAACATTGTTATGGTTTGCATATCTCTATAATACCTTAAGCCCATCACTCATGCTCCCTTAATAGAAACTAGTGTTTATGCTCCTTTTTTGCATTCCCATGACCCATCAAAAACATATGCGAGAGCGGGCACGCAAGAATAAGACCAAACGTTAGGAGGTTACCGGCATTTTTCCCGGTGATAAACCAGAGCGCAATTCCCACAAAGGGAAGAGCGCAGAGTATCGGGATGAGTAATTTTTTCATGGTTTATTGACTTCCCATTTAAATGTTCGGCTTGGGATTCCGGCGATTTTGATAAATTCTAACGTTAGTATTGTTAATTTGGGTATATCCGGGGTAAATACGAGCGTTCCTTTTCTGTGGTGTCCTCCGGGAGGGGAACCCTGCCAATGCGGCGTATAACGGGTGCCTTTTTCATCAGTGAGGCGGACGACACTTTCGATCACAAAGTCGAGTTCAACGGAATGTGTTTCAAAGGCAACGTCAAATGATGCAGGAAAGAGCGGCCGGAGTGTGATGGGGGTGACTGCAACCGTGACATTGCCGCCGACGTGTTCTTTCGTTTCCCATGCGAGCGTAGCGGGGGATAGTGAGGTTTTTTCGTTCAACGTGCGTTGACTTGCAATTCCCCATACCGCAAGGAGAGTAACGGAAGCAATAGTCATGAGTATTAAGGTTGTTTTGGAGACCGTTTCATGTTTTATATGCTTGAAGATGACGTAGATGCCCAAAACATTGATGCCCAAGCTTATGATGAGGATGGGTTTTTGGAATTGTGTGAGAAATAAACTTAGGCCGGAGAGCCCCAGGAGAGGGAGCACATCCGTCGCGTGGTGGACGCAGCAGGCAAGCATCGACGCCCCTGCAGACGTGCCGCCTGCAGCAATCGCTCCTTTGGATCGCTCCCGAATTGTGGCTTTAAGTTTTGTGTACAGCCCAACTTGTATGCCAAAGCCGGCAGCAAGCGGAACCATCAGATACCAGAGAGCGCTAAACTGCTCGACCGCCGCCCCCCAACCGCTCAAAAGAGTCATCGTGACGGCGTAAAGGCTCAAGAGTCCTACACTTGCAAGCGCTCCATAGAAAATGGGTTTACTTTCTTTTTTCATTTGTAGTATTGGTAGTATTTGTCGGATTGGTAGTATTTGATTATTGTCAGGCTCCACACCCCCCGCCTTGTTGCTGCGGCTTGTAGGGAAGTGGACCGACTTTTTTGGCAATTGCCTGTGCCCCCTGCGCACTTGAATAGTCTTTGCCCAATATCATTTTTGCATCGACCTCCTTCCAGGGGATTCCCTGGCGGGCAAAATGTGTGGCAATCGTCACATACGTATCACTAAACCAGTAGGTGTTGAGCGCGAGCACGTTGCGGTAGATTGCTTTTTCATCAATTCCCGCCGCGACCATGAGTTCAATGGCAGCGAGGGCTGCCATGCCATGGTTGCAGTCGGGAAACCAGGTCGAGTTGCCGCAACACGGGCGGTAGACATTTTGGGCAATTTCGCCGACTTTTTTCTGTTGCTCCGGGGTGAGTACCACGAGGTCAAACCGGTTAAGGTACTGCATAGCCGCGCCGCGCGCGAGACTCCACCCGCCGGTGGAGGCAAAGTTTCCTGCATCCTTTTTATATTCCCGGCCCATAGGCCCTTCTTCATAGACAATGCTTTTTTGGGCAAGGCCCATGGCCCAGAGCATGTCTACGACAAACTGCCCATTCGTCGTGTCAATCGTGATTTTTTTGTCTGACCCTTTGGTGAGGATCTCTTCTTGTTCAGGCGTGAGGTTCACGGCTTTCCGAAACTTCGTTTCATCGATGACACCCAGAGCGATGAGTCTCGGGCCAATATCTCCCCATGTGATGGGAAGCTCAATGCCTCCCTCCGGCAACACCTCTTTTTCGATTGAAGAAAGGTCGAGCAATGCTCCTCCTGTTTTTGTCCATGCATCCATACCGCCCACGAGATGCCGGACGTTGGTATAGCCCATTTTTTGCATGGTTACGATAGCTTCGCCACTCATCCTGCCGGTTTTGCAGTAAAGGATGATAGGCGTATTTTTATCCTTTGGTAAACTCGCGCTTTGGGCGACCATCTGATCGTAGGCGACAAATGTATCGGTTTTTTCTATTTCTCCTTCGTAGGGGGTGTGGACATTGATAAATGCAAAGTCCTTTTTCGCAAGGAGTTTTTTTAATTCTTTAGCAGACACGGATTCTTTTGATGATTGGAAGACGCTTAACGGACTTGCAATGAGGCGACGCAAAAGCGTTTCATTTCTCCCGAGGTTAAATGCGATGAGCGTCATGCTCACTATGATAAAAAATAGTACGATATTTTTATGCGGTAATTTGGAAAATGACGTAGCAAATGACGTGGATCGTTTTTTCATGACTTCCTCCTTTTACTAATGAATACTCCAATACTGATGATGAACAACACGGTAAATATGAGCTCACTTCCGGGGATGGCGCGAAGCGTCCGAACGACGCTTGCGACACCAGTACCCATCATTTGTTCCAATGGTTGGATTTGACCCATGACAATATTACCGGTAAGGGCGAGTATTGTGAAGGTGATGCCAACCAGGATAAAGATGACGCCCGCTATCGCGTCAGTGATCAACACATGTTTTCCCGCGATGAGTATGGTTTTATTTTTGAGTTTCGGAAGTTTGGCCCAATTCATTTTTTCGAGGATGAGGGCCATGACGACGAGCGGCACGACCATACCAAATACATAGAAGATCCCGGCAAGCCCCGCCCAGAAAAATGTTGGAGAGAGAAAGCTGAGCGTCAGGATTCCGGCCAAGACCGGTGTGCAGCAGGACGATGTGATGCCGGAGAATACCCCCATGAGATAGACGCTCCACGGGTCATTCCGTTTTGTGAGGTCAATCGTCAGGTGAATCATGGGAATCGTAATTTTTCGTCCGGTAAGTTCCATGAGTCCCAAGAGGATCATGAATGCGCCGCCCACGATATAGGTTTGTGTATGATATTGCTGGAAGATTTGTCCCACTGCCCGTATGCCCAGGGCCATCGGGACGAGGATCGTGGCAATTCCCAGGCCAAAGATGATGGTCATCGCGACGACCTTCTCGCGGCTGCGGAAAATATTTGCGAGATAGCTCGGCAACAGATAGGTGATACAGCACGGGGCGAAGAGTGCCACCATACCACCGAAGAAGGCCGTGATGAGCGATACTGTATTTATGATATTCATATTCCATGGGACTCATAAGACTCATTGGTCCCCATGAGACACATCTCAGAGTACATTTGCCTTTACCGACACCTCCACTTCCGCATTCTTCGGATCATTGGTTGCAAACCGTGTTTGCCGCGTGACGATGCCGGTCACCGGCATGATTTTCGGCTTGTAGGTGACCTTGAGTGTTGCCGTTTGTTTGGCAGGCACTTCGCCGATCCAATTTTTCAGTGACGCGATCATGTGGGCGGGCATATTAAATTCTCCACTCGCCACACCGTCTATTATTACGCTCGCAAACGTGCAGTCGCAAGATGTAGAGACGCCCCAAAGCCGCAAGATAGAGTCGCTGGTATTGGTGATGGTAAATACAGCGGTTTTTTCCTCATCAGGCTTCATGTCGCCGAAATCCTCAAATATTTTATCAATCGTCATGGTGGCTTCCCCGAGCGCAGCACGCTTGGGACTGTTGTCTTTACCCAAAAGAAATACCGCTCCCGCGATAATTACAACGCTTGCTGCAATCGCACCGATGATGATTTTCGTATCACTGTTCATATTTTTACTCCTTTCAACCGTAATGAATTACCGACGACGGATATGCTGCTTGCCGCCATGGCAAATGCGGCGAGGGCGGGATTCAGGAGCCATCCTGTGATGGGGTAGAGTGCTCCCATGGCCACAGGGATGAGGATGACGTTATAGCCAAATGCCCAGAAAAGATTTTGTTTGATGATGCCAAGGGTCACGCGGGAGAGATTCACCGCGGTCACTACGCTGCGCAGATCGCGGTTGAGGAGTGTGATACCGGCTGATTCTATCGCCACATCCGTGCCGGTTCCCATCGCAATCCCGACGTCAGCGGAGGCAAGAGCCGGCGCGTCATTGATCCCATCCCCAACGAACGCAACGACAGAAGTCTTCAGCTGTCTGTCTTCAGCTTTCAGACTATCTGACGACTGACGACTGACGACTGACGACTGCTTGAGTTCTTTGATTTTTTCCGCTTTTTCCTGCGGTAATACACCGGCAAGGACGTTATCAATACCCGCTTGTTTGGCAATTGCACGGGCCGTCACTTCGTTATCCCCGGTGATCATCCATACGGCAATCCCCATTTTTTTGAGAGAAGTGACCATCTCTTTGGCTTCCGTCTTGATGGTATCGGCTATTGCAAATAGTGCGACATTTTTATTGTTGACTGCGACATAGGCAAGTGTTTTCCCCTCATGCATCCATTCGTTCGCTTTTTTATCCAGTGAGGTTTCCACTCCAACACGCTCTTTTTCCATAAGTTTTTTGTTTCCCACGAGCACCCGTAATGTGTTAGCCTCAAGGCCAGGCCTTGAGGCTACGGTTGCGTCGCCTCTCACGCCAAACCCTTCAATAGCCGCGAAATTTTTTACCCCTGTATCCCTGACCCCTCTTATCTCCCCGATATAATCTACGATTGCCCTGGACAATGGATGCTCTGAGTTTTTTTCTACGGCTACTATTGCCGCTTTTAGTTCATCGATATTTTTGAGTGATTCGACAAACACCGCATCGGTGACTTTGGGCTCGCCGCGGGTAAGGGTCCCGGTTTTATCAAATACTACGATCTTTGTTTTATGAGCAATCTCCAGTGCCTGGGCGTCTTTGATGAGGATTCCGCGTTCTGCGCCCCGCCCTGTTCCGACCATGATGGCCGTTGGGGTCGCGAGGCCAAGCGCGCAGGGGCAGGCGATGATCAGGACGGCAATCATGTTGGTGAAGGCAGCTGCAAATGACCCGACGTCGTACCAGATGACGAATGTGGCCGCGGCAAGCATGAGAACGATGGGTACAAAATAAGAGGAGATGACATCGGCAAGGCGCGCGATAGGTGCGCGTGAGCTTTGGGCTTGGGCAACCATCGTGACAATTTGGGCAAGCATTGTGTCGCTTCCCACTTTTGTCGCCAAAAAGAGGAATGTGCCGGTTTTATTGATGGTGGCGCCAATGACCGGATCGTCAATTTTTTTATCCACGGGCATCGACTCGCCGGTCACCATGGATTCATCTATGCTTGAGGATCCGTCGGTAATTTTTCCGTCTACAGGGATTTTTTCTCCCGGTCGGACGCGGATCGTATCACCTGTTTTGACCTCTTCAATGGGTATATCTATCTCTTGCCCATTTCGGATTACGCGAGCAGTCTTTGCCTGCAGATGGAGAAGTTTTTTGATTGCGTCGCTCGTGTGCGCCTTCGCTTTGGCCTCGAGATACCGGCCGAGGAGGATGAGCGCTATGATGACGGCCGCGGTATCGTAGTACATGATAATAGGGAAGCCCGCCGCGCGAAGTTGCTGTTCAAAAAGTGTAGTGAGGACGGAAAATCCGAATGCGGCGCTCGTGCCGATTGCAATCAGGGTATCCATACCTGCTGCGCGGTTTTTAAGACCCGACCACGTAGCCTGATAAAATCCCCACCCGGCCCAAAATTGGACGGGAATGGTGAGTCCGAGAAGCACAAGGGGATTGGTAAGCGTTGCTGATAGCTGATCGCTGATGGCGGACATCGCCCCACCAAACCATTCCGGAAAACTCCCAAGGACGATGAAAACACTCAAAACGCTTGAAACAACCACTTTTATTTTGAGATCGGAGAGCTCTTTCTTTTTTGCTTCCTCTTTCATTTCATCCGTTGTTTTTTTGACAGGGCCAGGCCCTGTCATCGGCTCGATGATAGCTTTATAGCCAATATTCTCGACCGCCCGCCCGAGCGTTTCTACATTGCAGGATGCCTCATCAAACTCGACAGATGCTTGTTCGCTCCCATAATTGACCATCGCGTCTGTCACTCCCGGAGTCTTCTTCAGCTTTTTTTCGATGAGCCGCGCGCAACTTGCGCAATGCATACCGATGATGGGAAACGATGTTTTCATATTATTTTTTATTTTTGCAAATTTTTATTTGACCGATAAAAAGTGTTGTTTGGGTTTGTGGAACGAGTCCGACTTTAGTAAGGTGGATCAATAATCCCTTATGAATAAAATCCTCGTACATGGGGGTCTCAAAACGTCGTACAAATCTGTAGGTAATTGCTCCAAGAAGGCCCTTAGAAGGTTCTAAATAATCAATAGTCATAATAATGCCGTTATTTTTGGTGACGCGTATCATTTCTTTCAAAACAAGCAAGCGGATTTCATAAGGCATATCGTGAAGTGCGAAGGATATCGTCGTGGCGTCGAAAGAATTTGATGTAAAGGGAAGTTGGGTTGCGTCACTATGAACAAATTTTAGTTTTATACTCGACGTACGTTTTTTTGTTGCCCGCTTGAGCATATCCGGTGAAAGATCTATACCAGTCACGTCGTAGCCCGCCTTAGCCAGCGCGAGTGCCTGCTCTCCGGTTCCAGTAGCCACATCGAGCACCCGACTATCGTGGGGAAGTTGAAGACGCCTTGCCGCATCATACCTGAGCGGCTTAAGGACAAAGGCTACAAGATCGTAATATGGAGCCCAGCGGGCAAAAAATTTTCGATTGAAGTACGCGTGCCTTTTTATAAGCTCTTCAGTATTTTGTTTCATACAGTTTCAATTTTTCCTTGGAACATAGACATGCCACAATGGAAGCTTGATGGTTTATGGGGAGAGGGGAGGGTGATGGTGACCTCTTTATTTAATGGTAGATATTCCTTGATTTTATAATCAGGGAATACGACCTCCTCCAGACAATTGTTTTCGTCCTTGCGAAGAAAGGTAATCGTTGCCGGTTTATCTTTCGGAATTTTTATGACATTGGGTTTATACCCGCCATCCACGGTGATGGTCCATGTATCTGAGGCCGTCATAACAGTTTCCTCCTTTTTTCCAAAGAAAAACCAATAGATGCCTGCTATCGAAAGAAGTCCGGTAATAGTCACAATAATCTTATCCATATAATTTTTATCATCGAATATCGAATTGATACGAATCTACGAATTCATTCTCATTCGCATATTCGGGCTTCATTCGTTATTCGATGATTACTTCTTCTCCATGATCTTCATCACTTCATCAATGACGTCGTTTGCGTCACCCTTCCGGATGGAGTCAGCCACACACGTTTGCATATGATTTTTCAGGATCAAATGATCCGCTTCCCGTAGCGCCGCCTGGACGGCCATGGATTGGTGGACCACATCGATACAGTAGTGGTCTTCTTCTACCATTCCGATGACTTTATCCAAGTGTCCCCGAGCTATTTTTAGCCGGTGAAGAATAGTTCGTTCAATTGACTGGTCTCTCGGCATTCCCTTCGGCATACTCCCCTACTTTCTTTTATCCCCCCTACAGGGATATAATGATAATAAAGAAATTTTTTGTGGTTGTCAAGCATACATCTTTTCAGTAGACTATCAACACGGTTCTCGAAATTTCGTATGAATACAGTGTGGTTGGCATTTTTGACGGGACTGACGACTGGTGGCATCTCGTGCCTGGCAGTGCAAGGCGGGTTACTTGCTTCATCCGTCTCCCAAACGACGGAAGCCGGGCTTATTGAGGGTTCCCAAAAAAAATCAGTGAGTTTTGGGGTAATTGGCATGTTTCTCGGCGCCAAGCTCGTCGCGCACGTCATCCTTGGATTCCTTTTAGGAATGCTCGGTTCGACACTCGTTTTGTCTCCCATGGTGATGGGATTCGTGCAGATTGTAGCCGGGCTTTTTATGTTAGCGACAGCGGCACGCATCATCGATCTTCATCCGATCTTCCGCTACGCGGTGATTACTCCGCCTCGTTGGGCATACCGGCTACTGCGGGGTATCAGCCGCGACGAATCTTCGTTTGCCCCGCTTGCGCTCGGATTTTTTACGATATTCATGCCCTGTGGTATCACGCAGGCGACGATGTTAGTCGCTGTGGCCTCCGGCAGTCCATGGTTGGGGGCAGGGATCATGGGCGCGTTTGTTCTGGGTACTAGCCCCGTGTTTGTTTTGCTCGGCACCGCAGTTCTTACGCTTCTTAAACGTAAAATTTTTACGTATGTTGCATCCGGGATTGTGGCGCTGTTTGCTTTGGTTTCCATAAGCGGCGGGGTGGGATTGACCGGCTCGTTTTTTACCATCGGTACTCTGTATCGGGCGGCAACGATGAGTGTTGACGAGCTTGCGTTGGCCAGGCAAGGGGTTGTCGCTGGAGTCGCCAGCGATGGTATGCAACAGGTGGTGATGAACGTGAGAAGTAACGGGTATTCGGCAGACGCAACGACTCTCAAGGTCGGTGTTCCTGTCCGGTTGCGGTTGATCGCGGACAACGCACAAAGCTGCGCCCGCGCGTTTACCATTCCCGGTTTGGGAATTTCTAAAATTTTACCCGTCAATGGGCAGGAAGAAATTGTCTTTACGCCTCAAAAGTCCGGCCCACTCACATTTGCCTGTTCCATGGGTATGTATACGGGATCATTTAACGTTATTCCATGATCAAAAAGTCTTACAACGTAATCGGCATGCATTGTACGAGCTGTCCGCTCATCATCGAAAGCGACCTGGAGGACATCGGTGTCAAATCTTCCTGCAGTTATGCCCGCCAAACGCTTGACGTGGAGTTTGATGATTCAAGGATAGCTGAAGGAAAAATCAGTGACGTGGTGCGCTCTTCCGGCTACGAGCTTTCCCCACATGTATTGGATTGACAACACTACCGCGACCGTCGTTTTGTTGTCAATGGAGATGGAGTATGAAATATACTATTAGGACAATCCCTAAACACCACATCGCCTACAACCTCCTCCCATTCAAACGCAATCAGGACGTCATACAGGTTCATCCGCTTGATGGTGGAGATTACATTATTTGTGTTGTGGACGGATGGAATAATCCAAAATTTACAACGGGAGATGTCATGGGTAGAGAAATTGCGCTTGCTGTTGCTGAAAAATTTCCTTCTTTTTACGACACTGCACACGAAAAAACGTTAAAAATGAAAGCAGATACTATAGCTGAGAAATTAAATGTTCACGCTGAACGGATTCATCCTCGGTACGCAAGCTGTGTTGCGTGTTTTCTCATCCACAAAAGCCATGGAGACGAGATCGTTTCCATAGGAGACGTTCAATTATATCTGTGGAAAGAATCTGCTTGGTACAAGCCTGATGAACTTATTGACCATTGGATAGATCCAACAAAATATCCGAGTAACGTATCACGTTTCATCGGACTTGGAGATAGAAAAATTCCGGAGTTCAGCTATCAGCCTGACGTGATGACCATTCCATCCGATCAGCCGGTTCTTATCGCTACCGACGGCATCAAAGACGTTTTGTCTTTGAAAGATATCAACGCGCTTGCGGTAAATCCCACGAAAGAATCCCCAAAGAAGATTGTTGAAACCATTCTTAATGAGGTCACCCGCCGCGGCACCCAGCGTGATGACATATCCCTCCTCGTCCGGCTCTAGACTTTGTCTCTCTTCCTTTATATAATAGACAGGTAAGAAGCAAGGGGTGACTGCTTCGGGGTCGGAGCAGTTTTTTTATTATTATGGCCCAACCACAAGTACATAAAACAGAAAACCGCGATCTTCCGCAGGACCGCGTCCGTAATATCGGTATCATTGCCCATATTGATGCCGGCAAAACGACGACCACTGAGCGCATCCTCTACTACACGGGCAGGAGCTATAAAATCGGGGATATCGATGAGGGGACGACGGTCATGGATTGGATGGACCAGGAGAGGGAGCGTGGTATCACGATTGTATCAGCAGCAACGACGACGTTTTGGAAGGGGTATCGTTTCAATATTATCGATACTCCCGGACACGTGGATTTTACCGCAGAGGTCGAACGCAGTCTTCGGGTCCTCGACGGTGGCATCACCGTGTTGGACGCAGAAGAAGGGGTACAGAGTCAATCCGAGACTGTCTGGCATCAGGCGGACAAGTACAACGTGCCGCGACTTTGCTTTATTAATAAGATGGACAAAATCGGTGCGGACTTTAGGGCAACAATTGCATCGATTGAAGAACGTCTTGGGGCCAGGACTGCCGTCATGGTTGTTCCCATTGGCCGCGAACATGAATTTAAAGGATTTGTTGATCTTTTGACGCGCAAAGCATATGTCTGGAATAGCGACGATTTGGGCGCGACCTATGACGAGATCCCCATACCAGCCGAACTTTTGGAAGAAGTTGAGGCAAGCCGTAAAGCGTTGGTTGAGCGGGTGAGCGAGACGGATGATATTCTCATTGAAAAGTTTTTATCCGGGGTAGAGCCTACGTTCGATGAACTCAAGGCGGCACTCCGGCGGGCCGTCATCGCCTACAAACTTGTCCCTATCTATTGCGGGACGAGCCTTAGGAATAAAGGCGTCCAACCGCTTTTGGACGCGGTCGTTGATTACCTTCCGTCGCCCCTCGATCTTCCGGCAGTCACCGGACTCCATCCAAAGACGAATGAGAAAGTCGAGCGCAAGCGGGTGAGCGAAGAAGCGTTTTCCGGGCTCGCATTTAAAATTCAAATTGACCCGCATGTGGGTAAACTTACCTATGTCCGTATCTATTCCGGCAAGCTTGTATCCGGCTCGTATACGTACAATCCGATTAAAGGCATAAAAGAACGCGTGGGACGGCTCCTTCTTATGCATGCCAACCAGCGCGAGGAAATCAAAGAAGCCTATGCTGGGGAAATCGTCGCCGTTGTCGGATTTAAAGATACCATTACCGGAGACACGGTCTGTGATGAAGAAAAACCGATTATTCTCGAAAAGATTACCTTCCCGGACCCGGTTATTTCCCTGGCAATCGAGCCCAAGACGAAAAACGATCAGGAAAAGATGGGTTTTGCCCTCCAGCGTCTCTCTGAGGAAGATCCGACGTTTAAGATAAAAAGCAATCTCGAGACCAATCAGACCATCATTTGGGGTATGGGTGAGCTCCACCTCGAGATTCTCGTCGACCGCATGAAGCGGGAATTTAACGTAGAAGCCAACGTCGGCGCTCCTCAGGTAGCCTATAAAGAAACAATCACAAAAGAAGCGGAAGCCGAAGGGAAGTATATCAAACAATCCGGTGGCCGCGGGCAGTATGGACATTGTTTTCTCCGTATTGAACCCAAGAATCGTGGTGAGGGATATGAGTTTATTGATGAGATTAAGGGGGGTGCGATTCCGAAAGAATTTATTTCCCCCATAGAAAAGGGTGTCCGTGAAGCCATGGAAAATGGCGTGATAGCCGGGTATCCGTTGGTCGATATGGCTGTTGCTCTCTACGACGGCACCTATCATGATGTGGATAGTAGCGAGATAGCATTTAAAATTGCCGGAAGCATGGCGCTCCAGGCGGCCGTCAAGCAGGCGGGGGCGACCATTCTCGAGCCCATCATGAAAGTCGAGATTACGACCCCGGATGAGTATATGGGGGACGCCATCGGAGATTTGGGGTCTAAACGTGCGGAAATTCAGGGGTCGACCAAGCGGGGTTTTGTGACGGTCATTGTAGCGCTCGTCCCGCTTTCAGAACTTTCCGGCTACGCGACAACTCTGCGGAGTATGAGCAAGGGCAGAGCCACCTATTATATGGAGCCGTCGCATTATCAGGAGGTTCCCAGGAATATTCAGGAAAAGATCATTGCTAATAGAGTTTGACCTGTGATACAATTATTAGGTTCTGAAAAAATAATTTTTTTATTGGTAGTATTGTTTTTTGGTAGTATTGGTAATATTGGTAGTATTTATTAAGGAGGACCTATGGCAGACCAGCAAAAATTTGACCGCAAAAAGCCCCATTTGAATATTGGTACCATTGGTCACGTGGATCATGGAAAGACTACATTAACTTCTGCTATCACGCATGTACTGGCTAAACTTGGACTTGCCAAAGCCCTCAAATATGAGGACATTGATAATGCTCCCGAGGAACGGGCCCGAGGCGTGACGATTAACATTCATCATTCCGAATACGAGACGGTCAAACGTCACTACGCCCACATTGACGCGCCGGGACACGCCGACTACATCAAAAACATGATCACGGGCGCCGCCCAGATGGACGGAGCGATACTCGTGGTATCAGCCCCCGACGGTCCGATGCCTCAGACCCGTGAGCACATTTTGCTTGCGGCCCAGGTCAACGTACCGGCTATCGTCGTATTTATGAACAAATGTGACATGGTACAGGACAAAGAGCTTTTGGATCTCGTTGAGATGGAAGTGCGTGAGCTTCTCACGAAGTACAAGTTCCCGGGCGATAAAATTCCGGTCATCCGTGGAAGCGCACTCAAAGCGCTTCAGGGCGACCCGGAAGCAGAGAAAGCGATCCAGGAACTCATGGATACGGTAGATTCCTATGTACCGGAACCGGTGCGAGAACTGGATAAACCGTTCCTTATGCCGGTCGAGGATGTTTTCTCGATCAAAGGAAGAGGGACAGTCGTCACCGGTCGCGTCGAGCGGGGTAAGGCCAAAGTCAATGACACCATGGAGATCGTCGGAATGAAACCTACCCAGACCACTGTGGTCACGGGGGTAGAAATGTTCCGAAAGCTTCTCGATGAGGGACTAGCCGGCGACAACGTCGGCGTTCTGCTTCGCGGCATTGAGAAGGATCAGGTCGAGCGCGGACAAGTGTTGGCCGCACCGGGAAGTGTCAAGCCGCATACCGAGTTTGAAGCGGAAATCTATATTCTCGCCAAAGAAGAAGGTGGACGGCACACACCATTCTTTACGGGATACCGGCCGCAGTTTTATATCCGGACCACGGATGTGACGGGCGAAGTGACCCTTCCTACGGGAGTAGAAATGGTTATGCCCGGAGATACGACCAAGATGACGGCCAAGCTCATTGTGCCCGTCGCTCTCGAAGAAGGTCTTCGGTTTGCCATCCGCGAAGGCGGCCACACCGTCGGGGCCGGAGTCATCACAAAGATCATTGCTTAAGTTTCTTAATCTGTCTTAAGGAGCTTTTGTCAAGTTTCTCGTTATAATGCCTAAAGGAAGAATACGTGTACGTTTAAAAGCGTATGACAGCAGGATCATAGATGACTGTTGTCAGAAGATATTGGATACCGCCGTGAGGACGGGTGCCCGCGTCGTGGGACCGGTTCCGCTCCCAACGGACCGCGCGCATTATAATATCGCCCGTAGCCCGTTTATCGATAGGAATAGCCGCGAAGATTTTATGATTAAGACCCATAAGCGGCTCATTGATATCATCGAGCCCACGGACAAGACGATAGACCAGCTCATGCATTTAGATTTACCGGCAGGTGTGGATGTAGAGATAAAGATGTGAGAAGAGATGAGCACATGAAATCACGTGCTAATCACGCGTGCGTTGCACGCGAGGAGATACTCTGATATACTTTAGCTTTGATATGATAAGCAATTGTTTCATATCAGGTTAGATCTATCAAAAGTCTTGGATGAGATAACGACCTCAACCGAGGTCGTTCTTGTTATGAATGCACTATTAGGTTTCAAAAAAGATCAGACGCAGATGTTTGCTAAGGATGGCGAGCGTATTCCGGTCACGCACATTCAGGCCGGTCCGTGTTGGATTACCGAGGTCGAAGACAAGCCAACTTTTAAAAGCATTCAACTCGGATTCGGTACCACACGAAATATTTCCAAGGCGGAAGAGGGACACATAAAAAAAGCGGGGCTCACCAATAAGCTCCGTTTTTTACGTTCATTCACGGTTCCCGCCCTCAGCGACACGGATAAACCGGGGACGGAAGTCAAAGTGAGTGATGTATTTGCCGTAGGGGATGTCGTCCGCGTGACGGGCACCTCAAAAGGTAAAGGATTTGCCGGTGTCGTCAAGCGCCATGGATTTGCCGGGGGACCGCGTACCCATGGTCAGTCTGACCGAGAACGGGCGCCGGGTTCGATTGGGGCTACAACGACACCCGGACGCGTGTATCTTGGGAAACGTATGGCCGGCCGGATGGGCAACGACCGCGTGACTCAGCGGGGATTGTCGGTTGTGGCAATTAACACAGAGACCAACACGCTTACGATTAAAGGATTAGTACCAGGAGGCCAGAATGGCCTCCTTATCATTCAGAAAGAGCCAAGTAAAATACCCAAAGCTACGCTTTGATAATTAATATATGCCAAAAGTAAAAAAAGCTATAAAGAAAATTGTCAAAAAGCCGGTCGTCAAAACGAAACCGGTATCTCGCGCTACGGTTAAAACTCGTTTCTCTCCCACATCCCCCCGATCTCCCAAAATCCCCCAACATCCCCCGCTTCGCCGTAGCTCCAGCGAGGCGAGCCAATCGCCCCAATCTTCTTCGATCGCCGTTCCCGTCCATGGGATTGACGGGAAATCCGTCGGTACTATTGCCATCCCCGCAGAGCTTTTTGGCGCAAAAATTAATAATGCACTCGTAGCTCAGGCCGTCCGCGTGTATTTGGCTAACCAACGTGAAGGGGGAGCCGCCACAAAAACCCGTGGACAGGTAGAAGGATCGACGCGCAAAATTTATCGTCAAAAAGGTACCGGACGGGCCCGTCACGGGGGCATTCGGGCGCCGATATTCGTTGGCGGGGGCATCACGTTCGGACCTCACCCGCGCGATTATCATTTGGATTTGCCACAAAAAATGAAACGTGCGGCTCTGGCCAGCGCACTTACCAGCGCGAAATTGGAAGGGAAACTCATGGTCATTGACGGACTTGGCGGACTTTCAAAAACAAAAGCAATGGCTGCAGCCTTGCAGGCCAATGGGGTTAAAGGTTCTACGCTTCTCATAGTCGGGAGCGACGCGAAGTTGACAACGAGAGTTTCGCGCAACATTGCAGACATAGATATTTTGTCCGCACAAAATTTACATGCGTACGTCGTTCTATCGCATCAAACGTTGGTGTTTATGAAAGAAGCAATTGCAGTATTGAAGTCGCGGTATAGACCAGAAAAAAGCGTATGAAACAAACAGTGATCCGGCCGGTTATTACGGAAAAAAGCCTAAATTTAGCCTCACGGGGATGGTACACTTTTGCCGTGACGGCGGGGAGTAGGAAACCGGAAATTGCCCAGGCTGTTATGGATATTTATGGCGTGTCGGTCGAGTCGGTCCGGACGATCATGATGCATGGCAAGGTTCGTTCTGCGGGTAAGCGGGCGAAGAAAGTGAAGCGGGTGGATTGGAAAAAAGCACTTGTACAATTGAAAGCTGGTCAAAAAATTGACGCATTTGAAGTGACGGGAGAGACGGAGAAGAAATGAGTAATCTACGAATGCATAATCTGCGAATAGGAATACATTCGTAGATTCGCATATTCGTAGATTCGTAGATTAACCATGAATACAAAAAGGTCAAAACAATTACACGAAATTCTTCAAAAACACTCTGGTCGTGATGTGTCCGGTCATGTTGCGGTTCGGCATCAGGGCGGCCGGCAGAAACGGTTTTACCGTTTGATTGATTGGCGGCGGGATAAAGAGGGCGTTTCTGCCCGCGTACTGGCCATAGAGTATGACCCGAACCGCACAGCGGGAGTCGCGTTATTGCAGGACAAGGACGGTGAGAAGCGGTATATTTTGGCCCCTGTCGGACTTGAAGTGGGAGCGGTGGTTGTTTCAGGAAAAAATGCGGAGATCAAACCGGGCAACAGTTTGACCCTTGGGGATATGCCGGTAGGCACCCTTGTTCATTGTGTAGAAATCAAGCCGGGGGCAGGAGCCCAGATGATGCGAAGCGCGGGGACTGGGGCGAGCATTTTGGCAAAAGAGGGAGATCGTGTACAATTAAAGCTTCCGTCAGGAGAAATACGTGTTTTTTCGGGGAATTGCCGGGCGACCGTCGGACAAGTGGGTAATGTTGAGTGGAAAAACCGGGTGATCGGGAAAGCCGGTACAAGCAGGCTTATGGGTATCCGTCCGGGGGTCCGCGGAGTTGCGCAAAATCCCCGATCTCATCCGCATGGCGGAGGAGAAGGCAGAAGCGGCATTGGGTTGTCTTCGCCAAAGAGTCCGTGGGGCAAGAGGACATTGGGAAAAAAGACACGAAGTCCTAAGAAGTATAGTGATAAGTTTATATTACAGAGAAAAAAATAAGTCAAAAGTTCACAAGTTCATAAAGTCCGTAAAGTACGGTTTTGGCTTTATAGACTTTATGACTTTATAGACTTTTAACTAAACTATGGCACGAAGTTCTAAAAAAGGTCCATACATAGATCCGAGGGTTCTGGTGAAAGTGAACCGCCAAAAAGCAGGCGGGGAGCGGACGCCTATTAAAACATGGTCCCGGGCATGTCAGATTTCTCCTGATTTCGTTGGGCACCGGTTTGGTGTACACAATGGACGAACGTTTATCGAAGTATTCGTGACGGAGGCCATGGTTGGTCACCGTTTAGGTGAGTTTAGTCCGACGCGGACGTTCCGTGGTCACGGTCAGGTGACCAAGCGGACGATGGATAAGACGTAATGAGTCAAAAGTCCTTAAAGTCATAAAGTTAAAAGTTTGACTTTAGAGACTTTATAGACTTTCGACTTTATAGACTTATATATATGGAATTTTCAGCGATTGCCAAATATGTGAAGATGGGTCCGCGCAAAGTACAATTAGTAGCGCGTTCGATTCATCGGTTGACGGCCGCGGGAGCGCTCGTCAAATTAGGACAATTGCCCAAACGGGTCGCCCGACCGCTTGCAGACGTTTTGGCATCAGCTATAGCAGGGGCGAAAGAAAAAAAAGCAGATACGACGCTACTGCGGATCAAATCAATAGAAGTACTACCGGGTCCGGCAATGAAGCGCTGGCACGCGGTATCCAAGGGTCAGGCGCATGCGTTTAAAAAAAGAATGACCCATATACGGGTGACGTTGACTGATGAAGTAGGTAAGCATCAAGCACCAAAAGCCAAGCATCAAACAATAGCAAAGCAACAAACAGAAACAAACAAGAACTAATTAAGTTGTTTGTATATTAGTGCTTGATTTCGTTTGTTTGGTACTTGGTACTTGAGATTTGGAATTTCTAAATATATGGGACAAAAAATAAATCCAAGAGGATTCCGTATCGGACCAGTATTTAACTGGTCATCGCGTTGGTACGCCGACAGCAGGACATACAGTACACTACTGTTGGCTGATGTGGCACTGCGGCGGCAACTCGGGGTCAAGCTGAAAAGCGCGGGGCTTGCGCTTGTGGAAATTGAACGGTCGATTAATAAAGTAAAAGTCACTGTCCATGTCTCACGTCCCGGAGTGGTGATTGGCCGTGGAGGAAGCGGGCTGGAGATTCTTAAAAAATTTGTGGAAGATTTATTAAGTAAGAGATTAAAAACCGTAGTGGGCAAAGCCCAAGTCGTCAAAGTCGATATCGCCGTCGAGCCGGTCAAGGAGCCGAATTTGAACGCCACACTCGTTGCCACCAATATCGCTGATCAACTCGTCCGCCGGATGCCGCATAAGCGGGTATGCAATCAGGCGGTTGAGCGGGCAATATCGGCAGGCGCTAAGGGAGTCCGTATTCGATTGTCAGGACGCATAAACGGAGCAGAAATTGCCCGGCGCGAGAAATTTCAGTCGGGTACGATCCCGCTCTCAACGATCCGGGAAGATATAGATTTTGCCATTGTCCCGGCACTTACAAAATCCGGGTATATTGGGGTAAAAGTGTGGATTTGTAGAAAGAGTTGATGGATAGTCGTCAGCTTTCAGTCTTCAGTCGTCAGACAGTCTGATAGCTGATAGCTGATAGCTGATAGCTTTTATGCTTGCACCAAGACGGGCCAAACACAGAAAAGAATTCCGCGGAAAACGCGGAGGACTCGCGTACCGCGGGAGTGAGGTTAATTTTGGAGAATTTGGCCTCAAGGCTCTGACGGTCGGTTGGGTGGGAAGCCGGCAGATTGAAGCCGCCCGGCGCGCTCTCACGCATTATACGAAGCGCGGGGGGCGTATCTGGATCCGTATTTTTCCGCATAAACCGATTACGAAAAAGCCTCCGGAAACCCGTATGGGTAGTGGGAAAGGCGATGTAGCCGAATACGTCGCAGTCGTCAAGCCAGGGCGAATTATGTTTGAGATGGCAGGAGTACCTATGGAAGATGCCCGAGAAGCGATGCGGCTTGCGAGCATTAAGTTGCCGGTACGGACCAAGTTTATCGTGAAAGAGTAAATTATGAAAAAAAAGGAAAAACAATCATTACGGGCCATGTCTGACGCAGAACTTGTCAAGCAGATACAAACGCTTGAAACAGAGATGCTGAAAGGTCGAGTCGAACGGAAGACCAAGCAAATGAAAAATCTGCGTTTATATCGTACAAAACGTACCGTTGTTGCCGTAAGTAAAACGATCATGCGCGAGCGGGAGCTTTCTCTGGTATCATAACAGTCTGGCTTGAGATTCATCATATGAAAAAAGAAATGACACCATCGACAAATACCGGAAAAGGAAGAATTATGACGGGCAAAGTGATATCCACCAAAATGACAAAGACCGTCATCGTACAAGTCGTGCGTACGTACGCCCACAAACTGTACAAAAAGACGGTCCGCAAGAGCCATCGTTTTGCGGCACATAATACACTCCCGGATATCAAGGTAGGAGATACCGTCAAAATGAAAGAAACCATACCGATGAGCAAACGGAAACACTTTATCGTTATCGAAAAACTATGATTCAACGACGTACATCACTCGTAGTTGCGGACAATTCAGGGGCCAGGGAAATGGTCGTGATCCATATTTACGGATCTTCTAAGCGCAAGTTTGCAAGTCTTGGAGATATTGTGCAATGTGTCATCAGGAAGGCTGATCCCACAGGGCTTGTCAAAGAAGACGAAATGGTGAAAGTCGTCGTCGCCCGGGTACACAAAGAGTATCACCGCAAGGATGGCTCGTATATCCGTTTTGATGATAATGCGGGAGTGATCATTGATAATGCAGATGATAAAAATCCTCGGGGTACCCGTATTTTCGGGCCGGTTGCCCGGGAGCTCAAGGAGCGGGGGTTTCATAAAATTGTCAGCATGGCTTCCGAAGTGTATTAGTTTTTTTGTCATTCCCGCGCTAGGCGCGAGAATCCAGTCTTATGAAAATACGGAAAGGTGACACAATTATTGTTACGACAGGAAAGGATAAAGGAAAAAAAGGAAAAGTGGAAAAAACGTTTCCCGCTCTGGGATCAGTGGTCGTGACCGGCGTGAATATCTATAAACGCCACAAGAAAAAGCAAGGTGAGAAGCAGGCCGGAGGCATTATAGAAATTACGAAACCGATTGCAGTAAGCAAGGTCGTTCTTGTCTGTCCGAAGTGCAATCAACCGACACGGGTGGGATATCTTGTAGTCAAAGGAGAAAAGGAGCGCATCTGCCGGAAGTGTGAACAGAAATTATAATCATGTGACTCATTTGACCCATTAGACTCATACGACTCATGCATATGACTATACAAGAAACATATCAGAAAGAAATAATACCGAAATTAAAGACAGATTTGGGAATTACCAACCCTATGGCCATCCCGCGTCTTATGAAAATTGTCGTTAACTGCGGCATAGGCCGCGAGGCTCTCGCAGATAAGAAAGTTATCGAAAAGGTGGCGGCCCAGCTTGCCGTCATCACCGGCCAGAAGCCGTCTGTGACAAGGGCCAAACGGGCAATTTCGACGTTTAAACTCCGTGCGGGCGATGCCGTTGGGCTCAAAGTGACCCTCCGGGGCCGTTTTATGTCTGATTTTTTCACGAGGCTTGTGACCATTGCGCTCCCAAGGGTGCGGGATTTCCGGGGCGTATCGGCATCCGGTTTTGACGGACACGGCAATTACACCTTGGGGATAAGCGATCAGACGATATTTGCGGAGCTAGAATATACGCTTATTGATAAAACACGGGGATTTGAAGTAACATTTGTGACCAGGTCCGGGAGCGACACACACGCCAAAAAGTTATTGACGTATCTGGGTATGCCGTTTGAGAAATAATTATTATGGCGAAAACTTCTGATGTTGTTAAATTTGAACATAGTCAAAAATTTGCCGTCCGGCATAAAAACCGCTGCGGGTTATGCGGCAGAAACCGGGCGTTCATGCGGAAGTTTGGAATATGCAGATTGTGTTTTCGGGAGCTCGCTCATAAAGGAGAATTACCCGGCGTGACAAAGGCGTCGTGGTAACAATAATATTATGGTTTCAGATCCGATAGGAGACATGTTGGCGCAGATTAAAAATTCGTATATGGCGGGTAAAACCGTTATGGTTCTGCCGCATTCTAAACTCAAAGAGGCAGTTGCCAAGATTCTTATGGATGAAGGGTATTTGTCCTCCGTTCGCTCGGCCGGGGAACGCGTGGTAAAAACGCTTGAGCTTCGACTGCGGTATGAGGGTAAAACCCCCAGCCTCACGGATATGAAACGTAAAAGCAAGCCAGGGATGCGGATCTATGTTGCAAGTAATGCCATTCCCACGGTAGTCGGAGGTATGGGAGTTGCAATTCTTTCGACCCCCCAAGGGATCATGACGGGCAAGCTCGCGAAGAAAAAAAACATCGGCGGAGAATTACTGTGTGAAGTCTGGTAATAACTTATGTCACGAATCGGAAAAATGCCAATTACGTTGGGTGATGGAGCATCCATGAATGTATCAGGGAGTTCTGTTATGGTGAAAGGGCCCAAGGGGGAGCGGGTTTTGACTATTCCTGTGGGACTTGCGGTTTCCGTCTCTGGAAATCAAGTATCCGTGACGAGACTGGACGAAGAGAGGGATACTCGTTCGCTCCATGGATATTTTCGTGCCGAACTCCATAATGCGGTTGTAGGCGCCACAACCCTTTGGACAAAAACTTTGGAGCTCTCCGGTGTGGGATATCGAGCGACCATGAACGGACAAAGCGTTGTATTAACGGTAGGATTTTCTCATCCGGTTACGATCACGCCGCCCCCGGGTATTACATTATCCGTGACGGAAGGTAAGATTATCGTCGCAGGGAGTGATAAACATGCAGTAGGACAGGTGGCGGCTTCCGTGAGAGCCGTGAAAAAGCCGGAACCGTATAAAGGCAAAGGCATCAAGTATGTCGGTGAATATGTTCGGAGAAAAGCGGGTAAATCCGCCAAAGCCGTGGGAGGTGCTCCCGGAGCAAAATAATTATGCTAAATAGAAAAATCAAAAGAATATCTCGACAACGCCGCATCCGTGCGGTGGTGCGAGGGTCGGCCTCTCGTCCCAGATTGGCTGTCTACCGGTCGGGGACTGCATTGTTTGTGCAAATTATTGACGATGAGGCCGGGCGTACGCTAGTGTCCAAACGTTCGATCGGCAAAAATATGGCGATGGGCGTGAAGATGGGCAAAGATATCGCCGCATTGGCCATGAAACATACCATTACTTCGGTGGTATTTGATCGGGGAGGAAACCGGTATCATGGTGTCATAAAAGCATTTGCCGATGCCGCACGGGAGGGAGGACTCAAATTTTAATATGACCCTTCGATAAAAATTCAGGGTCATAGTGAGTAAATCGAACTATGAAATATCAACAACGTTCAGATCCGCGGCTATCAGAGTTTGCCGAAAAAGTCGTCCAGGTCAACCGTGTTTCCAAAAAGACCAAAGGAGGCAATAAGGCCGGATATTCAGTGCTCGTGGTCGTCGGAGACAGAAAAGGCCGGGTCGGGGTAGGGCTCGGGCAGGCACCGGATGTATCATCAGGAGTCAAAAAGGCCGTCAGTTATGCCAAGAAGCATCAAATCATCGTTCCCATGCGGGGACGGACCATCCCACATCAGGTCTATGTCAAGCGCGGCGCGGCCAAAATTTTACTTAAACCAGCTCCTCCCGGTACCGGAGTTATCGCAGGTGGCGCGGTGCGGGCGGTCGTGGAAGCGGCAGGAATCCGGGATATATCCTCCAAGATTTTAGGAAGTAAGAATCAAGCATCCAATGTCTATGCGACCATGGATGCTCTGAAACAGTTGAAAAATATTCAGATTAAATAACTATGAACTTATCGCATTTACCATCGCTCACCAGACGACCAAAGAAGCGCATCGGCCGTGGTCATGGTTCCGGGAAAAATAAAACGTCCGGCCGTGGTACAAAGGGCCAGAAGGCACGCGGCAGTATGCCGCGCGGTTTTGAGGGTGGCCAGTCGCCGCTCGTCAAGCGGTTGCCGTATTTGCGGGGCAAAGGCCGCAACGGATCTCAAAAACCTAAAGCGTTTCCTATCGCGATAGAAAAACTCAATGGTCTGCCGAAAGGCACGGTTGTTACATTGGAAACGCTTCGGAAATATCATATGATTGATGCTGGTGTCAGCCGGGTGAAACTATTAGGCGCCGGAGAGGTTACGGTCGCCTTGACGGTTAAGGTTCCATGCTCCGCATCTGCCAGAGAAGCTATTACAAAAGCTGGTGGTACAGCGGAGTCATAACATTATCGAATATCGAATCTGTACGAATATACGAATTATCCAATGAATTCGTATATTCGGGCTTCATTCGTAATTCGATGATATTTGATGAACAATCTTATAGCGCCCATTTTGAACAGTTGGAAAGTTCCGGAACTTCGCCGGAAAATTCTTATCACCGCTTTTCTCTTTGTCGCATTCCGGCTTTTTGCCCATATCCCCATGCCCGGCGTGGACACGGCCAAGCTTGCTTCACTATTTGCGCAAAACCAATTTTTGGGACTTCTGGACATTTTTTCCGGAGGGACGCTCGTTAATTTCTCCATCATGGCGCTCGGCTTGAACCCCTATATCAACGCATCCATTATCCTCCAGCTTCTTACGATTGTATTTCCCAAGCTTGAGGAATTATCCAAAGAAGGGGAGTTTGGCCGCGAAAAAATTAATCAATATACGCGTCTTATTACCGTTCCTCTGGCGGTTCTCCAGTCCATCGGCATGTACGCGCTTCTTAAAAATCAGGGGATTGTAGGAGTTGCTGACCCATTGACTCTCATTTCTCTTGTCCTGACTATGACAGCGGGGACTATATTTGTCATGTGGTTGGGAGAGCTTATTACCGCCTATGGCGTTGGCAACGGCATATCGCTTCTGATATTTGCAGGTATCGTGGGCCGGTTTCCGGTTGTTATAGGACAGACGATATCGACGGTGACGGCGGAAGTGGTCGGAAATATTGTGGTATTTTTGGCGTTGGCAGTGGGGGTCATTGCCGCTACCGTGACGGTCAATGAAGCGGTGCGTAGGATTACGGTCCACTACGCCCGTCGGGTGCGCGGCAACAAAGTGTACGGTGGATCGACGTCTTATCTTCCACTCCGGGTCAACCAAGCTGGTGTCATACCGATTATTTTTGCTGTATCGCTCGTATTATTGCCCTCTCTCGTCGGCGGATTTTTTAGCCAGACTGGGCAGCCGGTTTTGGTAAACATCGGAAGGTTATTGACCGGAATATTCAATCCGAACAGTATTTCCTACAATGTTATATACTTTTTTCTTGTGATTGGGTTTACGTATTTTTACACAGCGATTACCTTTAATCCGACAAAAATTGCAGGAGAAATACAGAAATATGGCGGATTTATCCCGGGGATTCGTCCCGGGAGCCCAACCGCCGCGTACCTTAACTATATTCTTACGAGGATCACCTTGGCGGGGGCACTCTTTTTGGGGTTGATCGCCATTGTCCCGACCCTCGCGCGTGGGGCGACCGGCGTATCGACAATGTTGGTCGGCGGCACGTCGGTCCTCATCGTCGTATCTGTTGTATTGGAAACAGTCAAAGCACTTGAAGCCCAACTCGTGATGAGAAATTATGATGGATTCCTGAAGGAATAATCGAATAATCGAATAATCGAATAAGGAATAATGAAATAAATGAATGGTTTTTATTCGTAATTAAATAGTATGCACATCGTTTTCTACGGTCCGGAAGGGTCAGGCAAAGGAACACAGGCTAAGTTACTCGCGGAAAAATTGGGATTACCGATTCTTACATCCGGCGATCTCGTGCGAGAAGCGGCTGCGAATGACCAAGGGATTATCGGTAAAGTTGTCCGGCAATCACTCCAGGAAGGCAAGTATGTTGCCGATAGCGAGATGTTTGTGCTTTGGAAATGGCGGCTTAAGGAAGATGACGCCAAGGGCGGATGGATCATGGACGGATTCCCAAGAAACGTTGAACAAGCCAAGTTCCTTGATGATAAGATCGACAAATACGGGTATAAAGTCGAGCGGGTATTTTATCTCAATCTTTCGGAAGAGGAGTCCCTCATGCGTTTGCTTAAGCGAGCGCGGCCTCTCCATGAAGGCAGTAGTGAGCTTCATGATTCACCGGAGAGAATTAAATCACGTTTGGCTATCTACAAAGAAAGCGAAAAGGATGTTCTCGAATTTTACCGCCAAAAAGGCGTGCTTATCGAAGTCAATGCTGATCAATCGGTCGAAGAGGTGCATAAAGCAATCATGGCCCACGCTTCATAAGTAGAAGGTTGTCATCCCGGCCCTTGAGACGGGATCCAGTTTTTTATTGTCGTATTTACTTTGTTACATATTTTTTATGAACACCCCACTTCAAATTGCCATTGATGGCCCGGTTGCATCAGGAAAAGGGGACATCGCCGGAAGACTCGCAAAAGAACTTCAGCTTACCTATATTTATACCGGTGCGATGTATAGGATGCTCGCATTAGCCTGTATTGAAGCGGGAATTTCCACAAAAGATATTGACTCTGTTTGCAAAAAACTCCAACAAATTACTATTTCGCTTATGCCTCCTTCTAGTACGAGCATTCATCCATTTGTCGCAGTATTAAATGATTCAGATGTAACTGAGAGGATTTTTAAACAGGATGTTGCGATCGGTTCCTCAGACGTTGGCACGATACCCCAGGTTCGCCAGTGGATGGTTGCCCGTCAACAGGATATGGCTCATGGAAAATCGGTGGTTATGGAGGGGCGGGATATTGGTTTGCGGGTACTCCCCAACGCGCAACTTAAAATTTATCTTACTGCTTCCCTTGAGGAACGGGCTCATCGAAGATGGTTACAATTTGATGCAAAAGGGATAAAGAAAACTCATGAAGAGGTTTTGTCAGACACAAAACTACGTGATCATCAAGATACAACCCGCGTCACCGATCCACTGCAAAAACTTCCTGACGCATGGGAATTGGATACAACGGGTATGAATCAAGAAGATGTTGTCGCACGAATTAAAGAGGAGCTTATAAAGCGAAATCTGCTTTAACATATCCTAAATTCCTCTAAATTCCTGTAAAATCCTTTATGATTACTCCTAAAACTCCTTCAGAAATACAATCGATGCGGGAGGGGGGGGCCAAGATTGGCGCAATTCTTCAGCAACTTCTCGTGAGGGCGCAGCCTGGTGTCGCGCTTTTGGAGATCGAGGCGCTTGCAGACCGGCTCATTAAGAAATCCGGCGGGCAGGCGTCATTTCATACCGTGAAGGGATACAAATGGGCGACGTGTTTGTGCGTGAATGATGTGGTCGTTCACGGGATCCCTACGAATTATGTACTCAAAGACGGTGATGTGTTAACGATTGACGTCGGTCTTTTCTATCAAGGATTTCATACCGATACTGCTTGGACGAAAATAGTAGAAAAAAAGCTAGGCTTTGCTCCGGAAAGCCTAGCTTTGAAAAGCGAAAAAGAAAAATTTTTAGAAGTAGGGCAACAGGCCATGTGGGAAGGCATTGCCCAGGCTAAAGCCGGCAACCGTGTCGGACATATATCAGAAGCCGTTCAAAAAATTGTGGAAGGCGCGGGATATGGTATCGTCAAAACACTTGTGGGTCACGGCGTAGGGCGGCAGCTTCATGAAGCGCCGCAGATTCCGGGATATCTCAAAGCGCCGATAGCGTCCACGCCACAACTTGCCGTGGGTATGACGATCGCCGTTGAAGTGATCTATGCACGTGGGTTGGGCGCGGTCGTTTATGTGAATGACGACGGATGGTCGATAGGTACCCGTGACGGGTCGCTTGCTGCTGTTTTTGAGCACACGATCGTTATAACGACTGGCGAGCCTGAGATATTGACCCGCGCTGTATTATAAGGTATACTTCCAATGTTTGGATTTTATTTGTAGATTTGTAGATTTGTAGATTCATTCATGTATATCCCCATAGTCGTAATGGGGCTAGTTTTTTTGTTTATGGCGCATCAAGGCAGTATTGAAGTCGAGGGAGAAGTGACTGAATGTCTTCCGAATACATTGTTCCGGGTTAAATTACAAAATGGTAGGATTGTCCTTTGTCATTTGTCCGGTAAGATGCGGATTCATTTTATCAGGATTATGCCGGGTGACCGGGTCAAACTTGAGATGACGCCGTATGACGCGACGAAGGGAAGAATTACGTACCGTACAAAATAAGTCATCAGTCTTCAGTCGTCAGTCATCAGACCGTCTGATAGCTGATAGCTGATAGCTGATAGCTGATATGAAAGTTCGAGCTAGTGTCAAACCAATGTGTGTCAAATGTAAGCTTGTCCATCGGAGGGGCCGGGTGTACATCATCTGCCCAAGCCCGAAACATAAACAGAGACAGGGATGAAATCAGTCAAAAGTTTTCAAGTCCTTAAAGTCCGTAAAGTACTTTTAACTTTATAGACTTTATGACTTTATAGACTAAAAAAATGGTCAGAATCATCGGTGTCGACATACCCAATGACAAGCGTGTGGATATCGCGCTTACGTATCTTTATGGCGTGGGACGCACAAATGTTATACCCATTCTTTTGGAAGCAGGGATTGAGAGCAGCCGGAGAGTGAAGACGCTCACCGATGAAGAGGTGGGAAGAATTGCCAAAATTATCGAGAAACAAGCGATGGTAGAAGGGGATTTACGCAGGAAAATTGGAGATAATATTAAAAGGCTCCGTGATATTGGCAGTTATCGAGGCCTTCGGCACGGCAAAAAGTTGCCCTTACGCGGCCAGCGGACACGAAGTAATGCCCGGACTAAGCGCGGGAAGCGTGTGACTATCGGAGCACTGAAAAAAGATGATCGAGCAAAAGTAGCAGAAAAGACGACGGACGAAGCAAAGAAATAATATGGCAACCAAAACCAAACGCGTTGTAGAAAAAGGCAAAGTATTTATTGCCGCGACCTTCAACAATACGATCGTGACCATCACGGATATGGAAGGAAACACTCTGTGTTGGGGATCATCCGGTATGGCTGGATTTAAGGGTGCCCGTAAATCGACTCCGTATGCCGCCACTACCGCCGTCGAGGCCGTCGCGCGTAAAGCACAAGCACAGGGGCTTCGGGAAGTAGAGGTTTACATCAAGGGTCCCGGGGCCGGACGCGACGCCGCGCTGCGGGGACTCAAGGCCGTAGGACTTTCGATTACTCTTATTGCTGACGTGACCCCCATACCACATAACGGTGTGAGAGCGAAGAAGAAAAGAAGGGTATAATATGGCACGATATACTGGACCAAAAAATAGATTAGCGAGGCGTGAAGGCATTGACCTGGGCTTGAAAACCGTGGGTACAAAAACTCATGCCAATCTTCTTAAACGCCTGGGCATTCCCCCGGGGATGCATGGGAGCAAGGGGAAGCGGAAAACATCGGATTTTGGAGAACAACTTCGGGAAAAACAGCGCGTCAAGCGCCTCTATGGACTTCTCGAACGGCAGTTCCGTCGAATTTATAGCCGGGCGAGGAAACAGTTGGGGAACACCGGAGAGAAGCTTCTGGAGTCTTTAGAACGCCGGCTTGATAATACGCTCTTTCGTGTAGGGCTAGGTCCCACGCGCGCTTCGTCCCGGCAATTTGTCACGCATGGGCATGTGTTGGTAAATGGGAAGAAAGTATCGATTCCGTCCTATGAAGTATCAGCAAATGACGTGATCACGTTGGGTACCAAGGGGCTCGAGATTCCTGCGGTCAAGAAACTCATCGATTCGCCGCTTGAAGTTATCCCCGAATGGTTAGAGCGGAAGGGCCCGGTGGGAAAAGTAGTCCGGTTGCCCAGCCGCAGCGATATTAAAGAAGATATTAACGAACAGCTTATTGTTGAGCATTATTCGCGTTAACAGGGGAGATTAGCACATGATAGAGGAACATGAAGAGCACGTGACCCGCGTGCGCCAACATGTTTTTACCATCAAGTGCTCATCTTACGTATTTTATGAACGAGCCAACTTTTAAAATCAAAGTAGAGGTCGATAGGCCGGATTACGGATTATTTGTCATTGAGCCCCTTGAGCAGGGATACGGTCAAACCGTGGGCAATAGCCTCCGGCGCGTGTTGTTGACGTCGCTTCCGGGATCCGCGATTACCTCCGTGAAAATTGACGGTGTTGCCCATGCGTTTTCGCGCGTCCCCGGGCTCAAAGAAGACGTGGTCGAGCTCATCCTTAATCTCAAAAAAGTCCGTCTCATGTTGCCATCAGATGAGCCGGTGTCGTTCAAGCTTTCCGCCAAAGGTCCTGGTGCGGTGACTGCAGAACAATTTGAGGTTCCGGCGGGAGTGAGTGTCGTAAACACCGATTTGGTTTTGGGGACTTTGGCTGATAAAAAAGCCACGCTCTCGCTAGAGGTTACGGCGCAAAAAGGATTTGGCTACATTTCTTCCGACGAGAAAAAGGTTTCTGAGATCGGTCGGATTTCTGTATCTGCCCTTTTTTCTCCGGTGACGAGAGTCAATTACCGGGTGGAGGCGACGCGTGTCGGTCGTATGACCAATTTGGATAAGCTCGTCATGGAGATATGGACCGATGGATCGGTCGCCCCCCTTGACGCGCTCACGCAGTCGGCGAAGATTCTGGTGTCTTATTTTTTCCAGATTGTGGAGCCTAAAGCCGTGGGAATTACGGAAAGTGTCGCGGTGTCTCCGACAGTGTCTGATGAGGTCTTGAAGATGCGTATTGAGGAGCTGGATATTCCGACCCGCATCGTCAATGCTCTCGGCAATGGAGGCATCGAAACCGTGGGTCAACTCTTGGGGACCCCACGGGGCGAACTCATGAAGATTAAAAATCTTGGGGCCAAGTCCTTGGGACTCGTCGAAGAAAAACTCCGGGAAAAAGGCGTAGCCCTGACAGTGTAAATAAGACATCAGTTATTTGTCTTCAGTCATCAGACCGTCTGATAGCTGATAGCTGATAGCTGATAGCTGATATATGCGTCATTCAGTATTTGGTCGACAATTATCGAGGGACAAAAACGAACGCAGGCGTCTCCTTCAGGGACTTGCCCGCGATCTCATCCATCATGGGATTGTGCGGACGACGTTAGCTAAGGCAAAAGCTGTCCAGCCTCTCATTGAGAAGCTTGTGACGAGCGCTAAAAAATCATTTAGGGGTGGATCCCGTCGGGGGGCTTCACCACAGCAACAGGTGCGCAAAGTATTATCGGACAAAGTGACGGAACAACTCTTGATGGCCGACGCAGGCACGCGGTTTGCTGCCCGTCAGAGTGGGTTTACGCGGATCGTCAAATTAGGTCCCCGTATGGGAGATAACGCTGAGGAAGTTATGCTCCAATTTGTCGATGAACGTGTGATTGTAGAAGTCGTCAAACCGGCTGAAAAAAATGTAAAAAAAGTTGTAGCGGTAAAAGAATCAGTTTCTAAGCAGAAGAAATCCGCTCCGATCAAACGTTCAGCGGGTAAACGCGGCCGGCCAAAGAAAACGAAATAATTTCAAATTATGAAAACCATAACTCAATCGACACAAGCCAAAGATATCATCCGGACCTGGCACATTTTTGATGTGAAGGGCAAGGTGTTGGGTCGTATTGCCACAGAAATTGCCCATGCGCTCATGGGGAAAGGGAAGCCCAATTTTGTCCGTCACCTTGATTGCGGCAATCATGTAGTCGTTGTTAACGCATCTCACGTAGTCGTCACGGGCAAGAAAGAAACCGATAAGCTTTATACGAACTACTCCGGGTTTCCGGGGGGGCTCAAGACAAAAGCATTGTGGCAAGTTCGCCGCGAAAAGCCGACGAAGATACTTCGCAGTGCCATATACGGCATGTTGCCGAAAAACAAACTTCGTGATAGGCTGGTGACTCGACTCTGGATTTATGCAGAAGCCGACCATCCATATAAGGATAAATTTAGTGCATAAGACTCATGCGACCCATGAGCCTCAAGAGACTCATAGAAACTTATGAATACAGATCAACCAGAAATCGAAACAGTAAAAACGATAGACAAGGAGAAGCCGGAAGCCTCATATTATGAAGCAGTCGGCAGACGACGGGTTGCGACGGCACGCGTGCGCCTCTATGTGATCAAAGAAGGCACGATGAAAGTGAAAGATACGGAAATAGCCAAAGGCGCAATTGTCGTTAATGGGCGGCCGTCAGAAAATTATTTCCCCGGCGAGGTGTTCAAAAAAATGTATCAGGAGCCATTCCGGACGACGAACACCATGGCGAGGTTTGCCGTGAGTATTAAGGTCAAAGGCGGCGGACTTTCGGGACAATTGGGCGCCGTCATCCACGGCATCTCCCGGGCGCTTGAAAAAGTCGACAAAGAAAAATTCCGGCCGATCCTCAAGAAACGCGGATTCATGATGCGCGACCCCCGCGCCAAGCAGCGCCGCAAGGCAGGCTTCGCCGGGAAGGCCCGCGCCCGCAAACAATCGCCCAAGCGTTAGCGACACCGCTCCTATCTTTTCTTACCATCCCTTATTGTCTTATGTACGTTGTTACATGCGACCGCATCTTGTAAGATACATCCCTTACCTTTCCTTAATCTCCCGTACAGTTTCTTACTTCCCCACGTTTTCACACCGTTCTGATTTCGTGTATCCGGCGGATTTCGCTTCTTTTTCTGTGCAAAACCATTGTTCCCCTATATCTTCCTCGACGACGGCAAACGGATACTGCGTGCAGCCGGGTACATGATATATTTTTTTCAGGCGGTCGATGTTTCCTTTTATATTGCACTTCGGATTTTTTATATTGACCGTTGATTGGCACGCGCCGAAGATGCCCTGTTTTGCTGTTTTTATTGCTAAACCAAGGGCCTTGAGCTCATCGGCTCTTGTGGACGTGTCGTGGTGGAAGCGGACTAATCCCTGAGCCAGGAGTTCTTTATTCACCAATACAGCGCCTACATAGACGAATGCCATACCACGGCCTCTCTGATCCGGAACTTGCTCCGTGATGCGCACGCGTTTACCCGTGACCAACTTTTCTAATGCTTCCTTAGCCTCTTTTCCTCCGCAAAATTCGAGCTCGGGCGCGTCGATGTGCCGGAGCCGCACCCGTGTCTTGGGTTCTACCACTATCGTATCCCCATCGATGACTCCTTCGACCATCACCCCGGGATCTATTATTTGGTCAGGAGCCTTCTTTCCCAGAAGTACCGCATTGAGGATAAGCGACGGGATGAGAGCCAAGAGGATGGGTATCGTGATAAACCATGGAATGGCAGTTTTCCCAACTCGCATAAATGTAGTATACCACCGGATTTCACTTTAATTCTGTCTGATAGATGATAGCGGACGGCTTGGCGCTTATCTTCACTTAACCTCTCCTAATTTCTTCTATCTCCTCGGCTCTCCTTTTAGCAGGTACTACCCGGAGAAGGCGGGTGCGGCGTACACCGCCAAGAAAGTAATAAAAGCGCAACACTGAATTACCTGAGGTGTATAATACATGCAAAGTAAGTTTTCATGTTTTATGGTTACATTAAATAAGAAAACGTACGCAACACTAGCGCTTGTAGCCGCAGGCATCCTTGGTGGTCTTGTTCCTATTGCTGTAAAATTGTTCTTCGCGAAATTCCATCTTTAACTTATTTATTTCTTCGCTTGTCAATTATGATCCTGATTCTTATTCCGCTTGCATGGAAAAACATGCAAACGATTCGTCAATATTGGAAGCATATAGTTATTCTCGGGATATTTTGGATTTCGAATTTTCTACTTTTTATTTTTGGAGTTAAGTCTACTTCTGCGCTGGCATCACAGCTGCTCACCTCAGGAGTTCCAATTTATGTATTACTTGAAAATTCGTTCGTAAATAAAGAAAAATTATCCGTCTGGCAGATACTCGGTATTATCATCGGATTAGTTGGATCATTTTTTCTTATTACTAAAAGCGAATCAATGCAGAGTGGATATGGCACAATAAATGGTAATCTACTCATATTTTTGTCAGCGTTTTGTTCATCACTTTACTTAATTGGAACCAAAAAATTTATCCACGGACATTCACCGGTCGCGCTAACCGCATCTACTGCAATTGTTGGGTGGATAATTACTGGTATTTTAATGGTATCTTTTGAAGGTCTAAAAGGTTTTACTGTGTTACCCAATGTATCTATGGTGGCATGGGTAGCACTTTTGTTTATGGGTATTATTACGGGTGTTGTTATGTGGTTTCTTATTAATTTTGGATTAAAATTTGGTTCTGCCATCGTTGCTGGTGGCATGACGTATATCAATATTTTAACGGCCGGAATATTTGGCGTAATTATTCTTGGTGAATCGATAACGTATCTATCTATAATAGGTGGAACGTTGCTTCTTATCGGAATATTTCTTTCCATATTTACTCCACTGTTCGCCCACAACAAATTAGTTAATTCATAAATTAAGCATGAGAAACTATAAATTAGTTTCATTTGATCTGGATGGTACGCTTACTATGGGAACAACGTGTCTTCAGTATTATGTTAAAAAACTTGGGGTTGAGGATAAAGCAATAGATTTAGAAAATCTGTACAAAAATCATAAGATTGATGATTATGAGATTGCTAATAGATACGCAAAAATACTAAAGGATACAAGTAAAAAACAATTTGATGAATGGACTTCGGAAATACCAAGGATGGGTAATATAAAAGAAACCGTTGATAAATTAAAACAGGTAGGATTTATGGTTGGCATTACTTCCATAGGTCCAATATTCGCAAGTGAATATTTTAAAAAAAGTTTTGGATTCGATTTTATCAGTGGTTCAGAACATGAGTTTATTAACGGAATTCATACAGGCAGAATGCTTAATGTTCTTACAGGTGGCGATAAGGTACTTATTCTTGAAAAACTAAGTAAAGAAAAAAATATCGAGATGTCTGAAATAATTGCAGTTGGAGATTCAAGATCAGATATTCCCATCTTTGAAAAAGTAGGATATAGAATTGCATTGAATGCTGATGATAATTTAAAAATTTATTCTGACCAATGTTTGAACTCTGGGGATTTGTTTCAAGTATTGAACAAAATTGTTGAGAAGTGTCCCTATTTTAGGGATGGTCCTTGAAAAGAGCGTCAGAACAATCCAAATTAATGCAGTTTTTAAGTCGGGTTATATCAAAAAGTTAGAACCGAATTTCAAAACTATTAGTTCGGTCGCTTCCCCTCGACTTCGCTCAGGGTAAACGCGGCCTTGATTCCGTTTTTTTAGCGCGCGTTCCGTTCATCTGCCTGCTGGCGGATTCGCGTGCGGTAAGATTTATAATAACACAAAATCAGTCTGTCCTGATTCCAATCAGCCCACCCACCCGGCTCAAAAAGGATGCCTGCCTGCCGGCAGGCAGGGCGGCGACCCCACCTTTGTGCGAAAGAGCCGCCCATACGAAGCGTCGGGCAACTCAGTTGTCTTTTCCACGGTTGATCTTTTTTTGGAAGGTACCACCCGAGTGGCGGGGTCGGCAGAGCCGCCATTTTTATCGCAAAAATTTGGTGGTATACTTGAGGGTAATTATGCAGATCATGTATATTGATGAGTCCGGCGATACGATTTCTCTTTCACAAAAAGGAAAGAAATTTTTAGTCCTTACAGGTTGCGTAATCAATGAGAGTGATAAAGTGGCTATCGAAAGTTCGTTTCGTGACATTAAACTGAGTTACTATCAAAATCCTGAAGTTGAGTTCAAATCAAATTTTCTTCGATATGCCAATCCAGATCTTGCACAGTCTTCACCGATTAAGCTCAACGATCGACAAAAATATGATGAGCTAGAAGTAGACGTTGCTACTTTTCTTAAAAAAATCCCAGTGACAGTTTTTTCTGTCGTGATTGATAAAGTTGGGTATTGGAAACAGTATCCATCGCAAAATCCGTACGAGATTGCCTATATATTCTTGATGGAGCGATTCCAAATGTATCTTAAAGAACAAAATGCATTCGGCATTTGTATTATTGATCCACGTGAGGGTCAAGTGGAAAAAAGCTATATAGGACCGGAACTTGATCGCATTCATAGCTTGCTTCGTTGGAATGAAAATGGGTTTTGGCAAAAGTGCCCTAATATTATTGAGCGCGTTTTATTTTCCACATCCGACAAAACAGTAGGCATCCAGATTACTGATCTTTACTGCTATCCTGTGTACCATGTGTTTGAGTACAACAAGAAAAAAGAGGATTACTGGCGGTATCACGACGTCACGCATCCCAAATTACACCGCAAAGGGAATATCGTAGACGGGATTGGTCTCAAATTTTTCCCCGAAGTTACAAAAAAGGATCTCACCTATTTCCAGTAGAGATCCGTTTTTGATGGGCGCGACTTGCATCGCGACCATAGCTATAGTAGCATATTTTACTATTCAAATCAAAATTTATATACAAATTAGCTTGTTAAGCGGTGTTTTTTTGATTCTTGACAACTAATCATGTTTCATAAATATAGTATATTCAAAAACGGTTTGATATTTCGTTTATCGTAAAAGTAAATATTTCGTATTTTTAGGGACGGTCCTTGAAAACATTGTCAGAACAATCCAAATTAATGCAGTTTTTAAGTCGGGTTATATCAAAAAGTTAGAATCGAATTTCAAAGCTGTTAGCCCCTCCTCCGCTAAAGCTACTGCAGGGCGCGGTCGGCCATCTTCGCGGGCCTCGCATTGTCTGGGCGGCGCCTTTACACTGAGCTTGTCGAAGGGTCGGCCCGCCGCGCTTCCGGATTCTTTTTTTGCACCACAGTCAAATGTGGCAGGGACGTTTGACGCCCCGCGCGCGATTTTTATTACTCTTGTTCCTCAATTTCTCCTATCTTAAATTTTAAATTTTCTTGAATCAATAATAATAGCTTATTTTGTAACTTGCCCATATAGAAAACGGAACAGTTATGACAGTTGAATACATTTTTAAGGTTGTCATTTTTAAAAATTGAGACAACATTGTCACATCCGCCCATACCACCTGATGCACATTCTGATTTCGTCACAACTGTCCATGTAGAATCTCCAGAGATAAGACCAGGATATTTATTATTTGTGAAATAGTTTTGATCCTTTACTAAAAATGTTAATTCTGTATTTCCTTGTAAATCGGGAATTTTGTTAATGTTGTTCACCTGTGCGGTTTGGAAAATAACGTTATAATATAAATTATCCAAGTCGGAATTAATAATTATTGTCGCGGCGCTTGGGTATTTTATTATTTTGTTTATGAGTCGGGGTTCTTGTAGTCCTGATTGAAATGTGTATATCGTTGAGAATATTTGCGTAAAATAATTGTAACTAATAATTTTTACTGGAGAATAATATGGTAGATTAGCATAATTTAAAGAATAGTTATATCTAAAATCAAGAATAAAACATGTGTGGGATAGTTGATCACACCCTAACATAAATTTTCCGATATTGTTTCCAATATATCCTTCGTCTTGTATTTCTAATATCGTACTAACAACATTTGTTTTTTTGTATCCGGTATTACTATTTATGCCGTACAGTCTATTTCCACGTGTAAGTAATATATGTAATCCGTTGATATAATCTGGAATAACATATACCCCCGTCCCATTTGTCGCTTGGTTTTCTTCTATTTTTGGTCCTAGATCAGTTTTAATTATTTTTACTCCTTTATATGCTCCTATATTTGGATTGCTCATATAATAAACATACGCTCCGATTATTACGACTAGAATGATGATGCCAACTGCCACACGGTATGAATATTTTTTTATGAGATAAATTCCAGTAATTATTAAAAATAGTGTATATGGCATTACCATCGGAATAATAACTGCTTCAAAAAGAGTAACTAACCCAATTATTACTAATACTAAGCCAGTTATAAAAACAATAAACTTACGCATAAGCGATAATTTCAGTATATTTGTAATTTAAATATTGATATCGGTCTTTGAGGTGTGTGTCATAACAACCCAGATAGAGATCAGTTTTTGGTCGGGGTGGGCAGACTTGTTCAACTGACAGTTTACGAGCCATAGCGAGTATTTACTGTCAGTTAATCCCGCTCCGCGGGAAACTGCCAACCGCTCGAACCCTTTACACTGGAAATTCAGTCGGGGTGACAGGATTTGAACCTGCGACCACACGACCCCCAGCCGTGTGCTCTACCAACTGAGCTACACCCCGACAGAATTTCCATGTGCCAACCGAATGCGTCGCGTCAAACGCGACTGGCACGTTTGACGTGCCGCTACCAATTACGCCACACCCCGACCAAATTTTCATGAAGATTTGTTGATCTCTTGTATTCTATCATTTATTGTGTAAGAATTGCATAAATTCTTCAATAGTATATTCCTGCCTCATAAGGAGATCATTATGGCTACAGACCCAAAACTCGCCGCCATTCGCCTCGCCATGGACCAGATCGAGAAACAATACGGAAAAGGTTCGATCATGATGTTGGGTGAGCAAAATGCAGGAAAACTAGCCATCGACGTTATTTCCACAGGCATTCTTCCTTTAGATTTGGGACTTGGTGTTGGAGGCCTGCCGTGCGGCAGGATTGTAGAAATATACGGCCCCGAGGCATCGGGCAAAACGACGGTATGTCTCTCGACGATTGCTGAAGCGCAGAAGGCTGGCGGGGTAGCCGCGTTTATCGACGCCGAACATGCCCTCGATCCCCAATGGGCGGAGATTTTGGGCGTCAAACTTGATGATCTGCTCATTTCTCAACCGGATACCGGCGAGCAGGGTCTGGAGATAGCGGAGACCCTCATCCGCAGCGGTGGCATTGACGTGATCGTTATCGATTCAGTAGCAGCGTTGGTGCCGCGTGCGGAAATCGAAGGCGAGATGGGCGATAGCATGATGGGCGTCCATGCCCGGCTCATGTCCCAGGCTCTTCGCAAGCTCACTGCAGTCATTTCCAAATCCAAAACGATTGTCATATTTACCAATCAGTTGCGCCAAAAAATCGGTGTGATGTTCGGTAATCCCGAAACGACGACCGGAGGGATGGCCCTCAAGTTTTATGCGAGCGTCCGGATGGACTCACGCAAAATCGAGAGTCTCAAAGATGGAGACCGCGTGATTGGGAGCCGTCACCGCGTGCGGATCGTAAAAAATAAAGTCTCGCCGCCGTTTCGGGTCGCGGAGTTTGACGTCATGCATGACGGCATCTCCAAAGAGGGAGGCTTGATTGACGTCGGATTGGAACTCAATATTTTGACAAAATCCGGCGCGTTTCTCAAGTACGGCACCCAGATGCTCGGACAAGGGAGGGAAGCGGCGAAGCTTTTCCTAAAAGAAAACGGAAAACTCACGAAGGAAATCACCGACGCTATCTGGAAAGCCGTCAAGACCGGAGCTGCCCACCCGAAAGTTGCCATGGGGGTGGAGGAGGAAGAGTAATTTGTTTTGGTAGTATTGGTAGTATTTGATTATTGGTAGTATTGGTAGTATTTCTTATGGAGGATCTCTACCAAAAACTTCTCGATGCTTCGTTTCACTTCGTCTCCTTCCGTCCCCGGAGCGAAAAGGAAATGAGAGCGTATTTGGCAAAAAAACTTTCTCGTTTATCTGTCATCCCCGCGCGAGACGCGAGGATCCAGTTTCCTATTCTTGATCGCGTCATCGCCCGTCTGCGTGAGCTTGATTACGTCAATGATGAGAAATTCGCCGCGTGGTGGGTGGATCAACGCCAATCCCATAAGCCTAAAGGAAACCGACTTATTCTTCAGGAATTGAAAGCCAAGGGAGTTGCAGTTGAAATCAAACAGCCAGATGAGGTGGGATTAGCCCGCCAGGCCCTGGCTAAAAAGTTAGAACGGTGGCAAACATTGCCTAAGATTGAGCAAAAAAAGAAGATCTACGGATTCCTCGGTCGGCGTGGTTTTGACGCAGATACTATCCGCAGGGTCATTGACGAGGTGGTGGGCGGTAGGGTACAATAGTAGATAGAGTTTTTGTCCGAAGAGAAAGCATTATATTGTAGGAATCCATGAAAATAGTCACGCTCACATCATTCTCTCCTACACACATAACCTTGCTATAAGCAAGGGGTTTTGATCTGTGCTTTTTCCTCTCATTAAACTCACATATTACTATGTTTGATGTACTCAAAACCTTATCCGGCTTAGTAAAATCCAGAAAACCCGCAAGGAGTGTTAAACAAAAAGTTGATCAGAAACCTACTCTTGTTACCGACAAATCTCCAAAGATAGCGCCAGTCCCGTCGCCTGCACCTCCCCCAGCTGTTCCTGTGGTCAACCGCAAAGAAATTGAAGACGCACAAGCTCAATTGCGGATCGCTCAAGCACAAGCACGGGAAATTGTTGTGGAGGCCAAAGATGAAGCATTGCGGTTGAGGCGTGACGCGCAGGAAGACCTCAGACGCCGAAGCGAAAGTATTGACCGGCACGAGGGAAGTCTCGATGAACGTGAAAAACGGCTCGTTACATTAGAAGAAGATGCCCGGACGAAGTTAGGCGATATTGAGAAAATTAAACAGGATTCACTGGCTAAGCTAGAAAAAGCTGCGCATCTCACCCGTGATGAAGCACGTAACCAGCTCCTTGAAGATGTGAAAGCCCGAGTACGTGAGGATGTCGCCCGCGAGATTCGTGAAGGGGAGCATCGCGCGCATGAGGAGGCCGAAACCAAAGCGCGGGAGATCCTTGTGGACGCCATGCGTCATGGGGCGACGGATTATGTCGCTGAATATACGGTCTCGGTCGTCAAGATTGCCGATGATGACGTCAAGGGGAGAATCATCGGGAAAGAGGGAAGGAATATCCGTGCGTTTGAGACGGCCACGGGGGTTGACGTTGACCTTGATGAAGAGGGCGTCATCCGGCTTTCGTGTTTTGATCCTGTGCGTCGGGAGGTTGCGCGCGTTTCCCTCGAACGGCTCATGCGGGATGGTCGGGTACAGCCCGGCAGGATTGAGGAAATCGTGGTTCAGGTCAGGAAAGAAGTCGAGCGTATCATGTTTGAAGAAGGCCAGAAGCTTTGCCACGCCGTGGGTGTTTACAATCTCCCGGCTCCGATTGTAGCACTCCTTGGTAGGTTCAAGTATCGGACCAGTTATGGGCAAAATATGATTGCCCACACGCTTGAGGAAACGAAAATTGGTATTGCCCTCGCCCAAGAGGTCGGCGCGGATGCAAACATTGTGCGTTTGGGGTGTCTTCTCCATGATTTAGGTAAAGTTGTTCCGGACGGAGAGGGGAGCCATGTCGAACTTGGGGTGACTGTTCTCAAAAAGTATGGATTGCCGCCCAAAGTCATCGATTGCGTGGCCCAACATCATGAGGACACGCCGTTTACCTCGCTTGAATCCATGCTTGTCTATATCTCTGACGCTATATCCGGGAGCCGACCCGGAGCCAGACATGAGGATATTGAAGGGTATGTGAAGAGACTCAAAGATATAGAGGAAATTGCGAAATCCAAAAAGGGAGTCCGTGAATGTTTTGCTTTTTCGGCCGGACGGGAACTCCGGGTAATGGTCGATCCGGGTATGGTGGATGACGCAGCCGCAACCATCATGGCCACAGAAATTAAAGATGAAATTCAGGCTAAACTCACGTTCCCCGGCCAGATAAAAGTGACGGTAGTGCGTGAACTCAGAGTTGTTGAGATTGCCAAATGAACTCCACATTTCACTTTTATAACGTTATGGACTTTTGACTTTATGACTTTCGACTTTTAATTTTTTGAATTGATGTATTGACATACCGCTCCATTTCTTCTACATTGCCTCATAGATCCCGCCAGGGCGGGACGAAAAAATTTTCTACTTGTTCTAACCCTCTGCCCGACTGGAGGTGAATAGAAAATGACAAAAGCAGATCTCATTGAAGTCGTTGCAAAAAAAGCGAGTCTCACAGCCAAAGCCGCTCGTGAAGCAGTGGTAGCTGTGTTTGGTTCGATCACGGATTCACTCAAAAAAGGTGACAAAGTGGTCGTCACAGGATTCGGAACATTCATGGTGCGTTCGAGGAAATCCAGAACAGGACGGAATCCGCAGACTGGAGCCGCGATCAATATTCCGGCGCGAAAAACACCGGGATTTACCGCTGGCAAAGCACTGAAGAAAGTTGTCCGGTAAAAGGAAGAGAAATTTTAAAGAGACGTTCCCCGTACTGCGGGGCGTCTCTTTTTGGTATCCCCGTAGTGAAACTTCGACATTGTTTGCGTAGCAAACAATAAGCAAGCGCTTCCGCGCTTGTGTCGAAGTTCTACTACCGGGTATACTCAATGTATGGTCATCTCCCTTTCTCACTTAAAAAAATATTATCAGGTTCACGAGAAAGAACCTGGGTTCATGGGGTCAGTGCGCTCACTTTTTCATCGGAAATATCAGACGGTCAAGGCCGTTGACGACATTTCATTTGATATCGATGAAGGTGAGCTCGTGGGCTTCATCGGGCCAAATGGCGCCGGCAAGACGACGACGCTTAAATGTCTTTCCGGATTACTCTATCCCACAAGCGGAACGGTCTCGGTCTTAGGGTTTACTCCGTTTGATAGAAAAAATAATTATCTTAAACAAATTGCCCTCGTCATGGGACAGAAGAATCAACTCTGGTGGGATCTGCCCGCACAGGAGACGTTTCTTCTCAATAAAGAAATTTATGAAATAGAGGATGGCGAGTACAAGAAAACACTTCAGATCCTGGTCGAACTTCTCGATGTTGAGGCACTTCTGAAAGTCCAGGTCCGTAAGCTATCCCTTGGCGAACGCATGAAGATGGAGCTTATCGCGGCCCTTATCCACTCGCCTAAGGTCTTGTTTCTCGATGAGCCGACGATTGGACTGGACGTCGTCATGCAAAAAAACATGCGGGATTTTATCAAACAATACAACGAGCTGAAAAAATCTACCATACTTCTGACATCCCATTATATGGAGGACGTCAAGCAGCTTGCAGGGCGGGTGATCATTATCGACCACGGGAAGATTCTGTATGACGGGAAGCTGGATAGCTTAGTCAAAAAATTTGCCAAACATAAAGTGCTTTCAATTGTTTTGGATGAATATGTGGCGCCGGATAAACTGGAAGCCGTGGGCGAGCTCGTTTCATACAATTTTCCTAAAGCGGTCATCCGGGTCCCCCGAAGTGCCAGCAACGTCGCTGCCGCCCAACTCCTCCAGAAGTTTCCGGTCGATGACCTGAACATCGAGGAGCCGGATATCGAAGACATCATCCGGGATGTGTTCACCCAGAAAAAGTAGTATGCGCTACTTCCGCATTTTTCTCCTTCATTTACAAAATGCCTTTGAACTTCGTAGTCTTTCAGTGGTGTGGCTTCTCATTACGTTTCTCAACGTGTGGCTCTATTTATTATTTTGGCAGGGATCCATACAGTCTGAAGGAATAAGTCCCGGGGGTATGACCCTTGCGGATATTTCTACCTATTATCTTCTGCTTATGATTACCGGGTCATTTATCGCTTCTCATGTGGATGAAGATATCGCATACCGGGATATCAAGCAGGGTTTATTAGTCGCCCATCTCATGCGGCCATTTTCTTATTTTAAAACGAAGTTTTTGGAGGAGATCCCCTGGAGAATTATTCAGGGAACGTTTGGCATAGTTGTTTTTGTGGCCAGCATGCTATTTTTTCATATCAACGTCCGGTTGGTGTCCGACTGGCAGGGGATAGTCACTGCGGCAACCATCGTAATTCTTGCCTATGGGATTTCCTTTTTATGGAGTATGATTCTGGGTTTATCTGCGCTTTGGATAACTGAGTATAGTGGTTTGCAGCAGTTGTCTACCGTCGTGTCAATCGTACTGGCCGGATACCTGGTTCCGGTTAATTTTTTGCCGGACGGAATGCGTCTCGTCGCTGACGTTTTGCCGTTTTCCTATATGGCGTACTACCCCATTCGAGCGGCGCAGGGAGCGTTAACACTTCATGAATCCCTGCGTGTTATGGGTGTTCAAACAGCCTGGTTTGTATTTTTTGTTTTTTGTTTATTCCATATATGGAAAAACGGTATTAAAAGGTTTACAGGAGTCGGTCAATAATTATGAAGCGATATTTTTCCGTATACAGGATGCTATTAAAGATGAATTTTTCCATGCTCGCTGGTTACCGGGGAAATTTTTATAATAGTATGCTCGCAAGTCTCGCTTGGGGGAGTTTTTCCCTGTACTCAATTGTGCTCCTTACGTCTAAATCCACCATGATATTCGGATGGAAACGGGAGGAGATGCTGCTTCTCAACGGGGCATACGGTATTATCATAAGTCTTTTTCATATGCAGTTTTCCAAGAATTTTGAACGGTTTTCTGAAATTATTCATCATGGACAACTGGATAGCATCCTTGTTAAGCCCATGGATTCACAGTTTCTTGTTTCGTTCTGGTTGTTTGGGTACGCGAGTATTTCCCGGACCATTATCGCGATTGGATATACGATATACATTGTTACGATGATGCATATGTCTCTTTCTTTTTCCCGGATCGCTGGTTTTGTGGTACTCGCGGTTTTAGGACTCGTGACCTTGTATTCCCTTTGGTTTATGGTCATCACATTCACCGTTTGGTTTACCAGGCTTCATAATTTAGCTGAGCTTATGTTCACAATCACCGGGGCGGCTCGGTACCCGCAGGAAATTATGCGTCAGGTGAGCCAATACGTATTTTTGTTTCTATTTCCGCTCACCCTTATTATCACACTCCCGACAAAAGCACTCCTGGGCCGTTTGGGGTGGGGCGAGCTCGTTACCATAGGACTATTGGCTGTGGGATTGTTTGCGTTCTCCCGTGCATTTTGGCGTTTTGCCCTGCGTTCCTACACGAGCGCGAGTAGCTGACAGACTTCTGTCATCCTGAGCACTTCGACTACGCTCAGTGTCGAGGGATCCCAATACATTATCGGCCCATTTTAAAGAAGACGATATAGACGGCTATGACGCCGAAAATTGCGGCAAGCACATAGACGATGTTTTCCAATGTCATAGGAGTTTAATTTTTTCTTGCGTTACGAGTATCAAGATATATATAGAGAACCAAGATGCTCGTAAAAAGGAATCCCAATGTATAGGCAAATAAAACAGGATTTTGTATTGTGCTCATACATACTCCTTCTGGCAAATGACCGCTAAGCGTAAAGAAATAAAGCTGCTTTATTATCACCGTCTTATTCGGGTTTGCGATATAGTATGATCAGAGCATGAACGTTTATTTACAAATCATAAAGGGAACCATAGATGAATACGCCACCTATCGCTTGAGTTTTATTCTCTGGCGTGTGCGTTTGGTCGTACAGCTTCTCGTCGTCTATTTCATGTGGTGGGCACTTTTTTCCGGACACAATAATCTTTTCGGATATTCGCAGGGTGCGATGCTTACGTATGTTCTCTTCAGCTCATTTGTCCGCCCGTTCGTGATGGGGACCCGGACGCAGGAAGTGGCGGAGTATATTAGGAGCGGGAGTTTATCCAATTATCTTGTGCGGCCCATGAATTTTTTAGGTTTTTGTGCGAGCCGTGATGTAGCCGACAAATTATTAAATGTTCTCTTTGCTGTATTTGAAATTGTCGTGCTCTATTTTTTACTCCGGCCGCAGCTTTTTATTCAGACGGATATAGTGATGATTCTTTTCTTTTTTGCCGCTCTCGTCATGGGCATGATACTGTTTTTTTATTTTAGTCTCCTTATCTCGTATATGGGTTTTTGGACTCCAGATGTATGGGCACCCCGGTTCCTTTCGTTTGTGTTCGCCGAGTTTTTTACCGGTGCTTTATTTCCGTTGGATATTCTGTCCGGCCCCCTTTATCTCATAGCCAAAAGCCTTCCGTTTTTCTATTTCATCTATTTTCCGCTCAAAGTATATCTTGGGCAATTAACGCCAATCGAAATACTGCAGGGTTTTTCGATTGGGTTCGTATGGACCGCCGGATTATGGTGGTTGGCAGTCATCGTTTGGAACAGGGGACTCCGCGCGTATACTGCTGAGGGGAAATAACTATGAAACGTCTGAATCTCTACATCCGGATTTGGTGGAAACTGACGGTAAGCTCATTTATGATTTCGCTCACCAGCCGGTTTAATGCGGGAGTATTTTTTGTGGGAAAATTATTGCGTTTCTTATTTTTTCTCCTGTTTCTTATTACCATATTTACCAGGACCGAAACGCTCGCAGGGTACTCATCTCATCAAATGATTTTTTTCTATTTATCGTTTTCCCTTGTCGATACGATAGCACAGCTTTTTTTCCGTGAAGTATACCGTTTCCGTCCGCTGATCGTCAGCGGAGATTTTGATTTTGCCCTCGTCAAACCCATGAGTCCGCTCCTGCGGGCACTCGTCGGTGGAGCTGATCCGTTGGATTTAGGCATGCTTCCTCTGTATATCGCCGCCGTGATATATACCGGAGGAAGACTAGGAGATATCCACGGGGTGAATGTTGTATTTTATATATTGCTTTTTATCAACGGACTTATTATCTCCACCGGGTTTCATATCCTTGTGTTAGCATTGGGGATTCTTGCTACAGAAGTGGATCACGCCATTATGATATTCCGGGATGTTGTCAGCATGGGGCGGATTCCTACAGATGTATATCACGAGCCACTGCGTAGCATCATGACCTTTGTCATTCCCGTCGGAGTCATGATGACATTTCCTGCTAAAGCTCTCATGGGGCTATTATCCCCATGGATGACGCTTTTTTCTATTGCCTTAGGCTTATTGTTTCTTCTTCTTTGTCTTAAGGTCTGGCATTACGCCCTTACCCAATATTCCTCTGCTTCCAGTTAAACTTCGCAGTTGTGTTGACTTCATTCGTAGCATTAGCATGCATTCGTAGATTGGCATCGCGTTGGACTTGAACCCTGTGGTAATATCTGTAATACTATAGAGAGTATGCCAACCAAGAAAAAGACCGCACCAAAAGAAGTTGCATCGCACGCTGCCAAACCTCAATTTGTCACTCAGGTTGTAGAAGAATTGCCTGCGTCGAGTGTTTCCGAGATGCCGGTCAATGAAGGCGTTGACGTATCCCAGGAAGCGCTTGAGACGATTAAAGAAAAAGCAGAACAGATAGAAGAAGTTGTCGAGGAAATCCAGGAAGAGCAGAAGGAAGAGAAAGCCGAAGCGGCCAAGGAACATGAGATTGTGGACAAGCTGGAGGACCCGATTCATGATGAGCCCGAAAACGATGAAACGACGCCCGTTGAAGAATCTCCCGATGACACAGCAAGCGCCGAAGGTAAACAGGAGGAGAATAAAGAAATGCTCTCCGAATTATTTTCGAAAGAAAAAACCTCTGATATCCTGCCAGAAAGTGGCCAGCAGAAGCGGATTGGTGCTGCTCCGGTATTTTTGTGGGCTGTCATTATCATCGGAGTGGCACTTCTCACAGGCGGAATACTTTTGGTTGTAGCAAGCGGATTGCCCAAGGTTCCGTCATTGTTTTCTAAACCCACGCCCACGCCTACCCCAGTTCCGACTGCTATGCCTACACCGGCTGCAGTCGTCAGAGGCGATATTACAGTTCAAGTCCTCAATGGTGGAGGGACACCCGGATCGGCAAGTAAGGCAAAAGCATTGTTGGAAAAGATTGGATACACTGTGGCAGCGACAGGAAACACGGATGAATATACGTACAAAAAAACAGAGATTCACGTCAAAGCGGGGAAAGAAGCATATCTTGAGCTTTTGAAGAAAGACGTTGCATCGGATTATACGCTCGGCACGTCGTCAGCAGATTTATCCGCCGATTCCTCCTACGACGCCCAAGTCATCGTCGGAAAAGAATAACTAGTCGTTCATTTTTTTCTAGATTCCCTTAAACTCCTTTAAACTCCTATAAATTATTCTTTGGTATTGCTACAATGCCGTTATGAAATATAAAGCGATTATTTTAGATTTGGATGGTACCACCATTCCATTGGGTATTGATTCTCATCCTAGCGTTCGGGTGTTGGAAACCATTGGTCTGGCACAAAAACAGACGCATGTTTGCGTTGCCACGGGGAGACCGCTTTTTATTGCCAAGCGCGTGATCAAGGAATTAGGTCTTAACAGCTTGTGTTCGGTTCATGATTCGACGCAATTATATAATGCAGCCGATGACACCATCATTGACACGATTTCTCTGGATCATGGCATTGCAGATCAGGCATACAGGATAATAAAACAATACAAACCCGAAGTTGTGCTTATCGGTGAAGGGGAAAAAGAATATGAGTATACAGGGGGACCCTGGCCGGATACTCTGACTGATATAGCAATGCCTGATTTATCAGAATCTACTGTTGATAAGCTGATAGAACACTTAACAAAAATACAAGGTATCGCAGTACATAAAAATCCATCGTTTAAAAAAGGCTTATTCTGGGCATCAGTGTCAAACGCGCTTGCGACAAAACTTCATGCGGTTGTAAGGATTGCAGAATTATTAAAAATACGAACAGATGAAATAATTGGTGTCGGGGATAGTTATAATGATTATCCGCTACTTTCCGCGTGTGGTCTGAAAATCGCTATGGGAAATGCAGTACCGCAACTCAAAGCAATTGCAGACTTTATCGCGCCTTCTGTTGATGAGGACGGCGTTGCAACCGTCATAGAAAAGTTCATTCTTTCATAAACTCCTTTAAATTCCTTTAAACTCCTATAAATTATTTTTTGTTATTGCTACAATGTTGATATGAACCGTAATATAGCTGTTACTCTCGAGTGTTTTATCCACAAGGACGGGAAGTATCTCATGCTTCATCGTGACTCGGGGAAGCGGATCATGCCGGGAGTTTTGATGGCCCCGGGAGGAAAACGGGAGTTTAATGAGGGACTCTTTGCCTGTGCTAGGAGGGAGGTCTTCGAAGAGACGGGGCTCCGTATAAAAAATCTCAGGATCAAAGCCACCGGCAACGCGTATCTACGGGACCTGGATCAGGAATTTTATTTTCATTTTGTGTTTGCCGATTATGACAAAGGTAACGTTCTGGAAAACTGTCCGGAAGGAAGACTCGTGTGGTTGACGCCTTCGGAAATATTTTCGCACGACAAGGTGTTGGCTGAGATTAAACTACTAGGAAACCGGCTGTTTTCAACGACCAAAGAAGTGCTCTCATATACGGCCGTCTATACTTCGGGCAACATGCTCGAATCTTTTACTATCGAAGCCCCATAATATCTCTTCACTCCTCCTAATTACTCCTATGATTGTATTGGCTCATGATACAATACCACGTATGAAATACTGGATTGTCACGTTCGGCTGCGCCGCTAATGAGGCGGATAGTGAACGCATTGCAAGGTACTATGAAGCGAGAGGGTACACCAAAGCCCGCTCAATCCGCTCTGCAGACGACGTAGTGATCAATACCTGCATGATCCGTCAAAAAGCGGAAGACCGCGTGTATGGTTTAGTTTACAATTTATCATTAGCCAAGAAAAAGGGGAGAAAACTCAAAATTGTTGTCACGGGTTGCATGGTCGGGATGGCAGCCCGGGAAAAAACGGGTAAGATGCTCACGCTTCTCAAGAAAAAAATGCCCTCGGTGGACGAATTTCTTCCCATCGAAGAAGTAGGATTTGATCACGCACCCATCCGGACAGACAAGGATCACGCGCTTGTGCTAATCACGAACGGATGTAATAACTTTTGTACATTTTGCGTCGTTCCGATTACACGCGGGCGGGAAGTCAGCCGTCCGTTTGAAGATATTCTTCTCGAATGCCGGACGGTTGCCATCCAGGGCATGTCATATGTGACATTAGTAGGTCAAAATGTTAATTCCTATGGTGCTGATTTTGCATCGCAGTCTGTCATCCCGGCCACCGAGCCGGGATCCAGTCGATTCAAGAGTGATAGATTCCGGGTCAAGCCCGGTATGGAGAAGAAAGTAACGTATGTCAAACATCTTGGAAGATTACGGATTCCCACGTTGTTTCCTCATCTTCTTGAGGAAGTTTGCAGGATAGACGGCCTAAAACTCATCGATTTTATATCCAGTAATCCATGGGATTTTTCCGACGAACTTATTGGCGTTATCGCCAGCAATGCAAAGATTTCCCGCCATATTCATTTGCCCGTACAGTCCGGAGATACCGAAGTATTGCGCCGCATGAACCGATGGTACACCCGGGAAGAATATTTGACTCTGGTCAAAAAGTTACGCGAGCACGTACCAGGAGTGACGTTGTCGACGGATATCATTGTGGGTTTTTGTGGGGAGACCGTGGACCAGTTTGAGAACACCGTGGCCCTTGCCAAAAAGGTTGGATTTACGAAAGCATACGTCGCGATGTATTCTGACCGACCCCATACCTCAGCCCACAAGGTGTATTCCGACGACGTCCCTCACGCGGAAAAAAAGCGGAGGTGGCAGATTTTGGAAGAACTGATTAATAAGACGAATCTTAGAAATGGTACATATAGTTAATATAATCATCACAAAATTATGCACGTGCATAATTTTGTGATAGTCAGTCAGTACTATCACATGAATAAACTTCTCATCATTTGTGGACCTACGGCGACGGGCAAAACCAAGATTGCTATCGATTTGGCAAAAAAATTTAATGGTGAACTTATTGGCGCAGACTCCCGTCATGTCTATAAAGGCCTAAATATTTTGACCGGCAAAGACCTGCCCGTTGATGGGACAAAGATTTGGGCCACTGATCTCGTTGAGATGCGTGTCCCGTACAGTGTTTCGCAGTATCAACAATTAGCGAGAGGAATCATCGATCGTATCCAGATACGTGGAAATTTACCGATTCTCGTCGGAGGAACCGGATTGTATATCCGCGCGGTTACTCAACATATTGACACAGTATTAGTGCCTCCTAATATTTCTTTGAGAGATACGGTATATAAACAAACTCTTCCGGAATTGCAAAAAACACTTCAATTTCTTGATCCACCCAAATGGGGGAGTATGAATAGTTCTGACCGCGCGAATCCACGACGGCTCGCGCGCGCAATCGAAGTAGCCAAGTGGTATCAGAGTCACCCCAAAAATGATAATCCGCGGGATGCATCATATGATTCTTGCTGGATAGGATTGACCGGACCATTGGAAGTATTGAAAAAAAATATAGAACAACGTGTGCGGGCGAGGTTTGCCCATGGTGTTGTGGACGAAGTGAGATCTCTTGGGAATACGATTGATGATGCGACGCTTCCCGCAGCCACATCATTGGGTCTTGCGATTGTCCAGGGAGTGGTTGCGGGACAATTACAGGAGGCTGAAGCGGTTATACAATGGACTTCTCAGGAGTTTGCCTATGCCAAACGTCAACTCACATGGTTCCGCAAAGAGCAAAGAGTGCATTGGTTTGACATCACACAAAAAAACTATCAGACTGATATAGAAGCACTGGTGAGAGAATGGTATACTTAATCGTATGACATCCAAAATCGAAATTTCCCATAAAACCATCATTTTTACCGTGATTTTTCTCCTAGCCCTTTGGGTGCTCTTTCAGATCAAAGATATTTTGTTTCTCATTTTTATTGCCTTCATCCTCATGACGGCACTCCGTCCTCTCGTTGATTGGTTGGCATGGGTCAGGATACCACGGGTGCTGACGATACTCTTGATTTATGGCATCGTGTTTGGATTTTTTGGAGTATCGTTTGCAGGCACTATACCAACACTCGTCATCCAATCCACCAAGTTTGTCCAGGAACTACCGACATTTTTGGAAAAAGTACTTCCGTATTGGAATATCGACGCGCGGTCTCTCTCACAACAAATTGCCCCCATTAGTGAAAATATCGTCAAACTCACCGTTGGGATATTCTCCAATCTGCTCACGACACTTACTGTGTTAGTGTTTACATTTTATTTTTTGCTCGAACGCCGCAAGGTCGAGGATATGCTCGTCAATACAATGGGAGAGGAGGCGGCTGATCGGATTATTAGGACGCTGAAAGAAGTCGAATCGCGCCTTGGGGCATGGGTGAATGGTCAGTTATTCCTCATGATACTTATCGGCGTGTTGGTGTATCTGGGGCTTACGCTCCTTCATGTTGAATTTGCCCTCCCCCTCGCCATCATTGCCGGGGTGCTCGAAATTGTGCCGATGATCGGTCCGATTGTTTCTGCGGTGCCTGCGGTATTAGTGGCCCTGACCATATCGCCTTTTCTCGCGCTCTCGGTGGTAGCGCTCTATTTTATCGTCCAACAGGTAGAAAATAATATATTTGTGCCGTTGGTTCTTAAGAAAAGCGTCGGACTTTCACCTATTGTGACGATCTTTGCACTTATGGTTGGGGCGAGACTAGCAGGAGTGGTCGGGGCTGTTCTTGCGGTTCCCGTTGTATTAGTACTACAATCATTGCTTCGTGCGTTTCTCTTTCCAACGCAGAAAAAGTAAGAGATAGTTGTTATATCTCGATGACTTCTCCTCCTATTTGTTTCGTGAAGTATGTGTCATGGGTGATATACAGGATTCCTCCATCAAAACCGTTCAGTGCCTTTTCCAATTCTTCTATGGATGGTAAATCCAAGTGATTGGTCGGTTCGTCTAATACAAGGAGATTTGGTTTTGCGGCGAACATTTTCATGAGTTGAAACCGCGCCTTTTGTCCGCCGGAAAGATTTATTATTTTTTGTCGTCCATCGATAATCGGGTCAAACAAATACCGGGCTAATAAACTTTTTAACTGCCGGTCTTCCAATGGAATTCCCAATGTTGAATAGTTGAGGAGTATAGCTTCTTCTAGGGTCAATGACAGATAGGTATCACTGATTTCCTGCTCATACTCTCCTATACGGAGGGTTGTACCCAGTCTCATTTCGCCTGCAAATTGTTTGGCGTTTGGAATTTCCTGTTTAGATAAGGACAGGATCGTTCGGACTATGGTGCTTTTCCCGGCGCCATTTTTTCCTTTAATAAAAACACGGTCATTATTTTTTATCGAAAACGTTAATCCTGAAAACAAGAGCGAACGATATCCTAATGAAAGATTCTTCACTGAGACGAGCTCACTGGTCCGTTCACTATTGGCATGGATGGCGATCGAAATATTTTTTTCTTTAAATTTGTGATAAGAATCCAATACTTTTTTATCAAGTAATTCAGCGGAATCCTGGTCTATCCAGAAAGAGGGTTTGATAGTTTCCGATTTAATTTTTTCGTAATCCCGGAGCCAGTGATCATACCGCGTCTTCCATTCTTTGCTTTTTGCCCGCATCTGGAGACCCCATTCGACCCGTTTTTTCGCTTCTTTCAGACGGTTTAATTGGTCGGAGTACTGTTTGACGGAATTGGTCGTTTGTGATGCATTTTGAGCGAGATACTGGTCGTAGTTTCCATGATATACGGAGATCATTTTATCTTTTAATTCAATTATTTTTGTGACGTGACGTAATACGTCCCGGTCGTGCGTTACGACGACTACACTTTCGTGAGTCTCTTGCATCCAGGAAATAAATTGTTCTTTTCCCAAATAATCCATATGATTGGTCGGTTCGTCGATGAGGAAAAGATCAGATTGGGAATACATGAGTCGGGTCAATTCCACATAACGTTTTTCTCCACCCGAGAGCGCGCTTAGAGGCAGATGGGCCTGCTCATTGGATAGTTGAAAGCTCGAAAGAGTCCTGAGTATCAATTCTTTTGTATTGAAATACCCTTTTTGGGTAAACGTATCTAATGCTTCGGAGTAACGATGAATATCCGTGAGAAGCCCCTGTTCAAAATCATGGAGTATTTTTTCGAGTATATAATAATTAGGTACATTTTTGAGAATGTATGTCAGCGCTGATTGTTGGACATCTTCAACATGTTCCTGCTTGGTGAGAGTTGCCCGGAGATTTTTTCGCGCGATTACCGTCCCACCAAAGTCGGTATCTTCACCCGCAAGTATTTTCAGTAATGTTGTTTTTCCTTGCCCATTACGTCCGATAAGGGCAATTTTTTCCCCGGAATCAATGGCAAAAGTCAGATCCGTGAAAAGATCCTTTGATCCAATTGATTTAGATAGGTGGGACGCATCGAGTAACATAATAAGTAAAAAAGATCCTCGTTGAGAGGATCTTTTTTAGGTGCACACTGGCATCTCATAAGCCAGATTCTGTTTTTAGTCGCTCATTTCTCTAGTGCCACGTCAAACGTGGCAAATCGCGTTTGACGCGATGCCCGTAAACTTGTCACCGCACCCCGCAGGTCGCGAGGTTCCGGAATGCGTCGTCGTGGCGGTGTATTCGCCGGTTGCAGCGGGTGGGATTACCATCGTTTCACCCATCGACCAAGCCCGTTAGGCTAAAGGTTGATGATCGTCTCTGTGGCTCTCTCATCCTGTCAATTCAGGACTCGTTCCCGTTGCCTTTCGACACCGGGACACCTGGTCCGTCAGCTGACGGACAAGGAGCTTACACTCCTTCCCCTGCATTCTGCTGTCTGGACTTTCCTAAGGGATATTAAAGGCTTTCGTCTTCCATCCCCTCGAGCGTCCGGATACCAATGTGCATTCTATATTATACCATGAAGTATCTATCTTGTATGAGACTGGGGTACACCCGTACAATGAGGGGGTGAAGAACAATGTTGCCATGATCGTGGGGATGATCGGTGTTAGTTTCGTGATAGTTGTTGGCGGGTTTGTATATCGAAATTCAATAAAGACTATTTTAGTCAAACCCGATGAGATAACAACTATCTCAAAGATCGAACAAACCACAGCTACCGCATCTGCTCAAATAGAACAAACCGCCACTCAATCGTCTGCCATTATCCCGTCTCCAACGCCCGGGATAGTATTACCACCGATAGCGCCCAATGAACGGAGCGTCCGGGTGCCCATACTCCTGTATCATTATATAAGTGATAATCCGAACAAAGATGATAAAGCGAGGGATGGCCTCTCAACCCCACCGTCAATTTTTAAGAGTCAGCTTGACACGCTCAAGAGCGCCGGATATACGACAGTCACCTTCGATGAGCTCGCCGCATTTTTTGATGGAACATCGTCACTCCCTTCCAAGCCGGTTATTCTGACATTTGATGACGGGTATAGCGATTTTTATTTCAATGCATACCCGATTCTTGCTGGTGCCGGTATGAAGGGAGTTGCATTTATTTCGACCGGACTTATTGGTGGGGGAGCGTACATGACGTGGAGTCAGGTAGAGGAAATTGCCCGATCACCTTTTGTCGTCGTTGCAGCACATTCCATGCATCATTATGTTTTGACAAAGTCCAATACGGCGATTCTTAAAAATGAACTTGAAGAAAGCAAAAAAATTTTGCAGCAGCATGCGCCATATCCCATCAATTGGATGGCCTATCCCTATGGCTCGTTTGATGAGCGTGTGGTTTTGGCGGTCAGGGATGCGGGGTATGTGGGTGCTGCGACTACCATGCCGGGCACATACCAGTACAAAAGCCGCTTGTTTCATATGCCAAGACTCCGGGCCGGAAGGCGTACCGGGGAGGGCTTGTTGCGGCTTATTGAGTGACAATAATCTGCCTCTTTCTGTTAGGGCTGGTATCTGGTATCCTACTGGGTAAGGAAGGAACGATGTAGTTCCGCATATATAAAGGAGTGTTATGGCAAATAAATTATTTGTAGGAAGTTTATCATATAATGTTACGGACCAATCCCTTGCTGATGCGTTTGCTCAAGCTGGATCGGTCGTATCTGCCAAAGTCATCATCGACCGGATGACGGGGCGATCCAAAGGATTTGGATTTGTGGAAATGGCGAGTCAAGAAGAAGCCAATAAAGCTATTGAGCTTTGGAACGGGAAACAACTTGATGGACGGCCAGTGATCGTTAATGAAGCCCGACCCATGGAGCCACGTACTGGCGGCGGCGGTGGAGGCGGTGGATATCGGGGCGGTGGTTCAAGCGGTGGGTACCGCGGCGGTGGAGGAGGCGGCGGCGGAAATAGAGGTGGATACGGCGGTGGTGGTGGAGGTGGACACCGCGGTGGAGACCGAGGTGGATACCGTGGCGGAGATAACTCCGGTGGCCGCGATTGGTAATTTCCCACAATAATTCATTATGCTCGCAAAGGTTCTATCCGGCGCGGTCGTTGGCCTTGATGCTGTTCCGATTGTAGTAGAAGTTGATATAGCTTCCCAGGGTCTTCCTTCATTTACCATAGTGGGTCTTCCGGATAAAGCAGTCGAAGAAAGCCGCGAGCGGGTACGGAGCGCTATAAAAAATAGTGGTGCGGAGTTTCCGGCAAAAAGGATTACCGTTAATCTTGCCCCCGCAGATTTGCCCAAAGTCGGTCCGGCCTATGATCTCCCGATTGCCATCGGAATTCTCATTGCATCAGAACAGCTTCCCGTCATCGCGGAAGACACCGTATGCATCGGTGAACTTTCGCTCGATGGAAGTCTCCGGCATACAAATGGGGTCCTTTCTATCGCATTTCTTGCCAAAGAGCAAAAAAGTCCGGCTTTATTCTTGCCTGCAGTCGACGCCAAAGAAGCGAGTGTTATTGCCGGGATCGATGTTTACCCTATCGGATCTTTAAGTGCGCTTACCCATCATCTTAGAGGACTCACGACCATTGCACCTCATCCGTACGTTCCCTTTAATACATTACAGGAAGATACGAATTTTGAATTTGATATGAGCGAGATTCATGGTCAGGAACACGTCAAACGAGGATTGGAGATCGCTGCAGCGGGGGGACATAATGTGTTTATGCAAGGACCGCCCGGAGCGGGAAAGACACTTCTTGCCCGTACGCTCCCCTCCATTCTTCCGGCGATGACTCAAGAAGAAGCGCTTGCCGTGACAAAAATATATTCCGTTACCGGAAATCTTCCGTTAGGCACCTCGATTTTTAAATCCAGGCCTTTCCGCGCCCCCCACCATACTACATCCCGTATTGGACTTATCGGCGGAGGCGCCCATCCCATGCCGGGTGAGATATCGCTTGCTCATCGCGGCGTACTTTTTTTGGATGAGTTTCCGGAGTTTCCCCGTCATGTATTAGAAGCCCTCAGGCAACCCATGGAAGATGGTATAGTCACGATTTCTCGGGCAGCCGGCACAGTTCAATACCCGGCCAAGTTTATGCTCGTAGGAGCAGCCAATCCCTGTCCGTGTGGCAATCATGGAAGCCAAACCAAACGGTGTACCTGCTTGCCTGGGCTCGTAAGCCGCTACGAGAAGCGAATATCCGGACCGATTATTGACCGGATCGATCTCGTCATGCCAGTTCCGGCAGTGAAAGTCGAGAAACTGACATTCGATGATGGGATGAAGGCGGAGTCATCAATAATCATCCGCGCACGCGTGCAGGGTGCACGGAATCGGCAAATAAAACGACTGAGTAAATTCTCGATTACCTCAAACGCAGAGATGTCCAATAAAATGGTTAAAGAGCTTTGTCCGCTTACCACTGATGTGCAGGTTTTTATGCGCAGCGCCGTAGGAGAGCTTGGGCTTTCCGCACGGAGCTACTATCGTATTATTAAGGTTGCCCGGACTATTGCTGATATTTTTGGGGATGAGATCATGACAAAGACCCATGTTGCAGAAGCGTTACAAAACCGGGTGCGTGAAGACGTTTCATAAGAAAAGACACCTGAAAAACAAAGAAACCCCGTCATAAAGACGGAGTTTCTTTATAGTTCTAAAATATTATGCGGCTCCGATTTTGTACATTCCGGTTCCACACGTTGGACATTTCCCTTTCATTGCCGGTTTTCCGTTTTTCATTGTCACTTTGACGGCACTTGGGTCTTCTCTCTTTGCGCGACATTTTACACAATACATGCTTGCCATAATTTATTTCACCTCCTTCGTTAGAAACAGTTTCCGAACTATATTTGTGAGGATTACTGTTTCTTACGTCCTCCCAAGATCGCTCCATGAGCCGCGCTACGAATAGTAGGTAAGGCGAATGGAAAGATCGGGAGGATCCTCCGTAAGTTTTTAATAATACTCAAAGTTGCGGCGGGCAAGCGTAAATAAAATATTTTATTTTCTAAAAAATACCGACAACGCCACTTCTGCGCCAATTGCCATGCTTGCTAGGATGAGAGTTTTTACCAGACCCCTGCGTATTGCCTGGTCCATGGGTAGTATTTGTGTGGGAGTGGCATGAGTGACATTCGTTGTTGCCTGAAAGACAAAGGGTGTTGACGGCGTTGTTTGTTTGGCGTTCTGTGATTGGCTAATGCGCTCAGCAATAGGGAGCGCTGTCTCATGAATTTGTTGGAGTTTTCTGCGGTATTGAGCGATGATTTTTTCCTTTTTAGTTTTCTTTGGCATAGCCGAGAAAATAATTTTTTTTGATGAAGCTATTTAGCCTCAAGTGGAGAAGAGCGTAACACGGCAGAAGTATCTTTGTCAACTTGATCTTGTCAATTCATGATTGACAATGCTTTGTGAGTAATCGTAAGATAATGAATACTGATGGTGTTCAACACTCATTTAATTATCGGTTTATTAGTGCTTTTAATACTTGGGTTTTGCGCGTTAACATATATTGTCTGGAAGCTCCAAGTTCATTACAATCGTTTAACAGGAGGAGTGAACACCGCAACTTTGAGCCAGGTGCTCAATGAACTATTGAGTGAGATCCGGGATTTGAAAATACGGACTGCTCAGACAGATGAAGCGGTGCGTCTTCTGGAGACGGAGGGGAGAGGACATGTACAACGCATTGGCGTGGTACGGTTTAATCCGTTTTCCGATACTGGAGGCGCACAAAGTTTTACGATGGCAATACTCGACGGTAAGCATGATGGCGTCGTCATGACTTCGCTTTACGCCCGAAGTGGAAACCGTTGGTACGTAAAACAGATTGATAACGGAAAAGGAAAAAATATTGAATTATCGAAAGAGGAAATGTCTGCAATCAGGCAGGCGGTAGGAGAGCAATGAAGAAACAACAATATTTAGTCATGAGTATCGTCGGTCTTGCGCTCTATCTGATCGCGACCGGTCTCTCGTTTGGCGTTTTTTCGGTATTGGCAAGCCGTGGTCAGGCACCAACAGAAGTAAAAGGAACGGCACAAAAAGGACCGCAGGATCATTTTACTGTTGATCCCAGCCTTCCGAAATCAGAGTTATGCCCGACTAATGGTGTGTATTTTACGAAACCAGAACGGGAGACTTGGGAGAAGCGCCGACCCCTCGCTGTCATGATCGAAAATCACGCAGAAAGCCGTCCCCAGTCCGGTCTTTCTTCTGCTGATGTCGTGTATGAAACTATAGCCGAGGGAGGTATTTCCCGTTTCATGGGTGTCTTTTATTGTGGGGCAGCTGCCGCTCCGGTGACGCTTGCACCAGTCCGAAGTGCCCGGATTTATTTTCTTCCGTGGGTGCTGGAGTACGACGCTCTCTATAATCATGTTGGAGGAGCAGGTCGATGTGAAGACCCGACGGTCGATGATCGGGCAAAAGCGCTTTGTCAGATAGAAAATTGGAAAGTGAAAGATATGGATCAGTTTGGTATTTCTTTTCCGACGTGTTACAGAAATTATGACCGTCTGGATCATCCGGTGGCCACGGAGCATACGATGGTGTGTTTTACGGATAAGTTGTACAAGCTGGCAGCAGAACGCGGCTGGACCAACGTGGATACCAAAGGAATGTCGTGGGACAAATCGTTTGAGCAGTGGAAGTTTAAAGATGATGCCAAAGAGGGAGAACGTGGTGCATCATTTTCCGCGAGTTTTGTCGCATGGAAGGGATATGAAAAGGAGTACGGCGTACGGTGGGATTGGGACGCGACGACAAATACCTATAAGCGTTTCAACGGCGGAGTGGCCCATACGGATCTCGAGACGAAACAGCAATTGACGGCAAAAGTAATCATTATTCAATTTGCTAAAGAAACCGGACCGGTTGACGAACACATGCATCTTCTCTATGAAAACGTCGGGTCGGGTACCGGGTTTGTCTGGCAGGACGGGAAGGAAACGCTGATTACCTGGAAAAAGCCCACCCGTAACGCCCGGATGAAATTTTATGATGCCGGAGGAAAAGAAGTTTCTCTCAACCGTGGCCAAATTTGGATAGAAATGCTGCCCATCGGAACACCGATTAAGAAATAATTATTACGATTCCTCTTCTGCCCCTGAAGGGAGTGATTATGATATTAGAAGATTTAATTATCTCCAAAGTGAGGGTGAAGATGTTGTCCCTGTTTCTCTCTCACCCCGGAACTATTTTTCATGTCCGGGATATCGTGCGCAGAGTAGATGAAGAAATCAATGCGGTTCGACGTGAGCTTGCACACATGGAAAAAGCCGGTATGGTGAGCAAAGAAGCCCGGGCAAACAGGCTTTTTTACATGTTCCGTAAAGATTACCCCTTATATTTTGAGCTTATCGAATTGATCGGAAAGACAAGTGGACTTGGATGGGATATTCTCAAGCATCGGCCGAAACTCGGTAAACTGAAATTTGTCATGCTTTCAGGAAGGTTTCTCCGCGCATTACCCAAAAAAGGACCTTCAGATGTAGACCTTTTAGTGGTGGGCACGGTTGTTCTCCCTGAGCTTGCCCAGCTTGTCAAGCTTGAGGAAACGAAACGTGGGAGGGAGCTTAACTATACCGTGATGACGGAAGAGGAATTTCTTTTCCGTAAGCGCCGGCGGGATCCGTTCGTAATCGGCATTCTTACCGGATCGCGCGTCATGATCGTCGGGGACGTCGAGGAACTCGTTGACGGACTATAATCCCCGCGTGCTACAATACTCATCATGCCAGGTTGTAGAAATTCGACACGCTTGCCTTTTGCAAGCGTAACAAAGTAATACTTCTGGCATAGATGGATATCTAAGTTTCAAGTGATGAGTTATGTGTCGTTAGCTTATATATAAGTCGAATTTTCACTACCTGGCATGTTTCAAAATCCTCATAGGGTTTTTTTGTTCATCGTGATACTCACGATTATTCTTGCCGCAGTCGATCTTCCGGAAAATTATAGGATTCAGCAAACGTTGTTTGGTAAAAAAATTGATGTGACGGTTAATCCTCCGGAGATCAACATAAATACCGGGAAATTCCGTATTCAAAAACAATTCAAAACACGTTTAGGACTGGATCTCTCCGGTGGTACGCACATCGTACTGAACGCTGACATGAAGAGTATTCCGCCCGCACAGCGCGATGATGCGTTGGAATCTTCCCGCCAGGTGATTGACCGGAGGGTTAATTTTTTTGGGGTCAGTGAACCGGTCGTGCAGACAGCTAAAACATCAGATGCATATCGCGTGATCGTCGAACTTCCGGGCGTTACCGATGTTGAGGCGGCTGTTGCTCTCATCGGGCAAACAGCAAGTCTTGAGTTCCGTGAGTTTCGTGATGTCGCCGCTGCCACAGGCGCCGCCAATGTTTTTCCGAATCTTACCAATACCGCATCGGTGAATATTACCGGTAAGGATCTGAAAAGTGCAAATCTCGATTTTAGCAGTGACACCGGGGCTCCCCAGGTAGCACTCGAGTTTAGTGGCGACGGGGCCACAAAGTTTGCTTCTGAGACGGCTCGATTAGTAAATAAACATCTTATTATATTTCTTGATGACCAACCGCTTACTTGGCCGAGGGTGAGTACAGCTATTACCGACGGACGGGCAGTCATTACCGGAGGGTTTAGCGTTGAGCAGGCAAAAAATTTATCATTGCAACTTGCCGCCGGTGCGCTTCCGGTTCCCGTTAGCGTCGTAGAGAAGCGGACGATCGGGGCAAGCTTGGGCGCGGCATCGGTTGCCAAGAGCGTGAGAGCTGGGATTATTGGCCTTACGATTGTGGCAATTTTTATGATCGCTCAATACGGGAAACTTGGTTTGTTAGCAGATATGGCTCTCGTCGTTTATGGACTCATGACGTTTGCGTTGTTTCGCTTGATTCCGGTGACGCTTACGCTTCCCGGTGTTGCCGGATTTATATTGTCTATTGGTATGGCGGTAGATAGTAATATCCTAATCTTTGAGCGGTACAAAGAGGAGCGACGCCGTGGAAAACCATCGGGCATCGCTATGGAACAGGCATTTGGGCGGGCGTGGGATAGTATACGGGACGCCAATGTCACGACTATTTTGACGGCCATCATCCTCTATAATCCCGGTAATTGGCAGTTTTTGCCCATGTCCGGCATGGTGAGGGGTTTTGCGCTCACGTTATTTTTGGGTGTGATCGTTGGTCTGTTTACCGGTATCATTGTGACAAGGACTTTTGTAAGAGTGCTGTATAGAGAAAAGGAAAAAGGAAAAATATGATTCGATTTAGCAAATATCTCTGGCTTTATGCTTTTATTTCCGGCCTTATACTCGTACCGGGTATATATTCGCTTGTCCGGTTTGGCCTGCAGCCTTCGATCGATTTTACGGGTGGTACTCTTCTGGAGCTATCATTTGACAAGCCAGTTGCTCCGAGTATTCTTGCAAATGTTGCCCAAAATCAAGGAATGTCTGTCGCGAGCTTTCAACAGTCCGGAAATAACACATTTCTTCTCCGTATCAAACCCGAGGGAAGTGAAAAAGTTTCGGGTTTTGAGCGAAACGTTGAGGCTCAGGCCAGTAGTGCCGCCACAATACTGCGTAATGAGACCGTGGGACCGGTATTGGGGAGCGAGCTTCTGGTTAAAGCGTTTGCCGCGGCAATCTTGGCGATATTGTGTATTTTTGCTTATGTCGCCTATGCGTTCAAAAATATTAAATTTGGTGCGTCAGCAATTGTAGCCCTTATTCACGATCTCCTTGTCGTGTTAAGTGTGTTTTCGCTTCTTGGTGTATGGTGGGGAATTGAGGTAGATACACTGTTTGTCACGGCATTTTTAACGACGATGAGTTTTTCGGTCCATGATACGATCGTCGTATTTGACCGTATACGGGAATACCGTAGGCGCGATGACAAGAGTAAGTTTGACGAGCTTGCTGACCGGGCGCTCACCGAGACTATGGGGCGATCTCTCACCAATTCGTTTACGATCATATTCATGTTATTGGCGCTCATCCTTATGGGTGGGGAAACGGTGCGGTGGTTTGTTGTAGCGCTTTTGGTGGGGACAATTTCCGGTACGTACTCGTCGCCGTTTGTTGCAACCCCGATATTACTTCTTTGGGATCGGTGGGAGAGACGTAAGAGATCTTGAAAATGATGAATCTATAAATCTACGAATGGGGAACGTATTTACATTATTCTAATTATTATTCGTAGATTCATAATTCGTAGATTTAAGCTCTTTTATTCGATTCAACAGAGCCTCCCGTTTATTTGTGAGTGTGCCTTTTTCAACTTCGGCGAACAATTGATCTAAGATTTTTCCAATGATGGGTCCGGGTTTCACCCTGAGCTCGCTCATCACATCATGGCCGTCGACGAGGAGGTCGTGGACCGTAAAGGGTTGTTTTTGAACCTCCACCAGACGTTTTTTATAAAGTTCAAGCCGCCACGACGTCTCGAGCGCTCCGCCACCTAAACGGTCTCCGATCCGTAGGGCCAACATAGCTTCCAGATTCTCTTTGCCTACGCGGCGTATGAACCGCCGGAGAGCCGCGTCTGTTTGGCGTTCGTCGACACTGAATTGATGCCAGCGGACGAGCGTGAGGACGAGTTCTGCTTGTTTTTTAGAAAGCCGAAGGCGCTCTACAATGGTTCTCACCATTCGCGTTCCCGCGACTTCATGGTTATAAAACGTGATGAGACCGGTCTCGTCTTTATGAAAGGTTTTTGGTTTACCGATGTCATGGAGAAGTGTCGCGAGCCGTACAATGGGATCAGCAGAGGGACAAAATTTAAGTGCCATCACGCTGTGGGTACCAACATCGTAGATATGGTGGCGTTTGGGACTTTTTTGTGGCGTACTAAACGCCGCGTCAAATTCCGGGATAATGTGCGAAAGAAGGCCGGTTGCTTTGAGCACGAGGATTGCGTCAGAAGCAAATTGTGCGGCGAGGATCCTGAGAAGTTCGTCTCGTATGCGTTCCAGAGAAATATTCGTCAAAAGTCCGGCGTTTGTTGTAATTCCGGCGAGAGTTGACTCTTCGATACTAAATCCTAGTTCAGCGGCCAGTCTCACGGCCCGCATCATACGGAGGGCGTCTTCTGCAAATCGATCTTTAGGATCACCGACTGACCGGATGATTTTTGTATGGAGATCCTTTTGTCCATCATAGGGATCGATGAGCTTTTGTCCGTCGGAGGCGATTGCATTGATCGTAAAATCGCGTCGGGCAAGATCTTCCTCAATGGTATTTCCCCAGATGACGGTATCCGGATGCCTCCGATCCGTGTATCCCTTCTCGCTTCTATACGTGGTTATTTCGTAGATATCTTCGATTTCATCTGACGACTGACGACTGACGACTGACGACTTATATATTTTCACTCCAACCGTCCCAAACTGATTGTCATAGAAACTATCCGGAAAAAGCGCAAGTACTTCCTCAGGTTTTGCGTTGGTCGTAAAGTCCCAACCTTTCGTTGGTCTTCCCATGATCGTGTCCCGCACTGATCCTCCCACTGCATACGCTTCAAACCCCGCTTTTTTGAGGGTATCGATGACAGTCTGGGCTGTTTTGGGAAGGGATATCATGGCCGTATGATATCATAGAGCCCATGAAGAAATGGGAAATTGCCGCCAAGTCTCCGCCAGAGGCGGACCAGCCTATGGCTGGGAAAGTTGAAGACATTGTCAAGATTTTATTAAAAAATAGGGGGCTCAAGACAAGAAAAGATATCGAACTCTTTCTGAATTCTCCCGATCCTTCCAAACTTACCGCCTCTGACGTTGGTATAGACAAGGCCTCGCTTTCCAAAGCCATCAAACGCATCCAAAAAGCCATTCAGGACAAAGAATCCATAGTCGTCTATGCAGACTATGACGCAGATGGCATCACTGCGGGGGCCATCATGTGGGAGACGCTCCATAGTTTGGGGGCGAGTGCAATGCCTTACATTCCCCACAGGGTAGAGGAAGGGTATGGATTGTCACGAAAAGGAATAGACGCAGTACGCGCACAATTTGATCCAACGCTCATTATCACCGTTGACCATGGGATTACGGCATGGGAAAAAGTAGAGTATGCCCGAGAGAAGGGGATAGAAGTCATTGTTACGGACCACCACGTCAAGCCCGACAAACTTCCGGACTGCACGATTGTCCATACGACGAAGCTTTCTGGTTCCGGCGTTTCCTGGTTTTTATCAAAGGAATTACAAAAGCATTCATCATTGAGCATTCAGCATTCAGCATTAAATGATCATATCGCTCTTGCGGCTATCGGAACGATTGCAGATTTAGTGCAGCTCACCGGTCCCAACCGTTCCATCGTCAAATATGGATTGGCTGCACTCAATGATACGAAACGGGTGGGGCTCGAGGCGCTCATGACCGATGCAGGATTGACCCGTGGGGCTCTGGATGTATTTACCGTTTCTCACATGCTTGCTCCGCGCTTGAACGCCATGGGCAGGCTCGAACACGCCATGGACGCGCTCCGGCTTTTATGCACGAAACAAAAAGATAAAGCGAGTATGCTTGCCGAAAAATTGGGAATGACCAACCGCGACCGGCAAAAATTGACAGAAGAGACGGTCCTCCACGCCAAAAATCTTGTTTCATCATTCATCATTCAGCATTCATCATTGAAATTATTATTTGTTTCCCACGAATCCTACAACCCAGGCGTGATCGGATTGGTCGCGGGAAAACTTATGGAAGAATATTACCTGCCGGCGATCGTGGCAAGCAAAGGAGAGAGTATCAGTAAAGCATCGGCGCGATCGATCAGCGGATTTAATATTGTCGAGGCGATCCGCGCGTGCAGCGATATTCTCATTGACGTCGGCGGACACCCGATGGCTGCAGGGTTTACTGTTGAGAATAAGCATCTAGAATCGTTGCAGGCGCGGCTCGAGCAATTGGCAAAAAAGGAAATTACGGAAGATATGCTGACACGTTCGCTTAAAATCGATTCGGAAATTCCGTTAGAGTTCGTGACGATGGAGTTATATACGGCACTCCAACAATTTCAACCATTCGGTTTCGGTAATCCCGAGCCGGTCTTTGTGACAAGATGCCTCCTTGTCAAAGAAGCACGCCTCGTCGGCGCGACCGGCAAGCACCTCAAATTAAAGGTTTCCCCATCTATTCATCTGACCCATGAGATCCATGAGCCCCATTCGACTCATCTCTTGGACGCAATAGCCTTTAACCAAGGAAGTCTCTATGGATCATTACAGAAGGATGCACAAGTGGACCTTGCTTATACCATTGACATGAACACCTGGAATGGCAGCTCCAGGCTTCAACTTAAAATTAAAGACATCCATATCGTGTAATGGTGTAATTTATTGTTTAGTGATTTTAACTCCGCTTAATTTTGAGGTTTCGGCGTTGGTTGTGGTACTGGCTGAGGAGATGGTTCGGCGTCTGGCTCAAAAGTACCGTCGCCGCTTCCTGATCCTGTGCCTGGTATTTCTTTATTCTGTCGAATATATATCATACATTTACACCTCCCCTCCAATTAATTTTTTTGTCGCTACTAGTACAGCTTTTTGTGTTGAATCCAAACCTATATCTTCCGTCCATCCGTATCTAACAGCTTCTGGCCATAGAATAGCTAAACCACCAGGAATTCGCCACGGGTTTTCCGGTATATTTTTATCTCCACCACCTCCCGTTTCACCCTCTACAGATGATGATTGGTCAGTCGGATCAAATTGTGATACTAATTCTCCCATATTTCCTCCATAATCCGCCGCATCTAAGCACTCGCCTTACCTACTATTCGTAGCGCGGCTCGTGCTGCGATTGCTGGCGGATTGATCGGCTCGTAAGCTCACAAATAAGAATTTGTTCACTAACGAGCCATCAAAAACCCCGCTTATTGGCGGGGTTCGTGTGAATGTTTTTTAGAAAAATTAGTCAATCACCACACGACCCCTCGCCCCGCTTCGTGCGGGGTTAATAAGGAGGACGTGAATAAATTGGTGACCGTTGGTTTGCATAGGGATCGTCAGTAAATAGCTTCCTAGGGATTTACTGATACAGCCCTTGTGCCGCATCTTCAAATTAAAAAGCGTTTAAATTATTCCTGGATGCGGCCATAGGACATAGTTTTTATATCATCTCACGGCGCTGGTTGTCAAGAGGGGAAAAAGGGAATATACTAAGGTTATTATGAACATTTCGCCACGGGAGATTGTCGAAAAAGGAAAAATGATCTATTATCAGATTAAGTCTCGGCTCGAAAAGAAATATAATTTAGCCGACTATGTTAGTATTGAAGTAAATTCTGGCAAGTATTTTGTGGGTAAAACTCCTATTGAATCCGCGAGTAAGGCAAAAGCAAAATTTCCCAAAAAGCAGTTCTTCATTGCCCAAGTTGGCAGAGTTGCCGGCGTCCTCAAATGAATCCATATCTTGGCTTACGCAACAGTCCGCGACTTCGTCTGGACGTCTCGTTTTCCGCATGGATAGCTATTGATTGCTTGATCGATACAGGATTTTCCGGTGGACTGGTCTTGCCGGAATCGTATAAATCACAGATGAAACAAGAGCCTATTGGATATCAGGAGTATGAGCTTGCAGACGGTACCATAGTGTTGTTTACCGTCTATAATGTGCAGGTACGGTACGGTAAGACAATAAAAAGGGTGAGTGCATTTTTTACGAAGAGCAGCGAAGGATTGGTCGGTATTGAGTTTCTTACCGGATTAAAGTTTGTTTTGGATTTACGTAAAATTTCTGTCGTACTAGAGTAGTCTGATCTGACAGAAAATTTGACGAGAAAAGAGTAGTGTGGTAGACTGCTTTTATAATTGAACGAAAGGCGATGACGGCCTAACAAGCCAGAGCCTCGAGAAGAAATCCTTTCGGAAATTAGACCTCGACGGGAAGTGCCCGTGATAGCACAAAGAGCGTGTCGCAGGAAGCGGAGCGCTTGAGAGAAATAAGCAAGGTGGCACCGCGATTCGAAAGAACTCGCCCTTGTACCGAAAATATTCGGTATGTGGACGAGTTTTTTTTGTGGAAAAACGTATGTTACATGAAGCATTATCACCGGAAATGATTGGCAGCGCTTTAACCAATGGCGCTACCGCTACCTATGAAAGGCCCGAAGGGGCCTTGCTCGCCATGGCTGCCAAACCTAATTTATTGCATGAGGCACGATTTCAAATATGTCTCGGCGGAGACCCGGTTCCTTCTCCGCGAACTCCGGTTTGCATACTTCCTCAATTAGAAGCCATGAGAACAGTGCAAAGCATGGGGATAGAGCCGCCTAATCTGTATGTTTTTCAATCACCACTCTGGCAACTCTATGAAACGAAAGTTGATCCACGGGGAGTACTCTTGGACGAGGAGGAAATTTTTGCAGGGTCTGCCGTGGCGGCAGAACTGGTGTTTCGCTTTGTAGAACGATTTTATCCAGATCTTCTATCAAGGGTAAAATTTGCTTGGCTGCCCTATAACGAAGGCGCACTGCATTTGATTGGACAATGGTCTGGCGCTGTGGCTGACAAAATGCCACCGGCAATCAAGGCGCTTGCAAAAAAATCCGGCGGTTCGCTCGTTTATGCGCTCAGGCATGGATTATCATATGGAGTGTTGGCAGAAAGTGAAGGATTGGTCATTGGTACTGGCGGCATAACAGAGCGGCCCTTCCAAGAGGTGGTAAAAATTATCGCTGAAACCTATGGGGAAAACTTTTCACCGATTTTGTTGCAAACCTACGCAGGGTTTGGTGCTGCTTACTACTCGCGAACAGGCGAGCCTACGTTGCTTGATATTGCTGCATCTGGACGATATATGTTAAGAGAGCCTCTCAAGGCGGTTGAAACGCATGGTGAAGGAGAAGGAAGAATCAGAAGTCGATATAGCCCGTTAGGATCAGAAGTTAGTCAAGAAATGAGTTCTTTGCAAGAAAAGACAGATGGGCGATATCTTCCTTTTCTTGCTGAATTTGCTAGGGGACTGGTGGATGACCCACGGTCACAATTTACAAGAAGTATAGCTACATTTTTAGGCTCCCCGGAGCGCTCCTATGAAGAGGGGGTCGAAGAGTGGATGAATTACTCTTTCGAGTTTTGCCAGAAGTCTCTTGGTTGGCCAAGTGATGAGGAGGCGAATAGTTATGATTAAACCGATGAAAACCATTGGTATCATTGGCGGTGTTGGTCCGGAGGCAACGTTGGATCTGTATCGTTGGATTATTAAACTTACGCCCGCCAAAAAAGATCAAGACCATGTCCCAACGTTGATTTATAGTTTGCCGCAAATTCCAGATAGAACACGAGCACTCCTTTATGGCGGGAAAGACCCTCTTCCGTACCTGGTAAAAGCCGCAAAGGTATTAGAAAAGGGGGGTGCTGACTTTTGTATTATTCCGTGTAATACAGCACACGCTTTTATCGATCAATTACAAAAAAAGGTGAGAATTCCGATCATTAACATGATTGAAGAAACCGCCAAATACGTGATTAGCCTGGGGCAGGAAGAGAAACGAGTTGGTTTGCTCGCTACAACAGGTACCATAAAGACAAAGATCTATCACGACACTTTTTCTCGTTATGGGCTCGAAATAATCGTTCCGCCAATGAGCGTTCAAGAGAGGAACGTCATGGAGGCAATTTATGGCTCACGAGGTATTAAGGCAGGGTTCACCCGTGGGATTCCAGAAGTTTTATTAAGGTTAGCGGTGGAGCATCTCACTAAGAAGGGCATCAGAACTATTATCATGGGATGTACGGAGATTCCTCTAGTGTTTCAGGAAGGCGATGTTCGGTGTCTACTCGTTAACCCTACACAGATTTTGGCTCAGTCAGCGGTAACATTTGCCTTGGGCGATAGTCAACAGGTCTACAATAGATTATCATACAGAAAGGAACAACCATGAACAGGATATTAAGTTTAGAAACAATTCAAAAGGTCGGCCAGGAAGTTCTCCTCCAAGGTTGGGTTGGGGCGCGGCGCGATCACGGGAAGATCATGTTTTTGGATCTCCGGGACCGGTCAGGGCTAGTACAATTGGTTTCGACCAAAGATAAGGGCGATGCCCGTCCTGAAGATGTTATCGAAGTTATTGGATTAGTCAAAGAACGCCCTGCATCCATGGTCAACCCGAAGATTCCTACAGGCACAGTTGAAGTGGAAGTTAAGGAGCTCAAGATAGTATCCAAAGCCCGGGAGCTTCCGTTTCCTATAGATACGGATGGATTGGAGATTAACGAAGAAGTCCGGCTCAAGTACCGGTATCTCGATATGCGCCGTCCGCGGATGAACAGGAATATCCGCTTGCGTTCAAAGATGACCATGTTTATCCGCAATTATTTGAACGCTCTGGATTTCGTTGAAATAGAAACGCCAATACTCACTAAAACCACGCCGGAGGGCGCCCGTGACTTCATCGTGCCGTCGCGGCTGCAGAAAGGCAAGTTTTACGCTCTTCCCCAGAGCCCGCAGCAATATAAACAGCTCCTCATGGTCGCAGGATTTGAGCGGTACTTCCAGATCGCGCGCTGTTTCCGCGATGAGGACCCACGCCATGACCGCGCGTACGGCGAATTTACCCAACTTGATATGGAGATGTCCTTCATCACCCAAAACGACATTATCACGCTAGCCGAAGATCTTTTTACCAAACTTGTTGCCGAACTGTTTCCCGAAAAGCATATTTCCCAGTCTCCATGGCCGCGGATCCCGCACGGCGAGGCCAAAGCCAAATATGGGACGGATAAACCGGATCTCCGGCGTGATAAAAAGGATCCCAACGAGCTTGCCTTTTCCTGGACGGTGGATTTTCCGCTCTTTACCGAGCAATCCCAAGAAGACTTCTATCATGGATCGGGGAAAGCAAAATTTGCTCCGTCTCATCATATGTTTACGAGCCCTCACCCGGATGATATCGGGCTTCTGGAGACCAATCCGCTTAAAGTCCGTGGTCTGCAGCATGATTTAGTGCTCAATGGGTATGAGGTGGGCGGCGGCAGCATCAGAATTCACCAGAAAGAAGTCCAGGAAAAAGTATTTGACCTCATCGGATTTACCGAAGCGCAAAAAGCACAGTTTAACCACATGCTCACGGCTTTCACCTATGGCGTACCGCCGCATGGGGGTATCGCGCCGGGCATAGACCGTTTCCTTATGGCAATCCTTGGCGAGCCAAGTGTGCGCGAAGTTATGGCGTATCCGGCAAACGCCTCCGGTCAGATATCTGTCATGGACGCACCGAGCGAGGCTTCTGCCGAACAACTTCTTGAGTTAGGAATATCGGTACGACCAAAAAAAGTATAATTCATGCCCAAAGATAAAATTGTCTACCAGCATTCCAGTCCGTGGATTCGAGGTGCATGGCATAAAATTTTGTACCTTGTTATTCTTGCCGGATTTTTTCTTTGGTACCCAGGACAGAACCGTTTATTGATGATGACTCCGGGAAACACTTCAAGCGATTTTACCATCCCATTTCCTCTTCCTTCGATTGCGCCGTATCCTACCAATGTCACTGGTGTGCATCCCGGTGATGAGGTCACGGCGGGAGGCGTCGTCATAGTAGATGTTAACTCGGGAGTCGTGCTTTTTCAGCGCAATAGTTATGAATCATTTTCTCCTGCATCGACAACAAAAATTTTGACCGCACTCGTGACCCTTGATATGTTTTCTTTGGATGACGTTATGACGGTTAAAACACTCCAGAATAGCGGGGCCTCGATGAAGCTTGTGGCAGGCGAGCGGATTACGGTTGAAAATCTTCTGTACGGCGCGCTTATCCAGTCCGGTAATGATGCTGCCTATGCGCTCGCCGAAAACTATCCTGGTGGAGTGGGAGCGTTCGTCGTGGCCATGAATGAGAAAGCAAAGACGCTCCATCTAACCCAATCACATTTTACCAATCCCGTAGGCTTTGATGATCCGACGCATAAAATGACTCCTATGGATCTCGCGCGACTGGCGGGAGTTGCCCTTTCCAATAAAACGATTGTCAAAATGGTCGCTATCCCGCAGATTACCATTTCTGACGTCACCCATACGTATTTTCATAATCTCACAAACGTCAACGCACTTTTGGGTAAAATTCCCGGTGTCGGCGGCATTAAAACCGGGTGGACTGAGGAATCGGGGGAGAACCTTGTGACGCTCGTTGAGCGCGGGGGACATCGTGTGATTATTGTGGTTCTCAAAAGTAAAGACCGCTTCATCGATACCACCAAGCTCATCGATTGGGTATTTGCTAACCACCGATGGGAAGTCCCAGCTTCGTGAGTGGGGTGTGATACAATGCCCTTCATGGAACCAGTCGTACAAAAAGCAGGTGTGGTCGCCATCATTGGCCGCCCGAATTCCGGTAAATCGACACTTCTTAATAATCTTCTTGGTCAGAAAGTGTCTATTACTTCGCCCAAACCGCAGACCACCCGGTTTGCCATTCAGGCCGTCTACGAGGATGACCGCGGTCAGATCATATTTGTCGATACTCCGGGGGTCGTAGGGAAGGTAAAGGACCAACTCGCCCGACGGATCAATTTGGAAGCTGAAAGTCAGGTGAATAAAGAGCTTGATCTGGTCATTTATCTCGTTGACCATACGCGGGAGCGGGATCTCGAGGAAAATAAAACGTTCGGAATTGTCCGTAAATTTCAGGGGCCAAAACTCCTTGTCATCAACAAGATTGACGTCGTGCGCCCCACGCACATCGTCCAATATAAATTCATGGAAGAGGAGTTTGACGATGTGGTCGAAATTTCTGCCTTGGAACGCAAACATTTAGGAAAACTCCTTCAGGTGATTTTTGAATTTTTACCCGAAGGTAAGCCATTGGTGCAGTCAAAAGATTTGGTCCAGCCGGGACTTAACATCGACAGCAAGACCTTTCTATCCGAGATCATCCGGGAAAAAGCATTTCTGTTTCTCCGGCGGGAAGTGCCTTATTCGGTGACGGCAGTTGTAGACGATGTAATTGTCCGGGACAACGGGCTCCTTTATGTCAAAGCACGCATCCTGACCTCGGCAGACCGTTATAAATCCATGATTATTGGTAAAGGTGGCGTCATGGTCAAAGAAATCAGTATGGCCGCCCGCAAGGAATTGGAGACTGCGACCAATAAGAAGGTTTACTTAGAGCTTACCGTCGAAACCGATCCGCACTGGATGGATACGGTTTAATCCAGACCAATCCGACCAATAACCCAATCCGACAAATAGTTAAGAAAGACGGGTAAGTGTTTCCTCTTTTCCCAATAGTTCTAATGACTCGAGGAGTGGTGGTCCGACGGTTTTACCGGTGACGGCCACGCGAAGCTCCATAAATACGTCCTTTGCCTTCATTTTGGCCTTATCTGCCGCTTCCCGTATAGCTTTTTCCATCGCGTCATGATTCCAAATACAGGTTTCGAGGGTTTCCTGGGCAATGGTTAATAATTTTTTATTGATTGGCCGCTCGAATACTTTAGGTCTCTCAAAGAAAAATCCTGCCATCATCTCATATTCCCCCAGTGTTTTTATCCGTTCAATTACGAGAGAGAGAGTTTTTTCTATTATGGCTTCATCGTATTTACCATGATAAAAATCAAAGATTTGACTTTTGACTTTCCCGCCTGCAACGCTTTGCGTAGCATTGCGGGCAGGTGACTTTTGACTTCGCCTTAGATACTCTCCATTCATCCATCGTAATTTTTCTAGATCAAAAACAGGCGCCGTGGTTTGGATTTTTTTCAGATCAAACACGCGTATCATTTCCAGAATCGTAAATAATTCTTTTCCATCGGGATGCGTCCAGGCAATCGTTGCCAGATAATTGACGACGGCTTCAGGCAAAAATCCCTGCTCTTTGTACCAGGACACCCATACCGGGTTTTTTCTCTTTGAGAGTTTGCTTTTATCCGGGTTTCGCAGAAGCGGCATGTGGGCATAGATCGGCGGCTCCCACCCAAAAAATTTATAGAGAAGGATGTGTTTTGGCGTTGAGGAAATCCATTCTTCGCCGCGGATGATATGAGATATCTCCATGAGGTGATCATCAACGACGACCCCCAGGTGATACGTCGGATACCCGTCGGATTTGAGGATGACCTGATCATCAATGAGCTTGTTTTCAAAAGAAATCTCCCCCCGGATGAGATCGGTGAATGTTGTCGTCCCTTCTTCCGGAACCTTGAGTCTTATAACATATTTTTCACTTTCGACTTTCCCGCCTGCAACGCTTTGCGTAGCATTGCGGGCAGGCGACTTTCGACTTTCGACTTTTCTACAGTGTCCATCATACTTCGGCGCCTCATGCCGTGCTTCCTGATCTTTCCTCATTGCGCTGAGGCGTTCCGGTGTGCAGAAACAGTAGTAGGCATGGTCTTTTTTGACTAACTCTTCAGCATATTGTTTGTAGATAGCGAGGCGGTCTGATTGCCTGTAGGGAGTAAAAGGGCCACCGTTATCCGGCCCTTCGTCGTGGGGGATGCCGAGCCAAGAGAGAGACTCAAGTATCCGTGTCTCTGATCCTTCTACAAACCGCGTCCGGTCTGTGTCTTCGATGCGGATAATGAATTGTCCGTTGTTTTGTCTCGCAACGACGTAGTTGATAAGCGCCGTATAGGCATTGCCAATGTGGAGATTTTCGCCGGTAGGTGATGGCGCGATACGCGTACGTACGGGTTTCATAAGCTTGTACGATTGATTCTATCAACTGGTCACCTTATACTCAATGTACTGATGTCTATCTAATGTATGGCTAATCTCACCGAAACCGCCTATTACACCCGCCGGACGATCAATTGGTCGATACTTGCCGTCATTTCTTATATCGTTCTTCGTTTTTTTTGGAGTGTGTTCGTCGCTGTTTGGCTTGAGATATTTCCGCCCAAACCGCCACCGCCAAATTTCCGGTTTGGAAAGCTACCGGCATTAAAATTTTCTGAAGCATCACCTTCCGCTCAATTTACGTATCGACTGGAAACTATCGTCGGCAATGTTCCGGTAGCGTCTGAATCGGCAGCGGTCTATTTCATGCCCAAACCCGCGGCCAATCTCCTCGCCCTGTCCCGGACACAGGACTTCGCGACCCGTTTGGGTCTTGATCCTAGTCCCATAGAAGAAACGAAATCAGTGTACCGTTTTGAGGATGTCACCGCGCCACTTCGAAGGTTGCGGTATGATATCGTATCCAACAATTTTATTTTACGGTATGGATTTGAACAAGACACAGGTCTTTTTTCCGACCGCAATATCCCGGGTGTGGATGCTGCAATTGCCGAAGGAAAAGCCATGCTCCAGACGTTTGCGCTTTATGGGACGGATTTATCTCAGGGCACGAGTAAAGTAAGTTTTCTCAAGCTCGTGGGTGATAAACTTTTGGGAACGACGAGTCTTTCTCAAGCCGATGCGGTGCGGGTGGATTTTTTCCGCAAGAATGTGAGTGGGATGCGGCTGTTTCCGCCAAATCCGGATGAGGGACAGGCAGTGTTCGTTTTTTCCGGATCAAAAAATGAGAAGAAAAAGATACTGCAGATTGCCTATACCCTCTGGCCTATAGATTATGAAACGCAAGGCACGTATGCGCTCAAACCCAGCAGCACAGCATGGGAGGAACTTCAAGCGGGACGCGTGTATATCGCGCGGTACCCGACGAGTGCCGCTACAAATGTCGTCATCCGGCAGGTGTATTTAGGGTACTACGATAGTTTTGATCCGCAAATGTACTTACAACCGGTATTTGTGTTTGAGGGAGATTACGGGTTTTTGGCGTATGTACCAGCAGTCGCCCCAGAATGGGTGGAGTAATTTTAGATCGGGTGGGGTTGACAGACCATGGCATTCCGTGTAACCATGTATATATGAGTTTACGAAATATAATTGTACCGACACTTTCATTTTTACTTCTTACAACGCCGGTCATTGCTGCGACAACCGCGAAAGAGTTTCGCGCAGAAACAGCAGCAAGCCGTGCGGCCGTCAAAGAAGAAGTCAAGGAGAAGCGAGAAGAGATTCGAACCGCGACTAAGGAACGATGGGAAAATCTCAAAAACACTCGTGAAGCCAGCCGTGAAGCAAAACGTGCGGAAGTAAAAGCCGTTGTTGGGGCGAAGAGAGAAGAAATGAAAGCAAAAGTAACGGCAATGCGTGATGAACGCAAAAAAAAAGTTGTTGAACGGGTGCAAGAAAAGCTTGGAAACGTCAACGAACGAAGGACCGAGCATTTTCTAAAAGTGCTTGAGCGTTTATCGACGGTTTTGGATAAAATCACCTCTCGTACGGAAAAAGCAAAAACTGAAGGGAAAAATGTTACCAATATCGAGACGGCAATTACGACGGCACGCACAGCAATCACTACTGCAGAGACTGCGGTTGCAGCGCAGAAAGTGAAGACGTATCAGGTGACGGTCGCCGATGATACGACGGCAAAAAATGATGTAGGCGCGACAGTGAAGCAGTTAGAATCAGATCTGCAATCAGTGCATCGGACGGTGCAGACCGCACGCGATTTGGTGCAAAAAGTATACAGCGAAATCAAAACAATGGTTTCTTTGTCTAAAACTACGACGACACCGACCGCTACGGGCAGTAGTGTCGCTCAATAATGACTATGGCAGAACAAGCACCATCAGTTCCTGTAGAACCCACGCCAGCACAAGACATGCCCTCGATCATGGGATCGGGTGCTGTTGTAGTGCCTCCGGAGCCCGCCAAAAAAGGACCCGGACTCCTTTGGCTTGCAGTTGTACTCGGTGTAGCAATTATCGGTGGGAGTGCATATTTTTACTATGCCGGACAACAAAAGCCGGTAGAAAATGTATCCAATACTCCGCCGCCACTCGTAAATCAGGCGAACAAACCCAATGAGGGGTTTAATACATCTAAGCCGACGTCTACACCAACGATAACGACAACTCCCGCGCTTTCTTCATCAGATAGTATCACTGATATTGAAAAGGATCTGAGTACGACGACGATAGAGTCAGGTAATTCCTCAGAATTTACGACCGACCTCCAAAGCCTCTAGTAGTTGTCATTCCCACCGCAATTGGTCATCCCCGCGTACGCGGGGATCCAGAGTATAATAACGACACGCAATGAAGCTTACTAAAAGACAAATCACTTCATTTCAACAGAAGATTTTCTCGTGGTGGAAGACTCATCGTCGTGATCTTCCATGGCGCCATACGCGTGATCCCTACCGGATCATGGTCTCGGAGGTTATGCTTCAGCAAACGCAGGTACTTCGCGTCGTCGCGAAGTACCGTGAGTTTATCGAACGGTATCCTACAATAAAAATTCTTGCCCATGCCAGTCCCGGCGCCGTTTTGCGTATCTGGAAGGGGATGGGATATAACCGCCGCGCATTGTATCTGCAGAGAGCAGCAAAAATGATTGTTGAAGAGTATCACGGTATATTTCCATTAACCGAGAAAGATCTGCGTAATCTTCCGGGATTGGGTATATATACTGCTCGAGCACTATTAGTATTCGCATATGAGCAAGAAGTCCCACTTATCGATACAAATATCCGTCAGATTGTTACCCATTTCTTTTTGAAAGATCAGACACAAGGCCGGGCTTTGGAAAAGGAGATAGAAGATATTGCCCGCCAATTAATCCCGCCGGGCAAGTCCTGGCAGTGGCACCAAGCACTCATGGACTATGGAGCGTTGGCAATGACCAATGTCCCTGCCTCGCCGGCAGGCAGGCAATATCCAATGACCAATAGGAAAAAGCAAAAACCATTTAAAGACTCAAATAGATATTATCGCGGTCGCATAGTTGATAGATTGCGGGAAGGAGAAATATCGGAAAAAAAGTTTCTCAATGAGCTAGGAAAAACGTACACCAAGCCGGTAGCATTCCTTCTCTCTATTATCGCCTCGCTGGTCAAAGATGGTCTCATAGAGCGTTCCTCTCGCGGTGTCCTGCGTCTTCCAGTTTAATTACCATACTCTAACCATCACAAAATTATGCACGTGCATAATTTTGTGATATGCTGAAGGAGATATGACGAAGAGGAATTTCGTCAAAGAATCATCGTTTACTGAAAAACAGTTTCAAAAGACTGCTTCGTATCTTTTTGAACGGTACCAGCACGAGGATCGCGAGAAAAAGTTTGCTTCGGTTAAACACATCCTCACATATTTAGGAATGGGCGCGACGATTGCCACCGCGTTTATAGCGCCCAATGTCGCAGGTACCCTTGGGAAAGCGTTCTTTTCGTCATCATTTTCCTATGAGCCAGATCGTTGGAAGCGATTTAACAGAGGGTATCTTCGGCAGTCATTGAAACGTCTTGAATTACAGAAACTCATACAGTACTCTCATTCAGACGGACAGGATGTAGTCACCATTACACGGGAAGGAAAAACGAAGATTCTCAAATATTCTCTTGATCAGTTAGAAGTGAAAAAACCAACTAGTTGGGATGGGAATTGGCGCGTGGTTATCTATGACATCCCCGCTCGAGATCGTAGCGTACAGTCAGTTATTCGGGATGCACTTAAAACGATGGGGTTTTATCAGATGCAGGAGAGTGTCTATCTCTATCCATACCCGTGTCATGATGAAGTAGAATTTTTGCGTTCGTATTACGCGGTGGGTTCCATGGTGAAATATCTTCTCGTAACCAAACTTGAAGATGATGCTTCATATCGTGAGTATTTTGGAGTTTGAGGTTTTTTTATAGACTTATTGTATTCGTTTCGTATCCATTATCATTATTTATTATCTACTATCTAATATCATTGTATCCCTCAAACATCACAAAATTATGCACGTGCATAATTTTGTGATAGGTTACGAAGGTTGGTGGGGAGGATAAAAGTAGGATATAATCACGTGGTTGGGACTTGAGCTGGGAGATCGTCTAATGGTCGGACAACGGACTCTGAATCCGTTTATCTTGGTTCGAATCCAGGTCTCCCAGCCCAGATCCCAACGGGAATTTTTTATTTGGTTCTCAGTAGGGGATGATTCGTCTCTGGAGAAGAGCTTAAGCCTTTCAGTGCGCAATTGGATTGCAGAATTAATCTAAAGCAATGATATGACTTCCTTCGTATATTTTGATGTGGGCGGTGTTGTAGTATTGGACTTCAGTGGAACGAATAAGTGGAAAGAGCTTAAACAAGAATTAGGTATTCCTGTAGGAATGAGTCAGCAGTTTGATGATTTTTGGGAAAAATATAAGGATGAAGTTTGTATAGATCGTGATGTAGAATCCTTGCTACCTCTCCTCAAAAAACAATTCAATATTCACATTCCGGATAATTATTCACTACTCATTGACGGGTTTATTAATCGTTTTGAAAAGAATACATCGATATTACCGGTAATAGAAAAAATTCATTCAAAATTCAAGATTGGACTTTTGACAAATATGTATCCAAGAATGTTTGACGAAATGAAAAAACGAGGATTTTTTGTAGATGTGAATTGGAATGTGATCATTGATTCAAGTAAAAAAAAGTTACAGAAGCCTGATTCTAGGATATTTACACTTGCCGAAAAGGAAGCTGGTATTAGTGGTGGAGAAATTCTCTTTGTAGAAAATAGTCAAGTGCATATAGAAGCAGCAAAAATAATTGGATGGCAAATTTTCCTTTACGATTCTTCTAATCCAAGGAAAGCTAGTAATGATCTTAATAAATTAATTGAGTCTCAATAAAAAAACGAGTAATAACGGCTAAATTGGAATAGTTCATCCAGCTCAACGAATTGTTGTAATTATATAGTATTTTCATCGGTCGAACTGATTATGTGTAATGGTATAAAAATACATACCCTCCGTGTATTCGTGAACCAAGATAATAAATTTGGTAATCCGGTAGGGGTCATTCTTGATGAGGGGAATCAGATAGACACAAAAGAACGCCAACGAATTGCCACCCAGCTTGGGTTTAGTGAATCTGTTTTTATAAACAATCTTCGAACTGGCAAAGTGAGCATCTTTAATCCCCGGGAAGAAGTTCCTTTTGCGGGCCACGCAATGGTTGGTACGGCGTGGTTTATAAATAAGACAAGAAATCCTTCTCTCGATTGTTTGACGTGTGCTGGGAGTGTAATAAAAACATGGAGAGACATGGAATTTACTTGGATACGTGCAAATTTAGATATGATGCCTCCATGGCAGTACGAACAATTGAAGAATGCTACAGAAGTTGAGCATTTTTCCTCAAAAATAGCTTTGTCAAAAAAACATACATTCGTTTGGGCATGGATTGACGAAAGAAAGGGACTCATCCGTGCACGTACATTTGCACCTGACTGGGGTACGCCTGAAGATGAAGGAAACGGATCAGGCTCCATGAAGTTGGCAGCGACACTCGGGCGTAGTATAGAGATTATGCATGGAAAAGGATCTATAATTTATGCAAAGCCATGGGAGTCTGATTTTGCCGACGTTGGTGGTCGAGTCAAAGAAGTCTAATATGAAAATCAAAATAATATTTCCAAAAATATTTTTTAGATCAGAACAATTGAAAAGATTGGAGAAGCATGACGTGGAGTTTATTGAGGGCAATGATATCGATTTAGAAAAAGTAAAAAGTTTATTTTCGTCGGAAGAGTATATTTTGATCGTAAATCCAGCATATTTGAAAGATAATTGGGATGCCTTCCCAATAGAACGAGTGAAAAGAATGCAGGGTCTTAAGGCTTTGTGTTTGACTACCTCGTCATACAGTTGGATTGATGTTGGGAGACTCGCCAAAATGGGAATTATCGTGACCAACATTCCGGGAGCTCCGACAGAGGCTGTGGCGGAGTTTAATATTTATATGATGTTCTCCCTATTACGAAAGTTACCGCTCATAGTGAAAAATAATTGGAAAATGGATTACGACAATTACTTAAACAAAGAGGCAGTGGGACTAACGGCTGGCATAATCGGACTTGGACGAATAGGGGAACGAGTCGCCGAACTTTGTAAGGGTTTAGGATTAGATGTTTATTACTGGAATAGAACGAAAAAGAACACACTATTTAAAGCAGTAAGCTTAGAAAAATTATTTGATGTGGCCGATATTATTTTTAGCACCCTCGCAACCCCTCCGGAGTTAAAAGGATCTATTCATCAGAAATTGCTGTCACAACTAAAAGAAACTGCGATTATTGTCAGTACGTCAGATACCCACGTTTTTGATGAAAAATATATTTTGGATAAGGTGGCATGTGGAAAGTTAGGGGGATATGCGTTTGAAAGTAATGAAAAAAAGCTTACTGATTATCAAGGGAATGTCATGGTTTTTCCTGAACAAGCTTATTTTACCGCAGGAACGCAATTCAATAGAGCGAAAATAGCCACCGAAACCGTATTATCAATCATTAAGGGGAAGCCAAAGAATAAAGTTAATTGATTATAAGGATTAATCGGGCCTGTCAACCTACTCAGCAAATTTTTAAAACGAAGAGGAGAGTTGGATGATGGCTTTGGAGGGAACTTCAAACCAATACGAGCTGCCTTTTGTATTGTCTGGGGCAAACGTGTTGACGATCAAAAGAGTCGGAGATGCCCATCCGGTAGTTTCGTGATACGTATCTTTTTTTCCAGAGGCGTTAAATACATCTTTTACATCAAGATAATACTGACCCGGAATAATTTCTTCCCCCGTTGCCTTAAATACCAATGCATTACCGTCATTTTTTTGAATGAATACATATTTATTATCCGGAGACCATGCATTAAACGGTACATTCATGCCCTCAGAAGCTGATGCAGAGGCTTGCACGACCGCGTCAAAGAGAGGTTGCACGTTGTTTCCTGACCCATCGGTTGAGGTAAATATGTAGGTGAGGGTCCCGTTATTATTGTGCGTGGCTTCCATTACTATTTTTTTCGTCCCATCGGGAGTAGGTTGTGATGCTGTATCTATCCGTGATACTGGGTCCGGGACAATCGGAACAGTTGTGCGGATCGTATTTCCGGCTACTATGACTTTGGAGAGTTGACCGGAATTTGAATGGTTGACGCGCCACACGGAATAACCGCTTACTAGGATAATAGCACTGATGCAAATAAAGACATCGATGACTATTTTATGCTTTGTTGTCATAATTTATTTATCGGATTTACCTGTGTACAGATATCCGGTGCAGTAAATGAATCACATGTTGATACTATTGTCCCTTTTTGTTCTTTTGATGGTCCATTCGACCAGTTGAAGATGGTTTCAGCGTCAATTTGGCGCATATTTACGCACCCATGGCTCATCGTATGCCCAAAGTTGTTATGCCAATACGCCCCATGCATCCCAAAGTCGCCATAAAAAAACATGGCAAACGGTACGTTCGGTAGGTCATAAGCAGACGCTCCCTGTCCGCCGGACATACGGGTTGACCGCACCTTATGCCAGATACGGAAGTTACCAACCGGAGTCCAATTCCATCTCCCGGTTGAGACAAATGTTTGGAAGATTTGGGAAGTTCCTTCGTATGCATACAATATTTGCGTAGAAAGGTCTATGTAAATACGTTTTTCACCCAAAGGATCGCTTGTTCCCAGCACTCTCGGGCGAGTGATGTCGAGAGCAAGATTTATGTCCGGCGCTGCAATTTTGCGTCCGGCAAATAGACCAAACGCACCATTTTCTATTTTTTCCGAGAGATCACTGGTGCAGGTTTTTGAGTTTGCGCAGGGAGGCGCGGGCGTAAACACTGCCTGACTCCCTATGTATATCATCGCAGAGATAGCCATGGTGAGCGTGTAAAGAGCGAGTCGGTAGCGTGCGGTCTTATTACGTTTCGCGGGCGACGTTCTTTTTGCAGATTTTCTCTTCGTTTTTTTTATCATCTCTATGTTAGAGTAGTACAAAGTGCGTTACAAACGCAAGAACATGAGTTGCTTATGTGATAAGAATTTTTTGTAAGTACTTCCCTGTATGAGATGTTTCTATTTTTGTAATCTGAGCAGGAGTGCCCTGGGCGACTATGTGGCCCCCTCTGTCTCCTCCTTCAGGGCCGAGGTCGATGACCCAATCGGCATTTTTTATGACGTCGAGATTGTGTTCTACGACGAGCACGGTATTACCGTTATCGACTAATTTATTCAGAAGCACCAATAACTTTTCTACGTCGGCAAAGTGCAGTCCTGATGTTGGTTCATCCAGTATATAAAATTCTCCCTTTGCTTGGAGTTTGCTCGCCAGCTTCAGTCTTTGGGATTCACCGCCGGAGAGAGTATCGAGTGTCTGACCCATTTCCATGTAATCCAAACCGACTTCGTCGAGGAGTTTCATCTGCGTTTGTATTTCCGGGTCTCTGAAAAAGTCACCGATCTCGCTTGCCGTCATGGTCAAAATTTCAGCCACGTTTTTACCGTGATACGTATACCGCAATACCTTGTTTTTATACCGGGACCCGCCACAACTTTCACACGTTATTTTGACATCGCCTAAAAAGTTCATTTCCATATCTCTATATCCCACTCCCTTACATGCTTCGCAACCTCCGTGAGAGTTAAAGCTAAAAAAGCTCGGGTGCATGCGATGCTCATAGGCAAAGTATGTGCGTATCCGGTCAAACGCACCCACGTAGGTCGCGATACAGCCTCTCTTGTTTGCTCCGACCTGACTCTGGTCGATTAATACGATTTTTTCGTCGTGTTGGTTTACTATCTCCTCAACGAGCGAGCTTTTTCCTGATCCGGACACTCCCGTAAGAGCCATTAAAATTCCGGTCGGGATAGTTACATTGAGATTCTTTAAGTTGTGTCGCGTTGCATGAACAACGTTTAATTCACCCGAAGCTTTTCTATAATTAGGCGCGGCTTTGATCTTTTGATTCCCACTAAGGTACTTTCCGGTTAGCGAGTTGGGGTTTGTTAAAAGATCATCAATGGTACCTGTCGCGACAATTTCTCCGCCTTTTTTTCCTCCACCCGGACCGACTTCGACTAAATAGTCAGCGTTCCTGATGATAGTCTCGTCATGCTCAACGACAATGACACTATTTCCGTTGTCACGAAGTCTTTTTAAGTTTTCTACGACTTTTGATACATCCCGGGGATGGAGTCCGGCGGTCGGTTCGTCCAATACATACACGGTCTCAACCAGGTCGCATCCTCGTTGGCGGGCCATCTTTACTCGTTGAGCTTCTCCTCCGGATAATGTATCTGACGATCTGTTTAAAGACAAATATCCGACGCCGACACTGATTAACCCTTCAAGTTGATCAATTAATCTGGGTTTGATGACGTCAGCATTCTTGTGATCGATGCATTTGACAAAGTTTAAACACTCGTCGAGTGGCATATTGCCCACCTCGCCTATATTCTTACCATTCAGCTTAACGTCTAGCGACTTAGTATTGAGACGACCACCATGACATTCCAGGCAATCTACCAAGTCAAAGTACTTCATATCATGTTCTGAAAGGCTGCGATGCGTGTTGTTATTGCGGTGAATTATTCGGTGAACGATCCCTTGGAAGGTCCATCGGTCGATGAACTCACCACTCACAGACTGCAACATTTCCGGGGGAGCATAGAGAATCCGATCCAGTTCCTCAGCGTCATAATCCCGTAACTTTTTATCCATCGCAAAGTACCCCGAGGCCTTGACGATGCTCCATTGTCTTCCTCCCACGTACCAGTCACTTGGGACTAATGCTCCTTCATTTAGGCTTTTACTCTTATCTATCACCTTGTCGATATTCACTTCTACTGCCCGCCCTAACCCTTTGCATTTCTTACAGGCCCCATACGGATGGTTAAATGAGTAGTACGAAGAATCCATGGATGGCAGACCTACGCGCGAGTAAAGGAGCCGCAAGTACGTGTAGCTTTCTGTCAATGTCCCTATTGTGGAGCGCGGGCTGCCGTGTACCCGGTCTTGGCTTATGATGATCGACGCTGATACGCCTTTTATTTCGTCGACTTCGGGACGATTGCTTTTTTGAAGATACCGTCTGGCAAAAGAGGGGAGAGACTCAAAATACTGTCTTTGTCCTTCTCTTGCGATGATATCAAAAGCAATTGTGGATTTTCCTGAGCCGGAGACGCCCACGAAACAGACGATCTTATTTCTGGGGATCTCAATATTGATACACTTAAGATTATTTTCTCTCGCTCCTTTTATGATTATGTTGTTCATCGTGCTATAATAAAGCATAACGTTACGTTATAGTCAAATATGAATAATTTGATCACCGCCGGAGAATTTGCCAAACTTGCCTCCACGACCAAAAGGACGATCCTTTTTTATGACCAGAAGGGCGTGCTCAAGCCTGTTCGAGTCAATAGCTCCAAGTACCGATATTATGACCAGCGTCAAATTCTTGATTACCAAAGGATTCTTCTTTTATCTAATTTGGGAGTATCCTTGGGCGAGATGAAAAAATATTTACGTACAAATGGTGATTTAGCAAAGCTTTTTGATGATAAAAAAGAATTTATTGAAAAAGAGATTCGGGTACTCGAATTCAATTTACATAATCTAATAAAGTTTCAAAAGAATATCAAGGCGAATGGAACGATGGTTAATCCTGAAGTGAAGGTATTGCCGCCATTTGGTGTCTACTACATCGAAAAAGTGGGCGCGTACGCTAGGATAGGAGAGTATTGTCAAGAACTTTCCAAGATGTTTGTACATAAGGATGATGCCTTTACGACATTGGCAATTTTTGAAGAGCAAGGGTATCGTCCGAAGAAGAGTAGGATAAAGATAGGAGCCTTGGCCGGTAATGATTTGAAAGTGAAGGGGGAGTATCAGAATACAGTTAAATGTATGGAGTTTGATCCGGGGAAAGTATTGACCTATACCCATAACGGATCAGGGAGTTTGCTTTCGCTATTTTGGAAAGAGCTTGAAAAGTATTGTGAATTAAGAAAAATTAAAATAAGGAAAGATATTCCGGATTTTGAAATCTATCGTAAAGTAAACACGGATATAACGAAACAATTTTTTGAGATTTATATACCTATCAAATAATATGAATTAAATAATTCAAAGATTATATGAAAACTTTATCTGACCTTCCTTTGATTGGCAACTTAATTCAAGCAATTGATCAAGATATAAAACGTCATAGTTTTATACAAGCTATGAGCAACGTCGTTAGACGGTCTCGCACCAGGCTTGTGGTACAAGGATTGAGCAATGAAGTTAAGGATATTTTGCAAACGAAACCCGCCGTAATTGTGGCAAATCACCCGGATGATGCGGAAGTCATAGCGCTCATTGCCACTCTACCGGAGCGGAAAGATATCTATTTGATTGTCAACGCAAGGATGGTAGGCATTGTGAAAGATTTGGACCGATATTTAATACCCGTATACATTGAACATCATAATAATCCTTATCATCATAATCAGATTTTGAGTTATTTGCTAAAGACGTATCATCCAAAAAAAATTCTGACGCCGGAAAAAGAACATGAGCGTAATATCAAGAGCATTGCACGAGCAGCCCGGATCGTCAACGGAGGAGGGTTGGTGATTATTTTTCCCGGAAGAAGAAGCATTGACGGGCATTGGTTTCCCGGCGTAAGTCATCTGTTGAGGAAAGTCAAAAATCGTAAATTTACATATATTTCCAGGATTTATTTGCAAGGAACGTCGCTTTTGGATTGCCTTCGGCTTATTCCGTTTATGAGTCGTTTATTACCAGTAATCACAATTCATTTTGCAAAACCGTTGCAAGTGTCAGAAGTTTGGAATAAAGATCCGAAAAAAATTACATCGAATATTGAAAATAATTACATAGCTTGGATTGACGGAAGTTTCAAAACACCATAATGTCCTTCTGATACAATCATCCCATGCAGGATTATAAGACGGTCATCAGCATAATTACAGTGATTTTATCGATCGTGGGATATATTCCGTATTATCTTGATATTTATAAGGGGAAAACAACGCCGCATATCTATTCCTGGTTTATCTGGGGATTGGCGACAGTGATCGCCTTCGCGCTTCAGGTAAGCGCAGGAGCGGGAGTTGGTTCGTGGATGACCCTCATTATTGCTCTGAACGCTTTCTTTATATTCTTTTTAGGATTGCGTAACGGAAAAAAGGATGTCACCCGTTCAGATACTGTATTTTTTGTTCTATCACTTGTCGCTATATTCATATGGATCGTCGCCAAGCAGCCTGTGGTATCAATCATTCTCATATCCACCGTTGAGATGTTCGGATTTATTCCTACAATTAGAAAATCGTGGAATAAGCCCTACTCGGAGACGTTTTTTACGTATGCATTAAGCACTTTCCGTCACGGACTGAGCATTTTTGCCTTACAACAGTACAATATAATTACATGGCTCTATCCCGTGACATGGGCTCTTGCAAACGCACTTTTTAGCATCATGCTCATCATGAGACGGGGTGTGGTTGGCAAAAAGCAAGGGAAATAATTTTATTGATCCGGATCGGGGGGGAGGCCTTCTTCTCCGTTGTTGGCCATTTCTCCGGGTTTGAGCCATTGGACGTAGGCGCAGCCTGTCGGTTGTCTTGCTGCTTTATCCCAACCTGCGGTTGAACATTTGATCATCCGTTTTCCGGCGCTTGTGGTGAAGAGTACGAGCGGTTTGCCGCATTCGGGGCACGCTTCCTTCAGTGGTTCCGTTGTTCCATTGATCCATTCGACGTAATCGCACCCCGTGGGTTTTTTAGCATCTTTATCCCACCCTCCCATAGAGCATTTCTTCATTTTCTTTCCAAAACGGGTAACCTGCAGGACGAGAGGCGAGCTGCACTTGGGGCATTTTTCATCCAGTGGCTTCGGCTCGACCATGAGCCACTTCACATACTCACACCCTTCATTTTTTTTGGTTTGAGCATTCCAGGATCCTTTGGTGCAGCGTTGGAGCTTTTTGCCGCTTGCTGTTTCCACGACTTCGCCCAAGGGCGCGCCGCACTTAGGACACATTTCAGGAGCATCTGCCATACCGTCAGATTACCATGATAGTCTTTCAAAACGCAATAGTGATTTTTATCAAAAGATAATAGGTTCAAAAAACCGTGAATTTGGCTGTTTAAACTTTATTTTCTGTTATACTTTCCCTATGCATATTGCGAAAAATATCAAACTCCTGTCGTGGTTGAATTTTTGCACGGACTTTGTGTTTTTTGCGCCGGTGGCCATTCTTTACTTTGCCCATGTCACCGGTTCGTATGCGTTGGGGATGAGTATTTTTTCCATCGCATACGTTTCGTCCGCAATGTTTGAAGTTCCGACGGGTATTATTTCAGATTTAGTCGGGAGAAAGAAAACAACGATATTAGGAGCTTTATCTGCGGTTGCATGTGTTTTATTATACGCAATTGGCGGATCATATTGGGTATTGGCAACCGGTTCATTATTTCAAGGATTATCACGGGCGTTTTATAGCGGCAATAATGATGCACTTCTTCACGACACGCTTCGGGAAATTGGAAAAGAGAACGAGTATCATACCTATTTGGGAAAAACCGGCTCCATGTTTCAGCTTGCTCTTGCAATTGCGGCAGTGATAGGCGGTATCTTGGCAGCGCGGTCCTACGCACTCGTCATATGGGCATCCGTTATCCCTCAAATTGGAGCATTCATCATTGCGCTACTTCTCGTCGAGCCTAAGCGAATTTCTAGCGAAAGCACCAACGTACTCCATCATTTATCTGTATCGATGAAGTATTTTGTGCAAAACCGCAAACTTCGTATGCTATCCATAGCATCGGCGCTTCGGTTTGGACTTGGGGAATCGGGATATTTACTGCGTTCTGCCTTTGTCATAACCCTATGGCCGTTGTGGGCGATTGGCATTGCATCTTTTCTTGGAAACATCGGAGCAGCTATAAGTTATTATTTTGCGGGCAAAGTCATCACAAAGTATACGCCGTATAAGGTCCTTAATTTTGAAATATTATCCAATAGAATCATAAATTTTGTCGCGTTGCTTTTTCCTACCGTACTGTCTCCCGCGCTCATGAGTATACCCTCCTTACTTTTTGGTGTAGGGTCGGTGGCGCTTGGGTCGCTCTTTCAAAGAGAATTTACTCAGAGTCAGCGGGCAACCATGGGTTCCTTGAATGCGTTACTGGGACATGGAGTGTTTGGTATATGCTCTATCGCCGTGGGGTTGATTGCGGACAGATTTGATGCGCGTGTTGCACTCATTGTCATCAATATTTTACTGCTCACCCCGCTCTTTTTCTACCGGAAAATCTTTTTGCATGAACGCGCTAATGGTGGTAGGATACGGATATCATGAAAAAAGCTATTACCATGATGAATATTTTTAAAAATTCCCGTTACCGAGGCAAACACGTCATTTTAGCAGCAGGCAAGGTGTACACAGCCAAAACTGGCGAGGGGGCAGCGGAAATTCTCAAAAAATTAGAAAAAACTCATCCGCGCATTACTCCAGAGATCGCATATCTTCCCAAAGCTCGATCGCTCACATTGTGAAGTTCCTGCGCTTCTTGGCCGTCTGGGATTTTTGGAGACATTTGACACCGAGTTTCTCAAATCACACGTGGTGTTGTTTAAAAGTTAATGAACGACATATACTATCGTCATGCGCATAGAAGCCAGAGTGAGATTGATATTGTTTCCAAACGGTTTGAACTGTTTGATGTATCCTGGATTCCTAAAATATTTAAGCAAGCGCTAGGATTGACTGCCACTTCATGGATTCGACCGGATTCCTACGGCACGATGCATGTAATCTATAGAGTCACCGCGAAGGAACAATCTCGAGAGTATCTTCTTCGCGCAAATTACAACATCCCGGTGCCTGAGATGGAAATGAAGCTTGAACAATTGATCACCGAAAAGGTCGCAGTGTTGGATATCCCTGTGAACCACATCATCCACGTCGACATTTCAAGAAAAGTATTTCCATTCGATTTCCAGATACAGGAAGTCCTGTCAGGGGGCGATCTCGAAGATCATTTTACGGGCACCAAAGATGAGTACGACCGCATGTCATTTGCGTTGGGTCAATACGTCGCGCGATTAGGAGATATTCAGCTTAAAGGATTTGGTCGGTTTCATGAAGATCAGGTGGTAAAGGGAAATCTTATCGGAACAAAAAAATCATTTCCTGATTACATCGAAGTTTGCCTGGATGATGATCTTCGGTTTGTCGCCGATTCAGGGCAAATAACCGTAAAAATTGCAACTTCAATACGAAAACTTTTTGATCAGTATCGGCCTGTTATGAACATATCGAGAGGGACGCTCGTGCATCATGATCTAGCCGATCATAATTTTATGCACGTCGGCGACCGGATTACCGGTATTTTTGATTGGGAAAATGCAGTGTCTGGAGATCCGGTTTTGGATCTTGCCTCGGCTCCGACGTGGGCGACCCATTTTCCCCGGGAGAGTATGCTTATCGCAGGATACAAGTCTTTAAGAAATCTCCCCGATCATTTTCAGGAGAAGATGGATATCTACCGCCTCCGGACCGTGATATGGAAAACAGTATTTGTGACGAGAGCCGGTCTCATGAACGAAAAACGCCGCCAACGGTTTTTTGATGCACTGAAGTCATTTGGCATGGCGCACAGTTAAATCTACAGGATAACTACGCAGTCCATCGCGCGAAGATGCCACTCGGGAGGATCCGTCCATCAGGCCCAGATTCTTTGAGCGCAAGTTCTCCATACGTTACGGATCCTGTAAATGGCTTCATAACGGATTCTATGAGTTGTCCGAGAACCACGGCGGAAATGTCTGCTGTGTACGCGTTGACGAGGATGAATTTTGGCTTCGGCGACAAGATGGTTACACAGTCGGTCAGAAGTCGCGGAAGGTCATCGAGAATTTTCCAAACTTCTCCTTTTGTGCCGCGTCCAAACCGTGGTGGATCGAGGATAATACCGTCGTAGGTGTTGCCGCGTTTGTTTTCCCGCAGGACAAACTTCATTGCGTCATCCTCGATCCATCGGATTTGCTGTTGATTGACCTTATTAAGTTTGGCGTTTTCATGTGCCCACGTGAGCGTACTTTTTACGCTATCCAGATGCGTGATCCGTCCTCCTGAGAGCGCTGCGGCAATAGATGCCGCTCCGGTATAGGCAAAAAGATTGAGTATCGAGAGTGGTGTATGTGCGATAATTTCATCAAGCCAAACCCAATTGACTGCTTGTTCAGGAAAAATTCCAATATGCTTGAATGTGGTGGGCTCCAGGCGAAATGTCAAATGCCGGTAATGGATAAGCCACGGGGATGGGGGAGGCAGGCGACTACTCCAGTGTCCCTCTGTCTTTGATGACCGGATGTATTGGGCGTGTGCGCTATTCCAGGCTTCTTGGGATTTGCGGGGGCTCCAAAGCGCGCGTGGGTCTGGCCGCGCGATAGTATACTCCCCAAACCGTTCAAGCTTCATGCCATTGCCGGAATCCAACAGTTCGTAATCCGTCCAATCATCAGGGAATAGGATAGGAAGGGAAATCATGATAGGATTTTATCATGGATAGTCATTTGCAGAAACTATTGATCCTAAAAGACAAACTCGTCCATTACGAAACGAAGCTTGCAGGGAAAATGAAGCGGTACCGCGGTGTCGTTCATGAGAGCGGGCTCTCGGAGATGCGGCATAATGAAGTGATGGTATTGCGGGCAATTGTGACTGATCTCAAGCGGGAAATCCATATCCTGGAAACCCCTTGACAACAATCATACGACAGGCGTACGGTTAATACAGAGAGGGGGTGAGATAGTTATGAAAATGAAAGAACTTGATTGGGTTGCAAATCTTTTAGTGACCGTCGGCGCGCTCAACTGGGGATTGGTTGGTGCGTTTAAATTGGATCTTGTCCAGACGATCATGGGCACGAGCCCGGCCATCGTCCAACTCGTGTATGTCGTCGTGGGACTTAGTGGACTGTATCAGGTGTACAAAATGACGACAAAGAGTAAGAAATAATTGCTTGATACGCTCAAAACAGATACTATGAGAAACCTTCTCCTATGCGGGAAGGTTTCTATGTTGTCGTTATGAAAAAAATACTTCTCGTTTTTGCGCATCCCGACGATGAATCGTTTGCGGTGAGTCGTACGGTGAGTCGCTATGCCAAGTCCGGTTGGGGGATAGCGCGGTACTTTGCGACTGATGTGGGACACCAGGAAGGGAAACTCGCGATTCTTACTCCGGGGACACTCGAGGATCCTATATTTCGTGCGATGGATATAGAGCTCCCCGACGTGGTAATCACCATGGATAAAACCGGAATCAACAATGATCCGGATCATATAAAAACATGTTATGCAGCGACGTATGCCTTCCAAAAATATGCTGCTTGGCTCGAGGGTCTACAAAAGAAATTTCGGCTATGGGCAACTTCCAAACATGATGAAGCATGGTTTAAGCGGGTGGAGTCTATGGTAAGGGCGCGAATAGAACCGAAGCTGTATTATGCCTGTGTACCGGCAAGTACTATTTCCCAAGCCGTTCGGGGTAAGGAATTGCCGAAAGAATCGTTCGACGTGCCATGGCGAGGGACACCGGATGATCAGATTACGACGGTGATTGATGAAGAATACTTCGCTCTCCACATGGAGGGTACGAAAGAGTATTTCATGGGAAAAAATGACCGGATCCTCGATGGTCTGTAAACCCCCGTTGACCATAATGTGAAATTATTATAAACTGATCCTTAACAAGTATCAGTTTATATGCATTTCCATAAAAACGAACACTACGGACTACTTCTCATGGGTGAATTGGCTGGAAGCCATAGTTCCCGGCCGCTTTCGCTTGCATCTCTGAGCGAGCGACACGGTGTTTCATTGCCGTTTCTCAAAAAAATTGTCCGTTCACTTAAATCCCATGGTCTCGTAGAAAGCAAAGAAGGCATTGGGGGTGGCTACACGTTAGCACGCAAAGCGGACACGATATCGATCTGGGATATTGTTTCTGCATTCGACTCGATTTCCGGTACCCCGGACCCGGGTGGGATGTTTTGTCCCGTGAATAAATCGTGTCTGCCGCAGCATATTAGGATCAGACTCACAAAAAGTATTCAAGAACGGCTTGAATCACTCACTCTTCGGGAGGTTTCTCTATGAAAAAAATTTCAGGTACTCCACTATTGAAGGTGCGCAACCTTTTCGCTTCAGTAGAAGGCAAAGAAGTATTGAAGGGGATTTCTTTGGATGTCGAAGCGGGAGCTGTACACGTCATCATGGGACCCAATGGGAGCGGAAAATCGACCCTTGCGTATGCGCTCATGGGACATCCGCACTATGAAGTCAAAAGTCACCTGTCTAAAGTCAAAAGTAGCATAGAAATTGGAAATACTGATGTCTTAAATCTCCCGACGGAGGAGCGGGCGAGAGCGGGACTCTATTTAGCAATACAATCCCCGATAGCCATACCGGGGGTCAGCGTCATGCAATTATTGCGCACTGCGTATCAATTACTTCATATCGAACAATCTCAGAAAATCAATGAAACTCCGAATATTCAAAATCCCGTTCTTGTCCGGCGTTGGCAGGCAAATGGGATGGGGCTTACAGAATTTGTCAGACGGGTGAAACAATTCGCCGGTCAACTTCGTTTGGATGAGTCATTTCTCTCGCGAAGTGTCCACGATGGATTCTCCGGTGGGGAGAAGAAGAAAGTGGAGATGCTTCAAGCATTGGTTTTGGCTCCCAAGATCGCAATATTTGATGAAATCGATACCGGACTTGATGTGGATGCGCTCCGCGTTGTGGGAAAAGGTATCGATGTTTTGCGCAGGCAAAAAACCGGAGTCATCATTATTACTCATTACAATCGGATACTCCGGTATGTCACGCCCGACGTGGTTCATGTGTTGGTAGGAGGGAAAATAGTCGACACCGGTGCTGCTGCTCTTGCCGGAAAGATCGAAAAAGAGGGATATGCAAAATACCTATAAATACGGTTTCCATAAACCGGAGAACTACGTATATAAATCCAAGAAAGGTCTGGATCGGGGTGTCGTAGAATATATAAGCAAGAGGAAAAACGAGCCTCTCTGGATGCAGCAGTTTCGGATTAGGGCGCTTGGCCAGTTTTACCATAAGCCTCTCCCTTTATGGGGAGGTGACCTCGGGGGGATCAATTTTGATAATATTTTTTATTACATCAGTCCCACGGACAAAATTGTGTCGCGCTGGGAGGATTTACCGGAGGATATCCGTGATACATACGATCGGATCGGCATTCCCGAAGCAGAAAAGAAATTTCTTTCCGGTGTTTCTGCCCAATATGATTCAGAGGTTGTTTACAAAAGTATTAAGTCGATGCTTTCTAAAAAGGGAGTTGTCTTTTTGGATATGGATTCGGGACTTCGTGAGTTTCCCGAAATCGTTAAACAATATTTTGGTACCGTGATTCCTTCGGGTGATAATAAGTTTGCGGCACTCAACTCAAGCGTCTGGTCGGGTGGTTCGTTTGTCTATGTGCCCAAAGGGGTACGGGTGGATTTGCCGCTTCAGGCATATTTCCGTATCAATGCGGCAAACATGGGGCAGTTTGAGCGCACGCTCATCATCGCCGAAGAGGGCAGCTTTGTATCGTACGTGGAGGGCTGTACCGCTCCCATCTACACAACTGATTCGCTCCATAGCGCGGTCGTCGAGATCATCGTCAAGAAGGGTGCCCGGGTTCGCTATACCACGATACAAAATTGGAGTACGAATGTTTACAATTTGGTTACCAAGCGTGCACGGGTTGAAGAGGAAGGCGTCATGGAATGGGTAGACGGCAATATCGGAAGTAGGCTAAGTATGAAGTATCCGTCGGTATATCTTGTGGGGCGGAAAGCAAGGGGAGAGATGCTTTCCATTGCCTATGCCGGAGCAGGGCAGCATCAGGATGTTGGCGCCAAAGCCGTCCATCTCGCCCCGGAAACCACGTCGCAGATTATTTCCAAATCCATAAGCCGTGGCGGCGGTAGAACATCGTACCGGGGGCTCGTACAGATAATGATGGGCGCGACAAAAAGTAAAAGTAAAGTCGTCTGTGACGCGCTCATTCTCGACGAAGCGTCACGATCCGATACGTATCCCACGATGGATATTGATGAACAGGATGTGTCGATCGAACACGAGGCGACCGTTTCCAAAATCGGTGATGAACAATTATTTTATCTCTTGAGTCGTGGCATCGGGAAGGCACAAGCTGAATCCATGATCGTCAACGGCTTCATCGAGCCCATCGTCAAAGAACTTCCCCTCGAATACGCTGTGGAGTTAAATCGTTTAATTCAGTTGCAAATGGAAGGCAGCGTTGGGTAACTATGAATATCCAAATACTACAGAATACTACGAAAACAATTATTCAAGAAATACATGGAGGCAAGGCCGTCTATGAATATACCGTGACAGAGCGCGCACAACTTGCCTTACTATTCGTTGTTGCTCAAAAGGTAGATGTGGAAATCGTTGTGCGGGTTTGTCTCACGGGACGTGGTGCGAGAGCCCGGATCATTGGATTGGTTGCAGGTCGTGGCAGTCAAATTATTCGGATCCATACGGAACAAATTCATGAGGCCCCGGATACGACGAGTAATTTGCTGGTGAAAGCCGCGCTCTATGATCAGGTACAGTTCTCCTATGACGGCGTGATACGCGTAGAGCCCCTGGCTCAAAAAACCGATGCATATCAGAAAAATGAAAATCTTCTCCTTTCTCCTCATGCGCATGCCAGAAGTGATCCGGTGCTTGAAATCCTTGCCAATGATGTCCGTTGTACGCATGGTTCTACCACGGGTAAACCCAGTGAAGATCAGTTGTGGTATCTTATGAGCCGTGGAATAACCAGAAGTACCGCAACACAATTATTAATTGAGGGATTTTTTGAGCGCGCAATAATGACTATTTCTGATACAATACATCAGGAACAAATTAGAAAATCATTATGGCAAATTATATAAAGGCGCTCTTGGTCGATGATTTACCGCCGGGAAGCATGAAAACGGTTCGTGTTGGAGGAAAATCCATTGCCATGGCCAACGTCGATGGAGAAGTTTTTGCTATCGATGATACGTGCAGTCATGCCGAGTGTTCATTGGGCAGCGAAGGATTTATCGATGGCAACGTCGTCACGTGTGGCTGCCATGGGGCGACGTTTGATGTGACGAATGGCAAGGTCATGAGTATGCCCGCCGTTACGGATGTGGCAAGTTATTCTGTGAAAATAGTAGGTCAAGATGTGCTGATTGCGTTATGAAGGATGTTCGTGCTGATTTTCCGCAATTGAACCGGATGATACATGGAAAACGGTTAATCTATTTGGATTCGACCGCCACGTCTCTCAAACCCCGTCAGGTGATTGCCAAAGAGCAGGAGTATTACACGACGTATTGCGCAAATATATTTCGCGGTATATATACCACGAGCGAAGAAGCGACGGCAGCGTATGAGTTGGCCCGGACAAAAGTCGCGCGTTTTATCGGTGCATCAACATCCGATGAAATTGTATTTACCCGTAACGCATCCGAATCCATCAATGTGGTCATGAATGCGTTGTCGCGGACGAATTTGCACGGATGTGAGATTGCCACCACCATCATGGAACATCATTCTAATTTTGTTCCTTGGCAACAGTTGGCGTTGGGATTTGGTGTAACGTTTCGGGTTTGGAATGTCGATGCATCCGGAACGCTCTCTCTCAAGGATTTGGAAAAATTCGTCACGAAAAAAACAAAACTCCTCGCAGTCACCGCGGTATCGAATGTGTTGGGTACTATAAACCCTATACGGCAGATATGTCACATCGCCAAACGCATGAATCCACATTGTTTGGTGCTCGTGGACGCGGCTCAGGCGGTTCCTCATATGAAAATAAACGTAAAAGATTGGGACGCGGATATCGTCGCGTTTTCCAGCCATAAGATGCTCGGTCCCACAGGTGTCGGTGTGCTTTGGGGAAAGAAAGAATTACTCGAGGAATTTTCTCCATACCAATATGGTGGCGAAATGATTAAGGAAGTTCATGTCGACCGGACGGTTTTTGCCGACCCGCCGCATAAATTTGAAGCAGGGACACCACATATTGCCGGCGTCATAGGCTTGGGGGCGGCAGTAGATTATCTTGAAAAGATAGGAATGGATGCCATCCGAAATCATGAAATTGAGATTAGCGATTATGCACTGAAAGCATTAGCAACCGTGAAAGGAATTACGGTCTACGGTCCAACGAACGCCAAGGATCGTGGCGGAGTTATCGCTTTTACCATGAAAGGGACTCATGCCCATGATATTGCCCAACTCCTTAACGAGGATAATGTTTGCATCCGAGCGGGTCATCACTGTGCCATGCCCCTCCACGAATTCCTCAAGATTCCGGCCACCGCCCGCGCTTCATTTTATGTGTATACCACGAAATCAGACGTAGACGCACTCGTCGACGGACTGGAGAAGATTAAAAAAATTTTTCAGTAGGAAATATATTCATGCTTTTATTCATTGGTAGTATTGGTAGTATTGGTAGTATTGGTAGTATTGGTAGTATTGGTAGTATTGAATGATATGGATCTTTACCGCGAGCTGATCCTCGATCACTACAAGCATCCCCGTAATTTCGGTCATCTGGAGAAGCCGGATGTCGTCGTGGAAGAAGGCAATGTCACGTGCGGCGACCGCATCGTCATGGAAATAAAGTCAAAAGTCGAAAGTCGAAAGTCAAAAGTCATTGAAGCGATACGCTTCAATGGGGAAGGTTGCGCCATCAGCCAGGCAAGTGCTTCGATGCTGACAGAAAAGGTAAAGGGTATGAAGCTTTTACCGATTAAAAAAATGTCCGTTCTCGATATTGAGACAATGCTCGGGGTTACGCTGACGCCGTCCCGGGTGAAATGCGCAACCCTTCCTCTTGAAGTCTTGCATAAGGCCATTGCAACCATATAGAATCATCATATGGACGATAATGATCCGAAAGTCACACGGAAAATCCGTACGCTCACGATGCGGATTGACCGGAGTCTCTGTATAGGAGCGGCTACATGTGTGGCGATTGCCCCCAAAGCATGGGCGCTGGACGATGAAGCGAAGGCGATTATTCTTGACACTTCCGACGAGGAAACGGACGATACACTTCTTGAAGCCGCGAAAGGTTGCCCCGTGATGGCTATTTTTATCACTGATGAGAGTGGGAAACAGTTATATCCTTGATTTATCTTCCAGATATTTTTTAAACCCTGCAGGTCTTGAAAAGGCGATGACGTCCTTAATTCCGTGCTCCTTAGCGTAGAGGAGTGCGTGTTCGATAAGGAGAATGGCAGGGGAGGGCGCGTTACTTCGAACGATAATTGTTGACTCGTCAATCGTCGGGTATTTCATGAGCACGTTGTAACCCATCGACTCTTTATCCTCAGGCCTCCCGTCGGGAAGAATTTTCCAGACATCAGCGCCCGGTATCCCGCCTTTTGGTTTACGATGAAACTCAAGGACATGATTTTTGTCTGAGTGTACGTACGATGAGATGTGTTTTTTGGCAAACTCTTGTAGTTTTTTTTCTGATTTCCATGATTCCTGATTCCTGATTCCTGACTCCTTGCCTTGTACGGATATGGCAACACACAGTAATGTATTTCCCTTCGTGTTGTGATTGGATAGCGTGCCGCTCCCTGAAGCTTTGCGCCAAGTCTTGATTTGTTCCGGGTGAGAAATTTGAACACAGGAGAGTGAACCGACTAGCCCTTTCTGTTCATCAAAAACACCGAAAAAGAGACCATTTTGTGTTCGAGCACAAAATTCCTCCAATGTTGATGGAACAAATGGAAACCGTATGTTATTTATCTTCAGAGCCTGTTTTATGATTTTTGTCTCATGGTCATTAATTTTCCGGACATAGTAATGTGTTGGATGGTCTTTTTTAATAAGCTCAGCAACAGCTTTTTTTATCTCAACTCTTTGAATCTTTCCTGTCGAGGTTTTGGGGAGGCTGTCAAAGACGAATACCTTTTTGGGTGCTTCGTAGCGCGAGAGACCCGGGATTTTTCCGTTTTGGGCAGACTCTATGATTTGGTTTTGCAAGGTCTCACCTTGCGAGGCAAGGTGAGACCTTTTTAGGACAACGACCGCTGCAATCTCTTCCCCCATACGCGCATCAGGATATCCCACTACGCTTATCTCGTCGATTTCCGGGAACGCTTTGAGGATCGCATCTTCTATGGCAGATGGGGAAAGGTTGACCCCGCCTTTGATGATAATTTCCTTGATTCTGCCGATGATGAAGAAGTATTTTTGACGATTCCCGGAATCGCGCATGTACTTCCAGTACCCCAAGTCGCCGGAGTGGAACCAGCCGTCTTTGAATGATGCAGCGGTTTCCTCCGGATTATTGAGATATCCATCGGCCAGTATCGGTCCTGCTATGCAAATTTCTCCCTCTTCGCTCTCCTGTTTTTCGTTGTTTTGTTCGTCCATGATTGCCAAGTGATTATTGGCGAGTGTGGTTCCGATGGTGTTGGTTTTGACAAGCTGACGGTACGTAGCTTCATCAACTTCTACCGGCACACCGGCGACCCGCAGCGCAGTCTCCGTCTGGCCGTAGCCTTGGGTGACCCGAACGTTAAATGTATCATAAAAGCGCATCGTTTCTTGAGGCAAGACCGGAGCTGAGCCGATACAAATTCGTTTGAGTGAAGAAATGTTGAGATTTGTTTTTATAAAATCGTCAGCACGGGTGAGTAAATCATGGAGGATCGTCGGAACGACGCTTATGTGCGTGATATGGTACCGGTTTACTATATGCCAAAATTTATTTACGGAATAACGCGAATTCAAAACAATCGTACCGCCAACAATGATCATGGCGAGACTAAATTCTGTCGAATTAATATGATGGAGCGGGAGTACGATATTAAAAATATCGTTTTGCGTAAGGTGTTGCCAACTCACTATACCCATGGCGTTTAAAAAACATGCACGGGAAGTGAGGAGTACTCCTTTAGGAAGAGCAGTTGTTCCGGAGGTATACAGGATGACGAAAAAATCATCGAGTGTGCCGGTAGCTTTTATCATGGGATCGTCAGGTAAGAGATTGCTAAATTCCGCCATGGTTGACCATGCGTGGATTAAAATACCCGGAAGAGCCGTGGATATAGGTTCTTTTTCGTTCGTACAGTCATCATCGTTTTTGATCAATAATAATTTTGCTTGAGTATCGTTGAGTTTAAAAATTTTACGGTCGGGAGTGTCTCTTTTTGAATCCAGAGGAACAGTCGTAGCACCGATAAAAGCTCCGGCAAGCTCGAGGATGATGACTTCCGGGGCATTGGGCATAAGGATAGCAAACCGGTCGCCCCGTCTGATGCCCAACGATGTGAGCCACGCCGCACACCGGCCAACGAGCGCGTTGAGTTGACGGTACGTAAGCGTATCTGTTTGGTCTGTCGCTACGTTTACCGCGATAATCGCGGTTTTATCCTTATGTGTGTCCGCGTGACTTGCGAGTAATTCTCCGACAGAATAAACAGGGAGAGGGACTGTCGGAAGATCGTTCATATATGGTATTGGTCGTTGGATATAGAAGTCTTCATGCGCGTATGATAAGGTAAAATCATCATGGTTCAATCTGTGACATGGAAAATAGGTGGGGAAGCGGGATTTGGCATCATGGCTTCCGGCATGATGCTTGCGCGGGCTTTTTCCCGGCATGGGTATTCTATATTTTCGCTCAATGAATATCCCTCACTCATCCGCGGAGGACATAATGCGGTGACGGTGCGTATTGCCACCGAGCCGTTTCATTCCCTCGACCGTTCACTTCATATTTTGGTTGCCCTCAATAAAGAAACGGTCGAGATTCATAAAAAAGACATGATGGCGGGCACTATCCTGGTCTATGACCCGAATGATTATGCCTGGAAGCCGGAAGAAGTACCAGAGGGTGTGACGCTCCTTCCGATCCCATTTCGTGAGCTGGTCCAAAAAAAAGGTGGGGATGTGATTATGCGCAATACCGTGGCGTTGGGGGCGAGTATTGCCATCCTTGGGGCACCATTTGAATATGTTGCTGATGTCATCCGCGATCAATTTAAAAAAAAGGGTGAGGCAGTAGTCAATCATAATCTTGATATCGCCCGATCAGGGTATGACGCGGTGGGAGCCGCACGCGGAGCTTTTTCTTCCCTGATACTTCACGCACCCGTCAAACAGGAAGATTATCTTTTGATAAACGGGAGCGAAGCCGTTGGGCTCGGCGCGGTACGGGCAGGACTCAAATTTGCTGCGATTTACCCCATGACGCCCATTAATTCGTTGATTTCATTTCTTGCCGATCACGCAAAATCATTGGGGATTGTCTATAAGCAACCGGAAGATGAGATAGCCGGCATCAATATGGCCATCGGCGCGTCCCTCTCTGGTGTCCGCAGCATGGTCGCCACAAGCGGTGGAGGATTTGCGCTCATGGTAGAGGGATTATCGTTGGCCGGGATGATTGAGGCACCACTCGTCATCGATGTGGGGATGCGCGTCGGTCCCGCAACCGGCATGCCTACCTGGACCGAGCAGGGAGACCTCCAATTTATTGTCCATGCGGGACATGGGGAATTTCCCAGGATTGTCTTGGCTCCTGCCAATGCGACGGAGGCGTATGAACTCACGATCCTTGCATTTCATCTTGCCGACGAGTTTCACGTACCGGTTTTTGTCCTTACCGACAAATATCTCAATGAAAGCCAGTGGTGTGTGGCGTCTGCCAGCATGAAGGGAACGGTCACGATCGACCGCGGAAAGATTATGCCAACCAGTGATGTCCCAAGCGAGAAGAGTTATAAGCGGTATGACCTTCAGGTTCCCGACGGAGTGTCGGCGCGGAGTTTCCCCGGCATGAAAGGTGGGCAATATGTGGCCAATTCCTATGAACATGATGAAACGGGGTTAGTATCAGAAGATTCGGAAATGCGTACCGCAATGGTAGATCGCAGGCTTAAAAAGTTAGATGCTATTAAAAAAATTATTCTTCCACCCGTGGTATACGGTGATCAAAGAGCAACTCAGGCGATTATGACCTGGGGTTCGACCCTCGGGCCGGTTTTAGAAGCCATGAAATTGACGGGTTTTGAGATCCATGGGGCACCCACGAAAGTCATATATTTTCCGTGGGTTTATCCATTCCCCGTTGAGGAGGCGACAGCGGCATTGAAGGGAGTGACGCGTATAATCGATATTGAGCAAAATGGTACGGGACAATTAGCATCACTTATCCGAGAACAAATGGGCATAGAAATGACAGAGAAATTGCTCAAGTATGATGGCCGTCCATTTATGCCGGAGGAGATACTAGAAAAGTTAGAAAGTCAAAAGTCATAAAGTCATAAAGTGTGGGGTAGACTTTCCGACTTTATAGACTTTCGACTTTACACTTTATAGACTTTACACATATGTCATCACTTACTGCAGACTCATTTAAAACAGGATATCTTCCCACCTGGTGTCCGGGATGCGGAGACTTTGGTATCTGGATGGGGCTCAAAAATGCCCTGGTTGAGCTTGGAATCGGGCCGGATGACGCGCTTTTGGTGTATGGCATAGGATGCCATGGCAATATGAGTGCCTGGATGCGTACATACGGCGTGGTAGGACTTCATGGGCGTACGCTGCCCCTCGCGCAGGGAGCAAAGCTTGCCAATCATACCGTTCCGGTGATCGCCATATCAGGAGATGGAGACTGTCTCGGTGAGGGGGGCAATCACTTCATTCACGCGGCCAAAAGGAATCCTGATATTACGGTCATCATTCACGATAACCAGGTGTATGGCTTGACGACCGGTCAAGCGTCTCCGACGGCCAAAGACCATCTCAAGACCAAATCTACACCGGAAGGGGTGACGGATGCTCCGATGAACCCCTTGGCATTGGGTTTAGTATCAGGCGCTACGTTTGTGGCGCGCGGATTTGCCGGAGACATGCCGGGGTTGACGAAGATCATGAAAGCCGCGATTGCGCATAAAGGATTTTCTGTCGTGGATATTCTGCAGCCCTGTGTTACGTTTAATCATGTACATACGTATCAATGGTATCGGTCCCGGCTCTACCAACTCGACGCCGTTGGATATAAGCCGGATAACCGTCTCGCGGCAATTGAAAAGTCGCTCGAGTGGGGAGACAAAATTCCTGTAGGAGTGTTTTATGAAGAATTAGTACCTACAAGCGAAGATCATGAGTCTGCCCTCGCAGTAGGGCCACTTTCCGGACAATCCCTGGGGGTGAGCGACATAGACGGGCTTCTCGGTGAATTCCGGTAAGATTAGTCCTTGACGCCTCTATTAGCACTTGTTATACTTGAGTGCCAAGTTGGTAAATATGATGGATATCATTTCGCAACATCAACAAATATTCCCTGTTGTTCCCATCCGGGATGGCATTGTATACCCGGGCACGGAGATGATCCTCACGTTTGGTAGATCCCGCTCTGTGACGGCCATTGAAGCGGCCCAAGCCTCTGGCAAGCGTGTGGTCCTCGCCATGCAAAAAAATCCCAATGTCAATGATCCCACTCCGGCGGATTTATTTACGACGGCAACGGTCGGGGAAATTGTCCAGATGATGAAAAACGAAGGAGAAATCAACGCCCTAGTCCGGGGTATCGCCAAAGTTGAGATTGTGAGTTTCGAGGCCGTTGAGCCATTTTTTGTGGCCCGGGTCATTCCGAAGGAAGATATTGTTGAGGAAAACGATGATGTCCAGGCGCTCGTCCGTCATATTACGGGAGAACTCCGTCGCGCCGTAAATCTTGGAAAGTCCATGGATTTTTTGACCTTCATGAATATTATGTCCGGCGTCACGAGCTTGCAGCTTTCCTATCAGGTAGCAGGAATCATTGATGTCAAACCCGCTGAACGGCAGGAACTTTTGGAAATTAATTCGGTCAAAGAGCGGTTGGAGCGGGAAATTGCCTACCTCGCCCATGAGATCAAAATTCTCGAGATTGAGAAAAAAATTGCAAGCAAAACCCAGGAAAAGTTTGATAAAAACGTGCGTGAGCAGGTATTACGCGAGCGTATGAAAACTATAGAGAAGGAACTTGGGGAAGATAGTGAAAATAAAGAGGTCAAGGAAATTGCGGATAAGATCAAAAACTGCGGTATGCCCGAAGATGTGCGGAAAAAAGCGGAGAAGGAACTTTCAAGACTCGCACAGATGTCCCAATATAACCCCGAATCTTCATATGTCCGTACGTATCTGGATTGGTTAGTGGAGCTTCCATGGACTGTGGCGACCAACAATGATGTGGTGATTAAGGCGGCCGAAGCCGTGCTTAACGAAGATCACTACGGATTAACCAAGATTAAGGAGCGTATTTTAGAATATTTGGCGGTCATGAAATTGCGCGCCCAGGCCCAAAAGTTGCAGGATGCGGAAGATGCGGCGGTTCCTGTGGAGGCGGGGAAAGAATCAGAAAAAATAATCCATAAAGCCAAATCGGCGCCGACGATCCTTTGTTTTGTGGGTCCCCCCGGAGTAGGAAAAACGTCGATCGGCAAATCCATCGCTCGATCCATTGGTCGCAAGTTTGTGAAGATGTCCCTCGGAGGTATCCGTGATGAAGCAGAAATCCGCGGGCACCGGCGGACCTACGTGGGCGCTCTCCCCGGACGCATCATCCAGGGCATCAAGCAGGCGGGGACCAATAATCCGGTGTTTATGCTCGATGAAATAGATAAAGTCGGCAATGATTTCCGCGGCGATCCGTCAGCGGCACTCCTCGAGGCGCTTGATCCCGAGCAGAATTATGCTTTCTCCGATCATTACCTGGATGTACCATTTGATCTTTCGGATGTCTTTTTTATCACGACGTGCAATATATTGGACACCATACCCCCGGCTCTCCGGGATCGGCTCGAGATTATCCATTTTCCCGGGTATACCGAGGAAGAGAAGTTTCATATCGTCCGGGACTTTATCATGGAAAAGCAGCGCGAGATTCATGGGATTCCTAAAGGCGTCGTTTCTCTTACGAGCCAGGCATTTTTTACCGTGATCCGCCGGTATACGCGGGAGGCGGGAGTCAGGAGTCTCGAGCGGGAGATAGCCAAACTTTACCGCAAAGTTGCCAAAAAGATTGCAGAGCGAAACGGCAAGGGAGCGGGAAAACTTGATTTGAGTCCCAAGGATCTCCATCAGTATTTAGGGCCGTACCGGTTTACGTCCTATCTTGCGGAAAAAACTGACGTGGTCGGCATGTCGACCGGCTTAGCCTGGACGGAGGCCGGCGGCGTGATTCTTTTTATAGAAACCGCGCTCATGCCGGGAAAAGGGAGTTTACTCCTTACCGGACAGCTGGGAGATGTCATGAAAGAATCCGGGCATGCGGCGCTTTCCTGGGTACGGAGCAAATGGAGCGAGCTCGGCCTCGATGAAAAGTTTTTCGGCAAACTTGATGTCCATGTTCATGTGCCGGAAGGGGCTGTACCCAAAGATGGTCCATCAGCAGGCATTGCGCTCACCACGTCGCTTGTGTCGGCGATCACGGGTATCCCTATCCGCCGGGCGATTGCCATGACCGGTGAGGTGACGCTTCGGGGGAGGGTCCTTGAAATCGGAGGGGTGAAGGAAAAGGTCATTGCCGCTCACCGCGCAGGAATCCGAACAGTTATATTGCCGAAAGATAATAAAAAAGATATTGAAGATATTCCAAAGAGTGTGACTCGGGATGTAACGTTTCACTTTGCGGAGCACATGGATGAGGTCCTGAAGATTGCTCTGAGTAAGCCATTACCGGTCAAAAAGATCCGGTCCATCCCCATGCGTCCGGCACTCCACCTCACCGCATGAGATACTCATAGACGAGTTTTGAAATCTCCGCAATTATCTTCTTGGCTTCTTCTTCATCCGTAATATCGTTGGTAAATACCCCGATATAATAAGCTAATGTGCCGTCCGTGATGATCCCGGCGTCGTGCATGATGGCGATTTCACTGCCGATTTTGTGGTAGACAGAGACGGTTTTTGGCAGGAGTGCAGGCAACCGGTCCTCGAAGTCCGTATCCTTAAAAAACGCCAGAAGCTCCTGGGTAGAGGCGGGATTCGTGATTTCTCCTTTGTAGATTTTTTCAAATAAGAGGGATATATCCCGGTTTGATGTTTTATTATTGACCATATCTGTTTGTGTGAGTCCCCACTCGTTTATGAGTGTCTGGACTTTGTCCAGTCCCACAGTGTAATTTCCCAAGACATAGGCCGCGGTGTTATCGCTTTGTTCTATGGCAAGTTTCGCAAGCGTTTTGAGTGAATAGACGCTCCCCGGCGGGTCGTAGCGGATCGACCCGGTGCCGAAGTCCTGGATATCTACGGCCTGCACGGTCACGCGCTCGTCCAGATCTATTTCGCCTTTGCCTGCTCGGTAGTAAAGCGCGGCGATGATCGGGACTTTGTTGACGGAGGCAGCCGTAAATATAACGGTTTCGTTGATGCCGGTGGTAAACGGCGCGTTGTAGTCTTTGACGTACACTGAGTAGTTTTTCCACCGGTTATTGACTTTTTCCTGGATTTTTATCCGGAGATCGTCCGGTGACTTTTTTTTGGTAAAAAAAGCTCCGAGAATGTGTGCCGGTTGGGCGATGTCGTCCGGGATTGGGGAGATGATCGCGTTTTTTCGTCCCATCCCTGCCGCACGCGTGAGGAGAACTGCCAGCAAAATAATCAATCCTATTCCGAGAATTTTTTTCATTGAAAATGTCCTTGCCTGCCCGGTCCTATGGCGGTGATACATGGGATAGATTGTATCATGAGGGTACGTCGTATCGGGAGGGAATTAGTTTATGCGATTATTTCCTCTTTTCGATGTGTTAACATGACCGTAATAATATGAAAAATTCACCTCCTCTATCACAAATAATTATCTATAAAACAGAAACAGGCGAGACCAAAATCGATGTGCGGTTTGAAGATGAGACCGTCTGGCTGACACAGAATGCGTTGGCAGATCTATTTCAGACTACTAAAAACAATATAAGCCAACATGTAAAGAACATTTTCGAAGAAGGTGAATTGAATCAAAACGCAACTGTTAAGAAATTCTTAACAGTTCAAAAAGAGGGTGTTCGTGAGGTGGGCCGGGAAGAATTTTGATTAATATAAGAGGATTGAAGCAAAAAATCTTGGAAATGATTTTGACGTGGCAGCTCTCCATTCGCTTGAAATAGCAAGGGAAAAGAGAAGAAAAGGAAAAAATAAATCCAGCACCTTCCTGTCAGTGTATTGCACCCCGCAGGAAGGATATATTAAACCATTCATCCAGCCCCATTCCGATGAGGCTGGATTCATCCCCGTAGCAAGCTGCGGGGTATTCTGGAAGGTGCTGGATAAATGATCCCTGCCCCTCGAATCGGTTTGGGAGAGTGTTGGGGTATGCAATCGTTGGTGGGAAGAACGTATCGGTTGAGCTTGCTCGTCAAGGACTGGTGAAAGTGACGATTTATCAGGATCGGCGGAAGCTCAAGTATCAAGATGAGCTTCTGAAAGCTCAGGAAGAAGCGAAGAAAGCTAGACGGGGAATATGGAAGTAAGAGTGTCTCGTATATTTATATGGAAATTTATGAAGCGGGCAAATTTTGACAAATGAATTTTATTTGCAAATATGCTACTAGCGTAGAATTACATGCTTAACATTTGATTTTTATACTGATAAGATGATTAGACTGATAAGATGTAAGAAAACCTAGTATTATGAAACAAAATGAGTATATACCCAAGATAGTATCCTTAATAACTAGGCTCAGGCAGGAAGTTGATAGCCTAAATCAAGCGCGTTTATTTGATATAAATATACAGTCAGAAAGCTTCGTAAAGGATTTATTTAATCTAATTTTTCCAAGCTACGAGCTGGAAAACATTAATATCGTTAAGGGGATAGCTAATTTTTCAGCAATAGATTTGGGAGACGAAACTAACAAGATTGCAATTCAAGTAACGTCAAACGCAGACGGTACAAAAATTGCAACTACGATTGAAAAGTTTATTGAAAAAGAGCTGTATAAGAAATTTACAAAACTAATAATATTTTCGATTACAAAGAAAAAAGCAACAAAACTATCGTTTGATACAAAGGGACAATTTACTTTTAATTCGAATACCGATATACAAGATTTTAATGACTTGATCAAAATTATTATCTCACTATCCGCGGCAAAACAGAAAGAAATATTAGACTTTTTGGAAAGTGAAATAGGGGAAGCCAGTAGCACAAGTAAAGTAAGTAGACCAAGTGAAGTAGAAACTATATTAGAACTCATCGAATATTTAAGTAGCGAAAAGAATTTGAATGACATTAGGGAACCCCTTGATCCAGATCCACAAGGTAAGATATATAAACGATTTTCAGATTACTCGGGATTTTTAGAGAATGAAATAAAAACTTACATTCCGCGTTATGAAGCAATACGATTAGAAGCTGAAAAGGTTCTTGGATTAGATGGTGCAAAAGTTACTTGGATAAGAACGGCATTACAAGTACTAAGCGAGCGACTTTTGAGAGAGAAACAAAATGATCCTAAGGCTGCGTTGGATGCTTTGGTAGATTATTTTGATAACAAATTGTCTATACGTGGTCGTACGTATGATCAGGGGGCAATTCGTTATTATTTGCTTCATGAATTGATAGAATGTAATGTATTTCCTGATACAGCTATTAAACAATAATTCTATGACTATGCTTGTAGCAAGAGATGAAAACATCAAGTCAACAACCGTTTATGTAGGTTATTTAATATTAAAAGTTCTTAAGCGGAGTAAAGAAAGGAAAATAACAATATTTGACGCTGTTGAAGCTATAAGGGGTGAACGGGGTATTATTCATTATAGACAGTTAATGTTTGCTTTATTATTCTTATATTCTACTAATGTAATTGATTTTGTTGAGCCATATATTTATCGCAAAGAAAATGATTAAACTGCTTAAGCTATACTCAGTTCCAAACATCTTTGACCCCATTGAATTTCATGAGGGAGTTAATTTAGTGATAGGAGAAAAGGTTGAAGAAAGATATGTGGTTACAAGGAAAGATCGAAAAACAAACGGAGTGGGCAAATCGATGTGTATTGAATTTATTAATTACTGCTTATTGAAACAATCAAGCGACAGTAGAGTAACAAAAATACCCTTAGATATTGTGTCTGCAGATACCGTGATTAATCTGGATTTAATCGTCGGTACGACTCAACTTACCATACGAAGATCAGTCGGAGATTCTGAAAAGCCTACAATTATAAATAACAATGGGAATCAAAATACATTTAACAACGTGGATGATGCCAATAAATACCTAACGAAACTATTATATGAGGACGTAGAAATTAAGCAAAGCGCGATTCGTCCCAGCTTTAGGCAATTAATCGGGCCACTGATTAGGGATGAAGATTCGGAGTTCAAGGATGTTATTCATTGTTACGATCTTAATCGAAGAATTCCCGCTTCTGAACTAATAAAGCCACATTTATTTTTTTTTGATGTTGATTTGATGATTATTGACAGGATTAAAGAAGTGTTCGCGGAAATGGACAAGAAAACCATATTTGTTAATAAACTAAAAAGGGATTTGACAGTTAACAAAACTCGTAAGTTAAGTGAGGTAAAAGCTGAGGCAAATGCAATAAATAGCGATTTACAAAAGATAAACGGCGCATTGGAAAGTTTTAAAACAAACGAGGCTTATGAATCAATTCAAAATGATTTAGCTCAAATTGAAACAGAGTTGAACACTTTAAGGTCAGAACAGGCAGCGCTTAAGTTTCAGATAAGAAGAATTGATTTACTTCCCGGGCTTGAGGAGGTTCGTCTTAAAGATATTGAACTGATTTACAATCAATTCAGAGAGGGGTTGGGTGATATTGTTGGTAAGTCACTAACTCAAGTTGTTGATTTTAAAAAGAAAATTAGTGAGTTTCAGGCGACTTTATTAAATGAAAAAGTTAAAGAAATGCGAGCCCGACTTGATGAAGTTACTGAGCAAGTCAGAATGCTGGAGGATAAAGTAAGTGAGAAAATGAGGGTTATTGATAAAAAGGGAGTACTGAAAGATTTTAAGAATGCGGTTGCGGTTTACAATCAGAAAAATAATGAGTTCTTTAGACTTCAAGGTAGGCTGGATGATTATGAGAAAGCCGTAAGAGAACAGAATCAGCTAAAACTTCAAAGAGATGAATATTTTAGTCAGCTTGACGCAGAATTATTTAAGATTAATGCTACAGTGAAGAGCTTTAACGATACAATTATTGTTATTCATGAATACATAATGGGTAGCGCAAGCGCGTCATTTGGTCTAAACTTGTCGCGAACAAAAGACATTATTGAAGTAGACTACAGGATAGACGACGATGGCAGTCATAGTGTGGATAGAACAAAAGTATTTATTTATGATTTAGCATTGATACTCAACCATTACACATCAAAGAGGCATCCGAAGTTTTTAATACACGATAATATTTTTGATGTTGATCAGGACACATTGGTTCAAAGTATTAATTACGCTTATGAGCAAGAATCCAGACATAATTTTCAATATATTCTAACGCTTAACCGAGATAAAATTGAAAACGAAGAGAGAAAAAAACAGATAAAAATGGGTATAAACGAGCACGTAATCGCTCGTTTCACACGTCAAAGTAAATTTCTTAAAAAGGATTATAGGGAAATTTAAGGAAAGAAAGATACCATATCGCTATCGTGATGATTAGTATTTGTTTATGAAATCTTTTATTCATATATTCTCCTTTGTATTATTGTAAACTGTTTAAGTATTGCGCGATGGATGCAGACTCATAACTCATTTTGACTACAGCGTCCCACATAAATATATCATCTCTCGTAGCTGATCTGTTGGGAGATAATCGACTTACGAGCATTTCACAAAATGCTATTTGTCTATTAAACAAATCCATAAGTGCATCTAACTTATCCTTCGATAATCTTCCGTAAACGGTTTGCCATGAGTTTTTCCATGCGTACAATTTTCCTAAATAATCACGAATCTGATTTAGGTCTAGTACTGGCGTATTTATTGGAACATTCGGGTTGGACTTTTCATAAACAACGGCGCTTTTAGGGATATCGGCAATCTTACCTTTACTTACTAATTCCTCTACTAGTGGCATTAGTATTCGTGACGAAAGAGCGTTTCCAAGACCTTCTAATGGTCTGGGGAGTTGCTCTTGGGACCATGAATCCTTCAGAGTGTTTATTCCAACAACGCCACATGCGTTAACCAACGGACCACCGGAATTACCAGGGTTAATAGCGGCATCGGTTTGAATAAATTCAACCCCTCCGTCAAACCTGTTTAATCGGGAATATATTCCTTTCGTAACTGTAGATTCTCCCGTTGAATACACTGGCCAACCGACCGCATAGAGTGTTTCAGCGACGGTTAACTTAGAAGAGTCAAACCAGTCGCATGTGGGAACATCGACAGGCAACTTGAGAATAGCTATATCAAGCGTTGGTGAATAATTCCATACTTTTAATTCCTTTTCTCCATTGATCCACGTAACAAGTTTTTTTGCTCCTTCAATAACGTGCTTATTTGTGATCAGATACCCCGGGTTTACCGAAAACGCACTTCCGTGTCCACCATCATCTCTTTGGACGATCATCGTACAGGTTTTTACTTTTGATAAAGTATCATCTGCATTGCACTTTTGATCAGATAAAGAGGATGACAGCGGCTTGTTTATTGCCAGGACGATAAGTGTTATCCCGATCACCGAAGCAATTACTATATTTCTTGTTTTGTGAGATTTAATAAAATTTTTATTTATTATTTTGCTATCTTTTGGCTTTTTTCTCATATATATAACAAGAGATATGACCATCAAAATAAAGGACAAAATACCAACCACGCTGTCTATAACAAAAAGTTTTTGTAAAACTCGCTCTCCGTTCGTATAATCGGTGCCCAATAGGAGATGAAGAATAATTGGATTTGTAAAATAAAGGAGAAACAAAAATATCGAGATTAGTAGTATAAAGAGAAATGTGACGAATAAAGATATGCTTCCTCTTTTAGAAGGCATAGTAAATTCATTTAGGGATGAATAAATCCAACTACTTGCTTAAATTCGCTATAGACAGAACAACCGCGCCACCGTATGCCCCTATGCAACCATTGTTTACGTTTGCAAATAAAAGAGGCTTTAATGATGGTTCATCATTCCATGAATTTACAACCCTATCCGTATATTTTTCAACAACTCCAAAGCTCTCTGTTCCTTCGCATATCTTTTTTCCTGCGAAGTTCCAACATGTATCAGGACGTAATGCAATATATTGAATATCGCCATAAGATTTTAGATCACACTCAGGGCACGTCTTACTTATCATACTGTACATTGCATCTGTCGATTCAGGTGCATTTTGTTGACTTTTATTGTATTCCTGTTTCTGTTGATTCCAAGCACTAGTCCTTTTGTCATACGTGTCTTTTGCCCGTACATCAGCCACCCTACAGAGACTGTCGGAAATAACATATGGTTTCAGATTGTTTTGAGCGCGTAAGTCATTAATTTTTCCAAACACCTTATTGGGTGAAATTTGCATATCGTTGTTTTGCCACATTTTCCACGTATATTGCTGTGCGCCGTAGGTCGTGCCCATTCTGTTGCCGATGAGATAGCCAACAATAAGAACAACAAATAACCCGATGAGCCCACCAAGAACAACAAATATTTTTTTCATAATTACTCCTCCCATCATAGGGTAGCACTAATTTGTATTATGCTCAATATACTAACTCAATATAGGGCATTTTTGCTACCACGCAATGTTAAGGTATAGAATGGAGTATACATGAATGACGTTTATGACTCACTCCGTCTATTGGTTCAATTTGTGAATGGTACCGTGTCGTTGGGGGAATTTTTAAATAAATCTTTTTTAAAACCGAATAAAACAGAAAGAAAACGGTTAGACGAACTTCCCGAAGAAAGCAGGCTCCATGAAAAATGCCATGGTGATGTTTGGCAGAAATATGGAATTCTTTACTATTTCTGTATTGAGAACGGTAAGCCCGGAACCGCTCCAGAAGAGGATAGTTTATATGATTACATAAAAAGCAATAAAATGGATAATAATCGTTTCATGGAGATGTATTATAAGGTGGTAACTGCACCAGAGCGAGCAGGCTTAGCTTTGGGATTTAGCGATAGGTGGAGCAAGAGAGTGTTAAATAGAGAGTTTAAAAATTTAAGCGATTTCGCTTCGGCATACGCAGCTGAAAATTGTTGTTGAAGGTTTTTGAAATGATTGGAGGCCAGTTTGCAAAAGCATATTGTTGCTTTAAAGAAAAGTGTCACAAACCTGGAAAAACGGGTGAAGAAACTGGAGGACATGGCGTTTCCAGCTCTTCGTGATGATGGGCTTTTCGAATCCGCGAAAAACCTCGTCCGAGAATACGAGTTTGCCTCCGCATCGCTACTCCAGCGCAGATTATCCATCGGTTATGCGCGGTCAGCGGGCATTCTTGATCAACTGACGGAAAAAGGTGTTATTAGATACGCAGACGGCGCAAAACCAAGAAAAGTCATTCGATAAAACGGCGCCCTGCGAAGTGGCAACTCGAAAGAAATCAAGAAATCAACCCGACGGGTTACATAGATTCAAAATGATCCTCAACAAAACCATTCTCATTCTGGAAAATGATTTGCTGACGCTTTCAATCCTCCTTCGTCTCGTGTGGCGTGACTTCGGCGGGACTTTCGCTCCGAGGGGCTTCAGAAATACTGGCGCGGTTATCGAAAATCGAGCAGGATCAGCCGTATGATTTTTCGGAAAAATAGTATAATTGACGTATGACCACCCGTGACATCGAAACGACGAAAATTGCCCTGTTCAAAGGGAAAAAGATTCGGAAAACCATTCATAATAACGAATGGTGGTTTGTCGTTAATGATGTTATTGAAGCGTTAACTGATTCCCGTGACCCAGCGCAGTATTTCAAGCGGCTTAAGGAGAGAGATAAGGAGCTGGCAACATTGACTGACAAAGGGGGGGTACAACTTGTACCACCCCTTATGCTGGACATTAAAACCCAAGGAGGAGTACAAAAAGTTTATTGTTGGCATACAGAAGGAATGTTTCGTCTTATCCAATCCATTCCCTCCCCCAAAGCAGAACCATTGAAGCGATGGCTGGCAAGAGTTGGGTATGAACGGGTGCAGGAAATAGAAAATCCTGAATTGGCCACCAAACGCACCCGCATGCTCTACAAACTCAAGGGCTACAGCGAGGACTGGATAGAAAAGCGGATGCGCGGTATCGCTATCCGTGAAGAATTGACGGACGAATGGCAGAAGCGGGGCGTGAAAGAGCAGAGAGAATATGAGATTTTGACCGCTGAAATTTCTAAAGCATCCTTTGGTGTCACCCCAAGCGAGTACAAGAAATTAAAGGGTCTGAAAAGAGAAAATCTCCGCGATCACATGGATGATTTTTAGTTAATCTTCACGATGTTGGGAGAAAGAGTGACGACGGAAATTTCCAAACAAGAAAAACCGGACACATTTCCGGAAAAATAGCAGCCAGTCAATCCGCGATCATTTCGTTGACGTCACCGATATGATCCTCAATAAAACCATCCTGATTCTGGAAGATGACTTGCTTACGTTTTCAATCCTCCTTCGCCCTTCGACTTCGCTCAGGGTTTCGGCGGGACTTTCGCTCCGTGGAGCTTCAGAGATACAGGACCGGCTCTCAACAATCGAGCAGGATCAGCCGTATGATTTTTCGGTGACGTAAGCATTAGTAGTCTTTTCTATCTACTATTCTTCCATCTAAATCATGAACGAATACTGCTGTTCCAAGATTTTTTGCAATTGATTCGGCAAATTTTGCAGCTTCATGTTGTGTATTAAAAAATTGACTAATTTTTTCTGACAATAAGCTTTTTACAATCCACCCATTTTCTCGCGGTAAAACATGTTGATCTTTCTTTCCTTTTTCAACAGCTTCTTTATATGCAAGAATGGTTGGATTATCTTGATCTGTTTTATATGGTATTTTTTTCATAACAGTTAACTCTTAAAAGAGTTTATGTAAGATATTATATTACACACACCCGGGGTGTGGGTGAATAGAACGGTTTGATCTTCAATAAAACCATCCTGATTCCGGAAGATGATCTCCTCACGTTCTAAAAAAATATTGAGATTCACCCTTCGGGTGGACTAGCTTCACACCCTTTCTTGCGGGAGGAGATCAACCCGACGGGTTATATAGGTTTTTGTCCTTCGGCGTTGCTCAGGACAACCCTGAGATTGACGAATGGGTTGATTCTGTTTTGCACAAAAATTATGAAAGGAGAGATGGACGTATGAAAACGAAAAAAGATGGAAAGAAAAAGGCAGCGTGCGGGTTGTGCGGCAGAGTGCGAAAGAGAAGAATGAAGCGTATACTGTAAAAATCAACGTATGCACCGAACTCCGGTAACATCATAGAATATTCGTTCAGTTGGTTACGATCCGCAATCGGCTACTTTAGAGGTGGAATTTACTTCCGGCGATATATATCGGTATTTTGATGTATCAGAACGTTTATACGACGGATTGCTTCAAGCGGCGTCGCCCGGACAATTTTTGGATATAAATATTATTAAGTACGGCTATCGATATCAAAAAAAAAGCTAATTATATGTTTTCGCCAAAAACAGAAAAAATTAAGGGTATCGCCAAAGACAGGCAAGAAGTCATCTGCAAACTTGATAGCGTTTTTAACGCGAAAACACGAATTTATATTGATTACGCCAATGTACGTCCGTGGAGTAATAAGTTGGGTTGGCACATTGATACGAAAAGACTCAAGCAATTTTTGGACTCTTTCAACACGATCGAAGCGATCAATTTTTATAATGGCTACATTGAGGGCAACCAACAATCAGAGAAAGAAATAAAAGAGATAGAAAATCAAAAGTATATAGTTCGGACGAAACCGGTAAAAATAATGCGATTTTCTATAGATGCGTCAAGCGTCTCTTTGGACTCTACGGCACTACTTAATCATTTTATTAAACGGTCGTTGTTGCGTAAATATGAAGTATCAACGATTGAATACCTAAACGAGCGCTTTAAGGATATGAACCGAAAGGGTGAATATTATATAGAAGACAGAAAATGCAACTTTGACGTTGAAATAGGCGTTGATATGCTTCTTGATCTTCATTTGGGAAAAATCGGAACGTTTGTGCTTTGGAGCGGAGATAGCGATTTCACCGATCCACTACAAAGGATACTTCGGGAAGGAAAGCGGGCCATTCTGTTTGCAACGGCCGGACGTATCTCTCGTGAGCTAAGCGATCTTCGCCGTTCCGGTTTGGAGATATTTGATATTGGCGACCTTAAAGAGTTTATTTGCTGGTTGAGGGAAAATCGTGCATAAAAGCACGAAGGACCCCAGTATTGGGGCCCTCCAGCTCTAGAGTCAGTGATCTTTCGATCATTCGTATGGTACCAAATATAGCTATTAAAATCAAGGCCAACAATGGGAGAAGGGGAAAGCCGGGGTGTGGGTGAATAGAGCGGTTTGATCCTCAATAAGACCATCCTTATTCTGGAAGATGACTTGTTGACGCTTTCAATCCTCCTTCGTCCCGCGTGGCGGGACTTTAGCGGGACTTTCGCTCCGTGGAGCTTCAGAAATACTGGCACGGTTGGCAACAATCGAACAGGATCGGCCGTATGATTTTTCGGTGATTACGCTCACCAATTATTGTAAAGATTTTGACGGCTTGTGAAGACAATATTGTCCATCCAACATAATCAGATTGTATGATACTGAAATACGTGCGACTTGTGAGTGCTGTTGGGGTGGGCATCCTTATTGGAGTTAGTGTATGGTGGGTATTCTTTGGACCGGCATACCGCGAAAGCCGGACGGGAGTGTTTGCTGTACCGCCGCAGTCAAACGCGGCTGGCACGTTTGACGTGCCGGCGCAGAGAGAACGTCTTGATATAGCCAAAAAACTTTCGCAGGAAGGATATATTCGTAATGCGACAGCGTTTAGAGTCTTGATGTGGGTTTTTGCGAGGGACAAGGGAATTGTTCCCGGAGGGTATCGACTGGATCCGGCGATGACCGCGTGGGCGGTGATGAAAAAGATGACCGGTGAACCGCAGCTCGTGTGGGTGACAACGTGGGGGTGTCTGCGGAAAGAACAGGTTGGCGAAATGATCGCGCCGAAGCTCGGATGGACCGGGGAACAACTTGTTTCATGGAACGCCGTGTATAATGAGAACAAGCCGGAGTGGGCCGAGGGAGTATTTTTTCCTGATACGTATTTACTGCCTAAAGACGAACCGGTGGAGGCAGTCGCGAAGCGCTTCATCGACAACTTCAATGCAAAACTTTCTCCCATCCTTGGCGAATATGTCAAACAAAACATCAAATGGACGACGGGCCTCAAAATCGCCTCGCTTATTCAGCGCGAAGCCGCCGGGCCGGAGGATATGAATCTCATCGCGGGCATCATTTGGAACCGCTTGAATACCGGCATGAAGCTCGAGATCGATGCGACCATGCAGTATACGAAGGGCAAAAAATCCGACGGGAGCTGGTGGGGAGGGGTGGACCTCGCGGAGAAACGGAAGGACTCACCCTACAACACGTACCTTCACAAAGGCCTGCCTCCTAAGCCGATTTGCAGCCCTGGGATGGACGCCATCCGTGCAGTGCTGGAGCCGGAAGAAACCGAATGCCTCTTTTATCTCCACGACCGGAACAAACAGGTCCATTGTGCGGTGAATTATGAAGGGCATCTCAACAATATCAAATCCTATCTGCGGTAAGCGCGGGAGCACCGTGATACAATAAGTGAAGAATATCATTTTGGTTCGTACGATGTATCAAATCATTATCCGTATTCTTTTCGTGCTATTGTTTATTCCAATACGTTTGTGGCTTCTTCTTAAGCGTTTTTTTTCTATTCTTTGGCACCCGCTGACACTGGTAATCGCTACCGTGTATTTCAATGTTGTGATGCTTCGGGGGCGTACGACGTTTTCATTTTCACAGCTTTTACCTGACGATGTAGTACTGTTATTTTTAGGATTGGTACTGTACGGATTGGGGGTCGGGACTCATATAGCAAGACGGACTACTAAGCGTACGGGGTTGTTCACATTTTCCATCAGCGTCCTTTTGATCATAGGCCTGTATTGGTATCTGACTCCTCTGAACCAAAATAATTATTCATCGTTTCTCACTATAAATCGCATACTATTAGCAGTTGTTGCCGTTGGGACTGCTGTTTCCATGATATATGGCTATATTGTTTCGCGCAGGGTTTTTTCCCGGGTAATTATCGACGTAAAACCCATTGCGATCAACTGGTCTTCATTCCGTTCTGTTCGTTTGATGCGTACACACCGCTTGGTCGTTGCGCTTCTCGTACTGCAGATTGCCGTGAATGTATTTGTTCTGTTGCGACTATCGGATATGGAATCGCGGTTAGGAAGTACATTGTTTACTGCATGTAATGCAGAGCAATCGATCAAATCAAGAAAAAATTCAATTATTCGGATCACCAGTGATATGGGGGAAGGAACTGGAATGATAATCCGGGAGGACGGATATATATTGACAAATGCACTTGTGGTTGCCGATGATCCGGCGCCAAAAATTATTTTTTCAGACTATACGTTTAAAACCTCAAAGGTTATATATCTGGATAAAGAGAAGGATATCGCGGTTGTAAAAGTGGACGGGTCCGATTACCAGCCAATGATATTTATTGATCCTAAAGATGTAGCCCTAAGGAGCGCTCTGTATGCAGTAGGGTTCCCTTTGGGAACAACAATCCGTGGAGAAGCAACCATCACGAGGTTTATATTTACCGCAATTCGGTCAATTAAAGATATAACGACTGATATGCTTCAGCTTGAAGGCGTAGGTACCGGCGGAGCAAGCGGGTCTCCCATCTTGACGTCCTGCGGGGAAGTGGCAGGTATGTTTACTGCCGGTACAGAAGGCATATCGCTCGCTATATCCTCTAAGTCCATCACGAATGCTATCGCTTTTTTGTCGTCTGATCCATCCGTTTGGCTCAAGCCTCCGGAATATCCCCTGGAACCGGATAAATCTGCCGAGGAAGCGGTAAAGGCATATTATACCTTTATCAAAATGCGGAATTTCAAACGCGCATACCTGATGTTGACCTCGGAGCGGGTCGCTTCGGTACCGCTTGACACATGGATGCAAGGGTATGAAAAAACACTTGATGTCACGCTCATATCCATACAAAAAGATTCACTAACTCCGACGCCGATACCAACACCCAAAAGCGATAAAGCTGGTTTATCCACTCCACCATCAGAACGGATTGCCGTGCGTATCCGGTCGTTGGATTTGGAAGGGCAGGATATAGTCGTACGGTATTTTGAAGGACCATGGATCGTGGTGCATGACGGGGAATTTTGGCGATTGTCTGACTCCAATATCAAACTCGTCAAGGAACCCGGGTGGGATTGGTTTTGGTAAGGATAGATGATCGTATTTACGCACACCCGGTCACACACACCCGGGGTGTGGGTGAATAGAATGGTTTGATCCTCAACAAAACCATTCTGATTCCAGAAGACGACCTGCTCACTCTTTCAAAGATTTTGGGTAGGTTGGCAACAATCGAGCAGGATCAGGCGTAGTCGCTAATCTACATGCTCTGAAGCAATCTACTTCCATAAAGCGCTTCAGGGGAAGCGAGTGGTATCATTACTATATGGACCATAAACAAATTACCCAGTTCCTCGATTCTTTATCGACAACAAAAGAGCGGAATATTGTGATCATCGATTTTGCAAATGTTGATCGCTGGCAGGATTCATTGGGATGGCCAATAGGGTTAAAAAAACTTGGACAGTTAGTCTCTCATATTTCGTACGGAAAGAAATTTCTTCGAAGGTTTTACTACGGACAAGACTATGGACCGAAAGATTCCTCTACCATATTAGCAAAATGGTCTGAAATGGTTCATACAAGCGCACAATACAGCGGTTTTGAAATTGTTTCCAAGCGCGTCAAATATATTCCTGACGCAAAATATGAAACCGGATTTATAAAAAAATGCAATCTAGATATAAAAATGGCAATAGACCTTATTCGAGAAAAGGATAATTACGATACAGCGATTATTTTTTCCGGCGACGGTGATCTTGCTTGTGTCTGTAACTATATTTATAAGGAATTTGGAAAGATCGTATACCTGTTTGGAGCGAGAAATCACGTCGGCAAAGAACTTATTGATGCTCAAAAAGAAGGACTAGTTAAAGACATTTTGTTTGTCGAAGATTTTGAGTATCGATTAAATCTGAAAAGAATACCTTAAAAAAATCAAAAACCCCCTCGCGGGGGCTTTGAATAAAGTCAAGTAGACCTAAAGTCTACATGAATAGTATACCAGAACTTGTCAATATTATCAATCTATATCAAATTGCATCAAATAATAGAAGAGATTTCCCAATAGAGCCATTCTCATTCCGGAAAATGACCTGCTTACGCTCTCAAAGTTACTGGACCGGCTATCAACGATCGAGCAGGATCAGCCGTATGATTTTTTTGGGAATCCGATGCGCGAAGACAATACCGTTCATCCGATGTAAAATAGATAAAATACTATGGCTAAAAATAAAAAAATTCCTGTTCAAGGTAGCCAGATCAGCATTATCCTGCATCAAGGAGATGACGATTTTATCTCTCTCACTGATATGGCTAAGTACAAGACTTATGACAGTGGGGTTGTTATTTCAAATTGGCTTACCACCAAGTACACCATCCAGTTTATGGGTGCATGGGAGCAATTACATAACCCAACTTTTAATCTTATGGAATTCAATAAGATTAAAAACGAAGTTGGTACGAATGGGTTTATTGTTTCCTCGTCTCTGTGGATTAAACAGACACATGCCATAGGCATAAGATCAAGTGCGGGTAGATATGGCGGCACGTTTGCCCATAAAGATATTGCTTTTGAATTTGCGACGTGGTTATCTCCGGAATTTAAACTCTATCTGATCAAGGAGTTTCAGCGGTTGAAGGATGATGAAAATAAAAGGTTAGAACTTGGTTGGGATCTCAAGAGAGCGTTAACCAAAATCAATTATCGAATTCACACCGATGCAATCCAAACACATTTGATTCCTCTTCACCTTCCCAAACAAGCAGCAAACATAGTCTATGCGACAGAAGCAGATGTACTCAATATGGCGTTGTTTGGCAGAACAGCCAAGGACTGGAGGGATGAAAATCCAAAAAAAGACGGCAATATCCGCGATTATGCCGACGTGACCCAGCTTGTCGTACTAGCAAATCTCGAGGGCATCAATGCTGAACTCATCAAGCAAGAAATTTCCCAATCTGAGAGATTAGTCCAACTCAACCAGATCGCCATCTCCCAAATGCAATCTCTCGTTGGAAATGCATCAATAAAGAAATTGAAATAAGATAATCAGCAGCAAGTAAGGTTGTCACAAAATGCGACCAACTGAAATTCATTTTATATAAACGAACATTTATTGAGATATTGAGAGATTGACTTTCGGGTTATTTTCGATATATGGTTATAGATGACGATGAAAAATAAACTTCCCGATAATCAAATCGCTTTCTATCAATCACCGGACGGATCGGTGAACATCGAAGTGTTATATGCCGAAGAAAACATCTGGCTCACGCAAAAGAAAATGGCAGAGTTGTTTGATGTAGATCGAAGCGTCATCACGAAACATCTCAAAAACATCCTTGTTGAAAAAGAACTGGATGAACATTCAGTCAGTGCAAAATTTGCACATACTGCTGAAGACGGAAAAACATATCAAACACAGTTTTACTCCCTGGAAGCAATTATAGCCGTCGGGTATCGTGTCAGTTCCGAGCGCGGTTCGCAGTTTCGCCAATGGGCAACGGGAATCTTGAAGAGCTACATCCACAAAGGCTACGCTTTGGACAGCGATCGCATGAAGTATGGTTCCCGTTTCAGTGCCAGATATTTTGAAGATCTGTATGAAGAAATCAAAGATATTCGCACCAGCGAGCGGAGAATCTATCAAAAAATTACCGACATTTATGCGACAGCAATAGATTATTCGCCTAAAGCATATGAGAGTAAAGAATTTTTTGCGACAGTGCAGAATAAGCTCCATTTTGCCATAACCGGAAAAACTGCCGCGGAGATTGTCGTGGACAGGGTTGATGGGAAAAAAGAGAAGATGGGATTGACCTCCTGGAAACGTTCCCCGCAAGGGAAAATTATGCCGAGCGATGTGGTGATTGCCAAGAATTATTTGGATAAAAAAGAACTAGAACATCTCAATCGTATCGGGAACATGTACCTTGATTATGGTGAGATGCAAGCGGCGCGGAGGAAGGCAATGACGATGAAAGATTGGGTAGAAAAACTGAATGCATTTCTGAAATTTAGTGAATATGAGATTTTGACCAATGCCGGTAGAATTAGTCACGAAGTAGCAGAAACGCTTGCCCTTGACGAGTACGAAAAATTTAAAATAGTACAGGATAAAAATTACATCTCCGATTTTGACCGCGAAGTGAAAAAATTATTACAGAAAGCGAAGAAATGACACAATCTCAAGCCCTTGCTATACTCAAGACCGGCGCCAATGTTTTTTTAACCGGCGAGCCGGGGAGCGGCAAGACGTATGCGATCAACCAATACGTTTCGTATTTGCGCAGTCGGGGCATTGACCCTGCAATTACGGCTTCCACCGGTATCGCGGCGACACATATCGGCGGGATGACCATTCATTCATGGAGCGGGATAGGGATCAAAACAACGCTCACTACACACGATCTTCGTAAAATAACCACGAGTCAATACATTGCCAAGCGCGTTCGCCGGGCCAAAGTCCTTATCATTGAAGAAGTATCCATGCTCGCTCCCGAGACACTCTCCATGGTTGACGTGGTAGTCCGTAAGATTGCAGAGCGCCCGGAACCGTTCGGCGGTATGCAGGTAGTTTTTTCCGGCGATTTTTTCCAACTGCCGCCGGTGGTAAAAAGAGAAGCGGAAACTAATATGCAAGCTTCGTTTATTGAATCGTCGTCGGCCCGCTTCGCTGACGAATCGAGGCGAGCTCGTTTTGCCTATGATTCTCCCGCTTGGAAAGAGCTTAATCCATTCGTTTGTTATCTGAGCGATCAGTACCGGCAGGACGATAGCGATTTTCTATCCCTGCTTTCGGCAATCCGGCGCAATGCATTTGGTGTCGATCACTTGCATCATATTGAGGCGAGAAAAATTGATCAACATGCTGTGCCGGATAGCACAACGAAACTTTTTTCTCACAATGTCGATGTAGATCGCATCAACGACGAAGTACTTGCCAAACTTCCGGGGCAACCACACATATTTACTATGTCTTCGTCAGGTCTGGACCCACTGGTGATTGCTTTGAAAAAAGGGTGTCTTTCTCCTGAAACGCTGTATTTGAAAGTAGGAACGGCAGTGATGTTCACCAAAAACAATCCGAAAGAGGGGTTCGTCAACGGCACGCTTGGGCTCATTGAACGCTTTGATACGACAAGCGGCAATCCAGTTATAAAGATACGAAATGGACAGCGGATTATCGCAGAACCGATGGATTGGACAGTTGAAGAAAACGGCACCGTCCGTGCGCAGATTACCCAGCTGCCCCTTCGCCTGGCCTGGGCCATCACGGTCCATAAAAGTCAGGGGATGACATTGGATAAGGCCGTGATGGATCTCTCCGGAGTTTTTGAATTTGGTCAGGGATATGTGGCTCTCTCTCGCGTCCGGCGGCTTTCGGACCTCTCTATTCTCGGATGGAACGAGCGCGCATTTCAGGTGCATCCGGACATCGTGGCCAAAGATGAAGATTTCCGATTGGCCTCGGGCAAAGCTGAAACAGTATTACCTGCCATCTCTTCAGCCGAACTCCAGAGGAAACAAAATAATTTCATCAGCGTTTGTGGAGGAAAAACCATTTCCGTACGTCTCACGTCTGAAGAAAGGAAAAACAGGGAGAGAACGGGTTTTGATAAAATCAGAGAAATACATTCCAATGCCTACCGACCGTGGGACACTGAACAGGATGAAAAGTTGCAGGAACTCTTCGCGAAAGGTTCATCCGTCGTTCATCTCATGCAAGCATTCAATAGAACAAGCGGCGCCATCAGGTCGCGCCTTATCAAATTAGGACTTTGTAGCGCGTAGGGGAGTCGCCACAGTACTAGAACTAATGTTCAGTACGTGGCCCTGCACCGTGCTTGGCTCTGGTGCAGGGAACCCTCGATTTGTGCCGCCAGAGGGATTCGAACCCTCGGTTTGTTGATTGAGAATCAACCGTCCTAGGCCACTAGACGATGGCGGCAAGCGTATCTTTTAACATCAATTTTACTGTTCTTTTACCCTTCGTTGTTTTGAGATATCCCTCTCTTTCTCTTGCATCTATTTCACTGATAAATGCCTCGTAGTATATGAGTTTTATATCACCCATTCTGAGTGTTGTGTGAACGTTTCCTTGAAAATATTCCGAGACTCTCTTTTTTAAATCATGCGTATATCCTGTGTAGATTCTGTCATCTCTAGTACTCCGTAATAGATACACGTAATACATATTAAAGAGATCACAACCATATACCGTGTTGCCAAAGGCAACTCTGGTATATGGTATCAATTCGTGCTTGACAAGGCAAGGTAATTTTCGATACACTTCTTGCACTCGACAGCGCTAGATTAGCGCTGTCATATTGAATTATGGACCCACATCACCGAATGATGCTTACCAAAGAAGGACTCGACGAGCTGAAAGTTGAGTATAATGAACTGGTCAATGCCAAGCGTCCTGTTGCAGTTAATCGGCTTTCTGACGCCCGTAGCCTTGGAGACCTTTCCGAAAATAGTGAATATGCTGCAGCCAAGCAGGATTTAGCGTTCATTGACGGCAGGATTGCAGAGCTAGAAGACATACTCCATAGCGCCAAAGTCGTGACGACGCATAGCAAGGTGCAAGTCGATGTAGGGTGCAAAGTGACGCTCCATGTCAACGGAAAAAAAGATATGTTCACCGTGGTTGGCGAGTGGGAAGCTGATCCCAAGGAAAAGAAAATTTCCCATGAGTCTCCTCTGGGCAAAGCCCTTATGGGGAAAAAACCCGGAGACAGTGTGGAAGTAGAGGCGCCGGCGGGGAAAATCCTCTATAAAATAGTTCACATAGAATAAAAATTATTTCATAATTCTAAAAAGTCCGGCGGATGCCGGATTTTTTTGATACTATAGAGCTATGTTTTGGGCTGATAAAATTGCGAAACACATCATTGATTCCGGTGGCCACCGCCCATTTTGGGTGGACGATATGTTCACCCCGTCGGGATTTGCACATATAGGCTCGCTGCGTGGACCACTAGTCCACGACATGGTCTACCGTGCTTTTGGGCACATTCATGAGCCGGTCACGTACACCTACGTATTTAATGATTTTGATCCTATAGATGGGTTGCCCCCGGAGCTTATATCCTTATCCGATGAGCTCGGTAAACCGCTTCGCACCGCACGGTCTCCGGAAAAGGGATATGAGAGTTTCGCCGAGTATTTTACTAAAGATTTCAAAAAGGTACTGAAAGATATTGGGGTGAGCGCGACGTATCTTTCCTCCTGGGATATGTACCGCGAAGGCACGTTTAATGGAGTTATCCGGGAAGCATTGGATAATAGCGAAAAGATTCAGGACATTTATCAGCGTGTGAGTGGAAGCAAGAAGCGGGAAAAGGGGTGGATGCCTCTTCAGGTGATTTGTGAAAAGTGTGGTAAGCTCGGCACCACCCGTGTCCATGATTGGGACGGCGATACGGTCAAGTATACCTGTGAACCGACCATGGTGACTTGGGCTAAGGGATGTGGTTATACCGGGAGTATCAGCCCATTTGATGGCCGTGGAAAGCTTCCATGGAAAGTGGATTGGCCCGCACACTGGAAAGTGCTTGGGGTCACCATCGAAGGCGCCGGAAAAGATCATTCCTCGGCCGGCGGTTCGCGCGATATCGCCAAAGCGCTTTGTGAAGAGGTATTCCATATTTCAAATCCCTATAATTTGCCGTATGAGTTTATCCTCATCGGGGGCAAAAAAATGTCTTCATCGAAAGGCTTGGGGCTTAAAGCCAGGGATCTCACCAATCTATTGCCTTCATCGGTGGGACGGTTTCTTTTTACGAGAACGGATTACCGCCGGGCCATAGAGTTCGATCCCATGGGCACGATGGCAATTCCGGACATCTTTGATGAATATGACCGTTGTTGGCAGGCGTACAACGAAGGGGGAGACGAAGAACTATCCCATGCATTTGAGTATGCGCAAACGGGAGTGGTCCCTCTGCCAGTACCAGGATTGTTTATCCCCAGATTTCGGGATATAGCCAATTACCGGCAACTTCCCAATGTTGATCTGCAAGGAAAGTTGGAAGCAATGAAAGGGTCACCTTTGAGCAAGATAGAGCATTCAATTCTTGCCGATCGATTGCCTTATACGGCAGTATGGTTGGATACATATGCCCCCGATGAATACCGGTATCAGATTTCTCTGAAACGATTTGATGAAATTACATTATCGGCGGAACAATGGAAGTTTCTCAACGACCTTTCCATGATTTGGCCAAACATAAATGATCCTGAGAAGTTGCAATCGGAAATTTTTCGATTGGCGAAAACATATGGTATTGATCATAAAGAAGCATTTCAAGCATTATATATGGCGATACTCGATAAGACTCATGGACCGCGGGCAGGGTGGTTAATGAAAAAATTTCCAACAGATGTGATGGTTGAACGGTTGACGCTTAACAAAAAAACACCATCACCAAAACCGCACTCATCAGTACAACGTATAGATAGACCGGATTTATTTTCGATCGATCCCAAGGTGCATGAGCGGTATCCTTCGGTAAGCATCGGCATTGCGCTCATCCGTGATGTCAGGATTCTCAAGATTAATGACCAATTGGAAAATGAAAAAAAGGAATTCCTGACATCGCTCGCGGGACTCACGACGGAACAATTGGGTTTATATCCTGAGATCATTAGCTACAGGAAGTTATATAAAGAGATGGGGATCGATTGGCACTCGCGGCGACCTTCTCCGGAAGCCCTGTTGCGTCGGGTGGCTTTGGGTAAGGGTTTGTATACGATAAATTCTTGTGTGGACGCATACAACCTTGTCGTGATGAAACATAGGATATCGGTGGGTGCGTTTGATTTCAATGCGGTGAAGTTTCCGACTATTCTCCGGTACGCAGGGGAGGGAGATGAAATTTTACTTCTCGGAGATGAAGCGGCTACGAAGTACACGGCCAAAGAACTTGCCTATTATGATCAGAATGGCGGGTATAATATCGATTTTAATTTCCGCGATGCCCAGCGCTCGATGGTGACTGAACAAACGAAAAATATCTGGATAAATGTCGATGGTGTGTATGATATATCTCCTGAACAGGTAGAGAAATCGCTTAAAGAGTCAGTAGAAATGATTATAAAATACTGCGGCGGGACGGTTGAGTTTGAGGGAGTTGTACTATGACGAGAGAACAAGCCGTAACGCTTCTTCATCTCCATATGCAGAATGCCAATCTCCGCCGGCATTGTTATGCTGTGGGTTTTGCGCTGCGTGCGCTTGCTGTAAAGCTCGGCGGAGATCCGGACACTTGGGAAATACTGGGGATTCTCCATGACGCAGACTGGGAGGAGACGAAAAGTACACCGGAAAAACATACGATAAAGACGCTTGAGTGGTTGAATGAATTGGGAATTACAGAAGGACAGCTCGTTCACGCATTTCAATCACACAATACGAGGCACACGGGTCTAGCAGAGCTTGAGGGGAATATGGAGTGGGCGCTGGAGACCGTCGATGAGCTTACCGGGTTTATCGTAGCTGTTGCCCTTGTCCGTCCTGAAAAAAAGCTTGAGACCGTTTCGGTCGAATCGGTATTGAAAAAATGGAAAACCAAGGAGTTTGCCAAAGCCGTCAGTCGCGATCAGATTGCTCAGTGTGAAGAAAAATTGGGAATACCACTTCATGAATTCATCCAAATTACTCTTACTGCCATGCAGGAACACCATGAGGAGTTGGGACTGTAATGAAAAAGTTACTCATCGCTACAACCAATCCGGGGAAGCTTGCTGAGATCAAACGATTCTTAGGAGATCTTCCCGTGAAGCTTGTCAGTCTATCGGATGTTGGGATTTTGGATATTGTAGAAGAGACCGGAAAGACATTTGAAGAAAACGCGATTCTTAAAGCCAAGTATTATTGTCAGAAATCAGGTTTGCCCACACTAGCCGATGATGGGGGATTTGAAATTGACGCATTAGGTGGACAACCCGGAGTTAAATCCCATCGTTGGATTCATGGAGACCGCGAGGATACCGACGAAGAGTTAATCGCTTATACTTTGGAAAAGCTGAAAGGTTTACCCCAAGCCGAGCGGGGAGCACAACTTCGATTGGTCCTCGCACTTGTTTTTCCTGATGGTCGGCAATATACAGTGGAAGAAAAGACACGGGGGGTCGTTGCCGAAAAGCCATCAGAACATAGAACAATTGGGTTTCCCTATCGATCATTATTATTTTTACCGGAGATCAATAAATATTACGATCACGATCTCCTGACCCCTGAGGAGACTGAACAATTCAATCATCGCAAGCGTGCACTGGATCGATTAAAACCTTTACTAAAGCAGTCGTTGACGCGAACGGATAGTATTTGATATTATACAAATATTAACAAGTTAATAAAGGCGTTTATATATCGAACTTTCCCTCGATAGAGCTGTTTCTCGAAAACGAATATTGGTTCGATTAAGAGAAAACGGGACTTCCCGTTACAGAAGAAAAACTGTGTCGTCCGTCAACTGGCGGAAGGAGCAGTTAACAAGGCTACAATGGCAACAATGTAGCAAAGAAAAGTGGCACCACGAGACACCTCGTCTTTTCAATGAAAGGCAGGTGTTTTTTTGATGGTTAGTTTATAAGCGAATTCTTATTCGCGAATTTACTAACCATCAATCCTGCCGAAGCGAGCATTCGACTGCGTGGTTGTAAACCTCGAGTCGAATTCGAGCAAAGGAGGATTGTGGCAAAAATATATCTTGTTCGTCATGCAGAATCATTAGCGAATACCGAAGGTATCTATCAGGGCCAAACGTACGATACGGATTTATCCGCGCGCGGTAAAAGCCAGGCACAAGCGCTCGCGCAATGCTTTGAACGTATTTCTCTTTTGCGTGTCGTTGCGAGTCCTCTGAAGCGGACTTTGCAAACGGCGACAACTGTCGCTCTCAATAAGCATCTGCCTGTCCACATCGAACCGCAAATTATCGAAACAAATCATGGAGACTGGGAGGGGAAACATAAAGATGTCATTAAAAAAACATGGCCATGGATATATAGAAAGTGGACCCGGTTTCCTTCAGCTACTAAATTTCCACAAGGCGAGCACTTCCTGGAGACGCAAAAGCGTGTTGTAAAGTGGTGGCAAATATTCTGTCAAAATATAAGCTCGGATACGTTGGTTGTGAGCCATGACAATATCATTCGTATTATTGTTGCGCGGATTCTCAACCGAAAGTTAAATAAAATTTGGAAATTCCATCTGCAACCCACTGCAATTACAGAGGTTAGTGTTGCAAAAGACAAAATAACGCTCGTTAGCCTTGGGGACAGTAAACACTTAGGAGGACTGGACGTCGATTTGTCTATGCATGCGTTATAGCATTGGTGTACAATAAATTGAAGAAAAATATGTTAGACATTAAATTTATTAGAGAAAATTTGGAGCTTTGCAAGACCGCCGCGGTCAACAAGAATCGTGTGGTTGATTGGGCCCAATTACTTGAGTGTGATGATAAACGGCGCGATCTTATCGGAAAAACGGACGCGATCCGCGCTCAACGCAACAATACGGAAAAAACAACGAGTGAAGAGGGCCGCCAAGCCGGACGGGCGGTCAAGCAAGAACTTAAAGTGCTTGAGGATGAGTTACGGAAGGTTGAAGAAGATTTTAATTCACTGATGCTCACCGTCCCTAATGTGCCGGATAAGAGTGTCCCGATTGGGAAAGACGAACATGGCAATGTGCAGATCAAGACGTGGGGAAAGATTCCGGAATGGGATTTTCCCATAAAAGATCACATGGCCCTGGCGACCGCCCTGGACCTCATTGATTTGGAACGGGGCGCTAAAGTCGCGGGATCACGTGGTTATTTTCTGAAAAATGAAGCGGCACAGTTGGAATTCGCTATTTTATTTTTTGCGTTTCAAAAATTAATCAATAAAGGATATACGCCTATCACGGCTCCAACACTCGTGAAAGAGTTTGCTCTGTATGGAAACGGAGAGTTTCCGTGGGGAAGGGACACAAATGTCTACAAGCTTGAGAATGCGGATAATTATCTTTCGGGGACTGCAGAAGTTCCGGTAACGGCGTATTACAGCAATGAAGTCCTCAATGAAAAGGATTTACCCAAAAAATTTGTTGCTTTTTCTCCTTGTTTTCGCAGAGAAGCAGGGAGCTACGGTAAAGATACTAAAGGGGTTTATCGGATACACCAATTTAATAAAATTGAACAAGTTATTATCTCAAAAAACGATATGAACAACTCTTTTACTCTTCATGAGGAGTTATTGGCTAACGCAGAGGAAATTCTGCAGGATCTTGAACTTCCCTATCGTGTACTTTTCATGTGCACAGGTGATATGGGGGAACCGCAGGTAAAAAAGTATGACATCGAAACATGGATGCCGGGCCGTGAGGCGTATGGAGAAACGATGAGCAATTCCGTCATGGGAGATTTTCAAGCGAGGCGGCTCAAGATCCGTTATAAAACGAAGGATGGAAAGACACTTTTTTGCCATACCCTGAACAATACCGCTATTGCTTCGCCGCGCATCCTGGTCGCGATTCTCGAGAATTATCAACAGAAAGACGGATCGATCCGCGTGCCCAAGGTTCTGGTGCCGTTTATTGGGAAAGAAATTATTCACCGATAATGGTAAAATAACCTCATGTTTGGCTTTTTAGGAAAGCTTCTCGATAGCAACGAAAAAGAAATCAGAAGACTACGGACGATAGTCGAGCGTATTAACGCGCTTGAGTCCGACGCTAAGACCATCGTAGACAGTGATTTCCCCAAACGTATTTCCGAGTTCCGGCAGCAGCTTGCCCATGGCGCGTTGATTGACAATCTATTACCCCAGGTTTACGCGCTTGTGCGTGAAGCTGCCGTTCGGACGCTCAAGCTCCGGCATTTTGACGTGCAAATGATTGCAGCGATAGCGTTACATGAGGGAAAAGTCTGCGAGCAAAAGACCGGGGAGGGGAAAACGCTTTCCGCTACCCCCGCCCTTACGCTTAACGCGCTCTTAGGCCGAGGAGTACACCTCGTGACCGTCAATGATTATCTTGCCCGCAGGGATGCCGGATGGATGGGACCTGTGTATCACTTACTCGGGGTATCGGTTTCGGCAATCATCAGCGAGCAATCCTTTATCTATGATCCAGTCTACGAAGATGCAACTGCCACGGATTGGCGGCTCAAGCACTTGCGTCCGGTGACCCGGCGTGAGGCCTATGCCGCGGACATCACGTACGGTGTCAACAGCGAATTTGGATTTGATTACCTTCGGGATAACATGGTGTCGGATGAATCCCAGCTTTCCCAGCGGGATTTTCATTATGCAATTGTCGATGAAGTGGACTCAGTCCTTATCGATGAAGCGCGTACCCCGCATATTATTTCCGCTCCGGCAGAGGCAGCGACACATAAATATTATGATTACGCCAAGATCGTCGATAAACTCGTTCGGGAAACGGATTATGTCATAGACGAGAAGCTCCGTACGGCGCATCTCTCAGATCACGGGGTGCTTAAGATCGAAAAGATGTTAGGCTTGGGAAATATTTATGAAACGGATTTTGAGACGGTCCACCATATCGAAGCGGCGCTCAAAGCCCGGGCATTATTTGCCCGTGACCGCGATTATGTCGTCAAGGATGATCAGGTGATCATTGTTGATGAGTTTACCGGACGGTTACTCACCGGACGCAGGTTTAGTGAAGGCATCCATCAAGCGATAGAGGCCAAGGAAGGAGTCGCCATCCAACAGGAAAGCCGGACGCTTGCGACCGTGTCCTTGCAGAATTATTTCCGGATGTATGAAAAACTCGCCGGTATGACCGGTACTGCAGCCACAGAAGCCGAAGAGTTCAAAAAGATCTATCAATTGGACGTTTTGATGATTCCGACACATCAGTCTATGGTGCGGGAAGACTTAGCTGATAGCGTGTATAAAACTCCCCGCGCCAAGTATTCCGCCATTGCCGCAGATATTATCGAACACCATAAGCGCGGACAGCCTGTACTCGTAGGGACTACTGCCATAGACAAAAACGAAATTATCAGTGATCTCCTCAAGCGGAAAGGGATTCCCCATAATGTCCTGAACGCAAAAAATCATTTACGGGAAGCCATGATTATCGCTGATGCCGGTAAAAAGGGCGCTGTGACGGTGGCGACCAATATGGCTGGTCGTGGAGTGGATATTATTTTAGGCGGATCACGGAAGGAGAAATCGGAAGTCAGTGATGAAAAAGAATGGAAGAGCGCGGAAAGAACGTGGAAAGCAATTCATGATGAAGTTGTGTCTCTGGGCGGCCTGCATGTCATCGGAAGCGAGCGTCATGAATCCCGCCGCATCGATAATCAACTTCGCGGTCGCGCGGGGCGGCAGGGAGATCCCGGATCAAGCCGGTTTTATGTGTCGCTTGAAGATGACATTATGCGGCTTTTTGGCGGCGATCAGGTTGCGCGTCTCATGACGGTATTTAAACTCCCTGAAGATGTACCGCTTGAGCACGGGATGGTCAGCCGCGCCATAGAACAAGCACAGGTAAAGGTCGAGGGATTTCATTTTGATTCCCGGAAACACTTGGTGGAGTACGATGATGTCCTCAATAAACAGCGGGAGATTGTCTACCGGAGACGCAGAAAAATATTAGAAGGAGAAAGCCAACGAGAAACGAATCTCGAAAAAATTGTACGGGAGATTGAGACGGTAGTGACATTATATTCCGGAGAGGCCCTGGTTGAGAGGGAAAAAATTGTTGCTGAATTTGTGTCGATCATTCCTTTTGACGAAACATCGCAAGGACAGCTTTTGTCACAGCTTGCCCAGTACCATACTGCTCCCGAGTTGAGTGAGTTTTTGGGAGGACTTGCCACACAAATGTATGAGACACGCGAGAGCCAGATGACCGCCGAGGTTATGCGGCAGATAGAGCGCTGGGTGAGTCTCCAGGTCATCGATAGTCTCTGGATGGATCATCTGGATGCTGTTGATGATCTGCGGGAGGGGATTGGGCTCCGGGGATATGGGCAACGCGATCCGCTCGTAGAGTATAAAAATGAAGCATTTTCCATGTTTGAAACGCTTATGGCGTCTATCGATCGCGAAATTGTCCACAGGATATTTAAAGTGCAGGTGCAACTCGCGCCCCCCCTCGCTGTAGCTTCGGGGGGCAAGCCGCCAGCGCAGACTTCAGACGCCAGACTGCAGACGTCAGAGAATTCACCTGTTATCGAAAAACCAATAAAAACGATGCAACCAAGTACTCTTGTGTCATCAGACGTACGTCCTCAATCATCCGTCGTACCCAAAAAACTTGGTCGCAACGATCCGTGTCCCTGCGGGAGCGGCAAGAAATGGAAGAAATGCCATTATCCAAAAATTCCTTAAGACACTCCGGGTTTTTTCTTTTGACTTGTGCAGTGATTCGATTTATGCGGTAATAGTAGTGTATGGCAGAAGTTGGACAACCATTAGAAAATAAAACACTCTGGTTTGGGGCAGGGGTTCCAGAAAAATCTCGTCATGTGGAACGGTTTAATAGGATTAATGTTGCAAGCGAAGATTTGAGTTTGATAATAGCGAAATCTTTAACGAACGCAGGGGTTGAGAAGCGGTACAGTCTTGGTGCTTCAGTTTTTTTTCTTCCGGAAGCGTTGCATGCAGATGACAAAACAGATCTTCCGACGATTCTTGCAAAAGCGAAAGAAAAAGGTATACAAGTCGTGGTGTATTCGGGAGGTATCAACTGGAGGGGTGGAAAATTTATCCGCGAGGAAGAGACGATCCGATCAGGAGAAGGATTGCGGAGAAAAGGACTTATTGCTCTTTCTCAAGATATATCCAGTGAACGGTTTCAGGATTTATCTCCGGAATCTAAAAAAGAAGAAACCTATATTTCAGCGTTAAACTTTTTAGCCGAAACAGGGAAAAGTGTCGTAATCACATTAGATCCGGAACTTCGGATGGGGTCTATCAACGCATCATTTCTGCGTGCTGATGCCATAGCCAAAAAAACAATACTCGAGCAAATTCGTGCGTCAGGAGCAGAGGCACTCATGGTCAACTGGAGCGATGGGGGATTTAAAGATATACAAATACAACTCGACGGATTTATTCAGATTGTTGAAGATATCCGGCATGCAGTTCAACATGGTCTCATAAGCGCGGAAGATGCAATCCGTATCGCAAAGAATGGTATCAGGAGTGACGATGAATATACTGCTCTCTCTTCGGTTCTTGAAAACGTTAAAGTCAAAAAAGAAATGTCGGAGTCAAAGTCGCTGTTAGAAGACAAAATAAATCACAAAAAACAACATTTGCGTGGAACGGTATTTTCCAACGGGTTCGAGGCACTTGAGTATTTTCAGCAATATAAAGATTTCGATACCATCAATGGAGCCTCCCCGGCGCTTGCATCTGAACTTGCGCATCCGTTTACAAGCACGGACCGAAACCGGTTTAAACGGACGTATCTCAGGAATTTAGCCAACAATTTGGTAAAGCTTGTTGGCGCGAATGAATCAAATCCTATTGTAGACGGCATACTGCATAATGTATTGCCGACACAAACGATTGATCAATCCGGTGATGCGCTCGTCATTTTCCGCTTGCTTGAGATCGGGAGAGGTAACATGCCGAGAGCTGATTTGGAGAGCAATGAAACGTCTATCCGAATTGCCAGACATATGATCGCCCGGTCATTAGGTGACGGCGTTGATGTCACGGTGGGGGATACCTCAGGGGTGGTCGTCAATGCTGCATCACCGGAAATTGGCACACCGACTATAAGTAATCTCATCCATGGTCAGAAATCTCTTTATTTAGAGACGCGTGATAATCCGGACGCTCCCTCAATTCATTCTGAGATCAAACGGGCACTTCCTGAGATTGAGCGTTTGATTGCGGCTCATAAACTCGGTCTCATCACCCAGAATATTGATCATGATCCGGTGATTCATCGATATATTCCGGTACATCTTATTGAAGAGGAAATTGATCATCCAAACGGGTCAAAACTTCACAAACCCCGCAAGCTCGATTGGGTACAATACGAGCAATTAATGAGAGAAAGCGAAATTGTTCAAGACGAAACAGTAAACAATAAAAAAAGATTATTAGACCTCGTCCAGCCTTTATTCGAACGATAATTTGTTCAGTGCGTTCGCCTCACAGTTTGAGCCTTTTTGGGTATATAATACGTTGCATTTATGACAAAACGATATATTGCCACATTAGCCTTAGCAGGTATACTGGCTACTGGTGGTGGAGGGGTGGCGTATACCAAACAACAACAAGCGGTCAAGACTGTTTCCACGATACAGACGGCTGTGGTACGGCGTACAAATTTTACCAAGTCCATCGCTTCATCGGGAAAAACAAAGGCTGCACGCGCCGTCGAATTGAAGTTTCAAACATCAGGTAAGCTCACGTGGGTCGGCGTCAAAGAGGGGGACCGGGTTGAAGCATATCAGGCGATTGCCCAATTAGACAGCCGGGAAGTACAAAAAAATCTAGAGAAGGTTCTCCGCGATTATTCTGCCCAGCGAAATGACTTTGAAGAGATGTGGCGCGTGACGTATAAAGGAATAAAAAATCCTGACTCTGCGCTCACCGATACCGTGAAGCGTATTCTCGAGAAAAATCAGTGGGATCTCGAGAAGGCAGTCCTTGATGTGGAACTCAAACATCTCTCTCTCGAATATTCGACACTTATTACTCCAATTACGGGCATTGTGACTAGGGTCGACACTCCGGTTGCCGGAATAAATATTACCCCAGCTACAGCGGTATTTGAAGTTGTTGATCCGAATTCTCTCGTATTTGAGGCAAGTGTTGACGAAGTGGATGTGGCCGCGATTTCTCTGGGGAGCACAGCGAAGGTAACTTTGGATGCATATCCAAGTGCTCCGTTTTTCGGAACGGTCTCTAAAATTGCATTTGCCGCTAAAACATCAAGTGGGGGGGCAACGGTGTTTCCCGTTGAGGTTGCGGTTGCTACAGCATCGGCCGTGCGGATTGGTATGAACGGTGATGTTGCAATCCATACGGAAACTCAATCAGACGTATTTGTCGTACCCATAGAAGCAGTCCGTGAAGAACAAAAAGCAGTGTATGTGTATAAAAAAGTAGGAAATACCTATAAAAAGACAACGGTTGAATTGGGAGCTCGAAGCGATGGTGAAGCGGTGGTTACCTCGGGTCTTACAGAAGGGGATCTCGTAGTAGTGAAAGGATTTAAAGATATCCCACAATGAGAACATTATCATCATGACATCAGACGTACTCCGTATTTCCCACATATCCAAAATTTATACGATGGATGGCGTTGAGTTTACCGCTGTCGGTGATGTTTCGCTATCGGTCAAACACGGCGAATACGTTGCGATCATGGGTCCATCCGGAAGCGGAAAATCAACGCTCATGCATATCATCGGATGCCTCGACCGGCCAACGGCGGGGAGGGTCGAGATAGTGGGTCAAGATATATCCCATGCATCTGATCACGTCCTTGCCCGTATCCGCAATACGTCAATCGGATTTGTGTTTCAACAATTTAATTTACTCCGCCGGACGTCGGCCATTGCCAACGTCGAACTCCCATTGGTTTACCGCGGGATTGGTGGGGGGGAGCGCCGGAGTATCGCCGAAAAAATCCTCAGACAGGTGGGATTGGGCGATAAACTCAATAATTTTCCTTCCCAACTTTCCGGCGGGCAGCAGCAGCGGGTGGCGATAGCAAGAGCACTCGTTACCGATCCGCAGATACTTCTGGCTGACGAGCCCACAGGAAACCTGGACAGCAAATCCGGCACAGAGATACTTGAATTATTTGAGGGTCTGCATAAGAACGGGAGAACCATTATTCTCGTCACGCATGACGCGGATGTCGCCCGTCAAGCGAGGCGGATTGTCCGGATCGCGGATGGGAAGATAGTGGAAGACAAGAAAGTGGGGAGACCGTGAATATCATGGAATATATGATTCTTGCCCTGCGGGCTTTGCGGACCAATAAAATCCGTTCCATTCTCACGATGCTCGGGATTATCATCGGGGTCGCATCGGTCATACTTCTCGTATCCATCGGCACAGGGCTTCAGGCCTACGTCACTCAGCAGTTTGCGTCTCTCGGCTCCAATAAAGTATTTATATTGCCGGGAAAAGTTGATCTGAAGCGCGTCGGAGGCAGGCCCACGACGCCAGTCAGTAAATTTGAACTTGGTGATGTCACTGATATCATGCGGGGTAGTGTCGTCATAAAAGACGTAACTCCCGTAGTCACACAAGCAGGAACGATTACTTACCAAGGTGAAATTACCCGCGCAGATATATTTGGGGTATGGGAAAATTATTTCGCCATGGGAAATTTTTCTGCCGACGTAGGAAGTGTCATAACGCAAAACGACGTCGAACGTACGCGCAAAGTTGTGGTGTTGGGATCTAAACCGGCGAAAGATCTTTTTGGAGATGCAGAACCCGTAGGAAAAACGGTAACGATTGGAGATATCCGATACCAAGTTAAGGGTGTATTAGTGTCAAAAGGCGGTGGAGGGGCACTCGGAGGGGATATTGATGAACGGATAGTCATTCCATTTACGACCGCACTTCGGCAATTTAATCAAAGTCGTCCGTTTATGATGCTTGTGGAGGCCTCCGATCAAGACGCGGTGGTTGAGGCGGCAAGCGATATACGCCGGACACTCCTCCGGCGGCTCAAAATAGATGATTTTACCGTGCTTGAACAGAAAGAACTGTTAAGTACTATCACACAATTTTTGAGCGTCATCACCATTGCGCTCGGAGGCATCGCAGCTATTTCGCTGCTCGTTGGGGGGATTGGCATTATGAATATCATGCTGGTATCTGTTACAGAACGCACGCGGGAGATAGGACTTCGCAAAGCCGTGGGAGCAACAGGCCGTGACATCCTCCTTCAATTTCTCATTGAATCAGTGATCGTGAGCTTAGTCGGTGGTATCATCGGGATACTCCTGGGGGGAGCGGGGTCACTCGCACTCCGGTCATTTGTCCAAACGGAAGTAACCCTCTGGTCCGTATTTCTGGCATCGGGTTTTTCCGCTCTCATCGGCATCGTGTTCGGCGTTGCTCCCGCTATCCGCGCCGCGCGCCTTGACCCCATCGAAGCATTACGATATGAATAAACATATAGTTGACAAAATTGCTTAATTTTTGTTAATATTTCATATATGTCAACATTTACGATTTCTCTACCAGATCAGATCGCACGACAAGTAGACCTGCACACGCATAAACTCGGGTTTAGTACGCGCTCCGAGTTCATGCGCAGCCTTTTGCGTCGTTATTTTACCGGAGAGCTTTCTTTGGAACCGTTCATTCCAAAACCTCTGAAAGAGATAAAAACGGATTTGACCAGGACCGGAAAATACGGTGAGAAGTTTATAGACAGTGTCGTTTCCGGCCTTTCAAAATCTTCTTCATATGCACGTTAAACCGTTGCGGAATGATCTTCTCCGCTATATAAAGAAACGGGATCTGACAAAAAAATTTTTTAAACAACTTACTCTCTTTACCGATAATCCTCGTCATCCTTCACTTAATACGGAGATTCTCGAGCCGAAAAAGCTGCGACTGTACTCATTTCGCATCGATAGGAAATATCGTGCTATATTTATCCTGGTGACGCCTGATGAAGCGGAAATTGTCGATGTAAACGATCATTATCAGAGATAGGACCTCGGACGCGCAGGGCAATACCGTGATTGTAGGTTAGTACAGATGACTTGAGAGAGACTATAGAAGCATTTCTAACTCGATTTCGTCGCGTAGCGGAATATCGTCTATACCGGTTATGGGTATTGATGGTTTTAGTTTTCGTGAGATATCTAGCGCGTTTGGATAAACAGCACGGAGATGAAATCCCCGTTTTTGATAAAAATGGAGCGCGCTGGTGTTGTCGTTTGTCGTAATAACGACTAGACGTTGACACCCGTGGGTCTTGGAAGCTTGTACTACCGCTTCAATAAGCGCTGAGCCGATACCACGTTTTTCTTTGAGACTTTTAAGAGAAACAATTTCGCACTCGTTCTTTTCGATAGAGTAAGTAATCAAACCAATTGGCTCGTTATTTTCGATCGCTACGAATCCCGAAAGCTCAGCTGTTTCGTGGAGCTTGCCGCGCGTCACGATGCCGGGTGGCCCCCATTCGCGGTCAAGAAAATTATTTGTCCATGGTCGAAATGTATCATTGAGGGGAAGTATTTTCATCATGGAGATACTAACGAAATGCAACGGTTAACCCAACTAATACAATCCCAAGACCCACAAACATTTTTGCCGAGATTGGTTCGTGAAGCAGGAAGTATGCAGCAATACTTCCTGCAATCGGACTGATTGCGGCGAAAAAGAGATTTATTTGCCAAATCGGAAGATAGGCATACGACCGGATAGAAAGATAATATCCTAGGGCGTTAATGATGCCCGCAAGAGCAAGTAGCGGCAGCGTGACACCGGCGAAAGATAGATTTTTTGAGGCTGCGGTAAAAAGAAAAAAGGGGAGAATCGATAGCCATAAAAATCCGGTTTGTACTATGATCGTTGCAAAGGGATTTAATCCCGCCCTTTTGAGAAGCGGGGTGATAATGGCATATAATGCAGCAGAAATAGAGGTCAGGAATACACCATTCATCGTTTTGTCCATGTTTGTATCATAGCACGGAAAATAGTATGATTTCTTATCGTGATACAATTTATTTTATATGAAGATTGTACGAAGTAGTACTATACCAAAGGCGCCTGCCTCCCATGAGGATTTAAAGAATCCGGGGGTATTGAAGCAGGTACTATTCAGGCGTGATGATTTAGCTCCGGGCAGGATTCAGATGATCAACTGGTCGACTCTTTTGCCCAATAAGTCATTCAGAAGGCATTATCATGAGGCTATGGAGGAAGTGTTTATTATATTGAATGGAGAAGTGGAGATAACTGTCGGAGGGAAAAAATCGACACTGGGAAAAGGGGATATTGTGGTAATTCCGGAAAACACGATTCATGTGATGAAAAATCTAACTGATCAAGAAATTAATTATATCGCCATTGGTATTTCAAGAGATGAAGCAGGAAAAACAATTGTCATTGATGCTGTTTGACCCTCTTGTGTTCGGAGTTTCTTCTCCATTACAATGACCAGACTATGGAGAAGCTTTCCAAACGTCACGAGGCGCATTTAGAACAACCCACAATAGTCATACAACAGATTGGCGGCGTCATTCAGGCGGTAGTCATTATTCTTCTTATCGTGTGTTCATTCCTGTTGGGTTCACTTTGGACGAAAGTGCAGATTCTTGAACGTGGAGGGGTATCAGCCGTCAGTCCGATTGTTGCTGGTCAACCAACTACTGCAGGAGCTGGAGGACAAGCAGTATTGCCACCAACGCAGGATGCCAAAGATGTACCAAAAGTCACCAAGGATGATCATGTTCGGGGTGACCGTAATGCGCGTATTGCCCTCGTTGAATATTCCGATATAGAATGTCCGTTTTGTAAACGATTTCATCCGACTGCTCAACAAGTGGTTGATGCGTATAAAGGAAAAGTGATGTGGGTATACCGGCATTATCCGCTCGCATTCCATGCTAACGCGCAAAAAGAAGCGGAAGCTTCTGAGTGCGCCAATGAATTAGGCGGGAATGATGCGTTTTGGAAATATCTTGATGCGGTGTATGACCGTACAACGTCAAACGGTACGGGATTTGCGCTCGATAAACTCGTGCCAATTGCTGTGGAAATCGGACTGAACGAAGCAAAGTTTAAAGGTTGTTTGGATAGCGGACGGTATGCTTCCCATGTCAAAGATGATATGAACGGTGGTTCTAAAGCGGGGGTGACCGGAACGCCGGGTAATATACTTCTTGATACCAAAACCGGCAAAACAAACCTTATACCCGGCGCAGTACCTTTTGAGACAATGAAAGCGGCAATTGATGAGATGTTAAAATAATTCTTCCTGCAGACGTTTGGGGATTGCCTTGCCCAAGTGCGCAAATCCTGACGCAGTGACGACTCTCCCGCGTGGAGTGCGCTTGAGAAACCCAATCTGCATGATATATGGTTCGAGCACTTCTTCGACCGTGCCGATGTCTTCTGATAGAGCGGACGCGATGGTCTCGATTCCTACCGGTCCACCGGCAAATTTATCGATGATGGTCGAAAGAAGCCTCCGGTCAGAGCTATCGAGCCCCATCGAATCCACTTCGAGGATAGAAAGTGACCGGGCAAGAATTGCCTCCGTTATGTCGCCGATGCCCTCTACCTGGGCCACATCCCTGACCCGCTTGAGGAGCCGGAGAGCAACCCGGGGCGTTCCACGACCCCGCCGGGAAAGTTCCGTTAATGCAGACGGATGGATTTTTGTTTTGAGTTTGATCGCCGCTTGCTGCAGGATGTATTTGAGCTCTTCCGGTTCATAGAATGCGAGGCGTGAAACGACCCCAAACCGGTCGCGGAGGGGATTAGAAAGAAGTCCGATGCGTGTAGTGGCCCCCACGATCGTAAACGGAGGAAGATCGAGACGAAGCGTACGCGCGGACGGACCTTTCCCTATGATGATATCGAGGGCAAAATCTTCCATGGCGGGATAGATGGTTTCCTCTACCACTTTATTTAATCGGTGTATTTCATCGATAAACAGAATGTCATGCGGCTCAAGGTTCGTGAGGATTGATGCCAGATCTCCTGCCCGCTCTATAGCGGGACCGCTCGTGACCCGCACGTTTACCCCAAGTTCACGGCCGATGAGATGTGCCATCGTCGTTTTACCGAGTCCCGGAGGGCCGTAGAGGAGTATATGCTCCAATGGCTCTTTGCGTTTTTTGGCAGCGGTGATTGAGATCCGGAGCGTTTCCTTGAGCTTTTTTTGCCCATGAAATTCATCCCAGGATGCAGCCCGCAGCGACGTCAAAAGTTTTTCCTCCTCGGGAGTGGGACTAGCGGTCACCGCGTCTTCGACGAGATTTTTTTTGGTGTGTTTCATGCAGGGTTATTTTTTGCTTAATAATTTCAGTGCTTGCCGTAACCGTTCTTCGACCGGAAGATCACCGGCTGTCAGTTGTTTGAGGGCCGCATATGCTTCTTTTTTGGCAAAGCCCATGGATTCAAGCGCTTCCAAAACTTCTTTCGTCTCTCCATGTTCTTGGGATAGATCGAGTTCTTCGATGCTCCCGAGTTTCGTTTTGAGCTCAATGATGATTTTTTGTGCGTTTTTTGTCCCGAGTCTCGGTATAGAGGTAAAAAAAGATACATCCGCCGTCGTAATAGCCAGTCGCACGGCCGAGGCTCCGCGGTCTACGATCGTGAGCGACGTTTTTGGTCCGATACCGGAAACCGAGATAAGGAGGGTAAAAAGGGATAGTTCTTCGGGACTCACAAATCCATAGAGATCCAGTGCATCTTCCCGTACATGCGTATGCGTGTAGAGAAATAGAGGTTTATCGGCGTGGATGTCGTTCAATATATGTTCGGGGACTGCCACGCGGTAGCCTACCCCCCCCACCATGACGAGGAGTGGATTTATTATTGGCGTGTGGGCAATGCCGTTTAGAGCTCCGATCATGTGATTTTTCCTTTGAGTTTATACGAGTATGCGTGTGTTAAGGCAATGGCTATGGCATCGGCAGTATCATCCGGTTTTGGTGGTGTGTCAAGGTGGAGGATGCGCATGACCATGGATAATACTTGTGTTTTATCGGCTCTCCCGTCGCCGGCGATCGTACTTTTGACTGCTCTGGGTGAATAGGAGGCTACGGGAATATTCTGCTCTGCTGCCGCCAAGAGAATGACACCCCGTGCTTGACCGACCGGTATAACCGTTTTCGCATTGGACGCAAAAAATAAATCTTCAATGGCCAAGGAGGATGGTTTATCCTTGGTGAGGATTTTGGTAATTTCCCGGTGAATGGTTAGAAGCCGGGTTTCCGGCGTTTGTCCGGCGGGCGTCGTGATACAACCGTATGAGAGCGGTCGGATGGTGGACCCCATCACATCGATGAGCGCCCATCCTACACGGGCTGTGCCCGGATCGATTCCGATGATTTTCATATGAAGCTTGTTATATCACGGATGTAGAAACTTTCTCAACGGGTTATACTGTAATGGATGCAACAGATTATTAAATATATTGTTGTGGCTGCGGGGAGTGCGGCCGTGGTGGCCATAGCGAGCCTGCTTTGGCCGAAGTTTACCGACAGGACTGAACCGCTTGTACTCAATCAAGTACGGGGTGCGGTTTTAGGTACGGAAGTTGGACAAAATACCGCTAAATTACTCGGTGTAACGGGCGATGGTGGGAACATTTTGAATTTTTCCGATACGGTTTCCTCCGTCGCAGGCATCGTGACGTCATCGGTTGAGCAGAAAGTGGCTCAAATCGTTTCTGATCAGGTAGCCTCTCAAGTCGTCAAGCAATACAATCAGCTTCCTATTCCCCAACAAAACCGGGTCGTGGAAATGATATGCAAACCAAAAGAGTAAAACGTATCTGCTTATGGTAAACCGATTGCGCAAAACGCTGAAACGTTGGATTCCGAGCATCATCGCCGGAGGAGCGGATAACGATCCCGCTGGAATTGCAACCTACTCTATCTCCGGAGCACAATTTGGATACCATCAGTTATGGCTTCTTGTGCTTTCGACTCCGATGCTGATCGCGGTTCAAGCTATGTGCGCGAGGCTTGGGGATGTGAAAAGAAAAGGACTCATGCTCATTATCAGAGAACATTATTCGCCGGCTGTCGCGTATGTTGTGGCGGGGACACTGATTATTGCCAACATGACGACGCTTGGGGCAGATCTTGCGGGAGTATCTGAGGTCTTAGGGATGTTAACCAGGACATCATACGTCTGGTGGGTGGTCCCGACAGCTCTCCTCATATGGGCGATCGTCGTATTTAAAAGTTTTCGTCTCATTGAGCGATATCTTTTGTTTTTATCGTTCGTCTATTTGGCATATGTTGTATCGGGATTTCTATCCCGTCCTGTTTGGACCCACGTGTTGAAGGCAATTATTTCGCCGCATATAGAATTTTCTATGGGGTATCTCTTGGCGGGTGTCGGACTTTTGGGAACCACTATTACGCCGTTTTTATTCTTTTGGCAATCCAAGCAGGGAGCTGAAGAAAATAATTCAAAGAAAGAAATGATAGAAACGGCCCGACATGAGGATCGTCTTATAGCTCCGGGTTTTATATACAGCAATATTATTTCATTTTTTATTATGATTGCTTCCGCTCAAGCACTTGCGGGCAAAAATGGTCTTGCGTTTATTACTGCTGCCGATGCCGCGCGGGCGCTCGAGCCTCTCGCAGGATCCGGGGCAACCCTTCTTTTTTCTGTCGGTATCATTGGGGCCGGGCTTCTGGCTATACCGGTACTCGCTGTATCGACTGCGTACGCTGTGGCAGAGATATTTGGTTGGAGAGAAAGCCTCTCGGATCGGCCAAATAAAGCAAAAGGATTTTATATGGTTATTACCGCGGCAATGGTCGTGGGAGTCGGTATCGCGGTAAGCGGGGTGGCTCCCATGAAAGCACTTCTCTATTCGCAGGTATTAGGCGGTATGCTTGGTCCGCTCCTTGTTTCGCTTATTCTTTTTATGTGTAACGATAGAAAGATCATGGGATCTATGGTAAACCGTTGGTTTGATAATGTATTTGGGTGGGTGACCGTCATCGTGTTAACACTTGGATCAGCCGGTATCTTCTGGCAATTTTTTGCCTCATGATACAATACGTCCCATGGATGAAGCACTGCTTACACGTGCACGAGATATTCTCAATAAACTAGAGCTTGAAGATAAACGAAAAGATATTCGTGAGCTTGAGGCTGAGACGATGAAGCAGGACTTCTGGCAAGACCCTCAGACGGCTGCAAAAAAGATGAAACTCCTATCCGTACTCCAAAAAGAATTGGAAGAAGGGGAGATGCTCGAGCTTATGATCGGGAGCGGGGACGAGGGAGAGCTCTCCCGTGAAGTGGACCGTATGGAATATGCGGTGTATCTCTCTGGGGTCTATGATCGGGGAGACGCAATTGTCGCGCTGCACTCCGGTCAAGGAGGGACCGAGGCCATGGATTGGAACGCCATGCTTTCACGGATGTACCAACGGTATTTTGAGCGGAAAGGATGGGAATTTGAAATACTCGACTGCACCATGGGAGAGGAAGCAGGAATTAAAAGCATTACCTTTCATGTGACTGGGGCATATGCGTATGGACATATGAAGGCTGAAGCAGGAGTTCACCGGCTTGTCCGCCAATCTCCTTTTAATGCCGATAATTTGCGGCAAACATCGTTTGCGATGGCAGAAGTATTGCCGGTTGTGGAGGATGCCGTGGGTCCGGTCATTAAAGAAGATGATCTGGTGTGGGATTTTTTCCGTTCCGGTGGGAAGGGCGGACAGAACGTCAATAAGGTCTCCACAGCAGTTCGATTGACGCATACGCCCACAGGTATAATCGTTACTTGTCAAACGCAGCGGTATCAAGGGCAAAATCGTGAGTATGCGCTCAAAGTGCTCCGGGCGAAACTTTGGGCGGCTCAGGAAGAAGAGCAGCGGCAAGAGGAGGTAAAAATGAAAGGTGCATATAAAACACCCGGTTGGGGTAATCAAATCCGGTCGTACGTACTTCATCCATATCATATGGTCAAAGACCTGCGCACACAATACGAAACGAGCCACACGGAGAGTGTCCTCGATGGAGATCTCGATGCATTTATTACTTCCTACTTGAAAAGATTTTCCTAAACAGTAATACTATCTCTATATGATCATTACTCCTAAATCTCATGTACCACAACCTACCAATCCTGCATCTCCTCCTTCGGATAAGAAAACGATGCGTATGACCGCAATGGTCGTGTATGTATTGCTCATTGCGTTGGGATTGGGCACAGGATATCTCATGACCAGAAATACAAAAATAACGAACACACAGCCAAACGAATCCTCCAACATGGTGAAGACGGATAAAGTTGAAGGCGTGAGCGACACGAAGAATTTTAAAGATTCAGCAGAAGGCCTGATGGAAAAAGGTGGGATCAATGGAGAGGGAACGCATAAGCTTATTCGGGACGGAGGACCATCGCAGACAGCATATCTCGTCTCATCGGTCATTGATTTGGATACGTATGTAGGAAAAAAAGTAAAAGTTTGGGGAGAAACGTTCGCCGCAAAAAAGGCTTCATGGCTCATGGATGTAGGAAAAGTTGAAATTTTGGAATGATTTCATTTGCCCACGTTACCAAGCTTTATGGGGAAACCCACGCGCTCTCTGATGTCTCCGTGACGATTCAAGACGGAGAATTTGTTTTTCTTATTGGTCCTTCGGGTGCCGGAAAAACAACATTTCTTAAGCTTCTTACCCGAGAGATGACCCCGACTTCTGGAGATATCCATCTGGATGATTGGAAGATCAACGATCTTCCCCACGCCTCGATTCATCTCCTACGAAGGCGCGTCGGTGTGGTGTTTCAGGATTTTAAACTTCTTACGGACCGGACGGTGTATGAAAATGTCGCGCTGGCGCTCGAGATATTAGGGAAAGAAGAGCATGAGATAGCCCGTGATGTCAATAAAGTGCTCGATATTGTTGGCCTTTCCAAGAAGAAATTTCTGTTTCCTCAACAATTATCCGCGGGAGAGATGCAGCGGACGAGTATTGCGCGTACCATTGTTGGTGGTCCAAAAGTTCTTTTGGCCGATGAACCGACGGGTAATCTGGATCCGGAAACTTCTTGGGAAATTCTCGATATCCTTCAGGAAATTAACGATATCGGTACGACGATCGTCATGGCCACGCACAACGCGAGTATCGTCAATGAATTGAAAAAACGAACGATTACTCTAGAACACGGAGGGATAGTCAGCGATGAAGCCCGCGGAAGGTATCATATTCATAAAAAAGCCCGGAGGATCACTAAATCATGATTGCCCTAACGACCGCATACAAACACATGCGCCGCTCGCCGTATCAGGCTATGGCGGCGATACTCACGATGTTTTTGACTCTGCTTCTGGTGGGACTTTTTTTCTTGGCGAGCACTGCATCATATTTTGTTTTGAAATATTTTGAGGGAAAACCTCAGATCACCGTTTATTTTCAGGATAAGACGGGAGAGGATGTCATCCATACACTAGAAAACGACCTCACCGCGACCGGTAAAACCGTGAGCATCAAATACATAACAAAAGATGATGCGCTCGCCCTCTACCGCCAGCAAAATAAAAGTGATCCGCTGCTCCTTGAGATGGTGACGGCCGATATCCTTCCGGCTTCGCTTGAAGTGTCGGCAACCGAGCCGAATTTTTTATCAGATCTCGAAGAAGTTATTAAAAAGTCAGAAGGCGTTGAAGAAGTTGTCTATCAGCGTGATGTCGTTGAGACGCTCATATCCTGGACCAATGCCATCCGATGGGTCGGTGGATCACTTGCGGGGCTCTTGGCGGTGGATTCTATTCTCATCGTCATGACGATCATTGGCATGAAAATTGCGCTTAGGAAACAGGAAGTGGAAGTGCTTAATTTGGTAGGCGCCTCCCCATGGCATATCAGGATGCCATTTCTTTTAGAAGGAGGTCTCTATGGACTTTTTGGCGCGGGGATTGCGGGACTCATCATCGCAGTACTCACGCTCTGGCTTTATCCGTTTCTTCTTACGTTTTTAGGTGTTATTCCTGCAATCGGCACCGTGATTGGAGCTCCTACATCGATTGCTTTTTTGCTCGCTGCATTTGCATATTTCGGGGGACTTGCCTTGACCGGATTTCTTCTGGGAAGCATCGGAAGCATGGTCGCAGTAGGCCGCTATTTGAAATTTTAACAATGTACAATGAAACGATTATGTTTGGGTTTCCTTTTTTTCTTTTTATTTTTTTTTCAGCTCTCCGTGCATGCAGTTGACGGGGACGTCAATCAAACTATTGAGGAACTGACCAAGAAAATATCTCAACTCCAGCAGGAAGAAAATACCCTTGCTAAACAAATTTCTCTCCTCGATTCACAGATTTCCTTGACGTCCCTTCGGATAAATACGATACGATCAGCGGTGGTCAAACTTACGGCAGAAATCGATGAGCTAGCCGGTGAAATAGAGCGCTTAGAGGGGCTACTGACAAGACGCACGGAACTCGTCCTCCGGCGTATACCAGAATCGTACAAGAGGAGAAATACTTCTCAGTTCGGGATGTTTCTTCTCAGTAGTTCTTTTTCTGAATTTGTTTCGCGGGTAAAGTATATATCCACGATACAAGAGCATGATGCAGCGCTTCTGTTTCAATTGAAAGCGACGCAAAATAATTTCACCGAAAGAAAAAATCTTCGTGAAGGCAAAAAACTTGAACAGGAAAAACTCAAAAAGCAATTAGAGAAGGAAAGTGCATCCCTTGCCCGTCAAAAAAAGGAAAAGCAAGTGTTATTGGATCAAACCAAAAACAGTGAAGTGGTCTATCAAAAGCTTCTGGCTCAGGCGCTCGCTGAGAAGCAAGCCGTTGACCGTGCACTTATCGATTCGGTGAAACTTGGCCCGGTGAAAAAAGGTGACCCTATTGCTGTCGTCGGAAACACCGGGTTTCCTGGTTGTTCGACTGGCGCGCACCTTCATTTTGAGGTACGAAAAGGGGGATCATGGGTTGACCCTGGTGGGTATTTGTCCTCCAAACGGGTGAAAGATGATCAAAACGGAGGTGACGCAACATTGGGAAGTGGAAGCTGGGCCTGGCCTCTGGAGGACACGATCAGAATAACCCAGTATTTCGGTAAGACGCCCTATTCATGGCGGTATCAGTATTCCAGTGGTATTCATACGGGATTTGATATGGTATCAACCGGAAGCAATATCATCCGGGCACCGAGTGATGGTGATCTCTATTCATCAAGTCAAGCGTGTGGCAGCGGGAGTATCATAAAAATAAAATATATTGAGCATGGCGACGGGGTCTTGAGTTTTTACCTGCATGTGCAGTAGTATAGGATCGATTTGTTCTGCAAACAATTCGCTCGCGCATGGCAATAGCTCATATTTCAGGTTTTATTAAGGCACTTCATGCGGATAAAGCAGAGATGCGTCTCATCCTTCGATTATCTACGGTATTCCTTGTTCTTTTTATTTTATATTTGATTGCCGGCTATTTTATCATCCGCACATTATCACTCAATGACATAAAATCATATTTACGTACCACCGCAGGCGTGGTTTCCGGGGATTTTGAATACAAAGATGGCGTATGGAATACCAATAAGTATTTATCGGACACGACGACTCCTTCAGAGAGCCCGCTTTATATTTTTTCCCTTGATGGATTCCTTATCGACCGTATGAACGTTATCAGCGGCTTGTTGGATACGTCCAATTATGCCTATGCCTCATCGTTCCCGACACCCAAAACGATCATTTCTGCGGTCAGTGAACCGTGGCGGGTATTTTCGTATCCGATCGTGCGAATTGGTCAGGAAAAGGGTGTGATTCTTTTGGCATACTTTGAGCCGGCCGGCCGATCTGAAAAGGAATTGGATATGATACTGTTGAAAAATGCAGAGATACTTGATGGTCAGATCTCATTGACCAATGAGACGCTGGATGCGACACGCGTCGTTGATAAAGAGCTTGACCACAATATCTCGTTTGAAATCATCGATACGTTTAACATAAGTCATAAAAGTATAGGTGGTCCGCCGGCATATATCGACAAAAGCTATCTTCAGGATGCCCTGAGGCGTAAAGATTTTTCGGTCATAAGCGATGGGCGGTCCCAACAGAAGTTCATGCTTTACGTTGAACCGATCCTGGCCAATGGAGAAACTGTTGGACTGGTTGCCATAGGCAAGGGGCTCGATCAATTGAGTAGGATACTCGGCAATCAGTTGATGCTGTCTTTTGCCGTGGGGTTGTTTTCCGTTTTTATGTTTGCAGTGTTTACGCTTTTTATTTATCGCCGTGACATCAGGGAAATTATTGAAGAGCGGTTAGCAGCGCTTATTAATCCTCAATACATTGTCGTTGATCGGATTATTTTCGATTCATCAGAAAGCAAAATCATTATCAATGATACTCATGCTATAGATATCCCAGCCGATTCGTATCAACACGATATATGCAAACTGCTCTTCAAAAATCCAAAAAGACACTATGATACGCTTGATCTATCTGATGCTATGGGAGAGCTCGATGAACAGAAAAACGTGAAGCGGCTTGTGTACGATGCGGTTGAGGCGGTCAATGCCAAAGTGAAGAAGTTGACTGGTGTCAAGCTTATCTCTCACACAGACAAAAAGTATTGTATCAACCCCGCGCTCACTTCGAAACTCTCCTAAATTTCCCGACTCGTCCGTGAGTCGCAGTTGAGTCACCGATCACCAATCTACACTTGGACTATGCCACAACAAGAAAGCAGTATTGTAAACGACATAGTTGAATATATCCATAAAACCAATACGCTGTCCACAGACTGGTATGTGGGTATTGCCGAAAACGCGCAAGCGAGGTTGTTTGAAGAGCATGGCGTAAACAAAGATATGGATTATTGGATATATAGGGAATGCGTTACCGCAGATGCGGCGCGCAGAGTAGAGCGGTACTTTATTACAAACTATCAAACAGATGGAGGGTCAGGCGGCGGGAGTGACGAGTCACGGTTTGTGTATGCGTATAAAAAAGAGCGACATACAAGAGAGGGAGGGATGTGACATGAGACCCCTTTTAATCAAGGCTTTTATCAGTCTCTGTTTCTTCATTACATTTCCTCCTCGTGCTTTTGCCGCCGTTGTTATCAATGAATTTCTTCCAGCGCCTTCAAGCGGGAACGTAGAGTGGATTGAGTTTTATAACACTGAGCCATCCTCGGAGGATTTATCGAATTATTACTTTGATGATGATACTAATTTTGATTCTGATAGCGGCTCATCGGGAAGACTTGCAATTTCTGGTTTATTATTATCCAGTGCAACATGCTATGTAGAGCTTTCGACGTATCTGAACAACAATGGCGACACGCCAACGATATTTAAGCTTGATGGTTCGCTTATTGATAGTTATCAATACGCGAGTAGTTCTGCGGATAAATCATACGCGCGGGTTCCGGATGGTGGGAGTTGGCAAGTAAATCAAACGCCATCGAAATCATCATCGAAATGTTCTGATTTGGCGCCATCACCAACTCCAACACCGACTCCAACACCTACGCCGCAAGCCACAGCCACCCCAACTTTTACGCCTACGCCAACAAAGACGCCAACTCCTACCCCCACTACTAAGCCTACCGCTACTCCTACGCCCACGGCTGTAGCTACACCGACGAAGACACCTTCACCAACGAGTACTCCTATGTCTACACTTATGGTATCCAAATCTCCGTCTCCCGGAGTACCTTCAACCGCAGAAGACGCAGAGGAACAACCTGCCGTGAGGGAGCTGTTCGTATTGGGCGAGCGTGTCGAAGCGAAAACATCATCGCCAAGCGCGTATGCTTCCAATAATTCCTGGAAGCCGATGGTCATTTCTATGCTCTTAGTGGCGATTGGTTTGGCTATGCTTGCCGGGGTTTATACCTGGAAGATCGCGCGGGAGCATCATTCTGATATACTGGATAAATGAAGTTTGTCCGATATTGGCTTCCGGTTGTGGCCTGGATGGGAGTGATTTTTTTCTTATCTGGCAGGTCAAGCGTTCAGGTTGCCCAGGAGCCTCTCATCAATTTCCTATTTTTTAAAACGCTCCATGTGATCGAGTACTCCATTTTGTTTGTTTTGTACTTCCGAGCATTAAAAAATACTCTACGTGCTTCCATCGGAATCAATTTACTTGCGGTCGCATTTTTTTTGACACTCATCTATGCTGTTACGGATGAAATACACCAACTGTTCGTTCCGACACGGGAGGGGAGGCTTCGGGATGTTATAATTGACGCCATAGGAGCAAGCATTGCATGGATTTCACTTACCCATTTATTACCACGGAGCCCAAAGAAACTGCGCGCATTGGCCAAGAGTTGGGGATTCATATAGTCAAAAGTCACCTGCCCGCAAATGCTACGCATCAAGCGTTGCAGGCGGGAAAGTCAAAAGTCAAAAGTGAACAAGATCGGGGAGCATTGACTGTTTGTTTATATGGGGAACTGGGCAGTGGGAAGACGACGTTTGTTCAGGGATTTGGAAAAGCATTAGGAATTACCTCTCGCCTGCTCTCCCCGACTTTTTATATTGTACGACGTTATCAACTGGTAAAACAATCAGGATTTTTATATCATATCGATTTGTACCGTATTGGTGACGAAAAAGAGCTTGTTGAGTTGGGAATCCCGGAAATGCTGAGAGATTCGGATTCGATCGTACTTATCGAATGGGCTGATACATTGGGTGGATTACTTCCAAAAAGAAGGGTTGATATACGATTTGAGGTATTGGAAAACGATTCGCATAAAATTTCGATGGAGCGAGTCATCTAATAACTATGGAAAGTATCAAGCAAGCGATTCAGGTTTTAAAGGAGGGCGGTATCATCATGTATCCGACGGATACAGCTTTCGGCATAGGGTGCCGGATGGATGATGTGAAAGCGGTAGACAGACTGTTTAAGCTCCGTAAACGCCCGCGTACACAGGCGACCCCGGTTCTGGTTGCATCCAAGGCTATGGCTCTCGCCTACTATCTCGATCCGTCAGAAATTGTACGACATCTGATGAAAACGTATTGGCCCGGTGCGCTTACTATTATCGCTGGGTGTAAAGAAAATTTAGTGTACTCCCCTATCCGTGGTAGCGGAAAAAATATTGGTTTACGTATGCCCAATCACGAGACCGCCTTGGAGCTTATCCGAGGGGTGGGTGTGCCGATCCTCGGGCCATCAGCCAATTTTCATGGGTCTCCTACTCCCTACTGCTATGAAGATTTGGATCTGGAGCTCATCAAGCTCGTGGATTATGTCGTACCTGGGGTATGTTCTATCGGGAACGCGTCAACCGTCGTAGATTGTTCCACCGGAACCATTAGGATTATTCGTCAGGGAGTCGTACTGTTGAAACAGCCGCTCACCCTTACTATTGACACATCACGCTCGGACGTCATAGCCGTGAGCTTCATCGATGCGCACGGCCATCAAACGCTCAAAGCGCGCGATATGCGTGTGGGTAAAGCTCAGGAGGCACTTCCCTTGATTGTGAAACTTTTAGATACGTCACACCACGTCCTTGGCGATATTACATCGATACGCGTCAATACAGGTCCGGGTTCCTATACCGGCCTTCGCGTGGGTGTTGCTCTTGCCAATACACTTGGAGTTCTTCTTGGAGTTCCCATCAATAATTTATTCGTAGGACAAACCGTTGTGCCAATCTATGAAGATGATCGATACTCTTCTTGAATCTTCCGTTGGTAATTTTGCGTGAGGTTGCTATGATAGTACTGTATGGGTAATGGTATCCGTCATTTGTTTACGCCACATCACAGTAATAATCATCACGCGCGCGTACTCCATGTAGACGCGATGTTTGTATATCTTCTTGCATTCGTCTTGTTCAAGTTCCTCCTTACTCTGGGACATACGCAATTTCCCGATGTGTTGGGGTTTGCCACAGACATCCGCGTAGAGCAGCTTTTTTCTGCCATCAACGCGAAACGTGCCGAAGCAGGACTCGGGGCGCTCGTTTTAGATCAACGACTCTCCCGGGCAGCCGCGCTCAAAGCGCAGGACATGTTTGCTAAGGGGTATTGGGCGCACAACAGCCCTAGCGGTAAAACACCGTGGGAATTTGTCACTGTGGCAGGGTATCGCTATCGGGTAGCCGGCGAGAACCTTGCCAAGAATTTTTCGGTAAGCAGCGGAGTTGTAGATGCCTGGATGGCTTCCCCCACCCACCGGGAAAATATTATGCGGGGCGACTATAAAGATATAGGTTTTGCTGTGGTTAACGGTGTGTTGGCCGGAGAGGAAACTACGCTGGTGGTCCAAATGTTCGGTGCCGGAGATAGCCAACTCGCCTATCAGATAAAGCCTACCATTCTCACCCCGACGGCGGCGGCAACGGCCCCATCAGCACTTGTCGTGGTACAGCCGTTTGCGACAGTAGCAGCTCAAAATAACACGTTTGGGCTGACGGACGTACTGAAGCAGCCGCTGGTTGATATTTCCTCGATTTCCAAACAGGTAACGACCGGATTTGCAGGGCTTATTCTCTTGGTTGTTGTGATAGACGGCTGGTATGTCTATCGGAGAAAAATTATTCGCGTATCCGGCCACAGCGTCGGACACATGGCATTTTTTGCGGTGTTACTACTCTTGTTGCAGCTTGCCACGAGAGGAGCGGTGCTTTAAGGCAATATGAAAGGACACATTCTTCATTTTATTGTTCTTCTTTTGATTCTTGCGGGTGGAACAGGAATGTTTTTCTTGGCTCACGGGAATACCGGCCTCCAGCTTATGATTGGCGTTGTGACGAGTGTCGCCTATATCGCATGGGGCATGATTCATCACGCCATGCAAGGGGATTTGCACCGGAAAGTTGTGATAGAATATATATTTGTCGGTAGTATCGCGATAATCCTATTGTTTATTGTATTGGGTTATTAAAGGAGACTCGAACATATGAAAGGTGTCATTTTAGCCGGTGGACTCGCGACAAGACTTCGTCCCCTTACGCTCGTTACCAATAAACACTTGTTGCCTATCTACAACAAGCCCATGATTTATTATCCTCTGGAAGCGATGCGGAAAGCAGGCATCAAAGAAGTCCTACTGACGACTTCGGGCGACCATGCAGGACATTTTGCTAATCTTTTAAAAAATGGAGAGGATTTCCAGCTTAAACTTTATTATGCGGTACAGCAGAACCCTAAAGGTGGTATTGCTGATGCCATTGCCCTTGCTGAGGAGTTTGCCCACGATGAGCCAATTCTTGTCCTGTTGGGAGATAATATTTTTAATTTCAATCTTTTAGAAGCACGGCGAAAATTTGAAGTAAAAAGCAAAGGCGGCATGGTATTTGGAGTCCATAAGGATACAGAATCGAAACAATATGGGGTTATCGAAGTCGATAAAAACGGAAAAGTCTTATCTATTGAGGAAAAACCGGAACATCCCAAATCTGATATCGCACAGACCGGAATATATATCTATGACCATACCGTATTTGCCTGTATTAAGCATTTATCGCCTTCCGGCCGCGGAGAATTGGAAGTGACGGATTTGAATAATTATTATTTGAGATCCGGAGAGCTCACCTGCGAAATCATCGATTGGTGGATCGATGCGGGAACTTCCTATGACGAACTCCTCAATGCCAACTCCCGGGTAGCGGCTATGGTCAAAGAGGGAAAGTTATGATTGACGGCACACAAACAAAAAATCTCATCCGTCTCCCTGATGAGCGGGGTTTTTTTGAAGAACTGATACGGATGAGCGATCCGATATTTTCTGAAGGATTCGGACAACTTTCCCGTTCATCTATGGTGACGGGAGTAGTGAAGGCATGGCATGTGCATAAAACACAGATTGATTGGTGGTATATCGTTACAGGCACAATAAAGGTTGCTCTTTATGACTATAGATCGGCGAGCACCACATACAAAGAGCTCAATGAATATACGTTGGGCGACGGGGGACAGGATATCATTCTTAAGATTCCGGCAGGGGTTGCCCATGGGTTAAAGGTGATCACTGGTCCGGCGGAATTAGTGTACGTTACCAGCGGCATCTATTCTAAAGACGAAGAGGGCCGTATTCCTTACGATGATGATCTCATTGGCTACGATTGGGTACGAGGCGTGACGATCACCAATAAAAATATTACATGAAATTATTAGTCACCGGCGGCGCCGGCTTCATCGGATCAAATTTTATCCTTTACTGGCTGCGTGAGCATCAAACGGATAGCGTGGTCAATCTTGATGCCCTAACGTACGCCGGAAATCTGGAAAATCTAACCGAAATTAAAGACAATACCAACTATACATTTATTCATGGAAATATATGTGATCCGGATATAGTGAAAAAAGCATTGTTGGGCGTGGATGTCGTTGTACATTTTGCGGCGGAAAGTCACGTAGACCGGTCAATACGTGCTCCGGCTCCATTTATTACGACGAACATTATGGGAACCTACACTCTCCTAGAGGCAGCAACAAAGGCAAAGATTTCCCGATTCCATCACATATCAACAGATGAGGTGTTCGGATCGCTTGAACTTGATACTTTGAGTAAATTTACTGAACGAACACCATATGACCCCAGAAGTCCGTATTCTGCAAGTAAAGCAAGTTCGGATCATTTAGTGCGTGCATATCACGAAACATACGGGTTACCAGTGACGATTACCAACTGTTCAAATAATTTCGGACCGTTCCATTTTCCGGAAAAACTTATACCACTGGTCATTACAAATATTTTGGAGGGTAAGAATGTACCGGTATACGGTGATGGGCTTCATGTGCGGGATTGGCTGTATGTTGAAGATCACTGCCGGGCAATTGACGCAGTATTGACCCGTGGAACAATAGGTGAGACGTACTGTATCGGCGGAGGCACGAATGACATGGACAACATAACGGTTGTCAAGAAAATTCTTGATTTCATGGGGGGCCGCGAAGACATGATTGAATTTGTTGCCGACCGGCCCGGACATGACCGGCGGTATGCGATCGATTGGACAAAGATTGAAACGGAGCTTGGTTGGAGGCCATTACAAAAATTTGAGTCAAGGTTACAAGACACCATAGATTGGTATAGAAACCATGAATCGTGGTGGAGACGCGCAAAATATGGGGGAACGCCGTGAATATCATTGGCACCGGACTCTCAGGACTTGTGGGTTCTCGGGTGACAAAACTTCTGACGCCTGAATTCCAGTTTGAAAATTTAAGCCTCGAAACCGGTATTGATATTACACAAAAAGATGTCGTGATGGAAAAAATTGCCTCGTCGGATGCCTCCTGGATATTTCATTTTGCCGCTCGTACGGATTTGGACGCAAGTGAAAAAGAGCGTGATCTTGGGGAGGCTAGTAATACCTGGCGGGTAAACGTCGGGGGAACCCGGAATATTGTTGAAGCCGCCCAGAAATTTAAGAAGCGTGTGTTGTATCTTTCGACGGATTTCGTATTTGACGGCAATACTGGTCCATACACCGAAGAGAGCACCCCCAGTCCTATGAGTTGGTATGCCACCACGAAATATGAAGGAGAAAAATTGGTCGCTCGACTTGGGGAGAGCGGTCTTATCTTGCGTATTGCATTTCCCTATGGATCAGCACCGAGCGTCCGACCGGATTTTGTTCAGCGTATCAAAGATCAACTTGCAGCAGGTGAGACGGTGGTTGCGGTGACTGATCAGCGCATCACGCCTACGTATATTGACGATATTGTCGGGGTAATCCATGCGTTAGTAAAAAGCGTCGCATCCGGCATCTATCACGCGGTGGGGAGTCAGGCACTTTCTCCCTTTGAAGCCGCAATCCTCATTGCAGACACCCTGCATTTGGATAAATCAACAATTGCGCCGACGTCATGGGCATTGTATTATAAGAATCGTGCTCCGCGACCTCTCCGCGCGGTTTTACAAACTTTAAAAATAGAATCTTTGGGTCTATCAATGATCCCCTTTCATGAAGGGGTACGGTTCCTTGTATGACAATTTCATTTATCGGTCATGGGTATGTAGGGTTAGTAACTGCCGCAGTATTTGCGGATTTGGGGAATACCGTATGGGTCGTGGGACGGACGAGAGAAAAAATTGAAAACCTTAAAAAAGGGAAAGCACCATTTTATGAACCGGGACTTGAGGAATTAGTGAAAAGAAATGTTGTTGCCGGCCGCTTGCTGTTTACCCTGGATTACGGCCAAGCGGTTGCCCCGTCAGAAATTATTTTCATTTGTGTCGGTACGCCATCGAAAAAATCCGGTGAGGCGGATCTCACCAGTGTGTTTGCGGCTGCTGAAAGTGTCGGAAAAGCGCTCGTTGGGTATAAGGTGGTCGTCACGAAGAGCACCGTGCCACCCGGGACAAATAAAAAAGTTTCTGAAATTCTTGAACGTACAAAATCAGGAGAATCATCATTCTCCATCGCATCAGTTCCTGAATTTTTACGGGAGGGGACGGCGATCCGTGATACCCTTCATCCTGATCGCGTCGTCATTGGAACGACATCAAAACGCGCCGAAGAATTACTTCTCGATCTTCATAAATCCATTGATGGAAAAAAAGTTCTTTGTAATCTGGAGACCGCTGAGCTTATCAAATATGCATCCAATTCCCTCCTTTCTGCAAAAATATCTTTTGCCAATGCGATTGCGTTTCTTTCTGAAAAGGTTGGTGCGGATGCCCAAAAAGTTCTTGAGGGAGTGGGGCTTGATAAACGTCTCGGAAGAAGCTTTCTCTATCCGGGTGTGGGATATGGCGGAAGCTGTTTTCCAAAAGATGTAAGCGCGCTTATTGCAATCGCAAAAGAATACGGGTACAATTTTTCAATTCTTACCGCGGTCGAAGAAGTGAATAAGGAAGCCGCGAGCCGGTTTATTGATAAAATATCCCGCCATTTTCATGGTGATGTAAAGGGGAAGTTGTTTGCGGTTTTGGGTCTTTCATTCAAACCGGATACGGATGACATGCGATCAGCGCCATCGGTCGAAATTATCGGAAAACTCACGCAAATGGGTGCTCGTATCCGCGTTTTTGATCCGGTGGCTATAGAAAATGCCAAACCATTACTACCGACAGGCGTTTTTTATGCAAAAGACGCCTATGATGCAGCCCGGGGCGCAGATGCCGTGATTGTGGTGACCGAATGGAATGAGTTCCGGCAATTGGATTTGGTGAGACTCGCAAAGGAACTCAAAGAACGCGTTATGTTTGACGGACGAAATGTGTACGATCCGAATAGTGTAAAACAACTTGGCTTCATGTATTATGGTGTAGGGAGAATGTAACCCTCCTGACCTAGCTTTGCATCTTTTCAGTACTATTCGTACACGATGCAAAGAGCGGTCTTAGGCGGGCAAGGGGAGGATATATGGCAAAAAAAGCATTAATTACCGGAATCGCTGGTTTTGTAGGAAGTCATCTTGCAGAGTTATTATTGTCACAGGGGTATGAAGTCTATGGCATGTGCCGTCCAAGAACAAAGCGCGATCATATAGAATCTATTATCAACAAACTTCATCTGGAAGACGCCGATCTTTTGGATACACATAGTCTTTATACAACTCTTTCCCGTATAAAACCGGATTATATTTTTCATTTAGCGGCACAATCTTTTGTGCCAACTTCATGGGTTTCTCCGTCTGTGACTTTGGAAGTCAATATTGTGGGAAGCGCAAATCTATTTGAAGCGGTTCGACAGGCTGGAATAGATTCAGTTATACAAATTGCGTGTTCATCGGAGGAATACGGGTTGGTACACGAAAATGAGCTTCCTATAAAAGAATCCAATCCGTTGCGTCCGCTGTCTCCGTATGCCGTATCTAAAGTTGCGATGGACTATTTGGGATACCAGTATTTCCAGTCCTACAAAGTACGGATTATACGGACACGTGGGTTTAACCATACGGGCCCGCGACGTGGGGAAACATTTGCCGAATCTAATTTTGCCAAGCAAATAGCGCTTATCGAAAAGGGTAAACAGGAACCGGTCATACGTGTCGGGAATCTTGACGCCAAGCGCGATTATACTGATGTACGGGATATGGTCCGGGCGTATGTTCTTGCCGTGGAAAAATGTGATCCTGGGGACGTCTATAACATCGCAGTAGGGACGGCCATAAGGATCGGAGATTTGCTCAAGATGCTTCTTTCCTTCTCCAAGGTGAACGTAGACGTAAAAGAAGATGCTTCCCGTATGCGGCCGTCCGATGTACCGGTTTTGATCGGTGATAACACGAAGTTTGTAAAGAAAACGGGTTGGAAGCCGGAGATTCCTTTTGAAAAAACGATGGAGGACCTTCTCAACTACTGGCGTGAACGGGTATAATAGCTCCATGAACACCGTCGTCATACTTCCGACGTACAATGAGCGGGAAAATATTAAAACCCTTTTGGATAGCATTTTTGACGTATGGGTCAATATCCGCGGGCATAGTCTGACCATTCTCGTTGTCGATGATAAATCTCCGGATGGCACGTCAGAAGTGGTGAAGCAATATAGAAGCAAACATCCAAATGTCATACTTTTGACAAAAGAAAAAGAAGGATTGGGGAGTGCACTGTTGTATGCGATTGCGTACGCACTTGATGTTTTACATGCAAAGATTATCGTACAGATGGATGCAGATCTCTCTCACGACCCCGTATCGCTACCCCATTTTATAAAAGCTATCAATAGCGGCGCAGATTTTGCCGTCGGCAGCCGGTATATAGAGGGCGGATCAATACCGGACAACTGGGGATGGCACAGGAAACTGTTTAGCATTGTCGGCAACGGAATTGTACGATTTGGTCTGGGATACACGAACGTCCATGATTGGACGGGTGGGTATCGGGCGTATACAGAAAAAATAGCGCGATATAGCCGTTCGGATTTATCTCAATACCAGGGATATGTATTTCAAATCGCATATCTCCATAAATCGATACTTCGTGGTGCAAAAATTACTGAAGTCCCGATACGGTTTACGGATAGAAAGTTTGGACATTCTAAAATAGCACCATCTCAATATATTCGTGATGTACTCGGGTATATCACGCGTCAGCGCTTCACGCAAATAGTCACCGGATCGTTTGGTAAATTTCTGGTGGTGGGGAGTATAGGTTTTATCATTAATACGGCCATGTTGGAGGTTTTCGTTCACTTCGGATTTCATCCTGTCATAGGAAGTAGCTTCGGGGCAGAATTTGCCATCATTTCTAATTTCATTTTGAATAATTCCTGGACATTTGGATCGAGAAAAGTCCGTGGATTTGATGCGATAAGAAAATTTCTGCAATTTAATGCAACGTCTTTCGGTGCCGTGCTTATTCAGTCAGGTGCCGTTGCGACAGGATCCATGGTATTTGGGGTTTCCTTTTATCGCTGGTTTTACCTTATAGGCGTAGGAATCGGACTCCTTTGGAATTACACAATGTATTCAAAAGTCATATGGAAAAAATAAAGTCACCTGCCCGCAATGCTAAGCAAAGCGTTGCAGGCGGGAAAGTCAAAGGTCAAAAGTCAAAACGTTGGAAAGTTCCTTGGTCTGAGTTGTTGATAGTAGTCATTCTTTTCGTTGCAGCATACCTCCGCCTTTACAATATATCCGGCTATATGACGTTTTTGGGCGATGAAGGACGTGACGCACTGGTCGTCAAACAGATGATCGTTGATCATAAATGGACGCTTCTCGGGCCTACCGCATCCGTGGGAGGATTTTTCTTGGGGCCAATCTATTATTATTTTATGCTGCCCTTTCTTTGGGCATGGAGACTCGACCCCACGGGACCTGCTGTGATGGTTGCGTTATTTGGTGTCGCAACCGTCTATCTTCTCTACCGGAGCGGTCGGGATATGTTTGGTTCATGGGTGGGAATCGTGGCAAGCGCGCTCTATGCGCTTTCGCCGGTGGTCATCGCATACTCCCGTTCATCATGGAATCCCAATATCGTGCCGTTTTTTTCATTACTGATGATTTTTCTTCTGTGGAGATTTGCCGAAAACGGAAGATTGAGGAATATAGTTGGTGCCGGGATATGTATGGGAATAGGCTTGCAGCTTCACTACTTGTTTTTATTTCTTTTTCCGGTTGCGGCCATTTGGGTTCTCGTGTATACCAAAGTACGGGAACGGATCAAAACGGGAATTCTTGGTATGATGGGTTTTCTGGTGGGTTTCGGGCCGTTTCTCCTGTTTGAACTGCGTCATGGATTTCCGAATACACAATCCATTATACAATTTGTTCTTGCGGGAAACGACACAGGGCTCGCTCCAGAAAAATACCGGATTATTATCCAGGACATTCTTTATCGGTTAGTCGGAAGACTCGTGCTCCGGTTTCCGCAGCCGGAAATATGGTCGGATATTCCGTCTTGGCAGCAGGGGTTGTGGCATTGGGGAATAGTGGGCATTCTCACGGTTGGAATTGGCCTGTTAGTTATAGGTTGCAATCCCATCAACAATACGGCCCGATGGCGACGGTCATCGTTGCTTCTCCTGCTTTGGGGCTTTGTCGTAGCCGTCTTATTTGGATTTTATAAACGGGCAATTTACGATTATTACTTCGGCATTTGGTTTACCCTGCCGTTTTTGGTAACCGGTATTATTCTCTATCGTCTCAAACAAATTCATGTCATCGGAATGGCAATTTCTGTGGGCGTGACGGCTTTATTATTATGGTGGAATTGGCAGGGTCAGCCGTTCCAATTTGCCCCGAATAATCAACTGGCTCAAGCCCGCGGCATTGCACAAGTTGCAATTGATAAAACCGGTCAGAAGCCATTTAATTTTGCCCTGATCACTCAAGGTAATTCTGATCATGTATACCGATATTTTTTTGATATTTGGGGAAATCCTCCGGTTACGATCAAGCCGGAGTTTGCAGATCCGGAGCGAAAAACTGTGACCGACCAGTTGATTGTGATTTGTGAGGAGCCAGATTGCAAACCGCTCGGTCACCCGTTATGGGAAATTGCCGGATTCGGGAGTGCCACAATATCCGGCACCTGGAAGACATCATTTGTCACCATTCATAAACTGATACACTTATAGGTATGTCCAAACCATATCTCTCCGTGGTTATTCCTGCGTATAACGAAGAAACAAATATCCGGCTTGGCGCGCTTGATAAAGTATCGCGGTATATGGAGAGCCGGAAATTTCGTTGGGAGGTCATTCTTGTGGATGATGGGTCTACCGATGACACAGCGAAACTCTTTGATGAATATGCGCGCATAACACACGCCTTCCGGATCATACATAATCCTCATCAAGGTAAAGCGGCTACCGTCATAGCGGGCAGTTTAGCGGCCCGCGGAGACATTGTGTTATTCACAGATCTGGATCAAGCCACACCCATCCGTGAGTTGGAAAACATATTGCCCTGGTTTGATCAAGATTTTGATGTGGTGATTGGATCGAGGAGCGGCAAGCGTGTGGGAGCGCCTCTGACCCGCAAAGCTATGGCAATCGGATTTATGTGGATCCGGTCGATGATTCTCGGTCTCCATGGTATCTCAGATACACAATGTGGATTTAAAGCGTTCCGGCAGTCTACTGCGCGAAAAATTTTTGAACGGCTTCAATTATATGGAAGGAGTCATATCGTGCAGGGATCCATGGTTACCGCGGGGTTTGATATTGAAGTCTTATTCCTCGCCAAGCAGCTTGGATGCAACATAAAAGAAGTTCCTGTCGAATGGCATTATGTAGAAACAAGACGGGTAAGTCCCATCAAGGATTCTTGGCAAGGACTCCTTGATATTATCCGCATTCGGGTGAATGCTTTTCGAGGACTATATTTATAAAAATGTGAAAATATTTCGAAAAAACATACTGCTTGTGGGGTACGTGCTAGCTTCATTTGCATTATTTTTGTATTCTTACACTCAAGTAGATCTTAACCTGACTCTTTCTACAGCAAATATTTGGCAATATATCCAGAAGGCGTTTCAGTATGTCGGTTACTATGAGAGGACGTATTCAGCGCTGATATATCTTGGTTTGCTCGGAATTTTTTATGGACTTTATATCGTGACATTGCAACAAATTCGCTCTGGTGTCCTCACGATACGGAGTTTGTGGAGAATTGTATTTTGTATAAGCTTCGTATTGGTTTTATCATACCCGGCGTTTTCCTATGATATTTTCAATTATATGTTTACTGCCAAAACAGTACTTTTTTATGGAAAAAATCCTTATGAAGTGCTTCCGATGCAATTTATATCCATTGATCCGTGGATAAATGTTATGCGTTGGATTCACTTGCCGAGCGCATATACTCCCGCATGGATCCTTGTTTCGTTGCCTGCCTACTTTTTCGGTTTTGGGACATTTCTTCTCATTTTATGGAATTTTAAAATTATTGCAGCAATTTTTTATCTTCTTACCATACGAGGAATCTATAGTATTCTAAAAAAAGTGGATCCTGATCATGCGTTACTTGGCATGGCAGTGTTTGCATTTAATCCGTTAATAATTGTCGAAAGCCTGGTAAGCGGACACAACGATATTGTCATGATGGCTGTCGCCATATGGTCCATGGTTTTTTATATACAAAAAAAGCAGTTATTCGTTGCTTGGTGGCTGCTTGCCATCTCAATCGGGATTAAGTTTATGACGATATTTTTGATTCCCAGTTTTTTCTTTAAGTGGTCGAGAGGCATTGCCTTGGCTGGCATGATCGTTGGATTTGTGATGGTCGTAATGGGGCGGGAGGTGCTTCCATGGTATTTTGTATGGATTATGCCTTTTATTGCGCTTCTACCCGGGAAGCGTAATATGACTCTGATCGCCGGTGCCTTTTCGTTAGGGTTGCTACTCCGATATACTCCGTTTCTTTATTACGGACATTGGGGCGATCCTGTTCCGGCGATTAAATTATGGGTCACAATCATGCCTGTTTTTGTGATCTGCATGATGCTCGTATTTCAATCCAAGGTGCCTCTTCGACGATGGAAAACGCATCTATAATGTATTCCCTGGTATAATTAAAGGAAGCAACGAAGTATGATGAAAAAATCTTCACATTCAAACGGATTTGTATTGATCATTGCAGGTATCGTGGTTGCCTATTTTGCCACACGTCTCATTAACCTAACGTCATTCCCGATTTTCACCGATGAAGCAATCTATATCCGGTGGTCGCAAATCGGAAGTCGAGACGCAGCGTGGCGTTTTATTTCTCTCGTTGACGGGAAGCAACCGATGTATACATGGATAGCCATGGGTTTCATGCGCTTCATCAACGATCCTATTTTGGCCGGTCGGCTAGTATCAGTATTTTCCGGATTAGGTAGTCTTATTGCGATGTTTTTTCTTGGACGACTACTTTTTAAGAGTGTACGAGTTGGTGTCATAGCAAGCATATTCTATGTTTTGAGTCCTTTTGCTTTGGTCTATGACCGGATGGCTCTTTACGATTCTCTTGTGACGATGTTTTCGCTCTGGAATCTTTATTTATCTGTATTACTCGTCACTCATTTACGGCTTGATATTGCAATGATATTTGGAATAACGCTCGGATTGGGCATGCTCAATAAAACGTCGGGATTTTTGAGTCTCTATATGGTTCCCATTACGCTATTTCTTTTTGATTGGAACAAGGATGGGTTGAGGCGGCGCTTAGGATTATGGTTTTTATATATTTTTATCGCCGCTCTCATTTCACAAGCCATGTATAGCGTCCTTCGTCTTTCTCCATTTTTTGGCGTCATTGACCAAAAAAATGCAATTTTTGTGTATCCTTTTACCGAGTGGTTGAAGCATCCCACGAATTTTTTTCTCGGTAATGTCCGTGGTTTGCTTGATTGGCTTATTAATTATCTTACGTGGCCTGTATGGATCATTGTGCTTGGGGCTGTATTCACGGTGAACAAGTATGGCCGGGAAAAAGCGTTGTTGACCGCGTGGTGGCTTGCGCCGTTTGTGGCGTTAGCGCTATTTGCCCGAGTACTCTATCCCCGGTTTATTTTTTTTATGACGATGCCGTTATTGATCCTTGCAGCCGCCGTAACTGACGGAATAATAAAAAAATGTGGAAAAACTTTTTTTGGGATTCTTCTCATAGTATGTATCATTTTTCCGAGTATCTGGACAGAGTATCTCTTAATTACAAAACCAATATATGCTCCTATTGCCCAAGCTGACCGGGGACAATATATGAACGATTGGCCATCTGGTTGGGGAGTACGTGAGGTAAAAGATTTTATCTTGCAAGAGTCCACCAAGGGGAACGTAATCGTTTATACAGACGGAACATTTGGTTTGTTACCGTATGGACTTGAGATGTATCTTGTGGATTTGCCGAATATAGAAATTCATGGTATATGGCCGATTCCTGACAAGGCACCGCTGGAGGTTATCGAATCTGTGAAAAAATTCCCAACGTATTTAGTGCTCAATGAGCTTGAGGTTGCACCAAAAAATTGGAATCTGACCCTTGTCGCCCGATACAATAAGGGATTACGGAAGGACCGGAGTTTACGTCTGTATACAGTAGCACTTCCCCGTCCAATACCATGAATGTAAAGCGGATACAATCATTGTTTCCCATTCTGTTGGTCGTACTTGCCATCATGGTTGTTTTATGGCCACTTATTCGTCCGGGGTTTTATATCTCTGATGATGGAGAATGGATGATTATCCGGCTCTCCGCTTTTTATCAGAGCTTAAGAGATCACCAATTTCCAGTAAGATTTTTGGGAAGATTGAATAATAGCTACGGATATCCAGTCGCTAATTTTTTATACCCTGGATTTCTTTACATTGGGTCCTTACTCCATTACATAGGATTCACATTTGTTGACAGTGTCAAGATCATGCTTGGCGGATCTGTGATTGGCACTGCGGTAATACTTTATTTAGGGTTGCGTAGGGAGTTTTCACGATTCTCAAGTAGCGTTGGCGTCTTGGCATTTATTTGTGCACCGTACCTGCTTTTTGATTTGTATAAGAGAGGGTCTGTGGGTGAGATACTTGCATTTTTTCCGGCTTCACTGGGTATCTATAGCATTGAAAGTGGAAAAAAATGGTTATTTCCTATTTCTATCGCATTTCTTATCGTCAGCCATAATACACTCGCTCTTCTTTTTGTTTTGGTTTTACTTGTTTTTATACTCGTGAAAACAAAATTTGAATATCTATGGTTGTTGGCTTTAGGAATAGTTATGGCAACTTTCTTTTGGTTACCCGCGCTCATGGAAAAGAAATTAATCCGGTTTGACATGGTTTTGGTATCAGATCCATTTGCATATTTTCTTACCCTGCAAAATTTTTGGCTTGTAGGATTATCGGGAATTGTTGCTTGCTTCTTAATTCTTTTAAAATTCAGAAGATTATCAATTAAAAATTCCGTAGGTATCTATTTGTTCTTTTTTTTGATAAGCATGTGGTTAGCATCTCCGTTTAGTCGGTCATTATGGGAGATACCTACTTTTGCAACACTTGTTCAGTTCCCGTTCCGGTTTCTTGCTGTGGGAACGCTTATGACGCCATGGGTAGTAGCATCGGTTTCAGAAAAATTTGTTAATCAAAAAGTATTGTTCTCGGTCGTATTGATTTTTATCCTTGCGATTCCAGTATGGAGTGCACTGAATAACATTTCATATACTCATCGTGACGAAGGGTACTATACGACCAATGAGGGGACCACGACGGTTATGAACGAATATATGCCACGCTGGGTGTCACGCATACAAAATTCCAGATCTTCAGAACGACTTATTATTAGTTCAGGGAGAGGTAGAATAGTCTATGAGTATCTCAATACACAACGCATCATCGCACATATTGAAACCTCGGAAGAGAGTGTTGTACGGCTCAATACCATCTATTATCCCGGGTGGGGAATCATGATTAATAATGTTCCTACGAAAATATCATATCAGAATCCTGACGGATTTATTGAAGTGTCTGTTCCCGTGGGAAGCCACCGGTTCATCGCAGAGTTTCGGGAGACAGTGCCTCGATTTCTTGCTGATTTCGTTTCGTTTGTTGGGGCGCTCGTATATATTGTGTATTTGTTTAAAACATACCGACGATGAAGAAATTACTCATTATCGTTTTTCTTATTATTCTTTGCATCCCCATTGTCCAGCCAATACTTTCGAAGGGATATTTTTCGATGCATGATGATACGCAGATCGCACGAGTCATTGTCATGGGGAAAGCAATCCGAAACGGTCAATTTCCTGTACGGTGGGTTTCAGATCTCGGATATGGCTATGGATATCCGTTATATAATTTTTATGGTCCGCTCCCTTACTATCTGGGAGGCTCCCTCTACGCGGCAGGATTAGATGGTCTTCGATCAACCAAAGCAGTCATGGTATTGGGAATGATCATTGCTGCCATCACGATGTATGTTTTTGTCAGAATGCTGTTTGGTGACCTGAGTGGGATCATAGCCGGTCTTCTCTATGCATATGCACCCTACCACGCAGTCCAGTTATATGTACGGGGAGCGCTCGGCGAGCTATGGGCATACGCATTGTTACCACTTTTATTTCTTGGAGTTTATTTATACACAGATCTAAACCGACGCAAGCATGGTGGATGGATAGGCGGATTGGGGCTGGCCGGTATCATCCTGTCCCACACTATCACGGGATTCGTGTCGGTGGTGTTTTATGGATTAGGTTTCGTGTTCTATGCGGCATATGTATTGATTACGAAACGTTTTCACTCATCCCTCATTACGTATCATTTTTCACTTCTTCTGGTCGGACTTGGTCTGTCCGCTTTTTTTTGGATTCCCGCCATCACTGAGATGGGATATACAAATGTTGCAGGTCAGATTGGGGCCACGGCAAATTTCCGTAATCATTTTGTTTGCATCGGACAACTTTGGAATTCGTTGTGGGGATACGGTGGTTCTGCTCCCGGGTGTATCGATGGTATGTCTTTTAAAATCGGTAAACTCCACGTAGTATTGGGCGTTCTTGGGGTGGTCTTGGCCGCGTTGCGTCTGAAAAAAGAATTTTGGATTCACCCTATTGGATTTATGAGTATATTTGGAATAGGAAGCGCTGTCATGCTTCTTTCTGTCTCACAGCCGGTATGGGAAATTATTCCGGGTTTGGCATATGTACAATATCCATGGCGGTTTCTCACGGGGTTAGTATTTGCAGCATCTGTTTTTGGGGGATCGATACTTTTTTGGATATCCCGGAAGTGGATACGGAGAGGACTTGCCGTGATCATGATAATGGGAGTCATTGTAGTAAACGCTAAAGTATTTGTGCCCCAATATGTCTATGACAAACCGGTAGAATCGTATGAGGGCGAAGCAGAACTACTGTGGCGTGTTTCTGGAATTTCCGATGAATATTTACCCCAATCTTTTGTTAAGCCTGGAAATCCATCTCGTGTGGCGCGTGAGATTCTCAGCACTCAACCGTTATTGGGTTACCGGGTAGAAACAGAGATCAATACGGAAACATACGTAAAGCTTGCGGTTTATACGGATAATCCGATTGAAGTCGTGCTTAATCGAGTCTATTTCCCTGGGTGGATATACTGGGTCAATGGATCAGTCCAGACAGCTCGCGAGACGAATGGATTACCGATGGTCAGGATTCCCTCGGGTCGGAGTGTCGTGGAGTTGCATTTTACCAATACTCCAGTGCGCACGGCGGGGAATATAATAAGCATACTCGTTGTTTTACTGTTTTTACGTATCTATGGCAAAAAAATTATCGCTTAATATCGTTATTCCTGTTTATAATGAAGAAAAGGAATTATTAGCGTGCATCCGCACACTCTGTCGTTTCGCAGGAGAGTATTTATCTGATTTTGATTGGGTCATAACTATAGCGGATAATGCCTCTACCGATAGCACGCTCTCAATCGGTCGGGATATAGCCCGGAAAGATAAGTCCGTCCGAGTGATCCACTTGGATCAAAAAGGACGTGGACGTGCGGTAAAATTTGCGTGGGACTCCCTTTCGACAGATTTTGTTGCGTATATGGACGTGGATCTCTCAACGGATCTAAAGCATCTTCCTGCTTTAGTTGGTTCACTTGTGCGGGGGTATGATATCGCAATTGGAACAAGAAATGCCCGTGGGTCGCGGGTTTATGGTAGGAGTATTCTGCGTACCGTAACATCAAAAGGATACATACTCTTGATCAAATTATTTTTTTGGGTACATTTTTCTGATGCTCAGTGCGGATTTAAAGCGACCACAAGACATATGGCAGAACGACTCGTTCCTCGCGTGATAGATAATGAATGGTTTTTTGATAGTGAATTGCTTATTTTAGCCGAAAAATTAGGGTACAGGATCTATGAAGAACCAGTGACATGGATAGATAATCCCGGATCGACCGTGCGGGTCATGAAAACAGCAATGGGAGACCTCAGAGGTCTTTGGAGGCTTTTTTGGACACGTCCATGGATTCGAAAAGATTATGGCTCATAAAGAATTTGGGATCGAAGTGATAAAAGCGCGTTCAATTGCAGGCGTAGTGGCGCTGACCTCTCGTACATTTATATTGCAGATTATCGCATTTGTCGCGACTATTTTTCTTACCATTTTTTTAACTCCCGAAGTGTTTGGATTATTTTATGTTGTTTCAGCAATAATTTCTTTTTTGGGATACTTTTCTGATGTCGGTCTTGCCGCCGCGCTCATACAAAAAAAGGAAAAACTTACGCGTGAAGATCTCGTGACAACATTTACTATCCAACAAATATTAGTTGGTTCTGCGGTGATAATCGCGCTTGCCGGGTCTACAACGATTGGCGGTTGGTATGGGCTTGATGACTCCGGTATATGGCTTTTACGCGTACTTGCTATTGCATTTTTTATTTCGTCACTGAAAACTATTCCATCGATATTACTTGAACGGGAATTGGCATTTTCTACTTTAATTATTCCGCAGATTCTTGAAACTATTGGTTTCTATTCAACTGCAATTTTCCTCGCGTGGCTTGGATTTGGCGTAACAAGTTTTACCTGGGCAGTAGCAGTACGGGCAATAGTCGGGTTTGTTGCTATGTACATTGTTGCTCCATGGAAACCAGGATTTGGGATCTCTCGGGAGGTCGCCAAGCATCTCATGAGGTATGGCATTCCGTTTCAATTAAATTCTTTTTTAGCGCTTATTAAAGATGATCTTTTGACGGTGTTTTTGGGAAGAGCTTTACCTCTCAGTCATATTGGGTATATCGGTTGGGCTAAGAAATGGGCGGAAGTACCATTGCGACTCATCATGGATAGCGTAATCCGCGTAACGTTTCCTGCTTTCTCAAGACTGCAGCATGATAAGGAACGGTTGCGTCTCGCGATAGAGAAAACATTGTTTGGGTTGTCAGTAACTATTTTTCCGATTACAATCGCAATGATTATAGCAATCAAACCACTTATTGCGATTATTCCACGTTACGGCAAATGGGAACCTGCAGTATTTTCTTTTTATCTCTTTGCCGTTGCTTCTGCAATTGCAAGTCTATCTACTCCACTCACGAATGCACTTAATGCGCTGGGGTTTATCAAAACAACACTCAAACTTATGATTCTTTGGACCTTGCTCACGTGGGTACTTACCGTATCTCTTCTTCCTATTTTGGGATTTAACGGAGTTGCCTTTTCGTTACTTCTTATCACATCGACTCTTATTCTTGTAGTAATCCTTACTCAGCGAGCAGTTCCGTTTTCTTTTCTGACTTGTGTCCAAATACCGTTTATCGGGAGTATTGGACAGGTGATGTTATCTTTTGGAATTATTATGTTTTTTGGTTCATCACTTCCGAATACTATAGTTGCGGTGATTACGGGTGGTATACTCTTTGGAGGTATAGTATGGGTATTCGAACGTGAAAAATTACGTGCGCTTACATCTAATCTTTCTACATTATGGAAACGATAAGTGTTGTTCTATCTGTATACAACGAAGAAGCGAAACTTGGTCGTACACTTGCGGCTCTCCATTGGGCCGACGAGATTATTGTTATTGACAATGAGTCCTCCGATCGAACCGTGAGCATTGCAACATCGTATGGTGCAAAGGTGTATAAAGCTAAGAATAATCTCATGCTTAATATCAATAAAAATATGGGATTTGTGAAAGCAAAAAGCGACTGGATTCTCAATCTTGATGGAGATGAAGTGATTCCTGCGGAATTAGCTCAGGAGATAAAACATAGAGTTCTCAATTCTAATTTCTCCGCTTCCAACAAGCAGATCGATGGCTTTTGGATAGCAAGAAAGAATATTCTGTTTGGAAAATGGATTCAATACGGATTATGGTGGCCGGACAGACAGCTTCGATTGTTTCGGCGTGGTAACGGTAAATTTCCATGTATGCATATTCATGAATATATTGAGGTTTCAGGGTCTACGGGACAACTGGTAGAACCCTATATTCATTATAATTACGAATCAGTTCATCAATACCTCATGAAAATTGATCGAGCATCTACCAGCGAGGCATTGTATCTGAAGGAGTTGCATAATCAAATAAATTGGCATGATGTAATTCGTTATCCACTATCAGATTTTTTGAAAATATATTTTTTGCAATACGGATATAAAGCCGGTTTTCATGGTCTAATGCTTAGTGTATTTCAAGCGTTTTATACATTTTGTACCTATGCAAAATTATGGGAGATGGGAAAATTTATAGAGCGTGAAGTATCGATGAACCATGTGGAGGAGGAGATCAGTCGAGCCCAGCGCGAGGTTCGATATTGGTTGCTGAGCGTCAAAATTTCTCAGACTACGAATGTTATGAAGAAACTGTGGTACCGTATGGTACGTAAATATGCCACCTACCGTTAAGATTGGGCTTGTCGCGTCGTTTTTGTTACTCCTTACGGTGAATATCGTGATGCTTGATCTTGTGATATTTTCTGGTCGCTCTGTGCGTCCAAGCGAAATGGCTGCAACGACTATACGTATTTTACCCACGCCAGCTCCGATAGACGCATGTTCATCATTCTGTGAAACTCAAATTAGTGCACTTCGTGAGCGTATAGATGCGTTACCTACCACTAATTCTGAACAACGTTCGCCGCCGCAGACAAGCGGGAGTGTAAAGGAATATTATATTTCGTTTGGATCCGGTATGACTCAAAGTAATGTTTGGCAGGACATTCCAGGAGTAGAAGCTATTATCGATACCGCCAATTATCCTGCCATTAAATCAGTGACGTTTGAAGTGTATCTCAAGATTCCCACCGCAAACGGCCAAGTGTATGCCAAGCTTTATAATGTGACGGATAAACACGATGTTTGGTTTAGTGAAGTAAGTTCGGAAGGACCCGTGCTTACGAAAAAGGAAGCAGCGATCACACTTGAATCAGGCGCAAGAACGTACCGTGTGATGGGATTATCGACGCTTAAATATGATACAAATATTCAAAATGCCAGAATCCGAATAGTTACATATTGATCATGATCAAATCATACGTCGCTATTATCCTGGTTAACTGGAATGGTAAAAAAGATACACTTGAATGCCTCGCTTCGCTTCGGCAAGTCAAAAGTCAAAAGTCTCCGCCAAAGGTGGATCAGCCTCTGGCTGAAAAAGTCAAAGTTATTGTTGTCGATAATGGGTCTACCGATGGTTCTGTGGAGGCTATCAGAAATAATTTTCCCGATGTGGAAGTAATTGAGACCGGTCGAAATCTTGGGTTTTCGGGAGGCAATAACGCCGGAATCCGGAGAGCGCGGGAACAGGGAGCTGACTTCGTATGGCTTCTCAATAACGATACCGTCGTGGATAAAAACGCTTTAACAACACTTATTGATGCGTGCCGCGATAGCCGTGTTGGTATAGCCGGATCAAAAATTTATTTTGCGTCGGGGCGGGAATATCATAAAGAAAGATACCAAGAGACGGAATTGGGAAAAGTGATTTGGTACGCCGGAGGTTTTATTGACTGGGAGAATATGTACGCGTCACACCGTGGGGTTGATGAAGTGGATAAGGGACAATATGATAAGACAGAGGAGACGCTATTTGTCACCGGTTGTTCCATGATGGTGCGGAAAGAGGTGTTTGAAAAAATCGGACTATTTGACGAGAAATTTTTCGCGTACCTAGAGGATCTGGATTATTGTTTGCGTGCCAAACGCGCCGGCTATAAACTCCTGTACGCGCCGCAGTCAGTTGTTTGGCACAAGAACGCGGGTTCAAGCGGCGTAGGAAGTGAGACCCATCAATACTATATGACTAGGAACAGACTGCTGATGGGTATGCGCTATGCATCAATACGGACGAAATTTGCACTTGCTCGTGAAGCTCTACGGTTTTTCGTGACGGGACCGTCAACGCATCGAAAAGCAGTGGTCGATGCATTTACAGGAAGATGGGGAAAGGCATGAAAATATCAGCAATAGTCATCGCCAGAAATGAAGAAGCAAGGATCGAAAAATGCTTGTCATCACTTGCGTGGGCGGATGAGGTTATCGTTGTAGACAGCGGATCCACAGATACCACACGGGAGTTAGCGAATAAAAAGGGATCGATTGTTGTCTCGGCCGGAGATATCCGTGACTTTGCCGGGCTTCGTAATATAGGAAAAGAAAAAGCCCATGGTGAGTGGCTTTTGTATATCGATGCCGATGAGATAATTTCCGAAGAACTACGCAAAGAGATTCAAGACCACATCACTCGTTCCTCATCACTCATCAACGGATATGAAGTACGAAGGAAGAATTATTATTTGGGTGCGCAGTGGCCCAATGATGAATATCTATTGCGGTTCATGCGTAAAGATGCGCTCGTAGAGTGGTACGGAACGCTTCATGAAACGGCTCGTGTGAACGGAGCTGTGGGTCGACTAAATGGGGCAGTAGTCCACGATACCCACCGGACGCTCGAGGAGATGGTTGCTAAAACGAATGAGTGGTCACGTATTGAGGCGCAACTTCGGTTGGATGCTGGTCATCCACCCGTCGTGTGGTGGAGATTCTTGCGTGTCATGCTGACCGGATTTTTGGATTCGTTTATCAAAAAAGGCGGATGGCACGCAGGAGTGGTCGGCTTAATCGAAAGCATTTATCAAGCGTTTAGCATATTTATTACGTTCGCAAAATTGTGGGAATTACAGTCAAAACACAGATAGAAAAGGGATATGTTATTAAACAATAAAGTTTTTCTTGTTACGGGTGCATCCGGCGGTATCGGATCCGCGTTAACCTCAAGATTGGCTGAGGAAGGAACGCAACTTATTCTCGTCGGTAGGTCAGAGAAGAAACTTAGGGAGGTCATAGCTCAAACGGGTAAGAGTATTATTACATACTATAATTGTGATTTTAATAATTCACGTAGAATTATCGATATTTGTGACAAAATACGTGGTTCGTTTCCAATTTTGGATGGACTCATTAACGTCGCTGGAGTAGGCATATATTCACCGTTTGAAAGATCTTCTTTGAAAGATTTTAAAGCGATGTTAAATGTAAATATAATGGCCCCCTTCTTATTTACAAGTTATTTACTTGATAGGTTAAAAAAATCCAAACAGTCGTTTGTTATGAATATCGGTTCAGGTGCTGGAACAATTCCTATGAAGAATCGAAGTACTTACTGCGCAAGTAAGTTTGCACTTCGCGGTTTAACATTAAGTCTGGCTGAAGAATTTGATGGGAGACAGCCAAAATTCTGCCTAATTACTTTGGGTAGCACGTTAACAAACTTTGGTGGGAAACCTCTTGAAGAGAAGAAAAAGGAGTTCACCAAAGGACAAGCGTATTTTCCAGTTGAATGGGTAGTAAATAGATTAAAAGAAATAATTAAAGATGAGAACAGGGCAACAGAGATAACATTATTTCCAGGTGATCACGGATTTGGGGTTTGGAATAAACCATGAAACAAATTTCTGATACTTCAAAAATTGCACTATTTCAGGGTCGTACTATCCGAAGGATTTTGTATCACGGCGAATGGTGGTTTTCGGTAGTAGACGTCGTTGGTGCGTTAACAGAGAGCGCAAACCCCCAGGTTTATTGGCGCGTTCTCAAAAAAAGGCTCATTGATGAAGGATCAAACGAAACCGTTACAAAATGTAACGGTTTGAAGATGCTCGCAGAAGACGGAAGGATGCGCATTACTGATTGCGCAAGCACAGAAGTAATATTTCGTCTCATTCAGTCAATTCCTTCTCCCAAGGCAGAGCCATTAAAGCGTTGGCTCGCGCGCGTAGGATACGAGCGGGTGAAAGAAATTGAGGACCCAGAATTAGCAACCAAGAGGACGAGGATGTTGTACAAGCTGAAGGGGTATCCCGATGACTGGATTGAAAAGCGTATGCGTGGTATTGCGATTCGTGAGGAACTCACTGATGAGTGGCAGAACCGTGGGGCGCAAGAACAAAGAGACTACGAGATATTGACCGCAGAAATTTCCAAAGCAACATTTGGTGTTACTCCGAGTCAGTATAAAGATTTAAAAAGATTAAAGAAGGAAAATCTGCGTGACCACATGGATGACTTTGAGTTGATCTTTACAATGCTCGGAGAGCGCTCGACCACTGAAATTCACCGAAATGAAGATTCCAAAGGAGTTCCGAAGCTAAAATCCGATGCCATAGCCGGCGGAGGAATAGCAGGAGGAGCCAGGAGAAATTTAGAAAAACGTCTCGGCAGGTCAATAGTTTCGAAACATAATTACTTACCACACAGAAATAAATTAAACAATTAATCAATGAAACATTTTTTAGTACGATCTTGGCCAATTGGAGTTATCATTTTAGTCTGGTTTATTTTTTCTTCACCGTATTTTTTGAGGAATCTTGTCCCGTTTCCAAGTTCTTATCTTGTTACATTCTTTCCTCCCTGGAACACTGAATACGGTATGCCGGTGAAAAATAATGCAATGCCGGATGTTATCTCGCAAATATATCCATGGAAGAAAATTACGATAGATAGTTGGAGAGAGGGCCAGATCCCATTATGGAATCCGTACAGTTTTTCTGGCACTCCGCATGCAGGTAATTATCAAACAGCAGTGTTTTCTCCGATTAATCTCCTCTATGGTATTTTACCATTTATGGATGCGTGGAGTATGAGTATTCTTCTTCAGCCTTTATTAGCTGGATTTTTTATGTATTACTTTCTTCGTTGTCTCAAGCGGTCACAGGAGGCGAGTACCCTTGGATCTATAGCATTCATGTTTTGCGGATTTTTGACCGTATGGATGGCGTATGGGACGCTCGGTTGGGCGATATTATGGTTACCACTTTTGATGGCGCTTGTGAGCATGCATGTCAATAATCGAACGTGGTGGAATCTCGTATTCATATCATTTTTTGTTGCCTGGTCATTTTTTTCAGGTCATTTTCAGATTAGCATGTACGTGTTGATTGCCGTATCGAGTTACATTATGTATCAAACATATCAAGTGAAGCACGGTAGAGCTGGAGTAGAACTGGGTATGGCAGTTGTTATCGGTCTCATGGCGAGCTCCCCGCAGATTTTGCTATCTTTGGAAGCATATAGCCATTCAGTTCGGAGCGAATTATTTGCCCAGACTGGTGGAATTGCGTGGAACTATCTGGTGACATTGTTTTCACCGGATTTTTTTGGTAATCCGGTAACCCGCAATGATTGGTTTGGCTATTATGCTGAATGGGCATCTTACATTGGGGTCATTCCTTTCCTTCTCGTCATCTATGCCATTGTGCGGCGGACGAGAGGGATCGCATTTTTTTTAGGCTTAGCTATCATCACGTTATTCATGGCGACTCCTTCTCCACTCAATAACCTAGTGCTATTACTTAAAATTCCTGCGATCTCAACGAGTTATGCCGCACGTGTTATTGTATTGACAAGTTTTTCTCTGGTGGTCATTGCAGCATTCGGATTGGACAGGCTGAGAGAAGATTGGGAATCCAACAAAAAGAATATTTCATCACCATTTCTACTCGGTATCGGTATTTGCCTTATTTTGATCTGGGGCATTCTTCTCATTTATCGGCCCTTTCCGGTGGATAAACTATTAATTGCAAAGAGGAACGTTATATTTTCAACAGTTCTTTCCGCGAGTTTTTGTCTATTCGTAATTGTTGGGTATATCAAGCGGTGGAAATTCATGAGGCGAATGTTGATAGGTTTATGCATTGGTATCACTGCAATGGATATGCTTCGGTATGCGATAAAGTGGATGCCGTTTGAACGGCGGGAGTATGTCTATCCCGATGTGGATATTTTGCTATTTATTAAAAAAAACATCGGGTATGATAGATTTTTTGGCAATGTTGGAGGTGAGGTGACCAATGGATTCTCACTAGCTGGTATAGAAGGGTATGATGCGGTGTATCAAAAGCGGTACGGTGAGTTTATACGCTTCGCGTATGATGGAACACTCACAACACCGGAACGGTCGGTCGTGCAATTTCCAAAAAATGGAAAGTTTGCAGAGCAAGTATTGCGCCTATTAGGTACGCGTTTATTGGCACATCGATTGAGTGACGGTCGGCAGTCATGGACATATCCATATTGGAACTATCCGAATTATCAAAGTATCTATAGAAATAAGCATTACCAGGTGTATGAAAATGCAGAAGTCTTGCCTCGTGCTTTTTTGGCTTCTTCTTATCGCATTGCAGTAAATGATCAAAGCATACTGGATACACTCTATTCTGACCATTTTAATCCCAGAGATACTGTTGTATTAGAGCGTGAACCGGTGCTGATTCCTCAATCGGGAGAAGGAAGTGTGGACATTGCAAAATATACTCCCAACGAAATTGTGCTGCAATCAAAGTCTGCGGTGCCGAAATTATTGTTTCTTTCTGATGTCTATGATAATGGCTGGCAAGCAACAGTTGATGGAGAGGATGCAAGAATAGACCGGGCGGACTATGATTTCCGGGTAGTTGGAGTGCCTCCGGGTGAGCACACCATCCGGATGGTATACTGGCCAAAGAGCTTTGTTTATGGATTATGGATTGCGGTTATAGGCGGAGTATCAATGATGATCATGATCTACCGTATAAAAAAGGTATGAATATAGGATTCTATTCTCCGTATTTAGATACGCTTGGCGGCGGCGAGAGGTATGTTTTTACCCTTGCCTCCCATTGGTCCAAGATGCATTCGGTTTCAGTTTTTTGGAATCAGAGCGACATTTTACGCAACGCTCAAAAACGTTTCAATATTGACCTTTCGAGAATTAAAGTTGCCCGGAATATATTTGGGGATACTTCCGTGCTCAAAAAGCTGGTGTTGACCCGCCAATATGATCTTATTTTTTTCCTGAGTGATGGAAGCATTCCTTCCACGCTTGCCAAATACAATATTCTCCATTACCAATCTCCATTTGGGAATATATCCTATTCGCCCATTAAGCTAACTCGTTACCAGGTGGTCGTTTGCAATTCTCAATTTACCAAAGATGCTCTGGATAGACGTATCCGTGGCGATGCGTGCGTCATATATCCGCCCGTTTCCCCGGTTCCAACGTCTCGTACAAAAAAAGAAAATATTATACTTTCAGTAGGGCGGTTTACCGGAATACATACCGCTAAAAAGCAACACGTCCTTATAGAGTCATTTACTGAAGGAATAAAAATCAAGAAATGGAACGGATGGAAATTGGTGTTTGCGGGTGGGATGATGCCAGGTGAGGAGGGGTATTTGAATCATCTTAAAGATATATCAAGAGGACTGCCGATTATATTTGAACCGAATATCTCATTCAACAAACTCACTGATTATTATCTTCGCGCTCGGATATATTGGCATGCAGCCGGATTTGGAGAATCTGATCCGCGTTTCATGGAACATTTCGGAATTTCTACGGTAGAGGCCATGTCAGTTGGGGTTATTCCAGTCGTCTTTCATGGTGGGGGTCAATCTGAAATTGTCGATCATGGAACGAATGGGTTTCTTTGGACCTCAAGGAGCGATCTGATAGCCAAAACGACGTTGCTCATGACGGATAATACTCTTGCGGAAACGATGCAAAAAAATACTGTAGCAAAAAGTAAGGAATTTTCTGTTTCCCGATTTTGTGATTCGTTTGATGCGATTCTATCAAAGATTACCCTATGAGGCGTAAATCATTCCACGCTTGGGTTGGCGAGGTGTTTGCGGTTGCAGCCCTTTTGTTCGTCGTGACCGTATTTTTTTCACCAGTATTTTTTGAAGGTAAATTGCCGGTCCCTTCTGATACACTGGTCGGACTTTATCATCCATGGCGGGATCTCTACAGTGATACGAATCCCCGGGGGGTTCCATTCAAAAATTTTCTGATTACTGATCCCGTTCGGCAGCAGATTCCATGGAGAAAAATTGCCATTGATCAATGGAAGCAGGGGGAAATCCCACTATGGAATCCATATAACTTTTCCGGAGCTCCGATCCTTACCAATATTCAAGCGGCTGCTTTGTACCCTTTAAATATCCTTTTTTTAGTATTCCCGTTTATTGATGCATGGGCGATGCTCATCATGCTCCAGCCGTTGCTTGCAGGACTTTTCATGTATTGGTATCTCCGGTCGCTTGCCTTGCGGTCTATTGCAAGTCTCTTGGGAGCCATAGCCTGGAGTTTTTCGGGATTTAATGTCGCTTGGTTTACGTGGGGGACCATTGGTCACGTAGCTCTCTGGCTGCCGCTAGCACTCCTTTCTATAGACAGAATGCTTCTAGCAGGGATGTCATTCCCGTCCCGCCAAAGGCGGGGTAAACTCCAGCGGGAATCAATTTTTTGGTCGATGGTCTTTATAGTAAGCTTAGTTTTTCAATTCTTTGCGGGACACGCACAAATTTCACTTTATTTTATTCTTGTGGTTATCGCCTACGGTGTGATGCGGATTTTTCAAGCGAAAGAGCAAAAAAAGTCAGTGTTCGTGTTCATTTTTTTATTAAGCTTGGTGGCGATACTCACGGCCGTTCAATGGATTCCATTTTTGGATTGGACTCAGCAGAGTAGCCGTGTTTTCGATAGTGCGGCCTGGAATAAGGAAGGATGGTTAATACCATGGGCACATCTTGTACAGTTCGTGGCACCGGATTTTTTCGGTAATCCGACGACGCTCAACTACTGGGGTCAGTGGAATTATGGAGAATTTGTGGGCTATATAGGTATATTGCCATTGGTGTTTGCATTCATCGCTATTTTTTCACCTTCATTCAAGAAACACCGGTTTTGGATTTGGATAAGTGCAGCCGCTTTGCTTTTTGCTCTTCCAACACCTATTTCGGCCTTGCCGTTTATCCTGAAAGTCCCCATACTCTCCTCACTTCAACCCACGAGGCTCTTGTTTATCGTAGATTTCGCTCTTGCTGTGCTAGCCGCGTACGGTTGTCATGAGTTTCTTGAAAATACGAAACGACGTCGTTGGATATGGTCCCTGTGTTCCCTTGGGGGAATACTTGCTATTCTTTGGGTAGTTTCGATCTCCGGATCTCTTCAGGTGAGCATGCGCAATCTCGTCTTACCGACTGTTTTGTTCATAGTTGCTGCAGCATTGTTTATCTTGTACCACCGTTTGCACCGTATTGTCTCTTTAAGAAACATACTCGCATGGAGTTTCGTGGGGTTGGTCGCGGTAGATTTACTTCGGTTCGGGTGGAAGTTTACGCCGTTTACCCCGCGAGAATACTTTTTTCCGGAAACGAAGATTCTATCATTTCTAAAACAACAGCCACGCCCGTTTCGAATAATGAGTGTCGATAAACGAATCCTTCCCCCAAATACGGCAAGCTATTTTGGTATAGAATCCATAGAGGGGTATGATCCGATCATTGGATCGCGTTATGAGGAGTTTATGGCGGCAATTGCCCGGGGTAAACCGGATGTGTCGCCCCCTTTTGGATTTAATAGAATTATTACGCTCGCGTCTTTGCATTCATCATTACTTCCGATCGTAAATGTGAAATATATTCTATCGCTTACCGATCTCTCCGAGCCATTCTTAAAGAAAGTATTTGTGGAGGGAGAGACGAGAGTGTATGAAGACAGCCGATTGTTTCCGCGCGTTTGGGCGGTGGAGAAGACGATCAGGACGAGCGGAAAAGAGGAAACGATAAAAGCGCTGTATGCCGTGAAGGATGTTCGGCGCGAGGCGGTGGTTGAAGGAGATGTATCTGTTCTTTCCGTTCCTATGAGAAGCGAAGAATACGTATCATTGAAAACATATCAATCGAACAGGCTGAACATTGATACATCGTTTTCCGTACCGAGATTACTCGTGGTGAGCAATACCTATCACCCGGGTTGGCGTGCGGCGATTGATGGCAAAAAAACCCAGATATACCGGACAAATTATGCTTTTCAGGGTATCGTGGTACCGGCCGGCACACATACAGTACTATTTTCGTATGCATTATAAGGTCAGCATTATTATTCCTAATAGAAATGGGGCAGAATTACTCCAAAAAAATTTACCATTTGTGCTTGCTGCAGTCGGTGGTAGCGAAATCATCGTCGTTGATGATGCATCGACGGATGCGTCTGTCGATTTTCTCGTCAAGAAATTTCCTACCGTGAAGATTATTAAAAAAACGCACAACGACGGGTTTGCCAGTTCGGTAAATATGGGAGTACGGGAGGCCGTCGGAGAGATTGTCGTACTCCTCAATACTGATGTGCGGCCGGAAAAGGACTTTCTTACTCCACTATTAAAACATTTTGATACTCCGTCAGTTTTTGCCGTTGGCTGCATAGAAAATAGTATTGAAGAAAAAATAACGGTTTTTCGGGGGAGAGGGGAAGCCAAATGGGAGAAAGGGTTTTTCATCCACTCGCGAGGAAAAGTCGATACTACCATTACTGCTTGGGTTTCAGGTGGCAGTGGAGCATTTCGTAAGTCAATTTGGGAAAAACTCGGTGGTATGGATGAGATATTCAGTCCATTTTATTGGGAGGACATTGATCTTTCGTATCGGGCCTTAAAGTCAGGATATGGTTTGGTATTTGAACCTAAATCTGTGGTTACTCATGAACATGCAAAGGGGGCGATCAAACAAGGATATTCATCGTTACAGGTGAATATCATAGCATACAGGAATCAATTTTTGTTTATTTGGAAAAATTTATCGAATGTTCATTTATGGTTGGCACATCTTATTTGGACTCCTATAAGGATTGTACAGGCGATTATACGAAGAGACGCGGCTATGGTAGTGGGTTTTGTATGGGCATTTGTGTATATTCCTCATGTTTTGGTTTCCAGAATTCGTTATTGTCAAATTTGTCGAATAGATGATTTGTCGGTACCGTTACAATAAATTCTGGGAGGCATTATGTCCGCATCATGCATAATTTGTGGGGGAGGTCTCAAGCCATATTTACTTAAGAATAATTACGTGTTACAGCGTTGTACGCTTTGCGGACATATTTGTTTATCAATGGACGAGGAGTATCGTTCATTCGTGGATCGGTATTATCGTAAAGAGTATTTCACAGGTGATCAGTCCCGGGCTGCTTATGAAAATTATGAACATGATAAGCCGTATATACAAGCGAACATGCGTAAGTTTTTACGGTTGATTAGTGGATTTAAACCTGATGGGAAGCTTTTGGATGTGGGATGCGCATTAGGATTTTTTGTTGAGCTTTCGCAAAGGCAAGGGTATGATGCGCATGGTATCGATCCTTCTGATTACGCGATTAAAAAGGCAAAGAAGTTGGTAGGTTCTTCGCTCATAGAAAAATGCGTCCTTTCTGACGTTTCCAAACGTCCGAAATCATTTGATGTTGTGACGATGTTTGATGTTTTTGAACATTTGTCGGATCCCGGAAAAGATTTGGAGACAGTGCATGCCTTGCTTAAAGATGATGGTATCGTCGTCATCGCAACTGGAGATACGGCGAGTATATTTGCAAAGATTTTGGGGAGAAGATGGACTTTTTTTAGTCCGCCACAACATATTCATTATTTTAATCGTGTAAATATGGCGACGTTGCTTCGGAAAAAAGGATTTGAACCCGTTCTCTGGACGAGAATCGGGAAGTGGTTAAGTTTGCGATACGTATTACATCTGGCCCGTACTGGTGGGGAAAGTAAAATTGCGGAATATCTTTATCGATTTGTGAATATATTACGGCTGGGAGAATTGCCACTTTATTTGCCTGTGAGAGACAATATGGTTGTTATTGCGAGGAAAAAGAAAATATAATACAAATATGGGAGTCTATAAAAAAATTATTGCCGTAACGATCATTCTGTTTATTGCGGCGACGTTGAGATTCTATAAGTTAGGTATTGTTCCGACGAGCCTCAATGCGGATGAGGTGGCAATCGGATACAATGCTTATTCAATTTTGAAAACCGGAAAAGATGAATATGGGAAAAAATTTCCACTTCTCTTTCAGTCGTTTGATGATTTTAAAATGCCCGTGTATATCTACCTGACCGTACCGAGCATCGCAATGTTTGGATTAAACGATTTTAGCGTGCGGTTACCATCAGCGGTTCTGGGCACGGTAACCGTATATCTTACGTACGTATTGGTAGAAAGTTTATTTGCAAGCGCATCTATTGGACTCATTGCAAGTTTTCTTCTCGCTATTTCCCCTTGGCATCTGCAATTTTCCCGTTCTGCTTATGAAGCAAATATAGCAGTATTTTTTACTGTTTTTGGTATCATGTTGCTGTTAAAAGCATTGAAAAAAAACATTTTTTATATTCCGGCATTTTTTATTCTCGCGTTATCGGTATGGTCGTATCATAGCTCTCGAGTATTTATACCGATATTTATAGTTGGATATTTCGTTATTAATTACCGGGAAATTATTCAGCAAAAAAAATATTTTATTGCCGGTATAATTGTATTTATTCTATTATGTACGCCTCTATTAAAGTTGTCTCTGTCGCCGGAAGGACTTGTGAGAGCCCGTGGAGTGAGTGCTTTAGGAGATGTGGGCCCACTGAATCGAACAATATCTTGGAGACAGACAGATGAGACGTTGGGGATACCATTTCCTGCCATTGTTCATAACAGGCGGTTTGCAGATATTCCAACCCTTCTAAAGGGTTATTTATCTCATTTTGATCCAAATTTCTTTTTTTCAGAAATAGTTCAGGGAAAATACCATGTACCCGGGTTCGGTCTTATGTATCTATGGGAGCTTCCCGTTTTGCTCTATGGGCTTTTTGCCGTGGCCAATAAAAAAGGAAAAAGTAAATATATATTATTTTTATGGTTTTTTGCAGCTCCCATTGCTGCCTCTCCTACTAGGATGTTGCCTCATCCAGTCCGGACATTGGTTTTTTTACCCACACTACAGATATTTGTTGCAATTGGATTGTTTGAGCTGTATAGGAAGTTAGAATCAATGAAAGCAACGTTTCGAATACCATCAGTGGGTATCGGAGTTGCAATTATAGTATTCTCCGGATTATTTTATCTGCATCAATACTATATTCATATGCCCGTTGAGTATGCCTCTGAATGGCAATACGGTCATGAGCAGGCTGTAGGCGCGGTTAAGCTCATGCAGGATAAATTTGATAAGATTATTGTGTCAACGTCCCTGGATCAGCCATACATATTCTTTCTTTATTATCTGAAGTACGATCCGGCGAAATATCTCGCTTCCGGGGGAACCAAATCCGGGAAATTTGATGAAGAGAGAAATGCATTTGATAAATATGAGTTTCATACATATATGAACACCGGAGTTCCGCTCGACCCGCGCGTGTTATACGTAGGATCTCCAACGGAAGTTCTCCCTGGAGCCGTGGAGTTGGTTGCTATTCCCTATCCGACGGGGGAGACGGCGTATGTCATAAGCGCTGAAATATCTAAAAAGAATTGGAACGAAGCCGGGAATGTGCCTTATTTACACTAATTAAAGTAGGTTTTACAATAGCGTTCCGTTGATAACCCCTCAACGTTAAAGTCTGATATTTGTACTCTTGTGGGATATGGATTTAGTTTGAATTGAGCACAAAGAGTATCATTAAATATTTTATATATTGCTCCTGCATCAGTAAGCCGTGAAATTTGTATGGAAGGCGAGTCTATGTTCATACCGCATTTCTCGTCATAAATAACCAGATTGTGGTCTGTGAGAGATTTTACTGAATCGTCACAGGAAACCAATCGGATATTTTGAAATTTAATTTGTGCTTCATTTGAAAATATACGTTTCATCTCGGGCATAGTAGCACGGGACATACTGTTGGTGTAAAAAAGATATTTTTTCAGCAGGTCTCTACTTGTTGTCGAATACACAGTCACAGAAGTGTTGTCGTCTTTGAGCATATTCAGATACCGTGACAATACTCTCATGTGAAAATCTCCTGCCCCTACGAGTGGATACTGATAAAAATAGTTAATACTAAAGCCGCTTAGACTGGATGCATAAAGAAGCACAACGATCAGGGTAGCCATGGATGTATGGTTATGGGATACATGTTCGATGGCGTTTGATATCCCAAATCCAATCAGAAGAATAATAAAAGGAAACATGAGCGCAAGGTGGCCGGAGAAATCTCCGGAAGTTTTATGAAAAATATGGGGAAAGGTACCAATGAGAATAAATAGAATGACAATGATACATTTCCGTTTATTTTTTGAAAATAGGAATAATGATCCGAGCAAAACAAATAAAGCATCTATGATATAGAAAAAGCTTTGTTTCACAGGTAAGAAGAATTGATCTCCCTCAATAAATAGATAGGACGGTGAAAATACTCTCAATAATTTAGCAGTGATCATTTGGAAATAAACTGTATATTTATTTATCACTCCTGAAAGAATCGGAGTCTGTATGGATAATTTTCTCAAGGAATCAACTTCAGAGCTTACTTGGGGAGAGTTTGGAAAAAAGAGCTCTGAAATTCTGGATCCACCGGATGCATTATGTATGAGAAACAGGAACCAAGTCATAAAGATAAAGCAAATGAAAAGTAACACTCCATACATTTTTCGGAATCGGTGGTTATTCGTCTCATACGCCAGAAGTAGCGCAGTGAGAACAAAAGGAATGAAGATGAGTTTTGTACCAATATAGGAGTAAAATGCCAGAAAAAAGGGCATGAGACTCCATAGAATTTTCCAAGAATGGATTGTGAGTAACATATAAAGCGAAAGAAGGTAAAAAAAGGTTGCTGGTGTGGATTCATAGCCGGTTCTGCCCATGACCACCAGCCATGGATTGATCGCGGCAATAAAACCCGTACATTGGGCAACTTTTGTTCCAAATAATACTTCCGCGATTTTATACAGGAGTATCACTATTCCGATGCTCAATAAAGCAAATGGAAGTTTGGACATGAGAAGTGAAAATGGAAAAGGACCACTAAACAGAAGGTGGATAAAATAGGGGAGTTCCGCCTGGTGTTCGCCCGGCGGATATTGGAATGCAAACACAGATAACGGATTCCACGTACCGGATATATCGTGCCCCGTCAGGTATATAGATTTTGCCGTTATTGTATAAAGAAGTTCATCGCCACTGATTGCAGCTGGAATTTTATCGAGATGGATAAATCGTAAGACTGATGCAAGCGCAATGATACTGATCAGAACGATATGCTTTTCCAGCAGTTTCCAAAGTTTGTTCATACTATAATCGATATAATTTCACTATGATACTATCATGAGTGATAGGTGAAATATACAGATTCTCATATGCCTACATTTTCTCTCACAGATCCGATATTTTGGCTGCAGTTTTTGTACTATTTCTTCGTGGTATTTATTGCCTACTATATACCCGGTTCCCTTTTGCTCCGTAGAGTATGCATTCCCCGGATTTTTAAAATATCGCTTTCCGTAACGCTCGGTATGGTGTTGTTTGCTTACCAGGGTTACCTTTTTGGGGTTTTGCACATACGGTTTCTCACCTATTTCTATTTATTTGTATGTTTTATTATATGGGCGATTGTGCGGCGGAAAAGTCAAAAAACTGAAATAGGAGCGCCCTTTACAATGAATTGGAAATTGTGGGCGATCATACTCATCGGTTCGTTTATGCAGCTCTCGACTATTTGGTTTACCGGAGTGGTACTTAAAGACACTGCCTATTATTGCTGCGGTAATGCAAATGATAATTTTTTCTATGGATCATTATCAAGAAAAATAATAGATTCAATTCCCCCTGAGCATCCGGGTATGACCGGTGCATTGTTGGAAAATTATCACTATTGGTCAAATATCGTAGTTGGAGAAACATCCCGTATATCTGGGCTTCCTGTTTTTCAGTTGCAGTTTCAATATTCGACCGTGCTTATTGCTATCATGATGGGCATATTATTGTTTGGTTTGGTTTGGCAATTGGGCGGATCCGGGAATTTGGGGTTGTGGACTCTTTTTTTCTTTTACTTTGGAAGCGACGCGATATATTGGATTATCACTGTTTTACAAAGCGCTCCGTCTTTTTCCATGAGCTCCCTTGAAGACGGTCCCGGCTTTTTGGCAAACTACCCAAGGGCGATGGCTGTGATGGTCGGGGTAGCTGCAATGATGATGTTGTTTTATGTCCGAAAAAAACCTGCCGTATTGACAGTCATTGTCACCTCACTTCTTTTTGCCAGCATTGCTGGTATGAAGATATATGTGGCTTTTTTTATGTATGTTGGATTGTTGAGTATTGCCTTATTTGACGCTATGAGACATAGGTCAAAAATAGCTGCATTAATAGGGTTAGTCACCGTAGCGTTAGTTCTTCCCGTATATATGCAGACAAATGCGGGCGCCGGAGGGTTATATTACTTGGGTTTTTGGAGAGCACAGAATTTTATCGTTCAACCTTGGTTGAATCTATTACGGTTGGAACAGGCACGTATTATCTATGAGGGGGACCATAAATGGATGCAGGTACTGTTTTTTAATATCCTATTTACTGCAATATATATCGTCGCCATCTATGGGACCAAGGTCATCGCCCTGTTTAATACTAAAAATACATTAAAACAATTTCCGCTGGGGTTTCACGTCTTTATGTTTCCGGCTCTCTTCACAAGTTTTCTTCTGGGATTTTTCTATAATCAGGATACCGGAGAGTCGAATACATTTAATTTTCTTATTTCCGTTTTCATATTTTCCTCCTTTTACGCGGCTTTGGTTATACAGTATGTGACTGATAGGCACAGATATTTGAGCGTAACAATTGCGTTTATTGTTATTTTTTTGACGGTGCCCAGACCACTTTACAGAACATACCAAAATTTTTCTGATGTTATAAGTAAAAGGGGCTTTTCAATTTCGAAGGGGATTCTCGATGGCGCGGTAGCCATGAGAAGCGCAACACACTCCAATGATGTGTTTCTGGTAAACCCACGCTATTTTAAGTTTGACACGGAAGGTCCGGTATTTAGCATGTTACTTGATAGACCGATGTTTTATTCCGGAGAGCAGTTTTTGTACTGGTTTAAAGCCCCGCCCCAAGAGGTCGCAAGAAGAAAAGAAGCCGCATCAATTATCACGTCGTCTTTAAATATCATCGAGGTCGCAGCTATGGTAAAACAATATCCGATTCGCTATATTATCGATTCGCCGGTTTCATTGATAGGATCTACCACGTCGGCTTCCTTTTTGGATATGTATTATGCCAATGATGACATCAGAGTGCTTCGCGTTCGAGCTGATGCCATTCCGGCAAGTGTATTTGAAGATATGGTCGAATCAACACAGGCGGGAGTGGCGCGCTTTAACGTTTTGGCCGCCCCGTACCGTTAAAAAAATTGTGAAAAGTATGAATCCTATGAGTGATACGATTATGCCGTATGTGAACTCGTCCGGTGCGTAGTTCATGACAACAGTGTGCGTTCCGGCCGGGATATTTATCGCCCGTAATGCGTAATTTGCTTTCAACATTCCGGTCTGTTTGCCGTCAATAAATGATTTCCATCCTTTATCGTACGTATCTGAAAGATAGAGAATTTGCGCTGTATCGGATTTGGTACGGAATTGTATGGTGTTGGGTTCATACCGTACAAGCTCAACGTTTTTTTCCTTTGCCGGAAGAACGTGAATGAGTGGTTCTGCTTTTTTTTCTAACACTACCGTGTCTCTCGGATTAAAGCTCGGATCAAAAAATATATTTTCGAATTCTGCATCAGTACTGTAATATTGTATTTTATCTGTTAAAAAGTATCTCGGAGCGGCATACATATTTTTATAGATTGCCCATCCGTCGGTATTGTCCCAGATCCGCGCGAACCGGTCGCGCGGAAATGTAGCGTCGTCTTTTGGATTTTCGACGCGGTCAAGGATATATTTCACACCGAGAGCGTCCATCATCCGTAACCTGTAGAGATTATGCGGAAGATCCTCTGCCCCATACCCCGTGGCAATTTCCGCGACACTACGATTTATATGGGTAAACGTTTTTACGATTTTTCCGTCTTGGGATGCGCGGATAAAACCGTTATAGAAAGCATAGTTTATCGCACCAAAACCATCTGTTGAATGGAGACTGTACCGCGTATTGATATTGGATTCAATCTTTGCTGTCCCGTATCCATAAAATCTATCGATGCCGGATATGGATTGAAGGTGGGTCAAAATTTCTGATTGCGGGTACACGTACGCTTTGGGTACAAACGGATTGAATTTTCCAAATGCGACAAACCGTTCAATGATGGTCACGAGGATGATAAGTATAATTATGTATTTTTTTACGTTCATTTTTATCGATCCGAGAGTAAATAACACCAATAGTGTCATAAAAATTCCGGTAGAATAGACGCTGTTACGTAGTGCTACTGTTTGATATGCATACGGCACAAAGAGTAACCCTGCCCACGCGAGGCAAAATGCGAGAATGGTGGGGATAAGCATGTATAGCTTTTCTTTGTTTTTCAGATAGAGATCCAACCCCCGTCCAGCTAAAATGCTCCAGATGAAGATGGCGATCGTTAACAGATGGGTCGGTGAGCTTGTAGAAAAGAGCGGAATATTCATTCTATACAATAGTTCGGTGAGCGGCGTTCTTACGATGAGGAGATAGATGGTGAGGAGTGCGGCAATAAACAGATGTTCCCGATGATACATGACACGCTCCTTTTTATGCAGGTTGAAGATAAAAATGGACGCAAAGAGTAATGGCGCGAGTCCGAACGATAACGTCAGGCTTACATACGATGTCGTAAGCCAATAGTTTTTTGTGACGGGATTACCGAAATAATCAGGTATCACGGTCATAATCAGCTGATATGGTTGTACGAGCATATTATTTATCAAAAAATCGTAGGGTACAGATGTCCGGGCTGACTTGAGGTAGTACGCTATAGCGGGGAATAGCTGTATGCTCCCGATGAGTAAAGAGAATGCTACGCATGGTGCGACACGGGTAAAAGGCAAGGTAAACGGCTGTTTCTTGATTTTGGAATCTATAAAGGCAATATAAACAAGATAGAGTAAAACAAAACTGAAATAGAAGATAAAATCCATCGGATATCCGGCAAATAATGACGCGGTCAACGCAAACGTCAAGATAAGAGAGTGTTTCGTGCTATGACCGGTCCGTAAATGTTCTATCGCGTAGAGCGCCAGCGGAAACCAGGCAAGAGTATGTCCTACCACCCCGAATTCCAGCCAATCAACCATATACGAAGAGTACGCGAGTATCAATGCAGAAAAGAAAGATCCGATTGGAGAGATTCCGATTTTTTTGGCATACAAATACATAAATATGGACGTTAGGAATGGGGCAAGCACAATCATGAGAGAGTATCCACGGATGGTCCCGATCGTAAAATAAATGAAATTCAGAGGGTAGAAAACTGCGGTAAGGAAATTGGCTATATGCGGTTGTCCGGAGAAGTTATAAGGATTCCAAAGTGGCATGTTTCCTTTTTTTATTTCGCCAACGGTGAAGTCCAACCATGGGTAGAATTCCCGGATTGTGTCAAAATATTGAGCTTTATTCGGTACTGCTCCAGGAGCGTATCCGAAGTAGGAGCTCTGGCGCCAGGGATTATATTCCGAAAGCAGTAAATCACCGGGAAAAGGAACATATCCTTTGAAAAATATTTGCCAGAAAAATATTATGGTAATAAACCCAAGAATACAGAAAGGGTTTTTGTAGAGGAGTAATAGTCTTTTCATAGATATTATTGCTTCTTATTAATTGTATAGACTAGATCATCGTTGTGAGAATAGGTGAGGGTCAACAATGATGCGTTAGTCAGAGCTTGTATTATTTCATTTCTTTTTTTCTCTTCATATTGCCGAATATGGAGGACTGCATGCGTCACACCGATGTCCTGCAGGGCTTTTATCGAGACTTCAGAAGGGAAGTTTTCCAGAGTGTCCACTATTCTATTATAACTTTCCGGCGAGAAGCCGCTATAGCCATTTATCATGCGTTTTTTGTGAAAAGATGAGAAGTATATCCGATACGTTTCTAACGCATAGACATCCGGCTTCCCGAGCGCAGTATAGGATCTATATAATTGATCTTCCATGTTATTCCCGTAGTAGAAGGATAGAGATACGGGAAGCTCGGCGAGTATCATTGGTTCAGGTTGGTCGCGTATCCACATGTAGATGTCTGGAATAGATTGCTCAAGAGGGATAGTGACGAATGGAGTGGTGGTTTGCCAGACTTCAAAAATAAACAGACAAAGAAATATTCCCATCATCCATAATGATTTACTTTTTTTCAGGACATGATCGATGCCCCATGCCGCAAGTACACTGAGAGCAATAATGACAAATATTCCAAATCGGGCAGGTACGCGGATCATTTGAAACATTGGGAATATGGTATAGAGGTAATAATAAGGTAGCTTTATAGAGTCAGTGAGATATGATCCGATAGTAAATCTCTGTTCATTTCCAAGAGACAGGACAAAAGACATGAATGCAATAAGTACGATTATGCTCACCGTGTATCTATTGCGTTTATACGATGTAACGAGACCAAAGACAGCAAGGAGAAGTACCGTGATCGTAGGGAAGAGAACGTGTTCGTTCGTGTTAGTCGGAAGCTTATAGATATTGAGGCTAGTGGGAAGCACGCTGAAATAATCCGTTATGTTGGCCCGTAAATGCGTCACGTCGTCTATGGTGCGTTTTATATCAGGATTCTCTGCTTTTAGGCGGATATACGGGAATAATACGATGCCTACCACAATGATAAACGGCACGATCACAGGAAGGATGGTTAGTGCTGTATTTTTATATTGGTATACGGTATGACGATACAAATGTTTTATAACGTCCGCAACGATCATGATCACGGTTACCGGTATGAGAAAAATACCAAAATAGATGCTTGATGTTATCGAAAGAATATACCAGATGCATACGAGAAGGAAATTTTTCCGGGTACGGTCACCCAAAAATTTAAACAGATAGAGTATATAGAGGGGTAGCCATTGACTGCTGATCATGGGCAGATGTCCGACTTGAGAAAGCCGTGGGTATGAAAAAGCATAAAATACTCCGGATAGAAAGGATGCTATTTTATTTCGCGTGCAATAATACGACAGCAGGAACATAGCCAGAGCTGAAAGTGGGAATGAGAGAAGGACAGCTATGTTTTGTGCCAAGATCGGGTTATGGGTAATCCATATAATCGGGTTTATAAATACACTTTGGCCCCAAAGAGTATCTGAGTACGCAATGGTGTTGGTCAGAGGATAAAAAATATTTGTATTGACGAGTGCATCAAAACCATTAAACCAATGGTCAGCATTATGCGATAAATTCCATGCGTAAAATAAAGGGTCGATGACATTGACGACCGAGTCGTGGATATGGAGGGTAAACGGCCAAAATAAAACCAGGGTAAATAGGGTAACTGCTGTCAGATATAATAATAGAGATTTGCCCATGTTTTTTTCTTTATCTAGGATATAATACTTGAAGAGTCCAAAAAATACTACGATACTAGCCATGAAACGAACGCAGATATTTGTTATACTTTTTTTTATTCTCTTGTCTGGGGCTATCATCCGTATATGGAAAATCGATAAGATTCCGGAAGGATTTCACGCGGACGAGGCTGCTTTTGGATACAATGCGTATTCACTTCTGAAAACCGGAAAAGACGAATACGGCAAGCCAATCCCACTTGTGCTCAGGTCGTTTGATGACTATAAGGGAGCTATCTATTCCTATCTTACTGTTCCATTTGTCGCACTATTTGGACTCAATGAATTTTCCGTCAGAATGCCTTCTGCTGTCGCAGGAATATTGATTGTGTTGGTATCCGCAGTTGTGACGTTTGCACTTACACAACATGTACTTCTTTCATTGATCACCGCAGCGATCGTTTCGTTTTCACCAAGTTCCGTACTTCTTTCAAGAGCGCAAAGTGATCCATTGGTTGCCGTGCTTTTTATGCTCGTTGGCTGGTATTGTGCCGGAAAATATGTGGACACCAAAAAATATATCTGGGCGGTCTGTGGATTAGGATTTTGGATTATAAGTTGTTTCACCTATGCCTCTCCCAGAGTATTGTTGTTGGGATTTATTCCGCTTTTATTTTGGTATTACTTCCCGCGATTGGATAAAAAAATGAAACTTGTTTTTGCTGGATATATGATAGCTATTCTGTTGACCGCTATATATTTGATGTTTGGATCTTCGGGTTCCCGTTTCGGGCAAGTAAATATATTTTCATCTCAGGATGTGATATTGCCGCTCAACGAACAAATACGGGAAGATGGAGTATCGGGGTCTCCCATGCTATCCACTCGTATATATCACAATAAAATTGTTGATTATGGCAGATATATGATCCGTAATTACACTAATTATTTTGGATTTGACTTTTTATTTTTTCAGGCGAATCAACCGGAACGGGAAAAAATTCCAAATATTGGATTTATGTATTTGATCGACTTGCCATTCATGCTCATTGGTTTGTATCAAATAGTAAAGTCGAAAAAGCGGTGGGGATATTTCATATTCGGATGGTTATTACTTACGCCGCTCGGGTTGGCAGTATTTGGTCAGGAAACTCCAAATATTCATCGATACTATTTTGCGATCATGCCGGGCAGCATCTTGGTTGCATATGGAATCCTTCAATCTATTGCATGCGTTCGTAAGAACTTTCGCGTCGGTGTGGTTTTAGGAATAGCTGTTTTCTATGGGGTCAATATTTCGTTTTTTATCCACGCATTGTTTTTTCATCAGCCTTTTCATTTACCCTATTATCGTGGATTTGCCTACAAGGAGTTGGTAGAGTCCCTGCAACAAAGTACCCAGAATTACGATAAAATTGTTGTTACAAAAACGAACTCAAGTCCGTATATTTATTTGTTATTTTATACGGGTTATAGCCCCGCGCGTTATCAAGAGTTGGGATCACCACGAGATTATGATTATACAGGGTATGATAAATATATATTTGTTCCGTTAGACTGTCCCAGCGCAAAATATCGTGAAACTATGGATCGACAGTATCCCGGTTTACGGATTTTGTATATAAATAAGGGTGGGTGCATCGCCACGCCAAATTCGAAGCTCATCGAACGCATCAACTGGAGAGATGGAGCCGAAGCGTTTCAACTGATTGAAAGCATATCACTAGCGCCGGTCATTACTATTCCAAAACCGTGAGTATCAAAATACGAATCATATTAATTTTTATTGTAGGTCTTGCGTTTGGTCTCCGTTTTTATAACGTTTGGGATAATCCTCCGGCTCTCTCTTGGGATGAAGTATCGATTGGATACAATGCATATAGCATCCTTAAGACGGGTCGCGATGAACATGGCCGGTTTTTGCCGATTGATACGTTTGTGGGCTACGGCGACTATAAACCACCGCTCGCGATTTATCTCACTGTTCCTTTTGTCGCATTGTTCGGCTTGAACGAATTAGCCGTCCGATTGCCTTCAGTAATTTTTGGTACATTGACCGTCCTATTAACGTATTTTCTCGTAAAAGAATTATTTCGGGAAAAGGAAATATCACCATTGGTCATTGGTCATTGGTCATTTGATGTTGCCAGTATTGCAGCAGCGATACTGGCGTTGTCTCCCTGGCACATCAATCTGTCGCGGGCCGGGTTTGAGGCAACTATTGCCCTCTTTTTTATCGTCCTTGGAACTGTGTTATGCTTGGCGGCTCGTCGACAGGAGAGACTCTACTGGGTTTGTTGGCTGCCGTTTGTCGCTGCGGTCTATACCTTCAACAGTGCACGGTATTTCGTCCCGTTTGCGGCTCTCGGGGTAGTTGTTTTCATAGGAAAACAGGTAGTAGTCCATAAAAAGATTTTTCTGGGAGGAATTATTCTATCGATCGTTCTCCTACTCCCCATACTTCCGCATTTATTTTCTAAAGAAGCAAGACTTCGGTATAACGAAGTGAATATTTTTTCAGATAGTAGTATCGTGGAGAGAGCAAACGACCGGAGAGCATTTGATAATCATTCGTTTATATCCGCTATTTTTGACAATAGACGAATAGGGTATGCCCGCAGTTTCTTATCTCACTATTTTGATCATTTTACCGCGGATTTTTTGTTCATAAAAGGCGATGGTAATCCGAAATTCTCTACACAGGATGTAGGCCAACTGTATGGTGTGGATTTGCCGTTCTTGTTGCTTGGCGTGTACACCATGTTTGCATATTTCCGTCCGCAGGCGTGGTTTTTGATCTATTGGCTTATCACGGCGATTATTCCTGCGGCTGTTGCCCGCGAGACACCTCACGCTCTTCGAATACTCAACTCACTTCCGACTTGGCATATTTTTATTGCTTTTGGTATTGTCGTTTTTTTGAGCAACGTTCACAAAAAGAAGGTTTATCTTTTATGCAGTATATTGCTTGTTGTTTTGTATGTAGGGAATGTCAGCTATTACCTTCATAATTATTACATCCATTACCCGAGAATATATTCCGGTGAATGGCAATATGGATACAAGCAGGCGCTTCAATATGTAAACGCCAATACGAATAAGTATAAAAAAATATATTTAAGTGAGTCAATCGGCAGGGCGTATATGTATGCACTTTTTTATACCGCATATAATCCTGAGGAGTTTCAAAAAAGGAACTCATCATATTTTGACGCTGCAGGGTTTTATCATGTTGACGGATTCGGTCCGTTTATTTTTGGGAGTGCGCTTCCTGTTCTGGATGATGGTTCACTCTACATTTTCCCACCCAACCAAGTTCCAACAGGAGTAAAAATTATAAAAACTATTGCATTATTAGACGGTAGTCCGGTTTTAACCTTATTTGAGAAGTAATCCGCTATGAAACGATTATATTCAGCGATTCCCGTTGCGATTATTTTATTTCTCGCGATCGTTTTGCGATTTTGGCAGTTAGGTGCCGTGCCGGTGAGTCCTGACTGGGATGAAGTGTCTCTGGGGTATAACGCGTACAGTATATTGAAAACCGGTCGGGATGAGTATGGGTCCTTTTTGCCATTAAGTTTTCGGTCTTTTGATGATTATAAACCTCCATTGTATGTCTATCTGACTGTTCCATCGGTTGCAGTATTTGGACTTTCTGTTTTTGCCGTTCGGTTACCTTCTGCGTTATTTGGCGTATTGGCAGTTCTCGGGACATATTTTTTAGTAGAAATTTTAGTGCGTCACGCCCGGGAAGATCAGAGTGAGACCGTGATGGGAGTTTCGCCCAGAATCGCAGGTGCATTGCCAATTCTCGCATCATTATTTATGGCCATTTCACCATGGCACATACAATTTTCGCGGATAGCCTTTGAAGCGAATATTGGATTAACGATCAATATATGGGCTGCGTATTTTTTCATCCGGGGACTCTATGATCGTCGTGGTTTAGTCATAGGATTCGTGCTTTTTGCGCTTGCTTTTTATGCGTATCATAGTGAACGGGTTTTTGTACCCACCCTCCTTGTATTGTTGTGCATACTATTCAAAAAGCAATTACTGGAAAATAAGAAATACGTCATGACTGCTTCATGTTTTGGGTTGATTGTGTTGCTACCGCTCGTGCCGGTTTTTCTTAATAAAAATTCCCTTATGCGGCTACAAGGAACGAGCTCTTTCCGGGAGCAGACTCAGTTATTGTCGGTAAATATTCAAAAATTGGAATATGATAAAGCGCATAATTATGTTCTCGGGCAATTATTTGACAACCGGCGGATTGAATATGCGAAAACCGTCATACGGGGATACCTCATTCATTTTTCTCCCAAATGGTTATTTATTACTGGGGATCATGAGCGACACCACGCTCCGGGAATGGGTTTACTCTATATCTGGGAGCTGCCGTTTATTTTGATCGGAATCTATCAATTGCTGAGAGTAAGAAAACCTACGAACTTGTTATTTCTCGGATGGTTCGTTTTGGCACCCGTAGCCGCCTCACCGACGACACAGTTGCCCCATGCGATCCGAACTTTGGTATTTTTGCCTTCTTTTCAGGTATTTTCTGCAATAGGAGTGTTGTCCATGTTCGAATATATCAAAAATTATAGACCAATAGTAAAAATACCATTCATCGCAGCATTAGTCACTATGATACTAGGCATGAGTCTGTATTACCTACACATGTATTTTATTCATATGAATGCTGAATACTCTCAGTATTGGCAATATGGATATAAACAAGCAGTAGAATACGCAGAAGCACATACTGATGAATACACAAAAATTGTAGTTTCTACGGATCTCGAACAACCATATATGTTTTTTCTTTTCTTTAGTAAATACGATCCTCAAAAGTATCTCGCACAGGGTGGTACGGTATCCGGAGGTTTTGATGAAAAGTTTAATCGTTTTAACAAATACGAATTCCGGAAAATTGACTGGCCGAACGAAAAGAGAGATGGCAGTGTACTATACATCGGAACGCCGAAGGAAATAATACACGGTACGAAATTGAACATTACCAACCTGGATGGCACTCCAGCTATACATATTACCGACAGGGAATAATGATATGAAACTGAATATAATCACAAAGAACGTTTTTTTTATTTTTCTTTTCGTGAGTATCTTTTTATGGGGAATTTTTCTTCGGATACCCGAGCTTATCAATGGCAATTATCTTTTTGGTCATGATCACGGGCGGGATTACCTGGCTGCGTACGATATCGTAGTGAACCACAAATTCACCCTGATTGGCGCGGAAGCAGGGTCCGGTGTCGCCGGAATAAACGGGATATTCCACGGACCTGGATATTTTTATCTTATTGCGCTTGCATACATATTATTTAACGGAAACCCGATCGGCGGCCAACTATTCATGGTTCTTTTTGGAGTTCTCTCATTGATGCTTGCGTGGTATATCGGACACCAGATATTCGGTAAGATCGGATCAATACTGTTATTATTTTTTGTCGCGGTCTCCCCACTCATCGTTTCACAATCGCGATTTATTTGGAGCAGTCATCCGATTACTCCGTTTGTACTATTGGCTTTGTATTTTGTCTATAAAATTCCCCAAAATCCCCGGAAATATGCGCCACTCGCCGTATTTATGTCCGGATTTAGCTATCATTCTCAGCTTGGCGTTGCCGTACCCTTGACTGTATCAGTGTTGCTGTCCATACCCCTCATCTATAAAATCCGTGACGTACGGGTATATCTGTACTGCGTGCTTGCCATTGTCTTCGGGTATTTGCCGATGTTTCTGTTTGAAGCAAGGCATGGATTTATGGCGGTCCGGTCGGCATGGGAATATACCGTGAGTGGCGGCGCGGGCGGCAGCTCAATCTTTGAGTCCAAAAGGTTATACGCTCACGGGGTAGACTATTGGAATAATTTTACGAATACATTTACATTTGAATTCGGATGGATTTCCGGTCAGATGCAAAAGATATTATTATATGCCGTCATGCCGGTCGTCGGGTTTGGTTTATTTCAAGTACGGGAATCTAAACACCGGAAATTTATACTATTTTTAGTGCTCATGTTGATGACAACATGGGCAGGATATTTGGTGTTAAATAATGTCGTTTGGGATTATTATCTCACCCATACGCGCCTTGGGTTTACGTTGCTATTTACCTACGCGATAGTGGCGTGTGTTCAGAGAAAAAAGAACACGCCCTTTGTTTCGTTAGCGTTTATCGTGATTGCGCTATTTATCTTGGGTCTCGGTGTGGGATCCGTATTTCGGATGTATGTCTCGTATACGTCCGATCTGGGCGATACGGGGAAATTTGAAAAAATTCAGGGAAAGCGGTTCGTGCTTGATACCATCTATCAAGATGCCGATGGCAAATCTTTTTCTGTATTCATTTTTATTCCTTCCGTGTATACCTGGCCGTATGATTATTTATTTAAAACGTACGGAAAGCAGACGTATGGATACGTACCCCATTACGAAAAAAAAGGATTAGCATACCTGATCATCGAACCGGATAATGATAAACCGTGGCGCCAAAATGGATGGCTGGAAACAGTGGTGCAAGGCGGGAAAACAATATGGATAAAAACGCTTCTCAACGGGCTCATACTCGAAAAACGGGAATATTAGTATATGAAACGATTCATTCCGTTGCTGCTTATTTTTCTTTCGATACTTCCGATCTTGAACCTTTTTCGACCGGGGTTGCCCATGGGTCATGATACGCCCGATCATGTCGCGCGAATTGCCAATTTTTACCAGTCGCTATCTGAGGGAAATCTCATCCCACGTTGGGCAGGAAACCTAAATTGGGGATACGGACATCCAATACTCATGTTTCTCTATCCGTTGCCTTCGTATGTTGCTTCGCTGTTTCATGGTATAGGATTTTCGTTTGTAGACAGTACAAAGCTTGTTTTTGGTGTTGCATATATTTTAAGTGCTCTCACGATGTATCTGTGGATGAGTAGCGCGTTTGGAAAACGTGCAGGGCTTATAGGAGCCCTGTTGTATATATTTGCTCCATACCGATTTGTGGATCTTTATGTCCGCGGTGCGCTTGGCGAGCATGTGGCCTTTGTATTTCCTCCGTTGATTTTATGGGGGTTATTAGTGCTTTCCAAATCGAAAGGCTCCACATTGATTTCTATATTTGCGATTTCATTCGGAGTTGCCGGACTCATTTTATCTCATAACGCAGTTGCTCTCATGATGTTGCCTTTGATATTGATGTACTCTCTCTATTTATGTTTTTTTGAAGCAAAGAATAAGTTTCGTTTCTTGCTTCTTGTCTCTTGTCTTTTGTCTCTCGGTTTTGCTCTTTCTGCCTTTTTTTGGATTCCAGCATTTATTGAAGGAAAATATACACTCCGCGATATTGTGACGGCAGGGGAAGCACTGAACCGTTTTGTACCATGGACGTGGTTTTTCTATTCAGCGTGGAATTATGGTAGCGGCGAAGTGTTGCCGAAATTTCTGGGTTTTGCCCAATGGATCGGTATCGTGATGTCGGTTATTGTTCTGTGGAAAACGAAGGTTCAGAAGATCCGTATCGTACTTATTGGAACGTTAGGAATGCTGATACTTTCATTATTTATGATGACGGAAGCATCAGGTGTTATCTGGCAGAGGATAGTGTTACTTCAAAAGTTTCAATTTCCCTGGAGATTTTTATCACTTTCGGTATTGGCTTCTGCTATTTTGGGAGGAATATCAATCCCATCATTACTTCGGAACAATAAGCATATTCTGCTTATTGTTTTTTGTTTCCTGTCTATTTTTTTTACTGCAAACATGTGGCATCCATCGGGATATCAACAGCGTGACGAATCAGTCTATAGCGCCATATATCCGAGCACCACAGATACTGGAGAAAGTTCGCCGATATGGTCGATTCGACAGATGGGGAAGCGCCCGACCGAACCCGCTCTACTTATAGAAGGAAGCGGTACGGTAACGCTCACACACAAGAATACAACACAGAGAGAATATAGGGTGATGGCAGAAGAAACGCTGCGCATAGCAGAAAACACGCTGTATTTTCCGGGATGGAAGGTATTTATTGACGGCAAGGAGACGCAGATTGAATATCAGGATCCTGCGTATCGGGGACTCATAACTTTTTATGCGCCTCTTGGCGAGCATAACGTCTCCATATATTTCAGTGACACAAGGGTCAGAACGGTCGCAAACATCATAAGTAGTATCTCGTTTGGCTTGTTAGGGTTATGGGTTTTATTACGCTCCCTTCGATATGGAAAAAAGTTACTCATTCGATAGGTGCGTGAATACATTCATACAATTTATGAACATAATAAGACGAATGGTGAAATCTTCGTGGTTTTGGCTCGTGGTCGTATCAACGATCCCTTTGGTGCCTCTATTTCATGAAGGTATACCCCTGACGCATGATGGTAGGATCCATATAGCCCGAATTGCAAATTTTTATGCATCGTTTATGGAAGGAAACATTGTACCCCGGTGGGCTTCCAATCTCAATTGGGGATACGGCAGTCCAATAATTGAATTCGTATATCCTCTGCCTTCTTATGTCGCGTCACTATTTCATATCGTAGGATTTTCCTTGGTTGACAGTACAAAATTGGTTTTTGCAGTTGCCTATATTTTAAGTGCTTTAACAATCTTTTTTTGGATACGCGAACAGTTGGGAATAGTCTCCGGAGTAGTCGCTTCGATCTTGTACACATTTGCTCCATATCGGTTTGTGGATTTATATGTACGTGGCGCACTCGGGGAGCACGTTGCATTTATATATCCTCCATTGCTATGTTGGAGCTTATTACGGTTGGCCCGGTATCCTAAACAGTATATATCGTCGGCGATTATATTCGGTTTAAGCACTGCGGGACTTATTTTAAGTCACAATGCGCTGAGTGTAATATTTTTACCTATTGTTGGAATATATGGTTTATATCTTTGTGTTTATGAAACGAAACAGAAGCATTTTTTTGTATTTTTCGGTCTGATGGGACTTATGTTTGGTTTTTTACTTTCCGCTTTTTTTTGGGTGCCGGCAGTTTTTGAACAAAAATATATTTTAATTGATAAAGTGACGCAAGGTGCGCTTGGTGGATTTACTGCATGGAATTGGTTTATCTCTTCTTCATGGAATTTTGGTGGTGGAACTGAGTTTAGTAAGGAGATCGGGATGAGCGGTTGGATAGCAATCATAGGATCATTTTGGTGTATGTGGAAAGCAAGACATTGGAGAGATAGATGGTTGATCGGTGGGTGCTTGGTCTTATTTTTTTCTGCGTTATTTCTCATGACACCACAATCTGCAGGCATATGGACGAATATTCCTCTCATGATTAAATTGCAATTTCCATGGCGGTTTCTTTCGTTAACCACATTTCTTGCTGCGGTACTCGGTGGGCTTACGATATCTCACATACTCAAAATATATCGGCAAGGTCAACATGTCACACGGTTTTTTTGTACGGTATTTTGTTTATTATCTATAATTATCAGCTCGAATATGTGGTATCCGAACGGGTACATAAATTATCCGCATGAATATTTTACCGGAATTTTTGATGGTACGACAGACACGGGTGAGGCGAGTCCGATTTGGTCCGTTCGATTTATGGAACAGCGGCCAAAAGCCCCGATTGAAGTTATCAGTGGGGATGCTCGTATAGAGACGCGTCTACGCAATACAACGACCCGAGAGTATGCTATAACGAATGAACATGAAGTCCAACTCGTCGAAAACACCCTTTATTTTCCGGGTTGGAATGTATTTGTGGACAACAACATTATTCCAATAGAATTTCAAAGCTCTCTCCATCGAGGGTTGATGACGTTTTTTGTTCCGAAAGGAACCCATACCGTGAAGATACGTTTTAGTGATACAAAAGTTCGGCGTACGGCAAATTGGATCAGCGCTCTATCGATTGTGGTACTAACCAGTATAGGTATAGGTGGATTCCTATGGCAAAAAAGAAGATCACATCATCAGTAGCCATTGCCGTCTACAACGAGGAAGTGAAACTCGATGCATGCCTCTCTTCTGTGGTTGCATGGGCTGACGAAATAGTCCTTGTCGATGGGGGATCGCGGGATCGTACTCTTGAGATCGCGAAGCGCTATAACGCCCGGATTATCCATTCAGATAATCCGCCGATATTTCATATTAATAAACAAAAAGCCCTTGTAGCCTGCCGTAGTGAATGGATCCTCCAGCTGGACGCAGATGAAGTAGTCACACCCGAACTCCGAGAAGAAATACTCAATCTAATGAGACTTTTGACTTTCCCGCCTGCAACGCTTGACGCGAAGCATCTGCGGGCAGGCGACTTTCGACTTTTGACTCCGAATGGTTACTATATCCCGCGGAAGAATTTCTTCTGCGGTCATTGGATGCGAAAGGGTGGTCAGTATCCGGATTACGTCATCCGGCTTGTCAGGAGAGGGAAGGCAAATTTTCCTTGCAAGAGTGTGCATGAGCAGATTAGCGTTGACGGACAGATCGGATATATTATCAATCCACTTCTTCATCATTCATACAGCTCAATTGCGGAGTATTGGTATAAGGCAAATTCATATATTGCCCTTCAGGCGCAAGAGATGAAACATCAAAAGTTATCCGTTAATCTTGTCACATGGTTCGTATACAATGCAGTGAAGCCATCCGTTACGTTTATTCTTCTCTACGTTCGTCATAAAGGATTTCTTGACGGATACTGGGGATTACTTTTCGCTTTATTTTCGGCGTTGCACCACCCTCTCGCGTATTGGAGGTATAGTCGAAATCATGAGGAAATTGTATGATAAATAATTGGAGAATTCCCCTTTTTTTCTTATTGCTTATTGTTTATTGCTTACTGTTTATTGTCCGTCCAGCTTTTGCCGGCTATGTTCTTCCTTATCCTTCCTATATGCCGGGGAACAAGCTTTACAGAATTTCAAGAGCAGTTGATGATATAAAAAAGTATTGGTACTTCGGAAGTATCGCAAAAACGAAATATTACCTTTCTTTATCCGATAAATATCTCGTTGAAGCAAAAACGCTCTTTGAATACAAACAATATGTTCTCGCGCTTGATGCACTAGATCGTTCGAATAATTACGCTCATCGTTTATCCTTGCTCATCGTATTATCGAAGCAGGAACATAACGATATCAGCTCTATGATACCCATAATACAGGATTATATTGTAGTTCATGAATCAATCTTACACACATTAAGAAGCCAACTTCCCGCTGAGATGCTTTGGCAACCAGAGAAACAATCTCCGATCTTACTCCCGCTCCATAAATCAATTGATGCAGCAATAGAGGAACGCAAAAACATTAATCAATTTAACGAACTATGATGAGGCGTAAACCACGGATGATAACTATCCTCCTTGTCACATTTATCATTATCCGTTTCGGATTTCTGATGTATGAGTCGCGTTCGTATTTTCAAGGTTCGTATTGGGCCGGATATGAAGCATATAAAAATGCTTATCTTAATTCACAATATATTAGTATACATCCGACCGCATCCATTCCCGATGAGACGCTTTATGCATATGCAGCAGGAGCCTATCTCAAGGGGGAAAGCTTATTGGATGTCAATCCTGGCACGCCACCGTTGGGGAAGCAACTATTTTCATTGTCGATCGTATTATTTGATAATCCGAATATCATCATGATAGTAGTATTTATATTCTTTTTAACCGGTATATATTTTTTGGGAAAAGAAATTATTTCTTCGACGCCCATCGTATTGATACTTATTATAATCATCTTATTTCAGCCTTTAATTACGAGTCAATTTAAATTTATGCCACTGTTGGACATTCCTATGATGACGTTTCAGATATGGTCCGTCTATTTTTTTATCAAAGGACTTGAAAAAAGCGGATTTTTGATATTCATCTCCATGGTATTGCTTGGAGCAGCAATGATGACAAAAATATTTTCGATTTCTCTACCGCTCCTGGCTATTTATACTGCATATATTATGTTTCATAAGAGAAATCTCATTGGGTGGCTCATTTTCGGTTACCTATCGATCGCTGTTGTCGCAATTGTTTCGTATATTCCAATATATTATCGTGGGTATACGCCGTGGAGTGTCTTAGGGATTCAAAAGTGGAGTTATATCTACAATGTGAGTAAATTAAATCGTTTTTTTACGGTGTGGGATTTAATTTTCTTTAATCGTTGGCATGTATGGTGGGGCGACCAGCCAGTGATTCGCGACGCGAATTGGCATTTCAGCTGGCCCGTTCTTTTTGGTCTGACATGGATTTGGATTTTGAATCACACTCGTTCATTTTTTCGTTTATCTCTTGCTCAGCAAATAGTGTATTTGTGGACGATTGCCTACTTTATCATGATTTCATTAAATCAATCCTCTGCGCGATATTTATTACCGATACTGCCGTTTGCATATATATTTGCAGCAGATGTTTTGTGTGGGTGGTACGTTCGTCTCCGTAAAAAATTGAATTAATACATGGTGTGTTATGGTTGCTACTATATTCTACTATATAACGCTTATTTTTTTGACGATACCGTCATGGGGATTTGTGGACGCAAACGCATTATTACCCAAAATTGCTTCGCTTCAACCCGTTATTTATTTTCAAACACTGTATCCGGTCATTTGGTATACGTCTACCGTCACCGCGCTTTTTGGATGGTATTTTTGGGTGTTATACCGTATAAAAAAAGGATCATTGACGTCAAAACATATTTGGCTGTTGATCGCCGGCAGTATTGCCATTCTGGTATGGTCGTATCCTGCCCTCTCAAACGATATTTTCAATTATATTGCGACGGCAAAAGTTACTTTTCTTTACCGGGAAAACCCGTACATTGTTATGCCCATAGATTTGCCCAACGAGCCGAGTTTTAGTTTTCTCCATGCAGCGAATAAAGTGGCGCTCTACGGTCCCGTCTGGATAGCGCTCACGGCTATTCCGCATTTTTTAGGGGCCGGTAATCTCTTATTCACGTTATTTACCTTCAAAATTTTTATAACCGTATGGTATTTGGTCCTTTGTTATCTCATTTGGATTGCCTCGGAAAGAAAGCCCTGGGCTTTGGCATTTTTTGCCCTCAATCCGCTGGTCATGCTCTCGACACTTGTCGATGGCCATAATGATGTCGTCATGATGGCTCTGGCGCTCGGAGGTTTTTTTTTGCTCAAGAAAAAAAGATATGTTCTTGGTCTACTTCTTTTTGTAGCTTCAATACTCATCAAGGGAGCAACAATATTTTTGGCCCCAGTGTTTATTTGGTGTTTATTTGGACTTATGCGTAGGAGTCGATTCCCGGAATTAAAGAAGCCCCAATTCCGGGAATCTCGCATAAGTCCAGATGTTCTGTGGCAGCAGGTATGGTATTGGGCGAGTGTCGCTATGTATGTGATTTTCTTTTTGTCGCCAATCCGTGAGGAAATCTATGCATGGTATTTCATCTGGCCACTCACGTTTCTCGCGCTTGTAGATAAACCCACGCTACTCCACGCGGTGTCTTACGGATTTTCATTTGGTCTCATGTTGCGGATAGTTCCGTTTTTTTATACCCGCTCATGGAGCGGGATGACGCCATTAGTTAAAAAAATTGTGACATTCGTGCCGCCCGCTATAAGCGCGCTCTTCTATGGTAAAACGCGTCATCGGTGATGCCATCCTTATAGTTGTTCTTTTGCTCTTTTCCTGGTGGCTTATGGCCAAAAGTTTTGGGTACGATGCCGGTACGTCCCAATTCCGCATTGCACGGCATGAGGTCGGTGACTTTGGTCTTCACATAAGCCTCATCCGGTCATTTGCTAGTGGGCAAAACAGGGGACCTGAGTCACCATTTTTTCCAGGGCGTCCACTCGTGTATCACTACGCGGTAGATTGGCTGGCGGGACTGTTGGTGAGGATCGGGATACGTATAGATTTCGCGCTCAACGGGATAAGCGCGCTTGCGCTTACAATACTTCTCTATGGACTTTATCGGTTGGCAATACTATTTTCAAATGGTAAAAAAGTGGTAGGTTTATTGTCCATTGTGCTCTTTGTTTTACCGGGCAACCTTTCGTTTATTGACATTCTGAGGGAGGCACCTAAAAATTTTTCATTTTTTTCTTATTTTTGGCGATTCCCCGATTATATCCACAAAGGGCCGTTTGACGGATCGGTTATTACGATATATTCGACGCTTGCCCCATATCTCAATCAGCGGCACCTTATAGCCGGTATGGCGATAGCAGTTTGGGTGATTTGGATGATCGTCGGGTGGTCAGATGGCAATAAACGGATACCGGATAGCCGATGGATTATCGTGGGACTCCTGCTTGGCGCAGCCACAAGAGTTCATGTTGTGGTCGCTGCGTCGACGGGAATCATGGTGATGGCACTCCTGTTGGGAAAAAGAAATAAAGCGTTGATATTACTCGTGGGCACTGCTTTTTTGGTTGCCATACCACATCTAATACAAATTATTTCTATGAGATCCGCGACTTCGTTAGGCCAGCTGTGGAATCCCGGGTATCTCGCGCCTCAACCGCTATCGTGGGCTTCCTGGATTATGTTTTGGATATATAATCTTGGCATTTTTGTCATTCTTATCCCATGTGCATATCGTTTGACTAGCGAGGCAGGAAGGCGGTTGTTGATCGGTGCCGGTCTCCTATTCCTCATTGCCAATACGGTGCAGATAAGCTACCGGATAGAACATAACCATTCACTTATAAATTTTGCGACAGCCCTTTCACTTCCTTTTATCGCACATCTTATCGTGTCGTGGTGGCAGAAGCGTGGTATCGCTTGGAGGATTCTTACGGTGAGCACTGTTTTTCTATCGATCACTTCAGGGTTATTTAATCTCATGGTTGTGAAAAATGATTATCAATTAATAATTGATGATGCGCCGAAGAATAGGTTTATGCAATGGATTACCACGAAGACTGATTCAGGCAGTGTTTTTATCGCAGAGCCCGCGCTGTATGATCCCGTCGTGCTTACGGGTCGTAAGAACTATCTCGGACATGAATATTATGTTTCCGTCATGGGGTATGATTATTGGAGCAGGAGGAAACAAATCGATACGTGGCTAACCAGTTTCAATCAAAATACTATTGCGGAAATGAAGAAACACTCTATACGCTATGTCGTGATACCAAAAGAGAGAAAAGATTTTCAATATACTTTGGATAATGACACCATGGATACTCTGGCGCGGGTGGTGTATAGAGATGAATCAGTGAGCGTCTATGAATTATAGGAGGAATCTATTTATTGCGAAGATGGGATTTCTTGTAGTCATCATTGTCAGTGTGATAGCCGTGCGTTGGCTTTTTGTGCCCGGGTTTTTACCGACCCATGACGGAGAGTATCATTTGATCCGATTCTACGAATTCGGCCGCATGATCGCCTCCGGTCATCTTTTTCCGCGCTGGGCACCCGGACTCAATAGCGGATATGGAGTTCCACTATTTTCCTTTTTCTACCCCTTGCCGAATTATATCGGCTCGTTTTTTCATCTTCTGGGCTGGAGTCTTGCGGATTCGTTCCGACTGACTATGGCAGCGGGATATATCTTGGCAATTGCCGCTTCCTATGTTTGGTTGAAACGGTTATATGGAATTTTGCCAGCAGTACTCGGAAGCGTCATGGGCGCGTTTGTTCCCTATTGGTTTGTGGATATATTTGTGCGGGGATCAGTGGGGGAGGTGCTTGCCCTTGGATTTGTATTTTCGGCTCTTGCCGGTATAGCGTATGGGAAAAAGAAACTTCTCGCGTTTATGGTCGCCGGAATAATTGTAAGCCACAACATCATGGCCATGATATTTCTGCCCGTTCTTTTCATCTATGCATGGATGACGGACAGATCCATGCTGCGATGGATGATCGTGGGAATTGTCCTCACTTCATATTTTTGGGTACCCGCCATCGCAGAGCGGGGATACGTCACGGGACTCAATACCGTCAACGTTAGAGATCATTTTCCGCAATTGGTTCAGATTCTTATCCCTTCCTGGGGGACCGGGCTATCGGGATCCGGATACGCACTGGATGAAATGTCCTATCAAGTCGGGTTTGCCCCGATGCTCATCCTCCTCATTTCGCCGATTTTGCTTTGGCGAAGGGAAAGATATGCGTCCGTTTTTATTGTCGCGGCCTGCGTTGCATTTTTTCTCATGCTTGAGATAAGTATACCGATTTGGGAGAATATACCGTTTCTGATAAATATTCAATATCCCTGGCGGCTATTGTCCGTGGGGATAGTCGCGACACCCTTTCTCACCGCAGCGATGCTTTCCCGGATTCGTTGGCCGTTGATTTCAGTCGGTGTTGTGTTATGCGCAGTGTTCGTTTCATATTCTTATACCAAACCAGTGCTTTACGATGTCCGGCCGGATGATTATTATCTCTCGAGACGCGAATTTACGGACGGCACCTCGTCGCTCGGCAATGGATTTTCCACCGTCTGGATGGGGTGGCAGAGGGATCGACCCGAAGCGCGCATGGAAATAATTTCGGGCGTTGGATTGGTCACGATGAAGGAGGAAGGAGTGACGACGTTTACCGGAGAGGTCGTTTCCTCGTCAGGAGGAGTTCTGCGTACGCATGTCGCGTATTATCCCGGTTGGCGCGTGCTCGTCGATGGAAAAGATGCAAACGCTACGCCGGATGAGAAGGGGATGATTAGTACCACTTTTAGCTCCGGTACTCATATGATTACGACATATTTTTCTGAAACTCCCCTCCGCATTGTTGTTGATTTAGTATCGTTTGGGTGTTTGTTTTGGCTTCTTTCTTCCACTATACTTACGTATACGTATGAGAATCGCTATCGATACCACCCCTCTTGAGACCGGACATAAGGACCGGGGAGTGGGGAGGTACACAAAGTTATTAATTGAAGCGCTACAGAAGTATGAGGGCAACCATTCGTATCATTTTTTTACTCGGGGACAAAAGGTACCCAAAAATGTCGATATTGTCCATTATCCGTATTTCGATCCGTTTTTTATTGCCCTGCCGGTTTTTCATACTCTTCCCATAGTTGTCACCGTGCACGATCTCATCCCGCTTGTATTTCCGGAGCATTTTCCGGCAGGGATTCGGGGTAGACTCAAGTGGCAAGTGCAACGGTGGAGCCTGGGTCGGACTACGCGCATTATTACGGATTCTGAATCATCAAAGCGGGATATTATACGTTTGGCTGGCATTTCGCCGCAATCGATCGACGTCATCCGATTGGCAGCCGCACCAGCGTTTAGGCAGATTTCGGATAAAGAAGTATTGAAAAAAGTCAGGAAAAACTATGATCTTCCGGAAAAATTTGTATTGTACGTAGGGGACATTAACTGGAATAAAAATATTTTTGGAATGTTAAAAGCATTTAAAATTATCAAATCTCAAATACTGGATTCCCGCCTTCGCGGGAATGACAACCTTCTGAAAAAACTCAAGTTAGTGCTTGTGGGGAAAGGGTTTGTTCATGAATCCGTTGAAGCGAATGAGATCAATGCCTATATCGCAGCTCATAAACTTGATGATGATATCGTAAGGGTGGGAGGCGTAGTGTTGGAAGATTTAGTTGCTCTATATAATCTTGCATCAGTCTATATCCAACCCTCGTTTTATGAAGGATTCGGATTGCCGGTATTGGAAGCGATGTCCTGTGGGACTGTGGTCGTGACAACAGGCGGCGGGAGCCTCATCGAAATTGCGGGTCCGGCAATGGTGGTAGAGCCCAATGATCCCGATGATATTGCCCGCGGACTTATGGATGCGCTTACGATGCCTGTTCGAGATCGCAAAGATAGCATTCATAAGCAGAGCGTATGGGGACAACAGTTTTCCTGGGAGCGCGTGGCCCGCGAAACGATAGAGTCTTATAAGAGTGCTCTGGCGTGATAGTATTATTTTCATGCAGCAATTAACTATCATCATTCCGGTCTATAACGAAGAAGCATCCATTGAGGAAGTGCTTAAACGCGTTTTTGCCGTCCGTCTGGCGGGTTGGAAAAAGCAGGTCATTGTCGTAGATGACGGTTCGACAGATAAAACGGGGGGAATCCTTGCCCCATGGAAAAAGAAAATTACGCTTCTCGTTCAACCAGAAAATCAGGGGAAAGGAGCTGCAATTGTCGAAGGCATAAAACAGGCGACAGGGCAGTTAATCCTCCTTCAGGATGCGGATTTAGAATATAGTCCTGCAGATTACCCTACGCTCCTTGAGCCATTTACCAATGCACGGGTGACGGTCGTCTACGGATCACGGTTTTTAGGCGCGCATCTTTCGACCATGTATCTCTATGCGCTTGGCAATAAGTTTGTGACATGGGTGACCAACATCCTTTACAATACGAATATTACGGACATGGAAACGGGATATAAAGTGTTTCGACGTACGGTCCTGGACGGGATATTCATCCACGCCCGACGGTTTGACTTTGAGCCGGAATTTACCGCTAAAGTGCTCAAGTCCGGCCATCAGATATATGAAGTGCCGATTTCCTATTTTGGCCGTAAGTTTTCCGAAGGGAAAAAATTGACCTGGAGGGATGGGATAATTGCTCTCGGCACGCTTATCTATCAAAGATTTGTTTAATAATTATGATTTTACCAACGGCAAAATGGTACTAAATTGCATATTGACACTATGCAAATTAGTATTAAAATGATATAGTGAAAATACGAGTATGTTATTAAAAAGATCAATTGACGTTCAGGTAGATGAATATTTACAAGGACAGTCCTACAAAACACTCTTCATTTGGGGTCCTCGTCGTTCAGGGAAAACAACATTGTTGAAACGACTCTCAAAAGAGTTAAACGTTCCGTTTTTTAATTTCGATTATCAGTCCGACCGCGAATTATTTTTGCCGAAACGCGAGATTCTTGAGAAGCTCGTATCCACGCATAAAGTCATTCTCATTGACGAGGTGCAAAATTCTCCTGAGTCAACTGTAGCGCTAAAACTTCTCTATGACGACTTTAAAGTCAAGGTGATAGCTACCGGCTCAAGTGAACTTCGGCAAAAAGCTAATCAGAAATTTGATACGATGGCTGGGCGATTTATTGAGTCCTATTGCCTGCCGCTTTCGATAGAAGAAATTGCCGATAATACCCCTCTCGTTTCGTACGAAAAGGATAGTTTTTTTAAAGAACTTCAAGCTAAGTTGCAAATTTTTGGTGCGTATCCTGAACTATATGTACAAAATAAGCTTTCGGAGGCAGGTAAGATTGATCTATTAGAAAAAATTTTGGATACATATGTGTTAAAAGATGTCATAGAAATTTATGATCTTAAAAACGAAAAGCTCGCTCGCGATATTCTCACAAAGATTGCATTGCAACTCGGATCGGAGGTATCAATCCGTGAAATTGCTGTAAGTCTCAATGCGAACCAGATTACCGTCTCAAATTATATTGAGATTTTTATCAAAAACTATATTTTAATTCCGCTTCCATCGTTTAGAACAAATGTACGAAAAGCCGTGTCTGACAATAGAAAATTATATTTTTATGATTTAGGGATCCGGAACATACTCGTTAAAGATTTTCGAGATTTAGAACTTCGTCCTGACAAGGGAGGAGTTTTTGAAAACTTTATCGTGTCTGAAATAGAGAAGCAACGGAAAAACAATAAAGCTAAACTTTCTTTATATTTTTATCGCGAATATGGTGGTAAAGAAGTTGATCTCATAGTGGAGGATTATAAAAAGAACTACAAAGCCGTAGAGATAAAAACTACTAAAGGGAACGTAAAGAATATTTTTCCACTTCCCAGTCATCGTGAGATAATTAATGCACAAAATTATTTTGAAAAAATATCTGCAATAACAGAATCTAATTAAATATTCTATGCAAAAGAGAATTAAAACATTTTTTATTGCTGTTACATCTCACCATTTATTCAAAAATAGTGCCCTCGTATTTATCGGATCCACTACTGCCAATTTCAGCGGCTGGTTATATCATTTATTTGTAGGCCGTATTCTTGGTCCGGAAAAGTATTCAGAGTTATCATCTTTGTTTGCGATCTTCTATATATTGAACGTTTTTACGAGTGTCGTACAAATATCTCTCCTTAAGTTTTTTTCGGTGTACAAAGCGAGAAATGATTATGGTCAGGCAAACACGCTTTTTTGGATGGCAACGAAAAAAATAACTATAGCTTCTGTCGTTGGAATAATAGTGTTATTTCCTCTTGCACCATTTTTATCCGCTTATCTGCATATTGATTCCTATCTCTATTTTTTTCTGATCTATGTCATTTTTGCGACGTCCACCATAGCCGTGCCCGCCGGAGCGGCGCTGCAGGGTTTTCAGCAGTTTATGCCGCTCACACTGGTCTCGAATATCGGCATGTTGTTGCGGTTGATCTCGGGAATAATCGGAGCATTTTTTGGCGTCGGGTGGACACTCATTGCTAATATCATCACAAATATCGGTTCATTTGCAGTCTATTTTTTCCCTTTACGTTTTCTTTTTCATACTAAAGCCAAAAAGTTGACAATAAGTAAGAAGGATGCGTTGAGCTATGGCGTTCCCGTGCTTTTGACGACACTTGGGTTAACGGTGCTCAATAGTCAAGACGTATTATTGGTTAAACATTATTTTACGAGCTATGATGCCGGAATATACGCGTCACTTTCCGTGTTAGGTAAAATTATATTTTATGCATCATCGGCAGTAGGATACGTATTATTTCCTTTAGTGGCTCAGCGGAAGGAACTCAAGGAAGATTTTGGGCGATCTGTTAAATTGGGACTTATTGCCGTAGGATCCATGTCACTTATGATAACGATTATATATTTTCTATTCCCTTCAACGGTTGTCTTACCTCTCGGACCGGCATTTGCAGGAGCTGCACCATACCTCGGATGGTTCGGGATATTTGTTATGTTTTATACGATGGCTACACTGCTTCTCACAACACTGCTTGCAATGGGCGTGACTGGAATATGGGTAATCACGATGATAGTGGCGGTTTTACAATACGTATTAATAGTCCTCTATCATGGGTCCCTTCTTGAAGTAACATACGTAAATGTAGTTATCTCAATACTATTATTTATGAGTCTTCTTGTTTATTATAAGTATGTTACGAAAAAAGCTTAAATTGTTATCACTCATCGTTCCTGTCTATAAACAGGAAAAAGTAATTGCCCAAAATTTACGGTCCATTGTGGCGGAGCTTGATACTCTTGGGATTGATTATGAGATTATCGTGGTTGTAGACGGGTACATGGATCGAAGCCGGGAAGAAGTATCAAAAGTTACTTCACCCCATATAGTTATCACGGGTTATGCGACCAATCATGGAAAAGGTTATGCAGTGCGTTTTGGCATGGCAAAAAGCCACGGAGACATCATTGGATTTATCGATGCGGGAGGCGATTTGAAGTCAGAGGGAATATCCATACTTCTTGCACATTTTAATTGGTATAACGCTGATTGTATCATTGGTAGTAAGAGACACCCGGCTTCGAAAGTAGAATACCCATTCTTTCGAAAAGTATTGTCTTTCGGGTATCAAGTGTTGGTAAAGATACTATTTGGATTAAACATCCGTGATTCACAGGTGGGCCTCAAATTATACCGTCGTGTTGTGCTTGAAGATGTTCTACCCAGACTCTTGGTGAAGGAATTTGCTTTTGATATCGAAATTCTTTCCGTTGCACACCGGCTAGGGTATACCCGGATTTACGAGGCACCTGTAGAGCTTACGTTCGGCGGTGTATCCAGTATTACGTCAAAGAATTTTTGGAATATCATCGCCAATGTGCTTTGGGAAACGCTCGCTGTTTTTTACCGGTTAAGGATTCTTCATTACTATGACAACGTGAATAAAAGAAAATGGCTATTTGACCCAGAACTAAATTTCCGCATAAATACGGGGTAGTGGGACATAGGACATAGGACGTAGGACATAGGACGTAGGATAGAGTGGATGTTCGCAGATCTTAAGTCCTAATTCCTAAGTCAGAAAAGAGGTACTATGGCTGATAGGTTTGAAAATCTTGAAGTTTTTATAGAATCGCATAAATTTGTGCTGTTGATTTATAAAATAACAATCAAATTTCCAAGTGATGAAAAATTTGCTTTGATCAGTCAATTACGACGCGCTGCAGTTTCCATAGTTGCAAATATTGTTGAAGGAAACGCCAGAGGACATAGTAAAGAGTTTGTGCAGTTTTTATATCAGGCGACAGGGTCTTTAGAAGAAGTGAAATATCATGTTCTATTGGCTAGAGACCTCGGTTATATTACCGAAAATGATTATGATGCATTACATACTCAGGCAGAAATTGTTGGGAGGTTACTTTCGGGATTAATGAAATATTGGAAACAAAAGTCCCTTAAGTCCTAAGTCTTATGTCCTAAGTCCTATATGCACATTCTCATTCTCAATTGGCGTGATATAAAAAATCCCCGTGCCGGAGGAGCTGAACTTCTGACGCATGAGATCGCGAAGCGGTGGGTTGCCCATGGCCACACTGTGACACTATTTAGCGAACAGTATAACGGTGCGGTTAGTGATGAAATTTTAGATGGAGTAAATATTATCCGCCGGGGGGTATGGTGGAGTGTGCATCTTTATGCCATGTTTTATTATATTTTCCGTTTTAGAAAGACGGTTGATATCATCGTTGATGAAGTGCATTGGTATCCTTTTTTTAGCATTTTCTATGCGCGTCATAAAACCGTACTTCTCGTCTGCGAGGTCGCGGGTTCACTTTTTTTTCGGCTGCTTCCTTATCCTTTTGCGTTACTAGCCCGTTTTATTGAAAAAATATACGTTTTACTCTATCGGAGTAGTCCTGTATTGGCCATTTCGCAGTCTACAAGAGCGGCTCTTCTTCGGGAAGGGTTTGATCCTGCTCGCATAACGGTACTTCCGATGGGCGTAACACTCCCAAAAGTTGCGACGCGGTACCCTAAAGCAACAACCTTGACGATGATCGTCGTGGCGCGGCTTCAGAAATTTAAAGGGATAGCGGATGCAATTTCCGCGTTTTCCCGTATTCAGGCGATCATACCATTCGCAAATCTGTGGATTGTAGGAGGAGATAGCGAAGGATATCAAAAGGATCTTGAGCGAATTGCAAAAAATCTTGGAGTTTACGGGCGAGTAAAATTTTTTGGACGGGTCACGGATGCGAAAAAATTTGAGCTACTTGCCCGGGCACATATTCTCCTGATGCCATCTGTCCATGAGGGTTGGGGACTCGTCGTGCCTGAAGCCGCCTCGCAGGGAACGCCCGCCATTGGATATAGAACCGCGGGGGTGCAAGATGTCATTGTCGATGGTAAAACAGGAATTCTTGTGGGTGCAGGATACCCAGAAAAACTCGCAGAAGAAACACTCAACCTTTGGGGTGATCAACCGCGGTATCGGCGTTATCAGGCAGCAGGAGTGAAACGTGTTGCATCCATGAACTGGGATGATACCGCGCGCGTTGCATTTCTCGTATTACGGCAAACGCATGAAAAATAACAACTATCCCACTATTAGTGTCGTCATTGCGACACATAATTCATCTCGGACCCTGGGGCGGTGCCTTACGAGTATTCGAAGTCAACAATATCCTCAGGATAGGGTAGAGATCATCATTGCTGATGGCGCATCAGGCGACAAGACGCGCGAGATTGCTTCCGGGTATAACGTTCGGTGGATAGCTGTCGATCCTGCCAAACAAAGTGCAGAATTTAATAAGGCCACCGGTATCAGTCATGCAAAAAACGAGATCCTCGCGATGATAGACCATGATAACGTACTTCCGCATGATTTGTGGTTCCAAAACATGGTACAGCCGTTTCGCCAGCAAAAAGATGTGGTTGGAGTCGAAACACTTCGGTACCATTATGACCCTCACGCTTCACTTCTGGACCGGTATTTTGCGCTTTTTGGCGCCGGTGATCCACTTGTATGGTATTTGGGAAAAGCAGACAGACTTTCCTATATATATGATACGTACCAAGAATCCGGGATTGTAAAAGACTGCGGAGCATATTATACGGTTCGATTTGAACCGGATACTATGACGACCATTGGCGCCAATGGGTTTCTCGTTCGACGCAAGATACTCATGGAGCATGCGCAAGTCGCACCGGGATTCTATTTTGATATGGATGTGAACGTTGATTTGATACTCAAGGGATATGATACCTATGCATTTGTCAAAGATTCGATCCTTCATCTGACCGGGTATGGAAATATTTGGAATTTTTTGAAGCGGAGAGCATTATTTTTGTCTCAATACAGATTTGGGAAAGAAGCGGAAAAACGAAAGGGCGTGCGCAGATTTGGAGATGTATCGGGTATGGGTGTACTGCGTCTTGTGTTGGTTATAATTATATGCGCCACATGGATCATTCCGTTGTATGACAGCATTCGTGGTTGGCGGAAGATCCGTGATCGTGCATGGTTTATCCACCCCTTTTTGTGTTTATGTTTCGTTCTCATCTATGGATGGGTTACAATAAAGTATATATTCTATGGCAATTTCAGAAAATTTTTGGAAAAATAAATCGGTCATCATAACCGGTGCACATGGATTTGTAGGAAAACATCTCACAGAGAGGCTTTTCTCTCTGGGGGCTCTCGTAGTACCTCTATCGAGAAGTGCTGGGAATCCTATCGATGTGACCGATCGCGCTTCCCTGACCCCATTTTTTGAAAAGAAGCCGGGTGTTGTGTTTCATTTGGCAGGTGAGTCGCTCGTTGAGAAGGGGCAGGATGTGCCCTATGATACGTTTCAGACAAATTTTATCGGGACGCTCAATGTATTAGAGCTATCAAGACTCTTTCATATCCCGAGGGTCATCATCGCGTCGACGGCACACGTTTACGGAGTGGGCACCCCGCCGTTTAGCGAAGATGATCCGCCCCGCCCTTCCCGCCCGTATGAAACGAGTAAGACCATCACTGATCTGCTTGCACAATCATACGCGGATAGCTTTGACCTAGGGGTTGTGATTGGGCGGTTTGCAAATATATATGGCCCGGGAGATACGAATGTGACCCGGCTCATTCCCAAAACACTTCGCTATGCCCTGCAAAAGAAGCCCGTACCGATGTGGGGAGGGACGGCGAAACGGGAATATCTCTATATCGATGACGCAGTGGCGGCGTATCTCATGCTTGGCGCCATGCCGGCGGTAAAATTAGAACGTAACAGAATATTTAATTTTGGTGCCGGAAATCCGATTGACGCTCGGGGGATCATTGAGGCGATCGGGGGTCTCATCGGTGAAAAAATAACCATTGTCCCGGCTGACTATGAACGGAAAAATGAAATAACCGACCAATTCGTCTTGTGGGAAAAAGCAAGCCGCATATTGGGTTGGAAGCCGGGCATGGACCTAAGAGAAGGACTAACACGTACCATTGAGTGGCATAAAAATAATACTATCGTATCGTGAAATATCCTTTGGTCAGCATTATCCTCGTAAATTGGAATGGGAAAGCCTATATAGGAGAATGTTTGCGGTCACTTCGTAAAATCACATACCCTTCATATGAGGTCATTTTGGTGGACAACGCATCAACGGATGGGTCAGCTTCCTATGTCAAGCGAACATTTCCAAACGTACAGGTCGTACAAAATAAAAACAATGTTGGGTTTGCCCAGGGTCATGATGCAGGTCTTCAAGCGGCGAAAGGAAAATTTGTACTGCTTTTGAATCCTGACACGACAGTAGAACCGGATTTTCTTGACTTTCTGGTGCAATCCATACAGCACGATGAATCAATTGGCGTGGTGCAACCCAAAGTACTTTTGGATTCGGAAAAAGACAGAATTGACTCCATAGGTGCGTTTTTTCTTCCGTCCGGATTGCTGTACCACTACGGACGGGAAAAAATGGAAACGATGTCTCAGTATAACCAATCGATGAAGATATTTACGGCAAAAGGAGTCTGTATGCTCATACGCAAATCGGTAATAGAAAAAATCGGATTGTTTGATCCGGATTATTTTGCGTATTTTGAAGAGACGGATTTTTGTATGCGGGTGTGGCTTTCGGGATGGAGTGTGTGGTATGAGCCGAAAGCCCGAATCTATCATCAAGGAGGGGCTGCGTTCGGGAAAACAATTACACCACATATCTACTTTCATTCGGTCAAAAATATGGTGTGTACTTATCTCAAGAATCTATCTTTATTTCGATGTGTTACTACGATTCCACAACTTGTCACGTTTCATCTCTTTGGTACGGTATTCTTTTTCTTAAGGGGAAAGTTTGCTATTTCGCGTGCTATTTTGAGCGGTTTATGGTGGAATATTCGTCAATGTGCGGTAACCTACCGTAAACGTCAACGCACCCAGTGTTTCCGTCGGGTTGCCGATGGGGATTACTTGCCTGCGGTGACGAAGCCGGTTGGCTTCTACTATCATTATCATCAGTATTTTGGTAATCTTCGTAATTATACAGATTATGATTTCACTCATTAAATCCACGTTTTATAAGGAGAAAAAGACGAAGAGGGAGTTATGTCGGTTTATCAAACATGCTGAAAAGTTGAGCATTGGGGAAGAGTGCCGGAAGTTTGAGGTCAATTTTGCCAAATACCAAGGACGAAAATACTGCGTCTTCGTCAATAGCGGCAGCAGCGCAAATTTAGCGCTGATCATGGCATTGCTCAACATGGGCAAACTCAAGCGGGGTGATCTGGTTGGTTTTTCTGCGCTCACCTGGTCGACTAATGTCATGCCGCTTATCCAGTTGGGACTCACTCCGGTACCTGTCGATGTGGAAGTGGATACGCTCAACGTTTCGGCCAGGACTCTTTCTGAAGTATTAAAAAAACAGAATATTAAGGTTCTTTTTTTGACGCATCTATTGGGATTTTGTGACAATCTCGATGAAATTGTTGCCTTATGCCAGGAGCACAAGATACTGCTGGTCGAGGACAACTGTGAATCGCTCGGAACTATTTATAAAGGGAAACGGTTGGGTAATTTTGGTCTCGCGAGTACGTTTTCTTTTTACGTCGGCCACCATATGTCTACAGTAGAGGGAGGCGCGGTATGCACCGATGATGGAGACCTCGAAACCATGCTTCAATTGGTCCGCGCTCACGGATGGGACCGAAATCTGACGGAGCAAAAGCAATTAACCATGCGCGTCAAATATAAGGTTAACTCAAGTTTCTATTCGCGGTACACGTTTTATGACCTTGGATTTAATTTACGGACTACGGAAATACAGGGATTTTTGGGTAATGTGCAGCTTGGGTATCTTGATGAAATCGTGGCCAAGCGGGAACAAAACTTTTTGTTTCTTGCCAATCATCTCTATAGCCGGACGGATCTATTTTATCCGCTCCGGTACGATCATTTGGATATCGTTTCTAATTTTGCTGTACCCTTGGTGTGCCGTTCAGAGCGGATCAGGGATGAGTTTGTCAGGCGCTGTGACGGGATTGTCGAAATCCGTCCGATAGTCGGCGGAGATATGACGAATCAGCCGTTTTTTCATAAGTATGTAGAGGAAGGCAATGATTTGTCCAATTCTAACGCCCGGCTTATTCACGATCAGGGGCTCTATTTTGGTAATAACCCGGAGCTCTCAAAATCAGATCTTACGACTCTTGTGAAAATTTTTACTTCGTAATCCCATGAGCACCTTTTGGAACAATAAACGTGTATTGCTTACCGGTGGACTCGGGTTTATCGGCAGTCATTTGACGGCCAAGCTTCTGGAATCAGGTGCCCGGGTGGCGATTCTGGATAACGCAAGCAATCCCTCTCCGCTCAATAAAAAAAATACACCAAAGGATGTAGAGATGATCAGCGGAGAATGTAAAGATCCGCAGAAAGCACAATTGGCGTGCAAGGGAATTGAGGTGGTTATGCATCTGGCGGCCAAAGTGGCAGGGGTCGCCTACAATCAGGCACATAAAGGATCGATGCTGTCGGAAAACCTTCTCATTCAAACCACGATGATGGATGCGGCTCAAAAGGCCGGAGTAGAGCGGTTTCTTGCGGTCTCCTCCGCGGTGGTGTATCCGTCTGACGCAATAATTCCCACTCCGGAGTCCGAGGGACTGCGCGGTGAGCCCGAAGAAGTGAACGGAGGGTATGGGTGGGCAAAGCGCGTCAATGAGTTGCTTGCCCGGTATTATCATGAGGAATTTGGGTTTGAGGTGGCTGTTGTGCGCCCATATAACTGCTATGGTCCGGGGGATCATTTTTTCCCGACACCAACGCACGTTATTCCGTCGCTTATCCGTCGTGTCATGGATGGAGAAGACCCTGTGGTTGTATGGGGTAGCGGCCGCCAGACCCGGGCATTTCTCTACGTGGAAGATTTGGTTCGGGGTATGATGCTGGCCACGGAAAAATATGCAGTTGCCGATCCGGTTAATCTAGGATCGGATGAAGAAGTGACGATGAAACAACTCATTGAAACCATTATCCGTGTGAGCGGAAAAGCCTCCCGCATTACGTTTGATACAACCAAACCTGATGGAAGCATGAGAAGAAATAGCGATAACCGCAAAGCAAAAGATGCTATAGGATTTACGGCTCAAATACCACTTGAAGAGGGCTTAAAAAAAACGATAGAGTGGTATAATACTATCAAATTATGAATTATAAGCCGAGCACGATGATTCCACTTTTTAAAGTATTTATGGCTTCGGAAGTATTGGATGCGCTCAAAGAAGTCCTTTATTCGGGATTTGTCGCGCAAGGACCAAAAGTTGATGAATTTGAAGCGAAGCTTTCTGAGTTTTTTGGAAATCCTTATGTCGTCACGCTTAACAGCGGTACGACTGCTCTTCATCTGGCCCTTGACCTGATCGGCGTAGGGCCCGGAGATGAGGTCATCACAACTCCGATGACGTGTACTGCGACGAATTGGCCGATACTTGCCCATGGGGCTACTATCGTATGGGCGGATATTGATCCGGCAACCGGCAATATTGATCCGGCGAGTATACAAAAGCGGCTGACAGCCAAAACGAAGGCAGTAATGGCTGTAGATTGGGGCGGGTATCCGTGTGATATACAAACGATAAAGAAAATTGTCGGAAATATTCCGGTCATCGAAGATGCTGCTCATGCCATCGGTGCCATGTATAAAGGCAAGATGGTGGGTAACACTGCTGACTATACGTGTTTTTCATTTCAGGCGATCAAACACTTGACGACGGTGGACGGTGGGGCGCTGTTGACGAAAACAAAAAAGGATTATAAAAAGGCTATTTTACTCCGGTACTTTGGCATTGACAGGAATAAGCGGTCGAATGATTATCGTATTGAGAAGGACATTTCAATGTGGGGGTATAAATTCCACATGAATGACGTCAACGCGACGATCGGTTTGGCAAATTTTAGTCATACTATAGAGATTCTTCAAAAACATCGGGATAATGCAATGTATTATCGTAACGCTTTTATGGGACTACCATGGCTCACACTTATGCACGAAGATGCAAGGTACCTCTCCAGCAACTGGCTATTCACGATGAAAGTGAGACGCTCAGCCCGGTTTATGGACTACATGAAATCGCATAATGTCATGGCGTCGAAAGTCCATAGGCGCAATGATACGCACCCGGTGACCAGAGCATTCCGACGTCCTCTGCCCAATGTGGATACGTTTTACCGTGATATGGTTTGTATTCCGGTCGGATGGTGGGTGACTCAAGAAGACCGCGAGTATATCGCAGATCTTGTGCGGTCATTTCCCGGATGATCGGTGGGAGAATATATCTGTAAATGTACGATTGTAAATCCCTGTGAGATCCATTGTTTTGGAATAGGCGAGCGCGTTACTGCGAAGCCGTCGACTGAGACCATCATCGGATAGGATTTGTATGATTGGTTTGGCAAATGCCTTCACATCATAATCCACGGCATAGCCCAGATCATTTTTTGTCACTTCGTCAGAGAATATAAATCCCTTTGTCAGAACCACGGGTAGCCCTGCGGCGAGATACACGCGCATTTTCATCGAATCGCTCGTGGGGATGAGATTGACCTCGGAGTATTTATATGTCACGAGCCCCAAGCGGTAGTTCGTCATGGTATTTTTAAATTGTTGAAACTTTACATTACCAAGCATACGAATGTGTTTCGTGAGACCAAGTTTTTTGATGCGGATTTGAAGGTTTTTTTTCATGTCACCCTCACCCATAATATCAAGGTGGACGTCAGGAATAGTTTTCCGAATCTCGACGATGATATCCGGTAGTATCCCTACACCGTTTTTATCATTGATCACTCCGAGGAAAACAAGCGAATGGCTTGAAACAAAAGCTTTTCTGGACAGTAAATCAATGGGAAGAGAGGAAGGAACCCAAAAAAGTCTGTTTTCGGGAATACCCTGACGAATCCGAATCGGAATCATATTTTGGCTCAAGGACCAGTTGTAGTCGCTGCGTTTGGCAGAAAAGCGGTCAATCGATTGATAGAGTTTGTTTGACCATGGAGAAGAAAACCGTGTAAAGTCTATGCCGTGAGAGTAAAAAATTATGTGCCGGATTTTACCAAGGGTTTTCAGAATAATTGAGGTAAACGCCAGAAGCGAATCTTCTGCAATGACGTAATCGTACACGTGTGGGCTTCGTAGGACGAGCCAAAGGTACTGGAATACTTGATAGAAATATGCAACAGCGCGGGGCTTCCAGAGCGAGGGAACGGTATTGGACAAAGTCTGTTTACCGTTGGCTGCGTGCGTCATCTCGATGTGGTGGAGGATGGGGAGGTCAGGGAGAGGAAAATTGATTTTCGTTACCAGCCGGGATTTATTTTGTACAAAATACCGGTACAGTAAATCCTGGTACGCGAACGTAGCGTAATGAGCCACTAAAAGAACAGATGTTTGTTTGAGGCATTTGTCTAAAGGAGTATTCATTATGAGGAATGTTTCATTTTATTTTGAAGTTTTGAAATAGTTTCATGGGCTTTGGGTATATCTACGGAATTTGGGGATATTTTTTTTACCACCACCGCCGGATTGCCTGCAACGATCGTATCGGCAAGAACATCATGGGTTACGACGGCTCCAGCGGCTATGATAGCCCGGTCTCCGATAGTCACTCCTTTTAATATCATTGCCCTCCGGCCGATCCAAACGTGATTCCCAATGACGACTGGTTGTTTGACAGCTTCGGTGGTATCAATGCCTATGTCATTGAAATCCCTGGATCCAAGCATGTCGACCAATCGGTCTTGCGCATAGATAGAGTGGCTATTATTGTCCTGTATCCATACGTCAGGAGAAATCATACAATATGCTCCGATGGTGACAGCATCCCACGCTTGTATCACTGTTTTGTTGCCGATCAGCGTATAGTCCCCAATGGTGATTTTACCTTTCTCAAGAACAGTGAGCCATCCGGAAAGTCGCACATTTTTTCCCAATACCACTTGATTTTTATTACTCTGTCCGATAATACCTGCTCCAAAACTCATGATGGCCTTCCCGTTCGAGGTAATTTTATTTTTATAGATCATCCAGTTTAGTTCCCGCATGAACATCTGGAAGTGGTAAAGGAAAAAAAGGAGCATATTCACGATGTGAGTATTATAATTCATCTTGTAATTTCCCGCTATCCGTCATAGAATGGTGACCATTGGTATGAAACATTATTCACTTATCAAAGCGTGCCGGGTGTGCGGAAGCAAAAAGCTCGCTCCTGTCGTCCGGATTAAGCCCCAATTTATAGCCTCCACGTTTGTGAAGTCTAACAAAGATAATCCGAAATCGAACATTAAAATACCGATGACGGCCTTGTTATGCGATAAATGCGGGCTTGTCCAGCTTAAGGAAACGGTGGAGCCTGATTTGCTCTATGAACAGTATTTTTACCGGTCCCACGTCACCAAAACCATGAGCCGTGACCTGAAAACGGTCGTGGAAGATGCTTTATCGCGCATTACGGTAAAAAAGGGCGATGCGGTGCTGGACATCGGCTGCAACGATGGGACGATGATCTCTATGTTTCCGGATACGCTCACGCGCGTCGGCATAGATCCGGCCAAAAACATCGACTGGTCCCACTTAGACAAGAACATCACCGTCGTCAACGATTATTTCCCAACCGATACGCTCAAGAAGTGGAAATTTAAAGCCATTACCTCAACAGCGATGTTTTATGATCTCAATGATCCCAATAAGGCGGTGCGGGATATTAAAGAGATCCTTGCCGATGACGGAGTGTTATGTATTCAGGTAAGTTACCTCTACGACACGATCAAAGATATGAACTTTTATGATTTCTGTCATGAACATTTGGAATATTATTCCCTTAAAAGCATCATGTATTTGATGGAAAAAAACGGGATGCGTGTATTTGATGCATCCACCAATGCCGTCAATGGCGGGAGTTTGCGGATTTTGGCTGCTAAAAAAGAAGCAAAGCGGGACGTATCGGACAGCGTAGAGTATCTGTTGCTTCGGGAAAAGGCACTGCATCTGGAAGACCCGGAGACATATGATATTTTTGAAAAACTCATCGCATACACCACGACACGCGTACGGGAGTATATCGGCAAACAAAAAGGGTTGACCATCGGGCTTGGAGCATCGACGAAAGGCAACGTCCTTCTGCAGATGTGTGGAATTACGAAGAAGATGTTGCCCTACATCAGCGAACGCAATCCTGAAAAAGTGGGACTCCGGACGTTGGGCGACGATATTGAGCTTATTTCTGAAGAGAGGGCGAGAGAGCTCAAGCCTTCCTGCGTTTTTGTGATTCCATGGAATTTTAAATCGGAAATCGTTGAGCGTGAGCGGGAGTATCTTGCTTCCGGTGGGAAATTTCTCTTTATCATGCCGTACCCCTATGTGTTGACCCGCGACGGTGAAACGAGGCTTTAACATTGCGGGGATTTCCTCATATGGCTTCTTTGAAGCAATATCGTTATAAAAATATTATTCTTTACAGTAGCCATCAATGGTGCGGTAACAGCTTCGAATATTTCCGCGATCACACGGAAAAGTTTTTGGTATTTCTGCTCATGCCCAGGGTGCAGAATAAAGACAATGAACTTCACATCTATGAGAGGGGAAAATTGATTGAAAAGGTTCCCCTCCGCATGTCAGAAAAGTTTTTCCCGTATTATTTTTTTTGGTATTGGAATTATGTGTGGGCGTTATGGAAGTATTTTGGAAGGGATGAACAAATCTATCTCATCATCGCGCACCCGTATAACTTTTTTCTTGGAAGCATCCAGAAACTTTTCCGTAACGTTGAGTTCGTATATTGGATAGCAGATTATTTCCCTCCGATTAATAAAACGCTTTATTGGTATGAAAGAGTTAAGAAATTTTATCATGATGGCATGAAGTATGCTTGTTATTTGGGTGACGGAGTGAATAAGCAGATGAACGGAATCGATATGAATACATCATTTCGGCGAACGATCATGTGGGGAGTCAATCCAAAACAGATTAAACGTAGTGTACCAAATGTTTCAAAAACATTATTATATGTAGGTGTTATTCGGGAAACTGTGGGACTTGATGTTGTTTATCAATTTTTATCACGTCATAGGGATTACCGGTTAGAAATTGTGGGAATTTGCGATAAAGAAACGTACGATCATCATCAGACACTTATCCACGACGAAGGTATCCACACTCAAGTGCATTTCCCAAATAGATTTTATTTTGATGGAGAATTGACCCAACTTTCTAAAAAATGTTTGGTTGGTCTTGCTCTCTATACAACCGATTCTACGAACACTATTTACTACTCAGATCCAGGTAAAATAAAAGCATATGCGGAAATGAATCTTCCTATCATTATGAGTAAAACATCAAGCATCATGCCGTATATTAATAAATTTCATGCAGGTGAGATTATCGATCGAACGCCTGACGCTCTGTATACTGCCGTAAAAAAAATCAGTCGAATGTACAGCTCATACCAACGAGGACTTGAAGCTTTTAATAAATATTTCTATTATGAATCATATTACGCTAAGCACTTTCGTCATCTAGAGGAGTCATGATGGGTAATAAACATACATATCCAAATGGTTCGGTATCCGTTACCGTCGTTATTCCAATGCGAAATAGCCAGACCACGCTTCTGGATTGCCTTCAATCGATTGCCGTCCAGCGATATCCCATAAAGGAAATTTTAGTAGTTGATAACGTATCTGTGGATTCTTCAAGAGAAATCGTACGAGCATTCGCAAAAAAATGTACCATTCCGATCACGATACTCCGTCAGACGGAAGACAAAGGCGTAGCAGCAAGTTACAACCGGGGAATCAAGGATGCAAAGACTCCATTTGTTGTATTGATGACTTCTGATGTTTCACTCCCTACTTCGTTTGAGCTGGGCCGACTCGTCAAGCCGTTGTTGGATGATTTGAAGATAGGAGCAACGTACTCTACGTCAGTCCTTCCTCAGTTTGTATGGGATAAATATAATTTTTGGGAAAAGTATTTCGCTGCACGGATGGTAGAGAATTATTCATCGCTTATGGTTCTGAAGTTTGATTGTGTACGGAGAGATGCCTTTTTATCAGTTGGCGGGTTTGACGAAGATAATTTTGGAGGGGATAACAGTATTGGTGGTGAAGATGCGGATTTGACCAACCGGCTCAGACATCACTGGCGTATCGTTCGTACGGATGCGAGATGTTATCACCTTCATTATAAAGCCGAAGATTATTCCTTGTTGCAGATGATGCAAAGTAAAAAAATGTATGCCCGCTCTATGGGAAGATTTTTACGTAAAGATCCTTTGCAGGATATAAAAGCGTCAATCATTTTTTTGGTAAAGCCAATACTTGCTGCTACCGGTTTTATACCCGGGATAGGATGGATACTTCTTCTTTTGTTTGCATTCGTTTATACTCCAAAGATGTATGTATCGTCTGCAACACTCGGTGACTCACGCATAGTCCTGATACCAATACTGAATATATTCTTTGTATACTATGAATCGTGGTGGATCGCAGAGGGATTTTTTAGTTACAAGTCAAAAAGAAAGTGAGGATGTCATGAAAACGATTATTTTATGTGGCGGGACAGGGTATCGGTTAAAAGAGGAAACGGAATTTAAACCAAAGCCAATGGTCCATGTTGGCGGAAAACCTATGATATGGCATATTATGAAAATTTATGCCTCGTATGGATTTCGCGATTTTGTCCTTGCACTCGGATATAAAGCAGAATACATGAAGGATTTTTTTCTCAATCAAAAAGCATTTACTTCAGATTTTACCCTTTCAACCAAAACTCACAAAGTCACGTATTATTTGGAGAACAGACGAGATGTTGAAGATTTCACGATTACCTTCGTAGATACCGGCGCTGATACACTTCCCGGTGAACGGATTTTACGCTGCGAGCAGTATATTCCGGCAGATGAACGGCAATTCATGGTCACCTACGGTGATGGAGTATCTGATATAGACATCAAAAAGCTTATTGCATTTCACAATAAGCAGAAGACCATCGGAACCATAACGGGTGTTCATCCACGCAGCAAGTTTGGTATGGCAATAGCTGATGAGGAACATATGGTGACAAGTTTTGCTGAAAAGCCGGTTATGAACGATTGGGTAAACGGTGGATTTATGGTGTTTGAACGGAATTTTTTTGATTATCTCCATAATGGAGAAACAGAGCATCCGGCTCTCCAGAGGCTCGCAAAAGAACGGCAATTGTCGCTTTATTCACATGAAGGATTCTGGTACGCGGTCGACACGTATAAAGAGCTTGAGACACTTAACGAATTGTGGGCGGGCGGTAACCCTCCGTGGAAGGTATGGCAATAATATTTCCCCATGACGTGGTGAGGATAGATGTAGAGTACATTACCGAGCAAGCAAGCTCGGAGTTTGCTGCTATGGCCGGGACAAAGCTCCTCCTTACCGGTGCCGGCGGTTTTTTAGGATATTACTGCATATGGGCGATTGCCTATTGGAATGAACACCACCCCAAACAAAAAATCAGTCTTACGGCGTTGAGTCGGTTCCGTGAAGGTATCCCTACGTGGCTTGCTCATTTAGTAAAAACCGATGATATCCGGGTTGTTTCGAGCGACGTGACACGGGACCCATTACTTGCAGACGGACCGTATGATTACATTATCCACGCTGCATCATTTGCCTCACCCATGGTCTATCGGCAGTATCCCATTGAAACCATGACGGCAAACGTCCTGGGGCTATACAGGATATTAGATCAGCTTGTGAAAACGAAGTCCTCGCGGACGAAACTCAAAAAATTGCTCTATTTTTCATCAAGTGAAATTTACGGCGACCCTCCCGCGGAGCGGATTCCCACGTCGGAAGATTACCGGGGCAATGTTTCCTGTACAGGACCCCGGGCCTGTTATGATGAGTCGAAGAGATTTTGTGAGACGCTTTGTGTCAATTTTGTCCGTATACACGGAATCCCAATCGTGACAGTACGGCCGTTTAATAACTACGGCCCGGGCATGAAAATAACCGATGGAAGAGTCATTGCTGATTTTGCCCGCAATATTTTATCCGGTGAAGATATCGTCATGCATTCAACCGGTGCTCCTTCGCGAACGTTTTGCTATGTTGCCGATGCCATGATCGGGTATATCAAGGCTTTGGTAAATGGCACTTCGGGAGAGGCATACAATATAGGGATTGAGTTACCGGAAGTTTCCGTGGCGGATTTGGCTTCCCGAATAGCAATTCTTGCAAAGGAGCACTTCGGGTACGGCGGGCGTGTCCAACAGTCAAAAAGCGAGGATAAAGATTACCTGACAGATAATCCTCAGCGTCGCCGGCCATCGATTCAAAAAGCGAAACAGGAGTTGGGGTATGATCCTAAGATTTCCTTGGAAGAAGGACTCACTCGTACTCTGCAGTGGTATCAGGCAACGGGGAGAAAAAAATAATGAATGTTTCTATTATCGGTACCGGATATGTAGGATTGGTGACTGGGATCGCGTTTGCCCATGCGGGTCACCACGTGATATGCGTTGGGAGAAACCCTGATAAAGTCGAATCTATCAATGCAGGAAAAGCCCCTTTTTTTGAACCGGGACTTGATATACTTTTACGCCGCGTCATAGCACAAAAGCGTTTTATTGCCTCTGTAGATTTTTCGCGAAGTGTCATCGCGTCCGATATAACAATTGTCGCAGTTGGTACTCCTACTGTGGATGGGTCTATCGATCTGACACAAGTGAAAGATGCAGTTGCCCTTGTAGGAGAGGCACTTTTCAAGAAACGGTCCTATCACGTTGTTACCGTTAAGTCGACTGTGGTGCCCGGGACTACAGAGCAGGTGGTATGGCCGATACTTGCCCAAGCGTCGGCTAAATCGGCAAAAGACGTCGGACTTTGTATGAACCCGGAGTTTTTGCGCGAAGGCAATGCCCTTGAAGATGCCCTCGATCCTGACCGGATTGTCATCGGAAGCCTAGACAATAAAAGCGCGCGCGTCTATGCGAAGCTATTTGCTAAAAATACCTGTCCCAAGTTTTTCACCAACCTTTCTACCGCAGAGATGAGTAAATACGTATCCAACGTATTGCTGGCGACACTTGTAAGTTTTTCCAATGAGATTGGGGATATTGCGGCACAAACGCCTGGCGTGGATATTGTTGACGTATGGCAAACGGTTCACGCGGACAGGAGATGGAGTCCGAAAGTGGGAAATAAAAGGATTACGCCGGGGATTATCCATTATCTTTTTAGCGGTTGCGGGTACGGAGGAAGCTGCTTTCCTAAAGATACGAAGGCTCTGTATCGCTTTGCATCGGATAAGGGAGTGTCCATGTCGATATTGGGAAGCACTATTGCTATTAACGATAAGCAGCCACACCGGCTTGTTGAACTGGCCTCGCGTGCACTTGGCGAACTTCGCGGCAAACGGGTGGCCGTTTTGGGACTGTCCTTTAAACCGAATACCGATGATATGCGCGAATCGCCCGCGCTTATCATCATGAGAGAGCTTGTGGCACGCGGAGCAGACGTAACATGCCATGACCCGGAAGCGTATAAGGCGGAAGTGCCGGAATCGCTTCATCAGTTAGGAGTGACGCTTGAGAAAAATTATGAGGGTGCTATTAAAAATGCTGAAGCCGTGATTCTCGTGACAGCCTGGGATGTCTATAGAAAGATTTCTCCCCAGGAATTCGTGCGACTCATGGCTCATCCGCTCGTAATTGACGGCAGGAGAATCTATGATCCGCTTAAGTTTATCAAAGCCGGTGTCCATTATGTTGCCGTAGGACGAGGTCCAGGATTATGACACGCTGTCGCGCATGCGGGCATCCGATCACCGAATTTTTCTCTCTCGGCGCCATGCCGCCGGTCAACGCTTTTCTCAAAAAAAAAGATATCCCTAACGAACGCAGCTTTGACCTAAGCGTTGGGTTTTGTCAAAAATGTTACCTCGTACAGCTTCTCAAAATTGTTGATCCCAAGGATCTGTTTCGTCATTATCTGTATTTTTCTTCTACCACTCAAAGCATCATCGAGTACAGCAAAACAACAGCTTATTATCTTATACAGCGACTAAAACTAGGGAGAGGGAGTCTGGTAGTAGAGATAGGCAGCAATGACGGAGTCCATCTCCGGTGGTACCAAAAAGCGGGGATAAAGGTATTGGGCATTGACCCGGCCCGGAACGTGGCCGCCGAAGCGATCAAAAAGGGCATACCTACAAAGACTGCGTTCTTTGGACACGAAGTCGCAAAAGAATTAGCGCGTAGTAATATTCACGCTGATTTGCTTTACGGCGCGAATGTCTTAGCTCACATTCCGGATATCCTCGGGTGCGTCCGTGGCGTGTCGACGGTGCTTAAAAAAACAGGAACCGCGGTATTTGAGTCGCCATACATCGGCGGCCTGTTTGAAAATAAATTTGATACGATCTATCACGAGCATGTTTTTTATTATTCACTTCTTGCGCTGCAAAATCTCTTTGCGCGAGCCAATCTTTGTATCTATGATTGCGAGTTCGTGCACATGCAGGGCGGGTCGCTTAGGATTTTTGTTTGTCACGAGGGTATGTATTCAGCCTCCGAACAGGTACGAGAACTCGTTGACCAAGAGCATCAGCATGGTTTTCATAGGTTGTCAAGCTATCTCAAAATCCGCACAAACGTAGAGAAATTACGTACCCAGCTTACGGGTTTGTTAAAGAAGCTTAAAAAAGACGGCAAACGCGTCGCGGCATATGGCGCTCCCGCCAAAGGCATGGTGCTTCTTAACTATTTCCGACTCGGCAAGTTCTTGGACTTCATTGCTGACAAATCTGAAGCAAAACAAGGTCTCTATACGCCGGGGACACATTTTCTTATTTACCCTCCGTCTAAAGTCGTGGATGACCGTCCGGATTACGTTCTGATTCTGCCATGGAACATTTCGGACGAAGTGATGGGTTTTCTGACTGAGTATCAGAAGAAGGGGGGAAAGTTTATCATTCCCGTGCCTGATGTCATTATCGTTTGATATGGATAGATATTTTCGTGTGATTCGATTCTTCATAAAGTGTCACTGGCTGGCGCTTTTGGTTTCCTGTGCGCTAATGGTAGTTCCATTTTTTTGGTTTAGGCCGGGGGAGATAGATATCGGTGGAGATGGCGGAAGGCTTTATTTTTATGATCCGGTAAATCTGATTAAAAATTCAGCGTACTTAGTACTACCGTTCGGAATTGGTGGGCTTAACTCAAGATTTTTTTATCTTCCTCTTTTATCGGTTCTTGCTATTTTGAAACAAGTAATTCATTCTCCATACATTTTACTTACACTTTACAACAGTATGAAGGTGGCTGTAGGGTTTTTAGCAGTTTACGGGATTGTGAATGAGCTGTTGGGGAGAAACGTAACCGAGAAAAGGACGTTGATAGTTATTAGGGTGGCGTCTATTCTTGCTGGCTTTTTTTATATTTTTAACCCGGCTATGACAGAAAATTACGTTCGAGCTTTACCTTCCCAAGATCAGGTATTTTTAAACCCTCTCATGTTCTATCTCCTTTTAAAGTATATAACTACCTCACAATTTCGATTTCTAAGTTTAGGATTATTCGTAAGTTTGTTTTTTAGCCATAGCTTTTCTTGGACCGCAGCGCCTCCATTTTTTGCGTTTTATCCATTAGGTATCATATTTCTGATCGTTTATACGGTTTTTATCCTGAAACGAAAAATGCCCTGGAAAGGGCTGCTGTTCGGACTTTTATTGTTCCTAGGACTGCATGCTTTTCATCTATTACCGGAATTTTTTGATCTTTTTTCGCCGGGGAGTACTACAAATACTCGCGTATTTGACAACGCTTACATGTTAGAGCAAATAGGATATTTTTCCAGCGCGTTGGCAATTCCGAAATTGAGCCTTCGATGGTTTGCACATTCAGTGTACAGTCAAATATCATGGGCATCCATCATCATACCATTCGTAATTATTTTGGGTATTATATTGAAGAAAAAATATGATAAGACAGCTATTCTGATAGGACTTTTTTTCCTTCTAACCTATTATTTAGTAAACGCAAAAATTACGAATATTGGTATCGATCTCTATAGAAGTCTTTTTTATATTCCGGGATTTAGTATGTTTAGAAATTTTTACGGACAGTGGCAATTTGTATACTACTTTTTTTACTCACTTTTATTTGGAGTTACCGCGTTTTTTTTATTGAATCGGTTAAAACACAAGTACGTGATAATATTTTCATCTACTATAGTGCTCTATTTTATCGTTAGTTCATGGCAATTTATTAACGGTCAACTGGTAAATCAGTTAAACGTTCAATCAACGACGAGAGTAGGTATCGTGATGGATCCCAAATTTGAGACAGTGTTAGATTATATTCGATCACTACCAAATGATGGAAAAATTCTACTTTTACCCTCTACCGATTATGATTATCAAGTAGTTCATGGGCTGAATAATGGTGCATTTGTCGGGCGATCCATGATAGGGCAGCTAACGGGAAAGAAGGATTTTGCGGGTTATCAGGATCTAGCACCATTTAGCGATATGTTTTGGAAACTTAGTAGGGAAAGAAATTATGATTTAATTAAGTTAATGTTCGGTATCTTAAATATTCAATATATATTTTACAATTCGGATCCATTAATTTATGATGGTACCTTTCCAGAATACCCATATTCTACTTCTTATGCGCGTAAATATTTACCAAAAAATCAGAAGGAATATAAAGAATTCGTTGATCATCTGACTACAAATAAAATATTTGAAGCAGGACCGTATGGAATTTATCGTTTGGAAGAGAAGGATTTATTGCCTCACATTTACGTTGCAAGTAATGTACTTATTTACGATGAAAAACCTGTTTCAAGTCCATATGCCAAATCAAATATTTTTTTTGATGATCGAATCAAAAAAGTATTTCGTTCAATTTATCTGGACAGGAGTACTTGTAACACGATATTGTCTGTAACAATTTGTCAAAGAAACGAGGTACCCCAAGGCGCAAATAGAATATATATTCAATTCCAACGAATTAATCCGACAAAGTATAAAGTAAAAGTATCCGGTGCGAACCATCCGTATGTTTTGGTATTTTCAGAAGCTTTCCACGAAAAATGGAAGGTATTTTTTTCTTCAAAAGAAGTCCCGATAATTTCTCTGGCTACGGCATATTTTAACGGTGAAATCCGAGAAGGGAATATCAATAATAATATATTTGATAGAAATGCATTTGAGACCCTTAGTATGAAATCACTTCCGGAAAATACACATATTAAGGTGAATGGCTATGCCAACGCCTGGTACATAAAGCCTACAGATATGGATAATAAAGAAACTTATGATTTAATCATTGAGATGACTGGACAACGGATATTTTGGATAGGTACATTTATATCAGCTGCATCGCTTATGCTATTAGGTATTTACGTTTGTAGATCATCTATCAATCGCATTCGTCATACGTTATAATTACTATCTTATGAGAAAGAAGGTATTCAATGTATTACAGCAAGGCAAGCAGGTTATTTTAACCACAATCTTTTTGGGGATTTGTGCGGATATTCTTTTTTTGAAAGAAAGTTCGGACATACGGATTTTTACTTTATTAGGAATCTATATAGCAAGTATTTTTATTTATAAATTGTCAGGTCGTTTCACGTTTATTTTAAGCCTTTTCGTATTGATCATTATGTATATTGAATTTCTTTTGTCAGGTGCTTCGGAAAATACGGAAAAAGCAGCAGTGTGGTTATTTTTTCTAATGGGAGTAGGCTTGGTGCAGCAACTAAAAGAATGAAAACACATAGCCTGCATAAAATTCCATTTATCTTAATTACACTTCTACTTTTTGTTATTCCCTTTTTTTGGTTAAAACCTGGAGAAATGGATCTGGGAGGCGACTCAACCCGTTTATACTTTTACCAACCGATGATGTATCTCAAGGCACTTTTTCTCTACAACATAATCCCTTCGGGTATCGGTGGAGATTCGCTAAGTTATTTTGCTATTCCGTATCTATTGGTTTTAGGATTTCTACGTTTACTATTCACACCAACGATCCTGATCGGAATATCCAATGGACTGAAGTTAAGCGTCGGATTTTTGGCGTGTTACCTCATCGTGAAAGAGCTGCTTTCTTATAACCGAAAAAATTTCGATGCGTGGATTATTGAATTTTCTGCAATTGCAGCAGGGTTATTTTATGTATTTTCTCCGATTATGGTCAACAGCGGTTGGGATAGGGCGATACTTACCCATACGCAAATTTTTGTCTACCCGCTAATGTTTTATTTATTACTTCGATATATAATTTCACATCGATTTAAATATTTATTAGTTGTGCTTTTGTTTACATTTTTGTTTTCCTTTAATTTTTCTTTCTTTTCAGCTCCGGGTTTTTTTTCATTTTTTCCCTTTTCTTTAGTATTTTTATATATCTACAGTGTCAGGGTACTTCAAAAAAAGTTTCCTTGGAAAGGCATAATCGCAGGATCTATTTTATTTCTATTGCTACAGGCTTTTCATATACTGCCGCATGTATTAAGTCTTCTTTTTTTTAAAAGTCAGTATAAGGCAGTTTTTTCTGAAGAAAGTAGCATATCGCGGGGATTAGATTATTTTACTGCAATAGCACCGAGTATTAAGGTAAGTATAAGCCTATTTAATTTGGCACAAGTACGTGATATAGCGTGGACGTCGTTTGGCTCAGTGTTTTTTCCCCTCGTTTTACTATGGGGTCTTATAATGAATCGAAAAAAGGGAGGAGGGTGGTTAAGCGATAGCACGCTCTTAACTTTGTTTTTTTTCCTTGTTACACTATTTTTTGTTTCTGCCAATATTACTTCACTCGGATTTAATCTTTATAAAGCACTTTTTTATATACCGGGCTTTAAAATGTTTCGTAATTTCTACGGGCAGTGGTCTACTGTGTATGTCTTTTTTTACGCGCTCCTGATTGGACAGTGCGTTGCTGTCGTTGCATCGGGCATTAGGAATAGATATCGATATCTATTGTTTCTCTTATTTTTTATTGTTCTGGTTTCCGGTGCATATCCGCTTATAAATGGATCGATGGTAAATGACGTTCATGTTCGTTCCAAATTGATAAAACAAAATATCCGTATGGATTCAGGCATTGATTCATTAATAGATAAAATTCGTCTTCTTCCGGTTGACGGTAAAATATTGTCATTACCTTTGACTGGCCCCGGTTATCAGGTGATTGCAGGAAAAGACGGAGGAGTCTATATCGGGCCATCTATGTTTTCCTACTTAGCCGGAAAAAACGATTTTCCGGGTTATGGCGGATTAGGACCATATGGTCAAGGCTTCATCGAAGCCGTCCGTAGTAATGATTTTGATATAGTGAACAGATTAATTTCTGTGTTAAATATCAAATATATATTTTATAACAGTGATCCGTATATCTATGACGATAATTTTCCGTCGTTTCCTTACGATTATGTTCGGGATTATATGCCCAAAACACAAAAAGAATATCAAACATTGTTGCCAAAATTTCCTCTTGATACGGGTAAAACTGAAAACTTAAGAAATGACAAATATCTTTATTCTATAACGGATGATAGCTATTTACCACACATATATACAACATCAGATAGAATATATACCTCATTTCCGGATTCATTTATTCTCAATTCTCAACTGAATAAAGATATTAAAAGTGCAATTTTTCATATAGGCAATTCGGATAAATCATCAGATAATGTCATATTGGAGGCAGAATCAGATGGTCCCTTAGAATCACTCAGGGATAACTACCATCTGCATCGACATGAGCCTTTTGTATCGGTGAAGTTGGATAATTATTTATACCCGCTTGTTTTGATAAAAGAGAAAGTTCAATTGTGGCGGAGCAGGAATAACCATAGTCGTTATTTGGATTTTAGTCTTTATTTTCTGACAAAGAGAATTCTGGAGCTACAGCGCTGGGGTGATACGTTGCCGATAGTTAATCACACAGTCCCACCGCCAAAAATTAGTAACATCTTAAGTATAAACCGATATTTCAGTTGGGAGGCGAGTTTATCCCGATATGAGTCAGGAATGAATAGCATTATTGAATGGATAGGAATAAATAAATTATCTGATAGTTTACATGAAGCAGATCAGATCAAGATAAGTGAACAACTGTGGCAGCATCGTAATGTACTCACTAAACTTCTGCAGAGCAACCGTAAGAAGGATACGGAGATACAGTATCTTGAAGTAGAAATAAACCAGATGTTTGACAGGTTAGATAAGCAGTTAAAGCTAAAAGTGTATGACCCGTCGGTATTGCTTTACGGTGTAAAAATTCCAAATATATCCAATAAAAATATATATGACGTATTCATACAGGGCTTACAATCGGATTCGGAATTAGCATTACCCGATTTGGTATCAGATATCCAATTAGATATTGACAATTACAGCCTTAGACAAAAAATTGATAGTAAGTCGCCCAATTTGTTGAGACTTGGATCTGTAGTTTTTACAAAAGACGGGAAAAATCCATTTCAGGTTCTTTTACAAAAGCAATCTAATTATGTTCAAAATAGTTTTTGGGAGACATCCGGAAGCATCATAACGAAGGATAATACAGTTGAGTCACTATCACTTGTAAATACGCCTGGCGATAATTCAGGGGGTTTAGTCAGACAAATAGATTATTGGGCTCCAAAAAAACAATTTGTGATCACTTTCAACTATAATACTCATGGAGATAGTGTATTATTTCGCATATTTGACAAACGTTTCGTAAACGACGATAAGAATGATATAAGAAGGCATGTATATCTGGAACATGCGTTATCAGCAAATGAATGGACAACTCATCAGGCTATAGTGACTACGGATTTAACGTCGATAGCTGGATTTATCCAATTTCTAAACAATACAAAAAAAACTAATGCTGCAATTGATATAAAACAACTTTCTATAGTTGAAGTATATAATCCGAAGATATTATATGTAAAACAATCAACGGATGTGAATAATTCATTCAAAGAGCCCACGGTTGAGTTTTCTAAAATAAATCCGACTCGATATCAAATAAAGGTGACCAATGCAATGAATCCGTATGTGCTCATGTTTTTGGAAGCATATGACGATCAATGGAAATTAATAGATGTTTCGCGTAGACAGGAAGATTGGGTTTCAAGGGTAATGAATTTGCTCGGCGCGTTCATATCAAAGACACCTGTGGTTAATAAAAACGACGGCGCCGGAAACAACGCCATAGTCGCAGAATATTTCAACGGATTGGTAAAGGAAGGAAAAAATTCCAATTCATTCTTTGATATGCGGAATTTTACATCATGGGGTAAAAAGTCAGTGGCGGAAAAAGGACATTTCAGAGTAAACGGATACGCCAATGGATGGATTATTGAGCCGGAAGACATGGAAAACAGATCATCCTATACATTAATTATGGAAATGTCTACACAAAACTATTTTTATATTTTCCTTGGGGTATCAATGGTCACATTGTTGGGAGTTATTGCCAGTCTGATTTTTTTACGTAATCGAAAATGGACGTCATAGACTTATGAACATAATACAATTAATTCATGAGAATAAAGATATGTTTTTCCATACTGCAGTCCGCGTGCAGTTGTCAGGTTGCACATCGATACTGGATGTTGGATGCGGTCAGAATTCATCAATCCGGTCTGAGATTAAATCTATCTATTCGGAAGGAATTGAAATTGACAGAAAAAGCGTCACCATAAGTAAAAAAAATAAACTTCATAATAAATATAAAGTCGGAGATATAACAAAATTAGATGTTTACTATAAACCGAAGAGTTTTGATGCTGTTGTAGCAATGGACGTAATCGAACATTTGACAAAAAAACAGGCATTTTTGTTCATGAGTAGCATGGAGCGTATCGCGAAGAAAAAAGTAATTATCCTTACCCCAAATGGTTTTTGTAAACAAGGTCACTATGACAATAATCCATATCAGGATCATCACTCCGGTTGGTCAGCTAAGGATTTTGAAAAACGGGGATACATAGTACATGGACTACGAAGTTTTCATTGGCTCCGAGGTGAGTTTGCGACCATAAAGTATAAGCCATGGTTTTTTTGGGGTCTCATTGCTTTTATTACGGAGCCAATCTTATATTTTTTTCCCACTAAGTCATTTGATCTTTTTGCCGTAAAAACTATTTAGTCATGAAGAAGATGTTGCTATTTATCAGCGTCGTAGTGGTCATAGCGTTCGTGTTTTTTCGGCAATGGTTTCTGTATAGTGAAATAATCGGGGGTGACTGGCCGTATTTCTCTACGGAGTTTCTTAAAAGTTTACCACTCTGGGTTTCTTCATGGGGAGCGTATCAGGGCAACGGATTGGGAGGGATACCCATAGTGTATTCTTTAGATAGCTACCTGTATAGTATTTCTTCGATATTTGTTCGTGGAATGAATATTCCATGGAATATTGTGTATAAAGTCTTTTATTTCGGACTATTTATAGTCGGATCTCTCTATTCTGCATATTATTTAATTCATGTTCTATGTCTTCGGGTAAAGCCCTGGCAATGGATTATTGCGCTTCTTATCTACAGTACGAATACCTATATTCTTATGGTGGTTGGCGGGGGACAACTGGGCGTTGCTTTAGCATATGCTTTTGCACCATTGGCTCTTGGACATTGGATACAACTGATACACAATGTTATATTAGAAAAAAGTGATTTTTTACGGAAATCGCTTGGTACGGGTATATCTTTTGCAGTTGTGATGCTGTTTGATGCAAGAATAGCATATCTTGTAGCTATTGCAGTATTTCTTTATTTCGTCGTTTATGTGATAGATCACGTCCGTTCTACTGCAAGTACATCCGGTTTCAAGTTTAAGCCTGTTTTCAAAAAATTGACGTATGTCTTCGGGTTACCGATACTTATCAGTCTGTTTCTCCATGCCTCATGGATTCTCCCGATACTCGTATATAGAACGACTCCTTTAGATAGTTTGGTTTCAAATTATACGTCTTCCGGAGCATTTATATTTCATTCTTTTGCTACATTTTCCAATGGAATATCGCTGCTCCATCCCAACTGGCCGGAAAATATATTCGGAAAGGTATATTTTCTACGGCCGGAGTTCCTCGTGTTGCCAGTACTTGCGTTTAGTTCACTCGTGTGGATTGGACAAAAAACAGTAAACAATAAACAACAGGTGTCTGTATTGTCTATTCGGTTTCTCTCCCTCCTTGCTCTTATCGGAGCTTTTTTGGCAAAAGGAGCAAATGAGCCCTTTGGTTTTGTGAATATATGGATGTACGAAAAAATTCCCGGTTTCGCGCTATTTCGTGATCCTACGAAATTCTACTTATTTATAATTCTTTCATACGCCGTTCTCATTCCTTTGGCCATTGAGCATTTTTTACTATGGGTATCAACGCTACTGAGCCGCGGGATACGGTCCGGTAATGGTAATGTCAAAATATTTATATTTCGTCATTCCCTGTATGGTATTTTTATTTTTTTCTGGATTATATTGAGTAGACAAGCGATATTTGTGCAACTTCAGGGTACATTTAGCGAACGGTCTGTGCCAAGAGAATATATACAATTAAAGAATATTCTCTCAGAGGATACGACATTCTCCCGGACGTTATGGATGCCCAGGCAGCCACGTTTCGCTTTCTATTCCAATACGCATCCGTCCACAGAGGCGATTCCTCTTTTCCAAGCTACGAATTCTGGAGAATTATTACGCCACATGGATCAGCAAAATCTTGTAGACCTCTTCCGATCACTCGCTGTGCGATTCGTAGTCGTTCCGTACGATCCCTATGGGGAGATCTTTACTAAAGACAGGAAATATGATGACAGTCAGCGTCAAGCCTTTGTAAGCAGGTTGGATTCAATGCCATGGCTTACGCGGGATAGTTCATTTCAGAACCTCGCGGTTTACGAAGTTTCTGATCCTTTCGGCAAGTTTCAATTAGAGCGTGACGGATTCATGGCAGAAGAATCGATTTCGTACAAGGAATTAAGTCAAACTCATTATCTCGTCAATGTATCAGTTGACGTGCCTACAACGCTCATTTTTTCTGAACATTACAATCCGTATTGGCAAGCTACGGCAGATGGAAAAATGATCGTAAACCGGTCGACTCCTTTCGGTTTAAATAGTTTTCAGTTCAATCAAATCGGGACTTATACGGTAGACATTAACTTTAGGCAACAAAACGTATATACTTACGGAAGTATAGTATCTTTGGTAACAGCCTTTTTGTTTGGTGGATATTTCGTATTATTGTTTATCCAAAAAAGGAGATCCACAACATATGAAAAATGATTTGAAAACACCAATTCGTAAGGACCTCGAAGTTGCTTTAGCCGGCAAGACCATACTGATAACCGGAGGAACAGGATCATTTGGCCATACCGTAGCTGTTGAACTTCTTCACTATGACCCTCAGAAGATCATTATTTATAGCAGGGACGAAAAAAAACAGGATGATATGCGCAATGAGTTCAATAATCCGAAATTAACGTTCATTATCGGTGACGTGCGGGATGAGCAAAGTGTCATGAGGGCAATAGAGGGGGTTGATTATATTTTCCACGCTGCGGCACTCAAACAGGTTCCCAGTTGTGAGTTTTTCCCGATGGAGGCAGTTAAGACCAATATCATTGGTACCCATAATGTACTCTCTGCTGCAGCATTTCACAAAGTGAAGCGTGTCGTTGTCTTAAGCACGGATAAGGCCGTTTATCCGATTAATGCCATGGGTATGGCAAAGGCGCTCATGGAAAAAACGATGATCGCCGCAGCAAAAAATTATCCCCCAACCGGAAAATCCGGAGGCGTGTACTGTGGCGTGCGGTATGGCAACGTGTTGTATTCACGCGGATCGGTTATTCCATTTTATATAGACCTTATGAAGAAAAAACAGAAACTCACTCTTACGTACGGGTCTATGACGAGATTTCTTCTACCGCTGCGGGATGCCGTTGGTTTGGTTATGTATGCGCTTACTCATGGAGAGAGCGGGCATATCTATGTCCGCAAGGCTCCTGCATGCAGCGTAGAGACTCTTGCTCAGGCGATGTGCAAACTGTTTGGGTATAAAGAAGGATATGAGGAGATCGGGATGCGTGCAGGGGAGAAGATACACGAGACTCTCGTATCGAAAGAGGAAATGGCAAGAGCTCACGAACTTGATAATTACTTTGATATTCCTCCGGAGAGCCAGGGATTGGATTACAATAAGTATCTATTGCGTGGGGGTAAGGAACAAAAAGATGTCGATACTATTGACGCTTATACATCGGCAAGCACGATACAACTTGATGTAGCAGGCGTTATTGCTCTTCTCCGTACCCTTCCGGAAATACAACAGGCACTTCGGGTATGAGCGCTACTTCCCTTTGTATCGCATGCGGATCAATACATTTTCGTTTTGCTCTCTTCGGGCGGGATCGGATGTTTGATAGGCAGGAGAAATTTGTGTATGAGATGTGTGCACGATGCGGCATGCTGCGGCAACAGCCTGTTTTGACTGAATCCCAAGTCAAGCGATATTATCCGTCACGGAACTATTATTCTTATAAGGAAAATCAGCAGGAGGGGTTATTTGATCGTATCAGAAAGTATCTTCTCAAGCATTATTACGCTCCAACGGTTATAACAAGACTCATAACTACGGTTATTCCCAATGTTCCGGCTATACCCAAGTTTGTTAAGGGCGGAAAAGTATTAGATGTAGGTTGCGGAGCAGGGGATACGCTCGTGAGTCTCAAAACACTGGGGTGGAATGTCTATGGTTTGGAAATTGATCGGTCTGCCGTCGCCGTCGCCAAAAAACGGGGGTTGGCAAACGTTTCCTGCGGTTCGTTTCGGGACATGCAGAAGTTGCCGGATCATTTTTTTGACGCCATCCGACTCTATCATGTCATTGAACATCTCAATGACCCCGAGCTTTGTTTGTCTCTTATCCGCAAAAAGCTCAAATCCGGTGGAGAACTCCTCATCGGGACGCCAAATCCGGTAAGCGTTGTCGCAAGGGTATTTGGGAGCTATTGGTACAATTTGGACGTCCCCCGTCACGCGTATCTGTTCACGCCACGCGCTCTTGTGAAAATGCTTACCCGTCATGGATTTTTGACTCCTACTATCGAGTTTTGTTCTGTGGGAGGCATACTCGGGAGTTTAGGATATGTTGTCAGCGAGAGATTGCATAGAAATATATCATTTCTTGCAAAACAGTGGTTGGTGGTTCTCGTGTATCCGGTTGAGTGGATTTTGGACAAACTGTCTCTCGGCGACGTGTTTGTGATACGGGCACAGAAGATATAGCTAATAATCAAGTGTCATTTCATTTATGGTAAAAATACGATTGCCAATTTTTATATAGGGCGGAGGAAACGGATCAAATATTAGTGACCTGACGTAATTATAGGTACTTTTGTTTAGTTTTACTTCACGGGAGGGGAATTCTTTTCGATAATATTGAGATTTGGATATGTCAATAGCGTGCGGTTTAATTCTATCCAGCTTTGGAAAAAATTCTTTAAAAAGCTTTATACCGACGTCAGACACGTTGGCATAAAGATCCTTACCGGTCCAATAGTCTTTGATTTTTAATTTTTTTTGAGCGATAACTGGACCGCCGTCAATTTTAGGGACAATAAAGTGGAACGTGGCTCCCGTATGTGTATCTCCTCGTATCAAGCTCCATGTTGTGGGATAGCAGCCTCTGTGTACTTGAGATAAAGCAAGGTGCAGATTGGTGCAGCCGATTTTCGGAAGATCGATGATATTTTCATGAAGTATTTGATCATAATAGACGACAGTGATGACATCGGGGGCTAATTGACGAATTGTTTTTTCGCTTTCAACAGAATTGACATTAGCGAAGTAGAAAACCGGTATTCCCTGTCGTAAACAGAGCTCCGTTAGAGAGTCATACCAACGATTTGTCGCAGTGTCATCCGAATTTATGTAACAACCTATTGTTTGGTAACCATTTTGGATAAGAAACTCCAAGCACTTATATCCTACATGCTTTCCACCCATGAATACTATTTTTTTATCTTTCATGAATAGAACTCCTTTATGTTCTTCACTATGTAATCCTGTTTTTTTTGGTTTAGATCAGGGTATAAAGGTAGTGTGAGGAGGTTTTTCCATTCGATGTCCGTTATTGGTAACCGTACGGCCGGATACAGCCGTTTATAATACGGATGAAGGTGAGCCGGCATATAGTGGACACCTGAGGAAATTCCGTGATCGCGTAGGTATAGATGGAGTTTGTCGCGGTCTTTACACCGGATGACATAATTATGTTGGGCGGTAATCATGCCCGATCTTACCGTCGGACAGATTATTTCTGGTAGCTTCTCTAGCTCACGTGTGTAACGTTCCGCAAGAGAGCGTCGTAGCGTGTTGGCGGTTTCGAGTTTCTGGAGTTGCACAAGGCCGATGGCTGCTGTTATGTCATTCATGTGACATTTGTATCCCAACTCTTCCACTTCATAATACCAGCCATATGCTCTGTAGGATTTCTCTCCTTCTTCAGACACTTCTTCCAGCCTATCCCATGTGTCTTTATTGATGCCGACCCATCGAAGCCGACGCAGATGATCGGCGACAGTTTTATCTTTGACGGTAATCATCCCACCATCGCCTGTAGCCAGGTTTTTCACCGCGTGAAAGCTGAAACACGTAAAGGGACTGATGCTTCCAATTTTTTCGTTATGATATGAAGAACCGCACGCATGAGAAGCATCCTCAATCATAGTTAGATGATGTTCATCAGCGATTTTTTTTAAAGTGTCCATGTCGCACGGGTGTCCACCGTAGTGGACGGGGATGATAGCGCGGGTTCGTTTGGTGATTTTTTTGATTACGTCAGCGGGATCAATGCAGAGCGTGTCGCGCTCAATATCAGCAAATATCGGTTTGGCTCCGACGTATAATACTGCATGAGCGGTGGAAACGAATGTGAGGGAGGGGATGATAACCTCGTCTCCCTTGCCGATACCTGCAGCAAGGAGCGAGAGGTGAAGAGCGGCAGTTGCTGAATTGAGTGCAATTGCGTAAGGTGCACCTACATATTCCGCGAATCGCTTCTCAAATTCTTCCGTTTTGGGTCCAAGCCCTATCCATCCGGATTTGAGAACCTGGCTTACTGCCTCGATTTCTTTTTTGTCGTAATTTGGTTGAAAAACCGGTATTAAAGGTTGTTTTGTGATCATGATGATTTCATCTTTTAGCAGAGAGCATGTCACGGAAGGCTTTCTCTAATATTGTATCAGCTTTGTACATATCATACAGCTTATCCACGCCGGAGCGCATATTGTTAAGGAGTGAAGGATTGTTGTAGATTGGCAGGAGTGTCCGTCTTATCTCATCAGAATCGTTATCGACAATTAGCCCCGCGTGATAATCATGGATATACTTTGCAAAATATGGAACGGATGTGGTAATAACTGGCAGATATTGGCTTATGTAGCGCCTAAATTTTCCTGATGTTAGGTACCAGTTCGGCCCATATGGATCGGCCGAGTATAACGCTAAACCAAGATGACATTTCGATAAAATTTTAGAAATTTTTTCACCCCGATCCTCAAAGCCATAAAATGTTATAGCATGGGATAACGCATAGCGTTTTACGTATTCTTTTACGCGGATTTCTTCCGGTCCAGATCCGATGATGTGAAGCTCTACATCCATGCCGTGGTCAATACAATTGCGGACGGTATCAATGGTTTCATATATTGCGTTGTTGCGACGGATTGAGCCAAGGAATGCCAGACGAAGCGGGGGCGGGGTGGGCGGTTTTGGCGTTGGGATTCTCCTGAAAAAACACCCATGCGTGAGACGAACTTGTACAGATTTTGGAAGCGGGCCAAATCGTTCTTTATCACATTCCAAGAGTCTTGGGGTAGCATACCAAATTTCATCTAGATGTTTTCGAATAAATCCGTGTATTGCATCCATTCCCCGATAATAGAGGCCTCGAGGAAACTCTGGGGGAACAGGAAAGAAATCAAACATCCAAAAAATAATTTTTTGGCAGTGGAGAAAACCAGTTTTTTTAAGGATTATTGCAACAAACGCAGCCAAGAAATGTTGGGCAAAGAAAATGTCACAGGTAAAGTTGATGGTTTTGAGTGCTCGAAGCATGTCAAGTATCACTGATAGGAGTGCTTTCGGAATATAGATAAAATAGAGTTTGAGGCCTTCAGTGTTAAGATCGTTTTTAGTATATGTTTTTTCGTTCACAAGTTTCCCTCTGAGGTATGTAGATAGCTTGCTTGGCGGCAAGGTGGACATTTGTCCTAAACTCATAATGAATGAATCAACTCTCTCAAATCGTTCACGTAGAAACAGAGTAACAATTTGGTCTTTTTCGTATGGAAGTTCTGCGGTAAACACATGGAATTTCCAGATATTTTTCATAGCATTGATGACTGCCCTAGGGGCGATTGTACCAGAATCATGATCGTTAGAGTATAACCAGGCGTTACTATTGTTATGAGTTACGAAGATATCGCTTCGGCCTATCGTAAAAGACGATCTGGACTGGGCGAGAGATCTGCGCAACAACAATGGAATGTTTTTAGATACGAGCGGTTTAGCGATTGAAGCAGGAGGCATGGTTCAAGAGGCAGAAAGTTTCTCTTTGTCCATTTTCAACGAAGGATACTAGTGAAGAGATATGTAGCATCCGATACAGAGAAAGTTATGTGTTTTTTTCTGAAATCCCGTATGGTTTCAACTTCAGGAAAGCGAAAATACAGTTTCTCTTTCGGATTGAAACGTTTTTCAAATTTTCCTGTAGTAATGTTATGTAAAGCAGTTAGAGTTGCTGTGACACTCCACTTGAATCCGAAAACATAATTAGTGAATAAGGTATTTCCGTCTTTATTTTCTATAACTTCCTGTGAAATCACGTCCCCCTCATCAATTTTCTCAACCATAATATGAACACTAACACCGAATTTTTTTTCATTGTTATACATTGCCCAAAAAACAGGAAGAGAACCTCCGTATTTGGGCAATAATCCTGTATGGCGGTTTATACAGGCTATTTTCGGAACTTTCAATATTTCAGCTTTAAATATCTGTCCGCATGAGGAAATTAAAATATCAATGTGTTTAGTCTTTAGGTAACTAAGATGTCTACTATTATTTACATTGTCGATTTTTATCAAAGGTATATTATTTCTGACAGCAACTCTCTCAATGGATGACTCGTTTGTCAGTTTTAATATATTCAATAATGTTTTCAACATTGTCGCGAGTGTGAGTGAAACAAAACCCAGTAAACCCCACAGTGAATATTGCCGAAATAGATAGAAAATAAACCCTTTTTTATAATGTTCTTTTAGCACGGTTATTCCTGTCACTTTCCAGTCAGTAGGAAGATTGTTTATTACGCTGGATAAGTAATGGGGATGAAATAGATTTTCGTCAGCCAGAACAAAGTAAAGACGCTTATTTTTCATAGCTTTTTATCATTTTGATGTAGTCGATACATCTGGTAAATTTATACTTTGAGAGAAGATTTTCAAACATATTCATGACATTTATCTTATACGGATAAAAGAGGGGATTGGCAAAAAGGCCGATCCTTTCGTCAGTCCGTATTTTATTCAATCTATTAGATGAATATAACTGCCAGTTATGTATAAAAAGATTTACGGTTCTATTCTCTTTTTTCGCAATGTCAAGTTTTTTTGAATAATATTTATGCCCTAATAGACTCCAGAAATAACTTGATCCAAAAGGGATTCCCAATTTAAGTAAATTAACTGGTGAAAGATTGACAGGAAATGATATTTCTTTCGGGTCGGGATCATGAGAGCTGTTTGAAACGGACACAGGAATTTCCAGAATTCCATCAAAATTATATAGAGCTGATGAATTACCGTAAATTGATGAAGAATAGCGCAGTCCGTATCTCTTTAAAAGAGGATATCCAGCCTTAAAAAAAGTAATATTAGGAGCTTGAAAACCCTGTATATTATATTTTTTTATAAGAGAATATGATTCGTCAAGTTCTTTTTTAAGTATAAATTTATCGTTTAGAAAAGAGTGCGAGTATCCGTGCCACCCGACCTCATGTCCGTGAGAAAGAATTTTATTTATAATACCAGGATAAATTTTTTCCAGCTTGAAAACAATAAAAAACGTAATGGTTTGATTGTATTTTTTTAAAATATTTAAAATGGTTTCAAGCGCTTTGAGTGTGTCACCGTTATCCAAATCCCGCAATTTATTGATACTGAAGTTTTCTTGGTGTATTTTTCGTGAAGATATTGCTGTCTCAAAATCCATGCAAAGAAGGAAATTAGGTTTATGTATGCCTATCTTTCGGAAATATTCTCTCATACAAGAATTGTAATGCAAACAAGAAAATAATAAAGAACGGAAATCATTGTTAGCTGATGAGCCACGGTATGATATCATAGTCAAATAAAGATAGATGATTATTGTAAATATCTGAAGTATGGAATTATTAACGAACAATTTGGATTTGGTCGTATGTTACAATCGGTCAAATGAAGAAATCGGATCTCTCTCATCACCGCCTGCTACAATGAAGACTAGCTACTACATGGAAAGATTTTCGTGTGATCAGTGTCACGATAATGTACATTTATGTATAGTAAGCTAACACTTGATCATATAAGGACGACTAAGTCTCAATTTTAAATAGATTCTCTTGACGTGGAAATGGAAATAATTTACACCTCAGGGTGATATGGGGTATATAAAATCGTTATCCATAGGTAAAAATTCCCGTCAAACTGTTTATTTGGTTTCGGATTTATCACAACAAGTTGCAGGATATAGTGGCGCCAAATTGTATTCTGCTCTGAAATATGCGACCAAATAGAAAGATTTAACGAATGAAGCACGTTGACCTCTCTCTCATCGCCTGCTATAACGAAGAAAAGCTTCTGGGGGAGAACGTTGGGATTATTGACAATCGTGTGTAGAATTGATACTATAATACAGGATTAATGAATATTGTATCATAGACATTCGATTATGAAACAACTTTTGAATGACCTCGTGAGGAATTGGTGGAATAATCCCTTACCCGTAATAAAATCCCGTGATGTGAATTTAGTCTCATATTTTGATCCTAACGTCCGAAAAATTGTATCCGTCGTCGGTTTTAGACGAGTGGGGAAGACATTCAGCCTTCTTGATTTTGCGCAAAAATACGGGAAAGAACGTTGTGTCTATATAAACTTTGAGGATGAGCGCGTACCGAAAAAAACAGAGATTTTGAGTATGCTTCCCGATTTACTTACGGAACTAAAAGGTAACCAGTCATTTGTACTTTTAATGGATGAGATACAGGAGATACCCCAGTGGAGTATGTGGGCACGGCGAATAAACGAGACGACACAGCACCGGCTTGTTCTTTCCGGTTCGTCTTCAAAACTTTCCTCGCGCGAGATTCCCACAGAACTTCGAGGACAAACCATTACAATTCCCATGTTTCCTTTGAACTGGAATGAATTTTTGCGTTTCCGTGATGTAGATATACAGAGCGTGTCCCATGCTCACGTTCTTAATCTTTTACGTGAATATCTATTGTTTGGCGGTCTGCCGGAGATAGTGCTTGCAGAGGAAGGGTTGCGGCCGCTCATTTTGGCGGATTACTTTTCTTCTTTTGTAGATCGGGATATAGTAGACCGGTATAAGCTGCGCAATAAAGAGGCGTTTACTGATTTATTACGCTTGTTGCCGAATACGAGAAGCTATACATATTCCAAATTAGCAAACTCTCTCAAGGGGACGGGACACGCAATAAGTAAAGCGACCGTTATTCGATACATGCACTGGCTGGAGTGGTCATTTTTTATTGCCCGTCTTGAGGTATTTTCTGCAAATGTAAAAAAAAGAATACAAACAGTGAAGAAGTCGTATCTGGTAGATAATTATTTTTCCTCTCATTTCAGTAGCACGGTATCAACAAATTTTGGATACATGATGGAGCAGGCTGTATTCCATGCATTACATATACGAAGCACGTGGGATCCCCGATATGACGTGGCGTACTGGAAAGATTATTCAGATCACGAAGTTGATTTTGTTCTATTGCATAATAAAACCGTAAAGGAACTTATACAGGTAACGTTCGCTTCAAGCATGCCTGAAGTACCGGAACGGGAGACGAGGGCACTTATAAAGGCTGCCAAATCGCTTGGTCAATCATCCGGGCAATTGATTACATGGGACGTGGAAGGGGTTAGTATTATGAATGGTATAGAAATCATTTACACACCATTATGGAAGTGGCTTTCGACTACTCTCTCAAGAGAATAAACGGTGAGTCAAGTTTTAGATGACATCGAATTTATTCAAGAAATCGGATCTCCCTCACATCATCGCCTGCCCACAATGAAGAAAAGTTTCTACGGGCAAACGACTTCATAGGACTATGAAACGAAAAAAGCGTGCCTGTCTGGTTTTTTTGTCAAGGCATGGATATAGTTGACAAAATCTATCTAGTGGGATATACTCATTTCAGTAATTACCTATATTTAAGTAATAAATGAAATGAAAACATCATTTTTAGGCATAAGAGATACATTGTTAGCCAAGCATCTCCCAATATTTTCAGCGCGGGAGTTTGGCGTATTGCTTTCTTTATCGAACAGACAAACACTGTATTATCTCCAAAAAGGTACTGAGAATGGATTATTTATCCAGGCTAAACGGGGGATGTATTATCTGAAAACTGACCCACCTTCTGAGTTGGAAATCGCTAATCAACTTTACCGCCCTTCATATCTATCATTTGAATTTGCACTTGCTTATTACAATATTTTACCTGATATGGTCTACACCATAACTTCAGCTACCACGAAGCCTACCCGGGAATATATGGTTGATTCAAAAAGTTTTCGCTATACCACTATTAAACTTCGTGCATATACAGGATATGAAATGAAAGTAGCAGATCATAAAAGATTTTTTATTGCAGATCCGGAAAAAGCTATTGTCGATTATCTCTATGCGGTTTCACTCGGGAGAAGAGCACTGTCAGAGCGCCTTGACCTATCAACTGTTGATGTAAACAAGGTAAAAATATATACAAAGCTTTTCGCCAGTAAATCTCTAAATGCTTTAGTAGCCAAGGTGTTTGATAAATAACTATGCTTAGTTCATCATATTTACAAAAACTTGCTATCAAATATCAAACTCCGGATATAAATATAAATCGGGAATATGGACAACATGTGCTCTTAAGTTATCTTTTCCAAAAACCGGAAGCAAAAGATTTATATTTTAAAGGAGGAACTGCACTTCGACTACTCTATAGAAGCCCCCGTTTTTCTGAGGATTTAGATTTTGACACTACTGTGCATACCAGTGGCATATGGGAAAACATTTTGCAGGAGACGCTCATCGATGTCTCACGTGAAGGAATTGAGGTAGACATCAAAGAGAGTAAAACCACTAGCGGTGGTTATCTTTGTATTGTACTATTTAAAAATATTGGTCAGCCTATTACTATTCACTTAGAAATATCGTTTCGAAAAGATGTTGTACCTGGTGAGATATTTACTGTTGAAAATGATTTTGTTTCTCTCTATCCCGTAAAAAGTTTATCTACCTTCAATTTAATTGAAGGTAAGTTTCATGCATTATTTGACCGTCAGAAGGCTCGTGATTTTTATGACATATATTTTTTATTACGGGCGAATTTACTTACACCTGACCAAAAAAAACAGTTATATAAAGTGAAGCAATTACTATCTAAGACTACATTGAGTTTTGACAGAGAGCTGTCACTGTTTCTTCCAAAGAGCCAGATTTTGATGATCCGGGACTTCCGTAATGCTTTAGAAAGGGAGATCGAGCGAAACAGTTGAGGATTCGTCTCAAAAAAAGTAAGGAGGCCGTCCGATTTTATGCCAAAAAGATTTGATGTAAATGTCCTAGAAGAAGATGGGCATATTCCATGGTGCTGTGTTTAAAGATCTCCTTGTGATCAATGTAAGGATACTGTACATTTTTGTATAGTAATGTAACATTTGATCAGATAAGGATGACCGAGTCTCAATTATTTTGTTACTAAATGGTGCTATTTAGTTGTTGACAAATAATAGACATTTTTGTATATTATCTGTTAATGAGGTATTTAGATCTAAGGAAACAAATTGAGGGAAATTATTTCCGGATTTTAGATGTGGCGAAGCTTTTCCCAGCGGAGCAATCTTCGACGATCAGGACCCAGCTCTACCGTTTCGTAAAAAAGGGGTTTATTTCTCAGCTTAAGCGGGGATTATATTGTTTTGACAAAAGTACCATTGACGAACTTGCGTTGGCCGAACAACTCTATTTCCCATCCTACGTCAGTTTGGAAACAGCACTCAATTACTACGGGATTATCCCGGATATTCCCATGGCGGTCAGTTGTGTCACGCCGGTTACTACGAAAAAAATTGAAACGGGGTTTGGGGTATATCATTATTTCAAAGTTGATCGTGCACTTTTTTTTGGTTTCTCTCAAACGCCGTTTGCCATAGCGTACAAAGAAAAGGCGCTTTTGGATTACTTTTATTTACGACGGATACGGAGCATTTCACCGGAAATGCGCTTACAGCTTAACGATTGGGACTGGAAACGATACCGTGAATATGCCGTTCATTTTCCGAAGTGGATACAGGAAATAAAACTGTCATGAATAATGCCATTGTCAATTTTACTGAAATCCTGAGTTTTGCCCGGACGTATGGATTGCCCCCGGAGAAACGACGCGCAATTCTGCGGGAGTATTTGCAGACGAAAATTCTCTCGTTTCTCTATCAGGAGAAAATTTCTCAAAACCTTTTTTTTGTCGGTGGAACAGCACTCCGAATATTACGCGGACTTGACCGCTTTTCCGAGGATTTGGATTTTGATGCGGTCGGAATACCTTCCCCTCAAGTACACCTACTCGTGAATATCGTACTCCAGAGGCTACAGCAGGAGGATATTACTGTAGAACTCCATCGAAATAAGACGATAAAGAGAAGCTATTTCGAATTGCGTTTTCCGGGATTACTCACTCAGCTTCAGCTGAGTCCTAATAAAGATGAAAAATTGATGATTAAACTGGACATTGAATACTCTTGGCGGGGACAAATACGGGAAACGGTTTTCGTGAATCGTTATGGCTTTTTGGCCACAGTTGTCACCAAATCGCTTGAGCAGATGATGGTAGAAAAGTTAGCAGCGTATGTAGGAAGAGGGGAAACCCAACCTCGCGATTTATATGATCTCGTTTGGCTTCTATCCCGTGGGATCAAACCAGACCTAACTTTTGCCAAAACAAATCATATACCGGTTGATATAATGGATAGAGCACGGAAGAAATTTGACTTGGAATATTCATCGCTTTCGCGGTATAAAATTAAACTCCGGCCGTTTCTCTTTGATGAAAAGCAGGCAGATAGGTTGGATTTTTTTGGAGAATTGGCGAAATAGCAGAATATGAATTAACCAGTTCTTTCCCTCGTGATCGCCTGTTAAACGAGGAAAAGCTACTGTGTTTAAAGATCTCCTTGTGATCAATGTAAGGATACTGTACATTTTTGTATAGTAAGCTAACACTTGATCATATAAAGCCCACTGAGTCTTTATTTTAAATCGATTCTCTTGACATGGAAATGGAAATAATTTACACTTCGGGGTGATATGGGGTATATAAAAGCGTTATCCATAGGTAAAAATTCCCGTCAAACTGTTTATTTGGTTTCTGATTTGTCGCAACAAGTTGCAGGATATAGTGGCGCCAAATTGTATTCTGCTCTGAAATATGCGACCAAAAAGAAGGATGTAAAAAGAATTACGCGGGGTATTTATGCATTTTCCAACGATTATTCCAGGATAGAGTTTGCCAATAAGTTTAGAACTCCTTCCTATATAAGCCTCTACACCGTATTGCAGGAAGTAGGAATCATATTTCAGCCCTATTCGGACATATACGCCGTATCCCAGAGATCGGAAATATATGAAGTTGATGGTCAAAAATATATCTATCGAAAAATCAAAGATGATATTTTGCTCAACCATATCGGAACAATATTTGTAGACGGTGTCCATAAGGCTACACCGGAACGGGCTCTGTGCGATACATTATATTTGGATGGAGATGCATTTTTTGACAATTTGCGTGATATTCATTGGGAGCTGATGAGGAATTTGAATACCGATGTGTACGGAAACAATACGGTTATTGCAGGATTTATCAATAAATATACCATCGTATGAAAGCGCTTGATATTACCAAACACAAGACACACCTGACCAATATTTTGCTCGATATTTACAAAAATAGCACACTGAGCCCTATTTTGGGCTTTAAAGGCGGTACAGCGGCGATGCTTTTTTATAAGTTACCTCGGTTTTCCGTAGATTTGGATTTTGATCTCCTGTCTCAGAGTGATGGGGTAGGAGATCAGATGACGCAATTATTATCTGCTAAATACGATATCAAGGACTATAGTACAAAATTTAATACTCTGTTTTGGGTAGTAAGTTATGGCCTGGGTTTGGCGCACATAAAGGTAGAAATATCGACCAGGGATAATCCATATAACCATTACGGCTTACTACCGTTTTATGGTGTAACCGTCAAGACCATGCATATACGGGATATGATTGCTCACAAGCTGGTAGCTTCCATGGAAAGAAAAAGTATCGCAAACAGGGATTTGTTTGATATTCACTATTTTTTAAGTTCATCATATGCGACAGACATCAATTATGACATCATCAGACATCGAACTGGTAAGCAGCCGAAAGATTTCTATAAATCACTTTTGGAATTTGTATCGAACCGGGACTCAAAGAAAATACTCGTTGGACTAGGAGAGGTTCTGACCGAGTCACAAAAAGATTGGGCCAAGGCAAAGCTAATAGGAGAACTTGAGAGTTTAATCAAAAAGACGATGCATTTTCTTTAACGAATGAAGTATATTGATCTATCTCTCATCATCGCCTGCTATAACGAAGAAAATCTTCTGCGGGAGAGTGTTACCCGTATAACGTCGGAGCTGGATGATAGTGTGTTTTCCTATGAACTTATATTTGTGGATGATAAAAGTACTGATGGGACGAGGGAGATCATTGCGTCACTCGTCAAAAAGAACAAAAATTTCCGGGCACTCTATCACCCGGTCAATCAAGGGAGGGGAAAAACGGTGCGGGATGGAATTGCCATTGCGCGCGGGGGTGTTGTTGGGTTTATCGATATTGATCTTGAAGTTTCGTCGGTATATATCCCGTCATTTGTCCGTATGATTCTGGATGGGGAAGCTGATGTCGTCACCGGGCTTCGGGTGTATCGTGAAGGGTTATCATCTATTCATCGGTCAATACTATCCCGTGGGTATTCCTGGCTCGTGCGATCGGTGTTGGGAATACCTCTCCAGGATACGGAGACCGGCTATAAATTTTTTAACCGGAAAAAGATACTACCTATTCTCAATAAGACGAAGCATAATGGTTGGTTTTGGGACACTGAAATTATGACGTATGCCTACTACGCAGGACTCGTCATACGTGAGGCGCCAGTCCTCTTTATCCGCCGTTTTGATAAAAAATCGTCGGTCCGGCTCGTCCATGATACATATGAATACATAAAGAACCTCTTGGGATTTCATAAACAATTGGTTAAACAAGGATATTTGTTACCGTAAATTTATGATGGCATTCAAAGAAATCGGGATTGAAAAAGCTATCCGTTATGGATTATTTAGCCTCTGGCAGTATCTGTTTGCCATGATGGTTGTCTCCCCGATGCGCGTGTGGATTTTGCGGCTCTTTGGCGCACAGATTGGACAAAATACCGTCATAGAACGGATCCGTCTCGTTAATCTGTATAGGACTGGGATCAGTGGGATCTCAATGGGCGATAATTGTTTTTTGGGAGACGAGGTAACCTTGGATTTAGCGGAGAGGATAACCCTGGAAGACGATGTGACACTGTCGCTTGATGTCATGATCCTTACTCATACAAACGTGGGGTATAAAGATCATCCACTGCAAGCGTCGATTCCTTCCATAGCCAAACCAGTGAGATTAAAACGGGGATGTTTCGTTGGGGCGCGGGTCGTGATACTCCCCGGACTCACGATAGGCGATGGGGCTGCAGTGGGAGCCGGGGCAGTCGTGACCCGGGATGTACCGCCAAAAACTCTTGTGGGAGGGGTACCGGCGAGGGTGATACGAAGATTTAAGTCGTAATTTCATAAGACCACCTCTTGCAATTTGCAAGAGGTGGTCTTGAATAACTATGAAGAAACCGCAGAGAAAATCATTTTTGGTTTTCGGTAAGCCCTACATCGGCCATGAGGAAATTGCCGAAGTCGTGGATACCCTCAAATCGGGTTGGTGGGGGACGGGGCCCAAGACGGAAGAGTTTGAAACGGCCTTTGCACACTACGCGAAAGCCAAATACGCGCTCGGTGTCAATTCGGCAACGGCGGGACTGCATCTCGCCCTCATTGCATTAGGCGTGGGGAAGGGCGACGAAGTCATCACAACTCCCCTCACCTTTGTGTCTACAGCCAACGTGATACTCCACTGTGGCGCCACCCCAGTGTTTGCCGATGTGGACCGGGAGACATGGAATATTGATCCCAAGGAAATTGAAAAAAAGATTACTTCCAAGACAAAAGTCATTTTGCCAGTCCATCTGCACGGGCGGCCTTGCGATATGGATGCAATCATGAGTATTGCCCGCCGCCATAAGCTTTTTGTCGTTGAGGATGCGGCCCATGCCGCAGAGGCAGTCTATAAGCGGAAAAAGATTGGGTCGATCGGCGATATCACCGTATTTTCTTTTTATGTGACGAAAAATATTGCAACCGGCGAAGGAGGGATGGTAACGACAAATAGTAAAAAATTTGCCGAGTCCATGCGGATTATGAGTCTCCACGGTTTATCGCAGGATGCATATAAGCGGTACAGCGTGCGGTACTACCGGCATTATGAAGCGGTTACTCCAGGATATAAATACAATTTGACGGATATTGCCTCATCAATCGGCATCCATCAACTCGCCCGTGTGGAAAAAAATTGGGTCATCAGAAAACAACATTGGGAAACGTATATGCATGCGTTCACAAGCGTACCGGAACTCATGCTTCCGGCCGCCGAATCACCCAACACAAAACATGCACGGCATTTATTTGCAATACTCTTGCGACTCGAGAAATTACGGATATCCCGGGATGATTTTGTCGATCAACTGATCAAAATGAACATCGGAAGCGGGGTTCATTTCAGTCCTGTCCATCTCCATGAGTACTACCGTAAGACCTTTGGTTTCAAAAAAAACATGTTTCCTCATGCGGAGTTTATCGGCGAGAGAACAGTGTCGTTACCGCTCGGAGCTAATTTGCGGGAGAAAGATATCCATGACGTGATTGCCGCAGTGTCGTGGCTCGCCGGTGAATGGAAGAAGTAGTACAATGGTAGTATGAACGATGAGAAAACGTGCTTGGTGACGGGAGGAGCGGGGTTTATCGGTTCGCACCTTTGCGATAAGCTGCTTGGAGCCGGGTACAGCGTCATCTGCGTGGACAATTTAGTTACTGGGAGAAAAGAAAATCTTTCTGATGCATTTGACAATTCACAGTTTATTTTCCTCGATCATGATGTTTCAGAACCATTGAACCGTGAAACCATAAAACAATTAAATAACGTTTCTTATATTTTTCATCTCGCTTCACCTGCCTCGGTCGTGGATTACCAAAAATATCCTGAAGAAACTGCGCTCGTCAATTCGATTGGCACGAGAAATCTCTTGGAAGTCGCTCAGGAAACCGGTGCGAAATTTCTATTTGCTTCGACGTCGGAAGTGTATGGGGATCCCAAAGAGCATCCACAGAAGGAAACCTATTGGGGTAACGTGAATCCTGTAGGGATCAGAGCATGTTATGATGAGTCAAAGCGGTTCGGGGAAATGATGACGATGGTTTATCAACGGAAATACAAACTCGATGCGCGCATTATCCGTATTTTTAACACCTATGGGCCAAGGATGCGGTCCGACGATGGTCGGGTGATATCCAATCTCGTGAACCAGGCGATCAAAGGCGAGCACATGACCGTCTATGGTGATGGGACCCAGACACGGTCATTTTGCTATGTATCAGATTTAGTTGATGGCATCATGCAGGCAATGTTTGGAGAAAAAACGAACGGCGAGGTGATAAATTTGGGTAATCCGGAAGAATATCGGATGGTTGATTTGGCTTTGAAAATAAAAGAAATGATCAAATCTGCATCCGAAATTATATTCAAGGAATTGCCTACAGACGATCCGCATGAACGCCAGCCGGATATTGCTAAGGCAAAGACCGTTCTCGCGTGGGAACCGAACGTATCCGTCACCGATGGACTCTCAAAGACCATTGCCTATTACCGGTCATTATGAAACCACAAGATGTCGGATTTTTTATAGTATTTGCCGTGCTTCTCTTGGTCCGCCGCCCAGTATTTTTTGTGTGGGTAGGACTCGGGTGTCTGGTCCTGGCAATACCACTTTTCGCGACTTGGACGTTTTTTACCGCAGAGAGGATGACGTGGTACGCAGCGGCCTATTTCCTCACATTTATTCTCATTTCGCTCATCCGGCCGCATAGGGTAGAATAAAGGTACATGAAAATACTCATCACTGGGGGGGCAGGCTATATCGGTTCCGTCACCAATGCAGTTTTGAGGCAGCAGGGATTTGAAACGGTTGTCTTTGACAATCTTTCTCTCGGGCATAGGCAGGCAGTCAGGGACACGAAGCTTATCGTAGGGGATATCCGTAATAAAGAAGATATTGATCAGGCTCTTGCCTCGGAGTCTTTCGATGCGGTCGTTCATTTTGCTGCCTACTCTCTCGCTGGAGAGTCCATGGAGAAGCCGTATGAATATTTTGATAATAATCTCCGTGGGGGATTGAATTTGCTTGAGGCGGTCAGGCTACATGGTAATCCTTCTGTCATTTTTTCCTCGACGAGTGCTGTTTATGGGTATCCGGATCACGTACCGGTCATGGAGGATGCGGCGATTGCGCCGGTTTCGGTGTATGGGTCTAGCAAGCGGATGGTCGAAGAGATGATTGAGTGGTATGGACGGATTTACAGCACGAACTTTGTCATCCTTCGTTATTTTAACGCTGCCGGGGCTCTTCCGGATGGAAGCTTGGGCGAGGCACACGGCCGTGAATCTCACATCATTCCTATCGCCCTTGACGTGGCTTCCGGGAAACGGGAAAAATTTGAACTCTATGGCAATGATTATGAAACGCCGGATGGCACATGCATACGGGATTACATACACGTCGTAGATCTGGCTCATGCGCATCTGAAAGCCGTTGAGTATCTCTCCCGCGGCGGAGAGTCCACAGCCATCAATCTCGGCGTTGGGAAGGGATATAGCAATCTGGAAGTATTGGATACGGTCGAGCGCGTGACTGGACAGCGCGTCATGCGTTCGTTTGCCCCGCGCCGTCCCGGAGACCCCGCCAAACTCTGGGCGGATAATCAGAAAGCCCGAACGGTGCTCGGATGGGAACCAGAATACCCGGAATTGGCGACCATCATAGAAACGGCGTGGAAATGGCATCAGAAGAGATTGGAAGACGGGAAGAAGTAGGACATAAGACGTAGGATGTAGGACGTAAGACATATGAAAATAGGTATCGATATCAGCCAGATCGTGCATGAGGGAACGGGGGTAGGCGAATATGTCCGTCATCTCGTGAAAGCACTCCTCGCCATTGACCAGAAGAACGAGTATGTTCTTTTTGGTGCTTCACTGCGGAAACTTTCCTTCATTAAAGCGTATTTTGAAGAGGTGCGCGAGGGCAGTTCCCGGATCCGTTTAGTGGCAGTTCCGATTCCTCCTACATTCCTGGAATTCATCTGGAATACGCTTCATATCGTACCCGTTGAGTGGTTCACCGGCCCGATAGATGTTTTTTGGAGCAGCGACTGGACACAGCCTCCGCTGGCTCATGCTCTAGGAGTCACAACCATCCATGATGTGAGTTTTTTGCGTTACCCCGAAACGTTTGCCAAACGTATCCTCGAGGTACAAGGTCGACGCCTTGCATGGATAAAACGCGAATGCAAGACTATCCTTTGTGATTCACAATCGACAAAGAATGACGTTGGTAAATTGTTAAATATTCCAGAGAATAGATTACAGGTTGTTTATCCGGGATACCTATGATAATTGCAATTGATGGTTATGAAGCGAATGTAAGGGAACGAGTGGGTATCGGTCGATATGCGTATGAGATTCTCAAACATATTTACGAGCAAGTCGAAAGTCGAAAGTCACCTGCCCGCAATGCTACGCAAAGCGTTGCAGGCGGGAAAGTCGAAAGTGAACACCAAAACACAACGTTTCGAATCTATCTCCCGAGTGCGCCGCTTCCGGATATGCCTACCCAGACCGATTGGTGGCAGTACCGCGTACTTCAGCCAAAGAAATTTTGGACTCTTTTTCGTCTGCCGTTGGCGTTGGTAACTGATTTACCTAAGGCAGATGTGGCATTTTCTCCTACGCATTACATACCGAGATTTGTGCGCGTACCGCGCGTTATGTCGATTATGGATGTATCCTATCTCCATTATACGGAATTATTCCGGCCGCATGACCTGTATCAGCTTACTCAATGGACGGCGTATTCAGCCGCCCGCGCACGTCTCATACTGACCATCAGCGAATGTAGCAAGAATGCTATAATCAAGGCATACGGGGTGACGCCTCAAAAGGTAGTGGTGACGTACCCAGGTCTGACAAATTACAAATCCCAAATTACAATGACCAAACAAACCATAACAAGTAAATATCATATTTCAACAAACTACATCCTTTCTGTTGGGACGTTGCAGCCCCGGAAGAATTACGTGCGGCTCATTGAGGCATTCGCCGAATTTCTTAAGGCGAATAAACAACGGTTCGGTGCTATTGATTTGGTGATCGTCGGAAAGAAAGGGTGGCTCTATGAAGAAATACTTGCGGCTCCGGAGAAGTGCGCAATATCTGACCGTGTGAAATTTTTGGATTTTGTGCCGGATAAAGACCTCACTTGTCTTTATGAACATGCACTTTGTTTTGTGCTTCCCAGCCTCTACGAAGGATTCGGTTTGCCGGTTCTTGAAGCGATGGCGAGATCGGTACCGGTCGTGGTGAGCAGGATATCAAGCTTACCAGAAATTGCAGGAAAAGCTGCTGTTTACGTGGATCCGGGTGACACGAAGAGTATCACGCGGGGACTTCTCTCTGCGGTACGGGATAGAAATTTGATGCAGGGGAAGTGGAGAGTAAAAAAAGGACTTGAACAGGTGAGTAAATTTACTTGGGAGGCTGCGGCAAAAAAAACGTTGGAAGTGTTGGAAGAGGTAGCTCAAGAACGAAATTCCAAATTCCAATGACCAAATCACAAACAATATCAAAATTCTAAGCACTAATACCTAAACGTTTGGAATTTGAAAATTGGAATTTGTTTGGGATTTGGAAATTGGTGCTTGGTGCTTACTAATATGCGTATTGTTATAGATTTCTGGGTTTTCCTTTGTACTCTGACCGGGCTTATCCCGAGTCATACCATAAGGCTACTCCTTTACCGATATTTGTTTCGCATAAAAATAGGCAAGGATAGCTCGATTCATTGGCTTGCGAGATTTAACAATCCATCTGGTGTTGAAATTGGTCATAATACGGTGATCGGTAATGATGCATTCCTTGACGGACGGCATAAGCGAAAAGGAGGAAGTTATATCCGTGATTTTTTCCGACCGGCAAGGCGACCGCTTCGCATCGGGAATAATGTTTCCATAGCCGGTGAAGTAAGAATTTTCACCATGCAGCATGACATCGATGATCCGGATTTTAAAGAGGAAGAGGGAGCTGTGATGATCGATGACTATTCGGTAGTTGGTACCAGGGTGACGATTCTCCCCGGAGTCCATATCGGTCGCGGCGCAGTGGTGGCAAGTGGCGCGGTCGTGACCCATGATGTGGAACCATACAGTGTCGTTGGGGGAGTCCCAGCCAAACATATCCGGTACCGGTCGAAAGATTTGCGCTACACATTAACATTCGCAAGGTTATTTCAGTAATACCTCTTTGTCATGCCGGACTTGATCCGGCATCCAGTTCATTAATTCTGGATTCCCGCCTTCGCGGGAATGACGAGAAAACGTAACATGGATTTATCTATTATCATCCCCAGTTATAACACCAGCGCACTGCTTGAGCGCTGTTTAACGTCGATCTATAAAAGTCTCAGGAAGTCAGAAATTACGTTTGAAGTCATCGTCGTGGACAATGCGTCAACGGATGGCACTCCAGAGGTGGTGCGAAGTCAATTCTCTCATGTACATCTCGTGCGCAATAAGGAAAATGTGGGATATGGTAAAGCAAATAATCAAGGGATATCGGGAGCAAAAGGTACATACATACTCTTACTCAACTCCGATACGGTTGCAAAGGATGATGCTATTGGCGGGTTGTATCGTTTTATTATGAAGAAACACCATGCGTTTGTTGGCGGTAAACTTCTGAATGAAGACGGATCAACACAGTCTTCCTGTGGACCCTTTTTTACCATCATCCGTGTATTTCTCATGCTTTTTGTTCGGGGAGACTATTGGGGTGTAACCAGATATTCTCCGACGTCTACGAGAGTAGTCGATTGGGTTTCGGGTGCATGTCTCATGGGACGAAAAACAGACTTTATGCAGATCGGCCTTTTTGACGAGGGAATTTTCATGTATATGGAAGATATAGATTTCTTATACCGGGCAAGAATCATGGATTTCAGAGCGTGGTTTTATCCTGATGCGCAGTTTATTCATGTGGGCGCGGCAAGTAGTAAAAGCCGAAAGACGCCGGTCGTCAATATTTTTCGGGGACTCGTCTATTTTTACAAAAAATACTATGGGATTATACAACAGATGATGTTGCACCGTATGCTCCGGGGAAAAGCCTTGGCAGCAATCATCGTGGGGCGTATGATAGGGAAGCCCGGTATCGTACAAACATATGAAGAAGCTCTTAGAGTTTTGTAAGGAACATATATTATTTTTCGTAACGCTTGGACTCCTCGCGTTTATACCGCTCTACCCTAAGATTCCTCTTGTGGATATCCGTCATACATGGGTGTATGTACGGGTTGAGGATTTTGTGGTACTTTTTACGCTTTTTTTCTGGGGGATATCGACGATCCGGAAGAGAACAAGTGTTCAGACTCCGCTGACGGTTCCGATACTCCTTTTTTGGACGATCGGAGGAGTCGCGACTATTCACGGGCTTTTACTCATTTTTATTTCGCTGGGAGATGTGCGGGGGAATGTCGCATTATTAAGCATGCTGCGCCGCATAGAATATATGAGTTTATTTTTTGTCGCCTATAGTGCTATGAAAGATAAACGGTATCTTTCGTGGGTGGCGATAGTACTTACGGGTACGGTTATGGCTGTAGCTCTCTATGGGTTAGGCCAAAAATATGGAGGATTCCCGGCATTTTTAACCATGAATGAAGAGTTTGCCAAAGGAATCCCTATACGCCTCTCCGGGCTTTCCCGCGTATCGTCGACATTCGGCGGACATTATGATTTGGCCGCGTACCTCGTGCTTGTACTCCCGATACTGGTCAGCATGATGTTTGCGGTGAAACACTTGTTTGGACGATTGGCATTGGGTGTTGCCTCACTGTTGGGACTGGTCGTTATGGTGATGACGGTTTCAAGGATTTCTCTCTTTGCCCTTGTAGCCGCCGTGGGGGTCGTCATGTTTGCGCAAAAGAAAAAACTCGTACTTATCTCTGTACCCATCATCATTATCGGGGCGATGATCTTTGTGACGATTTCACCCAGTATCGTGCAGCGTTATACGAGCACTGTCAAGCAAATCGATGTTCTCGTATCAGCCACTACCGGAGAAGCTGTCGGACATTCGACGAATGTGTCCAATGATTATTTTGTCAATAAAACAGTCCGGCAGGTGTATAGTACATCTGTTACCGATCTGTATAATCATGCAAGCCCCTCTGCGTCACGTGATGTTCCATATGCATGGATTGAGAAGGATCCGGTGCTTTATGTCGAACCGAATGCACCCAATGGCGAGAATCTTCCACAAGGCACCGGGTATGTCAATCTTGAGCTCTCACCCATAGTACGAAAGCTCGGACATTTTTACTATGAACCGATTCCAAAGACTGCCACGACATCGGCGGAAGTATTTATCATTAATGGTGATTTTTTGCTTAAAAAAGTTTATACCTATGACTTATCATTTACCACCAGATTTCAAGGGGAATGGCCCCGCGCTATAGAGACATTCAAAAAAAACATTTTCATCGGAAGTGGATACGGATCGGTGGGCCTTGCGGTGGATAATAGTTATCTTCGGATGCTTGCTGAAGTAGGGTTATTGGGCTTTGGGACCTTTTTTTCAATTTTTGTGTTGGCGGGCATTTATATCTGGAAATCGCTTCCGGGGGTGCATGACCTTAAAACGCGGAGTTTTATCATCGGGTTTGTCGGGGGAGTCGGGGGTCTGGTGATCAATGCATTTTTTATCGATGTGTTTGAAGCATCGAAAGTGGCATTCGTATTATGGCTTTTATTCGGAGTGTCGTTTGGGTCGTTAGGTCTTTTGGTACGGAAGCCTTTGGATCTACTCAAACCGTTTATATCAACACTTCTGTCTCCCTTCGCGATTGCTATCTATTTGTTCATAGTTGCGTTTGTCTTATTTTTTTCCATTACAAGCAATAATTTTGTGGGAGATGATTTTACGTGGCTTCGATGGGCAGCGGATTGTGGAAAAAGCATTATCGATTCGACCCGATGCAATCTCAAATGGTCCACTATAGCTGAGTACTTTACCCAGGCCCAGGGATTTTTTTACCGGCCGGGATCAAAGATATATTTTCTTCTCATGTATTCAGTCTTTTGGTTAAATCAAAGTGCCTATCATACAGTGTCTCTCATGCTTCATGTTGGTGTGGCAATTATGGTGTTTCTTCTGGCCTGGAAAGTACTGCGAAATTTATTGTTATCCGTGCTTTCAGCGGTGACATTTCTTCTCATTAGCGGACATGCAGAGCCGGTGTTTTGGGTATCCGCGACGGGATTTTTATTTACATCTTTATTATCTTTACTAAGTCTTATGTGGTTTATCACATGGTCTGAAACGGGAAAGTGGGTGTATTTCATAGGCACCATTGGAAGTTTTGCCTTGTCTTTGATGTTCCATGAGTTGGGGATCGTAACACCATTGTTTTATCTTTTGTATTTGTGGTGCACTGACGGATGGCAGGAATTACGTCGTAGATTGTCAACGGTCCGTTATGCCGCGTTATTCGGTCCGGTACCTGTCTATTTGATTCTCCGATATTTGGCATCCAGCCATTGGTTAAGCGGGGATTATAATTACAATTTTTTGAAATTACCGTTGAACGCTTTAGGCAATTCTTTGGGATATGCTGCACTCGGGATCTTTGGTCCGCTCTCATTGCCCGTGGTGCAGAACTTTCGTGACTGGGGTAGAGTGCACGTATTGACAGCTGTTGGCTTTACGTTTCTTGCGGCATACGGCTTGCGTTGGGTATGGAAATCATACAAGGATTCGATCGGAAATGAAGATAAAAAAGTCTGGCTCTTCGGCATTGGATTTTTTCTCATAGCAATTTTGCCGTTTATCGGCTTGGGGAATATGACCTCGCGGTATAGCTATCTCTCTTCCGTGGCAGTGGCTATCCTTCTGGTGTTTATGCTCCATAAGGTATATCGCTATTTACTGGGTAGTGGCAGGACCGTCGCAGTGCTCAGCGTGGTCATTTTGGGAAGCACGTGGAGTCTTTTGCAGCTCATACAACATCAACAAATGCAGCGTGATTGGTATGATGCCGGTGAGGAGTCACGAAAATTTATCGTAGGAATGGACGCGGCTTATAATGACTATTGGAGAACGGATCCTATGGAATTTCATTTGGTGAACGTGCCGATCCGTTTGGGGGAAGCATGGGTATTTCCCGTCGGCCTACCGGACGCACTATGGTTTGTTTTCCGTAATCCCGATATACGCGTATTCATGTGGCCCACGCTCAAATCTGCATTTGATGCGGTCGCTTTTGATTCGATTCATCAGAGAGTATTTGAATTTACTACGACCGGTGGTCTCATTGAAAGGAGAAAAATACGCACGACACCATGAAGAAGACTGCATACCTTTTATTAGGTATCATTTCGGTTGTAGCAATATTAGTCCGTTTGTACCGTTTGGAAAACCCTATCGCAGACTGGCATAGTTGGCGTCAGAATGATACGGCTGCCGTCGCACGGAACTTTACGAAGTTTGGATTTGACCCCTTTCATCCGCGATTTGACGATCTGTCCAACATCCCTTCCGGAAGGGATAACCCGATGGGTTGGCGGATGGTCGAATTTCCGGCCTATCAGTCTGTGGCTTGGGGGGCAAACAAGCTCGTCCCTCGTGTCCCCATAGAAATTATTCTCAGGTTCGTAACGATTGCTGCGTCAGTTGGCACGCTCATCCTTCTCTATCTCCTCATGGTGCCTACGGTTGGCACTCTTGCCGCAACGATCGGAGCATTTGTATATGCAGTGCTCCCGTATAGCATATTTTATGGGAGAATAATTTTACCGGAACCGTTTATGGTGTTTTGGGCGGTATTGAGTGTATATATGGTGTATAAGGGAGATAAGGGAAATAAGGGTGATTGGGGAAAAATAATTATCGCGGGGATTGCAGCGGCGTTTGCTCTTCTGGTAAAACCTACGGCTATCTTTCTGCTCCTTCCTATCCCATATCTTTTTTTTCGCCGTTTCGGCTTTTCTTTTTATTTGATTATTGGATTATTGGTTTATTGGATAATTGGATTATTACCCTTGGTATGGTGGAGACAATGGATCCTCCAATACCCCGAAGGCATACCGGTGTTTACCTGGCTTTTTAACGATGGCAACATCCGATTTAAAGGTGCATGGTTTTACTGGCTTTTTGCCAAAAGAATTGGAGATTTGATATTGGGCTACTGGGGACTGATCCCCTTTGGGATTGGCATTCTCCTTATTCCATCGAAAAAGGAGGGGTGGATATTCCGGCTTTGGGCACTTGGCATGCTTCTCTATATGATCATTATCGCCCGGGGCAATGTGCAGCATGATTATTATCAGATACTGCTTATTCCGATTGTTGCCGTGTATGCTGGGAAGGGGTTTGCTTTTCTTTTATCGAACAAAATTTTTTCTCGGGCTGTCAGCTATCTGCTATCAGCTGGTTGCTTTTTATTGATGCTCGCTTTTTCTTGGTATACCATCAGGACCTATTATTGGATTAACCGGCCGGAAATTGTAGAAGCCGGGAGGGAAGCTGACCGCTTGCTTCCAAAAGACGCGAGAGTCATCGCGCCGTATAGCGGAGATACAACGTTTCTCTATCAAACGAACCGTCAGGGGTGGCCATTGGGGTTTGATATTGACGATAAGTTGAACATGGGTGCGACGCATTATGTGACGGTATCCCCGACGGATAATGATGGGGAAACTCAGGATTTGGCCAATAAGTATACCGTTCTTGTGAGAAATGACCGGTTTGCCATCATTGACTTGACTAAACCTAAGTGATTCGTCATTCCCGCGTACGCGGGAATCCAGAGAATAATAAGCTGGATCCGCGGTCTTGTCCCGAGGATGACAGTATGCTTGATTTCATGAAAATATTATTTATCTCAGCGCTCATGCCATATCCGCTCCATTCAGGAGGACAGGTACGAGTATACAATCTGCTATCCCGGTTGAGCCGCAATCACGAGATTACGCTCGTGACATTTTTGCGTGATTTGAGTGAGAAACGGTTTGAAGAAAATTTATCATTTTGTAAAAAAATTATCACTGTGTACCGGGGACATGCCTGGCAGCCGGGATACGTCATTCGTTCGTTGCTTGGGACAAAGCCACTCCTCATGGTCTCCTATGATCATGAAGAACTTCGGCAGGAGATTGCCAAAGAACTGGCGATGGGGAATTATGATCTTGTTCACATTGAACCATGGTATGTATGGCCATCCATGCCGAGAACAGACGTCCCGGTGGTGGCATCTACCCATAATATAGAATATGAAGTCTACACGGAATTTGTCCGGAGATTACGCGTACTCGCATTACGGCCGGGATATTACTGGGATGTAATCAAATTACGCTATTGGGAGGAAAAAATATGGAAACTCTCCTCCCGCGTCGTATCAGTGTCGGAGGATGATGCTCGCGTGATCCGAAATCACGTTGGATCCAGGCCAGTGGTAAGCGTCGTGCCCAATGGGGTGGATGTCACGTCGTTCCGTTTTACAATCCGTAAAAGGAAAAGACAACCGGTATTTCTTTTTGTCGGAAGTTTTGCATGGATGCAGAACCGTGATGCCCTATCGTGGTTGATGAAGTCGATATGGCCGATACTCCGTCGTAGATATCCTGGATCTTCGATGAGAATCGTAGGTCGGAGTTTGCCCATCGGATTACGGTCGGTTGTCCAAAGGGAGCAGGCTGTACTTCTGGAAGATGTCGAGAATATTAACGAAGAATTTCAGCATGCGGACATCCTTTTGGCTCCTATCAGAGTGGGGGGAGGAACGAGTTTTAAAGTATTGGAAGCCATGGCCAGTGGTTTGCCGGTCGTCACGACGCCGTTGGGGGCTGCCGGTCTCAATGTATCACATGGGCAAGAATTATTGATCGGTCAAACAGCGGACGAGATTGTGGCTCTTGTGGATAAACTCATCACCTTGCCAAAGATGTACCGCGAGATGGCACGCAAAGCGCGCAAAACTATTGAACGCGATTACGCGTGGGAGAACATAGCAACGTCTTTGGATCGTCTCTGGTATGAAACAGCAAAAAACCATTCCTGACGTTTCGATCATCATTATCTCGTACAATACGCGGGAGTTGTTGCGCGCGTGCCTCGCTTCAATTGTTCAAGCTCATGGAAAGAGTGATTCGTGGGAAGTAATCGTCGTTGATAACGGATCAAGCGATGGAAGCCAAGAGATAGTCGAAAGTCGAAAGTCGAAAGTCAAGAGTTTAAAGTTAATACGGAATACAAAAAACCTGGGGTTTGCGGCGGCGAACAATCAGGGAATACGTGTGTCTCAGGGCCGGTATGTGCTTCTTCTTAATTCGGATACGGAAGTTGTGCCCGGGGTAGTGCGTCAGCTCACTGAGTACATGGACGTACATCACGATGTAGGCGCGATGACGGCGCGGGTAAATCTCTCTGATGGATCTATGGATCCTGCGTGTCATCGAGGATTTCCCACACCATGGGCTGCATTTACCTATTTTTCAGGTCTTGAACGATTATTTCCGGTAACCCGCGTATTCGGACAGTATCATCAGGGATATAAGCCATTAAGGAAAGCCCATGATGTAGACTGCATTTCCGGTGCTTTCTTCTTGATCCGTCGCAGTGTCATAGACCAGATAGGATTATTAGATGAAAATTTTTTTATGTACGGAGAAGATATTGATTGGTGTTACCGTATTCGGGGTAGCGGGCAACGCATCGTATTTTATCCTGATGTATCGATAGTCCATAAAAAGCATCAAAGCGGATTGGGTCATGCCGATTATCATACGCGTAGTCAAACGAAAAAATATTTTTACGATGCGATGCGGCTTTTTTATACGAAACACTACCGTCATCGGTATAGCTTATTTGTTAATTTTCTCGTGTTGTTGGGAATTAGAATAGCTTGTCATTTCCGTACTTGAAGAAATTCAGAGAATAATTTTAAACTGGATCCTCGGGTCAAGCCCGAGGATGACAAAGGTGAAATATGAGAATAGGTATCGACGCGCGTCTTATCAACGAAACAGGAGTCGGTAGGTACATCCGTAATCTAGTACGTGAACTTGGACGGCAGGACAAGACAAATGAGTACACCGTATTTTTAAAGAAAAAAGAATTCGGGAGTTTTGAGCTCCCAAACCCGAGATGGAAAAAAGTGTTGGCAGAGGTAGGGTGGCATACTCTATCCGAACAGGTGATGATGCCCTGGATCATGCTCAGAGCCCGGCTGGATCTCGTCCATATCCCGTATTTCAATATCCCCATTTTTTATCCCGGCCGCATGGTGGCGACTATTCACGATTTGACGATCTTGCACTTTGATACTGGTAAGGCGACGACATTGCCTTGGGTTTTGTATAAATTACGGCGAGCAGGTTATAGAATTGCCCTGGCTGTGGGTCTCAGGCGGGTAAAACAGATCATCGCTGTATCAAAAACGACAAAGGAGGAAATTATTGATCACTTTCATGTGCAACCGGAAAAAATTGTGGTCACGTATGAGGGAGTAGACGAACGTGTCAAAAGTCAATCCTTCGACAAAGCTCAGGATGACCCTGAGCGAAGCCGAATGGGTCAAAAGTCAAAAGTCAAAAGTCAAAAAAGAATAATTGACACTCCATATTTTTTATATGTGGGGAATGCGTATCCGCATAAGAATCTGGAAACATTACTTTCGGCATTTCAAACATATGCGACCCATCAAGCATCGTCGGCACAGTTAGTATTGGTCGGGAAAGAGGATTTTTTCTACCGGAAGATCAAAAAACTCGTCAGCTCAATGAACCTTGATGAGAGGATTTTATTTTTTGGACATGCCGACGACTGGCAGCTTGCCAATCTTTACGCCCACGCCATGGCTTTTGTATTTCCGTCTCTCATGGAAGGATTTGGGTTACCAGCACTTGAAGCGCTTGCCCTAGGATGTCCGGTGATCGTTTCGGACATACCGGTATTTCGTGAAATTCTTACAAATCATGCCGTCTATTTCAATCCACATTCTTCTCAAGAACTTTATGAGGCTCTCCGGCGTGCGAGCGAAAGCAACGTACCATCAAGTGACCGTGACGGAGTCAAGATGTTTGAGATGTATTCGTGGTCCAATCTGGCCTCTGACACACTAGGCGTATACAGGCATGCTTCGTCGTAATTCTTTTTATGAGAGTAGCTCTCGTCTATGACCGGGTAAACAAGTGGGGTGGGGCGGAACGAGTCCTTCTTGCCCTCCATGAGATTTGGCCGGAAGCGCCACTTTATACTGCCGTCTACGATTCTGCCGCGGCGGGGTGGGCAGATGTGTTTACCGTCAGACCATCGTTTCTTCAATACGTTCCGTTTGCCAAACATCATCATGAATGGTTTCCGTGGGCGACGCCCATGGCATTCGAATCGTTTTCGTTTGATGACTATGATGTCGTGATCAGCGTGACTTCTGCAGAGGCCAAATATATCATTACAAAACCGTCTACCCTCCATATTTGTTACTGTTTGACACCAACGCGGTATCTGTGGAGTGGGTATGAAGAGTACGCCCGATCTTCTAAGCTGTTGACGATAATGGCGCCGGTTCTCCGGCGCTGGGATATCGTAGGAGCGAGCCGCCCGGATTATTACATCGCTATATCAGCGCGCGTGCAAGCGAGGATTGAGAAATATTATGGAAGAAGTGTTGAGAAGGTGATCTATCCGCCGGTGGATACAGATAAGTCGAAAGTCGAAGAACTATCAAAAGGTTATTTTCTTGTGGTTTCGAGATTGGTGTCGTATAAACGGATTGATCTGATTATCGATGCGTTTAATGCATTGAGGTTGCCGCTCGTCATTGTAGGTTCAGGGCACGAAGAAAAGTTGCTTCGGGCCCTGGCATCTGATACCATTTCCTTCGTTTCATCACATTTGACGGAGACGCAACTTCATGCATATTATGGAAGATGCCGCGCCTTTCTATCCGCGGCAGATGAAGACTTCGGTGTCGCAGCAGCAGAAGCGCAAGCAGCGGGTATTCCGGTCATTGCCTACGCGCAAAGCGGGACTGCAGAAATAATAGTAGATGGTGTAACGGGCATCCTATTTCAGGAGCAGACAGTACAGGGAATTATCCATGGTGTGAAAAGGTTTATGAATACATCGATACGGTCACAGGCATGTATTGATCGCGCAAGTCGGTTCCGAAAAGAACGGTTTACAAAAGAAATGAAAGAAACGGTCAATAAACTTTATAACAACTATAAACGTAATAACGATTTTACAACCATATGAATGCAGTCATTTTTGCTGGTGGAGTAGGGACGAGACTTTGGCCATTGTCCCGCAAAAAATCCCCAAAACAGTTTGAGAAGATCATCGGAAATAAATCCACACTCCAGTTGGCAGCGGAACGCCTGCAGCCTGATTTTTCGTGGGAACATGTTTATGTATCTACCGGCCGGCCGTACCTTGCAATCGTGCAAGCTCAGCTTACGAAGCTACCCCTCAATCATGTCGTGGGAGAACCGGAAGTGCGTGACGTGGGTCCCGCAGTGGGACTCATGACGGCAATACTCGCCAAAACCAATCCGGATGAGCCGATGGTTATCCTCTGGAGCGATCATTTAGTCCGGAAAGAAGCACTGTTCCGTAAAATATTACGTGCTGCCGGAGAAATCATTGCGGCTGACCCGGGTAAGATTATTTTCGTGGCACAAAAGCCCAGATTTGCGAGCGAAAATTTAGGGTGGATCTCCTATGGGAAACAAGTAAAACGCATCGACGATATCGCATTTCATACATTTGTGGATTTTCAATACCGACCGGACAAAGCGACCGCACAAAACTATTTGGCAAGTGGTCATCACGCGTGGAATTTGGGGTATTTTGTCACGACGCCACGGTTTTTACTCACGCAATATAAACGCTTCGTGCCAAACGTCTATGCAGGACTTCTAGAAATCGCTGATGCGTGGGGGACAACCGCGTTTGACGCAGTGCTCGGATCGGTGTATCCCTCACTCGAAAAAATAAGCTTTGACAATGCAATTTTGGAAAAGCTGGATCCGTCTCAGGCGTTGGTCGTCTCGGAAAATATCGAATGGAGTGATATCGGTGCTTGGGAAGCGCTTAAAGAAGCACTGCAGGAGGCGGAAGAAAAAAATGTCACACAGGGAAAAGTGCTCCTCAATGATACCCAGGATAGTCTCGTGTATAACTATACAGATAAGCTTGTAGTCACTATTGATTTAGAGGATATGCTCGTCGTCAACACCGATGATGTCGTTCTCGTCTGCAAGAAAGGTTCTGTCCCGAAAATCAAAAAACTTGTCGAGAGTATGAAGGGGACCGAGCATGATCATCTCATATAATCTATGTGGTACGAATTTATAAAACGGGCGATTGATGTGATTGGGAGTTTGTTGTTGGGCATATTTTTTTTTCCGATCGCTGTCGTGACGTCCATTGCTATCAAATTAGATAGCCCCGGATCAGTATTTGCCGATACTCCTCGCCGGGTCGGAAAGGGAGGAACATTATTCCGAATTTATAAATTCCGTTCGATGATCGTCAATGCGCACAAAAAACTCCGGACTGATCCTAAATTTGCTAAATTATATGCTGAATATAAACGGAATAGTTATAAGCTGAAAGAAGATCCCCGCGTCACGCATTTCGGTAAATTTATCAGAAAACATTCGGTAGATGAAATCCCACAACTCCTCAATGTGTTGCGGGGTGAAATGAGTTTGGTGGGACCCCGGCCCTATTACGAAGATGAACTTACTCAACAACAAAAAAAGTATCCTCATACCAAAAATATGGTTGCGGTGGTGCTATCCGCTAAACCCGGCATCACCGGATATTGGCAGGTATCCGGGCGAAGTGAAGTAAATTTTGACAAACGGATCAAAATGGACGCGGATTACGTGAGTAAACGGTCAATACTTTTTGATATTGGAATACTTCTCAAAAGCCCCTGGGCAATGATTTCCGGAAAAGGGGCGGTTTAACCAATTGACAAATAAGTGCCAAGCGTGAACAATACATACATGCCAGATCTTCTGAAAAAGATTTCTTTTGACAGCGCGCCACCACAAAAAACACCAATGAGTGGCGCCAGTATGCCGTCCAAGCCGAAACGCCGGTTTCCCTGGATGTTCATTTTTGTTCCTTTTTTGATCCTTGTCGTCCTTATCGCCATTTTAGGAGTCATGCTGTTACCGATGCGCGGAGTGATTACGGCCGCACAAGAGACGATAGCCGCCGGACAAGAGCTGGGGACAGCAGTCAAAAATCAGGATTTGGATAAGGCAAAAGAGGGACTTGCCGCCACACGAGGTAAGCTCACCGTACTATCCCAAGAATACCAAAAAATGGCCGCACTTGCCTCTATTCCCTTTTTAGGAAAGTACATCGCCGATGGACAGCACGGGATCAATGCTGCATTTGCAGGGTTAAGCGCCGGGGATAAAGCTATCGAAGCACTTGAACCCAATGCAGACCTTCTAGGGTTGAAAGGCAAGAGCAAGTTTGTATCCGGTACTGCCGATGAGCGGCTCCAGACGGCAGTAAAGACCATGAGCGCGCTTACCCCCAAGATTAATGAAATGGCGACCCACATCGATACGCTGCGCAAAGAAGTCGCGGCCATCGATCCCGCCCGTTATCCCACGAAGGTGCGGGATATCGTTGTCCGGGAAAAAATCGTACAAGTCAAAGATGTCATTGAAAATGCTGCAAATTTGTTCGTGAATGCCCAGCCACTCCTCGTCAATTTACCGAAGCTTCTGGGAGATAAAGAGGAAAAGCGGTATCTCGTGCTTTTCCAAAATGATAAAGAGCTCCGGTCAACCGGAGGATTTATTACCGCGTACGCGCAATTCAGATTGGTAAAAGGCAAGGCTATTTTGGAAAAGGCCGACGATATATACGCGCTTGACGCGGCTAAGAAGAAGAACTTTCCCGCTCCCCGGGAGATTACGACGTTTCATAAAGGCGTCTATAACTTAAATATCCGGGATTCCAATCTTTCCCCAGATTATAAGCTCTCCATGAAGCAATTTGAGGAGATATACGAGAGCGTCTCGGGCCGCGAGAAAATTGACGGTATCTGGGCAGTAGACACCCATGTATTGGTGGAGGCATTGAGGATATTAGGGTCGATATTTGTCTATGGCCGTGAGTTTAGCGCGGAAACGGATAAACGCTGCGATTGTCCTAAAGCGGTGTATGAACTCGAGGACTACTCCACACGGCCGGTTGGGTATGTCAGAGAGGCCAGAAAAGACATCATCGGGGTGCTTCTCCAAACGCTGCTTCAAAAAGCATTGGGCATCTCTCCATCCAAATACTGGGGTCAATTGTTTCAGATGCTGCTTACGCAGATAAATGAAAAACACGTACTTGCCTACTTTCATGATACGGACGCGCAAAAAGCAGCAGAAAGCTTTAACATGGCCGGCCGCATTATGACCGCATCAGAGTCAGCAGCCATACTGAAATATGAAGAAGGGAAAGATTGGGATTATCTCCATGTCAACAACAGCAACATGGCGGGTGCAAAATCCAATATGTTCGTGTCCGAAAAAGTGACCAAGGATGTGATGGTAGGGAGCGATGGGACCATCACGACGAAGCTTACCCTTGAATATAAAAATCCCTATCCGGGAAGCGATTGCGGACTGGAGAGCGGAGGGCTTTGTCTTAATGCTCCTCTTCGCGATTGGGTACGCGTCTATGCGCCAATGGGCAGTAAACTCACCGAAAGTCGCGGTTCTCAATCGCCGAAAGATAATAAACCGGTCGGTATGGAGACGTATGATAGTCTGGGCAAAACGGTATTTGAAGGATTTCTGATTATTAATCCATTGGGATCTGCGAGGCTCGAGCTTACGTACACATCTCCCGTAAAGCCCGAGGGTGGCGCGTATAAACTTCTCATCCAGAAACAGCCCGGTACGGACGGCGACGAATATACCATAAAACTGGGTGGCCGCGAACGTAAAAAATTTATACTCGCTACGGACACTGAACTCGTGTTCTAACCCCTGCTATGACCACTCTGGGCCGCGAGTACCGGACCAATGCTATCATCCTCAAGCGTAGGAATATCGGTGAGGCCGACCGCGTTGTGACCATTTTTTCAAAAGAATACGGCAAAATGAAAGTGATTGCCAAGGGCATACGCCGGATCGGCAGCAGGCGTTCTCCTCACGTAGAGGTATTTTCTCATTCTATCCTCATGCTTCACCGGGGTAAAACGTGGGATTTAGTGACTGAGGCCACTCCTCTGGACGCATTTTCATTTCTTCGTATACACCTCCCACGTGTGACGAGTGCCTATTATCTGTGTGAACTCGTCGACGTGCTTCTGCCTGACCGACAAGAGCATCGGGATGTCTATACATTACTTCTTAGTGCATTACAGACGCTCAACGGTACGACAGAGATTGATCCGGTAGTAGCAAACGAACAATATGCGCTTGAACTTTTGCGTCTTCTTGGGTATTTGGCCCATGACCGGAGCCTCCCTGCATCCCGGATCGATCCGTATATCGAACAAATAATTGAGAAGCGGCTCCGTACACCCAAGTTCCTCATGCAACTGGCGTGAATGTTTTAGTCATTGACTTTGATTTTTTGAATTGATAAAATTTCAGAAAGAAAGTGATGATCTCAATGGCATGAGGGAGCTATAAGCGATAATTAAGGCGTCCCATGAAGCTTTAAGCGAAGTGGGAAAATAGGGTGGAACCGTCCTGAGTATATTGAAGGATCCCTAACATATTTTATGTTAGGGTTTTTTTGTGGAAAAAAGTAAATAGTGGCGTTTGTACCATCTTTGGCAAGTGGGAGTCACCATAAAAATTAAGTGGGTGAGATTACTGGGTATCATGTCTCACTAAGTAGGGTGGAACCGCGCCTTTTGTTGAGGCCGTCCCTACACGGTACGGGTTGTACTGTGTGGAGGACGGTTTTTTTTGTGGGCATGTATATGAGAAAACAGCATTGCAACATTTGGAATTATATCAATCAGCACTCTCGGTATCGGAGCGAGTGTCTTAATCTTATTGCTTCCGAAAACTTGATGAGTCCTGGAGCGCAGGCGGCGCTCGCTACAGATTTGGGAAATCGCTACACCGTCGGGCAGGTTAACAAGCGATGGTATCCCGGATGTGTCTATTACGACAAAATAGAAAAAGAAGCTGTCACGTCGGCGAAGAAACTTTTTCATGCGCAGTATGTCAATCTGCAGCCCATTTCAGGAATGGTGGCTAATATGGTTGCGTATCATGCGCTGTTGAAGCCTCATGATTTGGTTCTGTCGCTCAACGTGAAACATAGTGGACATTACAGCCATGGAATAACAGGAATACTTTCATTATTTGATGTTCGGATTGAGTCGATACCGTTTGATGAAAAAAATTATACGATAGACTTGGAAAAAACGGTGAAACTTATACAACGTAAAAGGCCAAATGCGATCATTGTCGGGACTTCTGAATTTCTTTTTCCGACTCCGCTCAAGGAGCTGCGAAAAGTTTGTGATGAGACAGATACAAAAATTCTTTATGACGCTGCCCACGTGTCCGGACTTATCGCAGGACAAACGTTTCAAAATCCACTATCGGAGGGAGCGGATATGCTCTCAATGAGTACCAATAAAACGTTGTCCGCTCCGAGTCACGGATTGGTTGCCTGTAATAACGAAAAACGTTTTCGGAATAACATTGAGCACGCGATTGTCCCGCTTTTCACCTCCAATCATCATGCTCATCACGTGGCGGGATTGGCAATAACACTCAGTGAGTTTGAGTACTTCGGACATGATTATGCGACACAAGTCATTAAAAACGCACAGGCGCTCGCGCAAGCGCTTTATAAGCTTGGCATAGCGGTATTATGTCCTCATAAAAATTTTACACAAAGCCATACGGTGTTATTTGATGCAAAGTGTTCAGGAGCTGAAGCCATGAAAAAACTCGAAAAGGCGAATATTATAGTCAATCCATTCCAATTGCCGTGGAATCACGAAAATGATCCGACAGGAATTCGGATCGGAACGAACGAAGTAACGCGCTTGGGGATGAAAGAAGAGGAAATGGGAATTATTGCGGTGCTTATTTCGTCAGTATTACTTCATAGAAAAAAGTCTGAAACCATCCGAAAGGAGGTGGTCCAAATCCGTCATGCGTATCAGACTGTACATTACTGTTTCAATTCTTTTCAAAATCATATAAACTAAAAGGAAGGAACACTATGGAAAATCTAATGGAAAAAATCGTTTCTTTATGTAAGCGCCGGGGATTTGTGTATCCCAATTCGGAAATTTATGGCGGAATTGCCGGATTTTATGACATGGGACCCATGGGGCATCTTCTGCGCCAGAACATGAAAAAGCTCTTTTGGGAGTTCATGCTTGTTGACCACGAAAATATTTTTCCGATCGATGGGACAATCATTACCCATCCGAAGGTGTGGGAAGCATCGGGGCATGTGGGAAGTTTTGCCGATGCGATGGTTGAATCTACCGGTGGCCCGATGGGTAACAAAAGGTATCGCGCGGACCATTTGATCGAAGAGATGTATTCCGGGGAAGAGCTCAAAGCTGCAGATGAGACAGCCAAAAAGGAGGGGATCAGCACATTGGAAGTCTACTCGAAGTTATTAAAAGGGAAAAAAGCCCCTGATGGGGGAGTGCTCGGGGAAGTCAAGAAATTTAGTCTCATGGTCGAAACGTCTCTGGGAGTCGTCGAGGGTGAGAAAAAAAGTGCGTATCTGAAGGGAGAGGCATGTCAGACTATCTACCTCGATTATCAAAACGTTTTAGATAGCATGCATCCCAAAATTCCTTTCGGGATTGCTCAAATCGGGAAAGCGTTTCGTAATGAAGTGGCCAATCCTCAATTCATGCTGCGGCTCAAGGAGTTTGAGCAATGGGATATGCAGTTTTTTGTCAATCCCAAGACCATGGATACATGGTATGAGTACTGGAAAGAACAACGGATGAATTGGTACAGAAGTTTATTTAACGATAAAGATAGTCTGAGATTTCGGCAGCATCGGGATGATGAGCTGGCTCATTACGCCAAGAAAGCCTTTGACATTGAGTACAAGACTCCGATGGGATGGAAAGAAGGGGAAGGAATTCATTGGAGAGGCGACTGGGATTTATCCCGTCACGGGCAATATAGTGGGCACGATTTTACGTATACGGATTTAGAAACCGGGGAAAAATTTATTCCATGGATCGTGGAAACATCAGGAGGAGTTGATCGCGCGTTTCTTTTTCTGTTGCTTGATGCTTACCGTGAAGAAGAAGGGCGTATTTACCTGAAACTTCATCCCAAGCTGTCGCCATATACCGTGGCTGTTTTTCCATTAGTCCGTAACAAGCAGGATATCATCGCTAAGGCACAGGCGGTGTATAAACACCTGAAACTGGAGTCGAGATTGTCTGTCGTTTGGGATGATCGGGGAAATATCGGAAAGCGATACTGGGCGCAGGATGAAATTGGAACCCCGTACTGTATTACTATAGATTATACAACGCTTACGGATGATTCGGTGACGGTGCGGGATCGGGATACCACCAAGCAGGAACGGGTTAGTATTGATCGTCTTGTTGACTTTATCCGGGAAAAGTTGAAAGATTAATACTATGAAACATAACATGGTTATTATCTTTGTTGTTTTGGGATTGTTATTAGTTGGTAGCGGAGTGATCGTCTATAAAGCTCTTGCGCCGACTCCAAATACCCCCCGCGCCACCCAGGAGGAAAAAACACCGGTAGCCGAAGAGATTGTTGCGGTCGATCCTTCTATAATCGTTTCTGTCGCCAAAAGTAGAGTAAAGGATAATGCGGTTGTGCTGTCTGTGGGTGGGATAAACGGAAAAGTGCGTATGGTCGCCTACGAGCTGACCTACGAGAGCCTGGGACTCGTAAAAGGGGTCAATTCAGGTAGTAAGCCGATTGATGTCACGGGCAAGGATAATTTCGAGCGGGAAGTATACTTGGGAACGTGCTCACGCAACGTATGTAAACCGGACGCGGGCGTGAAATCCGTATCTGTTGTTCTTGAGTTTACCAACGCTTTCGGAAAGAAAAGTCAATTCTCCAAAGAATATCCCCTGTAGAAAGGGTTTCTCCTTAGTCCTCGATTTTTTCCAGATGGAGTGTGTGGTTGAGCACATGGAGTTCCGGTGATCCAAGCCGTGGAAGACGGATAACGGTGAGTGATGTATTGTTCAGTTTGTAGAACATATTTGCGTTTAAGGGGAGATCCATGAGGTAACTAATAATGCATCGTATGATAACGCCGTGGGCGATGACCGCTACTGTTTTTCCCCGTTCATTTTCTACGAGTTCATCCATAAACCGTATTCCCCGCCGGTACACATCGATCAGACGCTCTCCCTCGGGAATTTGAGCATATGGATGATCCCAGGACCGGTCAAACGCCATAACGGGAAATTGACGGGTGATTTCATCGTACGTCATTCCCTCTCCCACCCCAAAGCTGCGTTCTTTTAAGTCATCATGGAGGTGTAACGGTGCGTCATCATGAAGGGCATGAATAATGCGGGCGGTGCGGTGGGCTCGTTTGAGTGGGGAAGAGTAGAAACTCTGGATGGGATACATCTTAAGCTGCTTTGCCATACGTTCTGCTTGTTTTATACCCATCAAATTGAGCGGAATGTCTGTCTGCCCTTGCATACGACGCTCGGTATTCCATTTGGTCTCTCCGTGGCGGATCACTATGAGGGTAATAGGCATATGCAATGATTATAACTTTTTTTTAGTGTAATAATCCGGCGTGAAAATACCCTGTCAACGCCAAGTAGAAATGTCCGCTTTTCTGCAAAGTAGAAATGTCCTCTTTTCATAATTGGTTACCAATATAATTGTGGTTGTCTCCAGGGATGAATGGGCGATGGAACAATTACCATTCGTTCCACAAGTCGATCTACGACGACGGCAACATGCTTGCTGTCGACAATCTCTGACTTGGGATGTTTGGTGATGCTCCGGTAGGAGAGGTCTTTTCCGTTGTACCGGATAGTCATCTTTTTCTTTGGATCTTCCTCGACGATCACCGTT
>JAUXTO010000011.1 GCA_030679255.1 Candidatus Gottesmanbacteria bacterium | reverse complement strand
ATTTGTCAAAGCAGTCGTTACCGTCCACCGGTGCATCACCGGAGATCTGCGCATATTCTACAAAGGACAAGAACTTGCCTATACCCCCTCATGGACAAAATCGCGTGGGAATGGAGAGGACATTATTGCGTGGGAATGACACTACATTTGCTGTAACCGTTCACGGATGAAATATCAGAGGATTTCCCCCGCCTGTTTGAGGTTTCTTGTAGTTTTGGGCGAAATGACCGTCGTAAAGCCCAACCGTTTTGCTTCCTTTATCCTCCGGTCTTCCGCGCCGATCGAACGGACTTCGCCCAAGAGTCCCAACTCACCAAACACCGCAGTCTTGGAATTTATTGGCTTATTTTTAAACGAGGACAGGATCGCCATGGCGACAGCCAAGTCTGCTGACGGCTCCCCCACCTTTATCCCACCACTCACATTGACGAAAATATCAAACGTTCCGAGCGGAACATTGAGTCTTTTTTGTAAAATCGCAACGAGTAATTGTAAACGATTATAATCAACGCCGCTCCCGACTCTGCGGGGGATTGCCAGTTGCGACGGGACCACGAGCGCTTGAATTTCGACCAACATCGGCCGCGTTCCTTCCATGATGACGGTCACGACCGACCCGGGGACATTCGTTACCCGATCTTGTAAGAATAGAGCAGAAGGATTGGTTACCTCGAGTAGTCCTTTTTCTCCCATTTCAAAGATTCCGACTTCCTCCACCGCACCGAACCGGTTCTTGAGCGTCCGCAAAATTCTGGCCGTCGCAAACCGTTCCCCCTCCAAATACAACACCGTATCGACCATATGCTCGAGCACTTTCGGTCCGGCAATCGCCCCTTCTTTCGTCACATGTCCGATGATGATCATCGGGATCCCCCCGGACTTGGCAGCCGCAATCAGAAGTTCCGTCGAGTGCCGGATCTGCCCCACTGACCCGGCCATGCCATCCAGATCACTTGAGGAGAGGGTTTGGATGGAGTCGACAATGACAAGAGGTAATAAGCGAGAAGCAATAAGTGATAAGTCAGATAAATCCTCTTCTTTCGTTTTGCTTATCGCTTCTCGCATATCGCTTATCGCCTGTACTATCCCCTCCACATTCGTCTCCGCAAGAATGGAAATATTCTCGCCATCAATTCCCAGCCTCTTGGCCCGCAGCTTCACCTGCTCAGCCGATTCTTCGCCGGATACGTAGAGGCCGCCAATTTTAGCAAGCACATGAAGGATGAGCGTCGACTTCCCGATCCCCGGATCACCGGCCAGCAGGATCACTGACCCTGGCACAATCCCACCCCCCACCACGCGATCAAACTCCTCGTACCCGCTCTTCAGCCTATTTTTCTCAATATGTTTCACTTCCGAAAGCTTTACCGGTTTTTGTATTCCAAACTTTTGACCTTTGACTTTTGACTTTTGACTTTGCGCCTCGCGAACAGTCTCAATGAGACTGTTCCAAGAGGCGCATGATGGGCACTTCCCCATCCAACTCGGGCTCTCATACCCGCACTGCTGACACACATAGGATGTTCTGAGCTTCATATGAATACTACCAATCATCAAATACTACCAATGTCCAATACTACCAATAAAATCATTTACTTCGCTTTTGTGTTGATAATTATCTTACTAATGATCTTGATAAGTTCTTCGCTTTCTTGGATCAGATCGGCAAGACGCGGGGCCAACTGAGGATACAACTCTGCAATAATTCGTAACCAGTATCTTGTCTCTTTTAATTCCTTGCGGACAATCGTACACACATGAAGAAAATCATTCTTCGTTGATGTTCCATCGGCTTCATTATCATTGGCGCCTACAGATGTTAGCGACCGTGCATACTGATCGATAATAATCTTGGCCTCAATTGTTCTTGGAAGAAACGGTATAACCTTCAAACCCCGCGTGACAAAACGAAAAATACGCTCATGGATATCAAACAGCTTATTCATCCGCTTGATTATACTTCATTTTTACAATTTTCTTGGTAGTATTGGTAGTATTTGTTGATTGGTAGTATTGGTAGTATTTATTTCCCTTTCAGAATCGTCAACGTATACGCTTGATCCACCGGAGAATTCGGCAACCGCTGGTCAAACCAGATTGTTCCCGCCCGCTTAAATCCGAGCGTTTTGAGAACCCTTGTATCCTGAAAACCTGCTTCTGCTTTCCCAAGTTTTTTCCCATCCCGAAGCGACGCCAACGTCACACTCTCCCCAGTCTTATCTTGATATCCTTGGGCTAGATCGCTCGCATCGGCAAACATGACGGTCGTCGTCTCCTGGCTTCTGGTTTTGGCAAACTCGCGTAGCGTTCCCCCCACTAACCCCTTTACCGCATCGTCTTTTGTCCCGGGTACCACCCAAAAATTCATCTCCCAGACACTATGATGTGCTGGCTTTTTCAGACGTTCCCGCAGCACGGTTGCCCGTCGCTCTTGTTCATGATCCGTCCGCGTATCGTTATAGAGATAGCTAAATCCGATGACGCCCTGCTCCTCGAGATGACGAAGCGCTTGGGCTTCCGCTCTCTTCCCTTGTGCCTCCAATGCAGCAATTTCCTGATGGAGCGCTTGTGTATCTACCGTCGTGTTGTATGTCTCCCGGTCCACACGGAGCGCACGCATCATGTGTTCGCCTGAATCGCGCATCCACGCAGCCAGCTCCTCAGGATTCATGGCCGTATGAGCTTCTGCTACAGGCTTTTCGTGAACATTGGGACTGTTAGCCTCAGTCGATACGAGATCAATGTTGGTAGCAATAGCGCGATCTATGGCTACCTCAGTGTTAGTGCAAAGTGATAATGTCCTCTTATTGCAATATAGAAATGTCCGCTTTTGACCCTCATACTTGATGGATATTGTTGTCATCAAGAAGGAGGGATCATGAACAGAATCATTGCTATGAGCACTAAAGAGGCAAACAG
>JAUXTO010000010.1 GCA_030679255.1 Candidatus Gottesmanbacteria bacterium | reverse complement strand
CAATATGGTAGTCACAACAGTACACGTAGTGTGATCCATGTACCAGTTCCATACCTCCTATTGTAGCCCAACGAAAAAAGATGCAGGGATCACTCCATCCCTCGGCCTTACGGCCGGGGATTTAAGTTAGGTGCTTTAATCGCCCCGGGCGATATTTCTCCATCCGTTCCAGGCAGTACTAGATCAATCACATCCCAACCGACTTCCTGCTCAAGCGCATGTACTATCGCTTCATCAAATTGCCGTGGAGTCATCGCCCAGAACGTTTCCGAGTGTCGATTTTCTCCTTGAAGGCTGTCAGGATCACGATCATAAAAATCATGGAACGGTATATCCGGACCAAATCCAGGTTGAATCGAACCCTTAAAAACATGATCATCTTTCCTGAGACGAACTGCATGTCGATAAAAATTATTCATGAAATATCCGTCTCGATCTTTTTGCAGTTCTGCATTATACCAAGTCATTCGGTCATCTTCGGTGCTCATAATATTTCTACCGAGTATATCACACTATATTAGCTTTGCGTCCCCGATAGGAATCCCCGCCTGCATCGCTATGCACGAAGCATTGCGGGCAGGGAACCTACATTCTTATCTCTTGCGCCCCTAGAAGGAATTGAACCCTCATCTTTCCCTCCCGTCTTCACTTTTCCTGCGCCTCTGAAGGGAATCGAACCCCTATCTCACCCTTAGGACGGGTTTGCTCTATCCATTGAGCTACAGAGGCAGCTTCGCCGGGCACCGTAGGACGGGATTGCTCCATTGCCCTCCATAGCTTTTGCGACTAGGGTATCCGTTGAGCTATAAGGGCAAACACACTCCTATTCTACCCCAGTCTATGCTACAATTCAAAATAGAATTCGGGATGTAGCTCAGTTGGTAGAGCGCACGGTTCGGGACCGTGAGGTCGTGAGTTCAAATCTCGCCATCCCGACAAATTTTCCAGTGTAAAGGTTTATAAGGCCGGCAGTTTCCCGCGAAGCGGGATTAACTGACAGTATTTACTCACAATCGTTCATAAACTGTCAGTTGAACAAATCTGCCCACCCCGACCACTACAATCAAATCAAAGCCTGGCTTTGATTTGATTTAGCACGTTCTAATAATCTAAAAAAATTATGCGTAAACTCGTCTTTGAAGATCACGAGTATTACCACATCTACAACCGCGGCGTTGATAAACGCACGATATTCCATTCCCCCAACCATTTCCAGCGCTTTGCCAATACCATTGATCGCATACTCACCACAGGAAGCGCCACACCACGACCCAAATCCAATCAAAGCCTGGCTTTGAACCACGACATCGACATCCTGGCGTATTGTCTCATGCCAAATCACTACCATTTTCTCGTCCGTTAGAGCAACGACGCGGGCATTACTCGATTTATGCAACAACTCAATACGAGCTACACCAAATACATCAACCTCAATCTCCATCGTACCGGCCATCTCTTTGAATATGCCTTTAAAGCAAAACATATAGAAACTGATGAACAACTTTTGCACGTTTCCCGTTATATCCACCTCAACCCCCTCTTGGCTCGTCTCGTCGACACCATCGATGCATATGAATGGTCTTCTTACCCTGAATATCTCGGTCGACGGACACGTCAATTCATAAAATCAGATGATATCCTCGCCCACTTTTCCGATCCGTCCGCTTATGAACAATTTGTTTTAGATCAAATCGAATACGCTTTCCTTCTCAAAAAAGCAGAACACAATAAACACGGAGAAGACGGCATCTATTTGTAACAGCTTGTCACAACAATCCAATTCATTTCAAAGCCAGGCTTTGAAATCTAGACCTAATTTCCTCCTAGGAATCGTACCGTAATTAATGTATAATCACTCCATGAATCTCCACCTCACGCGGTCCAATGAGCCCCTCCCTCCCCCTCCCATTGACGTTGTTCTCGCTTCACAATCTGTAGGCCGCAAGACGCTTCTCGAAAAACTCGGCCTCCGGTTCCGGGTAGCCCATACGAGGCTGGATGAAGACGCCATCACCCACGCCGATCCCATGATGATGATCAAAAAGCGGGCAATAGCTAAAGCCGAAGAAGTCACGAAGCACCCGCGCGTCTATACGCTTTCCGAAGAGCATCGAAGCCTTGTCATTGCGGCAGACAGCATGGCCATCGTGGGGAAAAAAGCCTTCGGCAAGGCTCACGACCGCGAGGATGCCCGAGCCATTCTCAAAGCGCTCATGGGCCGCGTACACGTATTTGCTACCGCCGTCGTCGTCACCTACTACGAAGGCCATGTCGTGAAACAAAAATGGGAAAAACTCACTCAGACCAAAGTCACGATGAAGAAACTCTCTCCCGCCGAACTTGAGAGCTACGTCACCCGCTACGACTTTACGCGCTTTGCAGCGGGTTACGCCCTCAACGAAACCCCCTGGGATCTCATCACTAAAATCGACGGCTCCTACACCAACGTCATCGGTTTGCCGTTTGAAGTCCTCCTGCCGATCCTCCGGAAGCTCGAAATCATCCTGTAGAGGATTTTAAAGGAATCTATAGGACTTTATAGGACAAAATACTCGCTTCACGTCACCCTAAATTCCTCTAAACTCCTCTAAATTCCTCCCTTCATAAATTCCCCCTAGACTTCCCCAATGTCCCGTCCTACACTGGCCCCACCATGACCCTGACGCAGGCCCAAGTCATCGCCGACAATGTCGAAAAAACGTACCGCGAACTGGCAGCCGCAGCCAAACCCCAAGCCCGTTCCCGAATTTCTCACACCCCGAACGGCTACATCCATCTCGTCGCATGGAGCAATGCAAGTCTTCTGCGCGTTTTGGTCGTACGATACACGCTGACCCTGCATAAATCCCAATACCGCACTCGTATCCAGATCGATGACGCGTCGCGTTCCACCGTCGCCAACATTGAGGAAGGATTTGCCCGACCTACCACCAAAGAATATCTCAATTTTCTGGGCTTTAGTCAGGCAAGTCTTATCGAGGTCAAAGGCGATATCCAAAGGTTACGCCAGGACGGCCTTCTCGCATCACTACCCGGGTCGTCATTAGGCTCATTGGGAATCGATCTTGGAGATTGGCACGAGGCACTCAAAGCCTCCATGATATCCCGAGCCCCTACGGAACCCGCACCCTCTAAAGTCCTTCAAATTCCTCTAAACTCCTCTAAAGGATTTTATAGGAATCTAGAGGAATTTACCGAATCACCATCAGCATCCACCGTTCCCCATAATTCGACCATCCTTCAAACTCCTTTAATATCCTATACATTCCTCTATAATCCCGTAGACAATCTTCGGCCTCAAGATCTGACCTACGAAATCTTCATCGAGCTTGTAAACAAAACCGACTGGCATCTACGGAAATTAGTCATCTCGTTGGAAGACAAACTTGCCCGCGATCAGAAATTTTATCAGGTGGAGCAAGCCCGGATCCGGGGAAACGTAAGCTGGAGAAGGTAAATTCCTTTAAAATCCTCTAAATTCCTTTAGACTCCTTTAAAAATTTCCCCATCCGCAAACAGTAATCCGATTTCTTTGGCCGCCGCCTCGACGCTGTCACTTCTATGGACGACGTTGTGCGGTTTATCCACGCCAAAGTCTTTGCGGATCGTGCCCACCGGGGCCTCCGCCGGATCCGTCGGGCCACAGATGCCGAAGACTTTCTCAACCGCCCCTTCCCCTTCCAAAACGATTGCCACGACCGGGGTACTCATCATTTGCTCGCACACAGATGGATAAAACGGTTTACCCTTGTGATGGGCGTACCAGATGTCGAGGATTTCCTGTGTTAATTGAACCAATTTCAACCCAATAATGGACAGCCCCGCCCGCTCGAAGCGGTCAATGACCTGCCCCACGACTTTTTTCTGGTATCCATCGGGTTTGATAAGGACGACGGTTTGTTGAATCATACTTGTATGATACTAACTCAAAACGCAAAACTCAAATGTCAAAACTGTAACGAATAACTTGTATGGAAAACTGATAGCTTCGGTGCCGGAGATCAGTTCTCTGATTTCCTTGTTGCATGCTCATAGTTCTGCGTTTTGAGTTATGGTTTTGAATTTTGACCTTTGAATTTTGAGTTAGAGATGAAGCAGACTACTCATCGCTTCATCTCTTTTTTTATTCCACACGAGGGCCATGTTGAGGGTCTTCGTTACAAAATATTTCTTCATCAATTGACCAATGTGTTCTTTTGTTACACTTTCTAACTTGTCGATATAGTCCTCTACCGTCAACACCGGCATCCCATAAAGTTCCTGCCGACCATACCATTCGGTGAAAAACTCCGGATCTTCGCTTTTGAACGCAAGAATCGTCTTGATCCGCTTCTTTGCGATGTTGATTTCATCTTGAGTCACACCCTTGTCTTTCGCTTTTGCTATCTCTCCTAGTATTGCTCGTGTTGCTTCCTCCACTTTCTCCGTGGCGACTCCTGCATAAACGCTCCAATACCCCACATCCGCCCAGCTGTCTGCGCCGCTCCTGATCGCATAACAAAGCCCCCGCTTCTCGCGGACTTCTTTAAAAAGCCGGGAAGTCATACCTACACCCATGATGAGATTGAGGATGCTCCACCCAAACCGGTCCTCGCTCCCCCGGGCAAACGTACGCAACCCAATCGTCAGATGCGCTTGGCTCGCGTCGGGCTTCGTGACGACCTGTAATTGCGGCTTCTCCTGCCTTTCTTGTACGAATTCAAAATCTGCTGAACGCCCAGAGCTGACCGCTGAAGGCTTTTTCATCCCCCCAAACCACTCCTCAACCTTTTCAATTACTTTTGAACTTTGCGTTGTAGATTTGAGTTTTGAATTTTGAGCTTTGAGTTTCTCGCCGAGATTTCCGGCGAGAACCACCACCATCCTCTCAGGGCTATACCACCGCTCGTGATACGCTTTCAATGTTTTGGCGTCTGCCGCTTTCATACTATCGACTTCGCCGATGACGCGCATCCCGAGCGAACTCGAGGGATAAAACATACTGTGAAATACTTCCCCTACTTTATTGGCCGGCTCATCTTCGTAGCGTTTCATCTCTTCAAGGATGACATCGCGTTCGCGGTCGATGTGTTTTTGCTCAATCCGCGGATGAAGGGCAAGCTCTTTATTAAGCTCCAATGCGCTTGCCCAGTCAGTGCTGAGCACTTTATTATGATAATTAGTGATATCGATATCCGTGTACGCATTCTGCAGTCCACCAATGCGTTCGATGAAGTTGACGTCCTCAGTCGTCGGATACTTCTTGGTGCCCTTAAATACCATGTGCTCGAGGAAATGACTGACGCCATTTATCCCGCGCGTCTCGTACCGGCTCCCCACCCCCACCATCACCGCCGTAGCAACGGAATTGACCCCCGGAATCGGCACGAGCATGAGCCGCAAGCCATTGGGGAGAATTGTTTTCGTGTAGGGAAGTGTAGACATACCAGGTAGTAGATTTTCGATATTTATATTGTATCCCAAGTAGTTAATCCAATAGCAAAGCTATTGATCGAAAATTCACTACCTGGCATGAGACTTTGATACTATCAAAATTAGTAGTAACAATCGAGAGAGAAATTACGTTGCGTTTTTCAGCTACTCATCCTTGCTCTCTACCCGCTCCGCGGTGTGTTGTGTTCCGATGCGACCCAGGCGCATCTGGAGTTGATTGATGATCACGTAGGCTTTCGCGTAATTCGCGCGAACCAACAAAGGGTACATCATCTGCCATGCGTGCAAATTCTCCAGTATCCAACTCTGTCACCGTTGCGTTTTTCATTTGTTCTAATAAACGACCTACATATTTTTGCTCCACATTAAATTGCGTTGCTAATTGCTCTACATCAAATACTGTTCCCGGAGAAGAATCAGCAACAAATTTTCGTATAGATTCCGCTTTCGTCACTTCATGAGGCTCATTTGGAGGTTTTATCGTCAAGATAGCCATAAATTTCTAAATTATTATCTCCATTTAATCTAATCGTATTTGCCAACTTCCCACTTGACGCTGGATTACTCCAGATGCATCTCTCCAGTGGCAGGAAACGCGGGAGCAGTCTACAGCCCCATTCATGAGCACTGCATCGTCCGGACATTTTACGATAGCAAGAGCACTATCAGTGACCCCCCCATCGGCACTCTGTATTTCCAGATGGACGTCCCCCCTACAGAACACGATGTATGATGGGCATAATGGTATTCCTTGAATAATCTCTGGCAACGCTTCTATAGCCATAATCGTAACTATATCATATCCTATCATTTATTTACCAGAACAGCGTAATTCTCAACAATAAAGGTAAAACCTCATATCCTGGAAGTTTGAAAAATATCAAACTGATGGGCATCGGCATATTTTTTATGGCGTTACAAAAACACAAACATCATCCGCCCCGTGTACCAACCGCTTTTCATCCGCTTGTATTTTATCAAGCTCCTCCCAATCCCCATCTCTGTGATAAAGTGTCACTATCCGCTTACCCACGGCAAAGGGATCAAAACCAGTGCGTTTCTTAAGCTCTTTGACTGCGCCATACATCGACTGCATTTCTGGTGGAGTTAGATCATCTATACTAACGCAAATTTTCTTCATGGACGTCGGTGTCGCGGTTGGCAATATTAGCTCTCCTCCCCCGCCAACCCCAGTAAACCCCGGCGTCGGCATGGGAGTCGGTGACGAAACATTGGTGTCTTTTTGTGAATCATCCCATGCCGCGAAGAGCATAGATCCGACGAAAATCATAGGGAGTGCTGCGTGCTTCACATATTTCACTGCGAGCCGTACTCCCTGTTCAATCACTCCCATAATGCCCCATAGTATACTCTTTCTTTCATTTTATTTCTCCTAGGATGTATGTTTTGACCCGCGACCGCTACTCACAACATACATACGTTGATATGGTTTGATTATTTGATTCCCGGTATCGAGGCTAGATGGTGATGGGATTTGATCACTTACTCCTCACTATCTGACGACAACAAATCTAAAAAATATCCATACATCCAATCATACATTGCTTCAGGATTCGTCTTCATCTGATCCCGAAGTTCATTGAGCCTATCCGTACCCACACCGCTTCGCAAAAAGTCACGGAGTTTGATTGCATGAGCGCGTTCAAACGGCTCGTCCTCACTTGCATCATAGAGGGCAACCATGATGGCTTTCTCCAATACGAGTACCTGATACGCCACCATATATTGCATCGTAAATTCATCCTTCGAAAGAAGTTCCATCAGCTGATGGTCGAGTTCCGGATCGGTTAATGGTGATTCTTGTTCAATACTCATAATATCTAGCTTCGCAAGGCCTGGCCTTGCGAAGCTAACTTTTTCATAAATTGATATTTATTACATCCCTTTCCCAATCCGGATATCATCTCCCGCTGGTCGACCATCCGGAGCTCGGAAAGAAATCCTGAAGGCCAATGTTGTAGTAAAGTGCGTGTGCACCAACATTGACCTCCAGGTCACCTACTACTGCTCTTTGTAAAAAGTTGCAAAAGGGACGCGATATTCTATGCCCTTATATACAAGTTTGCCATCACGCATTTCAATTTTTTCTAACGGCAAAATTATGCTACTCGTACCATTCTCAGCTGATAGCTCAACATGAAACAACGGCTCTTTCGTGTTTAAAATCCAGTAATTGCCCTGAGTCAAATTGTTTGTTGGAGCTAACATGAGCCACTTTTTGCTAACCCAATCCCAAAGCGCGATTTGATCTGCACTTTTAAAAATCGGACATTCTTCTGGTCCAACGCTCCCCTGAGGTACTGATGAAAATCGCATCCAACGCCCACCCGCTGGAAGTGCTGTCAGCACCAAATCCACATTTCGCAAACCGCAGTCAGAGACTATTTTTGGAGTGACCGTCGTCGTTGGCGTACGCGTAGAGAGAATGGTCGCCGTCGAAACCACACGGGTCGCCGTCGCGGTCATCTTGCTAGTGGAATTACGAAAAATCGGATTAGCATTTAGAATCAGCGCCAACACAATAATCACAAACCCCACAGCATCAATAACGCCGACCCAGGTTGGCACCGCGCTCGCGGGACCAACGAGAAGGAAGTACGTCTTATCTACAAGAAATCGCTCTTCCAGATGCTCATCGGATCGATTAAATTGCATCGTAGCAACGACCAAAACGGGTGCATGTTCGCCATTATTATCGCGAACCCATCCCGGTCCGAAACCTCGCTCCCAAGACCAACCAAACAGATCGATTTTGGCTGCCGGCAAGAATGATTCCCATCTAGGCGTATCTGCCTCATCATTCCACCTATATACCATAGTAGAATTCGCAAATTTATTACTCGCCGCCCGAAGGGCAAAAACCGCGAGCGGTGCTGCCACCACATAAAACATGAGAAACTGTATTGCTTGAAAAACTAAATTCGTGTTCATGACTAATCTCCTTTTAGATTTTTTCTTAAATTTTTTGATTGAACCGAAGCTGGAGATGAAGCTCTATCCTCTCCAAATTTCGGTCCAATCAAATTCATGAACACATCAATATATAGCAGTAGTAGGGAGAACATGAACCAAAAAACACAATCGGCAGCTTGACCAAAAAAATGCATATATCTTTTTGTCAAACCTGCCTCTTGGCTTCATTCGAAAGAGATCCGAGCCGGCTACTCATTAGCCTGTATTTGATCTTTAAGGCGTTTCTTGCTAGAGTAAAAATGTATATGTATCAATTATCTGAAGAACAAAATAAAATAATTATTGAAATCTTTCTCATTTCTTCTCAAGTAACGTTCGGTGTCGCATTCGCCACACTTCTCTTCCCGCCTCTTGACGGACAAAAGCTACTTGCTATACTTGTTTCAGGAATCATCACGATAGTACTTTGGGTATCAGCTTTTATTCGTGCCAAAAAAATATGAATATCATCGCTTATTTCCCATTCGCAATCGCTATCGGGCTTGCCATCTTTGCTCTTTGGTTCGCATTTTTTGCCGGTGTTGAGGAAAAACCAAAGAAAAAAGCGGTCTCCAGGTAGCTCAAATCTCTTCCGAATACTTTCGGGTTCATCGCTCCCTACTTCTATTGAATTGTCAAGGTGCTCCGATTTCGTCCTAAACGGGACTCATCAGTACCGCGTTTTCTCAAACGGTAAATCGGGCTCCTGGTGAATGTGTCTTGATAGACGGCTACTCCACCAGGAGCAAATAAGAGGTTCAACTATTGGGATTACTTACCTAAAACGAGGACGATCTGGTCGGGCTTAAATGCACGATCACGAGCGATATAGATTACCTTCCCCTCGCCGACGAAAGAAATATCACCACGATAAAACTCCATATCAAGCCCAAGCGCCCATCGGAAGCATTCTTCGCTAGCTTGAGCAGGCTTCGGATAAACACGAAGAATCCAATTCTCGGCGTGATAGTCCAAAGACGCACTACATTCATAGTACGTACTCCGCGTTCCAAAACTACCGTGGAAAAAATAGATTTCTCTCTCATCATTGATGGTGATTGACCGATCCACACCGCTTGTGAAGCGGTACGCATTCCATCCATCGTCCATAAGACGTTGATTGGTCACCCACACAGGTGCCTTTCGTTCGTAGCTCCAAAGCGCTACGTAACGGACGACTCCAACAGCAGCCGACACAAATATTAAGATCAAAACAGCAGCGATTAAAAACGTAACTGGTGTAGAAAACTTGTTTTTCATGGTGTCCTCCAGACACAAACTAAATAAAACTTCGGTTAATACGATTGAATTGCCATCCGGAGATGAACCCTCTCCTCTCCAGGTCGCAATTCAATCGCCAAGGACACCCATGTTCCCAATTCTTTTCAACTGAACCCCTTGTTAATGTGCAAAAAATCCTTGCTACTTTTTTGTCACGCTTGTGTGACATAATAACAAGGAATAGTGGAAAGTATACTATAGGATTAAATTATTGTCAACCATGAAGGTATTTTTACCCTAGCTATTTTGCCTTGGTATCGCTCTTTTATCAAACAGTTGTGACACTTTTGTGCGCAATATCAAGGGAAGCTATAAGCCGCTTGACTTTTGAGTAATTTTGTTAGATACTATTGACAGATGAAAAAGACTGGATTCCCGCTTTCTCGGGAATGACAACAAGCTATGAAAAAAAAGACGTCATCTTCTCTCATCGTAGACAACCGGCTTGAACTCCTTTTTCGCCACGCAGGTCTTTCGGAAAAGCAGGCAACCCTGTATCGCCTGCTCCTCACAGATGGAGAAGCGCGCCCCTCTACCCTCTCCAAAAAAAGCGGCATCAAACGCGGCAATGTGTATGCACTCCTCAAGGACCTTGCCTTCCGTGGCCTCGTCACGGAATTTGAAAAAGACAAGGTCACGTTCTTTCGCCCAGAGCCTCCGGAGAAGCTCGCAAACATCATTGAAGCCCGTCAAAAAGACGTAGAAATGGCCAAATCACTGGCTGCCGACCTCCTCCCCCGACTCACCAGCCAGTGGAAAACGAGCATCAACCGGCCCCTTGTCTCCCACTACGAAGGCAAAGACGGTATGGAAAAAGTCTTAGAAGATATCTACGGACCCAAGTCGGGCGACAACATCGTCTGGGGATGCGTGGATATCGAAAGGATGCACATCGAATTTCCGGAGAAGTTAGACAAAAAACTCATCCCACTGCGCCAAAAACACAAATGGATCGCCAAATCCGTTTTTGTCGATAATCCGGGTGGCCGTGCGCTTAAATCCCGTGACCATCAGGAACTCCGGGAGTCCTCTTTGGTCGACGGCTCGGCCTATCCCCTACCGGCAGAAATAGATGTGTATGACGATAAAATTACCATGCTCTCCTTTGAACAAAACGAATTCGTGGGGCTCATCATCCAAAATGAAAGTTTTGCCCAAACCTTACGCAGCATCTTTAAGCTGGCGCTGGCGGGCGCCCGGAGCCAACAAACGTTGCTTTCCCAGCCTCAACGGCAAGCTGATCAAGCGTCTGCTGGGGATCCCCGACGCGCTCAAAAACAAAATACCCTCGCGCCTTCCCCGCGCCTGTATGGTAAAACGCCGGCGTCTTGATGACCCCCTTCCCTGGTGGCAAATTAAGCGGTCGGAACCCAGCGCGCATCGCGCGGATCAGGAGATTATGCATCATCATAATTTCCAAAGGTTTATCCAGTGTTTTATCATCACCGATCGGATACTTCAGAATTACTTCTCCCATATCGCCCCCTCCACGAGCTTCGGCAAAGGCAATCATCTCGTCGATATACCCGGTTGGTATTTCCAAAACAAGAATTCCCCCGGGAGTATCTTCATCCCGTTTTAAGAGCGACTCTGACCAGTGATTAAACATCGCTGGTTGTTTATCCGCGCCAACATCGACGGCTGACGACCAAATAGAAGTAATCAATCGAATGGGTACTATACCTTGTTTTCCAATATGTGTTGCGTGGATGTGTGGATACTTTGGATCTTCATATTGAGCCTGCACCGCCACCCACGCCCCATCATTTGGTTGAGGAAAAGCTAACGCATCGGTGGCAAAGACTATGCTCGGTGGATACTTTTGCATCGCTTTGCAACGCAGAAACGGCCGGAGTATCCGTTCCCCACTCCCGGCAGCCGCATCCTGATACACATCCCCTTCATGCCAATACCCCAGTGCCACGAGTTCATCAAATATGTCCGTCAAAAGCTGTAATTGCAGCTCATCATCTCCTGTGGATTCGTTAGAATGGGCGTTCATCGCTGACCCAATTGCGCCGTAAAAATAATCCCGTACCGCTTCAAATTTGCCCGGGATAATACGTTTAAGCTTGAGAAGAAATATCTGCTCGACGACAGGTGTAATAAGTGAAAGAGCGACAGTATCATCGGCATGCATCGTGGCATAATCCGCGAGCCCCTTATACATCGTCTGCTCTTTAGGAAGTCGGGCCGGAAGTTCGATACCATGCAGCACATTAAGCGTGTCATGAAGCGCCTGAAATGACGCATGAAGATATTCATCCCGAAACCCTGGATCATTATGATGAAAGAGTGCGTTACGGATCAGATCGTGACCGAGCTCAAAGACATGCTGCTCAAGCGGCTTCTCCCAAAGAAACTTCTCCGGATCGCCGGAGGTAATCGTGTCATGGCCAAGTGTACTGTATGCCTGGGCAAGCTTGATAAGCCACGGCGACTTTTTTTTCACGAGATCTGCTACATGAGCAACATCTTGAACGCTTTCACAAAAACCTACTAAACTTTCCGTCGCCGGTGAAGAACAGATAGCATAGAGATTCTTTCGCGCTTTCGGATCATCCTGAAACGTAACCAGAAGTTCGACTGTGCGTAGCGCTGTTTCATGAGTGAAAAATCGCTCGATGGTCGTATCATCACCGGTTTCCTGGGCAAATTCGCTCCCAGGACCCAAAAAATCTTCAGAAAGAGCATAAAGACGAGCAACCTCCGATTCTTTCCGTGGCCGTAACACCGATACGCGTGCCCTTCGAAGGGCTTCATCCAGAGGAACAGCCGTCAATAATTTTCCTTCTTCGCCGTCTTCTGGTGTTGAGACTGCTCCTGCAATAACCTTTCCTGCTCCATCGTAAAACACAATCATCTGATCCACGATCGGATGGACAACGTCATCATGAAATAAACTTTTTACCCGTGGTCGACGAAACGCTTCGCTCGCTCGAACTACTTTTCGTCGAAGAGAGGGGTCTCCAGCAACCGGTAGAGCATGGGTATTGCTTGGGTCATCATCTACCTGAACCTTCATCCACGTCCAGTCGTCTGAGTCGGGAAGTAATGAAGATAATGCTGAATCCTCACCTATAGGTTCCATTTGCACCCTCGGCGCTTTCCAAAATATATCCATCATGTGACCATGAGCAGTGTCATCAACACTCCCAGCAATATCAGGACCGAACCACGATTCCATTTTTTTACGCACTGGATAAAGAACCCTTGGTACATCTGCGCCCACAGCAAGTGAGCTGTCCGAAATTCCAACGACTAAATCATCAACAACATTTGCTTCTCCGCTCATACATCCAGTATATCGATACGCAAGAAAAAATTCATATTGGCATTAATCATTGCCACCTGCACTGATCCGGTTTGATAGCTTGATTCCCGGTATTGCGCCTGATGCTTGATAGTATTTGATATTGGTGAGTTTTCCACTTTACACTCCCCACTATTCTCTTTACACTAGATTCATCATGAGTCCTGATGACCTGCGCCAACAAATTGAACTCAAAGTCGTGGAACTCCTGCGTAGCGCGGTGTCCGAAGGCACGATGACAGAAGAACGAAGCCAAAAAATCGCCCAGGTCGTCCTCGAATATCTCCAGCCCGGCATGAGCTGGCAGGCACTCTACAAGGCAATCCCAAAGCTCGATGACGCGGCCCAGGAGATCTCCCCCATCATCGTGCCATACCTCCGGGAATACGAAGATAAAGTTGCCCAGGCCGCAGAAGTGACCGTCCGCGATTTCATCCGCCAGGGTAAATACGATGCCGCCGTGAAGCTTTCCCAGCGCGTCATCGCCCAGGACGTCGACCTCGTCTGGCAAGCTTCGGCCAAACCAACACCGACAAAACCCTCCAATTAATCAAGCACGTCAAAAACCTAGCCTCAAAAGGTGAGACCTTTTAAGGCTAAATATCTCCTGCAAAGCACCTTTTACTCTCTTAATACACCAGAGCGAAATCTGCAGGAAATAGTGGTGCTATCCGCATATGACAAACGCAGAAACCCCATGGTGGCAAACAATTCAAGAACCAAACCTTTGGTGGCATCGCAACCTTGGACTCATCCCTGTATTTGAACTCACCGAACCATCCCGGGAGCCAATTCTTGTCTATGCATCACCAAAACAACATGTGGGGGGGGTAGACGTTACCCTCCTACGAACTGAAGTGTCTCACGGATTATATGTCACATACCCGGAGGTACCAATAATAAATTTACAAGATGGAATAATCGAATATATGACGATAACAAAGGAGATAAGAACTGTACAAGTAAAATTTGTAGGTTTTATGGACGATGAGAAACTGCGTGACAAAGCGTGGCCAACATATTTATAGTGGTATCACAAACCCCATCATACTTTTCTACCTGATCCACTTCTTACCATTTTGATACAATATTGCATACAAATATCATCCTTGACACGACTCCCGCAAATCACCAAACTGGAGACATGAGTCTTCAAGATTTCCTCACTACCCTCGTCAAAGAAAAACTTGCCGGAGCGTCACTTGGAGAAGCTCAAGTTGCGGATATGATCGCAACCCTCACCGACCGGCTCAATAAATTCATTACGCTCAATATCCTGACAGAGCTTGCGACGAAGGACCAAGAACTTCTCGTCAAATTTCAGGCGCTCACCCGCGGCAACACCAAGCCGGAAGTGCTCCAGGAGTTTATCCAAAAGGAAATTCCCGACGGTGCGCCATTTCTTGCCAAAATCTTATCCGATTTCCGCCAACTCTATTTGCCAAATTTGCCACATTAGTCAAATTTGACCAAAGGTATATGCCAGAGCCTATCACATCAGAACTTCCCAAACCCCAACGCCTGACCGTGGGCGAGACACCGGTATATCTTAAAAAGTCTTTGGTCGTGGGTGGTCAGCAAGTCACGGAAATTACCATCAAAGGCGCGCGGCAACGGACAGAAAAAGGTGTGGGGAGCGCCATGATCATCATGGCCGAAAAAAGCCGCCGGCGTGGCGAAGAAGGCAAACCATTTACCAAAATGCTCGACAATATCAACGAGATGGAGGAAGTCGATTGGGAAAAAGTCTCCGCGATCACCTTGACGGATACTGATGGCTCCACACGCCATCTCCTCACCCGCGACCAGCTATCATTAGTAAAACCAGAAACACGAGAAACACAAGCAGCGCAAGGAGGACCAGAAAGCCCAGTAAGTCCGACAACACCAACCGAAGCTCAGTCCGTATCTCCCGAAATTCCCCAACCTCCCTCCCGCGAAGTGGGATCTGGCTCCGCCAGACAATCCCCAGAACCCAAACTCGCCCGCCGGATCCTGGAGCAGTATTCCGGCGAACCGACGACCCTCACGATCGTGGGACTGAAAGCCTACGAAACGCGTAGCCACGACTTGGCAGATAAAGCCATGCAGCTCAAGACGAGTCTCGGAGAGCGTATCTGGAAGCAAGGCATCGGCCCGGCGTATTTCCACGAACAAGCACGACAATATTATGACGCGATGCTCAAAGCCGCCCAGTCCCCTTTTGCCGAACAAAGCATAAAAATTGCGGAAGCCGCAGGCAAAAACCGCTATCAAGAACTTCTGAAAAATAAAAACTTCATGACGCGTCCGACCCGCCAATTTATCGAATGGATGAAAGATACCCTTGGGGTACAAACGCTTTCCCAAAAATTTGCGCTCGAGGAAATTGCCCACATGCGTGAGACCGGAGAGATAAAAGAACGGGAAGTATTTGACCGGGAAGCGGCAAGCATCCGCAAACGTTTCGAACAGGATGTGGACATCCAGGACGGGTTCATCCGGGGATCCTTGGGCGAAAAACTCACCATCTTGGACTCCAACGACCCCGCACAGAAACAATTCGTCGATATCGTCAAACGGTTAGTCAAAGAATATGCGACCGGGGACATTGCGACCAAAAAGGATTTTGATAAGGTCACTGATGAACTGTTTCATAAATATCTGAAGGGACAACGGAGAGACGTCTTTGACCAAGCAGAGCTTTACACCGCATCGCTTTATGATGTGGCGGAGAATCTGCGTACCAAGGCCAGTCACGAAGGAGGCTTGGCGGCGATCGATGCGCAGCTAGAAGGCATGCAGGTCCGGCTCGGGATGGGCGTCATGGGCGAGGCTACGGCCCTCGTCCCATCCGATGTAGAAAAAGGCACGAAAGCGGTGGTCCGCGCTGTCGATTGGATGGAGAAAAAAGGCATCATCGGGCCATTTGCGTTTAACGAAGCAACCGTTTCCACGGCAGTCGCGCTTTCGTTATCACTCTCTTGGTTACCGCGGACTGGCGCCTCAATGCTCGCCAACGGGGTCGTCAGTCTCGGAGGCGGAGCTGCAGTCGGCGGCATATTTGCCGGACTGCGCGAGTACCGGCATCTGGAAAAGGAATATCTGACGCATCTTCGTGAGCGCGAATCCGGCCTCACGTTTGCGCCTGACGCCAAACGTCGGGCGTGGATGGAAAAATTTATGGTGGGCCAAAGGAGCGCCGATGACCTTATCAATGGCATCCGCGGATCTGTCTACCAGCCCGATGGAACAACGCTTAAAGACTCATTAACCACTGACGAACTACGAACGAGCATGGCCAATCTCGCCGACGCCAAAGCCCGCCGCGCATTAAGCGGACGGACGGACAGTCAACGGGTCGGCCTCATCCAATTTACCGGACGGGACAATATTGAAACCCAACGGACGGCGCTCGACGTCACGATTACCCAAGCCGAAAAAGATCTCACGACCTACCTCTCCTCCCATCCGGAAATGACAGGATTGAACCCTGTCAATAGCTCAACGGGTGAATTCATTACCCAATTAACCGCTGCCCAAACGCGGATCCTCAACGAAGGAATGAGTCGAATCGAGGGACTCGACGATCCCATAAAAGTAACGCTCGGACTTTTGGAAAAATATAATCCCGAAGTGGACATCATGCGCCGCAGATTCCCGCTTATCGGTGCAGATCAAAAAACCGGCGCGAAAGCTCAGGGACTCGAACAAATTTTTTCCGAATTCCGCCGCGCCGCCCGCGGTGAAGCCGTAAAGAAAGGCCTCCAGGTCGGCCTCACGAGTGCCGCGCTTGGTTTTATCAGCAGGGAAGTCATGCAGACAGGGCTCGAAACGGGGGCGGCGGCATTGACCAAGGAGCCAGTTTTCGGACCTCCCGTTCATATCGGAAACGCGGACTATCAATTTGCAAATAATATCCAACTTGACAACAATGGCAATCTCGTAGCCAACAATCATACCATGATTGCAGGATTTGAAAACTTCCTCAAGACCAACGGCGGCTTCAATGGAGACGGAACACTCACTAATGATGCCAAGCTGGCACTTATAAAAGAAGCGAAGGATCAAGGAATTTCCCTTGATATCCCCACCGCCATCAAGATGAATTTTGCCTTCTCCGGAGAGACCCATTCCCTCGCCGATCCTGCCGGCGCCCAAAGCATCATCGCGCCTCGCGAACTTCATTGGGATGTGACGCCCGAAGGCAGGCAGCTTGTATTAGACGCCAAAGATGCCCAAGGAAAACTCATAAAACAAATCCTCTATAACGAACAGGGTACTCCTGATGGTAACGGACCATCTCTGTATGACATACTCAAAGATCGCCCGCATCTCGCCTTTACTCCGGAGGAATATGGTAATACGTTCAAACAGCCCCACGATGTGATACTCTCCTCACTCGCGCCTATCACGAACGCTGAAGGGCAACCGATTGCCATCCACGCATCCATCCCCGATGGCACGAATCTGGTGGAAACTAAAGTTGAATCCGGAATCAAAGTATTTGACCTCGTCGATGCTCACGGCAAACAACTCTTGACCGGCATCAAAATTAATAACTATGGCGTCATCCAATCCTACCAAGCGCTCAACGATACTGCGCTAGCCCGTGCCAATAGCCTTAATGTCACGATGGATCAATTCACCCTCTTCGCGGGTCCGGAGACGGGATCGGCAGCATCGGGCGAGTTTACGAAAGCCGTTGCGGATATGGGCAGTACCCCCAACGAACACGGTGTCTGGAACTGGATGCTTGAAACCATGCGGGACGACGTGAAGCATTTGATGCCCGCGACCAATCTGACCAAAAATCTTTTCCGGGGGTATGAAGAAAATGTAATACACAAAGCAAACATCTATTTCGAAGGAAATGCTGTAGATGCCACCAATCTCCCTTACGGCGCCATGGGCAACGGCTACCAATTCCGCGACCTTCCCAAATCCTTATTTTTCGATCAGGCCCTCCCCAACGGTAAAATTCCGCTCGTTGAACTGGGGAAAATTATGGATAAGGCAATCCAGATGAAAGAGGTGGACGGCACCGACCTTGAAAAAATGGACAAGCTCTATCGCGTGGCGTATGAAATCGGTCGCGTCGGAAGAGTGGCAACAAAAGATGAAGTCGAATTATTTTTGCAGGCCATGGGCGGCACGGGTGGAGCCGCAGAAAAGACCGTCACCCTCTGGCGCCCGGTCATAGAGCAGGCAGCAACCGAGACCATCCCTGCCTCAGTCGTCGGAGTCTCCGGAGAGCACGTGTCCAATCTCATTGCCCTCCACGAAGCAATCACCGTCCCCGAGCTGCCGTACTTGCCAATCACTTACCCCTTCCTCCTGCGTAACCCGCTAGAGCCATTCGTACCGCTTGAGCCGTACGCCCCGCCGGAAGCACCGCCAGGCGAATTATTTCCACTTCTTCCTCGGCCATCATCGGTTGACAACCCAACGCCATTCCTTTCCGTTTGGGATCCTTATGGCGGACGGCCGGAAGCGTATGGCCCGTACAATAGAAGAGAATCACAAAAATACACCCATGAGGAAATTATCCAATATTATCGTTCCCGGATGCATCCGGATCTCATCGCCGACCCAAGTGCGCGTCCTGATTTCCAAACCGCAGCCCGATGGTATCTCAAACAACTCGATCCCCAATATCGTACGGCTCTTGAAAATATAAATAACACGATTGCCTCACCCATGACTCATGATACACAGCTCGCTGTCTGTATTCCCGTCCGGGCAAGCCAGGAAGGGAAACACATCTACCATACCCTGGACCAGTACGCCAAACAAACAGATCTCGAAGGGAACCCCATGGACAAATCCAAATACGAAATCGTCCTCTTCCTCAATGCTCCGGATAAAGAACCACTCGATGCCACGATGGACGAAGTCAAACGATTTATGGCCGATCATCCCGATATGCCCGTCCGCGTGGCCACTGGGAAATTTCCGAAAGGCGCAGTCCGGTATGGAACGTATATCAAATATGCCTATGATCTGGCCCTTTTGAGGGCCATGGAACGCACTAATCCGTCTCAAAAAGAACTCTTCATCGCAACGGGGGATGCAGATTTGACCCGCATGGATCCTAACTATATCGCGTCCAATATTGCCTTTATGAACGACAAGAATAATGCACATCTTGACGCGGCGCTTGCCGCCCAAGATCTGGAAACCCAAGCACTGGACGCATACCCTACGTTTAAAGCGGCACTCCGGTTTTCCCAATATCAGGAAGCACAAGTCCGCCAGGGAGTACCCGGATGGAATACATCTACATCCACCGGCCCTTCGTTCCCCTATGTCCAAACTCAAGGGAGGACGACAGTTTTGCGGGCAAGTACACTTGCCGCTATCGGCGGCGTCAATGATGCCTCTCCGGCCGGGGCTGACATTGAACTCGGGAGAATGATCAATTTTGCCCGCCATGGCCGCTTTGCCAATATATCCGCGGGCGAGCAAACCATCGCTTACAACCGGGCAACAACTATAGAAACCAACGCCCGGCGCGAACTCGTGACCTATCTCTCCGGCCAACCCCTCATTCATACATGGTCAAAGTTTGATGAAGGAGAACAGGTCCGCAATAAATCGACCGCAGAGCTTATCAGTATGTCCAAAGAAAAGCCAGGAACGATCAATGGGGCCGAGCTCGAGCGGCAAATCAACGCATTCCGCGAGTGGGACGTCCACATGAATTCCCACTATACGAGCCAAGCGCTGTCATGGATGGGCTTGAAAGAAGGCAAGGACTACGTCATCGAAGATGATCCCACCGAAGCACACAAAGGCGGCCAGTGGCAAAAGAAAGTAACCTTTACGAGCGATCTATCTTCGCTATCAGAGCGCATCAAAGACCTTCCCAGCGAACCCAGAGAACTCCCGTCACGCGTATCATCCTGACCCCCATTCCCATATGCCGGAATTGAACATTGATCAATTGGTAACACTACCACCGCAAGAAGCCTCACCGGTCTCCCGCATCATCACGCGCATCAAGGAAGCTGTCCACCGCCATACACCGGAAGGCCGACGGGAAGAATACCGGGAGAAATGGAGTCATGTGTTGGAAGGAACGAAGGGCCTTCCCCGTTTTGAAATCGAGCGACGCCTCACCGTTGAAACGGATAAATACGCCCGCGACCGGGTACTACAGGACGTTTTTATCGCTGCTGTAGCAACAGCGGGAGTAGGACTTGGCATAGGAGGGATCGTTGCATGGAACAATCAGCCGAGGATACAAGAATTATTTCAAAAATATGGAGCAAAAATAAAAACCTGGACAGAACAAACCATCAAGCATAGTGCCGAAAGCGCAGTCAAATCCGTCTTATCCGGTGCGGTCGATGCAATCAAATCGACCGACCATGTTCAAATCCTCGCTACAGAAGCGACCAGGCAAGGGGCAGCGGGTGTTGCAGCAGCCGTAGCAGACCAAACGGTAAAACTTTCAGTTGCAGAGACTGCGTTTGACTTAACCCATGCAGCGCTAACCGGTGCCGATGGTGCTGTCAAAACGTACGCATCCGCCGCACCAAACAACGCACTTTCCCGTGTATTATCCTTCTTATCAAATCTTCTTTCAGGAACCAAAGACAAAACAAAATAACACCAGGAATCTTCTCATACATTTGCTTTCTATAGGCTATTTTGGTATACTCTTCCGTCATGCAATCCTACGGGCTCATTTATCAGTATCAATCAACAAAACAAAAACCTAGCCTCAAAAGGTCTCACCTTTTGAGGCTGACTGCCATGAGTATGATTGCCCTCTCCTTGGGCGGCATCACGGGCCCCCTCACGCCGGCGCTGCGGCTGGAAACACAGCACGCGTATCACCGAATACAAGGGACAATAAACAATAAACAAAAAACTTCAACGCCCCTTCCTAAGTCCGTCCCTGTGGTATTCAATCCATTGAAAACCGAAGATGGAGCATCGATTGATCCGGCATCCAAAGAGTTCGGCCTGATCATCCCCAAAGTCGGCATCAATACGGCCGTCATCCCCGCCGTCAATCCAACGAATCCGGGAGAATATTTGGAGGCGCTCAAAAAGGGCGTTGCCCACGCCTCCACCAGCTACTTCCCCGACGAGGACGGCACGGTGTATTTGTTTAGCCATTCAACAAATTACGATTGGTTCGTGAGCGATTTGAATGCCGTCTTTTATCTTCTGAAAAACCTGACCGAAGGCGACCTGATCGTCCTTTTCTATAAAGGCAAGCAGTATACGTACAAACTCCGCGAGAAGCGTGTGGTCGCCCCCACCGAGACCTCCTACCTCATCCCGCAAAAAGGCTCTCGCACCCTTATTTTGCAAACCTGCTGGCCGCCGGGGTCCACTACCGAGAGGCTCCTTTTATTTGCAGACTTGGTAGAGGAGCAGAGTCAGTCTATTTAATACGTTGACTTCATCGAATCACGAATCCCGAATCAGGAATCATGGTTTTCATTGGATGATTGTCCCGCGAAGCGGGATCCCGCTTCGCGGGAGATTATTTGATTATTGGATAATTACTGCCGAAGGCAGTGGCCTATAACACTGTCATTCCCACGCAATAATGTCCTCTCCATTCCCACGCGATTTTGTCCATGAGGGGGTATAGGCAAGTTCTTGTCCTTTGTAGAATATGCGCAGATCTCCGGTGATGCACCGGTGGACGGTAACGACTGCTTTGACAAAT
>JAUXTO010000005.1 GCA_030679255.1 Candidatus Gottesmanbacteria bacterium | reverse complement strand
TGTTAGTGCAAAGTGATAATGTCCTCTTATTGCAATATAGAAATGTCCGCTTTTGACCCTCATACTTGATGGATATTGTTGTCATCAAGAAGGAGGGATCATGAACAGAATCATTGCTATGAGCACTAAAGAGGCAAACAGGATTGCCATCATGGAGAAACTTCAAACAGGAGAAGTGAAGCAGGGAAAGGCAGCACGCATCCTTGGCGTGTCGGTCCGTCAGGTTCGTCGACTCCTCAAACGGTACCGTCAGGAGGGAGCAGGAGGCATGGCCCACCGCCTCCGGGGCATCCCGGGAAACCGTCAGGCAGATCCGGCGGTTCTCGATGCTGCCATCGCTGCAGTTAAAGAGCGTTACTACGACTTCAGTGTTACTCTTGCTCACGAGAAACTGGTTGCCATTCACGGCTTCCCGTACTCCCGGGAAACCGTGCGCAGAACGCTCATTCGGGTTGGTCTCTGGCACCCCACGCGGCAACCAACTCCGGTCATCCACGAGATGCGAGACAGGAGAGCCTCGGAAGGAGAACTCGTCCAGGCAGACGGTTCTCCTCATGCATGGTTTGAAGACCGTGGACCACTGTGTACGCTTCTCGTCTACATCGATGACGCCACGAGTAGGCTTCTCCACCTGGAATTTGTGACAAGTGAGACCACCAATGCCTACTTTGGAGCAACCAGGCGGTATCTTGAAAAACACGGAAAACCTCTTGCCCTCTACGTTGACCGTCACAGCGTCTTCCGAGTCAATACGACCAAAGCTCTCACCGCTCGCGTCGAGGACAGCAATGGAAAAACCCAGTTTGGCCGGGCCATGGAGGAGCTCGGTATTGAACTCATCTTCGCCAACAGCCCCCAGGCCAAAGGAAGAGTGGAGAAGGCAAACCAGACACTTCAAGACCGGCTGGTCAAGGAGCTCCGGCTCCAAGGAATCAATACCATGGAGAAAGGGAATCAATTTCTCCCTGCCTTTATGGAAGACTTCAACCGGAAGTTTGCTGTAGTCCCCGGAAGTCCGGTGAATCTTCACCTACCACTGACGGCAACGGACAATCTTGCACACATTCTCATTCAGAAGCACCCGAGAAGACTCTCTAAGCAGCTGACCATTTCTTACGGCAACCGGATCTACCAAATCACGACGGATCGACCTACCTACGCCATGCGGCACGCAACGGTGATCGTCGAGGAAAACCCGCAGGGGAAGATGACCATCCGGTACAACGGACGAGAGCTCTCCTACCGCGGTATCACTAAACACCAGAAGTCAGAAATCATGGACACCAAACAGGTCACCGTCACCCTTGATCGGTTAACCCAAGCGGCGCATCGGGTGTGGACAAAACCGGCAGTCAATCATCCCTGGAGACAGGCCGCCCGACTGTATCTGGAGGAAAACGCGTTCAACGAAACACCATGAAAAAGAGGACATTTCTATCTTGCAGAAAAGCGGACATTTCTATTTGGTATTGACACTATGGCTACCTCAGGGTGAAGCGGCTGCACAAACTGATCAAGGGGATGAATTTTCTCTCTAAATGCTGGTGTATGATCGAGTAAAATATGAAGTGCTAAAAGACCTTCACTCATGGTGATTGATGGAATAAATTTGATTTTCTGATCATTGTTTCTTGGTAGTATTGGTAGTATTTGATGATTGGTAGTATTGGTAGTATTTTTTATCGGTATCCTACCGGCTTCTCTGTAAGCGTCATGGAAAGAGAAACTTTCCGCAGGTCCGGCTTGATGTCTTCGATGGTACAGTTGATCTCTTCTCCCGCTTTCGGCTCCTGTCCGGGTGCAAGTTTACTGATGTGGATGAGTCCTTCGATTCCGGGAGAAAGGGTCACGAATACGCCAAACGGCGTGACGCGCGAGACTTTGCCTTTCACGACACTATCTTTTTCAAACATGTCCAAAACATTTTCCCATGGATCAGGAAGGAGTTGCTTAAGAGATAGCGTGAGTTTGCCTGTTTTTTCATCGACTCCCACGACTTTGACTTTTATGGCGTCCCCGACCTTGAGGTATTCATTGGGATTATCGACCTTTTCCCAGGCTATCTCGCTGATGTGGATGAGGCCCTCGACATCATGGCTCGTCCCATCCTTGGTAACCACAAATTTTGCAAATGCACCAAAGGGCACGACGCCGGTGATCGTCGACTGCACGCTCTCCCCCACGGGAACGAGCGAGAGAATTTCTTTCTGCTTCGCAAGCGCTTCCCCTTCAACAGCCTGCCGCTGGGAAAATACGAGTCGGTTGGTCGCCTGATCGACTTCCACGACTTTTACGAGCACCCGCCGGCCGCTCAATTTATCGAGTTGCTTGGACATTTCACTGTCCAGTTGCGATTGGGGGATGTATCCACGGATCCCGCCGAAATCGACAAGGATTCCCCCGCGGACCGGTTCTTTGAAGAGGACTTCGATCGACTCTCCGCTCTTTTGTTTTTGGGATAGTTCCGTCCAGCGTTTTTCGAATATGTTGCGACGCAAAGATACCACCGGATTACCGCGGTCGTTTTCTTCCACGATGACCTGACAGATGACTTTGTCTCCGGGTTTGAGCGCCATGAGGACTTCTTTATACGTTTCCAGCTCGCGGTCGATGACCACGCACTCCGTCTTCCGGCCGATGTCCACCGTGATTTCTTTGTGCGATACCCTGCGGATCGTCCCCTCTACGACATTGCCTTTTTTAAGCCCCTTGAGCGTATAGCCCGTCACAGCAAGTAACTCCTCCATCGTCTGAGGAACCTTAGAAATTTTTGGTGGCTTTTGATCTATAGCGGAAGAAGACGATGGAGATTCGTCCTTTTTCTTACTGACCGCTGACGTCTGATGACTGATAGCTTTTTTTGTTGCCATTCACAGGTTACCTGCCTTTCGTTTGGAATGTCCCCATTATACCCGATCCACTCGCATCGCACAACCGCCCACTTAATACACCTCCTCATGCGTTCCGATGCGTAAGAGGTGAATATCGCCATAGCGAAACGTAATGATTATACGGATACTCATCGTCACGGAAACGGAATACACGTCCTGACCTGATAGTTTATGAAGACGAAGGGACGGGTGAGTGGGATTATTTCGAAGATAATCCAATGTCTTTCCTATCAATTTCCTGAGCCGTTCATTATTCTTTTCCAATTTACCAAGATCCCGGACAAACCGCACAGAAGGAATAAGTTTCATGCCATTGCTTGACGGACAAACGCGTCAATGTCTTTTTTCGTCCGTAATGCCTTTGTTTTTCCCTGGCGATAATCTTCCACCGCTTCTCGCGCCATGTCATCATAGTAATTTGTACGGATGATCAAGCGCAATGCGTTCCGCACGATATCACTAAACGACGCATAGTGCCCTTGGTCGATAAGTGTCTCCGCCTGAGCTTTCAACTGAGATGGAAGCGAAATATTAATGGTGTCCATATGTATGAATAATAGCAATAATCATACATCCTGTCAATACTCAACTATTCTTTAAACGAAATTATTTCTAAATCATACATACTTTTGAGGTTCGTAAGTGCTTTGCCAGGACCAAATCTTTGGGCTTCGTCAGAAACATCATGTGTCTGCTCGATCTTGAGTCGCAAGGCTTGCATCGAGGCGTTATTAGTAACCGCTGCAATAATCTCTTCTCTTGTTATCGTAAAACCGCCAAGGCTAAGCGCATAAATAATATCATTAAAATGCGCATCTCTAATTTCTTCAGGTGTCATTGATGGTTCATCTTCATTCATATCTGAGCTATATTTTAGAGCATTGCATCGCCAAATATCACATGCCAGTGGAGATGTTTGGAATCCTGATATCCTCCAATGTTAGTGAGGATCCTGCATGAACCATGCTCTTTTATCACATTTGCCGCAACGCGCCGGATGACGGAAAACAACTCGCTAAGGAGTTGGTCGTCGCATTCCAGAGAGAGGAGATCCGGAATATGTATTATTGGAATAACGACGATGTGTACCGGCCAATGGGGGTTGGTGTGATGAAATGCGAGGACATGGTCCGTCTCAAAAACCTTCTTGACCATTGTCTTCCCGCTCAAAACTTCGTCACAATAATAATCATCCATAGGAAGAGTATACACCCCTGATATAATACGAATATGGATGTTAAACTTCGCATCGGTGAAGTATTGCGACAGGGGCGACTTATGAGTTTGGCAACAGTTGACGAGAGTGGGCCTTGGGTGAGCGACCTCATCTATATTCACGACGATTCGTACTGCCTGTACTGGATCTCACGGCTTAAACGTCGTCATTCCAAAGCCCTATCCGCGCGCTCGATGGTCGCCCTCAGCATTACAATCGAATATCTCAAAAAAGATCTGGGTCTCCAAATGGAGGGGACTGCACGACAGCTAACCAGTGCGCTTAGTGTGACGGCTGCCTATTGGAAAAAACGGGGAGCTCCAAAAGTTCCGATCTCCGATGAACACGCATGGTACCAATGCACTCCGACGAAAATAGAATTATTGGATGAAGTAAATTTTGGAGTGGTAAAACAACTGTATATTCCTACATGATGGTCAATCATCTCATCGCGGAAGCCAAAACGATTCTTCGCGCCTCGCCGTATGACGCAGCGCATGCGCTTGATCATCATCAACGGGTTTGGAATAACGCCAAGTGGATTATCAAACATGAAAAACTTGAAGTAGATGATGAGGCGCTTTATATCGCAGCCTGGTGGCACGATGTGGATAAGGGATCGAGTAATGATCCTCGTTTAATCGCGGTCTTGAGACGTCATCGGGTCCCTCAAAGCAGAATCGATACGATCCTCGCTATTATGAACCAACATTCATTTGAAGATGAGCAAACTACGATCGAAGGAAAAATTCTTTTTGACGCGGATAAATTGGAGTATGTCTCGCGAGAGCGTTGGAGTAAATTTCTCACCGCGCTGCAAAAAGATCCTGCGAAACAAGACACGTTGAAGGCATATCAAATAGCACTCGCAGAACGCATCGTTCCCGTCTACCACCGTCTCTATTTTGATGCGACGAAACAACGGTTTGCAAAAGACTACCAACAATATCGCGCATGGCACCTTTCGCAATTCAAATTCCCTCTTCCCCCACTACCTCCTCATCTATCCTAACCCGGGAATTGCATCACCAATTCCCTCTCCCGATATCAAACGGTTGTTTTATCATGCTAATACGTTGAAAGATTTTCTGTGAACAAACCGGTGCAATCATACCGTCAAATTCCGTATATCGTTTCCCTGACTTTCCGGTATAAGTATGTCCGTGAGCGAGGCGAATAAACCCGACTTTCTCATAAAACCGTGCCATCCACTCTTTTTCTACTTCCGTACATAAATACGCGATATCAACACCGTTCCTCCGTAATTCTTGCATCGCCCTATTCAATAACTCCGTCCCAACGCCGTGTTTCCTCTTATCCTTTCGCGTGCAAAGTCCACCGATCCCGCCAAGTTTCATTGAAACGCCATCGGATGTGATACTGCGGGCAAACATGTTTGCTGCGCCAATAACTTCCTCTTTTTCCTCTACGACTACATACCCGATGCTGTCGCCGCTACTGCAAAACTTATCCCTGCCGACGAGACGCTCCTCCAGCGTTTGATGATACGCCCACGCAAAACTTTCCTTATCAATCACTTCAACCTGAGCACTGAGTGTGGTTGGAAGAACGTTATATGTGTGGACCATGAAATGGGAAGGATGGATCTTCATCCCACTATTATACCTCCAACGAATACACCAACGTTCAAATCCTATGTGTTATCGACGTTGGGTTTTTTTCGAAAATACAATACTCGTGTGGGGTGATTAATCTGCTGAAGATAACTAATCTTATCTGGAATATACACGTCTGGTTCGACATCTGCTCCCGAAATAGCCCGTTGGGATCCATGTGTTGGATCGTCCTCATGGCAAACAATCATATGATAGGTAACCACTTCCAGGCCCCTCACTACGACAAAAACAACGAGTTGTGCTTTATCTAAAGATGACACTGCATTAAAATCTTCCGATAATGCCGTAGGAGATGGCGGCACCACAAACAGATCGCCTTTACAGTAGCCAAAATACTCAAGAGCAAACGATGCACAATTAGGCGGTTGAGGCTTTGTTTCGATGTGCATGTTGAGATTACGCTAAATCTATTGCGATCATGAGCTTGATTTATTTTTCTTTTTCAGCTTTGTCGCCTCTATCCGCTTCCCCTCTTCTATATACTCCTTTGCCATATCCCAATAATTATGAAACATCTGTTTATACATATCCGCAAACGATGCGTTCGTAATCTCCACCCCCACTTTATTCCCGTCCGCCCAGTTAAGGATCGAGATAGTGTCGTTGAAGACAACTAAATACTGTTTAATTGTGAGGATCTGTGGAGGAAGGTAACGCGAACGGTAATATTTCCCCCAATTGGATACATTCGTATACCAATAATTCCCTTGGTCCGTCACGTTTTCGATCTCAATCTTCGTGATCTTGCGGTCCACCTGCTCCTGCCGGATAGTCTCCGCGAAGGCCTTTCCCGCGATATTGTTTCTGTTTTCATAGCCAAACACGAGGATCTCTTTCTTAGCCGCCAAATGATTCCAAAGCATTTGCTTGAGGCCTTCCGTCCCGTGATAGTGTTTGACTTCAAACCCTGCCTTTCCGCCACAAGCCGGTAACGACGAGAGTTCTTTAATGAGTTCCGGCAAGATTTCTTTTTGATTTCTAACTTGCTGTTCTTTTTCGAGAATAAGGAGTTCGAGACTATCTGGGATTGCTGCTTTGAGACTGAGTCCCCGTCCCCCATCCGCTTCTTCCACTAACCGCTTGGCCTTTAATCGATCTAGGTATCGGTAAATTTTTGATCGGTTGATGTTCGTTTCACGCGAAAGATCAAGTGGAGTCTTCGCCCCTTTGGAAAGCAGATTGAGGTATATTTGAACCTCCACATCGTCTAAACCAAACTGTTCAAGCTGACGGGTTATTATTTGTTTGTTCATATAAACGAACAGATATTTTACAATCCTATAGTACACCTACTATACTCCTTTGTCAAGCTGCAGAGAAAGGCAGCAGAGAGAGCTAAAATGACTCCTTTTCGTTCGCACATTAACATACGCGATAATCAACCCACGACCTTACGGTCGGGGTTTTATGATTATGCAACTCCGAAACGGAGTTGCCCTGCATCTTTTTTTCCTTGTTCTTCGATATATCTCATGATGACCTGATCATTGATGCCTACGGTCGACACGAAGTAT
>JAUXTO010000044.1 GCA_030679255.1 Candidatus Gottesmanbacteria bacterium | reverse complement strand
GGCAGTTGGAGATGTCCGGGAACCCTGCGAAATTTTTGCAAGGTCACAATCTGTTTGGTTCTGATGATTCGTTGAATTTATTTTTCTCGGCTGGCATGGTTTCGAGATTCAATTTTAATTCACCGTTTCCTGTTCCTTCTGAAATACATTCCTTAATTTTTGAAAATGACGGAAGTAAACCGCCGTTACATATTTTGAGTGAGTATCGGGAAACTCGGATTGATTTAACGCGGTCGTATAGATTCGATTCGAACGAAGAGGCGCGTGCGTGGTTGCGGTCAGTTGGTGCTACTGCTCATTCACGTCACAGAATAAAAAATAATTTGATGAGTGAAGGTACGGTTTATTTTGGAAAGAATTCAACGCGCTGGTCATTCAAGATGTATCAAAAATTCGATGAGATCACTTCGGGTTTGAAAGGTCATGGATTATCAAAGAAATTATCGGCGGAAGATTGTTCGTCTCTTACTGATTGGGCTGTTGGAGTTGTACGTTTCGAATTAACTCTTCGCCGTCCAGAGATTGAAAAATTAAAGCAGGGCTTCAACCGTTTGGATGTGTGGAAAGAGTATTATGGGAAAATCCAGTTCAATGAAAATGCGCGAGGTGTTGAAATGATTACAACGGAGAAGTTAACGAAAAATCAAATACTTGTTTTGGATTCGTGGGCGCATGGTCGCGATATTCGTGGGATGTATTCAAAGAACGCTTTTTATACAGTGCGCCGCCAAATTCTTAATGCGGTGGATATAGATATTTCAGTAGCGCCTGTAAAAAAAGATGTGGAAAATGTTGAAGGCGTGTTGAAAGAGTCTGGGTGGGATCCTGCGCCGATTGTTGAATTGATGGTTAATGATTTTGATGATGTCGGAGCAAAGCAGTACGGTTTTTAGATGAGTAAAAAATGTTCCGTTTGTAATGGGGAGTTAGGTCCACCAATGCCAGTTAAGGAATTGTTGGCGATTCAGAGATGTTTCGAAATTACGGTACGTCCTGCGTTTCTTGAGTTGGAAGATTCCGATTATCTTGTTTGGGAGTGCATGAATTGCGATGAATTAGGTGTGTTTACTTTCGATGACGGGATTGAGATGTACGCATATATTGACGATAAGTCCTATGTGACTGCGGGTTTGTAGAACTTCCCCTTGACTTGGTTCTTGCTCATGCAAGAACAAGGCCTTGTTTGAAATGTGGCCGGGAAAAAATTAGCTGTGAGTGACTGCGTTTATGCGGTGGGCGGGTCAATCGTAAAAATTGAGCCGTCCAGGGCTTTGCCTGGAGTGGTTCGTTCAAGCCTCTGGAAGCCATTTGAGGGCTATTAGTGACGATTGGGGAACTTTCCTTTAGGGCTGGCTCGCGGAGTGTCCGCCAGAGGCGGGCGACGCGGGACGCCCTAGGGCTTTCCCTACTTGGTAATACATTCGGAATAGCGAGAGTTTGGGTGACTCGCTGAGAAAGTAGGGTTGTAGTAATACCCTACTTTGGTACCAAGGTTGGTATTGTCTGAGCGTGGCTAACGAAATCATGGTGGACTGGGTAACTGCCTCTGTGGTTTCGGAAAATGCTCGAAACCGTGTTAGTGCCGAGTTCGATACTGGGTCGATTTACAAGGTCAATCGTGAAGGTGAAATCGAGCAGAGATTTTCTTCGCGGGAAATGTTGATCGGCTCATTTGATTCATCGCTGAGTTTTCGGGCGCCGTATCCGTGGCAGTTGGAGATGTCCGGGAACCCTGCGAAATTTTTGCAAGGTCACAATCTGTTTGGTTCTGATGATTCGTTGAATTTATTTTTCTCGGCTGGCATGGTTTCGAGATTCAATTTTAATTCACCGTTTCCTGTTCCTTCTG
>JAUXTO010000034.1 GCA_030679255.1 Candidatus Gottesmanbacteria bacterium | reverse complement strand
CACACCCTACAATGGCGAATAACAATGGGACGCGAGGTAGTAATGCCAAGCAAATCTCCAGTAAATTTCGCCTCAGTTCAGATTGAGGGCTGCAACCCGCCCTCATGAAGTCGGAATCGGTAGTAATCGCAGATCAGCAGGCTGCGGTGAATACGTTCTCGGGTCTTGTACACACCGCCCGTCAAGCCAACAAAGTTGGAGGCGGCCGAAGAGCCCCGCAAGGGGAGCTAAGCCGAATCCAGCGATGGGGACTAAGTCGTAACAAGGTATCCCTAGCCGAAGCTGGGGATGGATCACCTCCTTTCTATATATAAAATTATCTTTGATCAAGAACTAGTCCTTACGGATTAGGGTCTTTAGATAGTTTTCTCTCTAAATTTTGTTCCTATCACCATTCGGTTGTCAAAAACCCCTCTTATTGAGGGGTTTTTTTGTGTATGATAGAATTGACTAGGGCAGCACGTCAAACGTGCCAGCCGCGTATGACGCGGCGCGATGGCGAAGTGGTAACGCGGGAGTCTGCAAAACTTCTATGCAGGGGTTCAATTCCCCTTCGCGCCTCAACGCTCATCAAAATCTCGGGTGACTAGTTCAGCGGTAGAACGGCACGTAAAATAAGAATTAACGTGCCAGTCACGTGAGCGCGGAGCGCTTTACGTGACGCTTTCTTGACTTGCCCGCCAAAGCGCGCGCTTAGTTCATTGGTAGAACGCTTTCCTGATAAGAAAGAGGTACATGGTCCGATTCCATGAGCGCGCACAAAATTAGCGCGGCAGGCGCGGGTAAGAAAGAGGCGGGACGTCAAACGTCCCAGTCGCGTTTGACGCGACGCATGGTCCGACTCCATGGTCACCCACATCAAAACATTCCCATTTGTCTACTCGCGTCGACGATTTCCTGGGGGTAAGAAAAATCGACAGGAAAGGATTTGTGATTATTCCACTTATCGACATATTTGAGGTGTTTATTTCGCACACCATAGTCATACAGATCCCGCGTGAGCAACACATCCGCCTCACAATAAAATTTCAATTTGGCAAGTTGCTCCGGGTCCTGACTTTTCCAATATTCTACGGCGTTGAGCCCAGTATCTACCTTTCCCGTACCCAACGATTCTTGAGCCAATACTGCGAGACTCAAATTATGCCCGAGCGCCTCCCGCACCGAATTCATGATGTCAAAGTGGGGAAGACGGACAAATGTGGGAGGGGCCAAAGGCTTGAGGACAGGCACATCAAACTTGAGACTATTAAATCCGATGACGCGTTTGACATGGCCCAACGTCGGCCAAAAATCCGCAAGTTCATACTCCCAGAAGCTTTTCATCATGCCGCTAATTTCTCGCTGCGATTCATCGACACTGCGAAGATAGACGGAGACGATAGATACCCCGAGTAGCGCAGGGTCACCATTTTCCACTTCGGAAAAGAGTTTTTTCGTTTCTATATCAAAAATAGCTTCATCAATCATAGCGTTATTTGGTACCAAAAATAAAAGCCGCAAAGTATCCGGCTACTCCTCCACACCCATGACTCATGGTTCGGTCCTGTATTGCTTCTTTGTGCCCCGTGAGCGACTGATCCCACCCATATTCGACGATATGCACTCCCGACTGGGGTTGTGCTCCGCCAAAAAGCACTTCCGTCATATAGGAAAAATCCCGTTGATCCTGTGCATATTTGGCAAAACCCGCATGCCCGTCTATTTTTCCCAGTGCGAGCTGTTCGTCAGCGCGTTTTTGTGCAATGGTGCAGAGCGTATCACTGCGGGCTATTTCTCCGATGCCATGACCCCTGCGGTACGAATTGATTGCAGAAAATAATTCCTCATTTGTACTCATCCGGTCGTCCGGCGGCAACCACATCACGGTCGTATGCTCATCCACTTTTTCCCGACGGAATCCGCCCGTAGGGATCGGCGTAGTGTTAGGCTGTTTCCAAAAATTATTGAGATCATCACACGCCTTGCGTGTTGTTTGAAAATGCACACGATCCGGTCCCACGCACTCAATCGTCTCGAGTCCCGGATCCCTCGGTTTTGGCGTTGCGCTAGGGCCAGGGGATGGCGATGGTGTCGGAGACGGACTGTCCGTTGGTGTTTGGGTAGGAGGTATCAGATCACCAAAAGATTTTTGCTCAACTCGTGTTTGTACGGTCGTGACGGGACGGACGACCACGATATTGGTGATAAAGAGCAAAACCGCGATAATCGAGAGTATTATTGCAGGCATAGAAATTATTGTAGCGTTTTTGTTATACTCACGCCATCGCCTATGATTTTATCCGATCACGACATCAAAATCGCCATTGCCACCAAACGCATCACCATCACTCCCAAACCGGATCTTGCGACCCAACTGGGTTCCTGCTCGATCGATCTCCGGCTTGGACGCCAATTCCGTATCTTTGATCATAGCAAGTTCGCCTACATTGATCCAAAAAACACGACACTTACGGCGACCATGATGAAAGATGTGGTGGTCAAACCGAGCGAGCCCTTTATGCTCCAACCCGGTGATTTTGTGCTGGCAACGACTATGGAAACACTCTCCCTTCCTGATGATCTCCTTGCGCGTCTTGAAGGCCGGTCAAGTCTCGGGCGCTTGGGCATTGTCGTCCATTCGACTGCTTCGGTCTTTGATCCCGGCTGGCGGGGCATGATCGTCATGGAGCTTGGCAATCTTGGCCGTATGCCGGTTGCGCTTTACCCGGGTATGCGCATCTGCGCGCTCACGTTTGAAGAGCTCAGCTCTCCTGCCGACGTACCGTATTACAAAAAAAAGTCCGCTAAATACGTCGGACAAAATAAACCGGAAGCAAGTAAAATTTCACAGGAAAAGTAATCATCGAATTACGAATGAGCTCCGAATATACGAATAAACACCTATTGGAAAATTCGTATATTCGTACCAATTCGATATTCGTTGATAGTATTATGGAGTGGCCCATTCTCTATAAAAATGTCTTACAAGTTAAAGACCCCACAAGTCCCGTGGGAGTTGCCGTCATGTGGACCGAGAGGCAGGTGGTTGCAGACCTTCTCAAAGACACGAATTACTGCGCCATCGGTAATCTTTATTCCTCAGCAGGCATCAGTGCCATGATCCGAAACGTCTACGCCAATCCGCATTTGCGCAAAATCGTCCTGTGGGGCGCGGATCTCTCAAGAAGCGGTCAAGCTCTTCTCTCCCTCATGCAAAATGGCGTCGACAGCGACCACTACATCATCGGCGATGAAAAAAAGGGCCAGATCGAAAAAGATATCGGAAAAGATGCCATTGATCTCTTTCGAACATCTGTTGAAGTTGTAAACCTTCGCGGCAAACCCGTTTCCGATCTCATAAGTCACGTAAATTCCCTAGGAAATGTACCGGAAGAGCCCTTCTCTGAGTCGCGCGTTTTCCCTACCTCCCGCCCCAAACCCTTCACCTACCCCAGTGAACAGATAGGGTTCAGGCTTCACGGACAAACGGTCGCCCAGACATGGCTCAAGATCCTCCAAAATATCTTGCGCTACGGCCGCAATAAAACGACGCGCTATACCCAGGAAAACGAACTCAAGGAACTCCTTAACGTCATGGCCATCGTCTACGACGAAGATCCGGATAAACCCCATCTTCCGCATTTCTTCCCGTTTACTCAAAAGGATCTGGATACGTACTACCCCCAGGTCCTCTCCGCTAAGCAAATTCCGGGAATCGCCTATACGTATGGCCAACGGCTCCGCGCCCACGACGGGGTGGATCAAATCGCAAACATCATTGAGCTCATCAAGACCCGTCCCTTTAGTAAAAAAATGATCGCGTTCACGGCGCGGGTCGCCGAAGACTGGAATCAGGTGAACAAAGGCGATACGCCCTGCCTCACCCAAGTCGTTTTTTCTATCCAAGACGGGAAGCTTTTTGCGACCACTCATTTTCGCAGCCAGGATATGGTCCACGGGTGGCCGCGTAATGTTTTCTCTCTTCGGAAGATGCAAAAAATGATCGCCGATGAAACCGGATATCTCATGGGAGCATTCGTCATGATTACCCATAGCGCCCATATCTATAGCGACGACTACGCGCTTGTAGAAAAAATATTAGCGGATAATTATGACAAAGAATTGGGCTATACGAGCCGGCAAATGTTTGAGGAAGACTTGCGCGGCAACATGACGATTGAAATTGAAGAGGTAAAGGAAAACGGTGTGGGGAGGCCTACCAAATATGCCACGAAGCCACCAAAAAATACTTCCTACGAAATCGTCGCCAAACTCTACGCCCCCAACGGCGGACTCTTGCTCAAAGAATGGCGGGGGACGACGGCTATGGAAATCTATATCGCCATGGTCAATATCGGCGATTATTTGACATTACCGAGCCACTTAATATATATAGGAAGTGAACTGCAGCGGGCTGAGTATGCGATCAAGGCTGGGAGAGTCACCGACTTTTCCCAAGATCCGGCTGCAAATAAAGCGTTGTAGTTGTCATGCTGGAGCGAAGCGATAGCATCTCCAATGAAACAATTTGCCATCTATATTCTTACAAATTTATACCACAGTGTCCTCTATACTGGAGTCACAAATAATCTCGTGAGAAGAGTTTATGAACATAGACAATTGAAGATACCTGGTTTTACTCAAAAATATAAAGTCACACAGCTTGTTTACTACGAATTCTGCCTAGATCCGAAAAACGCGATTAAGCGAGAAAAACAGATAAAAAATTTAGTCAGAAGAAAGAAGATTGCTATGATAGATACGTTCAATCCGGAATGGAAAGATCTGTACCAAGGTATTCTATAAGATCCTATCGTCGCTTCGCTCCTCCAGGATGACGTCGAAACGACATCACTTAACCGTCACGCTTTTGGCTAAATTTCTCGGCTTATCCGGATCCGTACCACGGCCAATGCCTAAATAATACCCAAGCAACTGCCCGACGATCACGTTGGGGATGATGGTCAGGGGCCCGGCATCAGGTGTGGCAATATGGATATCAAACTCCGACGATGCATAGGGAGCCACCCCGATGATCGTCCCCCCGCGGGCTTTCAGCTGGGCGGCGCTGGAGAGAAGCTCTAGTTTCGTCTCGTCACTTGCCCCGATAGCAAAGCATGGTGTCCCTTTTTGGATGAGCGTAATGACGCCATGCTTGAGCTCTCCCGCGGCAAAAGGTTCCGAATGGATGTAGCTTGATTCCTTTATCTTGAGCGCAAACTCGAGGGCCGCAGGATAAGACATATGTTTGCCGATCACATACATATCCTCCTGACTCATCAGTAATTTTGCCACATCAAGAACCTCACCTAACAACTTCTTCGTTTGCCAACCCGCGAGTAATTCGCCCAACGTCTTCACGTTATTGACCGCTTCCTCATACTTCCCGGCGCACATCCGAGTCACGAGATACATGGAAGCTAGCTGCGACGTAAATGCTTTCGTCGATACCACCGATATTTCCGGCCCTGCCCCAACGGGGAGAACGACATCCGCCATACGCTCGAGGGTAGAAACCCGTGCATTGACTACTGCGACAAGATAAGCTCCATTCTTTTTTGCCGCCCGTGCGGCAATGAGGGTATCGGCGGTTTCTCCGCTTTGAGATATGGCAAATACTATTGTTTTTGTATCGCTAAATCCAGCAAACGGCAGATATTCATACGCCCCGTAGGATTTCGCCTCTCGTCCCACCTGTGCAAAAAAGTATTGACTAGCCAGGGCACAGTAGGCAGCAGTCCCACAGCCAATCAGCACGATCCGCGTACTCTGTTTGACCATGGCACCAATCGTTTCCATTTCTGTTCGGTTCACGAGAGCAGTCTTTGGTACAGTCACCACCTGTTCCATGATCTCTTTGAGGGTAAAGTGGGGATATCCTCCCTTTTGCGCGTCCGTTACCTTCCAATCCAGATGGGTAAGTGCTAATTTTTTCTCTTTCCCTGATGCAATATCCAAAAGTTTTACGCCCGATGGGGTCATCACGACTGCCTCGCCGTCTTCAAGAAACTGCACATCTTGGGTGTGCCCAAGGAATGCCGTCACATCAGAGGCAAGGAAATATTGCTCTTTTCCGACACCAATCGAAAGAGGAGACCCGTTGCGGCACGCGACAATCGTGCCGGTGTGTCCGTCAAGGACACCAATTGCGTTCGAGCCAACAAGCTCTTTAAAGACCATCAATACTGCTTGCTCTACAGACATTTCTTTGCTCCGGTCTTCTATGAGATGGGCAATCACCTCTGTATCGGTTTCTGAGTGAAAGGTATGCTTTTTTTTCAGAAGTGATTGTTTCAGTTCCTGATAATTCTCGACAATCCCATTATGGATGACGACGAACCGTCCTGAGCAATCCATGTGTGGATGCGCGTTCTCATCCGTCACCCCGCCATGCGTTGCCCACCGCGTGTGGCCGATGGCGATATCCCCGGAGGGCATATCATCAACCGTTGCCTCCCCAATCTTCCCAATTTTCTTCTTTATTACAATTTGATTTTTAGACTTTAGACTTTTTCGGCCATAGGCTGATCCGCCTTTGGCGGAGACTTTTGACTTTTGACTTGCGGTGGGTACCACTGCCACCCCCCAGCTATCATACCCCCGGTACTCGAGTTTTTTGAGTCCCTCTAATGTTGTACGGGCTGCATGATGAGATGTATCATTTACAACGGCAAATATTCCACACATTTTATGCTCCTCTCATTGCATGCTACCGACAAAAGTACTATAAAGTCAAATAACTATATGGATAATGAAAATGTATTGCGTGAAGCGCTTGATACGCTGAAGCATGGAGATATCGGAATACGTTGTTTCGACCCAGTCCAAAATCATGATGCGCTTATCGTAAGGGGATCCGATGGACGATACATGGTTCGAACAAAAGTTTCCGATCAACTCAAAGAATATCCAATAGAGCTTGCTGACGCGTTAACAAATTGTCAAACCTATATCGAACACATGATTGCTAAAAGATCTATCGAAGGGGGATCCTTCTAATACATTCCAATTCTGCAGCTGCTGTGATACAACTAATTCCGTGAAACCTCATCTCTATCTCTCCGTCATGGGAACCATGGGAAGCGGAAAAACGACCGTCGCCCGGCTTCTTGCCCGCGAATTCAAATTCCAGCTCCTCGAGGAAAACTTCGGAGAAAATGCGTTTCTCGCACGTTTTTATCAGGACATGAAGCGTTGGGCATTTCATTCACAGACATTCTTTCTCATGGAAAAGATCAATCAGATGCTCACTACCCCGAAACTTTTGGAAAAGCATAGCGTCGTCCAGGATACTCCCATCCAACAGGACGCATTTTCCTACGCCAAAGCACAGCACGTGTTGGGCAATATCGACGACGCCGAATGGAAGCTCTATCTCAAAATTTACCATTCCTTTGAACCATATTTTCCGAAACCAAACCTTATCGTGTACCTGGATACGAGTGTGCCCAAGTTATCTGAACGCATTGAATCAAGAGGTAGGGGATACGAGCAAAAAATCCCGTCGAGTTACCTCGAACTCCTGGACATGCTCAACCACAAGTGGCTCTCGGAAAATAAATCTATCCCGGTTCTCACTGTCGCAACCGATGGCCTCAATATTGTAAGAAGCAAAAAAGCACAGTCAGAATTAATTGAACAAGTTCGTACCCGATGTCATCCTCGGGCAGTTCGGCCCTGAGCTCACTGCCGAAGGGTTTGACCCGAGGATCCAGTTTTCCGTTTTCCGTATGCTATCAAATATAAAAATTTTGATTTGGGATTTCGACGGGACTCTTTTCAAACCCAACGAGGGGTTTTTTGCAGCCGTCCGTGAGGCAGAGTTTCAAGTATTGATGAAACATAAACATTGGACGAGACTACAAGCTGAAGGGGAATTTCAAAAGATCTACAAAGTTCTCTATCCTAGCGCGACACAAACCATCGGCGTACTCGCGGGAATTTCGACCGCCCAAGCCGCTCGGGAAATGGAAAACTTGTTTGACCGCCGTAACTTTGTCTCCCGTGACGAAAAACTCATTGCATTATTTGCTCAACTCAAAAATTATCGCCACATCATGTTCGGCAACGGTATCATGGCCAAACACAAAGAAACACTTCCGGTACTGGGCATTTCCCCGGATACATTTGAGCTCTATGTGACAAGCGAAATTGTGGGCAAGACCAAACCCAGTCCCGACGGCTTTCAATATATTCTCGACTACACGAACCTTCCGCCAAACGAGCATCTCATGATCGGCGACCGGGACCTCGTGGACCTGGCCCCCGCCCAAGCCCTCGGCATGCACACCTGTCTCGTCTGGTCGAGTGCCCCCACCCCCCACGCCGATATCACCATACCTTCTACCTACGATCTACTTCAATATTTATGCTAAACAAAAGCGGCAAACTCATCGTCTTTGAAGGCATCAGCGGAACGGGGAAGGAAACGCAGGCCAAGCTTCTGAAGGAATATTTAGCCACCCAAGGAATTGTTTCGCATATCGTTTTCCACCCTACACCCGATCTCAAGGAGGTGCTAGGCTTATGGAGAAAAACTCGTTCAATTGACCACATCACGGAAATCTATTTGCTCTTGGCCGACCGCTCGGACCGCGTACGACAGGTGATTAAACCAGCGCTTGAGAAGGGGGAATGGGTTATTTGTTTGAGAAACTGGATAAGCGCTCTCGTCTATCAGGCAAAAACTTCTAAAGAACGCACCTTGGTCACCCAAGAATTTACCCGTTTTGAACCAACACCCGATCATCTTTTTTTCTTTGACATCACGCCGGAAGCCGCCCTCGCACGCATCACCAAACGCCATAACGAGACAGGGGAGCCCCTGGGCAAATTTGAAACCCTCGATCATCTAGCCAATAAACGCGCCACATACCAGTCAGTCCTCAAATCCATCAAACATGTTCAAATCGACGCCAGTCAACCGATCACCACCATCCACCAACAAATAAATCATCATATGCAGCAACACATAACCGCATCAATCCCCATCAACCCCTAGCCTCAAGGCCAGGCCTTGTGCCTAGATCATGATATAGTTTGTTCCCTTGTGAAATGATTTATGCATTTGTTATGATGAAACCTGTTCGATTATGAAACGCGGATTTTTTATTACGATTGAAGGCGGAGAAGGGGCAGGGAAATCGATTCAGGTCGAGATACTGGCAAGCCACTTACGCGAAGAGGGTTACCCCATCGTCGTCACGCGCGAGCCGGGAGGTACCCGAATCGGCGAGCAAATCCGCGCCATCACCCACAACCAGGAAAACGTTGATATGGAATCCACAACGGAAGCCTACCTCATGGCCGCCGCCCGCGCCCAGCACGTCGCCCAGATTATTGAACCCGCCATTGCCTCTGGAAAAATTGTCCTCTGCGACCGGTACGTCGACAGCAGCATTGCCTACCAGGGATATGGACGAAAGTTGGGAGCCGATACGATCGCCGGTCTCAATGCTCTCGCCATCAATGGAGCGAAACCCGATCTTACGCTCCTCCTTTCAGTCACTCCGGAAGTGGGCAACAAGCGAAGAACCAAATCTGCCAAAACCAAAGACCGACTCGATCTCCAACAGCATGATTTCTACTCACGCGTCCATGACGGCTATTTGGCTCTTGCAAAAAAAGATCCTAATCGGTATGTTGTTATAGACGCAGAAAAATCTATTGTACAAGTCGCTCAAACTATTTGGGACGAAGTACACACGCGACTACCCGCTCGCAATGGAAAAACAAAAACATAAACCACGAATTGCGAAAGGTAAACTTACCGTCATCGCGGGCCCTATGTTTGCCGGTAAGACCACTAAACTCCTCACGCTCTTCACCGTTCTCTCTAATCTCGACTATAGTGTTCTATGTTTTAAGGCAGAAGCAAAAAAAGTAAATGGAATGGGGCATACGAAATCCCATGACGAACGGCCGCTTCCGGTTATTTATATAAGCATGGATCAACCGGAAAAAATTTTACAATATGTAGGAAAAGACGGCATCCAAAAAGTTATCATTGATGCAGTCCATTTCTTTCCCAAAGAACGTATCCTTACCATTGTCCACTCGCTTCTGGATCAACACATTGACGTCTACGTCAATGGGGTTATTTTTGACTACCGTAAGCAGGAATTCGGCGCAACCCGCGCGCTTTTGAACATTGCAGATGAATGCTTAGAACTATTTTCAATCTGTGTCCGATGCGGCAGCAAGGCACCATATACCGAGCGTATATCCGGAGGAACAGAACAGTCAGTCGGTACTACGGGCATCAAACGCGCAGAATATATCGCCGTCTGTCAAAAATGCCACAGGATTTATAAAAAATGATAGATACTATACTGGTTATAGGAAACGGCGGATCAGGGAAATCAATAATGGTATGGTACATTAGTAGTTTATTAACAGAAAATGGATATACCATTCATTATATTTCTGATAGATTAGGTTTAGAAAAAGGAGTTGTCAAAGACGTCCAAAACGCACCAAAACAATCAGACGGGTCAAGAGTAGGTAAGCACAGCAAACTTATCGCGGACGGCCCTCCGGGACACAAAAAAGTGCACGTTCTCGATGGTAGTATTCTGAACAATGTTCATGACGACATGATTGCACGAATCGATCGGAAGAAACAAAAGAAAATTTTTCTTATCGAATATGCGACTGGTCCGGAAATCTCGTTTGGGGGAAAGAAAGAACCGCTCCATCAAACTGCGGATTCCTTGGTTGGTCTCATTAAAAAATATCGTGTTCGGGATAGGGTGTTTCTCATAGAAATCCAGGTACCGGTGAATATTCGTCAACAGAGACAATCGCACCGGCCGGATGCAATGGCAGCGGAAACATTTCATTCATATTTTAACGACGGTGGAATCATGACGACAAAATATCAAAAATATTTAGGCAATCATTATTTTCGATTAGTCAATGTCGAAGAAGATAACGACGGATACTATAGTGAAGTCCGCCATCTTTATGAAACACGGATTCAGCCAAGACTCACATCAATAACGGCATCGCTTGGTATATAAAAAGTATCATAAATATAATATTGTTCTATTTAAAAAGGAGGATACTATATGAATTGTGAGGCACCAAGTAAGCCAGCTGGGACTAATCCAGTTGACGGAACAAGAGGTTACACATTGCAACAAATGAGAGACGGCGCTCGTTTACCAGTACAAAGGGTATCCGATAAACCCCCAGATCCAGACGAACCAATAGATGCCCATATTACAGCTGAAGAGGTCCTCGAAAATAATGGGTTGGCTAATGAATAAAAAAAGTCAGTGGTGTAATTGTGTAGTCAAAGCATCTCAAAAACTTATCTGCCCCGAATGAATACATCCTGCTTTATGTCATGAATACACCACCTCACATCATCCTCATCACCGGACTCCCTGGCAGCGGAAAGTCTGCGGCTAGTGACGTCATTATTCAATCTCTCATCAAACAGAGACGTACCGTTGTCTTCCGCACGGATAAGCAGGCGCTTGAAGAAGAAGTACGACGGGATACCCTCCGCTTTCAATCGAACCCATCGCGTAAACTTCCCAAAGAGGGCATTGAGGGCGACCATTCACACCTTCTTAATCCCGATGGTGCTGACGGAAGCCTCCAAATGGTTTTCAAGGATGGCAATGCACTCAATACCGCTCATAAACAACTACTTCTGGAGATGCTTCAATTCCTCGTTCAAAAAAAAGAAGGTGATGTATTCGTCATCGAATGGGCGTATGGCAAAAACGTCGACTACCCCGGCGAAGCATTAACGCATGATGGGTCTCAACTCATCACTTGGCTCAAAGAATATGGACTGATCGATCAGGTACTGGTATTGGATATCGTATCCAACGAAGAAACCCGTGTTGAAAGGAACAGCAAGCGACCTGGCCATATTCCTACAGGAGAATTTTCCATGTATTTTCCCGAGGAAGGACATTTCACGCCGGATGATAAAAGTGTGCTTGAGGATCGATACTTACTCATAGATAATCTTGGGATCAGCCGGGAAACCTATACTCAATTCATCGAACAAATCCGCTTCGCCACCGAATCATTCATTCTTCCATCCCTCGAAGAGACTCAAACTCATAGCAAAGAATGGCTTTTTATCCATTACAAAGAACGATAGCACTATGACCGATTCTTCATCAGTGACCACCATCTACCTCCTCCGTCATGGGGACTATGAGAATCCCCTTAATATTTTTCATGGTCGGCTTCCGGGATTTCCGTTGTCCACTGAAGGATTAAGACAAGTCAAACAACTTGGTCAGTATACTGCGCATCTGCCCATCACTGCCGTCTATGCAAGCCCCCTGACGCGTACATTTCAAACTGCCCAGGCAATCGCTGATGTCCATCATCTTACGGTCCAGACGGATGACCGCCTTATGGATCTCGTCACACCGCTGCAGGGCAAACCCATTGCGTATATGGAGTCCATCAACTGGAGTTTTTACCGCCACGAATTTATCAAACAGGGTGGAGAGTCATTAAGCACTGTATTCCGACGCATGGATACCTGTATCCGCGAGAAAGTCGCCAAGCATCCCGGCCAACACATCGTCGTTGTCTCCCACGGCGACTGCGTCATGGCGGTAAAAATCAAATACTTAGGATTACCCCTCCGAAGCCGCAAACTCATGTATCCTTACGTCCCGGTTGCCAGCGGGTATATAATACGGATGGATGGCAAGGAAATCGTGTTATCCGTTGCAGACTTTCCAAGTTAATTGGTGTCATTCCCGCGAAAACGGGAATCCAGAGTTCATTTTGCTATAAGAATTATGGACAACAAAAAAATATCCGCCAAAGCCCCAACGACGACCACGGGCAAACAATATCACATAGATTGTGCGTCGGGTGACGTCGCCCCGTTTGTCCTCGTCCCCGGCGATCCCGCGCGGGTAGGAAAAATTGCCTCACTTTGGGATACATCTCACGAAGTTGCCCATCACCGCGAGTACCACACCATGACGGGCGCGTATCAGGGTATCCCGATTTCCTGCACAAGTTCCGGTATCGGTGGACCGTCCTTGGCTATCGCTGTTGACGAACTGTGCCGTATCGGCGCCCATACCTTCATCCGAGTTGGCTCGACCGGCGGCATCCAAAAAGGGCAGGAAATAGGGGATCTCGTTATCTCTACCGGCGCGGTACGTCTGGAGGGCACAAGTCGCGATTTCGTCATCCCTGAGTATCCCGCAATTGCCAGTTATGAACTGGTCATGGCGCTCATCCAAGCCGCAGAAGAATTACACATGCGATATCACGTCGGAATTACCGCCTCAACCGATACGTTCTACACCGGGCAGGGGAGACCGGCGTATAACCATTACTTTCCCAGCCACAAAGATCACATTTTCCGGGACATGCAAACTGCAGGGGTTCAAAACTTTGAAATGGAAGCCGCGACCTTGTTCACCATGACAAGTCTGTTTAATAAACGCGCCGGCGCCGTCTGCTGCATCGTCGCCAACCGTGTGACGGACGAGTTTCGCATCGATGACGAGATGCAAAAGCGTGCAGGCCTCGTCGCCTCCCGCGCCGCCGTTCTCTTAACCACTTGGGATCTCGTAAAACATAAAACTAAGAAGCGCCATCTGTACCCCACACTCCTTATAAAGTAATAGTTTACTATAGGGCTTATTTCCTCTATACTCCACACCATGAGACTCTCGGAACAATTAGGATTCGGCCCAAAGCCATATCTTTTCCCACGTAGTACGGACACCGAACATGATACGGATTTGACGAGATGGACTATCGTAGGCCCCATGGCTCTCAATGCGTGGCTCAAAGAAACATTTGATCGAAAACGTTCTTTAACGGGCATATACGAAGCATTTACGAAACGCGGTGAACCCTGGCTCGAGCATGTCCTGGAAGGCATAGAATTCGTCGGACGTATGGATGTTGCCGACCGCGCGTCCAACGGGTTGCGGCTTGCCGTTACCCGCGACCGACGGGACACCAATCAAGATAGTGCATTCGGCACCATGCTCAAACGTGCGTTTGATAATCCGGCTCTCTCCGATCACAACCATGAGCACAGCCGCCGCCTGGAGCGCTGGCTCGAGACGATGATGCTCAATATCGGAGAACTTCGACATTCTCATAGTATTTTTCACTGGATCGACTCGACGATACTCTTTAGCTATTGGCACGACGCAGATCAACTCATATCGCTCCAAAGGATCGAAGAAGAAGGCCACGAGTATTCCGTCAAAAAGGGCCATTCCCTGGCCGGCGCGGTCATGCTCCTCGCCCTGCACGAACGCTACGCAATCGAACGCAAAGTATCCGTCCATGATGCCTGGGAAATCTGCGCGGGGGCAGCCCTCATGTCTCTCAAACATGATGAGCCCGAACGGTTCATGCAAGCTATGTCCGGTACCCAAAATGCGTTTACCGTCATTGCGGGTGTACGACACTCTCTCAAAGGCGATGTTTTAGAAAAATTGTATGACAATAATGAGCTCAATATTTTTACTCTCACCCCGGGACAACTCGTCGAACTCCTCCGCCGGATTAAAAAGAAAAACGGATTTATGGGCGAGGGCAGCGGTAGTATCTATGGCCTGCTTCCCGCATTTGAAAAAGAATATGCGCAGGAACTCAAAGAGCTTAAAGCGAATGATCGCCCGATTGTAGAAAACATTACGGATGAGGAAAAACGTTCATTTCGGCTCGCGGCGACCGCCTCCGTCATGGCCGATGTCTTTGACATGGTGACGCCTCCGGTCGAAGCCCTCTTCCGGACGATGAACACGCAGTACTCGCGTTTCCGTCCATTTTTTATGCCGGCACCGATCGATCTCATGATGCAGTACATCACGCATGAAGCCGGCAATGTCCCCAGCGATATTGACAGCGATACCCGAAGAATCCTCTGGGAACTTATGAATCTCGAACATCTCCAGGATAGTGTGGTTACCGATAGCCGGCTTGTGCGGGGCGTCATCCGCGACAGTGCCATCATGGGGGCCCTCGCATTCCGCGGCATCGGGAGCCGCCTCATGCAGGGAGATATCTCAGATATTACGTACGTGTATCAAAAACGGAAAGAATTGTTAGTCCAAAAAGCGCTCAATAAAGCAAACATTCCTTTGATTGATCGTTGGCTTCTCACCCGCGACTATCGCGCTAAAAAGGATGCCGCTCTGATTACGGAAAAAATTGCTCGACAGGGAGGAGAAACACAGGCGAGAATGCTCCGCGATAAATTCATACAGTTGGACACCGAATCGGCAACGATTATCACGAGTCTCGCCAATAAACCAGGGCAGGATGGCATGAAAATATATTCAGACGAACAAATCCTTCAATTTCAACATCTTTGTGATCTGGTCATCGGAGAGCTTATGAAAAAGTATGACGTCAATGAAAAACGTCTCAAACGCTATCGATCCAAACTCGCCCGTGGTGAGTATCCCGGTGTCACGCCCTACACCACCTATGACTCTCTCGGCGGCACCCCCCGCACCCTCGTCGAGCCGATCAATTGAAGAAGTAAAAATTATATCTTGTGTCAATATCCACGAGGATACCAGCCAGGAGGTGGCATAAGGTCCTGGCGTTGAAACACATGCGCATACGCTTCTACAAGTCCACCAATATCACCAAATCCAGCTAACCAATTCCCAGTTCCTACTTTTGCTGGTGTAAAATTACTCTCCGTATCAGCAGTTATGATATGGAGCGTTGGATATTGATTAAGCACGCGTTCCACTGTAGGAGGATGAGCGATCACCGTAAGCATGACGATTTGCTCGGCACTAATTCTCCCATCACACGCAGCTATTGTCCTATCAAGAGTACCCCCTTGATCCAGAACAGAATCTACAATGATGAGGCTACCCACATGTTGATCAGGTACCTCATTGGACATGAGAGGTCCGATGGTTTTATGAGCACCATCGTTGGTAATAATCAAAGGTGCATCCGGAAATGATTCCCTAGCACCCCATGTCAATGGATAGGATCCGCGTGGTACACAAACGAATACTCTACTCTCGTTATCGACCACGGGAATACGCGTTGCTGCTGCACTCCCAAGCGAAACAGTGGAAATCCAAAACGAATCAAGAGAATTTCGATCGTCTGGGTCAGCATCGCGAAAAGAACTGACATCTGATCGAAACCAAGCTCTCGGTAGACAAGCAAATCGAGATCCAAATTGTTCCTCGAGTCGTCCAATATCGCCTTCTTTACTTAACATTTTCCCTCCTTTGTAATGTTTTTATTATGTTCTGTATCAGTATTTTTGGGTCTTTATGGACGATATACTCAGGTTTTGTGCGATGAGAAATGTGAGATAGTTTATCACGAAGTTCAGTAGCGCCACCGGAATTGTCGAGAATCCCTATGACTTTTCTTAGGTCAATGGCAACAGCCAATTCCAATAGAGTTCCCACCCCACCCCCGATAAATATCGCGGCATCGACGCTTCGAATAAGGGCAACGTCGCGCATTTTATATCCCACACCCGTATAGACGATCACTGTATAGAGTGCTGGATCGATCGGTTCAAATCGTTTTTGTTGATCTTCAAAACTTTCAGCTGGGGCTATTCCGACGGTCAGCCCACCCACCTGGTGCGCTCCGTGGATTGCGTCCAGCGTATAGCCAGTTGTCGCTCCGGTAAAAAGTGTACATCCCAGTCTAGCAATACTGCCACCAACGGCTTTTGCCCGTAAGGAAATTTCTTTAGAGAAATCTCCTCCTGCTGATCCGCAAACCGCAATAGCGTATCCTTTTTTCTTCATGAAATTTGTTTAGACAAATAAACGAATTCCTGATTATGTAATCGATTATTCTTGAATACGTCTCGAATATGATAAAGCGCGGAATGAAACTCGAAGGATATAATGAAGTATTTTTGGCAGGTGATCCGATTATATTGGGTCGCCATGCGCTATTATCTCGATTCTCCCATCTGCTGTCAATAATGAAATAAATCAAAGTTGCATCCGACGTAACATTTAACTATGATCCATATCATGAGCTTGAACACAGTTGACCCCCAAATCTCAAAACTCATCACCCTCGAATCCCAGCGTCAGAGTGAAGTCCTTGAAATGATTCCGTCGGAAAACTACGCGTCCAAAGCCGTAAGGGAAGCGCTTGGATCTGTCCTCACCAATAAATATTCCGAAGGATATCCTCATAAACGGTACTACCAAGGAAACCGCTATATCGACGAAATAGAGGAATTGGCGATGGCTAGGGCCAAAAAGCTTTTTGGCGTGCCGCATGCCAACGTCCAACCCTATTCCGGCTCACCAGCTAACTCCGCCGTTTACATGGCGCTTCTTCATCAGGGGGACACGATCATGGGCTTGAAGCTCTCCGGCGGGGGACATCTCACCCACGGACATCCCGATGTGACGTTTTCCGGCACATTTTACCGGTCTATACAATATGACGTTGATGAACATGGCTTCATCGATATGGATTATGTCGCGGATCTAGCCAAAAAAGAAAAACCAAAAATGATCGTCGTAGGGACGACCGCATACCCGAGAATCTTTGACTGGAAAGCGTGGAGGAAAATCTGCGATAGCGTGGGCGCCTACTTTCTTGCAGACATTTCTCACATCGCCGGCCTCATCGTGGGCGGCGTCCACCCCAGCCCCGCGCCATACGCGGACATCCTCATGGCAACGACCCACAAAACACTCCGTGGTCCCCGCGGCGCCCTCCTTATGGTGACAGGGCGAGGCCTTGTCAAAGATCCGGCGATGGGAGACAAGATCGATAAAGCCGTTTTCCCCGGTCTCCAGGGCGGGCCGCACGACAATGTCACGGCTGCTATCGCCATAGCGCTTCACGAAGCATCACAACCCGCATTCAAAAATTACGCCAAACAAATCGTCACCAACGCCAAAGTCCTTGCTGATACGCTCTTACGACAGGGTCTCGCCCTGTCAACGGGAGGGACAGATAACCATTTGATGGTCGTCGATCTCCGGCCCCAGGGAGTGATCGGCAACATTGCAGCCGAAGCGCTGGAGGTTGCCAGCATCGTCGTGAATCGCAACAGCGTGCCCCATGACCCGAATCCACCCTTTTACCCCTCCGGCATACGGCTCGGCACCCCGGCTATCACAACCCGCGGCATGAAGGAAAAGGAAATGCGGCAGATAGGGGAATGGATCGTATCCGTCATTAAGGAAGTCTCCCATTACCGCCTACCCGCGACCAAAGAAGATCGCGGACCATTTCTCAAAAAAGTCCGGACAGAGCTTCAGGAAAACAAACAATTGCAATCCATACGGCACTCTGTTACACTCTTAACCAAGAAGTTTCCTGTTCCGTAAGGAACAAATTCACACACTCACCAGTATCTTCTTCCTGCTCCGCAGGACAGGTGAGTGGAAGGTCAAGAAGATACGCTCGTACACCGGCGTATCCGGTGTTTTTTTATGGTAGAATGTATACATTGCGGACCACTTAATGCTGACAAATCGTTACGGATATGCTGGAATGTACAACCAATTCCACCATCCGGATCGGGTAGAGTTAATTCAAACGGCGAACAAAGTAGCGGTGCCAATAGTATCCGCGGTTGTCGGGTTGCTGGGGAAATTGCAGAATGTGATTCTGCTGTCGCAATGACTCCAATGGCTAATCAAACATAACTATGCAAGAAATCACACTTCAATCACTTCTGGAAGCCGGATGCCATTTCGGCCATAAGTCCGAGCGTTGGCACCCGAAAGCCGCCGGGTTTATCTACACGGCTAAAGACGGCATCCACATCATTGATCTGGCCAAAACCAAAGCAGGCTTGGATGATGCGGTGAACTTTGTCCGTGAACTTGTAAAAAACGGGGGAGAACTCCTTTTTGTCGCCACCAAACGCCAAGCGATGGGAGTGGTCAAAGAAGCGGTTGACAAGGCTGAAGCACCGTATCTGGTCGAACGCTGGATCGGCGGATTTCTCACCAACTGGGAAGAAGTCAAAAAGAATATTGATAAGATTATCAATCTCGAAAATGACCACGCTACCGGCAAATGGAAGAAAATGCCGAAGCATGAACAGGGCAAGCTTCTTCGCTACATTGAGCGGCTCAAAGTGTTCTACGGCGGTGTCCTCAAAGTCAAAGAAAAACCCAATGCACTCTTTGTCGTCGATGTGAAGCGGGAACATGCGGCGGTGCGTGAGGCGATCCGTGTCGGCATTCCGGTCGTGGCAATCGTCGACACCAACTCCGATCCCGCGGGCATTGACTATGTGATCCCGGCTAATGACGATGCCGTCGGATCCATCAAATTTATTACGGATATGATTGCTGCTGCCTATCTCGAAGGCCGCGAGGCCCGGACAAAAGAGGCACCAGCTCCTGCGACCAAACCCGTAGAAGCTGCTCCGGTCATGGCACCTTACGTCCCTCCCGTCGAGCCCACTAAACCCGTCGTCGCCCAACCGCCTTCTAAAGAGAAAGCTATCGAAAATCCAACCCTAGAACCAAAAAAGACTCCCGCCACCGTCCCGCTTAGCGGGACTACGACGGGCAAGCGTGGACGACCCAAAAAAACCGTATAGAAGTGTATGAACATCTCTCTTGACCTTCTCAAAAAACTCCGCAATGATACCTCTGCTGGAGTTTCTGACTGCCGGCAGGCCCTTGAGGACGCAAACGGTGATTATGAAAAGGCTAAAAAACTTCTTTTAGAACGGGGACTCGAGAAAGCCGCCAAAAAAGAGGGAAAGGAGACGTCCCAGGGAGTCGTCGAGGCCTATGTCCATCAGGGGAAAGTCGGCGTACTGGTCGAAGTGCGATGCGAGACGGACTTTGTCGCCCGCACCGATGAATTTAAAAATCTCGCTCACGAAGTTGCCCTTCAAATCGCAGCAATGAACCCCAAAAATGTCGAGGAACTTCTCAAAGGCGCCTACATCCGCGACCCGCAGCTTACCATTGAATCCCTCATTAAACAGGTTGTGGCCAAAGTCGGGGAGAATATCACGGTCGCCAAATATACCAGAATCGCCCTTGGCGAATAAATACGACTTGACAGGTACCTATCTTACCCTAGATACTTGCTACTAGCTACTTACTACTAAACGTAATGATAGACTCTCTTCTCAACACTACCCGTGACCGGATGAAAAAGGCGATAGAGGTCACACAAAACGATCTTTCCTCGGTCAGGTCAGGTCGTGCCACCACCGCGCTTGTTGATCACATTGTCATCGCTGCATACGGCGGGACACAGCGCTTAAAGGTCACGGAGCTCGCAACCATCACGACGATGGACGCCAAGACCTTGGTCATCGCGCCGTTTGATCCATCAATCATTCATGAAATAGAAAAGGGGATACACGAAACGAATTCTGGTTTGACCCCTGTTGTCGATGGAGAGATTATTCGGATCACAATTCCGGCTCTATCGGAAGAACGCAGGCAGGAGTATATCAAGCTTGCGAGAGCCAAAGTCGAGGGAGGACGCATCATGATCCGTCAAATCCGCCAGGATGCCATGAAAGACATCAAAAAGCTCAAAGGGGATAGCGCAGTCTCCGAAGACGAACAAAAACATGGAGAACGGCAGACGCAACTCTTGACCGACGAGATGACCGCCGACCTTGATGGACTGTTGGAACGGAAAGAAACAGAGTTGCTACAAGTGTAAATCTCAAATCACAAATCTCAATGTCCAACACGGTGTGAAGATTTTATAAAAACTCTTCTTTCCACGTTGGTCATTGTGATTTGGAGCTTGGTGCTTTTATATGTTACTCACTGCCCTCATCTTTTTCCTCATTTTAAGTATCCTCGTTCTCATCCATGAATTCGGGCACTATGCCGTCGCCCGATGGATCGGGGTCCATGTCGAAGAATTTGGTCTCGGCCTTCCCCCTCGCATTTTGGGTCGCAAAATCGGCAAGACTCTCTACTCCCTCAACTGGCTCCCCATCGGGGGATTTGTGAAGTTGGCAGGAGAGGATGAAGCAGAAAATAGTCAAAAGTCACCTGCCCGCAATGCTACGCAAAGCGTTGCAGGCGGGAAAGTCAAAAGTCAAAAGCAGTATTTTTGGGCAAGGTCAAAAAAAGAACGCGCCGCGATATTAGTCGCCGGAGTGACCATGAATCTTCTGCTTGCCATCGGTATTACGGGATTTTTGCTCACCCAAGGAGTCCTCGAACCCAGCGGTCGCGTGAGAATCGAAAAAGTCCAGCCGGGTAGCCCTGCTGAAATGGTCGGGCTTCAGGAAAATGACGTTGTTTCATCGATCACATTTGGGTCATCCGACCCATTAACCCCATCAGACACAAAGACCATCACCACCCCGCGCGACCTCATCGACACGACCCGTGCCCATGTCGACGAAAAAGTGACCATCACGATCCTTCGCGATAAAAGGGAACAAATAGTGACGGTCACACCCCGCAAAAATCCTCCTCCCGGCCAGGGACCACTTGGCGTTGCCATCACGGATCTGGAACTTAAAACATACGCCTGGTACCAAATCCCCGGAGAAGCGGTCCGCATCAATCTTCTGCGCGCCAAAGATATGTTTACTGGAGTGGGGAGTACGATCTGGAGACTCGTGACCCTGCGCGCGCCTTCGGCCGACGTTGCCGGCCCCATCGGTATCGCCCGCGTCACCGGAGAGGCCGTCAAATTTGGCTGGAAGGCAGTCCTTGAGTTTATGAGTATTCTCTCTCTCAATTTAGCAGTGTTAAATATCCTCCCCATTCCGGCACTTGATGGCGGACGGCTCGCGTTTGTGTTTTTAGAAAAAATAATCGGTAAAAAATTACGTCCGGCGTTTGAACGGTCTGCCCATCAGATTGGCATGATTATCCTTATGGGACTCATTATCCTGGTCTCCATTAACGACATCCTTAAACTTGCAAGGGGATTATAATATGCGCGCTATCATCGACAAAATCCTTTGGGGCACTCTGCTTCTTTTTTTCGGTCCGACCGTCATGATCGTCGCTACCTGGAATACACTCCCGGGCGACTCTCTTTACGGGGTTAAACTCGCCATGGAACGGGCAGTGGCCACCATTGCCAGTCCTTCGTATGCCTCATCAGGAGCGCTCCAGATCAAATACACCGAGCGCCGGTATGCGGAGACCAAACAACTCCTCTCATCCCGTCAATCTATCGAGGGTCTGCCATACCTCCAGCAACAAATCGCGGAAACGAAAAAAATGATCGACAATGCGCCGAACAAAGAGGCTCAAGTCGCCCTCGCCAAACAGTACATCAATACGCTGTCCACCGTATCAACGGATCTGGAAGTACAAAAACAAGCGGTAACCACCAACGCCCAACCGCTCTCAAATAGGTCAAATACCTCAAATCAGTCGAGTGGTCAGACCACACAACAAATAGTAACGCTCTCGCCGACGTCAACGAACACTCCGACTCCCAAGCCTACCGCTACCTCGACTCCCACGCCGACTACGACTCTGCGAACAAACGCGACGGTGTCTTCTCCTTCTACACCAACGACGACGCACACGCCTACATCTACGCCCACATCTACCCCGCCGCCCACGAATACTCCGGTTCCCATTCAAAAAAGTCAGATCGCCGTTGCCGCGCCGATCACGACCGGTCAAGCCGTCGTTGCCCTCCAAATCAACCAAACTCAGCAAGATGTCACCCGTACCATCGCGGATTTACAAACGCTTGTTGAAAAAGACGATAAAGAACAGGGTGATAAGCGCGAAAAACAAAAAAAAGAAGAAAAAGATAAGAAAGATGAAAAAGACCGCAAGGAGTCAAAAGACCGTGAGGAAAAATCCAAATAATCCAAATCCCCCAAACACCCCAATTACCCTAATCTCCCTAATCCTCCTCCGTCCTCCTACTTCCCGCTACATCATCTTAAATTCCCCATTCTGTCAATACCAAATAGAAATGTCCGCTTTTCTGCAAGATAGAAATGTCCTCTTTTTCATGGTGTTTCGTTGAACGCGTTTTCCTCCAGATACAGTCGGGCGGCCTGTCTCCAGGGATGATTGACTGCCGGTTTTGTCCAC
>JAUXTO010000020.1 GCA_030679255.1 Candidatus Gottesmanbacteria bacterium | reverse complement strand
CGGCAACAATTTGGTATTCTTGTGCATGCAAGAGGCGCTTATGATTAATGGTCTGAACACCAGAATCGTACCGCGCCTTTTGCGCTTTCAATGAGCATTCGCTGACACTAAAGTGTCAACAACCCGATACTAACGTACAGGGTGCCCCTTGGCGTTTTTTGCCAAGTTGCCAAGGGGCGCCCTTGGCATTGAATACGATTGGATAAGCGCGGCGCCGCTGCGGCGCCGCACTGTTGCCATTGATTTTACATAGGCGAGTGATACAATGTCTGTATGGAAATGAAAGCGGAAAAGAAAATAAAAACAAATAGCGGGGGACTAACATCCCTGCTTCTGGATCGTACTGCACAACAGGCTGCACGTGCGCGCGTTATCGGGATTTGGGAAGGTCACACAGGTGCGATGATTAAAGAAAATCGGAAAATTCGGAAAGAGTGGGACAAGCGCGTTAAAAAACTCAACTGGTAATATTTCAGAATATGTCAGGTCCTTACATACTCGACACGAATGTAGTTATCTATTATGTCGGTGGAGAAATTAAAACACTCGGGAAACTGGTTCCAATAATGCGGAGTTATGCCGCTGTTATGCTTCCATCGGTTGTAATCACAGAACTCTGGAGCGGAAAGCAGACACCATCGACAGAGATTGATGCGATAGAGGCATTTATTGCAACGCTCGTCGTTATTCCGCTTGAAATGCAAATTGCAAAGTTTGCCGGCGTTCTTCGGCGCAATCACAATCTTTCAATTGGCGATAGCATTGTTGCGGCGACTGCTCTTTCTATGGGCGCGACACTGCTCACAAGAAATACCCGCGACTTCAAAAAAGTTCCAAATCTGCTACTCGAAGCCGTATAAAGATTGTCCATTCGCATCGTCTCGGGCACTGTAACATCCAACGGCTTCCCAGCCCCACCATATATGTAGACGGAGCAGTCTCTTCCACGCTCAACAACAAGAACTGGCATCATGTTGTCGTTACAACAGGCACCAACGTTAATGCTAGCAGTGTGAACCTTGGCGTTGTGGGCGGTGTCTACTTCGGCGGCACCTTGGACGACCTGCGCATGTACAACCGTGCGCTCTCCGCAAGTGAAGTCTCCCGCCTCTACGGCCTCGGCAACTAATCCTCTGCTTAGTCACTTGGAGGCCTGGCCTCCAAGTGACCCTCATAAATCATATACACGAAGCCCAGCGCGGCGCCGCAGCGGCGCCGCGATGTTGATATCTTCGTTGCTATTTGTTTAAGAAAATAATATGATTGTAACATGAAGAAAGAGACTGATACTGAATTTCTCGCACGCCTTGTGACGAATGGTTTTGGGGAGGTGAATACCCGCTTTGACGGAATCGACATCCGTCTTGATGGCATTGATAATCGCCTGCTTTCTCTTGAAAAAATTCAGTCGCAAACCCTCTCTCGTTTAGATTCTATTGAGAGAAAACAGGACGGCACGCTTTTGAGTCTTGATGAAACTGTGCATCGAAGCGAATTTGCACAATTGGTCCAACGTGTGGAAATTTTGGAAAAGTAA
>JAUXTO010000006.1 GCA_030679255.1 Candidatus Gottesmanbacteria bacterium | reverse complement strand
AAGTTCCAGCAGGTCGCTGCCAACTCCATCGTGGGGAACCCGACAGGCACTCTGGCAAATGCTCAAGCCATCGCCACCTCCTCGCTCTTCCAGAACGCCAGTGCTTCTGCCTCGGGACTTCTCACCTCAACCGACTGGTCCACCTTCAACAACAAGCAGGCAACTATCTCTGCCACCTGGCCCATCATTCTCACCGGTGCCGCGCTCTCATACGGCGGTCTCTCCACCTCTACCGCCGCAGTCGTGGGCAACATTCCATACTTCTCCGGTGTGAACACCTTCGCCAATGTTGCCACCACAACCCTCATCGGCAACAATGGCCTCACACTCTCGGCAGGAAATGGATATCTCATCGGCGGCAGCAATGCCACCATCGGTCTTGCGGCTCTCGGGAGCGCAGGTGTCCTTGGTGCACAAACCGCAACCGTCCCCACCGTGCAGGCCACCTCCACCCTCTACGGCACCGGCGTGGGCGGGCAAGTGCTCGGGTGGAGCAATGCCACAAACGGTCTCGCGTTTATTGCTACCTCAACCAACAATATTTCCTCCATCAACATCCCCGGCACCACACTCTCGGGTGCCGTCACCTTCGCCACATCCTCCACCGCCTGGAACGGACTCACCTCGTCCACCACCATCACCAACTCTGCCGGCACGCTCACCTTCGCTAACACACTTGCCGGACTGCTTGGCGTGGGTGGGGGAGGCACCGGCCTCTCCTCCATTACCGGCAATCGTATGCTCTATACCAACTCTGCCGGCACCGCACTCCTTGAAGTCGCCACCTCTTCTGCAAGCTTCTCGATTGGGGGGAATGCCGGCACTGCCACCGCGCTCGCCGTAAACGGAGCGAATTGTTCGGCAGGCAATTATCCACTCGGCGTGGACGCTTCAGGCGCGGTTGAGGATTGTACTGCCGCAAGCGGCGGAGGAGCATTCGCTTGGACACCGACGACGTATTCGGGTATTGGAGTGAATTCTACATCAACTGCTCTGTGGCTTACCGCAACCTCGCCATACTCCCTTATCGCTTCTTCAACTTTTGCCACCTATGCCTCCACAACTAACTTCTCATCATCCGGTGCGACGTGGCTTGCGACAAATGGCGGTTCAGTCGGCATCGGGACGACCTCGCCCTGGGCTCAGCTCTCAATCAACCCCAATGGTATTCTCGGTCCCTCTTTTGCTATTGGTTCATCAACAGCCACTAATCTCATTGTTACGAATGGTGGACAGGTAGGTATCGGCACCGCAGCGCCATCGCGCATGTTGGATATCATCGAGCCCAACAGCGTCGCGCAGTTGCGTCTTTCAAAGAGTGCATCGTTGTACAGTGAGTTAACCGTTGATGCTTCCGGGTATCTACAGATATCGACGACAGGAGGGAAGATAAGTATGTTAAATGAGAATCTTTGGGTATGCGAACTTGGTGCATGTCCAGCACTTACCGCCACTTCCACCTCCGGCAACATCTTTGTTGAGAATGCGGTTACGTTCGGTAATGGATTCTCTATGGCTTCGACCAGTAATGCTGCGGCAAGTGAACTAGGTCTGTATGATGCACAAGGCAATCTGATTATCATCTTTGATAATCAATAAATAATCGTATGGAACAATTCTCGTATGAATTAGAAGCGTTGAAGGGGGCCATCATGCGTCCGCTCATAGCGTTTGTACTTCTCACGACTGTGCTGTTCACGGTAGGGACTCCATCGTTCGGAACACAGCTTTTTCTCTCCGCTAAAGCTTTTTTGATTCCTGCAGGAGTCTCGATGGTAGTGCTTGGACCTTCTTCCGCTTTTGTGGCTCCTCTGCTGATGGTGGTGTTGATTGCTCTCATGATGACCTTTCCTTATATGGTGTATTCGTTTGTACGGTTTCTTGTGCCGGCTCTCCGAGAGCGCGAGAGACGAGCACTACGTTTCGTCATAGCCTCCTCTCTCATACTCTTTTATCTTGGATGTGCGCTCGCCTACTTCATCATTATTCCCCAGACTTTCTCGATTCTCTATTCGTTCGCCACACCGCTCGCGGTCGTACCACTTTTCTCTCTCGATGCATTTATTTCTTCAGTCTTTCTCATCACGCTCGGTGTGGGAGTCTTGTTTCTTCTGCCTGTCGTGATGGTGCTGCTTACCTATGTGGGTGTACTCTCGCAGACCTTCTGGTTTACACACTGGCGCGGCGCTGTGCTCGCCGTTCTCATCTTTTCTGCCATCATCACGCCAGACGGCACGGGGGTTACTATGCTCTTTCTTTCAGCACCTCTGGGTACGCTCTATGTTGCGGGTGCGCTTATGTGCAAGAGAACTGTTACCAACTGATATGATACTACTATGAAATCCCTCGTTCATTTCATCACTTATAATAATGCCGTCCCGATAGCTCTTGGCGTTCTCTTTCTTGGGGCGGGGGGAGCTCTTGCGGCGAGTCCGGAGGTGCGGCACGCCGTATATGCGACCAAAGAAATCATTCGCGCCGTAGATAATACACAACTCCTCGCGGCAAATATTGATTCGTACCGTTTTAATGTAAAAGTAAACAGCGTAACTGAAGATGACACGAATTACTATGTGGACTATTCCTATACCACGCTCGCCGTTTCAGATGGCGTGTGGCGTGACTTCCCGAAGAGCAACCACATGAAGATTTCAAAAAGGTCTATGACTGGTCGCGACCTCGGTCTCTTTGTCGCTGAACAAATAGGGCAGGTTATTAGTCAAGAGATGGCAGACCTCAAACAGGTACAATACGCGGAAAAAACAAAAGGCGTAACGCCAAAGGTGGTCGCCGTTGAATATTCGGGTCTTGTCGGCAGAATGTTTGATACGAAAGAAATGACTTTCCCGGGCTACGTCCCGGTGGTGGTGCCAGTCGTATCAGCTCCGCCAGAAGTAGTCGTGATGAGTCAGACGCCAGAAATAGCCGCTGTCGCCTCTGCTGATTTGCAAATATATTCACAAACACCGGTAACACCTCCATCTCCAGAACCACCACCAGCTCCATCGCCACAAGATATTCGCACGATGGTTGACGAGGCGATTAATGCGTACCTCGCGACTAAGGCCGCCGAGGCCGTTGCTCCAAGCACGACGCCAGTTTCCGATGTCCCTTCACCAACACCGCCACCCGAACCGCCGATCGAACAGCCACTCCCACCCCCTACCGCTACTCCAATCGAAGAACCCTCACCTTCACCAACACCGCCATTCGAATCGCCAATCGAACAGCCACCCCCGCCTCCTTCTGATGTGCCGGTCGAACAACCTGTGCCACTACCGATCGACACACCAATCGAGCCATCACCACTGCCGGTTATCGATACACTATCGTCGCCAGCAGACGCAGTGCCTCCAGTCGACGTTACAGCTCAATAAGAATATGTGGTGGATAGGAAACTTGAAATACAAAGAATGCCTGCTACAATTAAGAGATTACTAGCGTAATATAATTACTATGTTCGGACTCGGATTGCCTGAAATAATCGTCATTGTTCTCGTGGTAGCCGTGCTTTTTTTTGGAGGCGGAAAGATTGTAGACCTCGCGCGTTCTCTTGGGCGTGTTACGGGAGAGTTTAAGAAGGGCAAAAAAGAGGTAGAAGAAGAATTGAAAAAGATAACAAGAGAAGACACAAATATAAAGGACGGTTCAGTATAGATGCTCGCGATATGAATCAAGAGAAAGTCGCAAATGTTCGTCGACGCAACTTAATAAAGTTCGCCGTGTTTGGCGCTCTCGCTTTCGTTGCTGGCAAGCTCTTCGAGCCGCTGAAGAACACGCTCCAGGGCGACAAGGTGTTAAGCGAAAGGTCGTTTGACGACTTTACTTTTACCGAGACGGGGAAACAGCTCAAGGTTGCCGATAAAAGCGGTAATGAGCTACTGGTGTTCGAAAAGGATAGCTTTTAACTCGTATGGCCATACGTATTTCTAAAAATAGGATCGCCCTTCAGGGAGTCCCGCTCAACGAAGCTCAAGGTGCTGCCGTCGCCTCTGCAGGAACTACTTCAGACATCTGGGTCGTTTCGGGGAACACCATTCACATAACGGGTACTACCACCATGACAGGACTCCCGGCCGCTCCCCAAGCCGGGGTGTGGCGTCGGCTCATGTTTGACGGAGCAGTACTGCTTACCAACGGCGCAAATTTCAATGTGCAGGGCGGGGCCAACTACACAACATCGGCAAATGACATCGTGGATGTGTATGCGGATACGACCACCAAATTTTATTTGTATCCTCGGGTGAAAAAGGGACAGATAGGTTTCATCTTTGGCGATGGAACAAATGTTATTACGACGGGTGAAAAGAAGGCAGTCAGGGTTCAGGCCCCGCGCGGCGGCACGATAACAGGCTGGACGATATTGTCGCTTGATGACACTTCCGGGTCTATTGCGTTGGATATTTGGAAAGACGTATACGCGAACTATCCTCCGACGGTTGCCGATACGATTACAGCCGCCGCGAAGCCCTCCATTACCAGCGCTGTCGGGAACACCTCCACCACGCTCACGGGGTGGACGACAGCGATTGCGGTTGGAGACGTGTTTACCGTAAATGTTGATTCAGTGACGTCATTTAAATCCATAGGGCTGTATCTACATGTCACGTGGACATAGAATTATGAAAATAGCAGTCGGAGCTAGATTACAGAGATTTACACAACCAGAATCAATGGGTGTTGTTACGGATGCTCTTTTTATAAACTGCTATTGGCCAAAGTTAGATAGGCCGACGCGAATTTTTGCAGACGGTTCGTCGGGTATCAAGGTGATGGGTACGACCCCACGCAACGTTTGGTTCCCGGATGATATAGAATTTCTTGATTATTACCCCGATGCCCTGTATCCCGCAGAGCTTGCGGTGAAGACCACTTTCCCGCCCAATCGCATTGGTCTCGTGAATCTCTCGCCCGCGGAGTCGCAAGTTTGGTGGGACGCATACAACGAAGCGGTGAAAGGGCTGCATTCTGGAGCAACCGTGATAACGACACGTCGGGACTGCAACTTCTTGCGGCATCGAAAGGAAGTCTCGTGTAGAACAGTAACGCTCGCTAAGGACAGCGTGGATGGCGATACGATTCTTCGCAAGGGGGCGCAGATTACGAAGACCGAGTACGAGGAATACGTCGCTGAACTGACTCCGCATGAGTGTGTATGTTTGGTGGACGATACACTGGACGAAACTGACCTGCGTGCAAGCAAGACATTCCTGCATGTCTCAACGCAGTTGCCATTAATTTGATATGGCAACTCTTTATATATCCACTGGAGGGGCTAACACCAATTCTGGCTGTACTGACGTAGCGGCGGGAGATGCTTCCATTATCAGCGGTTCTGCGGCTACGAATGTCGGAACTCTGGTAACCCTAGACGGCTCGCCGGACTTGTCCGGATTGGTTACCAGCGGGGCTACACAATCCTCAATAAATCTCTCTGGCGCAACGAACGCCAACAAGAAAATATTTTGGATTTCCGCATTTGATAACACAGCCAAGACAGTGACCGTTGATACGGCACCCACAGGCACACTCGGTGCGTGGAAGATTGGCGGACAGTGGACCGTGCCAGCGAGCACTGGGATGTCTACGATTGACGCTGCGACGACATTCCGCGCCGGAGACACGATTATCTTCAACGACTCTCCCGTGTCTGCTTCACAGATATTTTTTACTGCGCGAGCTGCTGGAACCGGGGCTGCTGGACCGATAACGGTTAAGGGTAAGACCGGCGTTCGTCCAGTCATTACTGTCACGTCAACGGATTATTGTTTCACCCCGGGGAACTTTGATTTATGGAGGTTCGAGAATCTTGAATTTGCGCAGACAGGGGCAAGCGGCACTGTATTACTGGGAGGAGACACGGCCACTTCGCACACCTATTACAACATCAAGATTTCAGATGGAGGAGGGGTTGGGATCAATATACAAACTAGCCACAGCAGACTTCTTATGTCTGAAGTATCTGGAGTGGGTAGTGGTGGTGTTCAGTTTAACAACAATGGCAGTTTCGGTCTATTTCAAGGAAATTACATTCACGATGTTGGTGGTAATGGCTTTGATGTAACCACCGCCTGTAGCTCGATTTTTATAAACAATATTATTGATTCGGCAGCGGGAAGAGGAATATATTTGGGGGGTGCCTACACATCCGCCGCAAATTTCATCACCATCAATGGGAACACAGTGTACGGCTGTGGCGATAGCGGTCTTGAGGTCGCGGATACTGATGCGATGGTAACGCTCACCAATAATATTTTCAGTGAGAACGGCGATGCAGCAGGAGAATACAATGTCGAGTGGACTGCTGGAACGGCCCAAATTATAAGTCTCCACGGCTGGAATGTGTTCTATCATTCTGGTGGTGGTGGAGGGGCGAATCTGCTCAACCTCACGGTCAATGCACAAGTGGCATCGAGCGAGTTCACTACCGACCCAGGATTCACGAATGCAGCGGGCGGGGACTTTTCAATAAGTTCTACAAGCCCTGCAAAAGCTGCCGGCTTCCCCGGAGCGTTTCTGGGTGGCCCTACAGGATATTTAGATATCGGCGCAGTGCAGAGACAGGAATCGACTGGTGGAGGAGGCATCGCCGGATACGGTTACACGGCGTAGCTAATGCGTCCTGTGGCAAACATCTTGCGTCATGACGACTTCATCTACAGCGCCGCTGACCCCGCCTCCAACATCATCGGACATAGCTCCAGCTATTGTCGACGCGACCTTGCCTGCTGACACAGCGATTACGACGCCATGAAACAGTAGTGAATTGATGGTTGTCTGAATCATCTATTCACTATATTTTGACAAAAAGCAGTAAATCGACTATCATAACACCAATGGCAACCAACAAACAAATTCGCGACCGACTGCACACCCTTAAAAAGGAGTTTGATGAGTTGAGGGTCGGTAAAGATACTCTTCTTACTGTTATCGACGAGGCAGAACTTCCTGAAGCGGTCTACAACTCAAATGCAATAGAAAACTCGACGCTCACGCTCTCCGACACCGAAAAGATTTTGCTCGAAGCAGAGGCGAGTGTCGACGCGTCACCTCGCGAAATTTTCGAAGCGAAGAATCTAGCACGTGTTTCCGAGTACCTGCGTGGAAAAGCAGAAACGCACGACCTAGACAAGGAGACAATCCTATCGCTCCACAAAATGCTTATGACTGGTATCAACGATTCTATCGCTGGCCGTTTCAGAAAGGCGGGAGAATACGTTCGCGTCGGTACGCATGTTGCTCCTGCGCCGGAACAGGTCGAGCGGATGGTTGATACCGCGCTCAGAAATTATGCAAGCAATCACGAAATCTATACGCTGGACGGAATCGCACGTTTTCATCTCGAGTTTGAGCATATTCACCCGTTCTGTGATGGCAACGGACGCATTGGTCGTGTGCTTATAAACTGGCAATTGGTCCGGCTCGGATATCCGCTGGTCATTATCCGCGATAAAGAAAAACATCTTTATTATGCTGGCTTTCCGGCGTACCGCGACAAGAAAAATGCAAAGCCGATGGAAAAGGTGCTCACGCTCGCACTCACAGAGTCGCTCCACAAGCGCATTACGTATCTGCGCGGCGCCGAGATTGTGCATCTGTCCGATTACGCGAAGAAAGCGGAGAAGACAATCGCCGCCCTCACGAACGCCGCGCGGCGCCAGAACGTCCCTGCCTTTCGTGAAAAGGGCGTGTGGAAGATCGCCGCCGACTTCAGTTGACATTCACAAAAACACCATGGAAAAACTCCACCTCCCGCTTTTCTTCATCCTCTTCCTCCTCCTTACCCACTGCACCTTTTTTCTTTCACCTCATTCCGCTCAGGCGGCCACGAATGTCTACTACTCTGTCGGGCAGAACACTACCGACCACAAGACAGGTTCCCCGACGCTCACCATCAGTAGTGGCGTGGGGACGTTCTCTGTTGCCCAGACGGCTACCAACATGGGAGTGGGCGATGCCGTGACCTATAACACAAATGTAGTCGCCTACATCTCCGGCAAGACGTCCACCAGCGTGTGGACCCTAGTAACTGCAACCGGTGGAACGCCAGCTGACATCTCCGACTCCACGGTGGTGTCTATCGCTCACGTATTTACTGCACTCAACACTGCTCTTAGCTCAGCAACTGGTGCGTCCTACCTAAACACTACAAACCTAGTTACCGGTGGCTTCGTTCTTAACATCCCTTGTTACTACGACAGCGGGGCTGATACGACTGCCGTAGCTACTCCCGCTATCACTACGGGTGCAAGTAACTATATTAATGTATACACGGCTACGAGCACCACGTCAGAAGTCAATCAGACACAGAGACATAGCGGAGTGTGGAATACCAGCAAATATATATTGGACGCCCCGAATTATTCGGGGGCTGATTTTTGGGTCATTAATGGAGTCGCTTATATAAGAATAGACGGCTTGCAAATACTTCATGATGGCAGTCACAATAGCAACGAAGTTGCGATATCAGCTAATTATGTGGGAACGGCGTCGGATGTGAGAATCTCTAATAACATTATACGGGCAGTGGACTCAGGCAATGGCAATGGGCAAGGTGGTGTTTTTCTTAACGAAAGTAGCAATAATGGTCAAAACGCACCCTCCAAAGTTTGGAACAATATTATTTATGGTTTCGGCACAGTTAGTGGTACTGGTGTTGGTATTCGTAATGGTACAAACGGGTCTCCGTATATCTACAATAATACTGTGTATGGAAACGTAGACGGTATCGTTGGCGGCAATTCCAGTAATTTACTCAAAAATAATATCAGCTACAACAACACGACTGATTATTCCGGTACGTTCAGCGCATCGTCGGTGAATAATCTTTCCAAAGATGCGACGAGTCCAAATGCCGCGTACCGGAGTAAAATCGTCGTTTTTGTAAACGCGGGCAGTGATATGCACCTTGCTTCGTCAGATACTGCCGCGCAACGCGCCGGTATCGATTTGAGTGGAGACGCTAACCTTCCCTTCACTACTGACATTGACGGCGAGACCCGCTTCGCAGGGACATGGGACATTGGGGCTGACCAAAAAAGTGCCCCGTACCCGCCCACCCGCATCATGCGCCTGTTCGAGGGATTCAAAATTAAATTTGTGAGCGGCCGGTTCATCATTCAGCAGAAGCAGTAGGTATGCGGAAAAAAGAAGACAATTATGCGTTTATAGACAGTCAGAACCTGAATCTGTCTATTCGCGCGCTCGGATGGAAACTGGATTTCAGAAGGTTTCGTGTTCATTTACGTGAGAAGTACGGAGTTTCTGAGGCTTTTCTTTTTATCGGCTATATCGAAGGCAATAATGATTTATATATGTCCCTCCAGACAGCCGGGTTTGTTTGTATCTTTAAACCAACCTTGGAGTACAAAGATGGTACAACGAAAGGGAATTGTGATGCTGAATTAGTATTACAAGCGATGATAGAGTATCCAAACTATAGCAAAGCCGTTGTCGTGACCGGGGATGGAGATTTTTATTGCCTCGTGAAGTATCTTATCGAAAAAGGGAAGCTTGAAGCATTGATCATACCGAATAAATTTAAATTCTCGGCGCTCCTAAGATTTAAAATATTCCGTGCCTATCTTCGATTCATGAATAATCTACGAGAGAAGCTCGAATATAAAAAGAAAAGGCCCCACAAGGACGGAACCTTGGAGGGTGATCTTTCCCGTTGGTGATTAGGTGCATGATATATGAACACAACTAAAAAGTCAACAAGGGTGTGGATAGTCCAAAGCATCTCTCTCCTCGTCGCGTTCTTTCTCGTCGCGTTCCTCTTTCTGTATAAGGGGAACCGCGTGGCGGTTTCGCCACCACGCGAGGCGACAACGACTGGACAAAGTCAGAGCAGACGTGTGGTGCCTGAGGGTATGCGCGAGTACCAGAGTGCGACGTACCACTTCTCGCTTTTCTACCCACAAGAGCTCACTGTGGAGGAACGCTCTGAGGGTGGAGGTGCTTCCACTATCACATTCCAGAATGTTGAGAAAGGGGAGGGCTTTCAAATATTTATCGTGCCTTACAGCGAGGCGCAGGTGAGTGAACAGCGTTTCAAACAGGATGTGCCCTCGGGTGTCCGCGAGTCGCTCTCCAATCTCTCGGTAGATGGCGCTACTGCCGCTGCGTTCTACAGCACCAACGCCGCGCTCGGCGCGACGCGCGAAGTGTGGTTTGTGCGCGGCGGATTTCTCTATGAAGTGACGACGCTGAAGCCTCTCGACACGTGGCTCGGCACCATCATCCAAACGTGGAAATTCATTTGAGTTTTATGGGTAATTGAAAGGGTAGTTATCCTCTTGTTACAGAAACAATTAGGAGTACAATATAATAGTGGTGAAGAAATCCGGAAACTATTTATTATAAACACAATCAATTCTATGATGCTGATATACAGAACGAAGTGGGCAGACAAGGTGAAATTTTTTATGACCCCCGGACATCTTCTCGCGATTTGTTTATTTCTGGCAATACTCTTTTCTCTCCTATTTAGTTTTTCTGTTTCGCGCGCGAATGCGGAAGGCGTCGTCAACTTCGCCAACGACACCTTTACCGCCACGAACGGAACGCTTCTCCAAAACCACACGTCCGACTCTGGAGCAACCTGGACAAAGTCAACTGGCGGTGGCGCCACCAACCTCACGGTCGATACGAACAGAATCTATTCGC
>JAUXTO010000004.1 GCA_030679255.1 Candidatus Gottesmanbacteria bacterium | reverse complement strand
AAGAAACAGCTCAATTCTACCATCAGAGAGGCTTTGAGTCGCTTAAAAAAGGCCAAGTGGACCAGGCTATCGCCGCTTTCACACATGCTATTCAACTCAAAATCGACAGGTTAAGTGGAGCAGACCCTTAAATCATGCGGCTTTGAGAACTTTATTCACCTCCAGGCGGATTGAATGTTGAAATTGGTTTTGCATCAGCTCCATGGTGAAGTTGGTTTTGAGTTGGAAGATACTCCACGGTTTGCCTGGTCTGATGTCATCCTTACGAGCTCGCAAGAGCAAGAGATAGGCGATCAGAGCGATCCCCAGGGATTTTTCGATGCGCGGCAGCTTTTTGGTCACCTGATGTTCACCTAATCCCAAACCGGACTTGAGCTCTTTGAAAAGAATTTCCACGGACCAGCGCCTCTGGTAAATGTCAATCACCTGTCTCGCGGTCAGCTCCAGCAGATTGGTCACCAGGAGTTTGGTATTTTTTGGGCCCACGTTACGCCCTTTTTTGGTCAAAACCACGGTGACATCTCCCAAGTGCTTGAGGCGGGTGCGTTTTTCAAAGATCCAGAAGGTCTTGCGTCCTTGGTGATCAGGTAAGCGAGGAATCCAGGTCTGGCGGTAATAGCTATTCGGCGTATGCTTCACCAAGTTCCTTAAACTTTTGCCGTCTGCCATCTTCCAGGTGCGAGCGATGGCAAAAACGAACCCCCAGCGGCGTTTGGAGTCGGCTTTATCCCTGGCCTGGATCAGTTTCATATTGTCTTTGGATGCGAAGGCGGCATCGCCCAAGACAATGACCACCTTCGCCCAGTCAGGGGGTTGAAAGTGGCTGAGCATGTGCCGAAAAAGCTCATTTTCCTTCTGATAATCGGGATGGCCTTTCGGCAGGACCATCTGAAAATCTACGGGAATGCGGTAGTCATCCCAGGCCACCATGAGCACGACAAATTTGATCCCGAAGAACCAGGCATGGTGCTCATTCATGCGCCCCTTTTGGGCGGCCGGATTTTTTTTGCCCCTCTTGTCTTTTTTGCTGCCGTCGGTAATCACGTAGAGCACTTGGTTTTCGGGCGCCGGCAGACTTTTTATAGTTTCCTCAGCAAACCACTGGAGGAGCAGCTGAAGGCTCCAATACCCGGCGGATAACAAACGCCGGAAACGCCATTCGGTGATAAAACCAGGAGCAGATCGAGATAAGCCCACCAGGGTTCTGGACCCCGAGGTGACGATTTGCATGACGATCAACCAGCAAAAGATCAACCGATGTCGATGGCGCCAGACACCTGGCATGCCGTTGAATAAGATTCTGATGGCCGGCGGTAAACAGGTGAATTGCCATTTTAGCTTG
>JAUXTO010000042.1 GCA_030679255.1 Candidatus Gottesmanbacteria bacterium | reverse complement strand
TGTCAAGACCTGGTGAGGTCTTTCGCTTTGTCTCGAATTGAACCACACGCTCCACCGGTTGTGCGGGTCCCCGTCAATTCCTTTGAGTTTTAATCTTGCGATCGTACTCCCCAGGCGGCCTGCTTAACGCGTTAGCTTACGTCACCCCGATTGCTCGGGGCAACTAGCAGGCATGCGTTTAGGGCTAGGACTACGCAGGTCTCTAATCTGCTTCGCTCCCCTAGCTTTCGTGTCTCAGCGTCAGGAGAGGCCCAGAATGGTGCCTTCGCCTTTGGTGTTCCTCATGATATCAACGCATTTCACTGCTTCACCATGAGTTCCCCATTCCTCTGCCTCCCTCCAGTGACCCCATCTCGTGCCCAATGCCGAGGTTAAGCCTCGGGCTTTCAAGCACGATGCGGGTTACCGCCTACACTACACTTTACGCCCAGTGAATCCGGATAACGCTTGCACCCTACGTATTACCGCGACTGCTGGCACGTAGTTTGTAGGTGCTTATTCTCCCCGCCTCGATGGCGGAGCAAAAGAGGTTTACGACCCGAAAGCCTTCATCCCTCACGCGGCGTCGCGTGGTCAGACTTGCGTCCATTGCCAACGATTCCCTGTTGCTGCCAACCGTAGTTGTATGGCCCGTGTCTCAGTGCCATTGTGGGGGGTCGCGCTCTCACGCCCCCTAACCGTCATAGCCTTGGTAGGCCTTTACCCTACCAACTAGCTGATAGTCACAAGGCCGCTCTCAAACCGGGTTGTTACGCCCTTTAGACTCACATCCACATTCCGCATTACCCCGTCTTTCGACGAGCTATGCTGAAGTTTGAGGTACGTTCCTTGCTTATCCTCACCCGTCCGCCTCTACGTTTGCTTGCGCAAAAATCGATCGACTTGCATGCATAAGGCACGCCGCCAGCGTTCATCCTGAGCCAGGATCAAACTCTCAAAAAAATAACGTTTCCTATCACCATTCGATTGTCAAAGTACAAACCAAGTGGAGCATGATCTCCCTCGAGAGCAAACAAAAACCCGCCATCGTGCGGGATTTCGGTGGAAAACCCTGAATTGATGATGGCTAGGCACAGTCACTCATTCTCGTTTCGTATTATATGGGAGGATGAAGCTCTGCGTCAATAGCCCAGAACCACCGCCCAACAGTAACCCCGCGATGACATCAGAAGCCCAATGGTGGCCGAGATAGATGCGGGACACGCTGATTAAACCGATGTAACTAAACACCCCGATCTTTATCATATTTTTTATTGGCCTTCGTTGGAAGTAGGAAGTATGAAGGAGGAAGGATGAGTATAGCATTATCCCTATGAACGCAGCGCGGGCGGCGTGTCCGGAGGGATAGGAATAATCCTCCCATATATAATATTTGGGGAACACAGTGGTAGGATTCTTCAAAAGAAAAAACGGCGGTGCCGGGTGGTGGACGACGGACTTGCCATAGATTTCCGCAAGGATCATGAGTCCAAAAAAGAGCGGGATAACGAGGGCCACGAGTCGCCATTTTTTACGTTGTATATATGTTATAAAGGTTATAACAATTATAGCGATGACAGAAATCATCGGACTTGCGAAAAATGTCGCTCCTTCCATGACTTCTCCCGTGATTCTCGCGAGCCGCAGACGCGAGGAATTATCAATCCGCTCCTGCAGTTTCACCGTTGTGGCAAAGTCGAGATCTTTCATGCCACCCTGTTTGATGGAGCGGCTAAAAAAAGTGAAGGAGAGAATTAATAAGATACCCACTAGTACCAGGTGAGTTCGTTTCATTATGCGGGAACTGCAGCCGTTCGTTTGAAGTCCAAATAGACGAGGTAAAAATAGAGACCGAAAACCGGAGATGAGAGAGACCAGAGGGCACCGAGGAGCGGATGGAGCGATTGAAACAGAGAAAGGGGAATGCTGTAGAGGAAAAACGGGATCAATCCCCGACCTGCGAGTTTCCAAAAACGATTCTTTACGAGGCGCTTACTCTCCCCGAGTGGTGAGACGGAGCTATCCTCAAGAGTTGCGATCAAGGGAGCGAATGCGTATCGAACCGTGATGATGATGCCCGGAATGACAAACAGGAGAAAACCAATGGTCGCATACACACCGACTTTGATAGAGGTAAAAAAAAGTCTTTTTGTAACAAGCCGTGCAGAGGATATATGGCTAGAGAGCCGGCCATTGGAGCCGGAGACGGTCGCTTCATAGACTCTATAAAGAAATGCGCTATACCATGTACCCACATATATCATGAGGACAATTCCGAGAAGCGCAAGGGCTCCGATTGCAGCAATCATCCATCCGTTGGTTTGGGCGAGAAAGTCCGTGATGGTCGATTCGAGATTGTTTGATCCGGGGGCGTATGCCAGAAGCGCGGAAAAGCCGAATGAGAGAATTTGTGGCAGAGTTCCCAGCCCCAGAAATAGGAGCACGTTTGATTTGGAATAGCCAAGCGCCCACGCTTGTTTGAGGAGCGCAAATGGTGAGGCTAGCTTAGTATCCATTACATCCATGGTCACACAGTTATGAAGCCGTGTCAAGGTTTCAGGAGTCAGCCTCAAGGCCGGGCCTTGAGGCTGGAGTTTGACATTATTTGATACAGAACGATACCCAACGACACCATGACGTTCAAGCTTCTATTTATCCCCCACATGGGCAGCTCGACGATCGTATCGGCCATGTCCAGGACTTCTTTGGATACACCATTTGATTCGTGTCCGACGACAAGGGCGATGGGAAACTCATAGGTGACTTCGGCAAACGGCTTACTCCTTGCATCTTGTTCGACTGCGACGACTTTGAGTTTTGAGTTTTGAATTTTGAGTTCGGCAATCGCTTCAATCGCGGTTGAAGCGTATTGCCATTCTACCCATCCCCACGTATTAATGGATGCTTTTTTGATACGCGAGTTGGGCGGGGTAAGCGTCTGTCCGCATAATATGACCCGCTCGGCTGCGACAGCATCGGCAAGTCGGAATATTGAGCCAACATTATAGGTATCCAATACATTGTCCAGAATTATCGTAATCGGATTTTTTTTGACAGCGTGGGCTACAACGGGATCGGGCTGGGTCGTGCGGAGTTGCTGGGCGTTAAGCTTGTACATGTTTTTGCGTAACTATACGAGAAAGGAAACCAATTGCCGTTCCGATTAATCCCCCCATGATTACATCGAGCGGATAATGCTTCCCTAAATAAATGCGCGAAAGAGATATGAGAACCGCGAGGCTAATAAAAACCCATCGCCATTTTGGTTCTTTATGGGCTAATACTGTGGCCATCGCAAAGGCAATGGTTGCGTGGCCGGAGGGGAAGGAGAATCCATCACTTCCCGATCCTACGATAATGGCACCCATGAGTTCTGTAGGACGGATTCGTCCGAAAAGAGGTTTGAGGACGAGCTCTACCACCGCCCAACTTGTCCCACCCGAAAGGACAAAGGGTAGAAAAAATCTATGGTCCTTTTTTTGTTCCTTTAGAAAAAGTATGGCTGTCATGATGAACCAGATGATTCCTGCTGTTCCCACGCCTGATAGCGTCAGTGCGAGCAAATTGGACAATCCCGTATGCGGAAGGTGATTGAGGAAAAGAAAAAGCCACTGATCAAAAGCGAGTACGCGATCCATATTACGGTTTAGGAGTAGCAGATGGACTGGAGATTTTTGTCGGTGTCGGGGTCGAACTTGTTGCGGAGGTTGGCTTTGGTGTTGCCGTTGCCTTTGGCTTCTGTGTAGGAGTCGGAGTTTTCGTTATGGCCGAGTTTGCATCGGGTGACGGCGTCACGGTAGGGCTCACAAATATTATACGGATGGCGCCTTCTTCCGGTACCGGAGAAACGATCGACTTTTTCCGGGTGACGAGGACGAGTCCAACGAGCACCAAGAGACTAACAACAATAATAATGAGCGTGATAGCTGCAACTGTTTTTCGACGGTCATCCATATTGATAAATGAGCAACACTAGTAATACTAGCAGTGATAGAAACACGAGTCAAAATTATCTATCTATTTTGCTTCCCGTTGCTCGTATTTCTCGTGTTGCTATTTTATATCTTCCTTCTTCCATGCGGCAAACGTACAGGTCGGGTAATTGCCGCATCCATAAAACGTTTTTCCTCGTTTTCTGCTTTTTTTGACAATGATATCTCCCCCGCAGCGGGGGCATAGCTTATCGATCTTTTCGATGAGTTGACGGCTGTATTTGCACGCAGGAAACGTGCTGCATGCGATGAACTTGCCATACCGGCCAGTACGGATGACGAGAGCAAACCCGCAATCAGGACATTTTTCATCGAGCGTCTCTACGGGCATTTTCACTTTTTCTGCAGATTCGTAGGCTTGAGCAAGCTCAACGGCAAATGGTGTATAAAAATCGCGGATAACCGGTTGCCATGCCTTGGAGCCCGCTGCAATCTGATCGAATTCATCTTCCATATGGGCGGTAAATGGAAGCTTGAGTATGGTAGGAAAATATTGCACGAGAAAGTCCGTGACGGAAAATCCGAGATCAGTAGGGACCAATTTTTTTTCTTCTTTGGCGATATACATGCGTTCCTGTATCGTAGAAATAATTGGAGCATACGTGCTCGGACGGCCTATCCCGGCTTCTTCGAGAGCTTTAACGAGGGTGGCTTCCGTATATCGTGGCGGAGGCATAGTGAAATGTTCGGAAGGACTCGTAGCGTCTAATGTGACGATTTCTCCTACCGATACGCGAGGTAGCTGAGCCTCACCATCGGTCTCGCGACCGAGCACTATGAGATAGCCGTCAAATTTGATGACTGATCCCTGTAGCTCGAACTGGTAGCCATTGCCACTTGCGATTTTGATCGTGGTCGAATCAAACACTGCCTCTTTCACCTGGCACGCTAAGGCCCGTTTCCAGATGAGACCATAGAGACGATGGTGATCTCGGTTGAGTTCCGCATTGGGATTTGGAAATTGGTCATTGGTCATTCCTACGTCCGTCGGCCTGATTGCTTCATGTGCTTCCTGGGCAAGTTTGGACTTGGTTTGGTAGCGGCGTGGCTTCTCCGGTGAGTACCGGGCGCCATACGTGAGTTCGATGTACGCTCGTGCTTCACCGATAAATTTTTCCGCTAAATTGACACTGTCCGTCCGGTGGTAGGTAATAATGCCTTCTTCATACAATTTTTGCGCAAGTTGCATCGTGCGTTTGGCTGAAAATCCTAATCGTCGCCCCGCATCCTGCTGAAGGGTACTTGTGGTATACGGCGGCGGCGGGCTCCGGCGGATTTCTTTCGTATCGACGGCCGACACTGTGTAGGGAGATCGAAGATCCGCTATAACGCTTTCTGCTTTTTGTTTATTGTCTATTGACGAACTGGTGGTCGTATACGTTCCATCAAAAAGCGTATACGTTAGTGATTTTTCGTATTTCTCTCCGTTTTTGTTTACTAATTGCGCGTTAATTTGAGAATTGGATAATAGAAATTTGCCCTCGATTGTCCAAAATTCTTCTTTCCCAAACTTTTCTATTTCTCTTTCCCGTTCTACGATCAGTCGTACCGCCACGGATTGGACGCGGCCGGCAGAAAGCCACCGGCGGGAAAGTTTTTGCCAGAGAAGCGGAGAGAGTTTATATCCGACGAGGCGGTCAAGGACCCGGCGGGCTTGTTGGGCATCCACGAGTTTGAGATCTATTTCCCTCGGTTGTGAGATTGCTTCATGAATTGCCGACTCCGTAATTTCGTGGAAGATGATACGACGGAAGCTATCAGCGGTCAGCTTTCTGCCTTCAGACTTTTTATTTTTTTTCTGACGACTGACGACCTGCCCGCCAGTCGCTGGCGCTCCAGGCGCCTGCAGGCGGGCTGACGACTGACGACTATCCGCGAGTAAGCTCGCCGCATGCCAAGCGATTGCTTCCCCTTCGCGGTCCGGATCAGTTGCAAGGATGACAGAATCGGCTTTTTTGGCGAGTGCTTTGAGTTCTCCGACTCTTTTCTGACGGTCTTTGGGAATGATGTAACTTGGCGCAAAATCATGATCCAAGTCGACCCCAAGTGTAGCTTTGGGCAAATCCCGTATGTGGCCCATGGTGGCTTCCACGCGATAGTCGCCTTTGCCGCTAAGAAAACGGGTAAGGGTGCGGGCTTTCGTTGGTGATTCGACGATGATGAGAATCATAATTTCAATAAATGAATAATGAAATAATCGAATAACGGAATAATCGAATGAGATGTAATTCGGTTCCTGATTTTTTATTTGCTTATTCCATTATTACATTATTCGTTTATTCTCTTATTCCATAATTCTTTTCCCCATAATCCCGGATCACATGCTTCATTTCCAGAATCGTGATACTAGCAGCCACCGCAGACGCGGTCAAGCCGCTACTCCTTACAATCTCATCAATATGCATCGGTTCTTTCTGTAGTTGATCGATGATGATTTGTTCCTCTTTTGTATCTGCTTTATATTGAGTCTTGGTAGTATTTGCCGGATTGCCTGTCCTGAGCGCAGTCGAAGGAGTAGTATTAATATTGAGTTCCTCCAGTATATCCTCCACCCGTTCTACTAATTTAGCACCCTTTTTAATGAGACTCGCCGGTCCTCGGCTATACGGACTCGTAATGGGCCCCGGTATAGCAAACACCTCTCTCCCCTGCTCGGTTGCATTCCTGGCCGTTATGAGTGCTCCACTGTCATCCGCTCCTTCCGTGACGACCACACCCATAGATAATCCACTAATGATACGGTTCCGGGCCGGGAAGAGTCCTTTATTGGGCCGTAACCCAAGCGGCATCTCCGAAACTATTGCTCCGCCGCCCTCCTCTCCTATCGCCCGATACAATCTAGCATTACTTGGCGGAGCGATAATGTCAATACCGCATCCGAGTACCGCGATCGTTTTGCCTCCCGCATCGATAGCCGTTTGATGGGCTACGGCATCCACTCCGTAGGCCATGCCGGAGACGATGGTAAAGCCATGCGCGACGAGCCCTTTGACGATCCGCCGCGTAACTTCTTCTCCATAATGGGTGATTTTGCGTGTTCCGACGACAGCTATAGTCCGATCGAGATTCAACTTTTCCTGACCGGGTTTGGCTTTGATGTAGAGAAGAAACGGCGCATCGGGAATTTCTTTGAGACGTTTGGGGTAACGTGGATCATCAAGGGTCAATATGTGGACATGTTGTTTGCCGAGCTGCGTGAGATAATCATCTAAAGGAAAACTTTCGCGAAAGATGATGAATTCTTGTACGAGTTTTTCTCCAAGGTGGATTTTCCGAAGAGCTTGAGGACTCGCGTTCCATGCGTCCACGACACTCCCAAAATAGTCACGTAAAAGCTTAAACCGTACCGGCCCGATACCGGGAAAAACACTGAATGCAACCCAATACTTTTTTTCATCATCCATAACATTTCACGTCTCCAGCCTTAAAAGGTGAGACCTTTTAAGGCTGATGCATTTATCGTGAAAACCACTCCTCCAATATTTTTTTCGCAATGGGTGCGGCTTTATCGCTGCCATCTCCTGCCGCTTCCACGAGTACGGTCACGGATAGTTCGGGCTCATTGATTGGCGCAAATACGGTAAACCACGCGTGCGTTTTGTTGTCGGGGTCCCCGAATTCGGCAGTTCCCGTCTTGCAGGCGACTGGCATCAATAGTGTTGTTTGGTCATTGGGACCTGCCTTGCCGGCAGGCAGGTTTGTGATTTGGAAATTGAATAAAGGCCATCCCGTCCCGCCCGTTTCGCATGTTTTTTTCATTCCTTCCGTAATAAGTGCAATTGTTTCAGTCTTAATCTCTAAATCTTTGCATTCACTTTTGACTTTTGACTTTTCACTTTTGACTTTCTCAATGGTCGGCCGGCAGAGTTTTCCTCCATTTGCCACCACATTCGTCCATGCGTTTGCCTGGAGTGGGGTCGTGAGCACATATCCCTGACCAATGGCGACGTGATACGTATCTCCCAGATACCACTGGTCATTACGGTCAATTTTATCTTGCGGAGTGTCAAACCTCAGAAGTTTCCAGGTAGGTTCAGGCATCAGACCACCGGCTTCTCCGGGTATTTCGATCCCAAGAGGAGACCCAATGCCCATACGTTTGGCCCATAACGCAAGTTTGGTGATGCCGATCGCCTCACCTGCTTTATAGAAAAATATATCATTACTTCGCTGGATAGCTTTAATAATGTCGACAAGACCTTCCGTTTTCCCATATTTTGTAAAATACCAATTTGCAAATTTAAACGGGCCGATTACGACCTCACCGGTATCTTCATAGAGTGTCTTTGCCGTCAAAATTTTTTCTTCAAGTCCGGCAATGGATGTGACAATCTTAAAAAGAGATCCCGGGGGGTAAGTGCCACTAATTGCGCGGTTAAACATCGGCAAGGCAGGATCATCAAAAAGCTTGCTATAGGCATCTTTGGAGAGTGGTTGAGTAAAAATATTTGCATCAAATGTGGGACTCGTGATAAGCGCTAATAGTTCGCCCGTTGTCGGTCGAGAGACGATGATTGCCCCTTTTTGCTCCTGAGGAAAAGCAACTTGTGCTGCTTCCGATAGGCTTCGATCGAGAGAAAGCGTGATATCCTCGCCCGGTACGGCTTCTACACTTCCCAACGTGCGGGTGACCACACCACTTGCGTTAATCTCTACAAGTTGCCTTCCATCGCGTCCACGAAGCCGATCTTCATAGACAGCCTCGGCTCCCATACGGCCGATCCGGTCGCCTGCCCGATAGCCTCGGAGTTTAAAATACGGATCTTTGAGTTCCTTTTCGCTTATTTCTCCGGTATATCCGATGACATGACTGGTCGCCAGACCCGCGGGGTAGTACCGAGCAAAATCATCTTCGATGTAAGCGCCCGGCGTTAATCCTTGATGTATAAGTGTAGCGCGTTCTGATGCGTCAATGATCTTCGTACATTGAGCAATCGTATTGTTCCCACAGGGCATGATGAATCGATACGTGGGCGTATTACCGGCTAGTTCCCGTCCGGTCCGGTCAAGTATCCTCCCCCGTGGGGCATGACGGATAAGTTCGCGGGTGCGGTTGCCATCGGAAAGCGCACGCAGTTCATATCCGCGAATAATGGTTAAGTCAAAAAGTCTCCACGCAAGAATAAAAAGTGTGGCAAACAATATGGTCGTAAAAAGTAGTGCTCGTCCGGCACCAAGCCACCAGGCACGTGGAGGGATTTTACCTACGCGGCTTGCGGTTTTGGCCTCGATGATCACCGAATCGGAAAAAGCTTGACCGAGTTTCATATTCCTCATACCAAATTAGACGAGTTGGACTAATGTGCCTAACTGGAGTAATCCCCATGAATACACAGTCCCTGCAATAACCTGTGCGACTGTATGATTTTTCGTCACGACTCTTGCCCACCCCATAAGTGGCACGAGGAGGAGCGCCGGCCACCAATCCCACCCATACCACATGATGATCAATCCTGTAGCGAGAGCTATTCCTCCGGCGTGTCCGGACATTTTCCATGCCAAAGAGATAAAGAAAAAGCCGAAGAGCCACAATTCATAAAAAATAAAAAGCTTCCCTAACGCCGGATTGCCGTAAGTCCAAGCGATAACGATGTTGAGTGCACCAAAAAGGAGCAATACGCCGATGACGAGAGGCCGGTGTTTGAGCAGTTTGATATCCCACCCGCTCGTTTGATGCCTTTTAGAAAAATATATTCGAAGAATGAACAGAGGGACCAGCATTACACCGATCATAAACACAATAATGCGCCATAGCGCAAAAGTGTGTAAACCATATCGATATGCACCCAATATGGAAATTGCTGCCATCACCCACATGGGGTCAAGAAGACGGGAAACCATAATTGCAAATGTAAGCATTTTGTCTATAAAGTCGAAAGTCTATAAAGTCTATAAAGTCGAATGTCGAAAAAATGAAAGGTACTTCCCAACTTTACGGACTTTATGACTTTTGACTTTATAGACTCTCTTAGACCCTCCTCGCGGCTACCCGTACTTTTCGTAGCAAGACTTCGTCCGTAAGTAATTTGCCAGCTCCGCGCACGACCGCCGTCTGCGGATCATCCGTCACCCAGACCGGCATTTTCAGCTCATTGGCGATCAACCGATCAATCCCAAGCAGCATGGATCCCCCGCCGGCAAGGATGATCCCATGTTCGATGATGTCTCCGACGAGCTCGGGAGGCGTTTCTTCTATCGTCTCGCTTATCGCCTCAATGACCTGGTGGACGACTGTCGCCAGTGCCTCACGGATTTCGGATTCACTGACCCGGACGGACTTTGGAAGCCCGGTTTCGATGTCCCGACCCCGGACGACCGTCACGCGCTCATTTTTGTCCGTAGGATAGGCGCTCCCGATCGTTATCTTTATTTCCTCCGCCGTCTGCTCGCCGATGAGCAGCGAGTGTTTGAGCCGCATAAAGTTGGTAATGGCCTCATCCATCTCGTCGCCTGCTATCCGGATACTGCGGTTGACCACGATGCCGCCCAAAGAAAGAACCGCTATTTCGCTCGTCCCCCCGCCGATGTCGCAGATGAACGTCCCCTGGCTTTCCTGGATGGGGAGCCCCGCCCCGATTGCCGCAGCCATCGGTTCCTCAATGAGAAATGCGGTGCGGGCGCCGGCCATAATTGCGGCTTCCTGCACTGCACGTCGTTCTACCTCCGTGACTCCGCTCGGGATACCAATGACGACCTTGGGCCGGGGAATTTTTGGCAAAAATGGATTCTTTGGCGATTCATGGACAAGCCGAATGTAATGCGTGAGGAGGGCGGCAGCGGCATCAAAGTCACTGATGACCCCGTCACGCAGCGGCCGTATGGCCTCGATCGTCCCCGGAGTTTTGCCCAGCATTTTCTTGGCTTCCCGACCGATCGCGACAATAGCCTTTGTTTTTTTGTGGCGGGCAACGACCGACGGCTCACGGACCACGATCCCTTTATCTTTGACAAACACCAACACAGAAGAAGTTCCTAAATCAATCCCTAAATCATGCGAGAGGAGCCCAAAGAGGAAATCAAACATGAGGCCATTCTATCATATTGCGCCGCATTGCTCTCGGATGTACAGTGTAAATATGAAGAGTAAGCGTTATCATAGAAACAGGCCAATTACTGTTGGGGATCTTCAGAAATTTGCGAAAAAGGTTATTCGTGGAATACGAAAAAATATACTTCGCCAACGGAAGCATATAAACCATACATCTATACACCACCATTTATGAATAATCTCAGGGATGTTCAAAGCGTCGTAACCTGGGAATGTTAAGCGTTCACACCGCATCGCTTTTTTACTTATGCAAAAAGACGTTGTTTTACAGAGGCCGGAAGTATTTGGGATGTGTTCCGGAGAAATGCAGATGCATCGAGAACTTCCATAAGTACCGGACGATTATCTTTCGTAAAATGCATGATAATACTGCCGGTTTGTTCGGCATAATCTAGGACATCATCCTCTTTTTCATACCGCATTTTCATACGTGGTACCTCCCTATCTCGAAATTTCTTCAGAGCGTGCTTGGTGTAGCGGATGTTCACTACACATCAGTATACCATGGGATAATAAAGGAAAGAAAAAATTGATAACCTGGATCTTCAAAGCTACGTAACCCGGGAAGATTGTTTCTGTATTTATACAGACACCCCGAACGATTTGGGGTAGTTGGCGATGGTAAAAGAAAGCCTCCCAAACGCATCAGCGGGAAGCCTGTGACTTGCGTCGAGAATTTCCAAGGATAGCGGTTCCCCATTTTTATCCACGTCCAGAAACATTTCCCGGCCTACTTCGCGGGTTTCGGATACATCACCCTCTTTAAATACAACATCCAGTGCGTCTACCTTCGGATCGTAATAAATGTTCATAAGATTATGCCTCCTTTATTGGTTTAAACCCCTTTTCCCAGTGAGCAGTAATCACAACGATATTTTTATCTTCTTTCACATAGACAACTGCGAGAAAAAGATGCTCTATCTTTTTAAACGCAATCACGCGGTTCTCGTGCCCAGGTTTGCTATAGTCTGGCTCCCCAAGCGCTTCAAGCACCCATTCTTTCTTGAGCTTGCGCTGCTGCATTTTTCGCAGCGCATGGTCGCTAAACGCTATCATCATCTATGATGATATCAAAGCAAGGGGCAAACCACAATCATTATTGGTAAAAAATTTACATGATCTTCAAAGCTAATTAACCCGGAAGGTTAAGCGTTCATAAGTGTTATACAGTTACATTCTTACCAAATTTTTTGAAAATTTATTACGGCAATATCAGGACGCGGTCTTATACTCATAGGTACAATTCCATTCTCACTAGGAAATCCTTCAATTATAAATTCAGCAACCTCACTTTCAGATATTAATAATCCATGATTAAGCCTAAATGGATCAGGTGCTTCAATCGGAAAACTAACAGCAGTCGTTATTCCGTCATCGGTAGACAGCGTCATTTTTCCCAATGGTCGCCCAACGACTGACCGCTCTTTTCCATCCTCGAATCGCACCACTGCGCGAATTAATGGATTTTGTTCCCCGCCATTCTTTACTTCAAGTTCATCTATTACCATAGTAGTCTTTCTTTCGGCTTTGTAGAAAGATATATGTTCAAGTATTTGCATAACAAATACCTCAAAGCGTTAAACATGCAGGTGAGAAGAGTGAAAATTCGAGACAGGTTATTTAAAATGGCAAATCTTCCCTCTCTGCTTCCTGATCCGCCAGCCAATCAAGTGAACTCTCAGCGGTCATCGGTCTTTCGTTGGGTATTATTGTTTGTTTTCTTTTGATTGGCCGTAACGGTTGAGTCTTGGCTATTGAGTCAAAAAAATCATCAGGATTTGTTCCGGCAAAAGAAATCGATCGATTATCAAAAATTGTACGGCTATCATCCATTGCTGGTCTCTTAAGCGGTAACAAATCGACTATTTGTGGCACAGCAACCATAGATCTATCGAGTGGTTTTGTCGCTTGTTCGATTGCTCTTTTTGCATCAAAAACTAGTTGTGCGAATTCTTCTGCAGATGGCATTGGTACTTCCACTTCGATCGTTCCATCTTTTCCTCCCATACGATCAACAAGCACTACTCGGCCCCAACCTAATCCATTTATAGGTTTTTGATTGTATTCTTTTAATTTGGCATCAATTCCTGCCACGAGCCCAGGGGCTAACACTTTTAATTCATAATCTTTTCCAATTCCACTTAGTGGTCGTGGTTCCGGCCTTCCACCTTTGGAGGCATCTGACACGATCAGTACCCCATTGCGTACGTCTAAAATGATTTCATCATCAAGCACATCATCCTTTTGTCCAGGTGGTAGTTTTCTTGCAGTGATCGCTCTAAACAATCGTTTTCTGTAATTACTATATAATACTTTAATTGGATCAGTTGGCCCATCTTGTTGATCAGCTGGATCAATCTTAAAATGATTCGTTGAAATTGCACCTCTCGCTGCAAGCCTATTAAGTTTATCCTGTGCGGCTCGAATCTGTGCATTGCTATGTTCAATAGCTTTAGCGCTTCGAGTAGCGTGCTGTACATGATGCTCTGCAGTTTCCAGCCATTTTCGAGGCTCTACTGTTGTAGCTATTTGTGATCGTTTAATAACCAATTCGGGCAATCTCCCAACTTCTGATAAGGGTAGATCACCAAATTGTTCATATAATTTGGCTAACGCCTCGTCATTTTGTTGACGTATGCTTTCCTGATCCTCTCGAATTGATCCTGAATTATCTCTTTTAGGAGTAGGGAGAAAAATATTGAAGAAATCCCCCAAACCTTTGACCACAGATCGACCGACGACGACTCCGGCGGCTATTGCTGTTTCATGCGCTGCAGCTTTTATTGGTTTTTTATCAGCAGTAGGAGTCTGCACTGCATGTCCAAAAATATCATGGGTCGGTGAAGTAGATGGACCAAAAATATCATATTTTTGTTGAGGAGGTCGCTGTGCTTGAATTACTTTAGCGAGTGGCGTTGTGTCGTTTGCTTGTTTTCGTACTTCAGTAAATAATTCAGTACCGAATACACGATGTTTCATGGCACTCTTTCCCTCATCCTTTTTAGGATTAGCAGATTTTTGTGAGGGTGAGAAATCAAGTAAACCGCCACTAAAAATATTATACCTTAATGATGTAGACGTACCTTGACGAACACCTTCTGCTGGTTTTGCGCTAGGATTTGCAAAAATTGAATATTTAGATTCGATTCGTTTCATAAGAATATTGTATTATAGGATACTACTAATTTTGAGTCAATATAACGTTCGGTATGGGGCATTTTCTGATAAATCAGAAAAGGCAGGTCATGCCCCATACCGATGTAACGAAGTGATGAAGGAAATCTTTTAAGGTGCGCAGAGAGTTGTGTTGGTTCCGGCGACAGTTTTTGTCGAGATTCGCCAGATGCCGAATTCTGCTCCTTTCGCATATGCCATTCGAAATTTTGTCGGTTCTACCCCAATACCCCATTCAATTGAGGCTTCGTATGTATCGTTGCCGACCATCGGGATGTATCCAGTTGCGCCGGGTCCAATTATCATGATCGAATAACCAATTGGTACGCCAGATGCACCGACTAACTTTTCGAACTCTTTCGAATTGTACGAGCGAACGAATTTCGCCTTGCACTGAGCAGGTGTTACGATCACTTTAGTCGGAATCGGAGTCGCGGGCAAGAGTTGTGGTGGGATGCTGATTCCAGCTTCCATCCATTTCAATTGATCTGCCGCTATCAGCTTCCCAGTATGAACGGGACACCCGATCAGCCGTCCATCGCGCGACCAGCCGCATATTTGAATTTTATCGGCATCAGTTAGAGTGCGCGATGTTTGTGTTAACGCATTGAATTCAGTGGCGGAGCCACTTTTAGTATTCACAAGTCTTTGATCAAACGTCGCTAACACTTCGGTATAAACTGTCACGGGCGCAATTACTTTCGGAGCAGGCTGATCTGCTTGTTTCTGATCAACTACGCCGATTTTCGACCATTGCCCACTGATATAGTCAGCTGTATCGCCCTTGGTCATCCAGTCGCGCCAAACAACGCCCGAGAGATTCCATATCAGCGCGAAACCAAGAACCAGTACCGAGCTGATTAACAGAAATGCAGACATCATATCAATGGAGGCTCTGAATCCAACCTGCATCCCCTTTATCGCAACATAAAGAACAGTTACGATCATCAACAGTAGGCCCACAATAAGTAAAAATGGACCTATGTACGCAAATAATGTACCCATTAGTACCTCACTAAGATCCACGGCCCTTTTGTAAGTAGGGAGTTTGGAGTAAATCCTCGATCATATCGGTCGGGGTATAAACTCTGCCACTCGGCTACCCCAAAGGGTTCTCCGTAGCTCTTTTTAAGTTGCTCGAGTCCGGCGGTTTTCGCAGAAAGCGAGCCGAACCCGTCAAACATTGGGAGGATGAGTGATCGCGAACGTCGTCGGGTGACGTTCTGCGGATCTTTCAGGAGCCAGGCCCCTCCCGGGCGAAACTCCCACAGACCTATTACCCCATGGCCGTTTTGGAGCGCCGCGTTGTAGCGGTCGGCGCATTCGTTGAGCCATGAAGCTTCGAATTGACCCTTAAAATACTCAGGATCAATCGAGATCCAAATCTGGTCACTTGATACGTACGACACCGCGGTAGTACAAAGCTCTTGCAAGCTCTGTCCGGGTGTCGGTTGGATATCAAGCATTACCACGATTTTTCCTTTTGCCGCGGCTAATACTTGCTTGATGAACTCCGGTTTTTCTGGTGAAGTGCCTGCGCCGTAGATGTTCAAAATCACTACGGGCTTCACCGGAGTCTTGTTCCAACTTGAGACCAGTGTGGCATTCTCCTGGGCCTTTTTGACGATCGCTTCTGCGCTTGTTAGGGTTCCGACTGTTCCCCAGCCGCGAAAACGACCGTAGATAGCTGCATATTGCGTCCCCTTCTCTTCAAATGACATTGCTGCCATAGCGTTTTTAGGCGCTTCCGGTAGATTGTTAATGACCGGATAGAGAAGGAAGATTATGCAGCTAAAGGGTACCGCAAGCGTCGCGCCTAACATCCAGGCGTTCCATTTATAGGTACCCCAGAACGAGTGGTATATAAATCCAGAGATCATATATCCACCGTTCTTTACTACAAAAATCAGCAAAATAATCCCAAGGCCGTACGGGATTATTGCTGTGATGTTCTCCCAGATCTCGTCAATAGATGGAAGCGTTATAGGAGTTGATAACGCATCTGACGATCTCATTCCACCAAGTGGCGTTTTCTTAGCCACAGGAGCGGAATTGAGAAAAACTTTCGGGTCGAACCAGGATCCGGATCCGGAGTATCCCAGATTAGGATCGCTATCTCCATTTCGTATTCCGAAATGAAGATGGGGTACGTTGCCAGCCGGGGCGATACCCTTTGGTCCGATGAGTCCGATCAACTGGCCGCGTTCGACCTTTTGGGTCCGAACCGCGGGGATGCTCGGATCCAGGTGTGTGTAGAAACTCAACACACCACAGTCGTGCTGAATGAATACGGATGGTCCGTATCCAAAGCGACTGCTCTCGCCTTCCGGTGGCCACCAGCCAGCAAATACCACCTCACCCTCGTCGACGGCAAGGACGTGAGTCCCTGGGGCATAGATAAAGTCCTCACCGGTGTGCGAGGGTTCCCAGGGCGTGGTTGCCTGGAAAGCAAAATCTCCATTTGGTTTCCCACCCTCTATAGGAGAAGAGAATTTACAGTCTCGGGTTTGGGCCGTGACTGAACTGACTTTGAAAAAAAGTAACCCAGAAAGGGCTACTATGAGAAGAAATGTTTTTTTAAACACTTCCGATCTCCTTTGCCCTTTTGGGCGCTAGAAATTTTTCGAGACGAAGATTCGCCTCGTTTATAAGTCAGGCCCGCCGGTGTTCTGGCGGGATTTGAAAATTTCTACTTTTCTTTCTCCTTCTTGGTGGAACCCTGTGGTTTCTGCGTCTTGCATTGCCCTTTGTGATGTTTTGGTAGACCGCAATTGCACAACTTATTTCCGTTTGGATCCTTAGCCATGATGAGTCTCCTGTTTGCTTGCTAAAATTTTTTCAAACCAAGTATTTCAATACGAAGTTCTTTAATTTTTTATAGGGATAAACCCTTATTCAATTTTTTCATCCTTTTTCCTTTCATTATTTTTTAGTATTAGATAATCCGGTGGGATATCCGTTAAAACCTTGAACCGATACCCGATTGGATTATCTAACCCGCAAATAGATAGAGGAAAAGAATGTTTTACGTTCGTATTGAGAGCCAGCAACTTACCTCACCTCGCTTGCGTCGTTTGGCAATTTTGACGCCCTATAATTATTTTCCTTCATTCACTTGTCAAGGTGCTTTGCACCGTAGCCCTGTACCACCGCTCCTGCGAGACAAGGACGAAGCCCTTGTGAGCCGGAAAGGTTGGTACTAGGGTAAAGTACAATTTACTCGTGGCGGCGTGAACGGACGGCGCTTATGCCGTCTGCACGCACTACCATCGGGCACTGGCTTGAAGCCAGGAGGAAGGGACAATGGTCAATTGATGACGCTTCCTTCTGATTTCAAAACACTAAAAATCACCTCAGTGAAGAGGCGTTCACAAAAAATTTTTCTCGTATGCCGGGCATGGCATAAGACAAAGGATTGGCAGGCACCCGCCTTCGTCCTTTGACAGGTATAGGACTACGGCGAGGTAAAATAAACACAAAAACCCGCTCGGTCGGCAGCGGGCTTGATCTCGATGGCAGTTGTGAGATTATCCTATAATCCTATAGTTTTGTCAAATTGAGCGGTCTTTGGAGATTTGCCAAAGCGTGGTATACTTTGTCTACTATGCAAACCACGGTCCTCAACTATCGCATCATCGTCACTCCCGACGTTCGTACAGGCACAAATGAACCCGGATATACGGCGTTATGCCCCACATTAGGGGTTGCCGATGATGGCGATACTATTGATCAGGCCCTCGCAAACATAAAAGGAGCAATTGAGTGTTTTGTTGAAAGTCTCATTGAGGATGGGCTACCCGTTCCAAAGGATGAGCCGGAACATGATGTTGTTACTACCGCACAGGTGAGCGTGCGGGGAAATATTCAATACGCACAGCTATAATGGCCTTATTACGTCAGATCAAACCACGTCAAATCGAAATGGTACTCGTTCGTAAAGGATTTATTGCACGAACGACGAAAAGCAGTCATGTGGTTTATCGGCATCCCGATGGACGAAGAACGATCGTTCCCCGCCATAATAAACCGGTTCGAATCGGGACATTCATGGCTATCTTGCGACAAGCGGAAATTAGCAAGGAAAATTTTCTTGATCTTCTTTAGATTTTTATACCACAATCAGCAACAACGCCGCCGTTTGGGGCGTACTATTTCTTATTGCGACAACCTTGTGGGTCCTGACCCTTCACCGCTTACAAAAATAATCCCTAAAATTTTAAAATTTGTCAAATCCCTCTACCCTCTATGGTATACTTTGAGGATGAATGTGAGCCTATGGTGTGACCGCGTGATCCGGTGGGGATTCTATCTCCTTTTTGGCCTGGTGCCTATCCTTCTGACCCCCTGGAACTACGAACTGTTTGAATTTAATAAAATGATGGCAGTCTACGCCCTCACGGTCGTCATAACCGGTGCGTGGCTCGTCAAGAGCGTTCATCAAAGAGAGCTTCGGATTGCCAAAACACCGTTGGATATCCCGATTCTCCTCTTCCTCTTTTCTCAGCTTCTCTCTTCTCTCTTCTCTATCGATCCTCACGTCTCATGGTTTGGCTACTACAGCCGGTTTAATGGCGGGATGTTATCGATCATCAGCTATGTGCTGCTGTACTACGCATTGATAAGCAACATAGGGGAAGTATTTAGGGAAAAGTATTTAGTATTTAGGAATAAAATCTCGGATAAATCATCGGATGGTCCCTTACCCCTAAATACCCTAACCTATATACTTAAAATCTCCCTCGCCACTGGTGTTGTCGTCGCCCTCTACGGGGTCGCGGAACGGTTGGGCATTGACCGCCACCTCTGGGTACAGGATGTACAGAATCGTGTGTTCTCGACGTTGGGACAGCCCAATTGGCTGGCAGCATACCTGGTCGCCCTCACGCCGCTAGCTATGGCGCTCGGGCTACAATTTCTCACGCGAAGCGGGATCCCGCTTCGCGGGACAATTTTCAATTTTCAATTTCCAAACAAAAATTATTTCTTGAATATTTTATTGGTCATTGGTCATTGGTCATTGGTCATTTTGTTTTTTGCCGTCCTCCTCTTCACCCGCTCCCGCTCAGGGCTCTTTGCGTTTGCTGTCGCAGATATCGTGTTTTGGGGGTTATTTTTTATCGGATTATTACGACGCTCCAAATCAAATCAAAGCCAGGCTTTGAAACCCGGGTATCTATCCTTTATCCTTGTACATGTATCCTTTTTTCTCATCGTATTCTTTAGCGGCACGTCCATCGCCTCGGTTGATCGTTGGCTTACGCTTGACGGCTGGAAATCCCGCCTTCCACAATCTACAACCTACAACCTACCACCTACAACCACCGAGGCTTCCGCCTCAGCATTTACCGCTCCCCTTTTGGAAACCGGAGGCACGGAATCCGGAACGATACGAAAATACGTCTGGCAGGGGGCAATCAACGCATGGAGAAGTTCGACGAAAGCCTATCTCATCGGCACCGGCACGGAGACCTTTGCATTTGCGTTTTACCAATACCGACCCCAGGGGCATAACATGACGAGCGAATGGGATTTCCTCTACAACAAAGCCCACAACGAATACCTCAACTACTTGGCTACAACGGGGATTTTTGGACTCGGAAGCTACCTATTACTTCTTAGTTCTTTTGTATTTTGGTTCATCAAATCCCAAATTCCAAGCACCAAATCACAAACAAATCCCCTAAATTTTGTTTGGAATTTGGAATTTGATGCTTGGTGCTTACGTGCAGCCCTCTTTGCCGGTTGGCTCTCTATCCTCGTCACAAACTTCTTCGGATTCTCTGTCGTCATTGTGCAAGTATTTCTATTTCTTTTTCCGGCGATCATCATGAGTTTAACGATCAAAAACCAAGAAACAAGAAACAAGAATACTTTTTATCATGTATCATTCTTATCTTCTTCAAAACAGACGAATGCTCTATCGCTCATTCCGGTCTATCTGGTCTTGCTTGTATTGTTTGGCTTGCTTGCGTTGCTATCGGCGGGTTGGTACGCAGATACACTTTATGCGAGCGGGTATCGCATGAGCCGGGCCGGGCAATATGATGTGGCGGTCGCGAAATTATCCCAAGCGCTCACCTATAATCCGCTTGAACCATTGTTTGCCGATGAGCTAGGGATGGCATACGCGGGACTCGCGACGACAGCAATTGAGGAGAAGGATGCCACTCGAGCCGCCCAATTCGTGCGCATGAGTCTTGCCGAAAGCGACCGGGCAATTACCACGAGTCCCAAAAACGTCAATTTTTGGAAAACACGCACGAAGATCTATTACACATTTTCCTCTTTCGATCCGGCTTTTAACGACGCTTCGATTGCCGCTCTCGAACAAGCACAGAGATTATCTCCCAACGATCCGAAGATTACCTACAATCTCTCTATTCTGTACGGTCGTAAAGGAGATAATACAAAAGCTATAGATCTTCTCAAATCTACCATTACCCTCAAACCGAACTATCGTGATGGCTACTATGCCCTTTGGGTATTTTATACCGAGATACGAAAATCCGATCTTGCGCGTACGGTACTGAAGGACTATCTCGCAAAAGTAGATGCAGGTGATAAAGAATTTTTATCGAAAGTCAACGAATAAAATCGGTGATCGTGACAAGTTTTGTATGAAACAGATAGTAAAAGTACCGCACAATGTGTTAACAAGACCCGCTGAATCAATACGAGTCTTTGATTCAAAACTTATTGCCATTATTGAAGACATGAAGAAGACTCTCCGGGCAACACGTAAACCCAAAGGGGTGGGGCTTGCCGCGCCGCAGGTAGGCTTTGCCCTCCGGATGTTTATCACTCGTCCAAAGGATGATGATCCGATCCGGGTATTTATTAATCCTGAAATCATCAAGCGGTCTGATGCTCTTACTGAAGGAGTTCCTGCCCGCAATGCTACGCATAGCGTTGCAGTCGGGCCCGAGTGGGATCCTGCGAAGCGGGATCTGGCTTCGCCAGATAATAAACTCGAAGGATGTCTCTCGATTGACGCAATTTGGGGGAGAGTGAAGCGTGCTAGCGGCATCTCCTTGCGCTACCAGGATGAAGTCGGCGTATCCCACGAAGAAGAATTTACCGGTTTTATGGCGACGATCCTCCAACATGAAACGGACCACACCAATGGTATCCTTTTCACCCATCGGGTGCTCGAACAAAAAGGAAAGCTCTACCAATCAGTAAAGGATGCGGAAGGCAAAGAAGCGCTGGAAGAGATTATTCTTAAATAAATAGTACAGAGTATGCAAACAGTAAAAATAATCTTTTTCGGCTCGACAGATGACTCTGTCATTGTTTTAAGCGCATTGTACGCATTGGTCATTGGTCCGCCAGCTGGCGGATGGTCATTGGAAATTGCCTGTGTGGTCACCCAACCTCCCCGCGCCGTAGGCCGGAAACAAACGATGACGCCGACCCCCGTAGAGGCTTGGGCAAAAGAACACATCATTCCTGTGCTTTCGTTTGCCAGCGCCGCCGAAAAGTCCTGGGCGTACGCTGATGAACATCAAGTGATTGACACGCTCCAACCGTTTAAAGCTGACCTGATAGTGAGCGCGTGTTACGGCCAGAAAATTCCCCAAAAAACCATTCGTGATGCCGCGTTCGGTGGACTCAATGTCCATCCGTCCCTTCTTCCCCGCTGGCGGGGAGCCGACCCTGTGCCGTGGGCACTATTTTCCGGAGACCACCAGACCGGTGTGACGGTCGTAACGCTATCGGACACGTTTGATACCGGTACTATTATTGCCCGAAAAAAAATGTCCATAACGGATACGGATACAAGTGATCCTCTGCGGACGAAACTTTTTACCTTGGGTGCAGAGCTCCTTGCGAAGTATTTACCATCATATCTCGATCATAAACCCGTCACCCGTCACTCGTCACCCCCCTCTCCATCACCATATGCCCGCAGACTTTCCCGCGATGATGGATTCGAGTCATGGGAGGCAATACAAAAAGCGTTCATCGATCCCAATGAAGCGCAAAGACTTGACCGGAAATTCCGTGCGTTCTTCCCCTGGCCGGGAGTATGGACGACTATTCAAGTCAAAAGTGAAGAAAAGCGGCTTAAAATCCTCTCTCTTCATCTACAACCTACGACCTACAACCTACAATTTGACACCGTCCAACTTGAAGGCAAGAATCCTGTCTCCTGGACGCAATTTCAGGATGCCTATTTGCCCTCTTGACACGACTGGTCGAGTGAGTACACTGAAACGAGGGGTAAAAACTATGGCAAAGCGGAAAATTATCATCAATAAAGTGGCAAAATGGAATGATCTTTCCTCATGGAATTTTATTATCTTTCTCACGCTCGCTTTTATACTCTTAGTCGTCGTTTTGACCGCTATGAAAAAAGTTTCGCTTGACCTCCGAAGCCGAGCGGGACTCAGTTGTCCGCAACTTACCTTGCCTCGCGCAGAAGACTGCACCGGTGGATGGACGTATAAACGGGATGGAAACGGCTGTCTCGCATTTTTCTGCGAGGTTAAGGAAACGGTGACTCCATCAAAATCTCCATTGAAGAAATAAGGATATAAATAGAAGAGTTACGCAGAAATAGGGGCTTTGATAGTATCCTTGGCGATATCAAACTTCAATCTCTTAATACACTTCGTACAAGCATGGACTCGTGTCAAGATACCTTTCATGGAATACGTCACCCAATGAAGGTTGGGTTTAAAGCCACGGAGCGTCGTTTGGGCTCGTTTTTTCCATTGACCTCCGGCCACTCCCGTGTGATGGGTGTGTTGGCGGCCACGACTGGAATGTTTATCACAAAGCTCGCATACGTAAGACATAGAATGTATACTATACCATATGCTCGGAGAACTTTCCACTGATCCCCTGGGTTTCCTATTGGGAATACTCGCATTGGTTATCGCCATTACTATCCATGAATTTGCCCACGCGTGGTCCGCGGACCGGCTGGGTGATCCGACGCCAAGGCTCATGGGTCGTCTCACCCTTAACCCGCTTGCTCATCTGGATCCGATCGGCACGATTATGCTTTTAATCGTTCGGTTTGGTTGGGGAAAACCCGTCCAGTTTGATCCCTATAACCTCCGGTTCCCGCGCCGCGACAGCGCCCTCATATCTCTCGCCGGTCCCGTAAGCAACCTCTTACTCGCCCTTGTATGCTCTATACTTCTCAATGTGCTTATGCGCTTCGGTGTTTCCACATTCAATTATTCGATTATTCAATTATTCATTTATTTTATTATTAGTCTCCTACAACCTCTCATTATCTATAACGTTATCCTTGCTATCTTTAACCTCGTTCCCATTCATCCGTTGGACGGATTTAAAATTGTCGGGGGAATACTCCCGGAAGAGTACGCACATCAGTGGGCCGGGCTTGAACGCTATGGCATGATTTTCCTCATTTTCCTCATTCTTCCCCTTGGCGGCGGCGTATCGCCGATTCATCAAATTATTTCACCCATTATCAGTTTTATTCTTGGACTCTTATTGCCTATCGCCCGATTTATCTGATATGTCCCTTTTGTCGTACCTCATTCCCCGTACGCTTCTTCATACATCCTCCCGGTACAATCAAGATATACGGGTCATGGAAGAATGGGGGGTGAGAAGATTACTCGTTAATGGTTCCCGGCAGTCAGGGCCGACCATCCAGGAGTTATGGGAAAAAGCTATCGATGCATTTGGGCTACCCCAATTTCCGGACCAGCCGTCTATTCTCGTGTTAGGAGTAGGAGGTGGGACGGTGATGAGAATTCTCTCCGAACGCACAGTCAAGCCCTACATAACTGCGGTTGACATCGATGCAACGATTATATCGATCGCCAAAAAATATTTTGGATTTGATTCGTTCCCGTTCATACAGTTTATCGTCGATGATGCTAAAAAATACATCAGTGCTCCACCGGCTCATAGCTATGATTTGATCGTCATCGATCTTTTTATCGGACGGATCATTCCGGAATTTGTTACTTTACCTTCTTTTTATCAATCACTGAAACGCTGTCTGAAACCGCAGGGGGTCGTGATCGTCAACTATCTCCGTGAGCTTGATTATCTGAAAAAATCAAATACGTTGAACATTACACTGAAAACAATATTCCATGATGTTCGAGACTTTTCTATATCGAATAACCGGTTCTTTTTTGCCGCTCTTGACAAATGAATTTGTAATCGATAAGCTGATTATGCCCGTGTGGAGATGGAGAATATTTTCCTCCACAAAATCATGAACAATGAGGTATTCTGCACCAATTTTTGGCGCAGGAGACAGGACTAAAGTTCTTCACTGGCCTTGGTCAGTGAGACGGTCCTTCCGATTGATCAAATCGGGGAAAATACCTTCATCCTACCGGGCCAGCCTGCAAACGCTTTGCGTAAGCATTGCTGGCAGGCGGAATTATTTCTTTACTTCCACTCTTTAACCTCAAATGTTGTTGATCTTCGTAGTCTTTGGTACAATTTCAATACGAGTTGCTGGCGTAGCTCAGTGGTAGACCTGCCCGCCAGAGCTAACGCTCAGGCGTAGCGGGCGGGGCAACTGTTTTGCTCAACTCACAGTTTGCGAACGAAGTGAGTAATACTGTGAGTTAGTCCCGTACATTTATGCTCGCCTCCCTAGCTCAACGGCAGAGCGACGGTTTTGTCCCAGCACCATCTTGCCAAATTGTTGTACAATTTGGCTTAGAGGTGCGGGATCCCGTACTTCTAAGCTGGCGTAGCTCAGTTCCGCCAGAGGCGGATAAAGTCCGAGCAACTGTTTTGCTCAACTCACAGTTAGCGAACGAAGTGAGTTATACTGTGAGTTAGTCCCGTACATTTACGCCGACGTAGCTCAATGGTTGAGCAGCGCTTTTGTAAAGCGAAGGTTGGAGGTTCAAATCCTCTCGTCGGCTCAAGACGTCGGCTAAATGGTACTGGGATAAACAGTAGGTCGGGAGTCCGATCCTCCCCGCCAGCTCAATAGTGTCGCCAGCAAGAAGTACTGGGATAAACCGCTGATAACAGTTCGATTCTGTTGGGAGGCTCCAAACAAAGGCGAGCTAAATGGTACTGGGATAAAGCGAAGGTTGTCCCGCTAAGCGGGATCATCGGCTCAAATTACGAAAAAACGGAGTATCTCCTAAAAACTTCTTGAGTTCTATAGCGCAATCTTCTTTCAACTCATACGTCACATGCCTGCCGGTTTTAATCCGTCTGAGCCAGCCTGATTTGACCATAATTTGTACATGATGAATGAGGAGCGGTTCCCGTATCGCAAGGGCGTAAGCAAGTTCCCTCGTTTCCTTCGGATCATGGGCCAATAAATAGAGTATTGCTAAACGATACCGATGGGCAATTGCATTGGTCAGTGTGCTTAATCTGGTCGTTTTATCGATGAGTCGTTTTCGGATAAGCATAGCAAAAAATGTGCCGTGCACCGCGAAGCTTTAGCGAAGTGGTGCTGAGGCCAGGATTCGAACCTGGGTAGGCCTTTCGGCCGGTAGATTTACAGTCTACTACGATTGTCCGCTCCGCCACCTCAGCGTAAAGGTTATTATAGCCGATTTTGATATAAAATGTTGACAGGAACAATCTTTAGGTACGCCAATATCCTATAAAAAAATTGACCCTTGCATTGATAAATATAGATGGGTATAGTGGTTGATATGGAAGAACAACACACAGAAGAAACACAAACAAACGGGTCGATGATGTACTATGTCATTGGTGCGGTTGTTCTTGCTGCGATTGCCGGAGGTGTTTATTTTCTTCGACCTAAGACCACAAATGCCCCGGTTCAGACAGGGAATGAAGTAGTCACTCCGATCGTTGAAGTATCCCCGACTCCTGGACCTATCGTTGGACTGGCGTGTGAACGTCAATGGTATAATCCCGTTGTCGGATTCCCGAAATATTTTATCGGTGTAGAGGGGGCTGATCTCATGACGACCAAAAAAGTCATGTGCAATTTTAGTGTCAGTGTCGCCGGAAAAGTTGTCGCAACGACGAGCGCACAGAGTTCTCTTACTCAGGATGTAGCTCGAGGCGGTGGAATATTTCGCTGCGACTCTCCTTCTCTTGAACTCGAGGCAAACGTACCAACGGTTGTCGATGTTCTGCTCAAAAATGACAGCAATCAAACGGCCTCCTGTACACAAACTTTCGTATTACCTCAGCCATAAGTTTTTTGTACTTCATACAATTATTTATCCATGATACAATTGTCTTTATTGCGCCCGAATGGCTCAGTGGTACCTGCCCGCAATGCTAGGCTAAGCGTTGCAGGCGGGGAGCGAGTTCTTGGCTCGCCCGCCATAGCGCCCAGATAGTTCAGCGGCAGAACGCTTTCTTGGTAAGAAAGAGGTCGAGGGTTCAATTCCCTCTCTGGGCTCAAGGTAGGCGCGGCGAGCGCGGTAAGAACTCGGTCGTGGGTTTCTGGCGAAGCCAAATCACGCTTCGCATGACAATTCCTTCTCTGGGCTCAAACGGAAAAATTGCTTAGCGGGAAAGCATGAGTGCGCTGCCAAACATAACGGCTGCGGCACCGAGACGCACCGCATACACCTTCCAGGGATGTTTTTCTAAGAGGTGTGGCGCGACAACGGATAATGCAATGGCAATCACCATAGCGATAGGAAGAGATAAAATTGCTGCCGTAATGCCTAAGTTTCCAAGGAGTGCCGGGATGACCGTGATACCACCCAGGCCAGCCAAGACTGCAGAAATAGAAACGTGAATATAATCTGTGGGTCTCACGCGGTGCAATTCTTTCCAAAATAACGGTACCGTGACGACAAGAAACACCTGATTTATGATATTAAACCACAAAACCGTGCTCCAATAGCCGTTTTGAACGCTTGCATATTTTAAACTAGCGTTATAAAGTGCGGAGACAGCGATAGTCAGCAAGGCAAAGGCAATGGGTTTGCGAAAAAAAGTACGTATGCTAAACCGTTCGTCCATACTGATAAACATTCCCGCTATGGTCATGATACCGATGAGCATCATCTGATTCATTGATAGCTTTTCTCCAAACATGAGTACTCCCAATAATACAGCCATAGGCGTTCTGAAGTTATAGAGCGGCCCGAGAACGGTGACATCGAGTAAATATATGGACAATGTATAGGTCACCGAGGCAATTGCGGAAAGAAAACCGGCAAGTACCAAACTTCTCCAATCGTGCGGAATGCCGGCGCCTTGAAAAATTGCGATTATCGTTGACAGTATGACGATGATAAAAGACCAGATAAAATTATAAAGCCATGGATTGGCGATTTTATGTTTGGTCGAGTATTTCCCAACAAGAAAACTCGATGAATACAGTATGGCCGTAATCCACGCAAAGCCGATGTAGGACATATGGCCGTAGTATAATGCATGACGACTATTGACAAACAGAAGAAAATACCGTTATCTACATATATGCTTAAAAATATCAATCCGCATGAAAAAGATTTTTTTGGACAAGAGCTAGTCCTCAATCTGTATGATTGTAATCTTAAAAAAATTTCATCCGGTGAAGAAATCAAGCGATTTATCATAGAACTTTGCGACCGCGTGATCCATATGAAGCGGTACGGTGAGCCGCTTATACCCCACTTCGGTCATGAAAATCCTATTACTGCCGGGTACTCTATGGTTCAGCTTATCGAAACGAGTTCTGTGACCGGGCATTTTTCGGAATATAAAAAAAGTTGTTATATCAATATTTTTTCCTGTGTCTGGTATGATATGGAAAAGACGGCACAATTTTGTCAGGACTTTTTTGAAGCAAAACGCATAGACGTCACCTTCTTGAAGCGACCGTAAAATTCGGGTATAATGTCGTTATGGCCAAGAAAGCACAACGGATTATCGCAGGACTTACTTGTACTGTTTGCAAATGTCAAAACTATATGACTGAGCGCAGTAAGCTCAACACGCCGGAAAAACTGAAACTGCGCAAATATTGTCCAAAGTGCCGGAAGCATACGGAACACAAAGAATCAGGCAAATTGGATTAAGGGAAGCCATGTATCGAAATACCTACTTGCTTGTGAGTCTTCTCGCCGTTATAGCAGCACTTCTCATTGGAGTGAATCTTGGCAGAAAATTGACGCCCGCTACTCCATCGAGCTCCATCTCATTTCCAACTCCCACCGTTCTCACCACCGGCCAATCGATACCATCTGATGTAAAACCATACCGTAACTCTTTCTGTAACGTGGCATTTGATTACCCTGCATCGTTGCGTGTATTGGAAAACGCCTCGGGTAGCGCGGCGTTTACCGGCAATAATCCGGATGATGGGATCCTCATGACCTGTCAAAAAAATATTCCAAAACCTATGGTTTCAGAATCATCGATAGAAGATATCCGCGTTGGGACGACGGCAGCAAAACTGTATCATACGCAACTGGCGACTGACAGTGCTTCCGTTGATTCACTTATTTTCCGTCATCCGGGTACAAAGCTCGATGTGTTCCTCGCCGGCCGCGGTGAGGCATTCCGTAAGCTCATATCCTCAATCACGCTACTCCCATAATCTCTCACATCAATTTGACATCTATTATCGTACCCACTAAAATAGTCATATAACCTATGGGGTATAATCAGGAAATCATAAAGAAGGCAAAAAACTACAGAAAATTAGGTTACTCCATTAAAGAGATAGCCAGATTGTTCAAAATTTCACCCGGTACAGCTTCTCGATGGCTGAGAGAAACGTACCTTGATTCTCAAGCCTTAGCTAGGCTAAATCAAAGAAGAATATATGGTCAAGAAATGTCAAGAAATATTTTGCTTGCAAAAGCATCGATCATAAATGAACAAATTGCTCTAAAGGCGAGTTGTTCATTGAATAAAATTCCGAGTTCAAAAGAGCTATCTCAACTCTTTTGTTCTCTACTCTATTGGTGTGAAGGAAGCAAAAACCAAAATAGCCTAAAGTTTACGAACTCTGACCCCCAACTAATAAAATTGTTTTTAAAGTTTCTTCGGGCGGGATATACTCTGGAAGAAAAAAAGTTTCGGGCGTTGATGCATTTACATCAATATCACAACGAGACGAAACAAAGACTTTTTTGGCAGAAAATAACTGGAATTCCAAAAGCGCAATTTAATCGCTCATATATGAAACCTAACACGGGGAAAAATATGCATAAAAATTATCCAGGTTGTCTTGCCATTACCTATTATGACAGTAAAGTTGCAAAGGAACTCACATCACTCTACAATTCCTTTAGGATCAAGCAAATAGGGACGTAGTGAAATGGCATCACAAGGATCTCCAAAATCCTAATTTCCCGTCCGAATCGGGACGTCCCTGCAGAGCTTTTTTGGAAATTTCCCTCCTGTCAGAGCATCGTTCAGATGTATGGAGGTAGGGATTCCTACATGACCTGCTGGTATGATCTCACTATGACAATCCGATATTCTCACACAAATCTTATTGCAAAAAATTGGAAACAATTAGCGGATTTTTATGTGAATGTATTTGGGTGTAAACAAACAAATGTTACACATCTTTCGGGCGAATATTTAGAAAAAGGAACTGGCATAGAACATGCTGCATTGGAAGGTATTAATCTTCTTTTGCCTGGATATGAGACTCAACCTCCATTACTGGAGATTTTCCAATATACAGATTTACTTGAAAAAACACTGCCTGTTTTAGCTAATCGGGAGGGATACGGACATATTGCTTTTCAAGTAGATGATATTGAAGCGATCCTGATAAAGGCAATAGAGTTCGGCGGGAAAAAAATAGGAGAAGTGGCAACAAAAGAATACAGTAAAGGAAAATCGACGTATATCTATATTTCTGACCCTGAAGGAAACATTGTTGAATTACAGAATTGGCTTCCAAAGTAGACTCCAATATTGTTCACTTAGCCTTTCCCAGGCGCTTCCAGTTAGGATTCACCGTTCCGAGTATCAACAGGTCGTCGACAATATCGAACACATAATGAAGCACCATAGAACCCAAAAAAACTACGGATGATTGACGCTCAAAGAAAAATGCAATGAATGATAATGCAGTCAAAACGAGGATCGTAAAATAATTATGCGTGGCGAGATTAGTATTATACTTGTGTCCTTTTTCCACCGTATACCAGAGAAGCCTCCATTGTTGACTAGCAAACAAGGACTTGACGAGCTTGGAGTACGGATCGTGTTTTCCATAACTCAGGAAATAGATGATGTGGTCGGCGTCCGGCAGTTCCGAAGCGATGATGGAGAGAAATAACCACCGGAGCTGAAATTCTCCCCAAACCTCCCGCAATATCCATGCCCAAACCACTCCAATGAGCATATGATACGCATGATGACGGGTATGCCAAAGAATATATCCTAACCCTTTGATACGTGCAACATTTCGACCCATATATCTCTCTATCCTGTGGCTTCTTATCGGCGTACGCTACGCATCTGTGGCCGATGGAGGATTCGAACCTCCGACTTCTGCAATGTGAATGCAGCGCTCTAACCAACTGAGCTAATCGGCCCTGTTCCTCCAACGTAAACCACTTCGCCCAATTAGTCAATGGAGATTATCCGGCTTGCCGCGTAGTAGAAATTCGACAGGTATAAACACCTGGCATAGCTTGCTAGGAGCAAGCAGTCGAATTTTCACTACCCGGCTTGTGTCGAGACATTCCGCTCTGAAGAGAGCCCAAAGGAGGTGCCGTGTTTTTTATACATACCCCAGTATTTCTTTTTTTGCTTTCTCCCCGACCACAATGCAAGCCATGACCCGCTGTCTTCAATATTTTCACGAAGTGTACGGATGATACCCCGCAAGCGTTCCAGAAAATTAACATGGTAGATGCCGGCGTGAGCAGGTATATCATCAATCGCACGTTCTATTTGACTGTTTAAATTCTTGATGGATGAGGCGAGCGCTTTCAGTTCCAGGCGGACAGAATCAAGTTTTTGTTTCATACCTACTTCCTCACGCTGATCGAGGATCATCGGTTGGTATACTTCGGGGCGGCGCATTTGCGGACGGAATGGCTGCCGTTCCGGAAATCCTTCCACCGTTGGCTGCTGCGGTCGTTTAAAATCCCCTCCAGTGGGCTGGCCGAACAGAGAAGAAAGCGCATCATTTGCCATTCCTCCGATGACGTCCTTGGTGATGGTATTCCCCACACCGGAGCCCAGGTCCCGCAATGACTCTAACACGCTATTTGTGGTATTCGCGCTTTGCTTCTTGGGTTGACTTGTCTGATTGGCCTGTAATGGTTGCATAGGGTGTGATTATACTATAGGGCAGCAAGGGATACAATCTACTGTTTATTATACTGTACTCAAAAAGTCAAGAGTCTTCTGGCGCCGCAGGATGGTAGCCAGGTAGTAGCGCTCTCGGGCAAGAGACGCCCGTTCCTCTTCGGATTTGGCTGCTTTAATAGCTTTTTCGATATCATCGTCAGAAACAAATATACTTTCTGCATCAGCTATCGTCTCGAGAGCAAATTCGAGGGTAAGCGTGCGGCGGGAGTTTTCGGAATATTCTTTTTTTACACTCTCGGCAGTCCTCCCTGTAGAGGAAAGATATTGGTCGACAGTTAGCCCAAGTTTTTTCGTTTGATCGATGAGATCGGAAAGCCCCCGGTTGACTTCGTTCTCAATGAGAATATCAGGAATCTGACATGTAACCACAGTAAACAGCGCCTCCAAGAGTTCTCCCAACGTCATTTGTTTGGATTTGGCTTCTTCCTCGGGTTTGGGGGGTTCGATCCCATCCTTCGGGGTCCATATTGTATTGCGTTTGGTGGCCTTTGCTTCCCGGATTGCTTTTTTATAATCCCCAAGGGTTACGACCGGCTTTTCCGCAGTATGCGCACGTATGACCCAATCAGTTTCTTCTTTGGCCTCTACGATTTCAATCTTGGGCAAAACAACCGGGTGGAGTTTATGTTCAACCACGGCATCTGAGTAAACCTGGGGAAGAAGTTTTTGGATTACCTCTTCATATATTTTTGAGGAATCCAAGTGTTTTTGGGCAGTTTCCCGGGGAACTTTGCCTTTACGGAAACCCGGAAGTTCAATATTTTTTACGAGCTCTGCGGTGACCGTTTCGCGGGCAGCTACTACAGAGGCCCATGGTATCGTAATGGTAAGGGTAACAGTACCGTTTTGTTGATGTTCCAGAGCGGTAATCATATGAGAAAAGATACTACCATGTTTACGGTTTAAATCCCAGAGGGAGCTCTATGACCGGGGGAGAAAGACTCGGATCATCAAGATTTGCTTGGGATAATCCTGTGGAGAGCGAAGCGTGTAATTGCGTCAAATTCACAAAAGCGCTTTCGCTAGCAATTGAGGATAGAATCCGTATGGGGGTCGGGGTCGGGGTCGGTGACTGTGTCACTTGAATAATCGGTTTGGGAGGTGGATTAAGGATTTTCCATATAAATAGTCCAACAAGTCCTAGCAAGATAGCCACGATAGCAATAAGCCATAACCGCACCGTTGACGACTTGGTAGGGCCAACAACAGGAACTGGCACTTCTACCGGTTGGGCAGGTTCCGCGACATCTTGAAATAATGCGTGTTCATCGTTCATATCTGTATTAATTCTGATACCGTAACGCTTCGATAAGCTCTCCGATGAATCTATTGCCGTCTTGTAAATATATTTTGGCTTGAGCGATATCTTTTTTAAGATTTCGAAATCCATCATCCAGGCCGTCTACACTGCGTTCTGAAAGCTTCGTATTCATAGATCCAATATCGTCAACTTTCTGTTGATACAGTTTCCGAACATTTTGTATCTGTTGTAGCCAACGGTCTATTGTAGCTTGCTTTTGAGGAGTGAAGATAGCTTTGGACGCATTGACCAATGCTTGCGCTTGTGAAAATCCCATGTCAAATTGCCGGGATAATGAAGCCAATGTGCCAAATGATATTCCTGTAATAGTCTGCCGCATCACAGTTTGAAGAATTTTATTATGCGTTTCGAGTTCTCGAGATACAATCGTTGCATCCTCGAGCGACCCTATGGATGCAATGCGCATGGTGTGTCCGTCAAAAAATTTAATTTCAGTATTGACCGTACCATGAAGCTCCGCTTTCTGCAGTTCGTTAAGACCAGGATTCTCATTGATTTTTTCGTTGAGGAGGAGGAGATATGCCCGCAAGAGATTGTTGCGCTGCGCGAGCATCGCCGTGGTAGTGGAGAGGGCCGTCGTTTGACTCGTGAGACTGTGGAACTTTTCATATTCGCCTTTGGCAACCGAAAATGCGCTCTGTTTTTGGCGATACAGATCAAATTGATACAGGTAATCCTGATAGGCCTGGGGGGAAGAAGCAGCGATGGGTTGTGCAAACAGTAAAAGCAACACCGGCAAAACCAGTATCCCAAAAATTGTACCGAATCTGTAGTTCATCATTACTTCATCGTAGCACTCAGAAGAACGATCGTGCAAGACATCGATATGTATCGATGTGCCTCTGGGAGGATTTGAACCTCCAACCCTTACGGGATACGCTCCTAAAGCGTACGCGTATACCAGTTCCGCCACAGAGGCGCACGGAGTCATTATACCTCTCCTTAGAGGGCAACTGCCAGAAGCGAAGGATCATTGGGAGCAAACGTTTCTATCGCGTTTATAAAGAACCGCACGTTCCCTGCCCACCGGGGACTCGCTGCATAAATCCTTCCGATTTGTTCGACGGAGATTGCTCCTCGGGCAATATAGCGGTTTTTTAATCCTTCTGATACTTTCGTGATCCCTTCCTTCCAGCTATCAAACGCGATCCCGGATTGGGCACCAGTGGGAATCCCCCATCCCCAGGCATTGTAGGAGCCTCCCGGCACACGCTTACCAAATGTTGATTCCGCACCGGCTATCGCTGCCACGAGTTTCCAATCTAAGCCGAGACGGTCGGCTTCCGCTATAAAATGTGCACTTTCTTCCACGAGTGGAGAGTTGTGCATGGCTAGGTAGGTGCGGAGACGATCGATGCGCTCGTCCCGTAATATTTGACCAAAACGAAGCTGTGCTGCTCCCCCCGCCTCAGGTTCCTGAGCCATCACGACAGGAGTATGAACCGTGAGTACGGTATAAAAAAGAAGAAATGCAAGAATGAGATTATTGATTTGTTTCATAGTGTCTTGCCTCACGCCGGTCCGTCGGCTGACGGATCGAGGTGAAGGAAGAGGGAGAAGTCTGTGGTTCATCAACCCCAGAAGTACACTTCCTTGTTCCCGTCCCGCTAAGCGGGACGCGTCACAAGAGCGTGACTTCGGGATAGTCGGCAGTAAGCATTCTTCGGTTGCCTCAGAAAGCAACTGCCTACTAAAAATCCTAAAGCAGACATTTGGATGGCCCACCTTAGGATCTAAGGAAGTATAATACCCTATAATTATCTATTTGTCAAGTATTATAGGGCTTTCAAAATGTATCAGTATTCATTCGTTGCATTGGCATGCATTCGCCCGCCTGCAACGCTTGAGCGTACCCGCCTGCAGCGATGCAGCAGCTTCGGGCAGGGCGATTGCGGGCAGGCGGATTAGTATCGCGGGCAATCAGAGGATAGTAGATTGAAATTTTCCGACGCAATTTGCCCACGAGTTTCCGTTTGCGACAGAAGGAGGTGCCCAGATAGCGCCGATTTGCAGTAGGTCTGTGATTCCTCGATCATAGTATTTCGTTTTAATATAAGTGGATACCCACTCAATCGCATGCGGCCAGCTGTCAAAAGCCTTTCCCTGGTTTTGTCCGGTATAGACGGCGATCCCCCAAGCATTATATTCATCTTTTTTGGGCATTTTCTTGCCTAAATTTGATTCGCACATGGCTATCGCCACCACGAGACGGAAATCGACACCATTTTTGTCCGCCTCTTTTACGATCAAGCCCGCAAATGGCGCCATAGGAGAATCAAATTTCTTCAGAAATGCTTCCAGAAGCATTTCTCGCGCGTCACCGGCGATCACTGATGTACCAAGTGTCTGGGCGCTCCCAGCTGCCGCGGTGATATGCTTGGCTGGAAGCATAGTCGATTCTGACGCCTGGACATGAGATCCATCGGTATAGAGCGAACGAAGGAGAGTAAGATTAAGGATCAACAGGACGAATGTCAGCGGAAACCAAACTACGGTAAGAATAATCTTCTGTATCATACTCTTCATGCTGTCATATCGATACATTTGTGTCAAGTTTACGCGGCCATTCTTTCTGTATATTTATTTCTATATTGACAAGACGCCGGAAGTCTATAGTGTTAGATGAAGGTATCGCATCATAGACAATTACGTATGGTAAAAAAAACTGTTCTTGTCGAACCATTACGGCCACGGGGAACGAAGATGATGTTGCCGCATGGCGGATTGCCGGAAATTTTTCCGCCGTATTTATCCGACCTTATCGCGCAAACCGGAGGACCCTTAGGCCCCATCGGACTCCAATTTGTGTCACGTCCGGATTTGGAGCGCCGATTCTTCAAAAGCGGAGCCAAGGATCCTCTTATGGAAGATCACCATGAAGTGGCGCCCGGACTCGTCTATAAATATACAAACGGCACGAGTAAGGGTCATAAGAAACACGATTTTTCCTATCAGGGAAGAGCATTATGGACTATTACCCGCCACTGCGCTGCATACTGCCGTTTTTGTACGCGCGGCCGCGAAGTGGGAATACCCGCCAATCAGGAGACCGGAAGTACTGCGGCCCTTGCCCACACACCGCACCTCCTCATGGATCAAATTAACGAAACCCTTACATTTATCGAAAAGGAAAAGGGTATCAATGAAATTATCCTATCTGGCGGCGATCCTATGACGGTCCACCCACCCATTTTACACTACGTATTAGGGAAGCTCGGCGAACTTCAGCGTACTGGAAGACTCGCGATAGTGCGCATCGGAACGAGGACACCGGTCCATAACCCCCTCCTGTTGCGCGATGCTCATTTTCAAGCTATAGCCCAACTGCGCAATCCCCGCATGATGATTCATATTAATCACGAGCTTGAACTGACGCCCCAAACGTTGGGAGTCCTCGAGCGGTTCCGTAAGGAATGCAACGCAGTCGTCATGTCTCAAACCGTGCTCCTGAAAGGCGTAAATGATGACGTGGAAACACTGTATAACCTTTTTACGAAGCTTGCTTCCGTAGGGGTTGTGCCCTATTACGTATTCCAGAATGATCCGGTGTATTGGGCTCAGCATTTTACCGTACCGATTCATCGGGCAATTGCGCTTTGGCAAAAACTGCGTCCTATGCTATCCGGAGTCGCGGCGACAGCCCGCTTTGTCATCGATACGCCCAATGGATATGGGAAGGTTCCGGCACCGGAAGGAGCAGGATGGGAAGTAAACTGGAAACGCGGATTCCGCGACTTTCATGGCAATTGGTTTAGTTTAACTTCATAAAAGTTCGAAAAACTGATGTGAACGTCTTCGAATAAAATTGAACGCATTTAATAGGTAGAGTCGGATAATCTCTCCCAGATGCAGCACTATTAATACGCTCAGTCTTCTGACCCAGTTATTTTTGAGCGCGCGCGGTTTTTGAATTGTAATATACAAAAGGGAATTAGTGTAATTTTAATCTTTCATTATGTATGTCTACTTTTGTTCTTTACGTGGGTAAGTATCTGCCGTTTCTAAATTTTTAACATTTATTCCATCTGTTAACGAAAGTAATCTAGGGAACCCATTGACAATCGTATTTTCTATTCCATTGTATATTTGTTCGAGTCCTTGTCTATCTTCCGCGAACTCTGGATCGTCGATTTCCTTAACCTCACGAACAATTTCTGAGAACGTATGTACTTTTCCTTCACAGTTTGGAAACATCAATAAAAGTGATCGCCGTGTTTTAGTGTCCATTGCGAAAATAACTTTGGCTTTTTCTGCAAACCATGAATTAATAGCTGTTGACCAACGAGAAGATAAATCGATGTTGTGTTCATTAAGCCATCTTTCTGAATCTAAATACTGCTTACGATAATACGTTATATTGGGAAATTTTATGGGTTCTTTGTCATCAGGAGCATAACCTTGCGTTCTAAATGAAATTACAGAGTATAGATTTTGTAAATTTCTTTCGTTAAGATTTTGACTAACGATTGCTGCTGCAATGGGAGCTCTGGCTATATCGCCCCGATCAACAAAAATAATTAGCTTCTTAATGGACATAATCGTAATTTATCAAAAAGTAGAAATTATTTGAAGAATATATACAAAATATCCATTTTCAGATATAGAAACGTCCGTCGTTCCCATCGTAGGAAAATATATTCGAAGGTCGCGTCAAACGCGACTCGCTTACAAACTCGGCACGTTTGACGTGTCGCGTTTGACGCGGTGAGCGCGGGAGGATTCGAACCTCCAACCACTTCCTTAAGAGGGAAATGCTCTACCATTGAGCTACGCGCCCTACAAATTTCTCGGGCGCGCCTAGCAAGAATCGAACTTGCATAAATAGTTCCGAAGACTATTGCTCTATCCGTTGAGCTATAGGCGCAAAAATTACCACTTTGATTATATCAGATTGGGGGCTCTCGAAGTTTAAATAATCTCATCCTTCTTGATCCTCACGAAGCGGATCCATTCCTCGACCACATCGAAGATGACTTTCAGGGGTGCTTCCAGAATAAAATCAAAAAGAAATATGAAGACATTTATCTTAGCAATGCCCTGGGAAAGGATATGCCCGGCGCGCAGAATGGGAAGAAAGAAAAAGTCAAAGAGCGGCTCGAGGATTCCTTGATGCTCAACCATTTCGTACTCTTTGGCCGAGAGTCGGATGCGATAGGCAAAGAAACTGATGAGTGCCACGAAAAAGATGAAGATGATTTGACTGGCTATACTAAAGTGAAGGGACGTCAAGCCCATATGGATCAGTCCGAAAGTGATGCCGTACGTTGCCAGATAAAACAGAGAGAAGACGGCAGTCAGCAGCGGTCGTCTCACCCGCGGTACTGCGACAAAAGAATCGGTATCGGATTTGAGAGTGTCAAATTTGTAGATGATGGTAAAAAGCCGGTCGATCAGTCGACGAGTGTTATCGGCACCCGGAACCGTGAAGAGCCCAGCCACGAGGATGAGAAGAACCGGCGGGAAGAGCGTATTGACGGCGAGAGGTAAATACGCAATTTTTTTCGCGATAAGGAGATCATAGGGGGCTTCCAGAGCAAAAGCAAAAATCATTTTGGTAAAGAAAATATAGATAAAGCTCCGTACGATCGCCCGCTTCACTTTATTGCCAATGGCATGGTACCGGGCCCCGGCAATCTCAGCGAGTTTTTGTTCAAATGCAGTCTTATCCTCGATGATGCCTCGTGCTTTTTCTCCGGTTTCGAAAAGAAAATCCTGCAAGAGAAGAAACGGTGGAGCATGCTTCCGGACGTACCGGAATAGCGCATCACTATTGGTATCCCGCATGGCTTTATGCATCATTTCCGTAACCTGCAAAAAATTCTTCCAATTCTTGTCGATAGACTGTTCGTCATTGGTGAACCATTCAGGAAGCATGATGCGCAACACATGATAGGAAAGGATCGCATCGTCTGATTGAGAATAGGCGCGTTCGACGGCGATAAATGTGAGAAGATTGACATACTGCTCATCCATGCCCGGTAGGGTAATGTCCGGTCGTATTGCCTGATAAAAGAAATTTGTCAGGGCACTTCGTTTTCTTCCGGAGATAAGGGTCTCTTCTATTTCAGAAGACGCCAAGCCCGTAAGGAAATCCCATGAAAGAAATCGCCCGTGGGGCGAAGCATCCATAATGTGTTTGACGCGCGCATAACGGTCTATAATCGATTGAATAGTGTTCGTTTTCGCATCCGTGATGAGCGCGCTATCTATATACCGCGCCCAAAGAAGCTCAGTGATCAGGCTCTCGGCGATAGCGGACGGGCCACCGTTAATGAGGAACCGGCGTTTGAGTATGCGCTCAATAGCTGCTCTGCGGACGAGATGATCGGCACGGAATTCTACAGCATTTCTTGCTTTTTCATAAAGGACGGCAAACGCTGAAACCGCGCGGCTCACATCGGCGTGCGTACTGCGGGTCGCCGTATGGCTGTCTGCTTCAATTTCTGTAAGCAATGAATCAACGACCGGAGATAATGCCATGAAGATTATTATACACTGTTTTGGGGTGACCGACGGGATTCCCATTCGACTCGATGACTCGCTCAGGGTAAACTTCTCACCCCATCGTTCTGTGGGTAGACTATCGAACGATGTAAGGACTTACTATAAATAGTTCATTGAAACCAACGAAAGTTGGTATTTTTAAGATCCGCATTTGCGATTTTATAGTCCCCAAATGATACAATATACACATGCTTAATCCGAAATTTATTTCTTTTGAAAGACTCCAACTAGCCGGTTTAGACCTCATGCATAAATGGCTTAATGAACCTCATGTGCATGAATGGTATGACAAAGACAAAGAAAATACACTGGAAGCAATTACTAAACGTTATGCTCCGAAAATAAAAGGAGAAAAACCAACGGATTGTTATATAGTTTTATATGGTAAAAAACCAGTTGCCTATATGCAAACATATAAAGTGAATGATTGGCCCGAGTTTGGAAACCATGTAGGGTATGATGACAACACTGCAAGTATAGATTTATTTATAGGGGACACTTCATTTATGGGTCGAGAATTAGGAAATAAGATGATAAAAAAGTTTCTTAAAAAAATTGTTTTTGCAAATAATAGTATAAATACCTGCATCATTGGCCCGGAACCAAATAACACCAGAGCAATTAAGGCATACAAAAAAGCAGGGTTTAAATATGTAAAAACAGTACAAATTCATAATGAGCCTGATCCCACTTATATCATGGAGTTGCGGAAGGAAGAACTTGTTTAATTTTGACAAGTAGTTCAAGTCCAGTTTTGGATTAGAATAGTTTGATTAAGTTACTTGAAGCTAAAAAGGTTGGGGTGACCGACGGGATTTACTTCGGCAAGCTCAGTATAAACTTCTCATCCCATCGCTCACACTCCGCCAAACTCACTTGAACAGTGAGCTTGTCGAACTGTGGGTCCCCAACGGGACTATATGCCAACCTAGCAAGGTATTTCATGGAGAATTCTAGAGAGGCTGTATTGTTGAGTGTTGTGTATAAATCGCTAAATGTTTTAGAGACTACACCTGCTGGCACCTAAAGTAGTTAAATAATCTCATTGATGACTACGGGGAATAAGTCAAGTGTGTTTTCTGAATTACTATTGATGCACCAAGTCGTTTTTTTAAATAGTCTTGTCCCTCATTTTCTGAACCCTGCATACAAAAATACTTGTATATATTTCTCTCTGCTAGTAACTTTAAACTTTGGTACACCAAATATTTCATAATGTTTCTTTCGTATTGGCATATAACAGCATTATAAAAAATTATATTATTCACAGGAGTTAAAAATGAAAAACCTATTAATCTATCGTTTTCAATATGTGCAAACCTGATTCTTTTTTGAATTAAATTATCAAAAAAAAATAAATGTCCATTTTTAACTTCATTAGCATAATCATTTCCTTTATTTTGAGAATAAATCGAGAAATCATCAAGTAGACGCATTGCTTCTTTGTTATAATTTTCTGAATATTGAATTGTAGAGATTGGTCTTTTTTGAAAACGATTGATTTGATACTTTACATCTTCTTTAAAACCTTTGAGCAGTATTGTCTCGTTAAGAACAATATATTGTGGGAAAGTATTATCATCCTTTATCGAATAATGACTCCAGGGTGTCGTTGTTTCGGTAAAATTATTTTCCAGCCACCACTGCAAATTATTAGAAGGAACGTTTTTTACAATTGTATTAATGTTATTTTTATGATTATTCAGTGCAAGTTTACTTATGCATTCTCTAGGGTATCTCCCTAGTGCATTTACTATCACAATAGGCGATCTTTCTACGTTAGGAAATCGTTTAGTATAATACACTTTTGTTTCTGTATCGCCATATGTCATATATCCATTTCGCGTGGCTTGTAGAATATATGGCCAATTATTTTCAAAAGCGTATTTGATATTATCTTTAGTATTATCAAGCAATTCGTAAAATATATTTTCTTCGGATACCGAGCTAATAACCATGATAAGTTGATTTTAAATCATACTTACCTGATATGAAATAGCTAACCACGCTAGGATCTTAATATAGCTTTGAATCAAATATATTACTTTAAAGTTGGAATTCTCTAACGACTTAGCTCTTGGGGTGACCGACGGGATGGTTCGACTTTGCTCACCATTAACCGTCGATCATTCAACACGCTCAGGATTTACTCAGTTGTTTCAATAATTCGATATTTCCTTCAACTAATGCTTTCTTCTTTGCGTGTGTCCAGCGTTTGAGTTGTTTTTCACGATATTCAGCAGATTTCCGATCGGGATGTTTTTCAGAATAGACCAACTCAATATGAGAAAACTTTTTCGTACCGATATTATATTTAGAATTATGAGAATGCAGTCTTTCTTTTAAATTAGAGGTTAATCCCACATAAAAAGTTTTCTCATCGCAAAGAAGAATATACACGTACCACTCCATACTGTCTTGGGTCGTAAACCCTGAGCCTGTCGAATGGGTGACCGACGGGATTCGAACCCGCAACGCCCAGCTCCACAAGCTGGTGCACTACCATTGTGCTACGATCACCAATGCTAGCCAAAGGCTAGTCGTCCTATGGACGATATATTATTTAGAAATCTTTTCAAAGGCTTCAATTATTATATTTTTTACAACTTTTCCTACCCCTGATTTATAAAATAATTCTCTAGACTTTGCATCTTTATTGCAGTGATATTTTTCAAAATAGACTAACTTTAACGGTCTATTTTGTCTAGTCCACTTATTGGAACCGTTATTGTGTTCAAGTAGTCGCACCTCCGGGTGTTTAGAGGTACTTCCTACATATACTTCTTGATTTTTTAAACTCTTTAAAAAATAAAGATAATACATTTTTTCAAATTAGTGCACTACCATTGCTAGCCATAGGCTAGTCGTCCTATGGACGATGCTACCCTGCCCGCCATCGCAAAACTCAGGCGTTGCAGGCGGGGATCACCAATATCGGTAGTATACCGTATTTTGTGTTAGAGGTTAAGCGGGTGAGCAATGAGAGCGAGATAGTCGTTCGTTGGATAGGTAAGCGGTTCGCCTTTCATTTTAGCAATGTGTTGATATGATCGGTAGAAGGAATAAGGCTCGCGTGTAGTCAAACGCAGCCAGGAAAACATAGCAAAGAGGCCATCTTGATAGCTAAAAAGAAACGGCGTCACCGCGGCAATCTGGGGGTTATTCCAGACAGTCTTTGAAGCAATTTCCACGTACTGACTCACATCGTCCGGTGACAATCGGGTTTGTTTTCCTGCATTCCCATTGTGTGCCCAGCCAGTTTCAGTAATGAATATCGGAAGTCTCTTTGTAGACCCGAGATCGGCAAGAACCTTGAGTTCCCATTCATATGTCCTCAGTGTTCCCCGACCTTGCGCATAAGGGGATCCGGAAAATCCCGGGTTGGGGTAAGAGTGTGAGGTTAAACCATCCATGACGTTGAGAATGTCTGGTTGTTGGATAATCATCCACCGCAAAAATAATTCCTCATCCATGGTATCGCGGCCGTTGGGCGCCGACGCGTCCAGACCGGCAGGCAGGATAAAAAAGTCTTCTGATGCCTGTCTCAAGGCGTTTGCATAGGCCATAAAAACATCCGCGTATTCATGAGGGCTGACCGTTCCACCCCATTCTTTTGCATGGTTCGGTTCATTAAATAGAATGATATAGCGATTTTTTGTTGGCCACGGGAGTTCTTTGAGAAAATTTACCCAAACATGAGCGTCAGTGAGTGATGGCTTTATCCACACGCCACCTTCTACATGGGTCGCAAGTCGCACAATAGGGATCAGATGATCGCGTTTCATGCGTTCAAATACCGGCTGCCAAACATCGACGCGGCGTTCGTTATCGGGTATAACCAACGTAACGTATCCCCAATCCCCCTGGGTCGAGTTGACCAGATCTTTCACTTTGGATATATCATTAGGATCAGCCACATGGATGCCATATTTGTTATTCGGGACGGAAAGCGGATCATAGATGGCAATTGCCGGTCGAGCAAGAAGAAATATAAAGAGCAGTAAAAAGAGCTTCATCTGGTGCATAGTATTGCGCATACGATATAATAGGGAAATCGCGGGTGTAATTCAATGGTAGAATACGAGTTTTCCAAACTCGGTACGAGGGTCCGATTCCCTTCACCCGCTCTTACGCTCCCATAGCTCAACGGATAGACCTGCCCGCCAGAGCTACGCTGGAGGTGTAGCAGGCGGGGCACCTCTCTTCCCCGCCTGCCAAAGCGCGCAGAAAATCTTAACCCGTTGTATAATTACCGATAGGCTCCCGTAGCTCAATGGACAGAGCAACTCTCTTCTAAAGAGTAGGTTGTGGGTTCGATTCCCACCGGGAGCGCATACAGCCGTACTTTTTTATTAATGGCGCGGCGGGCAGGTAAAGAGGAAATGAAGGTTCCCCGCCTGCCAGAGCTAGGCTCAGGCGCTAGCGGGCAGGGATTCCCTCTGGGAGCGCTAGAGTCAATTTTTAATGACAATCTTATCTCCAACAGTAATAGCGTATTCATCCACGAGGCCCGCATTGACTTCCAATATCTTATCTACGGGAACATTTGGGTGATAAATGGGAAGCTGGTTTAACGGCTTATCTGAAGTCGGAACATTTTTGGATATATCGACGATCGTCCGGTCATCAATCCAGAGAATATCGATCGGAAAGTGCATATTACGCATCCAGAAAGGATATCTCGCCTTGATATCATACACAAAAAGCATTCCCCGGTCCGGAGTAAGTGAGCCTCTATTACCCAATCCTACTTCTTTTTCCTTAGCTGTGACGGCGACATCAACAATGAAAGTCGTATTTCGGACGGTTACCGTTGTTTGAAGAGGATGCCGAGAATAAAACCAAATAGAAAATATCCCGACGAGGATAATTGCTATTGCAATTAGTTTTTTCATGTGTCGGGGTGGTGAGACTTGAACTCACAACCTCATCGTCCCAAACGATGCGCGCTAGCCAATTGCGCCACACCCCGGCTTTTCAGCACTTAGATTGTATCAGGTTTTAGAGCTATCGTCAGGTGGGATCCCAAAGGTGCAAAGAAAGAATCACGCGATCATTCGGAAGAAAACTTACCCCTTCGGATTCAAGCTTTCTGCGTTGCTCTTCGGGTCCTCCAAAGGCATATCCCGGAGCTAACCGGCCATCAGAGAAGACCACGCGGTGACAGGGAGTCTTGGAGCTATCAGGATTAGCGTGAAGAGCGTGGCCCACTCGTCTCGCGTCTTTTGTGCCAATGAGGTCAGCAATTAAGCCGTATGTTGCAACATTGCCGCTCGGTATTCGTTGCACCACGGCATAGACCCGCTGAAAAAAATTGAGTATCATATTGTGCCACGGGAGAGACTCGAACTCTCACATCCTAGTCGGATAAGGGCTCTTAAGGCCCTCGTGTATACCATTTCACCACCGTGGCTATTTCCAACTCTTCGTAGTCTATTGTACCAAAATCGAGAGTAGAAGTTGACAAGCAGGAAAATATCTGCATAACTGAATGTGGGCTAGAATGAACAATTATATACTATGAAAAATAAGAAACGTATTATCAAGAAAAAAAAGCTGACCGTAGCGCTCCTGTACCATTATGTACCGGAAAGCATTACGAACGAATATTTTAGCCGTGAGCATGCCCTCGTTGATAATCAGACGGATGATATCGTCAAGTATATGCAACGGTTATTTCGCAGACGCGGCTACACAGTACAAGTCATCAAAGTGGAACCGGATGATTTATCTGCTCTCAAAGACCTCAGGGCAGATTTTGTCTTTAACCTGGTGGATAGTAAAAAAATGGAACTCGAGATTGCGCGCATATTAGGTCGGCTCAATATTCCTTATTCCGGTTCATCGTTCCGCGCAATACAAACAACAAATAATAAATTGAAAACAAAAAAAGTCTTTGAACACAATAGATTACCCACACCACAATATTCTATTATCCGCATGGGGCAGCGGTTACGCCGGAGCATGATACCGGGAAAATTTCCGGTCATCCTCAAACCTGCATTTGAACATTGCAGCATTGGTATCACAGATAACTCAATAGCGACGACGTATACACGATTTAAAGAAATCGTGACAACTCTTCGACGAAAACACCATCAGACAATCCTTGCCGAAGTATTTATCGCAGGGAAAGAATTGCAAGTAACGGTGCTCGAAACACCGTCAAAAACGTATGCGCTGCCGATAGCAGAAATCGCATTTAAAGGAAAAATTAAAAACAAATGGAATATCTATGGATTTGATGAAAAATGGAGTAAAAAATTACCGGTTTATAAAAGTTGTCACTTCATCTCTCCTCCAAAACAATTAAGAAACGATATCGATGGAAGCATACGAAAGGATGCCATCCGGGCCTTTTATGCGTTGGGACTACGGGACTACGCACGGTTTGATTTACGGTACAATCCTAAAATACATCAGTGGTATTTCCTGGAAGCTAATGCCAATGCGGGCTTTGATCCGAATCCACGCGACGCCATGACAGCAAGTATACAGGCGTATGGTATGACCCTTGACGATTTTGTGCTTCAGATAGTACGCAACTCCATCCGTTAGGATTATCGATGTGTTAGCTCGACTCGCTTAACTTGATAGGGAAAAAGAATTTATGCGTGAGGCATAAGATAGAGTATCTTAGCGCACTGTAAAAAAAGTTTCCTTTTCAAAAATACCGTTGGTATAGAGTTTCACCTTATATTCTCCAACAAGACGAGCAGATGTTGAATTCTTGAGACTCCAAACAAAACTCGTGTTATTGGTATTTGGTTTTGAAATTGTTATGCTTCTATTGTCAAGAAATTTATCGTTTAGGTAGCGCACATACTCAATTTTTGTTCCTACTTTAGCGTTTTGAAGCGTCGTCACCGCATAGATTCTTTTCTCTGTGGTTAAAAATGTAGTTGTGGGATTAACTGCTTCTCCTGTTTTTGGATCTATGCCCTTGGCAGTAACAATACTGACAATGATACCTGGCGCTTTACTGCGGGCAAGGGTCGGTTTTAGGGAATACGTTGGCTGTGGGGCAACTGCTTTTTGAGGAGGGGTCAGTTTTGATTTTTGTAGCGTAGTATAGAACAAACCAAAGAGGAGGAGTACCACAATAGCTCCACCAACATACCACAGCGCATGTTTAGACTTGGAGGATGGAACATCTTCAACTGGAACGACCGCTTCTAGAGAAAGCGGCACCTTTGGGTTTACTGGAGGAACTATTTGTGGATTATTTTTCATTTGTTGTTGATTGTTGCTCATCTGATTTTTGACCTGACCCCTCAGAGCTTCCTTCCCCGCCACTTTTTCCTTCTTCACTTTCATTTTCTACAGCTTCCTGCGGCTCCACTGCTTCCTTCAGTTCAATAGCCTCAACTGGTTCTGTCGGTTCTGTTTCTTCCTGAGCCTCGATATCTTCGTTATCCTCAACGTCTTTTTGGTTGTTTTGCGCTTCAACATCATTTGCTGTTTCTTTTTCACCATCTTTAACATCTTTTGCGTAATCACTGATCACAACTGGAGTTGGCGATGTTGTTATAGTAGAAATTGGAGTTTGAGCAAAAACAGAACCAGCAAGTGCAAAAATCAAAACAAAATAAACAAATAATAGTTTTAGAAAAGATGTCATTCTGTTAATTAATACATATACTAAAAACATTGTCAAGGGAAATAGTCATTGTTTTTTCTTTTAGTCGCTTTCGGCGACTTGTTCGAGCGACAGTTTCAGAGGCGTGGCGTGTGGAGACCTGAGCTGGGGGACTAGGATTCGAACCTAGATTAACGGATTCAAAGTCCGTCGTCCTACCATTGGACGATCCCCCAAATAAATAATTTTGAGCGGCGGACGGGAATTGAACCCGCTACATCTTCCTTGGCAAGGAAGCATTCTACCGATGAATTACCGCCGCGGAATAATTTTGTCGACAAAATTTTCCGCGTAAACGCAATTGTATCGTGTTTACACCGAAAAAATTTCTTAATTTTGTTCGGTGCCGAGACTAGGAGTTGCACCCAGATAACCTGTTTTTCAGACAGGCGCCTTGACTACCTTGGCTATCTCGGCGTAAAAAATAGTGGATCCGAGAGGGATCGAACCTCTGACATTTGCGATGTAAACGCAACGCTCTACCAGCTGAGCTACGGATCCCTATTTTTTGTGCGGACGAGAGGAATTGAACCTCCACCCCTTTCGGGATACGCACCTCAAGCGTACGCGTATACCAGTTCCGCCACGTCCGCGGCAAATATGTATTGTACCGTGTTTATTGATATTAATCTATGGAGTGCCACGTCAAACGTGGTTACCGAGTTTGACTCGGTGCCGATGGGAGACTTCCTTCGACTTCGCTCAGGATAAACTTCTCGTCTCCCCCTTGTGCCGATGGGGAGACTCGAACTCCCACGACTTGTTTAAGGTCACTAGCTCCTGAAGCTAGCGTGTATACCAGTTTCACCACATCGGCGTCAAGCAATTATATCAGACCTATTTTCTCCGCGTCACCGTATACGTCGTGGGGTAATAAAGGAACAGAGCCGGGGCATCCTCAACCAATCGTTTGGCAAAATCGAAATATATTTTCTTGCGCTTCTCAATATCCTGTTCTCTTCTCCCGTCTTCCAGAAGTTTATCTATTTTGACATTCACATACCCCGTAATATTCGTGGGAGTCTGGGTGCTATGCCAAAGGGGATATTGATCCGGATCCGGTGGAATAGCTTGTGCAGAGAGAAACACCTGAAATGGTTCTACTTGATTGACGATTTGTACGCCCGTCGCAACTCCTAGGTTTGTCCAGGAAGTGGCAATCTTCTGGGCGACATCAATATATTGGGAAAATGTGGAAATAGTCAAACGAGCCGATTGGGAGGCCACTTTGGAATTCGTCATCAGTTTTTTCGCTTGACGTAGGTCATAATCATATTTTTTTATGGTGTCCGTATATCCCCATGACGTTTTGGCGATTGGTGAGTATGCCCGCTCAAATCCTAACTCTGGGATCGCGTACCCGAGAGCCTGGCGGAAACTTTTTTCTGCAAGGAGCGACTCTCTCGTATTAAAATACAATGCAACGACGCGATTATACCGTGGGCGGGCAGATACAGACGCATTTTTCCAATTCGTAAAAGTAACCGAAGAAGACAAATCCTCAAGAATATCGACGTCACCGAGCTCAAATGCGGTAATCGCAGCCGATTCAGTACGGTAAAACCGATATTCACGGGCAGAGATTGTCTGTCCGGCAACCGGATCCAACCGCAATGTCTGAATTGCGTCGCCTTTGAGTCGTACACTTCCGACGCGATACATGCCGAATCCCTTGAGTCCAGTTTGAAGAATAGGCTTGGAAACAAGCGTGAGAAATGGACTAAACGGTTCTTTCAACGTTGCCCGGATGGCGTAGGGCGAATCGACGGCAAACGTAACATCCCGGATATTATAATTGATATCCTTGGCCATCACCGGTTTCCCATCATGCCAATGTGCATTTTCTGCTATGGTAAAAACATACGTCCGGCCACTATCCGTGGCTATCCATTTCGTGGCAAGATCCGGGCGTGGACTTCCATCCATCTTTACCGCCGATAGACCGCTACTGATGAGCGTCTGGATAGATAGTGGCAACGACGCGAGGGTAACATCACCGACAAGACCGATATGAACGGAGGGAGTGGTCAATTGATTGGCTGCACGGAGGGCAAATTGCCGGAATGCAATCATCCCAAAAAGGCCTAAAAGAAAACCAAGAATGAGAGGAAGGGTATATTTTTTGGAAAGTTCCCGGGTAACGAGTATAAGATAGCGGCTTTGTCGAAAGATCATACGCAAGACGGTTCGTTCTTAACGCACGAGAAACGTCGTTACAGACGAAATGAGAAAAAGAACCGCAAACACGATGGTCATCGTAAATACGATGCGTTCGGCGCCCCTCTTGGTGCGGTATCCTTCCGCACCACCAAATGCGCTCCCCAATCCTCCTCGACTGGACTGGAGAAGGATGAGGCTTATCATGCCCATTGCCACAAGGAGATGAATAATGAGAAGTATTGATTTCATGCGTATAGGTAGTGTATGGCAAATTGCCGTCCGTATCAAGGGTGATTGAGTATATCCATGAGAGCGACCCCAAGTTTCGCACTATCATGGCGGATAAGACTTCGGACAAGCGCATCACTTTTAGACTTCATGACGAGCGTGCTTCCCAACAAATCCGCCTGATGCACGTGGTAGGGTGACCGCGCTACAAGATTATTGACCACCGGTACTTCATGAGATTTCGCATAGACGGATAACGCTCTGTCCGGAATTGGCGCGGTATTGACGAGTACCGAATCCACCTGACGACCGATATACCGTTCCAACGCATTCATATGGTCGAGAGCTGTATATTGATACGTTTGACCGTATTTCGTCATGAGGTTGAGAACATACACGACGGTTGCTTTTGTTTTAGCAAGAGCCTGAGAAATTCCATTCACGAGTAAATTTGGTATCAAACTGGTATAGAGGTCTCCGGGCCCAAGAACGATAAGATCCGCTTGCCCTATCGCTTCTATGGCCTCCGGAGTCGCGTGAGCTTCAGGAGATAAAAAAACATCCTCGATCGTGAGTTTTCCATCGTGCTCCGGTTCATCGATGAGATGTTCCTCCGTCACAACATGGCCATCTTCATACCGGGCGGAAAGATTGGTATCGGTATACGTGACCGGGATCACTTTCCCTTTTATACGGAGTACTTTTCTGGTTTGCCGGATTGCTTCCGCCTGAGATCCTAAAATATCGGCAAGCGCTGCCATAAATAAATTACCAAAGGTCATACCGGCTATTCCCTGGCCCTTTTCAAAACGGTACATAAAAAGATTACGCATAAGTCCCGCGCCGCCATTTTCATCGGCAAGGGCCACGAAACATTGACGGATATCGCTCGTCGGAAGAAGTCCGAATTCATCACGGATCCGCTTATTGCTTCCGCCACTATCTGCCATGGTAACGATTGCCGTAAGATCGACGGGGTATTCCTTGAGTCCCTTTAGAGCCACAAAGGTACCCGTTCCTCCCCCAATACAGACCACTCTCGGATAATGAACTTTATGTTGCATAGGGAACCAATTTAATGATCATCTAACCGTTCCAATGCAGAAACGATAAACATGATGACCAAGGACACAATCACCAGAGTCCAGGGCATGCTTAATTGGGCCGAAGGCATGATAAATCCGCCAACATTTAACCCTGGAAATACCCATGGTACGAGCGACACGTTGGGCACGAATAGCGTCCAAAGGTAAAGGACAACGACGTTGACAAACCAACTCAGGAGTCCAAGTGTCAAGATATTGATCGGGAGAAATATAAGAGACACCAAAGGCTTGAGAAGCACCATCATGACGGTGAGCATAAACCCGGCCGAGAGCATGCCCCATGCATTTCCGGATATGGAGAGACTCGTGATGAGCGTGCTGGTCAGCCAGAGCGCAAACACATGAAATACGATCGAACGCAGGAACTTTTTCATACTATAAATGCTACCATAAACCGGGTGAATTACCAACGAAAGCGGTTCCTACGAGAGCGATCGCAACGAGGTGTGATATTTTTTTGCAAACCGGTGGGCCTCATCCCGGATGTGCTGGAGTATCTGGAGAGCAGGGCGGGAGGTTTCAAGTCGAATCGTTGAAAAGAAAGGAGATGAAGGATTGCCTGATGGAATAATAATTTCCTCAAATCGCTTCGCGAGGCCAATAATGGGAATATTTGAAAATCCAGATAGCGCATTGAGCGCTCCTTTCACCTGCGGCTTTCCTCCGTCAACAATCAGTAAATTAGGATTTGGCCACTCCGCGTGCCCAAACCGGCGTGTGATAACTTCAGTCATCATGCCCACATCATTCGGCTTGCCCCCGAGCTTGATACGGAATCTGCGGTACTGTCCCGTATCAGGAATACCATCCGTAAATACGACAAGCGATCCGGTAGACCATGAACCTTGTATGGTGGAAATATCGATGCACTCGATTCTTTTGAGCGATGTCAAGGTCATCCCTGCACCCGATAATACCCGGACAAGGTCGGTAAGTCGTGTCTCATGAATGTGGGAGGGTTGACTTGCCCCATCGGTATATACACTCGGATCAAATATATGGGTCAGGAGCATATCGAGCGCATCCACTTGTTTTTTTATCTCTCCTGCCTCCTCATACGCCATGACACCAGCGCGCGCATTCATCGCGTGCGTCAGTTCGATCCGGACTTTACTTGCCTGTCCTGAGAGGACCAGAGCAACACGTCGAATATTGTGTTTATACCTTCGAAGTAATTGAGCCTTGCCTATTCCTTCCGGCATTTTGCTTATGAGACTTGGACAGGGGTCGCAAAGTCCTATGTGGGTATAAAAACAAGGGTTTCCATTACGTTGTTTTTGGCTGCAGAATGGAATACTATGCCGCACGGAGAGCAAGAGCCGGCGCGCTATCCGACCCGATTGAAACGGACCAAAAATCGCACGTTTTGGATGAGATTTCCATGAATCGATCGTCGTTTTTCTTGTCAAAATGATGCGTGGCAATAGTTCTTCAAATGTGATTGCGATATAGAGCGGACTTTTATCATCCTTGGCAATACTGTTATATTTCGGCATAAATTCCCGTATAAGATGTGCTTCCAAGAGGAGGGCGTCAAATTCGCTGTCGGTTGCAATCGTTTGGATAGAGCTGATTTGAGGAACCAAGGTTTGCGTTTTCGTCGTGAGTCTCTCTCTGCGGACAAAATATTGCCGGACTCTTTTCTTTACATTTTTCGCTTTTCCTACATAAAGAACTGTACCATGGGAATCGCAATAGAGATAAACACCGGGACGCGTCGTGACGGAAGCAAGACCGGTAGAATCCGGCGCTATTTTTTGGGTACTTTTTTTGAAAAAGGATGTACGATGACGATCCATAACAAAATCCCTGCGCTTCCGATCATACCGGATAGAGACAAATAAAGCCAAGAAATGGGTTGTATATCGAAGGAATGCTCAACCGAGCGGTCACCCACGGTCATCGTGATTCTTCCTTTTGATCGGCCGAGTAAAGCAGGTATAGACATCGTCAAGGGCAAAGTAAGGTTGCTGTAGGGGGCAATGGTTTGATGGTCTTTGTTCATCGTATACGAAAAAGGTACGGTCTCTATATGAACGGAAACATCCGTAGCTTCTACGCCACCCGTATTTTCTACCGTTGCCATACCAACTCCCCGGAATCCAGCCGTGACGGTTCCTGGGAATTCAATCCGGGGAATAAGTTTAGCCGTGGCGGACGAGATGACTTCTCCTAAAAATTCAACGAGTACATCTTTTCCTTCACGGCCATTTTCCCGGTAAAACCCGGCAGGCAGTGGCTGAGAACTGGATTTTCCGTGGATGGCAAATGCGATATGGTTAAAATCCAGTACCGAAAAGTAATCGACGCCTCCCGTGGTACTTCCCCACGTCGGATCGATGGGCATCCATCTGCCCCGTTCCCGGTCATAATACTCCGGCCATGCGTGGAGTACATCCGTGACGAGAGAGAGCGGGCGCAAGATCGCATTGGTCGTATGGGCATATCCTACGACTTCACGGGCTGGTATTCCTGCCGCACGGGCAATGGCAATAAACAAATCAGTAAATTCCATACAAAGCGCGCTTTTTGGGGTTTTGGTGGCTTCGAGGGCACCTTTCCGTTTAGGGATAGTTTTGACACGCTCATAATCATAATTTAGTGTTGACACGACGTAATCATAGATATCTTTGGGCGTGGCATATGTTGCAGCAAGAGATTTGATCGTAGGATCGCTCGACTCCCAATACGGTAATGGCTTCAGATAGTCATTGAGTTGACGATCTTGATAAACACCTGAAGATGAAGCAATTTCCGAATTAAGGGATGGCAAGCGCAATGTCACGGAAATGACTGCTTCAATCGACAATTTTTGACCCGGACTAACCAAATAACGGGCAAGCCAATTCCCATCATCATCTTTGACCATTTCGAGAGGTTTTGGGTTGATCGCGTCAATTGCTACCCGTTGAAATGCCGTATCGGGAGGCAAAGCAATTTCCTGGCGGGTACCCCTCACTCCCGGATTGTCGAGATAATACCGTAGGGTCAATTTTGCATATTGAGTATCACCATATGCGGCACTTATGCCGCCCCGGGTCATCTGATCCCGGCTCCAACGCTTCCCGTCGGCAGGCAATGGTTTGAGATAACTGGTGGCCCCAAACGTCGGTGGGGTTTGAATGCTCACCGCATACGTTCCTAAATTCTCATCATCAGTAATACCCGGGATATTCACCTCCCAAATATTCCCATTTTTTTGGGCAATATCCATATTTTCGAACCGCAGAGTAAATTGTGTTTGTTTACCGAGTCCGACAATTTGTTTATTGAAGGTAATCAGAATCTCCGTTTTTCCGTCTGTCTGGGTAATCTTCGGGGTCACGGTCCCCCCGTCATCCCGCGCTATGATGTTACGGACATTGAGCGTATCCAGGAGTATCGAATACTGTTTGGGATAAAAATTTGTTTGACGGTTGACGAGCGATACGGTTTGGGTGACGATCGTCACGCCGTTTGGGGCGATGGCGTAGGAAACATCATAATTGGCGGTAAACTCACCTGCCGCCTGCGCCATCGGCGCAGAAATAAGAGAATAAACGAATAACAGAATAATAGAATAATTGAATGGAATACGTTTGATGCCCACGAGAGTATTGCGAAATAAAATGTTCAAGTAGGGTTTCATTCGCTTATTCCTTATTCTTTTATTTACTTATTCTATTATTTTTCTCAGGAATTGTCCTGTATAGGATTGTGTACTCATTGCTATATCCCTGGGCCTACCCTGGGCAATAATGTTCCCTCCCGCGTCTCCTCCTTCGGGGCCCAAATCAATGATCCAATCCGCATTTTTAATAATATCCAAATTATGTTCAATAACGATGACGGTATTGCCGGTTTGTGTGAGCCGGTGAAGGACAGTCAAAAGTTTCTGAAGATCATCAAAATGAAGTCCGGTCGTGGGCTCATCCAGGATATACATCGTTTTCCCGGTTGCCCGTTTGGAAAGTTCTGTGGCCAATTTTACCCGCTGCGCTTCTCCGCCGGAAAGGGTCGGGGCTGGTTGACCAAGCTTGATATACGACAGTCCTACATCAATAATCGTTTGAAATTTACTGACTAACACCGGATGATGCACAAAAAGCTCTCTCCCTTGGGCGACGGTCATCGCGAGCACTTCCGCAATAGATTTCCCATGAAAGGTAACTTCCAATGTTTCCGGGTTATACCTCGTGGCATGACATACTTCGCACGTCACATAGACGTCTGAGAGAAATTGCATTTCGATTTTTTTCTGCCCTTCGCCTTCGCACGCTTCGCAGCGTCCGCCTTTTACGTTAAAAGAAAAACGGCCGGGTTGATACCCCCGGAGTTTTGATTCGGAAAGCTGGGCATAGAGATCCCGGATATACGTAAAAGCACCGGTATACGTCGCTGGATTACTTCTCGGAGTCCTTCCAATCGGCGATTGATCGATGAGGATCGCGCGATCCACGAGTTCTAATCCGATAAGTTTATCGTAGGATCCTACGTCTAATCGACTCATCGGGTTAAAATGATTCGTGAGCGCAGGATAGAGTGTTTCGACGATGAGACTTGATTTTCCGCTCCCGGATACTCCGGTAACACAGACTAATTTTCCTAAGGGAACAGTAACCTCCAGATTCTTCAGATTATTTTGTCGAGCACCAATGATCGTCAATTCCCCACTTCTCACAGAGGGAACGAGCCGCAAATGTTCGCGTTGAATAACCCGTTTTCCCGTAAGGTATTGGCCGGTGAGCGAATGGGTATTGCGTTTTATTTCACCAATCGTGCCTTCGGCGACAATCGATCCACCATGTTCCCCCGCGCCGGGGCCGAAATCCACCAGCCAATCACTTTCCTCCATAGTTTCCCGATCATGCTCGACGACGATGACGGTATTGCCTAAATCACGAAGTTTCTTGAGGGTCCCGATGAGTTTATCGTTATCCCGTTGGTGGAGCCCAATTGATGGCTCGTCCAGGACATAGAGCACCCCGGAAAGTCCGGATCCGATTTGGGACGCCAAACGGATGCGCTGCGCCTCTCCTCCGGAAAGGGTGGTCGCTGTCCGCGAGAGTGTCAAGTACTCGAGACCCACGGCAAGCAGAAATTGTAACCGAGCGGCTATTTCTTTGATAATCGGGATGGCAATAGTCTTATCGGAATTGGACGTCATCGTTTTTCCCAACTCCGTAATCCAAATAAAACATAACTCGATCGATAGCGCCGTCACCTGGGCAATAGATTGATTATTAACCGTCACGGTAAGTGTTTCTTTTTTGAGTCTCGCGCCGTCGCAGGAAGTACAGATTTCCTCACGCATATACTTTTGTATTTCTTCGCGGACAAAGTCTGATTGTGACTCTACAAAGCGCCGTTTGAGTTCGTTGACAAACCCGGGGAATGCTTCTGATATAGACGTATCATCCCCGAACCGGTTTTTACCGTGCACGTGATACATCCGGTCTCCGGTGCCATAAAGAAGCACATCTCGTTGCGCTAGGGTTAACCGCGAAAGAGGGGCACGCATATCAATCTTATGTTCTTGAGTCACCGTCGACACAATCCGCGAAAACCATGTATCGTGAAAAAACATCTTGGCAAAGGGCAAGATTCCCCCTTCGGAAATCGACAGAATGGGACTTATGACGCGATCAGGGTCAACGGTCATTATTTTTCCAAGTCCCGTGCATGTAGGACACGCCCCATGCGGAGAGTTAAACGAAAACGACCGTGGCTCGATCTCGGCCAGTGATATACCGCAATTGGGACAACTCAGGGCTTCACTGAAGAGCGTATCGATCGTTTCCCTCGGTTTATCGGGTAGATCAAACCCTTTATCTTGGATATGCGCGAGAACCACATACCCTTCTGAAAGTGTGAGCGCTTGTTCGACCGCGTCAGCGATACGCGATCTCATAGCCACGTCCGGGAGTTGTTTTAAGGTCTCACCTTGTTTTTTGATAAGGTGAGACCTTTTCAGAAATTCAATCGTGTCTCGATCAAGCACCAATTTATCAATCACCACATCAATCGTATGCTTGTTCGTTTTGATGAGACTAATGTCCTCATCAATCCCAAAAAAATGACCATCAACCCGGATACTGCGGTATCCTTTTGTCCTGACGTTATCGAGTAATCCGGTAAACTCGCCTTTCCGGTCCCGGACTATGGGCGCCAATATTGCACATTTAAATATTTTTTTGCCTTCGCGGGCCAAAGCAGTTCCTGCTGCATCCAAAATCATCGAAACAATCTGCGTTTTGTCTAATTTCGTGACTTCCCTGCCGCACGTAGGACAGTGTGGGTGACCGATACGGGCATAAAGGAGGCGCAGATAATCGTAGATTTCCGTGACGGTGCCGACCGTCGATCGCGGGTTATGGGAGGTAGATTTCTGATCGATGGATATAGCCGGAGAAAGCCCTACGATACTATCCACATCCGGTTTATCCATGATACCTAAGAATTGCCGGGCATAGGAGGACAGAGACTCAACGTACCGCCGTTGGCCCTCGGCATAAATTGTGTCAAACGCAAGAGAACTTTTGCCTGATCCCGATAATCCCGTAAAAACGATAAGTTTATTTTTCGGTAGCTCAAGATTGATGTTTTTGAGATTATGTTGTCTGGCTCCTTTAATAATCAATGTATCCATAGTATTAACTCCTCGGATGGTGCCGGGGCATAGGTATTATACCTGAGTTACGATATCTGCGTGATCGTATCCCGAAGGCGGGCGGCGGATTCAAAGTCGAGGTCGCGGCTGGCCCGCCGCATGGCTTTGGTCATCTCCACGATCAACTTCTTTTTATCCTGCGGGGTCATTCGGTCAAGTTCCGCTTGTGCGGCTTGGGCGATAAGCGGTTTCACTTCCACCTCTTTTGCTTTTTCGACGAGCCGGTCACGGATGGGTTTGGTGATACTTATGGGGGTAATGTTGCCGGCTTTATTGTACGCAAGTTGTACGGTTCTCCTGCGTTCCACTTCACCCATTGCCGCTTTCATAGAATCCGTGACGCGATCCGCATACATGATGACTGATCCTGAGAGATGCCGCGATGCCCGGCCCATAGTTTGAATAAGACTCGTGCGGCTTCGGAGAAACCCCTCTTTATCTGCGTCTAAAATCGCGACCAAAGAAACCTCCGGTAGATCCAAGCCTTCGCGAAGGAGATTGATGCCGACGATCACATCGTAGGTTCCGCGCCGCAGGTCATCTAATATGTCACTCCGCTCAAGTGTTTGCACATCGGAATGGAGGTAATGCACCTTTATCCCTTCTTTTTCTAAAAACGCAGAAAGATCTTCCGCCATACGCTTGGTAAGTGTCGTCACGAGTACGCGTTCGTGACGCTCTACCCGTATTTTAATTTCGATAAGTAAATCATCGATTTGTCCCTTCGAAGGTTTCACCGTGACCTGTGGATCCACAAGCCCCGTCGGGCGGACGAGCTGTTCGACTACGTTCGAAGCGCGTGCAATCTCCCACTCATCCGGGGTTGCGGAAACATACACGGTTTGTGGCATCCTCCTTTGAAATTCTTCAAATCGCAAAGGACGATTATCTATGGCCGATGGTAAACGAAACCCAAAATCAATGAGCGTTTGCTTGCGTGAGCGGTCGCCGTTATACATCCCGCGTATCTGAGGTACCGTCATATGTGACTCGTCGAGAAACAAAAGCCACTCTTTTGATGAATCAAAGCCAGGCTTTGGGGCCCTTAAAGCCTGGCTTTGAGTTGCAGCCTCGTCAAAATAGTCGAGTAGGGTATACGGCGGGTCTCCAGGATTTCTTCCGTCAAAATACCGGGAATAGTTTTCTATGCCATTGACGTAGCCTAATTCCTGGATCATCTCGAGGTCATACGTTACCCGCTCTTTAAGCCGTTGGGCTTCCAATAGTTTGCCTTGCGCTTTAAATGCAGCAACTTGTCGGTTTAAATCTTCACGGATCCTAGGAAATACATCCTTGTATGTCCGGGGATCCGTCATATAGTGCTTGGCCGGGTGGATCATCACTGCGGGTAGTACTTCTACGGTTTTACCCGTCAGCGAGTCAAATTTGACTAATTGGACTACTTTGTCTAATTGGACAACCATTCGTAATCCTAAATCCTCATAGGCCGGAAAAAGATCGATCGTATCCCCACGGACGCGGAAAGTTCCCCGGACAAACCCATAATTATTACGCTCATACTGGAGAGCAACGAGACGCTCCATGATGCTTTGCCGGGTAATGCGAACCCCTGGTTTAAGCTCCAATACGAAATGTCCGTATTCTTTCGGACTCCCAATATTGTAAATACAGGAAACCGAAGCAATGACGATCGTATCCGGCCTGGTGAGAAGATTGGCGGTTGCAGCCAGGCGCAGCTTGTCTATTTCTTCATTAATCTGCGTTTCTTTCTCTATATACGTATCTGTCTGAGGAATATATGCCTCCGGCTGGTAATAATCGTAGTACGAGACGAAGTACGAGACGATATTGTGAGGAAAATAATCCCGAAACTCCTGATAAAGTTGGGCGGCCAACGTTTTATTGTGCGAGATGATAAGCGTCGGACGCTGCAGCCGCTCTATGACACTGGCCATGGTGTAGGTCTTTCCGCTTCCCGTTACCCCAAGAAGTACTTGCTCGCGTGCTCCGGATTTGATATTGGAAACAAGGCTTTCGATTGCCTGCGGTTGATCACCACTTGGACTATACTCGGTTTTTAGTTGAAACATGATAGAGTTTGTGTCATATAAATGCCCTTGACAGTTCGGGTATATTATGTAAAAGTATAACAGATATGCCAGCTATACTCTATGTCCGTGAACGCCAGCTTCTTGATTTTATCACGCAGTTCATCCAACGCTATGGGTACGCGCCGACCCTCAAAGAAATCGGCGATTCCATGGGGATACGCTCACCGGCGACGGTCCACGAGCATATCGACCGTCTGAGGATAAAAGGATTTATCAAAAAGCTTGACGGTACGGCACGGGGACTGGAAGTCGTCAAAGACACCTACCGGTCGCAAGCCGGAGGGAACGAAGGAGCTATCGAACTGCCCGTCTTGGGCTTTATCGCCGCCGGTAGTCCCCTGGAGCCCTATACAGACCCTAATTATTATGTATCGGTTGCCCCTGCCATGGTATCGGCAGGCAAACCCCACTACATATTACAAGTGAAAGGTAACTCGATGATTGAAGACGGTATTCTGGACGGCGATTTCGTCGTCATCCAGCACCAGCAGGATGCTAAGAATGGAGATATTGTCGTCGCTTTACTCCCAAATGGGCTCGCGACCCTGAAACGGATATTTTTTGAAAAAGATCGGATTAAGCTCATGCCGGCTAATGCTCAGATGTCTCCGATATTTGCGACCCACGTCAAGATCCAGGGACGCTGTGTGGGACTTATCCGCAAATTTTCGATTAACTGATAGGAACGCCATTACTTCTTGTCATTGACCATCCCGCGAAGCTTCTTGGTCGATACCCCAGGCACATCCGGATGACGTTTATGCTGGATGTACTCATAAATCATGGGGAGAACAGACAATACGACGATCGCCACAATAGCATAGTGGAAGTTTTCTTTGATAAAAGCCATATTGCCGAAAAAATATCCTGCAAACGTAAAAATTCCTACCCAGATCACCCCTCCGATGACGTTATACTGTAAAAATTTCCGGTACTCCATGGTCCCGATTCCTGCGACAAACGGCGCAAAGGTGCGGACAATTGGCACAAACCGCGCCAGGATGATCGTTTTTCCTCCGTGCTTTTTGTAAAATTGTTCCGTTTTATCAATATGTTCTTGGTTGATAAAAGGAATACGTGGGTGGTTCACAATTTTTTGCCCGAAGTAGTGTCCGATCCAGTAGTTGACGGTGTCACCCAAAATCGCGGCAATGATAAGAATCACGGCAACTATCCAAACGTTCAGTGCGCCGAGTGCGGCTATGGCACCTGCCGCAAACAGGAGTGAGTCGCCGGGGAGAAACGGTGTGACGATAAATCCGGTCTCGGCAAACACGATCAAAAATAACACCGCGTATGAGAGCATCCCGTACGTACTGACAAACTGGCTTAAATACCGGTCCAGATGTAAAATGAAATCCATGAGTACATTATATATTGTCGCCACCCCAATTGGGAACATGGAAGATATCACGATCCGTGCTATCAAAACTCTCTTCTCCGTCGATATCATCGCCTGTGAAGATACTCGAAGAACGGGCCTATTGCTTCATGAGTTAAAGGAACGCTATATATTTTTAATTCGTCATCCCGGGCTTGCCTGCCCGCCGAAATGGAGGGACCCGGGATCCAGTGTTCAGAAGATGGATTCCGGCTCTAGGGCCGGAATGACATTGAACCCCCAACTCATCCGCTACGATGACAACCATGAACTAACTCAGACTCCGTTACTCATTCAAAAATTATCAGAAGGAAAATCCGTCGCCCTAGCGAGCGACGCCGGAACGCCCCTCATCTCCGATCCGGGGTATACGCTCGTCCGAGAAGCGATAAAGCGGGGAATCAAGGTGGTAAGTATCCCAGGACCCTCGGCTGCAATCGCCGCGCTCTCCGTCTCCGGACTGCCTGCCAACAATTTTCTATTCTTGGGCTACCCACCGGAAAAAGAATCTCACCGTAGGAAACTTTTTGAGAATCTCAGCTACTTTCTCGCAGGCACGAAAAGAAGTGCCTTGCATGGCTGCACATATATTTTCTACTGCGCCCCTCATAAGCTCCTACAAACGCTTGGGGACATGAAGGAAGTACTGGGTGACATTGATATTGTGATCGCCCGAGAGCTTACGAAGGTCCATGAAGAACTCTGGCGGGGAACGCTTTCAGAGGCTCTCACCCATTTTTCCGATCCTCAAGGAGAATTCGTCCTTCTCCTGCGTCTTCCTTCTTCTCCTTAAGTGTAGAGCTACTTCACTCCGGGAGTGGAGATTAGGAATACATAAAAATCCATTCACGAAGTAGGTTCCACGGCAGGAGAGGGCTCAAATTCAATATATCCTCCTTCAGAATTTATCAAAGCATGATCAGTTCGGTCTGTGACTTTAACGGTACGACAGGCATGGCCACATGCTCTCATCTCTAAAGAAGAAGCCATACATACACCTTCTGATCCGACACGAACTCCTTGATCATCTGCTACATCTTCGAACTTCACAGACACATACTCAGTTTGACCCATGTGCCTATTTTTCAAATGGGCACACCATCCATTTACTGCAATAAATTCGCTCATATATTTGATCGTGAATCAATACTCCTCTAATGTGCTCGTATCCCCTATCGGCAAGCCCATTTCTTTGGCTTTCAAAATACGGCGCATGATCTTGCCGGAACGGGTTTTGGGCAACTTATCGATGAATTCTATCTCACGGGGGTAGGAATGTCCAGCCAGATGCTTTTTCACATACTGCGAAAGCTCCTCCTTAAATGCATCAGCAGACTTTTGACTTTTGACTTTTGACTTTTGACTCTCCGTAAGTACCACAAACGCTTTAATGATTTCCCCCCGCATGGCATCGGGCTTACCGATGACTCCTGCCTCTACCACTCCAGGGTGAGCCACAAGCGCGGATTCCACTTCAAACGGGCCCACACGTTCTCCGGCAGTTTTGATGACATCATCGGCCCTCCCGATAAACCAGAAGTATCCGTCTGCGTCCCGCATCCCTCGATCGCCACTGATGTACCACCCGTGTTCAAAATAACTTTTGTATTTCTGGGGTCTTCTCCAAATGGTATGCATCATGGACGGCCATTTGGGCTTGATGGCAATATGTCCTTCTTCGTTGGGTTTACACTCGCGCCCAGTATCATCGACGATTGCCGCGTGTATACCCGGAACGGGTTTGCCCATGGAGCCAATTTTGATATCCAGGCAGGGAAAATTGGCGATAGAGATCGCACCCGTCTCCGTCTGCCACCACGTGTCGTGGAACGGCTTATCAAACGTCTTGATCGCCCAGGTGATGGCTTCGGGATTAAGCGGCTCTCCGACGGAACACATATGACGCAGTGCCGAGAGATCGAATTCTTTGACAAGAGCGCTCCCTGCGGCCATCAGCATGCGGATAGCCGTGGGGGCCGTATACCAAACCGTGACCTTGTATTTATCTAATAGTTGATACCACCGTTTTGGATCAAACCGTCCGGCAAAAACGACCGCGGTCACTCCGCATGACCAGCTGCCGAGTATTTCATAGGCAATGCCCGTCACCCAACCCGGATCAGCAGTGCACCAATAGGTATCGTCGTCCCGCAGATCCAAAACCCACTTAGCGGTCATATGCTCCTGGAGGATTGCTCTGTGGACGTGAACGACACCTTTCGGTTTACCGGTCGTGCCACTCGTATAGAGCATGAACGCATACTCATCCGGATCCATGTGGGCAATATGCAGTTCATCACTTGCGTGTTCCATGGATGTAGCAAAGTCCGGGCTATCTATAGTAATAATATGTTTGAGCGCAGGGAGTTTACTCCGGACTTTGTCAATCCGTTTTTTAAGCTCAGTGTTCGTGATCACCACTTCCGCATCGCTATTGCCTAGCCGGTCTGCAAGGGCCTGTTCCTGAAAAGCACTAAAAAGCGTACCCGCTATTGCTCCGATCTTGAGTATCCCTAAGAAACTAATATAGAGTTCCGGTACACGGGGAAGGAAAATAAAAACCCTTTGTCCACGGGTGACTCCAAAATCCTTGAGGATGTTACCCATTTTATTGGACAACAGAGAAAGTTGTTCGAATGTGTATTGTTTTGTGGAACCGTCTTCGTCTTCCCAGTAGAGGGCAATTTTATTTTTCCGCCAGGTCTGCGTATGCCGGTCTATCGCGTTATAGGCGGCATTCATCGTTACCCCGTCAAACCAATCTATTTCCTTTCGGGCCTGTTTCCAGTCAAACGAACGATAGACCCGATCATAGTCATCGAGATTAGCGGGCTTCTTGGGGTCCGGGTGCTTTGTGTACACGTCTGATTTCATTTCTGTCGTATGACAAATTTCTCACCCAACCGTTTGAGATTTTGGACGACTCCGGTATACTCGAGCTCATCCATCCCTGCCATAGCAGGTCCGTAAAATCCTTGCGCCCGGATAGATAGGGTCTTTTCCGACGCTTTTGTCCGGATCAGATCCCAAAATGGCTGATCAAAAAGATCCACGGCCTCCGTGAGTTTCCCCTCATGGACACAGTACCCGGCGGCCGATACGATCGTCGGTCCGTCAAAAAATGAAATTATACTATTTTGCTTGACCGGCATGACGGCGACATGATGGGACCCACGGTTATCTCCTAGCGTAAAGTGTGCGAGGGCCCACGGAGAAAGAATCTCTCCGGTCGATGGAAAGGTCTTTTGGGTCCGCACGATTGCCACCGGATCATCCTTACCTACATATTTCCCGGATATATTATGAAGTCTGCTTGTCGATGACGCTGCCGCCTGCAACCCGCTCGCGTTTTCCGTGACGCTCTCGATGACATAATGATTAGGATCGCGCAGAAGCGTACAGATATCATAATAATCCGACGGAACTTTAAGGGTAATCACCCGATCGGCATCAACATTATTGACATCCATGATCGTGAACGTAAATCCATCTTTCATCTCCGGCGCGAGGAGGAGCCCTGCGTTGTGATACGGATTGGCAAATGCTTCGAAGAGCGGGTAATTAAAAACACCGGGACCGCATTTGTCTGCCGCAAACACGACAAATGGTTCAGCTGGTCGCTCCTCAAGTTCAATTTCCGCGCTCCCCGGTCCCATGCCCCGCACGTTGCCGGAAAATGCATCTTTGAGGAGATCCTGTCCCGCCCCGTAAAGTCCCTGAGACTTAGCTATCGCCGTCGTTGCGACAAACGTATCCCAGGCGAGTTTATGAATATCCGGATTATCTACGCCTTTGCCGTGAATCATGAGGAGGGCAATATCGTCGCCGGTAAAGGTAATACGGGCATCGCTCAATAAACCCTTTTGGACCGCCATATCGACTTGTTCCTGTGCTTTGGCAAGCATTGCGTTGCTTGGCCTATTATGTCCTCCGACGGAACCGGTATCTGCTTTGATGACAGAGATAGTTGTTTTCATACTGTTCCTTTCTTACAAAGAAAAATCCTGTAATAAATTTTTACCGGTCATTTCCGGAGGAATAGGGAGATGCATGTGAGAGAGGATGGTGGGAGCTATATCTCCCAATTTGCCAGTAGAAAGCACTTGTGGATACCCCTGTAACGAGGAATGTACCATAATGAAAGGAACGGAAAACGTCGAATGCTCGGTGTCCATTTCTCCACCGACCCCAAGCATCTCTTCCACGTTACCATGATCCGCGGTGATGACGCAAGTGCCGTCTTGAGCCATAACTGCCTTGACGATAGATCCCAGACAGGAATCGGTTACTTCGCATGCCTTGACCGAAGCCGCGATATTTCCGGTATGGGCAACCATATCAGGATTTGCAAAATTAATGAGGATAAATCCATATACCCCAATGACGATACGGTGTAACACGTGTTCGGTGAGCTCGAGAGCTGCCATCTCCGGCTTCAAATCATACGTGGGGACGTTCACTGATGGAATGATAAGCCGGTCCTCCCTCTCGTAGGCGACTTCACGCATACCATTAAAATAGTAGGTGACAAAGCGCTCCTTTTCCGTTTCTGAGACGCGCAGCTGTCGAATTTTATGGTCAGCAAATACACTTCCCAGTGGGGCAAATACCTTTTGAGGCGGAAATGCGACACTCACAGGAAGATTTGGTTCGTATTGAGTCATGGTGACCACGAACAGGTTTTTCCGGACGACAGACCGGGTAAACGGATGAGCACGGTCATCTTGAAGGACCACATGGCGGTGATAATATTTGACCGCATAAGGATCAAACGCGGTCGAGGGCTCTACCGTCTCAAAGTTCGGAAGCACGAGTGCGCGCGTCAATTGGCGCGGCCGGTCAATACGGAAATTAAAACAAATCACCGCATCATTATCCTGAATTCTCGGTAATGGATTGCCGGACGTATCTGCGATAATGACCGGCTCGATAAATTCATCGGTCACATGACGCGCATAGGAATCCCGGATTGCAATGGTTGCCGACACGGCAATCGTTCCTCCGTCTATTTCGGTAAGCGCTCGATACGCCCGCTCCGTCCGGTCCCACCGACGGTCACGGTCCATCGCAAAATACCGGCCGATGATGGTCGCAATCTGACCCACCCCAAGGGCATGTATCCGGTCTTCTAATTCACCGACAAACCGCTCGCCTGATGTAGGAGAAGCGTCCCTGCCATCCGTAAATACATGGATATAGACGGGACTCTCGCACTGCTGCTTCTTAATGAGCTCGAGAATTGCATACACATGCTCGCGGCTTGCATGGACCCCGCCGTCAGACACCACTCCCATAAGATGAATAGCAGAGTGATTAGTCCGCGCGTGGGATACGGCGGCAAGGAGTGCATCATTGGTGAAAAAACTTCCGTCTTTGACCGCCATAGAAATACGCGGAAGATCCTGATAAACGGTGCGTCCGGCTCCGATATTGATGTGTCCGGTTTCTGTATTCCCATCTTCGCCGTACGGTAGGCCGACTGCTTCGCCGGATGCGGCAAGTTGTGTATGGGGGTAGGTGTGCCAAAGAAAGGGCATCGCCGAAAGATGCGCGAGACTAATGGCGTTCCCGGGCCCGGGGGGCGCGAGACCCCAACCATCTAAAACAATGAGGACAACTGGTTTGACCATAAAAAAAGCATCAAGTACCAAATTCCAATTACCAAACAAATTCCAATATCAAAATTCCAAATTCTAAACGTTTGTATATTGGTGCTTGTATTCGTTTGTTTGGTGCTTGGCGCTTGATGCTTGGAATTTATACACACATGTGCTTATTTTTGTGAAAATAGCTCTGCTTCTATCTGCAACAAACGGTTATATTTGGCTACTCTCTCTCCACGAGTGGGGCCGCCGAATTTGACATAGTCGGCCTGTACGGCAACGCCGAGATCGGCAATAAACGCATCATTGGTCTCACCGCTCCTATGGGAAACAATGGTTTGAATATGATTTTTTTTGGCCATAGCGACCACACGGAAAAATTCGGTGAGTGTGCCGATTTGATTGGGTTTGAGGAGTATCGTGGTACATGCTTTTTGGGCAATCGCCTTCTCGAGCCGTTTGGGGTTCGTCGCAAGCAAATCATCTCCGACGATCATCACCTCAGCACCAAACCGGGCGGTGAGTTCCATCCAGCCCTCCCAATCATCTTCATCAAGCGCGTCTTCAAGAATAAGCAGGCGGTAATTTTTATGGAGATCTGCCAGATAAGTAACAAAATCCTTGGGACTCATCGGAGTCTCCTTATCTTTTATCTGGTACCCACGGGCTGTTTTAAAATGACTGGACGCTACATCGAGCCCAAAAAAAACGTCGACACCAAACCGGTATGGTGTGGCGCGCACCGCTTCCTGAAGAAGCTGCATCGCATCGATATTGGTATAGAGATTTGGCGCAAACCCGCCTTCATATCCCACAGCAGTCGAGGCATTACGGTATTGGAGTATCCCTTTGAGTTTTTGGTAGACTTCCACGGCAAGCCGGAGCGCATCCGTGAAACTACGATTACTCGCCGGTATCACCTGAAATTCCTGAAAATCTAAATTACCGGCGCCGTGCTTGCCGCCGTTTATGACATTGACCGTCGGCGTGGGAATTTTTGCAAGGGTCGTCGGCACAAGCGGAGTAAAGAGTGTATTCAGGTACCGGTAGAGAGGGATGCGCGACGCGGCGGCCGCACTAGCAGCGACACCCAGCGAGACACTGAGGATGCTATTGGCCCCAAGTTTAGATTTATCTTCCGTACCGTCCAGGACAATCATCGCCTGGTCAATCCCCGCTTGGTCGAGAGCGTCCATACCACGCAGCTTCGATACGATCGTCGTGTTGACCGCATTGACCGCCTTTAATACACCCATGCCATAATAGCGTGCGCCATCGCCGTCGCGCAGCTCCTTCGCTTCATATTTTCCGAGTGATGTCCCGGCAGGAACCGCCGCAACGCCACGGTATCCGCTTTCGAGGATTACCATAGTTTCTATCGTCGGATTACCACGGGAATCAAGAATTTCCCGCGCAATGATGGTGTAAATTTTGGTAGACATACAATAAGTCCCTAAAGTCGAAAGTCGAAAGTCGAAAAAGAACATTAGACTTTATAGACTTTATAGACTTTATAGACTTTCAGACTTTATTGACTCTCTTCTTTTCCGCTTCTGCAATCGTCCGGCGGACATTATCAACGCTATCGATATTCACCGAGACACTGGTCGCTCCCCACTCAACAAGCTTTTCCACAAGATCCGGATAATCGGACGGCGCCTGTCCGCACATAGAAGTCGTCACGCCCCGTTTGACACAAGCCTTTATGACGCGTTCAAATGCCCACATGACAGCCGGATCCGTTTCCCGGAAGTCATGGGCAACTTCGCTATTATCCCGGTCCGTCCCCAAAATAAGCATGGTCAAATCATTCGATCCAAAGGATATTCCATCGAGTCCGATGTCCAGATAATCCTCGATGAGGATAACGTTGGTCGGAATTTCGACCATCATCCACAATTTAAAGTTCGATGAGCGGATAAGACCATTCCCTGCCACAATTTGCTTGACCTCGAGCATTTCTTTGGGAGACCGGACAAACGGAATCATGAGATGTAAATTTTTGAAGCCTCTTTTGTTCCGCACAACCTTGATGGCCTCCAGTTCAAGTTCAAAAACCCTTGGGTCAGCGATATAGCGGGCTGCCCCGCGGAATCCCAACATCGGATTATCCTCAGCGGGTTCATATGCTTTGCCGCCTTTGAGATTACGGAATTCATTGGTCCGAAAGTCCGACGCCCGGTAGATGACCGGCCTGGGGGAAAACGCTTCACAAATAGTCCCCATACCCTCGGACAACTGGGATACAAACAGCGCTTGTTTTTTGTCTTCAATAAACTTTTTGGGGTGTGTCCCGATACCCGCCATCATAAATTCAGCCCGAAGTAGCCCAACCCCATCCACATGTAATTTTGAGACTTCTTTGGCGCGACTGGGTTCGGCGAGATTGACATATACCTTCGTCGCCGTTTTAATTTTCGAATTTTTTTCGTTGGTAGTATTGGTAGTATTTGTAGTATTTGATCGTACCGCTCCGCGGTAAACCTCTCCCGTACTTCCATTGACCGTGATGATCATACCGTCTTTCAGGAGCTTTTTTGCTCCTTTCGCGCCGACGACGGCCGGAATTCCCAGTTCCCGCGATACGATCGCCGCGTGGGAAGTCCTTCCTCCGCGTTCAGTGAGGATAGCAACTGCTTTACGCATAGCGGGGACATAATCCGGATTGGTCATCTCAGCAACCAACACATCTCCCGCCATCACTTTATGGATCTCTTTGGGAGAAGAAAGTATTTTCACCGGACCGCTGGCCATACCGGGGCTCGCAGGGTCTCCTTTTAATAAAGCTGTCAGCTTTCTGCTATCAGCTATCAGACTGTCTGAAGACTGACGACTGACGACTGACGACTGTTTCCCCGTCGTCGTCACCGGACGGGTTTGCACGATGTAAATCTTGTCCTTTTCGATCGCCCATTCACTGTCCTGCGGAAAGAAATAATGCTCTTCAAGCTTTTTGGCAATTTTGGCAAGAGCGACAATGTGCGCATCGCTAATTTTTTGTTTCGAACCATCTTTTTTACTGATAATTTTAATTTCATTCCCATTTCCCTTCTTCACCATCTTTTTTTCCTGTGTTTTGACGGTTTTCATTTTGATCGCAAACGTAGCCTTATCCACTTCGTAGTGGTCCGGGGTGACGGCTCCTTGCACGATCATTTCACCCAATCCATGGATCGCTTCAATGACAATGACGCTCTTATCATTCGTCACTGGATCAATCGTAAACATGATGCCGGAGGCGGCCGATTCAATCATGCGTTGTACGGGGATAGCTATCGCGACTCTGAAGTGATCAAATTTATTTGTCGCCCGGTAAAAAATAGCACGGGAAGTAAAGAGCGATGCCCAGGCTTCTTTAATCTTTTCAATGAGATTGGCCTCCCCATACACATTGAGAAACGTTTCCTGTTGACCGGCAAATGATGCGCCGGGTAGATCCTCAGCGGTTGCCGATGACCGTACGGCAACCATAGCGTGCTTGACTAATCCTTCATCGAGCTTGAAATAGGCAGTAATCACTTCATTGGCAATTTCGCGGGGAAATTCGGAGCCGGTGATAAGCTCGCGGACAGCTTGAGACACCATGTCGAGTCTTTTGCTGTCACTGACATCCAAATTATGCAGTGCTGATTCGATTTTCGACCGCAAATGGGTCACGTCGAGAAAATGTTTATATGCCGCAGAGGTGACAATGAATCCTCCCGGCACCGGAAACCCCGCCTTGGTCATCTCGCCTAAATTTGCCCCCTTGCCGCCCACAAGAGGAATATCTTCCTTGTCTACTTCGTTAAACCAAACAACAAATTTGGGTAGCATATATTTAGTATGGAGAATATTTGAAGATTTATCAACTGGCAACACCTACACGCCGGGTTGAATGTGAAGATGTTTTTCGACCGTTTCTATTCGCAGTTCATGATCCTCAAGCATATCGCGTTGGCCGCCAACGATGGCGACTTCATCGCGCATCTTAACTATTTCGTGTAAAATAGCATCCTTAAACTCAAGCATGTCGTTCTTGGTTGCGAAACGATCGTTCATGCGACTTTCTAGAGCTTTAAGGTCATCTTTCGTTGCAAAGACTTCCTTCATCGTCACTATAAGTAACGTGATGTCTTTTTTCGTAAGCATATGCGTTTACTCTAGCGGATGGAGCAGAAAATTCAAGGGGTCAGTTTTCAGAACTAAACGAGTAGCAGACCGCCGTAGTCCTCTTTTTTTACCTCGTTATATTTTGGATTCTTCTTGAGTGCCGGTTTACCTTCGTACTCGACCACATAGTACGCAAAACCCTGCATCTTTTTGACGGGTTCGTAATCCGCGTGTCCGGGCATGCTTACTGCATTCGCTTCGTCAAAATTGACCGGACTATCATCGGCCGTCACAAAATACGTCGGACCTACATTAGCGACGAGATGCCCATATCCTTCCGGCATATACACGCTATCACCTGCTTTTACCCGGATCGCCTTAAATTCCTCGACGACTTCCGGTATCATAGCGCCTTGAGCATCCAGCGCAAGCTTTTGGAGAAGCGCTACTCCTTCGCCAAAAAGCACCCAATACGTTTCATCGAGCTTCCCTACGTGGTAGTGACCGTACGTTTTGATATATTCTCCGCTTACAGTGCCCGGTTCCCAAACAGTGATATTCTTTTGGGCCACGCCTCCGCGGATCATGTAGTAATGGATCGCCGGACCGCGGCCCGCCGGATCCATGAGCACTTCCTGCATTTTTTCATGCGTCCTTGCCGCATAATGCTTAGGGACAAATGTAAAATCAACGTTCATAACGATCCTCCTTTAAAAAATTAACTATGTTCCATTTTTCCATCCACGATTATCTTCTTTCCGTAATGCTTCTGTCTCCGTCGGTCTGTTATTATCATCCTGAAGCCGGAAAGTGTTACCCAATTCCGGTGTTGATGCTTCGATAAAATCCATATCCGTGACCGCCGTGACGCGATGTACTTGTCCTGGGGTGACATGATATCCCTTGTAAAGTTCCATGGGAATCTCTACCGTTTCATCGTGGTCATTGCTGAGCGTGATGTTCCCCTCTCCATTGATGAGGCATAAGGTCTCCCGTTTCACATCATGATATTGGAGACTCAGCCGCTTTCCGGCGTTCACATGGAGAATTTTGCCCGTCGCGGGCGCATCATCCGGTGTATAAATAATTTCATACCCCCACGGCTTCTCCACCCGTTTTTGAAACGGTGTTATAGAAAATTTTTTCGGATCAAATCCTCCTGCCATACTTAGTCCTTTCCTATTAACTGTATAAGTTTATCATGAACCAAACCATTACTTGCCAAAAAGCCTCTACTCATGTCATGAGTTTTGAGTTCACTCCCATCCAGGTGGGTGACGCGGCCGCCTGCTTCCTGCACGAGAAGCAATCCTGCGGCAAGATCATGCCACGCATTGGGAAGTTCGGCGGGGATAATATGAGCCTCGATGACACCACTTGCGACATATCCGAGTGACTTCGCATCATCCCAACTCGGACGGAGCCGGTAGCACATAAATGTCAATTCCTTTAACAAAGAAAAATGTTTCTCGGTTCGTGCTCGCTCAAATCGTGGCATCCCGACCGGTAGATGGTACCCAACGTGGGATATCGGTAAATCTCTTATCTTCGAAACCCCGATTGTTTTCCCATCTTTTTTTGCGCCCTGCCGGACCACTGCACTATACAGCTCATCTAATCCAGCTCGCCGGATGACCCCAACAACGAGTTTTTTATCATGTTCCACCGCAATCAAACAGTTATATTCTTTGACACCGCGGGCATATTCCTTGGTGCCGTCCAATGGATCGATAATCCACTCGTATTCTGACTGATTATCCTCGAGTCCTCCCTCTTCACCATAGATGCTATGGGTAGGATATCTTTTATGAATATATGCTCTGATAAGCGATTCTGATGCCAGATCAGCAGTCGTCGCAAAATCTCCGATGTCTTTTTGTACGACAATGGTTGCCTTCTGTTGGTAGCGTCGAAGCAATATGGCGGCGCGCTGGACTATAAACTCCGCATCTTTTTGCAGTTGTTGATAATATGTAGCGCTCATTGTAGAGAATCTGTATTGACGCCTTTGGTAAAATCTACTTCACGGTAGCGATGCAAAATTTCGCTAACCTGTTGACGTAATAGATCATATTGCGCTTGCACCTTTGCCTCGAATTTGACGGTCAGATACGGACCGTTTTGCGAAGCGCGTACGATAAGCATTTCATCCATCGTATCCATGCGAACGCCATCGATCTCCGTATAACGTGCATCAGGGTAAAGTTTCTTGATTTCCCCGCCAATTTTTTGGTTCACGAGATCAAATTTTACTGCGTCCGGGCAGCCTAATTTGATTTCCGGGCTCGAAATGTATTTGGGAAGATCACTGATCGCTTCTTTAAGAGATTTACCGATTCGTGTAAGGTACGCGAGGAGTCGAAGGGAAGCTATTGCCCCATCGTCATGCCCGTAAAAATTATCAACGAAATACATATGTCCGGAAAGCTCGCCACCAAACGGCGCGTGTTCTTCACGGACTTTGGCTTTTATAAAGGAATGACCGGTGAGCCACATGACGGGTTTACCACCGGCTCCGCGAACCACATCATCAACTTGCTTGGAGCAAAGCGCGTTGTATACGATTTTAGCGCCCGGCAATGAAGTAAGAATGTCCTTGGCAAAAAGAGAAACTAATGTGTCATTCCAAATAAGATTTCCTTGCCCGTCTACGACACCGATCCGGTCTCCATCACAATCATACGAAAACCCCAGATCCGCTTTCTCTATTTTCACTCGTTTGGCAAGGCGCTCCTGCACGTCTCGCTCGGTCGGATCCGGAGTGCCTACCGGAAAATTACCATCCGGAGTCGTGTTTTGCTCGATGACCTCGCATCCGACACGGCGCAATATATCGGGAAGAAAAATACCTGTCGTTGCGGCACAGGAATCGACGACGACTTTAAATTTTCCAATTGTGTCTACGCGCCGCATGAGATCGTCACTATACTCTTTTTTAATATCCTGTCGAATGTGTTTACCGACTGGTAGCCGCGTCTTAAATTTCCCGGATTTGACAAGATCCCGCAGAGCAATGACCTCATCCGTCAACATGGTCTCTGAATACCCAGTTCCAAATTTAAATCCGTTATATTCCTTGGGATTATGGGAAGCCGTTATCATCACCATCCCGCGCGTACGAAAAAAGTAACCGGCAAAATAGGCTATTTGCGAAAGCGTCATGCCGATGTCAAATACTGTGATACCCGCGCTCGTTAATTCCCGAACCATCACATCACGGAATGTTGGACCGGTGAGCCGGCAATCAAAGCCCAAAACACAATCATAAATACGCCGCTCCAGAAGCCACGTCGCGTAGCCTTTACCCAATAGCGCAACCGTTTCCTCATTAAGCTCGCTTCCCACGAGTCCGCGCAAATCATATCCTCGGAATACATGATCAGGAATTTTTGCATTCATATTTTTCCTCCTTTTACAGTATAGGCCTGTATATAATTAGATGCGACCGCATCTTGCAACATACATCTCTTGAAAAATCCAATCTAACTTAAAGGTCGACAATAAATAATTCGAGTTGTTGTGCGAGGGGAAACGGCGAGGTGCCGGTTTTGATGGAGACATCAATATCAAGAAGATTTTTCTCCATAGAGAGAAGTTTATCCATGGTAAAGGACTTGGCTTGGCTTGTCAAACGCCCAGCCTGCCACCCCTGGAGTCCATCCGGCGTCACATTATCCCGTAATTGGATAAGTTGCCGTACGCGTCGGACGAGCAAGGTAAAAATAAGCTCGGGAGCGTCTACCGCGAGCGCTTCACCGAAGAGCGATAATAGCCCGGGTGCCCGACCCGGAGCAACACCGTCCAGGAATTTAAATATAACGACCGGAGTTTTAAATAATTGGATGGAAGTCTTTGTTCCCAGTAATCCCGTAAGGATTTTGCCAATCTCTTTTCCTTCCCAGAGAATAATATCTCCGGATTCTCCCGACCGCTTGATGATATCAGTAAGTTGTACCGCCTGCTTCTCTTTTTTTCCCAGTTTCGTGAGTAATCCTTCGATGACGACGAGTACGATTCCCCCAAATAGAGACGAGGATTCAAGCGCTTGGGTCAGAGACGGCGCATCGACAGCGTTGCCGTCAAGCTGACGGATTTCCTTCCCCTGCTTTTTAGCCTCGTCAATACGCTCGGTCAGTGCAGCGCGGGAAGCGACGATATGATCACCATGTAATAAAATCAACATAAATTCCAAGCAACAAGTACCAAATTCCAAACAAATTCTAAACGAATTACAAATTAAGAAAGTTTCGGATTTTATTTATTGGTGTTTTCGTCGTTTGCTTGGTGCTTGAAGCTTGTGATTTGTCAGCCAAAGGCTGATCAGCCTTTGGCTGAGAATTTACACCGTACACTTGAAACAATTTCTCTACCGTCCTTCTGTCTATCCGATGGTATCTCCCATGATGGGGAACCAATGCTCCGGAAAAATTCTTCGGAATGTGCATGAGCTCATGGATGATCGTGCGGATTTTATCGTCATCCCTGAGTTTGTCAAAGTGATGCGCAAGAACTTCAATGATGTAATGAGGAGGGTGCGCGAGTGCTTTCTGCCAAATTTTGGGAAAACTCCATATGCGTGCGTAGGCCCGGCTTGTGGCACCGGTACTGCGCATACAGGTTATCTGATCTGCTTTCACATGCTCAAACGGTGTCCGCTTGAGAATCTGACGCATAATTTTGGTGACATCGGGGGCATTTTCTACTTCCATAGAAATATATTCTCAATTATCATTATCTGTTATTTAGTTTTTCCTCTTTACTGCTTCCTGTTTTCTGTTTATTGTCCATTGTCGTAATCTTCTTTCTCGTCTCTTCTAACAACTGCACATTTGTTTCCCGGTAGCCAATGGTAGCAATCGCGTCTTCAATACCCACCCACTTGGCTTCCTGAATTCCTTCTTCTTTCTGTACGTGAGGGATGACGCGGGTTTTCGACTGAAAAATAAAATAGTGTACCATTTTTTTGACCGTCCCGTTACGCTTATAAAAATAGTGTATAGGAGGAAGCGGATGAAGCAATGTAATACCGGAAATACCGGTTTCTTCATGAATTTCCCGTACTGCTGCCTCTTGAGGCGTTTCCCCAATTTCGATCATCCCTTTCGGAAACGTCCAGGCGCCATTCATGTCCTTTAACATAAGGACATACCATTCATTATGATCAGAGCATATGATGACCCCGCCGGCTGATAATGCTATTTTCATGAACCCATCAAGTATAACACGTCCCCAGCCTTGACCGGTTGGTCTACTTTCATGCCGCAGGTCTCCCCAACGGCGACACTTGGTACCTGATCGTGTTCTATCTGCAGGGACGTAATCTTCTGGGTAAACTCATTATCATGCCCCGATACTTTCACGGTATCGCCGACTTTAAGCGGCTGGTTCATGACCGTAATCACTGCGACAAATATTTTGTCATAATAATGTGTCACTTTCCCGATTTGAATATCCATAGCTCATTCACCTCCTGTTAGAAACACTTGCCGAGATTTCGAGGCTTAGTGTTTCTTACATCCGCCTAAGACCGCTCTTCGAGCCGTATTCGAATAGAATTGAAAAGGCGAGAAGTAAGGTCAGGCGGACGACCCAGTCCTATTGTAATACTTTTTTCCTTTCAGTTTCTCCGGTAGCAAGCTTTCTGTCGTATACTTTTGATATCCCTTCCCATAATTCAAATCTTTCATAAGTTTCGTGGGTGCGTTGCGGATCATGAGCGGAATCGGAAGATTGCCGAATTGTTTGACATCACTAAGAGCGGCAAAAAAAGCGTCGTAGGCGCTCCGGTCCTTCTTGGCCTGAGCCAAGTAACTCACGCCGTGGGCGAGCAGTATCTGCGCCTCCGGATAGCCGACCTTATGACAGCCGTCAAAGACTGCGTTGGCAACGACCAAGGCGGTAGGTTGAGCTAGTCCAATATCTTCGGAAGCAAATATCACCATGCGGCGGGCAATAAAAAGCGGATCCTCGCCGGCTGCGACCATACGCGCCAAGTAATAAAGTGCCGCGTCTATATCGCTTGCCCGCATGGATTTGATAAACGCGCTGATCGTGTTGTAGTGTTCCTCGCCAGTCTGATCATATTGCAACATCTTCTTCTGTGCCGCCTCCTCGATATCCGAAGCACTGATACTGTTTGATCGTTTGATTCCCTGCCTCGCCGGCAGGCGGGCCGGTATCGTGCCTGACTTATTTCGGGTAATTTTTGAATCAGTCAAACGGGCTGAAATTTCTAAAATGGTTAATAATGCTCGCCCGTCACCATTGGCAACTTCCTTAAGGAACGTGCGGGCATCATCATCTAATTTTCTTTTCAGGTATGACAACCCCCGATCTATAATCGCGTTTAAATCCTTGTCTTCAAGAGGCTTGAGAACGAGGACGCGGCAACGCGAAAGGAGAGGCGATATGACTTCAAACGAAGGGTTCTCGGTCGTTGCCCCGATGAAGATGACCGTGCCATGTTCGACGTGGGGAAGAAGCGCATCCTGTTGTGCCTTGTTAAACCGGTGAATCTCGTCGAGGAAAAAAACCGTCCTCTGTCCCGATGAATCCAAAAGCGCTTGAGCTTCTTTGACAATGGTACGGACTTCGGCAAGAGAAGACGTTACCGCGGATTTGGCGACAAAATGTGCGTTGGACAATGTTGCCAAAAGAAATGCAAGACTCGTTTTTCCCGAACCCGGCGGCCCCCAGAAAATCATGGAAGGGAGGAAGGTGCTCCCCAACATTTTCCGGATGATTCCAGACGCTCCCACTAAATGATCCTGCCCAACGACCTCATCGAGAGTTTTGGGCCGCAAAATCTCTGCCAATGGCCGATAATCAGTCATTGATTGCTATTGTATAGAATGCCGCGCAATAACTCCAGCTTACTGCTGATTATGCAAAAGTACAGTACTATGTAGTATTATACTTTTTTCCTACAGTACTACTTCCCATGGAAATCCATCCCGTCCGAAATGGCCGTAGCGGGCGGTCTTCTGGTAAATCGGCTGCCGCAGAGATAGTCCTTCTAGGATTCCGGGAACGGACAAATCCAAAAGCTTCCAGGCAAATTGCTCCACAGCCTTGATGGATTTTTTCTCTGTCCCAAAGCATTCGACGGATTTGGCGATCGGTTCCCGATGCCCGATCACGTATGCCACCCGCACTTCCGCGCGGTCAGAAAGGCCCGCCGCAACGACATTTTTGGCGATGTACCGGCACGCGTACGCCGCGCTCCGGTCAACCTTCGTCGGATCTTTCCCGGAAAAACATCCACCACCGTGGCGCGCATAGGCCCCGTATGTATCAACAATTATTTTCCTTCCCGTGACTCCGGTATCGGAAGCCGGACCGCCTATTTCCCACTTACCGGTGCCATTGACGATGACATCTTTTTCCTTCAGCATCGCCAGTCCATATTGTTTCATCACGGGCTTGATCACCTGAGCGATCAACATGCCCTTAACCTCCTCGTTTGTCACTTTGGGATCGTGCGGGACGGCTAACACCACATGCTCGACGCTAATAGGTTTACCTTTTTCATAGGCAACTTTTACTTCACTTTTTCCATCAGGACGCAAAAACGCCAAGGTCTTATTTTCACGCGCCTCGTCCATACGTTCAACGAGTCGATGAGCGAGGATAATAGGCAGCGGCATAAGCTCCGGCGTTTCCCGGCATGCATAGCCAAACATCATGCCCTGATCACCCGCGCCGCCGGTGTCAACCCCTTGGGCAATATCCGGAGATTGCTCATGGATATAGATAGACATCGGCGAATGATGCGAAAAATTATAGATACCAGTAGTGTACCCAAGTGAATGGATGACGCGACGAGCAATCGATTCATACGGCAACCGCTTGGAACAGGTGACTTCTCCCGCTAAAACAATCCGATTGGTGGTCACGAGCGTTTCTACCGCGACGCGTGACTGGGGATCAACGGTTATCGCTGCGTCTACAATCGCATCGGATATCTGATCACAAATTTTATCAGGATGGCCCGAAGCCACCGACTCAGAGGTAAAAAAAGTTTTCATAGTACTCCTTTCATAAAAAACACATTTCAATACGAAAAAACTCTCCCTAAGGAGAGTTTTTTGTTTCCCTATGGGGCCTATCATTCCCCGCCTATTGCGGGGGCTCATGGGAGCACCGTGACCTTCGACAAGCTCGGGGTCGGTTGCTGGACGGCTATGAAGTGAGTTCTCCGTTTAGCCCGTCACTCTGGATATATTAAATTGTATCTCTACACTACCCTACCGAGTATTCATTCGTCAAGAACTAAATTTTTATAATTTTTATACTTTCCCGAACGCTATCCTGTCCTGCACCTTCTGCTCGCCTCGCTGAACTCGCCCTGACTCGCGAGTCGAAGCGGGTTCCATCCCCAACATGCGGCCCGGCGTAACCGCAAACTCACCCCACCGATTGGCAATGGCATCCAGAGCATCAGTAATTTTCCATTTCGTCTCATCGGTATTCCATAGTCCTATTTGCCCCGATCCGCGCGCGCTCAAATGAAAGCTGGTCACGGCAAGAATTCTCACGGGTTTATGTGGCGCCATCACTAAAAGTTTACCGGCATGCGCTAAAAAATCACTATCGGCAAACAGAGGCTCCGTTGTCCGTATATTCTTCACCCAATGAGAATAATCGGAAAATAAAAATGACACGCTCAACGCCTGAGCCACAAAGCCCGCACCGCGAAGCCGCCGGCCCATCTTGACGATGAGCTGAGCCATAATTTTTGCTGTCTGTGGATCGCTCGGCACGCGCGGGGTACCCAGAGCAAATGATTGCCCGAAAGTTTTCTGAATATCTTCTGATTGATTAAAATTTTTATACATGACCCCATCTTCATACCCATGGAGCCGCTGCCACCAACTCAAACCTGTTTTACTGTGAAGTGCGGCAACCAGTGCTGCTGCCGAAGCGCGGGTAAACTCAACCGGCGTATTGATGCCGGCCATCCGAAGTCTCCCTGCGTTGCCTTCCTTGATACCGCATAAATCCTCAAGCCGAAGTCCGGTAAAGATCTCCTCAATGTTTTCTTGGGTGATGATATCCAGTCCATTGGGCTTATGGAGCCCTGAGGCGACTTTGGCCAGATATCGATTGGGCGCAATGCCGATCGAGACCGTGAGCCACTCGCCAATCTCATCCTTGATGCGCTTCTTGATATTTTTACCAATACAAATCATAGCGTCAATGTGTTGGCTTGTAGGGGTCTCGCCCTGTTTATTGACAGGGCGAGACCCTGTCAATCCTTTGATGTGACGCTCTAACGCTGGAGTGTCGCGTAAATCCATCACCATCTCATCAATGGATTCGACCGAAATATGCGGCGTGTAGGAGGAAAGAAGCGCGAAGAGCTTCCTATTGACCCACCGGTACTTTTCCGGATCCGGTGCAAGGACGACGAGACGCGGGTACAATGCTTTCCCTTCCCCCACCCGCATGCCGGTTTTGATGCCCAGGCGTTTGGCTTCTACAGACGCTGCTAAAATACACCCTCTGTCGGTCGTGTAGGCGGCTACGACAATTGGTTTTCCCCGAAGTAACGGGTTTGCCTGCTGCTCCACACTGGCAAAACACGAATTGAGATCGACGTGCATGATAGTAGGAGGGAAAAGACTAAATGTATTCATGAAATTCCAAGCATCAAGTGCCAAGCACCAAACAAACGAACACAAGTACTAATATATAAACAACACGAATTACTTCTTGTTTATTTTCATTTGATGCTTGTGATTTATTTGATGCTTGAATATTGGAATTTGGTGCTTATGCTTGAGCGTCTATCTCCAATAGCCTCCACCCAAGCGTTTCTGAATTAAGCTCCAGCTTAAAAGCCGTTGTTCCGTCCGTTACGGAAAAAATATGGAGGAGCGTCCGCCCTTCCCGCGTGGTGTGATGCAGTCCGACGCTCGTGATCGTATACCGCCGCCCCCGCCAGTAAAGAGACGTCGGAGCAGCCGACCGCTTAATATGGTTAAATAATAAATTTACCGAAACCTGTTCATCGATAGTTTCCGCCATACCAGGTAGTGAATTTTCGATTTATGCAATGATGCATAAACTCAGATAACTATGTTTTGTATTGTTAGTAAGGTATTTTTAACAAAATTAACATTTTTCATATCGAAAAATATCGAAAATCTACTACCTGGCATATGAACCTTTCGTATCTAAATTAATCTATCACTATTAAAAATATACCCGAATGCCTGTCGCGTCAATCCCATCAAACCATATCATCACAAAATTATGCACGTGCATAATTTTGTGATAGGCTTTTTCCTTCTTCATTTATGAAAAATGGGGGCGTAGAATATGAACATGAAAACTAAACTCGGTTATTTGGAAGTCATCGCCGGACCCATGTATTGCGGCAAGACTGAGGAGCTCATCCGCCAGGTCAAACGGGCGACCATAGGCAAGAAAAAAGTACAGGTGTTCAAGCCGGATATCGATATACGCTACGGTCGCGCAAAAAAGCTCTACTCTCATGCGGGGCTGACGTTTGACAGTGAAATGATCAAATCTGCCAAAGACATCCTTACGTTGGTGACTAAGGATACGGATATCGTCGGCATCGATGAGGCCCAACACATGGGCGAGGGATTAATCGCTGTTGTAGAAACGCTCCTCTCGCAGGGCAAACAGGTGATCGTCACCGGACTAGCGCTCACCTTCGACCGCCAGCCGTTTACCCCCGTGCCGGCGCTCATGGCGATGGCAGATAAAGTCACCAAACTCTCGGCCATCTGCATGCTTTGCGGATCTGATGCCGTGTATCACAAACGTGTAGGAATCGTAAAAACCAAAGCCAATGCTCTCGAGCCGGATCCTGCATTCGTCGCCAAACTTGACGACGCCGTCTTTGAAGCCCGCTGCAGGGCGTGTTGGGATGCATAAAAAAAGTCCCCCGCGAAGCGGGGAACTTTTTATGTGTTTTTGAATCAAAAAAAGTTATACTTTCTTTACATTCTTCGCACTTTGGCCTTTTGGACCATCTTCAACGGTAAATGTTACGACGTCTCCAACTTGAAGCTCGTCATAGGTCACACCAACCAAGTCCTTAGAATGAAAGAAAAGGTCTTTTACTTCGCCTTCGCGGGTAATAAAACCAAATCCTCTATCGGTCTTTGTTTTGACTGTACCTTGCATAGTTTTTGTCTCCTTTCAGTACCCGTACTATACCACACTTTGGAAATATATATCAGGGGGCAAAATACATTGATTCCTTCGGGCCAAATGGTACAATGAATCTGACGTAAACACTAAATGTATGGCAATTTCATCGATCAACATCCATATTAAAGTCAAAAATTTTCAGCAATCGCTTGCATTCTATGAATCATTGGGATTTAAGAAAGTCAGTTCGTTTGGTCCGGATCAGGAAGTAAAAGAACAATATAGCGGTGCTGATTTCCAATATGGTAACACCATCCTCGAAATTGCAGACGGACACCGTGGCGTGAAACCGCATGTATTTCAGGAAACGGTGAATTCCTCAAAAATTTCCCTTTTCATTCAGGTCGATTCAATATCCGAAATGTTGGCGATATGCAAAAAAGCCGGAATCGAGCCGGTCGTTGGAGTCCGGCATTACCATTGGGGGAAATTGGAATTTGTCGTCCGCGATCCCGACGGCGTGATTATAGTCTTTTTCTCGCCGTATACTAAAGAAGAGGCAAAAAAGGTACATGCGGATGAATCGTATAGCGTGAACCCACACCCCCGGGGGGTGTAATTGTACGGAATCTTCGGGAAGAGTTAGATAGGGTAGTGAACTTCTATTCCGTTTTTTTGTGCAAATTCGTGTTCAAACGTTGCACCGTTTGATGTCTCCCATCCAGGAGACATATACATATCTGTAATTCCGTTCTTTAATATCTTCTGCCAAAAATCTATGTAGATGTATTTAAGTTCCTTTGTCGTTATATTTTTTTTCCAATATGTTTCGTCCGGAAAAACATCTGCTGCAGAAAATACGTATTGCCCGTACATATTTTCAAGCTTGTCAGTATATATATTCAGTTTTATCAGATTCTGACTGATGAAATCCTGCCCATCGGAAGTAACTCTTCCAGCTACATATCTAATTCGAAGTGTTGAATCTTGCTTTAACACGGATGATATTAACGTAGTTATGGCACTAAGTTTCTGGTTTAGAGTTATAGTACCCTTTGCAACATCCTGAAGACGACCTCTAAAGTTATATTGATTTACGCTCACATTATTTCTCCTTCCAATAAATATAACTATTCTGCTGCGATTTAAGTAGCCCCAACCAGATTCGAACTGGTGTAAACGGGCTGAAAACCCGTTGTCCTAACCGCTAGACGATGGGGCCACCCTTATATACTATCAAAAACTGCTTCTCCTTACTAGGCGCTTCGCGTATAAAGAGTTTGACCCGTAGGCTTATAACCTTCCAGTGTTTCGCCGAGTATTATCCCTGCTTTGGTGCAACCGCGATGTGGGTAATAGTCTGCAGTTTCCTTTTCCGCGGTTCCAAACATCGCTGCTTGTATTTGGCTTCCGTCAGCAAGGAAAATGTCTTCGTACTGTCCTGAATCTCTTGCATCTCTGGCTGCCTTTAATCCGTCGGCGCATGAAGAGAAGGCGCATTCCAGCCAAGTGGTTGCCGAAAGATCCCATTTGGCCACAACGGGATCTTTGATTTCACAACCCTTATTATGACAATTGGCGCAGACACCAGATGGCATGGCGTGATTATAGCCTATAAAACATTTTGGAGCTATCTAACACGATAAACCTCTGCTGGCGAACGCCGCGTACTCGCGGCAATTCGGCACGGGGTACCATCTTTCGCTTGAGCTGCGGTTTGCAAGCCATCTATTTTTGTAAAAAATGATACTATAGAAAATATGTTCATAGAGGTAGATAAAAAATCGATCAAAAAAATTGCTCTTGACTGCCAATCTCGTGGAGCCACTTGGCATTATCACTTATTTTCCCCAACGTGCAGGTTTAATACAAAATCACAATTTGGATTTGTGGTAGAAGATCGGACGAATAATACAATGTATATCTCCTACTCTTCCAAACCCATGATGGAGCTTGGCAAAGAGCTGTTGGCACTTCTCCATAATGTTGATGTAAAAAAATCGAATACTATGGAAAGTAATCTTTCTCCGTCTTCCATGCTCATTGCAAAGCGCGCTCAGGAACTCATTAGTAAAGGTGCGTTGTGGCATCATCATATGTTTCCACCAAGTTGCGCATATAACGATACAGGCAAATGGAAAATAGCATTAGAAGATCCGGAAACTCATACGATATTGGAATCGCTCTCTGCTGATGTACCTACTTCCGATCTGCAAGTCATCGAATCACTCTATTATTCGCAAACAAGTATTGGATAGATAATTGGGGAAACGTGACGTTACAACAAATGTGCGCTTTGGGTGAGGTTCGATAATTAACCAGGAAGGTTGTTGACAACCTTACGAAGTATCATGTTCATCACCGACGCTCAATTGTTTCGTTAATTTCTGTGATGATATTCTTCTTTTTGCTTTTGTAATATCATCACCCGCCCATAACCGCTCAGGCATAGTACCGCCAAGCTCTTGTATGGTTTGACGAATCTTCGTGATGCAGTTTTACCTACTTCGATCATATCGGTGACGTCAACGAAATGATCGCGGATTGACTGGGCGCTATGTTTACACGATTCCTTAGCCTTTTTAATAACAGTCTCAAAGTTACGATAATCTGCATATTCCAAAATTTTCGCGAACTAACGCGCAGACCAATACTCCGACTGGTATTCATTCATTTTCTTTATTTCTTCAAATATTGTAATTGGGTTTGTCATAGGTACATTCCTTTCAACACAATGAATTGCTGCGCTTATTTTAGCACTTTAACCTGGAAGATTGATGGGCCTATTCAAACAAAGAATCGAATTACAGTGGTTTATTGATTTTTTCCTCTAACTCTCTTCTAGAACGATCTATAACCCTATCTAAACAAAATACTATAATAGCCACGGGTAATCCAACTTTCCAATCTAATACAACAAGAGTAATAAGCGATAACGCTATAAGAACTAAATACATATTTCGAGTATATCATCTGCGTATGGTCTATCGATAATAGTAGGATTTTTTTGCTCCGCCGAGGCGGGGCTTTTATCTTGTAGGGAGGTAGAAAAATGTTTTTAAACGAAAGCGCGGAGGACGACCATGCTGGAGCCTGGCGATCACAAATTTTCTTTGAAATGGGTTTGAATTTTGTGGAAACAGAGTACTTACTACTAGCTACAATAATAAAAAATTAAACTCGAGAGGTTAGAGGAAGAACTTTATCACCCGGTTGCTCCATGATTTGAATCAGCTCAAAATTGTGTGAATAGATTGTTTGTTCTACGTGAGGTCTCACTGAGGGCACTAATAATCTTACTTCATAAGTGCCATCAGCTTCAGGTCTAAAACTGTGTTTTCCAGAGCTAATAGACATTTCGTGTTGGTTTTTGCCCCTGTTTCCTCCCCAAGAACGTTGCAACCAACACCTCCTTTTTCTCCAAGGATATTCCTCGATGACGGTACAGTAATTCTGAAAGCCTACTATTGATTCCTCCCTCGACGTGGTTCGTGGTCCTTGGGATTTCCGGGTGTCCGATGTAGGTAAATAATTCTGGGAGTGCATTGTCCAGGAGCGTACGCACAGACCGGATCCGTTTATGGGTATACCACCACGTCCGTTTCTTGCCTGGTTGCTGCCCAATTGTTCGTTCCTTGAGGAAATGGTCATATCGTTTTCTCCATTTTCTGTACTTCCTGATCCATCGGCGTTTCTGTCTCCTTGTATGGATAGCAAAAAGCTGCTGGACCAAAACACGCAGGTCTTGCCCTGCAGGAGTTTTTGGTCTCCTTGTTAATCGTGCTGTTGCTAACTGAAATATATGGACCATGCACCGTTGGACAAGAGTATGCGGCCATGCGTCACGCAAAGCTGCCCGCATCCCTCGTTGACCGTCACAGACGACCACGCGCGGGGCAGGAATATGTTGGCAAAAGAGACGCCATGAACCATAGTTTTCTCGTTGGACAAACAACCACTGAACGATTGTTGTTTTTGTTTTTCCAATAAGAACACAGTTCTCTCTGGGTTCTAAATAGAGGCCGTCGATGATAAGAACATCGACAGATGATGACCATGTAACCGGGCTCTTTTTTTCCAAGAAACACGAAAATCGGCGTTCAAGTGTTCTGACAGAAACCCTTTTTGAACGAGCAATTTCTCCTAACGATGCTGTACCGGTAAGCCATGTGACAAACAGAGCATGTGCCGATCGAATCGAAACATCCTTCCGTCTTCTAATGCGCGAATGAAGACATCGTGGGCAGTACCAGCGGATATTTCCTGCAGCAGTTTTTCCCCACCGCTGCATAGGGGTTTGGCAGTGAGAACAGAGTGTTTTTTCATGCGGATTATGCTACCAGAAGCATAACTGTTTAGATATGGGGCAAAAGAACAATCTAAAGTACCGTTTTTACCAACACGTTTTGTCTATTAGCTCGTTTTCCATCTTCATAATGTTGTGTCACACCAGCAGGAAAAGTTGATTCCAATTTGGCATCCAGCGCACTAACGTCTGCCGTCAAATTTGTTGGTTTAATTTTAATACTTAGCCATGTATCTTGTTCATCACTCATACCCCATATTATATCACATTATGGGATATAATTACAGTAAATGCGAGCTTTGGGTGAGGCTTGATGCCCACTTGAGGATTCCTTTGGACCACTCAGAGCGGTCGCTGATGCCGATGCGGTATTCTTCTTCCAATTTCTCAAATCCTTTACAAAATTTCTTATAGTCATGGACAAACGCAGTGGATAGAGGAAATCCCTGAAGAGAATTGAGATTTTTGCGGGTAAGCGTCAAAAACAGCTCAATACGCTCCTCTTCTTTATGAAAACAATCCCGTGCCCACTGCCCTATCTGGGTGAGATTATCAGCAGTGTCGAGGATAATGTCCCGCTGATTTTTCGTAGAATAATTACTGATTCCGGATTGTTGGATTATGGGTGCATTATACACTATTTCCAAGAAATTATCTATGGCCTAATGGTCAGTCAATGAAGGTAAGGGCAATCCCCTGTTTATTAGCGCGGCCGGTGCGTCCGATGCGGTGCGTATAGTCATCCATGGTCTCCGGAAGATCCCAATTGATGACATGGGAAACGTTTGGGATATCCAGACCGCGGCTGGCTACATCCGTGGCCAGTAATATCTGGATCTCGCTTCTGGCAAATTGGTTAAGGACATATTGCCGTTGGTTTTGCCGTTTGTTGCCGTGTATGGCGCCCGCCCTCACCCCGCGTTTTTCCAGTTCATCAGAGAGCCGCTGAACCCCATGCTTGGTGCGCCCGAACACTAACACCTTGTCAAATTCCTTTTTCTTAAGCATTTCATGAAGCATCGCAAGCTTCGTCGTGTTTCCGGGGACAGGAATGACATCCTGCATGATGGTGGCTTTTGAGTCCTGAGTATTGACGGAAACCTTCACGGGATTACGGACAAAATCCGTAAGAATCTCTCCAGCGCCGCCAGAGATGGTCGCGGAAAAAAATAACGATTGTCGTTCTTTCGGGATAAGCGATATGAAATATTTGATATCGTTGATAAAACCTATATCGACCATACGGTCCGCTTCATCAAGGACTACGTTGCGGAATCCTGACAATCGAATCGCCCGGGTTTCAATGAAATCTTTAAGCCGTCCCGGTGTGGCGATGACAAAGTGCGGATCGCGGTAGAGGTCTTCCTTCTGCCGCCACTCCCCTGTGCCACCGATGAGAAGTGCGCTACGGATCGATAGACCTCGTGCAAAATCCCGAAGTTCTTTATGAATTTGGTAGGCAAGCTCCCGCGTGGGAGCAACGACGAGCACGCGTTGGGCGCGGTCAAGGGTCACTTTTTGGATAAGGGGGATGAGAAACGCGGCCGTCTTTCCTGTGCCGGTTTTAGCGGTCCCGATGACGTCCCGGCCCGCAAGGATCGCCGGAATGACCTGATCCTGAATGGGAGTCGGGGTAACGTAGCTCTTGGCCCGGATATTTTCCTGTAATTGCCGGTCAAGGGCGAAATCCGCAAAAACGTGGGTGATGATGGGCTCATTTGACACTACCGGTTCTCTTTGGGACGCGATCTTACTTTGGGCGATACTGGCCATAAGAGCCGCTTTGGGTACGGTTTTAATCGGACGGGAACGATTCCCTCCGGAAAACCCGCGGCGTTGAAAGTGAGGACGGTCAAATCTCATAGTATTGAGAGCCTATTGAAAAAATATAACTGCTTAAAACCGGAAAATTAACGGAAATGAGGAAAAGACGCAGAAGTTATTAATAAATCTTGGGGCGTTTTTTCTCTTACACTTCTAGGAAACTTATCTTTGTTAAGCAGATGGATTACTTCAATCCAACAGTAGATAGGAGTATAGCATACTCTGGCTCAATACACAACCGCTATGCCCGACCGCATTACTTCTCGATAATATCAACCGATGTTACTTTGACCGGTGTCACGGGTGTAGAATCCTCACCCGACGGGCTCATTTTAACAGCTGCGGTGGCAATGGCGTCCACAACATCCAAACCCTTCGTTACACGGCCAAAAATGACGTAATCTTTCTGGAGTGCGGTATCCGCGTGCATGATAAAAAACTGGCTACCATTCGTATTGGGGCCGCTATTGGCCATAGCGACCGTCCCGCGGTTATATTCTCCGGTAATCGGTTCATCGGCAAATTTGTATCCTGGTCCTCCGGTGCCATCGCCTTTGGGATCTCCCCCCTGAATCATAAAACCGCGGATCACCCGGTGAAATACCGTACCATCATAGAAACTTTTCCGGGCGAGTGTCACAAAGTTCTCCGCTGTCTTGGGCGTGTCGCGGGCATTAAGGACAATCGTAATGTCCCCTTTCTCTGTGTGAAGGATGGCGGTGTAGGATTTTTTCATATCAAATGTCATCGGTGTCGGCGTAACGGCTGTTGATGTCGGTGTCACGGATATAGTTTCACTTAACACATCGACAGCCGCTTGTGTCGGACTTGGACTGGGCAATACTCTCGTTTCCTCGGGTTGCGGTGTGGGCTTCACCACCAGAAACCCAATCACCCCGATAAGGGAAACGATTGCGCCAATACCAATGACATGTTTCCACATACGTGAGAAACTAGTATACCATAAACTTCCCTATTGATTTCGCGGGTGTATGCCCCGTATAGTATAGTTCTATGGCAGACATACAAGACGCGCAAATTGTCAGTTCCGAACCTTCTACTCAACCACACGCTGATCCCACGGTACTGACGAGCCTAGAAGGCTTGATCAAACAACACATAACCTCAATTGATGCAAATAAAACAGAGCTCAAGAAGCTCCGAGAAATGGTCGCAAGTGCGCTATCCAATGACGAAACCTATAAACTCCATGAAGAGGAAGCAAAAAAAGCAGCAAAAGTGAAAGCTGCGACCAAATCAGAACTCATGAAAGCACCGGCAAATAAGATACTCGTTGATAAAGCAAATGAACTGGCGACAGAGGTCAAAGAGGCGGATGCGTCGCTCTCCGAGTACCTACGCGAGTTTGCACGCCTCACGGGATCGACGGAGTTTGAAACAGATGACGGAGAGGTGCGCGAGATCGTGTTTGTCGCCAAACTCGTTAAACGCTCTTCACGCGGATAAAAGAACATAGAGGTCCTGTCCAAAATCATTGACCCCCACAAGTTTTGCTTTTCCTGACACAATTGCCTCAAGAGGACGGCATGCGCGACATCCGTCTTTATCTTTACAAACAAACCGTCCAAGTTTACGGGCGAGAGCAATCCGTTTGGCATACTCAAGGATACGGGTGATAGCGTCATCTTTGTCCGGCAGATCCATGGCAACCGGCTCCGGATCACGATTGAGGTACCAGTAGCTTATACCGGTGACCGGCTTCGTCTGACAGCGGGAGGCCAGGAGATAATAAATCGGGAGCTGCAGCGAGTCGGGTTCTTCATCAAACTTACCCGTTTTAAAGTCCACGATGCGGACACTATCACTCTCCTCTAGATACTCTAGCCAATCGATCTTACCGCAGAGAATAATATTGTCTTCCTCCGAAAGCCAAAAGTACGGGAGCTCCTGACGGATCTTGATGGTTTTATGGGTGAGGGGTCCGGGATGATCGACCACCCGGGCAATCATTTCTTCTCCCCGGATACGGAATTTTTCTTCTTCCTCCGCTGAGGCAAATCCCCCGCGCTCCCCGCTGACTTTCTCCCAACTTTTGGCGTATCGGTCAATGAGGCGTTGGGTAAACCGTTCTTCTACCGGGAGGGTCGAGAGCGATTCAATTACTTCGTGGACTATTTGCCCAAGAGCCAAGGCAGGCGCCATAAGAGAAATTTTATGATTCGTTTTTGGATCACGGTAGACATTACGCAAATAATACGCCCGCGGACATTTGAGATAGTCACCGATTGAGGAATGAGAAACCCATATGGCGGAATATTTATCCTTCATAGATGTAGTATACCACCTGATATATAATGCGATTATATGGAAGTGACCGCCATCAAAACCAAACCCATCTTACCAGGCGATGAGCTATTGGCAATACTGGACCAGTATCTTCCAAAACTTCATGAAGGAGACATCCTGGCCGTCACATCCAAAATCGTGAGCATATGCGAGCAGTCGCTCGTCAAAAATGACGGACAGACGGACAAGCTCACACTTATCAAACAGGAAGCGGATCGCTACCTGGATTTACCGCTTTCAGAAACGTATGGTATGACGATCACAATCAAAAACCATAAACTTGTCGCCAATTCCGGCATCGACGAAAGCAATGGCAATGGATATTTCATTCTCTGGCCACGGAACCCTTTTGAGTCAGCGGCAATGATTTGGACGCATGTCCAGCAAAAATCTCATCTCAAAAACATCGGCGTCATCGTGACGGATACCCACGTTGATCCCCTCCAATGGGGCACACTGGGCCGGTCGATTGCCTGGTGCGGTATCGAGCCTTTGAAAAATTACATCGGGACGCCGGATATTTTTGGCAAAAACCTGCATGCCACGAAAGCCAGTGTCATCGATAGCCTGGCCGCCGCAGCGGTCAGCGTCATGGGCGAAGGAAATGAACAGACGCCCCTCGCTCTCATCCGCAATTTCCCTTTTGCATCATATCTGAGCCGTCCGCCGAACCAAAAAGAGATTCAAGCATTAGAAATTTCTCTTGACGATGATATGTATGCGCCCCTGCTTACTTCTGTAAAGTGGAAAAAGGGTAGCTAATATCTTAGAATACGATCACATGACAACTACTAACCCCAAAGAACAATCAAATGAAGCAATCGTGGATACGCTCCTCTCCAATAAAGAGCGGCAGTACACGGAGAGCGCACACGCAGAAATTTTCCGGAGGCTCATCGGTACTATTGAGCGGTTTAATAAAGACGCGGACCGGGTGCAGCGTATGATGCTCTACCTCGCCGTTTCCCAAGTGATCCTCGCAGTAGCCCAAGTCATCCTGGCCATCGTCCAATTTCGGTAAACGTTAAAAATTTGGTCTCAGACTCATGAAACAAATTACTCAGCTTTGTCGGGAACCATACTTCTTATCCAATTAATAACGTGCGGGTTTAGTACCAATCTCTTATCAGATTCTATATTCTCCCATATAGCCAAACCTTTATCTACACAAAAACTTGTAATTTTCTCAACCGCTTGCTGCTCATCTGCAGATAGCTGCTTCTTCGTACTTATACCTTTTGTTAAATCATAAAGTGAGGGTAAAGATTTTTGCAACATATAAGTTACAACAGTTGCATAAAAATTGTCCGTTGATATGCTAGCAGGGGATGATGGATTTGCGGCGAGCGCTTTAAATAAACGTGATAATTTAAATTTCGATTCTATTCCAAATGTTAGCTTAAGTTCATCTGGAGTAAATAAATTAGGAATGTCGTCGAAATTTTTATACTGTAATAGTTGAGGGACTACAGAATTAGATTCTTCAAACCGCTCAGAGAGAGTAGTCCAGGGCAAATCTTGCCCGGATACTCCTATCACACTCAACGCTTTCATCATAGCTAGATCCTTCCAATCAACTCCATCTAAAACAAAATCCCGTTTTGGTTCGATCATTGCCAACGCTCGTTTCAACCCACCGACCTGATCTTTAGGCAACGATGTTCCTTTGATCCCTTCAACTATATTTAAACCACCGATTTTAAAAGGCGGATATTGCTCAAGTTCTCCATGACTGTTTTGGTATTGGACTCGATAAATGACATCACGATTAACACCAGTCACAGTTTGACTATCAGACGCTCCCATATCGACAAATCCTCCTGTTCTCAGATCAAAATGGTATGGAAACGGACTATCATTAAGATCACCTTCAATTAATGGAATTGTCTTAGCGATCCTTTTCATCTCATATCCTGACCACCTAGTTCTAACTTGGTCAGTAATTAGTCTATCTGACTCATGCAGCACGCCGTTTACGAATTGATCTTTAGCAGATGATGGGTAAGGCATTATTTGATTATACAATCAAAATTATTATCATGCTAATGTGAACATACTTCGAGTAAGTAGGCAAGAAGCTCGGGGAAGGTGTTTTGTTCGATAAAGTGTTTTGCTCCTCGAATTTTCATCGTCCTAGCAGTAAGTTGTTTTGCTATAAATTCAAACTGTTCCTGTGGGATGTACGGGTCATCGTCGCCGTAAAATAATGCGATTTGCTTTTGATTTTTTTTGATGCTTTGCCAATCCCAAGGAGTCGTAAAGTACCCGCCCTGCTTTTCCATCTCGTCATCCAAATCCGTGTAGCTTGGGGAGATCAAGACTGAACCGAGTATTCTATTCGTTTCCGCATATCGAAGTGCCGCTACTGCACCGGTAGACCAACCAACCAGCACATCATGTTCCCCCGCCTTCACATGGTCTTTGAGGAACGGTAACCAATATTCGCATCGGGCGATGATAGAATCCGGAAATGTTTCAAAAAACGTGATATAGCCTTTCTTTTCCAATTCCTGCTTCAGCCACGCAGCCCACGCGAAAGACCAATGCGTCGTCTGATTCCCATGAATATATATGATTCGTGGTTTCATATATAAAACAATTTATGTTTCAAAAATAGTGAGCCCGAATTGCTCTATTTCGAACACCTTCTAAGAGAATATAACAGTATATATCAGCAACTTCATGTCTATGTACCAATGTTTATGACAGCGTAGCCTCTTATGCTAAACAGGTTGATACTGTACCGACCCCCAGTCATGCTTATAAATCATTGACTTTGCCCTCCACGCATCAACCACGGCAACCCGCTTTCGCTCTCTGATAATCTGGCGCATGCTAACACCGGTTTCTTTTTCTATTTTACGAACAATCTGATGAATCCGTTGGTGACTGATACCATATTCTATGGAAAGCACATCCCCCGATACCATTTTGTACCGCTCAAAGATGATCCGGTTTCTCTCGTTCACCTTCTGGTGGAATTCCGTCTGTAATGTATTCATAAATCAATCCTATATCGGGAACTTGTATGTATGCAATAAAGGGCACTTGTAAACATACATATCTCTTTTTTATTATTCAATGAGGAGGTCAATATGAACGATTCAATGGAGCATATAAGCGACGGCAATTGCCCTTATTGTGGCACGGGAGAAACACAACTCACCACAAAGATTGGTCTTCAACAGGGGTCGTGGCACATTGACTGTGTCCTCAAGCTCTCAAACGAACTAGCGCTGCGAAACATGAGCTTGCTAGAGCAGATGAAAAAAAACAATGAGGCTATGCAAACGGTGAATGACGGAGCGGCCATGATATCCGAGAGTAATACCGAGTTGACACTGAACACCGCAGACGAAATTGTGACAAAACTAAATCAGGAAGGGGCAAAGTGAAGCGGGTATGTTTCTATTGTACACAAGTGGTTGGAGAGTATTTTTTTCGTGTAACTATGCACGATATCGTCGATACGCTTTGTTTACGGTGTTATCTTTTCCTTCGACTTGGGGGGAGAGACATGGTCTCTGATTATCCTGAGATCGATCCAAAGAAAATAGTACAGCACCGCTTTCGATACTTTGAGAAGAAAGATACCAATGAAAAATAAAATAACACCTAACATTAAGGATCTCGAGAAAGCGTTTGATGGAAACTTAGATCTGATGCTTTTTTATCTTACGTGGGTGAAGTGCGGACTAAATGCCTCAAAAGCATACAAGGAATTGCACCCTTCTGTTGACGATCACTCCTCACGGGTCTTGGGATCACGATGGTTAGCACGAGTTAACAAACAAGAGATCATGCAAGCCTATGGTCTAGATCATGAGAAATACTTTGATCAGCTTCGTCAGGGGGTAGAAGCTACTAAACGAGATCAATTCTCCGGTGAGATGTATGCGGATCATAAGACACGAAAAGATTATCACGACAAACTCGGAAAACTCCTCGGTATAGAAACCGATATACCAGCACAGATGCAACAAACAAACATTGAGGTTGTTCTAACTAGGGGAGAATAATATGAGCGAAATAAAAGTAAATACATTCTATCCGACAAAACCACACTCAGGACAAAAGGAAGTATTGAAGGCTCTTGATGATGGTTTTCGGTTTATTCAACTTCGTGCAGGCCGTAAATGGAGAAAAACAAGCCTTCTTATCTCATGGCTTTTTGAAATGGCACTTAAAACGAACCTCACATGCCCGTATGTTTCACCAAACAGAGTACAGAGTAAAAACATCGTGTGGTCAGACCATGTACAACGGATGCTTGACCATTTCACAGGGATAAAACTTCCCTATAAAAAGAATGAGGCGGAACTCTCTATATCACTTCCTAATGGTGGGAAAGTACAACTACTTGGTGTTGAAAATGCGGAGGCACTTCGTGGTATTTCAAATTGGGGAGCGTTCGCGGGTGATGAGATTGATGATTGGGAATCAAATATATGGCCAACAGTTATTCGTCCAAACCTTATAACCAATAAAGCTCCCGCTATCATGGCAGGAACTCCCAAAGGATTTAGACAACTCTACTCACTAGAACAAAGCGGTCTGTTCAAGTGTTTTCACTTTACTTCTTCAGATAATCCTGAACTTGATCCCCAGGAATTACAAGCATTGATAACTGAATATAAACAAATGGGCATGGGATATTATCGACAGGAAATTCTTGCAGAATACGAAAAGCCTCACGGTGTTGTGTATGAAGACTGGGACATGGAGACACGATACATTCCTTTTGACTATGATCCTTTGCTTCCTCTTCATTTAGCGTGGGACTTTGGCGTGAATGATCCAACGGTTATTCTATTTCTTCAGCAAAGAGGTTCAGAAATCCGCTTGATTGACTATATCGAAGATTCAAATGCCAATATTGACCACTTTGTCCAAGCTGTCAGTGCAAAGCCATATATAATTCCTTCCTTTGAAGCAGGTGATATTGCGGGAACTGCAAGAGACTTAACAACCGGCAAATCACCAATAGAGGAACTTGCAAGACTCGGACACTATGTAAAGACTTCGTTTATCCCTGATATTCCAACGCAGATACGGAATGCGCATCGTTTTATGTCACGGCTATATGTATCATCCTCAAATCCAAATTGTTCTCGGTTTCGAGACTGTCTTGTGAACTATTGTTACCCTCAAAAACGAGAGACCATGGTAAACCAATCCAACGAGATACCTATTCACAACCAATACTCCCACGCCATGAGAGCGTTTGAATATTACTGCTGGAATCTTGATCAGACACCAAAGACAAACTCATACCAATCGCTACAAAAAGCAAAAGAACTAAAAAAGAAATGGAGAATCGGATGATTTTTGCTCGTGCAAACATGAATAGCTTTATCTCACAATTTAGAGGAGGTGAATAAACAGATATGACAAAACAAACAACAGAACCAACGGCAAATGATGTTGAGATTATGGAACGGATCAAGAAGTACGATGCCATTAGAAAAACAGAAGGTGAACCGAGAGATCCACCCATGCGGGTAAATATCGACAAGAAACTTTTTACAAGAGACGAGATGGAATGGAGAGTGTTAAAAGCAAAAATATAAAAACATTTAGAAAGGAAAAACTATATGACAACATATAACGTTTTAGAACACATGGATTCCGTAGCCACACAGTGGGCTAATACGGCAAATCATGGACAGGCACAGATTGGTGAAAGGACCATAGAGGATGAGATTTTTACTTTCATCATCGCTAATGGTGAGCAGTTAAGTAAAAAAGAGATCATTCAAATGTTGATTGATTTCGTAGGTAAAAGAAGATTTACATAAGGGAGGTGAAAATACTATATGGCAATCGATAAACAAGGATGGAGTAAAGACGTAGCGGCAAACGTAGGAGCAAAACAAGCTAAGTACGTTCATGCGGGTGACCTGTCGCTGGCACATGCAAAGTATGTCTCAAATGCAAACAAAACAGGAGCATTGACTTCCAAGTTACAGAAAACAGCAGGCATAGCAGGCAAAGGAAAAGCAAGCTCAGTGATTCATTCTAAAGGTGTGTAATTGGTTCTTTTATAAAACAACTAATAATCATGGGGCGTGAGGTGACGACCAAAACGCCCCTTAGGATTAAGATTTGAGACAACGGGAGGCGTGTATCTTAATGGAGAGGCCAAATTTTCATTTTACTTCCTCCCGTTATTCCAGGACTTAATTTTTGGTCATTGTAAACATAAATATCGGTTGGATAGGATTAGGCACAGGAGAACATATGGGAGCAATTCAAAATTTAGGTGGATGGTACGATCTTGCAGTCAATCAATTTGGTTCTGGGCAGGCACGTCAGGCACTGGGTCAAACCGTGGCAAATATTGGAAGCATGGTGACTCCTAATGTCGTAGGCGCTGGACCCGTCACAGGTCTAGCTAACACGATCGCAGGAAAACCAGTTACCGGAACATACGACACCCCTTACATACAACCCAAGCCCTCAGGAATGGTTACCGGTGGAAACAATAACACAGGAACGGGTCAGGTTAATGGAGTAACAACAAGAGCGAACACAACCCCCACAGGCCCAAGTGATTCAGAACTTCAACAATTATCTAAGATGGATCGTAACCCCTCACAAGAATCCCGCTATCGAGAACTCATGGCACAACAAGGCCAAGGCCAGCCCGATATTCAATCCCAGATTGATGCACTGTATAACCCCTCGTTTCAATATCTCACAGAAGCTGAAAATACTCTGAATGCTCAATATCCCGATGTACAAAAATCAATCCAAGGGCAATTCGATGTGAACACTCAGATGCTCAATGATCAAAATACCTCTGGTCTTTCTACTCTTGATCGCAACGCAACAAGCGCAGGGTATCGAAAAGAAGATGCGCTTACAGCAGCACGAAGACTGTATGACGAATTACGTCGTGGATATCAGCAACGCTTTGGTGGTAGTACGTCCGCAGGTGAAGCAGCCAGTGAACTTTCATCTGTTGAACAGCAACGTCAGATGGGACTAACACAGCGATCCTATAGCGACACTATGGCACAGATTGACACTCAAAAATATGATCTTGATCGTGGCTACTCTACCGCTAAGACGAAGCTAAAATACGATACGGATTCTGCTTTCTCTCAAGCAAAGAGTGACTTTCAAAACAAACTTCTTTCTATTTCACAAAGCAGGTCACAAATAGCATCTGCAAAAGCCCAAGCTTCTCTCTCTGCTTTACAGACTCTCCGGAATGAAGTGTTTCAAATAAACTCTCAGAAAATTCAATTTGAGCAAACCCTAGAACTTCAACGAAGCCAGGCTGCAACAGCGTTAGATACCTATGCCCGACAGATGCAAATGAGTGGTCAAGGCTCACAATCAGCACTCAATAACTACTTCAATCAAACGACAACCACTCCAGCATCACCGTTATCAATCAATTCATCAAACGGACAAAACACACCAAATTACACAGGACAAATATCCGGAAAAGTATTCAAAGGATACGATCAAAACGGTCAACCGATCTATGGCTAATCTATGGGACACTCTAAGTCAACAAGTAGCAACGAAAATTCAAAATACCGCAAGTAAACTGTTCGGTCAGGCTCAGTCGTTTATCCAGCAGAATCCAACACCAGCGTCGTGGGTACAGAAACAACTGCAGCCCCAGGTACAACCCTTTGTGAACAGGGTCAATGATGCAGTAACTAATTTTTCCAATCAATTAAAGCAAAATACAATTTCTCAGCAAAGCCTTCAGAAACAAGGAATATATTCGAGTAACATCATCCCCTCCCGTGCAGTGATGACGGACTATCAACCACAGATCGACGCACAACTGAATAAGCTTCCCACATTAAAATGGGGTGTAGGAAATCCTATTAAACCAGAAGGCTTTGATGTAAAGACTGGGGATATAGCCAAGTTTAGCTTGAATCTGCTCACGGGAGGCTCTTACTCACCGGAGGAGCAATCGTTCTTAACAAAAGCAAACAGAGGACAAACAACATTTACCCCAAAAGAAATAGCAGCAGGAAAACAACTCCAGGAGACAGATCGACTGGCGATCATGGGGTTTACCAAAACACCAGAGATTCAAAACGCACTTAGTGGTCGTCTTTCCCTCACCAAAACACCAGAAGAAGCGTCAATCGTGTACAACGAGTTTGCGGATAAGCTCATAAAGACGGGAGCAAAAGACGACTTACAAGCGTTACGGGCAACACTCAACAAGGAACTAGTGAATTTAGTCGGTGGTTCAGGAGACTACAAAAAAGATTATGCAATCATTCAGACTATGAAGAATGATACCCAAGTCGGGAGTATTATTCGTACCATAGAGGACAAAATATTTACCATTGATGAAGCACTTTCTAAAGTACCTAAAACTCCGAATGAACGGTTGTCAAATCTTCTGAACTATCCCCAAGAGTTAGGAAGTCGTGGATTTACCGCCCGTCAGATACGGTTTATTGACGCCAAAGAAGCACAACGAATCCTTGATGACGGGATAAGCCCGCTCGATCATTCCTCATATGACAAGATGGTTGCCGCAAATGTCGAGGAGGCCAAGAGATATGTAAAAAAAGCATTTACCGCCAACGACCCGCAAGCAATAGGACGTGTACAAAACGTCATTGACCCCACGTTCACCAACGTACAAAACAAGGTAAACATTGTTGATTATTTGAGAACGCCCGAACAGGTACTTCAAAAGATCGGGCTGGGAGATGAAGCGAAGTATCTTCGTTCACAGTACGAATCGTATCTCACGCAATTACCGGATGAAATAAAGAGAATATCAGACTGGCAGAAGCGGGTTCCGCCTGAGAGCAACGAACGGATATTCAGAGCTTTGGACGGGGAAAATGTAGGACTCAATCCCGTTGAAGGCAGGGTTGCAATGGAGATCAGAGGGTATTTAGCGGACTGGGCAACGAAGTTAAAACTGCCACCATCTAAACAGATAAGTAATTACATCACCCACATCTGGACCAAGGGCGCGGTTGAGGGAGAGTTTGACCCTGCCCTCGCTAAACTTATCGACCAGAAGGTCGCGGGTGGGGTCTACGATCCGTTCCTGCTCATGCGTAAAAGCGACAGGATTGACTATCTCAAAGATACATGGGCGGCTCTCGATGCTTATACCAAACGGGCAGTGAGGAAATATAATCTTGACCCTGCCCTGGAAGCATTAAAGGCAAAATCACCAAGCCTCGAACTGTCACAATATAAATATCTACAAAAACTCACGGACAGAATCAATCTTCGTCCTACGGAGATAGATACCCTCATTGATAATTTCATCAAGAGCACTCCTATCGGGTACCGCTTCGGTCCCCGACCAGTAACGGCTCTATCTCAATCGATCAGGCAGACAGTCTATCGCGGGACACTGGGATTGAATGTATCTTCGGCGCTTCGAAATCTTTCCCAGGGCGCCAACACTTACGCAGAGCTTGGGGAACGTTGGACAGCCACAGGCTACTTGAAGCTTGCCCGAAACTGGGGATCAAACGAACTTGAACGCGTAGGAGTGCTGAAAGATTCATTCATTCAGGATAGGAATATCGGCGTCTACAAAAACATCCTCACAAAGCTCGACGAAGGCCTGTTCTACCTGTTCGATAAAGCGGAAAAGATCAATCGTGGTGCTGCTTATTACGGCGCGAAAGCCAAGGCACTTTCACAAAACATGAGTGAACAACAGGCGATAGAGTACGCAAAGGGTATCGTTCGGAAAACACAATTTGTGTTCGGCAGTATCGACACACCCCTTGCGCTATCAAGCGATATCAACAAAACACTTCTTCAGTTCCAGTCGTTCAACATTAAGCAAGGAGAATTCCTGCTCACTAAGGTTGCACAAAGGGATATTGCGGGATTGGTGCGCTACGTCGGAGCAACTCTCGTTATGGCAAAAATACTCAAGGACGCATTCGGGATGAAGTTAGACCTATTACCAATAAACCCTAGACTTACCCCATCGTTGCAGGCGGGACAAGCAACAGGACAAATGCTTTTTGGCGAAGAACAAACGAGAGAAGAAGGCAAGCGCAATCTCATCAAAGTAGCACCAGCGTTTTTTCCTGGTGGCGTACAGATAAGAAAAACCGTTGAAGGTCTACAATCCTACAATAAGGGGGAATCAACAACGCCGACTGGAAATATCCGTTTCCCAGTAGAACAAACATTCCCCAACTATGTAAAGTCCATGTTGTTCGGACAATACTCTACTCCACAAGCACAGACGTACTTTGATAGTAATGCCCGGCCCCTATCAGCCAATCAATCCGAGTTGGTCCGTGGTGGAACCAAAACATATAGTGACTTTATGGATCAACAAGCAGAAACCAAAGAAGATCTCAAGGCGAGACAAACCGTAGGCCTCACAGGACAACCCGCAAGCAGTGGGACAAAGCTTTTCTATGTTTCCCCTTCAGGCACAGTGACTTCTGTAGACGTTTCTTATATCCCTCAAAAGCCAAAGATGGTGGGAAATTATGAGGTAGATAAACAAGCGCTCTCAAAATACAAGTCAGCGCTCACGACACAAAAGAACAAGATCAGTGCTGCGGTGACCGCCGGTGTTATTGATGTATCCCAAGTCAAAGAAGTGCTTTCTGATCTTTCTACCTCCAAAGCAAGGTTGACCGTCAAGAAGATTCCTAAGGTCAAAATGATTGCACTGAAAAAGTTTACTCTGAAGAAACCCAAGCGACTTGCCAAATTCAAGAAATATAAGGTGCCAAAGCTAAAAACTATCACTTCTATAAAGTACCCCAAAATTAAGAAGGAACTATAGCCACCTGACCCCACTTCGTGCCTCCTAGGGCATCCTACGACCTCACAGGCACGAGATTACGCTCCTTATTGAGTCGTACAATTCATATATGAGGGTAGATTGTGAGACGAAGACACTCTTTTGTATTACGAGGAGACTGACGGAGAAATTGAGGGAGAGTAGCTTGGACTGACGCTCACTGACGGACTGACGCTTGGAGAAACCGAGACACTTGGTGATTGTGAAGGGCTTATCGAGTTGGAAACAACCGTGATCGTACTGTGTTGCAAGAGGTCTTTAATGCTCTTTAATTCCTGTAAAATATCATCCCAATTTGCCATGAGAAGATGGTATAAAGAATAATCCTATGTTTACAATAAGAAGAATCCCCTATCTAATCTTTCCATAGTGGATCGCCTGTAAGAGGGTAAGTTACCGTTTATCCAGCCTCATCTGTAGGGGTAAAACGGCTTTATATTCAAAAGAGGTATATTCTACCCTTTTACGATAAGTCATAGAAAACATCCACCACAACACCACGATGCTACGTAAACAGCTAGTCATTCGATTTGGAGTATAATAGATGTATGAAGCGTCCTATAAGCCTAAAACTCCCGATACTCCTTACGCTTGCAGCAATTCTTCTGGCTTTTGGCGCGCTTGGCGTTCTTGTATATGAGGTTAAAGGTGACATTCAATACGTTTTTTCTTCTGCGGTACTCCCGGAACCGCCTTCATCAACGACGTCCGTTGATGTAAAACAAATGTTTGCTCTCATAAACCAAGCCAGGCAAGAGAATAATTTACCTCCTTTTGTTGAAAGCCACGATCTATCTTACGTTGCCTATCTCCGGGCAAAAGATATGCTTGAAAATAGCGAGTTTAGCCACGAAGCCACGCGAAGCGGTGCGACAATGAAAAACATTATTACCAGGCTGCGGCTACGGTATGACAGGATGAAGGAAAATCTTGCGCTAGGTCCTACTAATTCAGAAACAATTGTACACGCATGGATCAATAGCCCTAAACACGCAGAAGTGTTGTTTGCCGAAGGGCAATGGGATGCAGGGGTATATGCGTTTGAGGGGAAATTTTATAAACATCCAACTGTTGTAACAGCGCTTGTTGTTGCTAATTGAACTAAAAGCGCCCCGGTTTCCCGAAGCGCCTCTACATAGCAGAACCTCTACCCCTAGCCTCACGCTGCAAGAAGTCGTGGGATATCAAAATCATCTATTCTCCGTGCTTTCTCCGCATTCCATTCTTTGGTATCCAGTCTCTCAAGGATGTCTTGAAGCATCTTGCGGACAGCAACACCTTTGGAACCTTTGGCATATAGCTCATCCACAATCCGTAGGTCTTCCGGTGTGGCAAATCGCTTGTATATCCTGTCGAGTAATACGGTGCGTCTGCTCATAGAATCCTCCCGATTTTCAACCCTAAACTCCCAGATGCGAGAAACGCCATCGCGCCACAGATGAGCGCCTGAATCGTCCGGAGCAGGAAGGCCCGGTCAGCTAGTATATTTCTCATGTTGTCTCCTTTCCACAAAAATTGCCATCAGGTTGGTGAGAATCGATTGCTTAGAAAGATCTCGCCTGATGGCGTAGTAATTATACAATATGTTCTCACCGGTTCTTTCTAAGCTACTCAAGCGTATACCCTGTAGAGATCAGTGTCAAGAGGTAGATGTATTCAATTGCTTTTTGCCCTATTGCATTTAGAGATAATGGGGTGTATACTGCGATTATGGATATTAAACCAATAGTGCCACTTAAAGTATACGGACCGGACGAAGTAGCTGAAACGATGAACGTCGATGTTCGTTCTATTTATAAACTTATGAAATCGGGAAAACTAGTTTCGTCTAAAGTTGGACGAAAGAATGTTGTTCTTGGTGAAAACATTATGAAGTTTATGCGTTCACCGTCACTTACTGCTATACACGACGATAAAATTAAAATGATGGGTAAAGATAAAAAGAAAATCTGACGTTCACATAGCACAAAGTCTTTGGGCGTCAGTTGAAAGAACAGTAACGGACGATAGTCGAGCTGAGAAAGCTGACATCCTGAGCTACCCTTCGGTATAAGGTAACCGTCTGACCAACCTCTGTACGATTGGATTTTATTAGTCCAATGGTACGGGGGTTTTTTAGTGGGCAGAAATGGAGAGTATTATGACAATGAACCAAACTATAGACATATTCGGCAAAGACGACATTAAGCCAATCTTCAAGGAGAAGGTCTGGGAGTACACCACCATGGTACACAACTCCCGCCGTTTCACACCTGCCCAACGAGAGTATCTTGGCCACAGGATGGGAACCAACCGCGCACCGTGGTATATCCAGTTTGCAGAACAACGGAAACGGGATCAGTTAAAAGCAGAGTTGGCCTATTGGTGCGATTTGTACCTTCGGTGTTTGCCACAGGAATCAAAGCCATCTAATTTTCTCTCTCAAGACCAGATAGACAGGGCAAAGGAATATCCCACCCACGAACTCTATGACGGCCGCCTTATCCGTTCCGGGCATAACTTCAAGGCACTCTGCCCCTTCCATGAAGAACGAACCGCGTCTTTTTACTTCTATACCAAAGACAACTCCTACCACTGCTTTGGATGTGCTGCTCACGGTGGGTCAGCCATCGACTACTTGATGAATCACGACAAGTATAGTTTTCCGGATGCGGTGAGGAGATTGATATGAAAACAGCAGACCAAATTATCGATAAAACAATGAAGCTAATCAACCCAAGTAGTGAACCTATCCGATGCACCGATACGTCTAACGCTGAAAAGATCGTTGAACTGTTTGGGGATAGGGTGCGCTTCGATCACCGCCGCAAGCGATGGCTGCTTTGGAAATCCCCCCGATGGTGTCCCGATGATTCCGGAGAGATTAACCGATTTGCGGTGCTGGCAGTCAAACAACTCTATAGCGATGCAAAAGATATTGAAGATTTATCAAAGCGTACCGCAGTAGCTAAATGGGCCATACAAAGTGAATCTAAGATGCGTCTTGATGCGTCAACAGGAATCGCAAAAAATCTTCTTCCAATTGCAGACAACGGGCAGGAATGGGATCAGCACAAAAATCTCCTCGCTTGTGAAAACGGGATTATTGACCTCAATGACGGATCGTTCCGAGAAGGAAAACAAGAAGACCGGATCACCATGTCGACGCATATATCTTATGATCCGGCTGCTACCTGCCCACGGTGGGAACAGTTTATCGGTGAAATCTTTGAGGGCAATGAGGAGCTTATTCGCTTTGTTCACAAGGCACTTGGGTACACCCTCACGGGCGATACATCGGAACAGGTCGTGTTCTTTTGTTATGGGATCGGTAGCAACGGTAAAAGCGTCCTCTTTTCAACACTTCGGAATGTACTTGGAGATTACAGTCACGACGCACCATTTCATACCTTTCAACGGAATCAAACGACCACATCAAACGACCTAGCATCCCTGGAATTCAAGCGCATGGTGGTATCGTCTGAGGTGCTAGGTGGACGCAAGATAGATGAATCTAGGCTCAAAAACATATCCGGTGGTGATGCAATCACGGCACGTTACCTGTATGCGGAGGGGTTTACCTTTGAGCCCCATTGCAAAATATGGTTATTCGTCAATCATAAACCGCTTGTGAGCGATGATTCTCTTGGATTCTGGCGCCGGGTTCGACTGATCCCCTTTACCCGTATTTTTACCACGGCCCAACAAGACCTCAAGCTGACCCAAAAGCTCCAGACAGAACAATCGGGAATACTCAACTGGCTCATTCAAGGCTGCTTGTTGTGGCAACAAGAGGGCTTGCAGCCTATTCCACAGTGTGTGCTTGAGGCGACAAGCGAATACCAACAGGAAAGCGATACGTTGGCGGACTTTATCAACGAGAAGTGTGAATTGCTCCCGACCGTGGAAACAAAAGCATCAGATTTGTGGAAAGCATACCAGGCTTGGGCCATTGAGCAGGGGTACGATAAAAAGGAATCGCTAGGTAGCAAAACCTTCTACCAAAAGATAGGAGAACGCTACAAGCGCTTAGAGGGCAAAAAGGGCAATTTCTACCGGGGAATTTCGTTGTCAGGTGGAGGTTCGTCAACCAATTTTGAGGCTACGGTGGAGGTTCAAGGGTCATTTCCACAAACTACCTCTAGAGACTTCTCGCATAGAGAGTTTAGTAAAACAGGCCTCGAAGCTCCACCTCGTGCCTACGAAGTTCCACCAACCTCCACCAATGACAAGAAAAGTGAACAAGACGAATTCTTAGACAATTTGGAGGTAATTGAATGAAACTACAACTCTACGCACTACCAGATGAAAAATTATCAGCCATGGCTACAAGACTTCGTGAACGGATAGCAGAAAAGCCCGCCTTCTTGGACAAGACCAATTTACAGCAGATAGATAAGGAACTCCTTCATAGACAACGGGTTCGATCTGCCAGTTTACAGGAATTGAGTGAGATTGCTCCGGATGATCCACACAAGAGCATAAAAAAACATGAGGTAGAGCTACGAACACGCTTACAGCTTCTTGATCGTAATAGTCGTGAGTATGAATCCATCTATCACCAGTGGTTTACCGTTCGAGAAGAAGGATTATTACTCAAATTGTGGCCATTCTTTACACCGGCAGCCAAAAGGAGAACACATGGACACCTATAAATCAAGCGATCAGGATCTCGCTACCTATCTTTTATACCTAACGGGGCTCGGAATACTCAAGCTCATATCCCAGAAACGGGACATGACCGGCAGGGTAACTCTGGAATTCTCCCCGGGAGACATAGCACAAGAAGAAGTCAATGCGTTTATTAGCAACAAGGCAAGTGTCCCGCCACGATCACTATTGGACAGTGTCCGGACGTTTCGGACTATTTTGAGACAAACACCATGACCACTGAACGCACCAGACAACTACTTGGAGATAAGATCAAAGATATGACCGATCAAGAAGTAGCCGAGATGATCCAAAAATTCTCCCGGCTGGCCGATGTTGCTCTTGACCTATTGCAAAATAAACTAAAGGGGCGCAACAATAAATGTGCTGCCCAAAATCTACTCGCATGAAAAACTGTGTTACTTATGTCCGCGTGAGCAGTGATAAGCAAATTGATGGCTATTCTTTGGATAGTCAGCAGGATCTGTGTCAAAAGAAGGCAGATCAATTGGGGTTTATCGTAGCCAAAACATTCAGAGAAGAAGGAGTTAGCGCTTCCACGACCGATAGGGCTCAACTTCAGGAGATGCTCACGTTTGTCAAAGACCCCAAAAACGATATATCCGCAATCATTGTCTATGCCTTCTCACGGCTTAATAGGAATACACTCGATTACCTGGTGATCCGTGAACTCATGGCAAAGCATGGCGTCAGTCTCATATCCACTACAGAACCATCCGGCGACAGACCAGCAGAGAAAATGATCGAAACGATCCTTGCATCATTCAATCAATATCAAAATGAGGAAAGGGCACAGAACGTATCCAACTCTCTTAAAAGAAGATTTACCGAAGGACATATAACTTCAAAGCCTCCTATCGGATATCTAATGCAAAAAGTGAACGGAAAAAGCATTGCAGTTAAAGACCCGACATGGTTTCCAGTCATTCAGACTATGTGGCATAGGGTCGATCAGGAAAAACTCTCCATGATTCAGGTAGCCAGAGAGATAAATAAACTAGGGCTTACCTTGACACACGACAGCCGGTGCAAGAAGTTTCTCCGTCAATCAGCAAGCAGGGTATTTTCTAACAAGTTTTATGCAGGTATTCTCGTATCACAGAAGTATGGGGAAGCCACCGGACAGCAAGAGGCGATGATCGACCTGGATACCTTCTACCGTGTCCGGGAGATACTTACAGGGAAGCGACCATCAAAACTAGAACGATATGCGAAACAACGGGAGGACTTCCCATTGAGGGGGATTCTCCGGTGTGAGTGTGGAAAAAAACTCTCCTCCGCATGGAGTAAGGGAAAATACAAAAAATATGGGTATTATGCCTGTCCAACAAGAGGCGTACATAAGGTGATTTCCTATGGTAAGGACGGCGAGAACGGTATAGAGGAAGCATTTCTCAAGCTTGTTGATGGAATCACTTTTGACGAAGGCTATATGCAGTGGTTCGGAGAGATGGTGCTCGAGAAGTGGCAGGCTCAAAATAACCTTCTCATCCATACAGAGGATCAGGTTCACCGGGATATTGCAGAGCTTGAAGAATTGTTGAGGACAGTGAGACTCAAGAACGCCAAAGGTGTATATACAGACAAAGAATATCTCGCCATGAAAGATGATCTTGAAACCCAGCTAGCAGTGAAGCGGGGTATTGTTAGTGAAAAAAAGATAGATCGTCTTGATGTCGATACCAGCGTCAATTTTATCAAATACTACTTCTCTCACATGAAACGGGTATGGATTGATGCCTCTCTTGAGGGCAAACTGGCTATCGGGTGTTCGATGTTCCCTAATGGACTTGTCTATGAAGGAATAAAATTTCGAACACCAGAATTAGGGCGTGGATATGCGATGACTAGGGAGTATAGTACCCCCTCTGCCAAAGTTGGTGAGTCGGCTGAGATTCGAACTCAGAACCAATAGCTTAAAAGGCTACTGCTCTACCGTTGAGCTACCGACCCCTAGGCGATTATTATAGCAAAATATCAGTAAATGTGTTACTTTCTCATCAATGGTTCCCAAAACAAATATTGTTATATTGACATTATCCTTCTTACAGATGAAAATAATATAAGAGGAGGTGATTTTTATGATAATAAAAACTCCCTTTAGCGCCTCACTCGTTGCTAAATTCTTCATTTGGAAAGCTTCGACTGAAGGCAAAACAATCACAAACAAAAAACTTCAAAAACTATTGTACTACGCCCAAGCGTGGTATTTAGCTCTAAAAGATAGACCTCTTTTCAAAGAGGATATACAGGCTTGGGTACACGGCCCTGCCATACCGAGTATATACGATCAATATCGTAAATTCGGATATGAAAATATTAATGTGATCATTGATCCCAAAGAAATTGCTTCCTTAAAGACGGATGATCTGTTAAATGAAGTTTGGAAGGTGTATGGCAAATTTGAAGCTGAATATCTTGAAACCCTTACGCACAATGAAGAACCCTGGCAGTTGGCTCGCGAAGGATTAAGCGCAGGAGATGCCTCAACCAATATCATATCCAAGAAGGAAATGAAAAAATACTTCAAGAGCCTGAAACATGCATAACAACGGCTCATCTCCAATACCCCAATTCAAACCTATAAGGGAAAACAAATATATACCCGAAACTGCTGCTCAAATATCTCAATCAAAAGATCCGGAATATGAAAAATTTGCTATCACGTTCAAATATTACCGTGATGATTTGTGTGAAATACTAGACCTAGAAAAACATGGCGGTCGAAAAGCTTTAATGAACCTTCGCACTGTTGGAAACTGTTACAATAAAATTACCCTAAAACAGAATAATATTGATATTCTATCGGTAGTCAATAGCGGAGCATATAAAAAATTGTATAGCAACTTAAGTCCCGACGTGGATCTGATGGAGCATAAAATTCAATCTACCGCAAGAATATTTTATTTTATAGCGGGAAAATATTTTTGTGTTCGTGCAATAACAAATAGACACTTCGAGATAAATAAACACAGGTAAACCTTCATAGGGCAAGCAGCGCTCGTATACTACGATATAAATGTGAAAGAAAGAGTAAATCTCATAATCAAACCACGGTTCTCCAAACTGAAAATCACCGGAGTGGCTGCGGCAACGGTTGCTATTGGTGCAACATTAATGCTCTCCTTCGGAAAGGGAAAATCGGTTCCCGTCCCCAGCTATACAGCCATCCGCGTCTTTGACGGCGATACGTTTGAGACCAAAGAGAAACAGTATATCCGGCTCTCGGGCATCAACACTCCCGAAATGGGACAATGTGGCAGTGAAGAGGCAAAAAAAGAACTCGAGAAACTCATCCTCGACAAAGCGCTCTATGTGAAAGTCCTCTATCACATCGGCAGCCGTTCGATGGGCCTCGTGTATACGGATGAAGGGCTCGTGAGTACGGCGATGCTCGCCTCCGGGTGGGCGGAAATGAATGACCGCGAAAATTTGGACTTACAGGAATTAAAGGATGCCACAAATCAAGCCCGTAAAAAGAAGGTCGGTATATTCAGTAACTTATGTACGCAAGAAACAAATCCAAAAAACCCATCATGTTCCATAAAAGCAAACGTTACGACGAACGGCATCCCCACCTATCATTTCCCCGGCTGTCAAACGTATGCGACTACCAAGCTTGAACTCCACCACGGCGACCGTTGGTTTTGTACGGAAAAAGAAGCGGTGAAAGCGGGATTCCGGAAGGCAAAGACGTGCCCAAATACTGGATTCCCGCCTACGCGGGAATGACAACTATGAAGTCACGTTTTCGATGTGGCGGAAGGCTTTGAGGGTTTCGTCCGTTTCAAGTTCTATGGCGATAACGTCGATCCTCATCCTTTCGGGTAGCTCGGGATGGAGGAGCTTGTAGTAATGAGCAGTCTGAATAACTTCGCGAAGTTTTCGGGGTGTCACGGATTCTTCCGGCAACCCAAATCGTCTGCCGATTCTCGTTTTTACCTCTACAAAGATAAGTATCTTGTCTTTGATCACGATGATATCGAGCTCCCCATACCGTTTCTGGAAATTCCGTTCAATGATGGTGTACTGGTGATTAAGGAGATACTCACAGGCAAGGTCTTCGCCGATTTTGCCGAGGCGTTTCTTGTGGAAATTCTTATTTGGCGCCGGTGGGTCGAATGTGAACCGTTGTCTCATCGATGCGGGTAGCGGACTTACCTTGGCGTCCGCGCAAATAATAAAGTTTGGCACGCCGGACATCGCCGTGCTTTTTCACTTCCATTTTCCTTATCCACGGGGACATAAGCGGAAAAATACGTTCAATGCCTACCGCGCCCGTCCCCATATGACGCACCGTAAACATACAGTTGACGCCACTACCGCGGATGGAGATCAAAATGCCTTCAAAGACCTGGGTCCGTTCACGGGTTTCTTCTTTGACTTCCCGCTTGGTTTTGCCGGCTACTTTTTCGTGCTCAATCAGTTTGTAATGGACACGAACCGTATCTCCGATGTGAATCAATACGGACTGTTTATTCTCTCCTTCACTCAATGTCCAGGTGACTTGATTGGCCATTCGGCTATTCTACCAGCTTTCTCACATTTCTTCAACGTTGTGTTGGGCGGATTCACGAAGACCGGAGGAAGTCATCTGTACAAACTTGGCCTGTTTCCATAACTGGGCTATCGTTCGCGCATTACAGTAACTCATACCGGATTTGACGGCGCCGACGAGCTGATGGATGACGTCTTTGGCCGGTCCTTTGTACGGCACAAAACTCTCTACCCCTTCCGGAACGATTTCTTCCAATTCTTTATTCAATTCTTCCTCTGCAATTTCTTTTCTCACCTGCCCGCTAACGCCTGAGCGTAGCTCTGGCAGGCGGGGTTGCCCGGATACACCGGAGAGCATGCGGGAGGCTACCGCAGAAAATGAAGCCGCACCCCGGTGGACTTTATACTTTTGTCCTTTCCGGAGAATAATGCTCCCCGGGCTCTCGTCCGTACCGGCAAGCCAACCGGTAATCATGACGGTCGACGCGCCGGCAGCAAGAGCTTTAGTCATATCCCCAGGGTAATTGGTCCCGCCGTCAGCGATGAGGGGAACCCGGGCTTTCCGTGCAATTTCACTACACTCCATGATCGCACTCAACTGCGGCATGCCGACACCCGCGACCATGCGCGTGATGCATATGCCTCCCGGTCCGATGCCGACTTTTAACCCATCACACCCAAGGCGAACGAGATCCCGTGCCGCCTCCGAGGTGGCAATATTGCCACCGATCACATCCGCGCCCCGGCACACGGACCGGAGCTTTTTGATCGCTGACATTCCGTGAACCGAATGAACATGGGCGATATCCACGACAATCACATCGACATGAGCTTTCATGAGCTCTTGTGCCCGCTCGAGGTAATCCCCGACGACGCCGACAGCAGCACCCACCCGCAGTCTGCCTTTCGTGTCTTTGGTCGCCTTGGGATAGATATCCTGATTGAGAACCGTCCGGGACGTGATGAGCCCGCCGAGCGTCCCATCGGCACGAACAAGGGGTAACTTTTCGACCTTATGCGTCCGGAAGATCTCCCGTGCTTCCCGAAGAGTGGTCGTGACACTCGCCGTAATAAGTTTGTCTACGGGAGTCATGATCGATTGCATCGTCGGATTTTTCCCATGCAGAAACCAGGTATCGCGTTCCGATACAAGCCCAAGAATTTTATTTTGCGGGTCGACAATGACAGCACTCGTGACACCATGCCGTTTCATGAGAAGTTTGGCTTCATCAAGGGTTTGGAAAGGCGTGAGAGTAAAAGGACTATCCATGACGAATCCTTCCGACCGCTTCACGCGGCTTATTTCTGCCACTTGCCGCTCAACCGTCATAAAACGGTGAATGATACCGATCCCGCCGAGCTTGGCCATAATAATGGCCATGGCCGATTCCGTCACCGTATCGACATTGGATGACACAAAAGGGATAGCAAGGGGAATATGCCGCGATAGACGGGTATCGGTCACGACTTCCGAACGGGACGCAACCGCCGACTTCTGCGGGACCAAAAGCACATCGTCGTAGGTCAAGCCAAGAGATATTTTTTTCATGATCGTATCAACGCCTTTCTCTCCGCGCCGTTAGATATATATCGTATCGGCACTCCGAGTTCCCGTTCTCCATACGAAAGATACCGACGCGCCTCTTTCGGAAGATTGTTGCGTTTTTTTATATGACCGATGTCTTTACTCCACCCTGCGAAGGTTTCATAGACCGGTTTGCACTCCGGCAACTGGGATATCTGCGCCGGAAACTCCCGAAGAATTTTTCCGTGGTACCGATATCCGGTGCAAACCTTCAGCAGATTCAATCCGGACAGGACATCTAATTTTGTGATCGCGAGATGCGTCACGCCATTGATTCTCACGGCATACCGCAGTGCCGGAAGGTCGAGCCACCCGCAGCGGCGCGGCCGCTTGGATACCGTCCCAAATTCATTACCATTTTTCCTCATGGTATCTCCCACCGCATCGAGTAACTCTGTCGGAAACGGACCGTTACCGACACGGGTCGTATAGGCCTTCGTAACCCCAATGACCGGGAGTTTGGCCGCAGCAATACCCACGCTCGGGAATACGGCCGAAGCGATCGTCGGTGGAGCTACCGTAAACGGATAGGTGCCAAATACCGGATCGAGCATCGTGCCGTGCGCCTGTTCAAAGAGAAAGGAGTGCGTGTCGAGTTTATGGGTGACGAGCGCCGATACATCGCCGATATATTTTTTGAGTTTCTTTCCGTAGGCCACATACTCTGCAAGCATTGTTTCAATCGTAAAATCAGTTTTTACACCATATCCTTTTTCGATGATCGCCCGTTTGAGCGGAAAAATCTTTTCCAGCTTATCCTTCAGAAGTGTCGGGCGCAAAAGAAATTCGAGTCTGATACCAGCCCGGTTGTTACGGTCTTCATAACAATACCCGATACCCAACCGGAGACTCCCGGTCGCGTCTTTTCCCTTCCATATTTCGCTCGCTGTATCCATGGCCCGGTGATACGGCATGACGATATGGCACCGGGGATCAATCATCAAGTCCACGCGATACCCAGCCGCCTCAAGCATGGCAATTTCTGCAAGGAGCACCGCCGGATTAATGACGACACCCTGGGCAATAAGGAGTTTCTTCCTCTGCAAAACGCCCGAAGGAACGAGAGATAAAGGAAATTTCTTCCCATCGACCACCACGGTGTGCCCCGCATTATTGCCCCCGTTCCACCGGACGACGTAGTCAAATGATCCGGCGATAGCATCGATGATCTTGCCCTTTCCTTCATCCCCCCACTGGAGTCCGACGACTATAGATGAACGCATATTAAATTAGTAATTAAAAACCTTCTTTGTCCGTTTGATAACATCATCAACGATTCTGCCCGGATAGGGATTCGGATACATACCGCAAAATTTGCGCAACTCTTGCTGTTCTTTTTCATTGAGAGGCAGTGCGGTAATGATATCCTGCAAATCTTTTTGCGACAGCACCCGGCCGCGCGTTGCCTTCTTTAAGCGATCATACATATCATCGATGCCATGAGTCGTTCCGTATGCTTTCACCGTTTCCGTCCAGACTTCCGCATGACTCGCCAAATCTTTTTGAATCGCATCCGTATCGACATCAATCCGTTCTAAGGCCTCCACAATACTCTGATACGACAAGAGGCTATACGACAAAGGAAGGACTATATTCCGCCGCATCGTCGAATCTGAAAAATCCCGTTGCAGGCGGTTGACCGGAAGCTTGCGCACAAAAAGTTCAATAATTCCGTTTGCCATTTCCAGCCCCCCTTCCGCGCCTTCAAAATAGATAGGGTTGACTTTATGCGGCATGCCGGCAGAGCCCACTTCTGCGTCAAGCTTTTTTACTTTCAGATATCCCAAAAGCACATAGAGCCACATATTTTTACAAAGGTCCAAGAGAATGATGTTGATACGGTACAGACTCTGCAAAAAGCGCACAAGACTGTCATACGGCGCGATTTGTGTAGACACCGGACACGGTGTGAGCCCGAAGGAACGGATAAATCGATCACAAAAAACCATCGCATCAAATGACTTCCCCAACCCCATAAACGCCTGATAGGTGCCGACTTCACCGGAACATTTTGCCTGAAACTTCATGGTTTGAAAGATTTCCATTTCGTCGCTCAATCGCGATAGTGTATTGGCGATCTCTTTACCAAACGTCGTGACATTTGCCGGTTGGGCGTGAGTTCTGGCAACCATGGCAGTCGCGCGATGGGTAAACGCTAACTCGATTAGCTGTTTAGCCATCTTCCTGATTGCCGGAATCATCACGTCATCCCTACTTCCGACCATGAGTAACGCAAACGCCATGGAATTGATATCCTCTGATCCAATCCCAAGATTAATATAAGGAATTAGCCTCAAAAGGTGAGACCTTTTAAGGCTAGCCGCCAAATAGAGCTCCAGGGCTTTGAGATCATGATTGACGGTGCGCTCAATGGCAACGACCTCTTGAGCATCACGTAATGAAAACGATGCGTGCAACGATTTGCATTGCCGTTGTTGGGAGAGGGCAAGACTAACCCCGTGCGATGATGCAAGTGCGATCGCGTACCCGATCATGACCGTGAGCCGCGTCTGCATCCAGGCAAATTCAGAAAAATAGGGTTTGAGGACGAAAAGCTTGGACGCATTTCTGCCATCCAGATGAGTCAGTGACGTAAGAGGAGTAATCGTGTTCCAATCAATCATCGTTTTGGTTGTTGGCGGCAGGCGTTGATAAAACTAAGAAACAGCGGATGCGGCACAAGCGGTCGGGATCGATATTCAGGATGATACTGGGTACCGACAAAAAATGGGTGGACGTTCTTGGGCAATTCGATGATCTCTACAAGATTTTCGACCGTCGAACGCCCGGCTATCACGAGCCCGGCATCTTCTAATTGCTTGGCATACGTGTCGTTAAATTCATACCGGTGCCGGTGCCGTTCCCCGACGACACGATCTGCGGGCTTGTCATAGGCGTGCGAGGAGTTATACGCTTCGTCTGATATGGTGTCAGCTTTGATCCGGCATTCCCACCGCCCCAAGCGCATCGTCCCGCCATAGGCCCGACGCAGGATATTTTCATCCTGGCCAATGTTTGTATGAATAACCGGATGAGCGGTGTCAGCATCACACTCGGTCGTATGAGCGCCGGAAAGCCCCAAAACATTGCGTGCATATTCAACGACCGCCAACTGCATACCATAACATAATCCTAAATACGGAATTTTATTCTCACGCGCGTACTGGATTGCTTGTATTTTGCCCTCCACACCCCGCGGTCCCCATCCGATCGGCACGATAATCCCCTGGACATCGGAAAGCTCGCTTAACTCTCCTTTTTCCAACTTCTCCGACTGGATCCACCGGACCTTTGCAGCAACATTTTCTCTCCAGGAAGCATGATCGATAGAATCCATAAGCGCCGCATAGCTATCGCGCAGTTGGTACTCGCCGGTTGCAAAATACTTGCCGACGATGGCAATCGCCACCGATGCGGATTTTTTGGCCTTCACCGTGGCCACCATAGCCGACCATTGGCTGATATCAAGGGAGTTATGGGGAAGCCCTAACATATCCAATATCTTCTCATCCATCTTTTGTGCGGCTAAATTGAGCGGCGTTTCATACGGCGTGGGTAGGTCGACGCTGTCGATGACATTCTCCGGCTCTACGTTGCAAAACAGCGCAAACCGCGCGCGGCGCCTCTCGTCCATGAGCTTCTCGGAGCGGGTTACAATGAAATCCGGCTGGATACCCATGGAATTAAGGGTCCGGACCGAAAGCTGTGTAGGCTTCGTCTTCGGCTCTCCCAGGTGCGACGGCGTAGGAAGGTAACTCACATGGACATGGACCACGCTGTTTTTTTTATTCCGGGAAAGGATCCGGGACGCTTCATAGTAGAGCGCGTTTTGGTATTCGCCCGCCGTGCCTCCAAGCTCAACAACGACAATTTCCGCGTTTTCTAGATTCCCGGCTTCTTTGATCCTTTTGGTAATCTCATCCGTCACATGAGGAATCGCTTCGACGTCTTCCCCTTTATATTCAAAATTCCGTTCCCGGTCGATGACGGTCTTGTAAATCTGCCCCATGGTCACAAAGTTATGCCGTTCCATGTTCTTCCCGAGGAACTTTTCATACGTCCCCATGTCCATATCTGCTTCCGTCCCGTCCTCGCAAAGATACGGGTCACCGTGCTCAATGGGATTAATAAGCCCCGCATCAATGTTGAGGTAATTTTCGCATTTGACGGGGGTGACGCGATATCCTCTATTTTGAAGAAGAAGTGCTATGGAGGCCGTCGTAATGCCCTTTCCAAGACCGGAAATGACACCGCCGGATACAAATATAAACTTCGTGGGCATGGTTTAAGATACCAAAATGATCCGCTGGGTTCAAGTGCCGAAATACCGATCGCCAAAGTCGCCTAATCCCGGTACGATAAACTTACGGTCGTTAAGGTGACTATCGATGGCTGCCGTCACAATATGTACATCAGGGTGGCGCTTCTGCATATGCTTAATACCTTCCGGAGCCGACACGATGCTCACGATCGTAATATGTTTGGCTCCTTTTGCCTTCAGGAGTGTCACCGTATCATCAAAAGAACCGCCTGTCGCAAGCATCGGATCGATCACCAATACTTTGTGCGAGGCAAAAATTTTCGGAAGCTTCTGATAATACTCCCGGGCTTGCGCCGTCTTTTCATCCCGCTCCAGTCCGACAAACCCAACCGATACCGATGGCAAGAAATCTTGAATAGCAAAAAGCATCGCGAGTCCCGCCCGCAATACCGGCACGACAACAACATCATCTTTGAGTTTCTTACCTGTCATGGTAGCAAGCGGCGTCTCAATGCGGATGCTCATCGTCCCCAATCCCTTCATGACCTCGACGAGAAGTATTTTGGACACGATCCCTGCGTGCCGCCGGAACTCTTCCGTCCCCGTTTCTTTACGCCGGATGACCGTGAGCGAATGTTCAATGAGGGGATGGTTTACAACGATAATAGACTTCATATGTGCCTTTAACGAAACTCCTCAAGGAGTTGTTTGACTTCTTCCTGTAATATCGGAATATCTTTCTGAAGAATTTCCCACACAAGATCAGAATCCACAGCGAAGTATTCATGCGTTAACACATTACGGAAATCACTAAGTTTACGCCAAGGTATTGCAGGATGAGCATTCTTATACTCTGCAGTCAATTGAGTGGCTGCCTCTCCGATAATTTCAAGATTTCTCGCGACTGCCGCTTGATCCCATGAATTTTGAAGATATTGATCATGCGTATGATGTGCCGCATACAATAGAATTTGTTCTATCGCGTCCCGGATGTGGGCGATATACGCAGCATTATTTGGTTTCATAAAATACCTGTTCGTTGGATAATATGCTTTTTTTTAAATACGGACTGATTCCGTTATAACTCAACAAATCAATGTCCATATGCATCATGTCTTCAATATCCTGCTTGAGACCGATAAAATCCAATAAGGACATACCGCGCGGCGGAAGAACAAGTATATCCACATCGCTCTGGCCTTTGCGGAACGTTCCGCTTACCAGTGAACCGAAAAACGCCGCTTTAATAACTCCATAACGACGCATAAGAGGCGTAAGTCTTTCTGTGTACTGAGATAATTGAGTAGTCATGATTTCATTCTAACGATATCAAGTATGTTCCGCAACCCAGGCGGATATAATCTCTGCGTGCCGCCGGATGACGGTAAGGGAATGATCGATGAGGGGATGGTGGACTTCAATGACGTGTTTCATATTCTCCCCGCGAGAAATTGTTTTCCATGACCTACGGTTGTGTTAATCGCAGTACCCTTCTTGCACAACGGACATGCGGCTTCATCATACGCATCAGCCAACAGTACACCAAGTGCAAAAAACGGTGCGCCGACGAAACGGCTCGAAACGTGTTTGGGATCACGATTCACCATGACCGCTACCGCAATGACTGTTCCGCCGTGAGCCCCAACAACGTCAACTACCTTTTTGACGGATAAACCCGTCGTGGTCAAGTCTTCCAGCACTAATACCCGTTTCCCCTTTACGAGCTTGTCATATCCCCGACGGAAGATCTGCTCGCTTTCGCTCGCTCCCGCCGATGTCCCCTTATCTTTTTCCGTGTAGCAGCTGCGCACGTCGCTTTTGGTGAGTCGCGACAGCCAATATGCAGTCCATTGGGAAAGAATCGTCCCGCCGATAGCCGGTGCTACCACGACGTCAATATGGCTGTTTTTAAACTTCTCCGCGAACATTTTCCCGACTCCCGATGTTTCTACCGGATGCGTGTAGAGCGTATCCTTATTAATATACACACTCCCGTGCTTACCGGAAGTATAGACAAAATGATCGTCGGTAAGCACTGCTCCAACAGATTTGAGAATAGATACAATATCTTTCGTCATGTGTCACCGCTCCCTCTGTGTGTGTTAATAGCCGCACGCAACCGAACCGTTTCCGATCGAGCTTGCTTTACATAATCACTACCGGAGCTCGCAAAAATGATCGAGCGCGACGCGTTGATAATCATACCAGCCCCCGTAGAGTTTATACCTGCTTTCACTGCTTTTTCTATATCACCGCCTTGTGTACCGATGCCGGGAACCAAAAGCGTCATATCTCCCACAATACGTCGCACAATGGCAAGTTCTTCGGGGTAGGGGGCACCGACGACCAGCATGCAGTTTCCGTTTATGTTCCATTCGTTGGTCACTTTTTGGGCAACCACTTGATACAAAGGTTTTCCTCCAGTCTTGAGATCTTGAAACTCCCCTGCCCCCGGATTGGATGTTTTGCAAAGGATAATACAACCTTTATCCTTGCGATCAAAAAATGGCTGCAATGCTTCACGCCCTAAATAAGGATGGAGTGTGATGGCGTCAACGCCCAGATAATCAAATGCATACGACGCGTACCCCTCATTAGTACTCCCGATATCCGCTCGTTTCGCGTCCAGAATAATAGGAATTTCCGGATACGACTGGTGAAGATAATCGCACGTCATTTTGAGTTCTGTAATACCAGCCGCTCCGAAGGCTTCATAAAATGCGCTGTTGGGCTTGTACGCACATACCACATCATGCGTTGCATCAATAATAGCTTTGTTAAAGGAAAACTGGGGATACTTTTCTTTCTTAGTATGTTCCGGAATCTTAGATATATCACTATCAAGCCCCACACACACAAGTGAATTATTTTTTGAAACAATATCATCAAGTTTTTGTTGGAATGTCATGCCACTCCTCCTTTTAAAATATCTAGGTCTTTCTGTAATGTTGGAAATTCGACCAGCAATCCCTTTCTCTGCGCATCTGAAAAATCTGACCAAACTCTGAATAAAATATCAGGCAATTCTATAAACCAAGAAATACTTGTGACGCCCACATCTTCTAATAATGGTACGGCAATCTGAGGGGTTCGCGCCATACCAACAATCAGATGAAACTGGTGTTCTTCTTGCAACTGCTGTCTTACTAATTCCACAACTGCTGCAACTGTTGTTCCTTTTGTTAATACATCATCTACAATTACCAATTGATCTCCGGGTTTTGTCTCAGGCATCCGAACACGCTTGTTTATTCCCTTCTCTGCAATGGTCGTATCATCGGCATTCACTAATATTTGCCTATACCCGCCATGAAAGGCAAGAGCACCAACTTCTTGAGGACTTGCTTTAGAATCAACATTCACAAGAACTGTGCTCGACGGGGAGAATTCCTGCCTTAGGTACTCATAAAGCATTCGGACAAATGGTATCCCATTTTCAGGGTTGCATAATATCTCACCGTGGTCGACGTATATCCATGAAATATCCCCGCTTCGAAGTGTAAAACGGGAATCAATGGACGAAGCCACATGAATAGCGCCTGAACGAACAACTGCATCTAAGTACGCAACCTTAAAAGATTTCAATGAATCTGAGATAATTTTTGACATTGTATTATTAAAGAGAGAAAATTTCTTCTATCTCTTTCACCGAATGCACGGTCATTGTTGCACCTGCACTCTTTAACTCTTTCTCAGCGCCATATCCATACAACACACCTATAGAATCTATGCCATTCTCACAAGCGCCGATCATGTCATGTTCTCTGTCTCCTATCATAACAAATAAATCCTTGGTTATACCTGGGTACTGTTTCATGACATATGCAATAAGTTCAGACTTGCTAGACCGCGAACCATCTGCGTTTACGCCGGTAACGAAAGAAAAATATTTATGAATCTGAAATTGAGATAGCAAACCATCGGCAAATTCCTGAGCTTTAGAAGTAGCCAATGAAATGATGAATCTATTTCGCTTCAATACTCTTAACATATCAACAATACCCGGAAAAATCGTAGCTTCATGAACACCCGTGCTTCTCATATACTCTTTAAAAAAGAGTACTGCTTGCTCAACCTTGGCACTATCATTTTGGAAAAAGTGCTTTCTAAAATTATCCTGGAGTGGAGGACCAAGAAACGAATATAAAAGCGACATTTCATATCCTTTGACATTCAGTTTCTCAAGCGCGTGTTGGTATCCATGAATAATTCCTTTTTTCGAATCAATGAGAGTTCCGTCCAGATCAAAAATTAATACATGATACTTCTTATACTTCATCACAGTTTCGTCATTGTATCAAATTCTTTTTCACTCAGAAGTTTCTTTTCGTATACCAGAGTACGTATTGATTTACCACTTTCACGTGACTCTTTCACTATTCTGCTTACTGTGTCATACCCAAGTTTCGGAACTAATAACGTAGCATAGGCCGTCGACTTTTCAAGATGTCCTTTTGCGACTTCAATATTTACCTGTAAAGTAGCGACGCATTGTCTTGCGAAATTCCCTATCACCTCTTCAGTAATCTTTAACGATGAGAGCAAAGACTCTGCTAAAATCGGCACCATGACTCCAAGTTCGAGCTGTGATCCATGAGCACAGTGTTCGATCGTAAGATTATATCCTGACACCAAAAAATAGAGCTGGTTGACGCTTTCAGGAAGTACTGGATTTACTTTCCCTGGCATGATTGATGAACCGGGTTGAAGTTCCTGAAGTATTATCTCGCCTATACCTCCGTTTGGTCCGCTTGATAGAAGCCGTATATCGCTTGCAATCTTTGACGCATCCAGGCAATACAGAGTCATCGCCTGAGACAGAGCGCAAAAATCCGTCTGGCTGCTCGTGAGTGACATAAGATTTGCTCCAGGTCGAAGTTTTAACCCAGTAATACCAGATAACTCTTGATATACATGAGCGATATAGGCTTCAGATGCGTTAATTTTATTTCCAACAGCAGTCCCGCCAAGATTCAGCTCTTCAAACGACGCAAGAACAAATTCAATTCTTGCTTCGTCACGCGAAAGGGCATCTGCCCAAGACTTAAACTCATCGCCAAATGTTATCGGTACTGCATCCTGCAAATGCGTTCGCCCAAGCTTGGGGACAGATTTGTAATCCAACGCTTTTTTCTTGAGACTGGATATGAGTTCGCGTGACATTTCAAGAAAAACTTTTCCAAGTCGAAGAGATGCTATTTTTAATGCAGATGGATTTACGTCGTTTGTCGATTGACCCATATTTACATGATCATTCGGGTGCACTTTTATATTTTTATCTTTCAGTATTTCACTTGCGCGTCCGGCTATAACTTCGTTCACATTCATGTTTATCGATGTCCCGGCTCCGCCCTGAAAATACGGCAAAGAAAACTGTTCGTCATGTTTCCCATCCGTAATCTCCTTGCACGCAGAAACTATTGCATCTGCTATATCGTTATTGAGCTCTTGTGCTTTTTTATGCGCAAACGCAGCTGCTCTTTTTACATCGGCTATCGCATAGATGAACTCAAGCTGAACGCGGGTAGTATTGAAAGGAAAATTTCCTAGTGCCATCTCCGTCTGCGGTCCATAGTACTTTTTCATATTAATTTTCTTTCTTAAAGTATGCCACTTCTTCGAATATCAATTGCGAGATCCGGTTTCCACATCGCACCGGTTGCTGATTGTACTGCATCAACGCCGAGTTTCATGTATGCAAAATAATCATCGGGTGATACAACACCACCGACGCCGATAACCACAAAATCCTTCCACCCTTTCCGTTTTTTATACGCCATAATACGCTCTGCCATCTCAAGGCCAGCCCAGCGGATCGCGCCGCCACAAACTCCGCTATAAAGTCTGACGGGGCTACCGGGAAGAATTTGCTGACCGCCGTCATTGGTAACTTTTGCTTGAATCGTATTAATCGATACGACACCGCTTGCATGATCGTGAATAGCATCAAGTAACGCCTCAAGCATCGATTGCTGATCCGCGGGAATATAGCCCACTTTTACGAGCAATGGAACATTGCCACGGACCGGTTTCATAGCTTCAAGAATGGTCGAAGATGTTTCTACGTCATTACAAATCAGCCCTTCTTTACCCACGTTCGGACAGGAAAAATTAACCTCAAGCACAGGAGCTCCGGTTTCCTTCGCAAGCTTGGCTGTACGGGCAAAATCATCGATGTATTGGCTCGAAGTCATCGTGTCGCTCTTTGTACCCATAAAACTCAATAGCAATAGATTACCCGGGGTCATCTCTTGCAATGTTTCCCGTACGTCTTTTTGCCAAACTTCTACGGGCCGCGAAGGTACCCCAAAGGAATTCGTTATACCGTCATGCATGACATCGATTGAATCAATATTCAAATCTCCCACGAGCGTATCGCCGGGACGCACATTCCCGGACGATTTCAACCGGATGACATTCGGAAATGGATGACAGGGATATTCAGTTCCCCGTACTGTTTTATATGTTGCCAGAGAAAATCCCCATGCCCATGCTCCACGGACAAAATTACTATTCAACAATGGGCCCGCGGGTATACCAAAGGGTATGTCTATCGGAATTCCAAATAATGAATACTGACCTTTGGGATATTCCTGCTCTGGTAATTTACGAAATAGTCCAAATGGCCCATCCGTATAATTTTCTTCATACGTTTTATTCGAATCATAGAATTCATTTTTCATATTTTCTCCGATCACTCGGTCAAACCAAGCACTTTTCTTCCGTTGATCGTCGCAATCTTCACCACCTCGTCAATTTCCGGATACCTGCACCCGGTCATCAGGAGTGATAATTCCTGCCACATGTCTCCGTCACAAAACGGTACCATGTAATCACAAATATTATCCGTCCCGAGGGCCACCGTAATGCCCCGCGGGACCAATTCGTCAATCGGGGTCAATGCATTATGAAACGGCATACTCGTTTCATTTCTCGGACTATCAATCCATGCTATGGGGCAACTTATCATCATCACACCGGCCTTTTTCATTTTTTTGTATACCATTTCCCGATATGCTTTCGGGTGTGTCGCTATGGATATTCCGTGGATAGCAACCACCCTGCCTATCATCCCATGTTCGATAGTTTTATCACACAATAATTCCGTTTCTGTATCTTCTGGAGTGTTAAACTGATCCACATGCACATGAACCATTTTCCCGTACTTTTTTCCGGACTCCAACAAAATATCCATGTGTTCTGATCCCTTTCCGTAATCCCGCTCGTCCCGTCTAGGAAGTCCACCGATAATGTCGACCATCGCGGCCGCTACATCAAACCATTTCCTGGCCTCCGGCTCTATGACGCCTTTCAGTGTTTGGTTAGCAAATCGAATAGTCATGTCATTTTTATATCGCTCCCGCGCTTTGATCGCGCCTCGTATCGCGCGGTCCTCACACACAGGATCCACATCAATAAACGATCCCAATACCGTCACTCCTTGTGCGAGAAGCACTTCAATCGCTTTACATATCCGATCGTAATAGTCAGTAACTGACGCATCTTTCTTTACCACATCTACCAAGTCCCATTTCTCTTCGAGCGAATGCTTACGATAAATATCCAACGTCTCCGGATTGATGGTAAACGCGCGGTCCGCGTGGGCATGGGCGTTCACCCAGCCGCCATTCTTCTTGATTTCTTTGAGGATGAGGTCTTTAAAGTGCCATTGGGTCTTCATAATTTTCCAAACCGTACTCTGTAGAGTTTATCGATGTAATGGTCGGCAACATCCACCTGTGTGCAAAGCGGTGTCTTCGTCTCGACCGCACGCTTCCGAATAATTGCGCCATCCGTATCTTCATGTTTCTCGTGCGCCCCGGTAGGAATATTGACGATGAGATCAAATCCCCGCTCTCCGAGCACTTGTTTGAGATTCGGCCTTACACCGCTGCCGCTGCTGATCTTATGAACCAGGAGATTGGGCACATCGTGTTCCATGAGAAACGCATGCGTTTTATTCGTCGCAAACAGTTGGTATCCCAGCTCATGGAGTTTCCGGATGCTGGGAAGGAGCTTTTTCTTGTGCTCCTTCTTTCCGATAGAGACAAATGCGGCTTTTTCCGCCCGCTGTTGGGCGAGCCTGGCCTGCATCCCGTAGACCTCGATAAACGGCGCGCTGTCTTGGATGTTATACGTCGCCCCTTCCCCGCGGTTAAATGACGCATGATGCAGTCCAAACGGCGACGTGAGGGCGACCACCGTTGCGTGTCCCTTAAAGAGTCGTACCGTCACCTCACCCGTGACTTTCTCATTGATCTTATCGTTAAACGCATTGATATCCGCCATCACCGGATCGTGCCAAAGGGCGCCATAACATAAATACCCCCATTTAGTATCGAGCATTTCCTTGAGTTCATTTTCCAGGCGCGTACATACATATTTTTCCAAATTCCGATGCGCCTCAATGATGGTGTGCCCGCCAGGTAGCTCGTAGACTCCGCGGTTTTTTAGCCCGATGAGCCGGTCTTCCAGATGATGGACGACTCCCACGCCATGGCGTCCGGCGACCTCGTTAAGCTTCATGATAATCTCGGATAACTTCATATGATTTCCGTTAAGCGAGATGGGAATACCTTTTTGAAACGTGAGTTTTATGAGTTCGGGGGCGTTTGGAGTTTTTTCGATGAGACGGGAGGCAACCTGAAACCGCTCAATGTTAGGAATGAACTTCGGGTCTTCTATCTCCCCTCCTTCCCACGTCACACCCCACATATTGTCGTCGCTTGAGTAGGGAAAATCCCGTCGCGTCGGCGTGACGATGTTATTTTTCTCTGCATAGGCAATCTCCTCATCACGGCTCATATCCCATTCACGGACCGGCGCGATGATCTTCATGTTGGGGTCAAGGGCGAGCACCGATGCGTCGATCCTGACCTGGTCATTTCCCTTGCCCGTACAGCCATGAGCGACTGCATCTGCTTTTTCGCGATAAGCAACCACCACGCTCCATTTAGCCATGAGATACCGGCTGACGGTCGAGATATGATAATTCCCCTGATACGAACCGTTTGCTTTGATAAGGGGCGCGAGGTAATCATCGGCAAATTCATCTTTGGCGTCTATGACATAGGCTTTGGCGGCTCCGAGCGTCAGCGCTTTCTTTTTAATCGCGTCCAAATCATCCCCCTGCTGCCCCAAATCCAAGGTAAGGGCGATGACCTCGGCTTTGTAGGTATCCGCAATCCACTTGAGCATGACGCTTGTATCCAACCCCCCTGAAAACAGAAGAACCACGCGTTTGACCTCTCCGATCCGGCCTTCGTAGGACGATACTTTTATATACGAATCCTTATTCATGGCATAAAAAAAGAGCCGGTGACGGCTCTCTCAAAGAGAATATATCCTTAATGAATTATTTCGTATTCGGTCTGAAAAAAAATCCAGGTGTATCATCGTGATGGCCCCTGGAAATGTAGTCTACGAAGTACCGGCGCGCGCGTCAAGGGGTCAAACGCAAATGCTTTTTAAATAATGCCCGGAAGATATCTCCCTTGGTCACCATGCCCACGACCGTATCATTTTTCCGGGAAAGCACGGGCAGCTGATTGAGACGCCTCGCAATCATCCGGGACAATGCCCGCATGACGGGCGTATCTTCGCGGGTGAATACGACACGTTTTCCCATGATATCCCGGGCTTTTTTCTCGTTTAGCTCATGAATCCGATCCTCCATAGACTCAAAATCGTAATTGGTAAAAAGATCCTCCATCATCCCTTCATAATTGGGATAGAGAAGCTTAAGCATGTCTTCTTTGGAGATAATTCCGAGGAGTTTTTGCTTCTTGTCTACCACCGGCACTGCATTGATATGGTGAGAAAATATCGACTTCCAAAGCTCCCGTAGCGTCGTATCGGGTTTGACGACCGTCAATTTTTTACTCATCAAATCGCGTATGATCATACCAGGTAGTGAAAATTCGATAAATCCTCTTTATAGACTTCAAATAAATTTGTTTTTCTCACCAGCGATTATTTCAATCATTATATTTCTTTGCCAGGATTTTTGCTTGCCCTAAGGCAAGCGATCGAATTTCTACTACCTGGCTTGTTGGGGAGTGTACGACTAGTGCTACTGTCCTGTCAATCAGTGAGATCCAAGCGGGGAAATATGTGGCGTACGGTGGCGGCGCATCACTTTCATCTCGAGGACCGAGCGCCTGAGGATCGCTTGGGCCGCAGCCAATTCTTCTCCTTTTACTTGGCTCGTGACGATCGCCCGGGCGGCCGCTTCTGCGTCTTTTATCGCTTTTTCATTAAGTTCATCGGCATGTACCGCGCGCGCGACAAGAATCGATACTTTCTCGCGGGTAACTTGCATAAATCCACCGCCGATAGCCAGAAACAATTCCTTGGATCCCGTAGATATTTTTATCTCCCCATCGCCCAATACCGTAAACAGTCCAACGTGTTTGGGAAGAACACCGATCGCACCATTGGGAGTCGGCACAGACAACGCCGTGACCGCGTCACTATATGCCGTGCGGTCTGGGGTGACGATGTCGAGTTGAAAATACATACAGTCATCAGTCGTCAGTCATCAGTCGTCAGTAATACTGAAAGCTGATAGCTGAGGACTGAAAGCTATTTAACTTCATCAATAGTCCCTACCATGTAAAACGCCTGTTCCGGTTTACTGTCATGCTTCCCTTCAAGAATTTCCTTAAACCCGCGGACAGTATCCGCCCTCGATACATATTTCCCTTCCCGTGCGGTGAATGCTTCCGCGACGAACATCGGCTGGGTCAAAAACCGTTGAATTTTCCGAGCGCGGGACACCGTGCGCTTATCATCATCGGAAAGCTCTTCCATCCCTAATATGGCGATAATGTCCTGCAAGTCTTTATACCGTTGGAGTACGCGCTGAACCCCGCGGGCTACTTCATAATGATCGTTCCCCACGACTCCGGGCTCCAAAATACGCGAGTTAGACGATAACGGATCGACCGCCGGGTAGAGCCCCTGTTCGGCAATCGAACGCTCAAGGGAAATCGAGGCATCAAGATGGGCAAACGTGGTCACCGGCGCCGGATCCGTATAATCATCGGCTGGGACATAGACAGCCTGCACACTCGTCACCGATCCTTTTTTCGTCGACGTAATGCGCTCCTGCAAGGCGCCCATTTCTGAGGCTAACGTCGGCTGATACCCGACGGCGGACGGAATCCGGCCAAGGAGAGCTGATACTTCGCTACCTGCTTGGGCAAACCGGAAAATATTATCGATGAAAAGAAGGACATCCTGTCCTTCTTCATCCCGGAAATATTCAGCCATGGTAAGCCCGGTGAGGGCGACCCGTAGGCGGGCCCCTGGCGGCTCGTTCATCTGTCCAAAAACAAGTGCTGTCTTATCAATGACGCCACTATCTTTCATCTCGCGCCAAAGATCATTTCCCTCACGCGACCGTTCGCCGACCCCTGCGAATACCGATACTCCCCCATGGACTTCGGCGACATTGTGGATAAGCTCCTGGATGAGGACAGTTTTCCCGACTCCTGCTCCCCCAAAAATGGCAACCTTGCCACCTTTGACAAAAGGCGCAATGAGATCCACGACTTTGATCCCGGTTTCCAAGACTTCCTGCTGCGTGCTTTGTTGGGAAAGTGGCGGCGCACTGCGATGAATCGGGGATGTCTTCGTGCCGGTAATCGCCCCTTTGCCATCAATGGGTTCCCCGACGACATTAAAAATGCGTCCCAGTGTTTTTTTACCAACGGGCACACGGATGGGAGATCCGGAGGCCGCCACCACGTCACCCCGCTTGAGTCCATCCGTGGGCCCCAGCGCCACGGTCCGCACCCGGTGGTCGCCGAGCTGAGAGGCAACCTCCAACACGAGCACCGTCCCCTTTTCTACAAAACTTGGGAGAGTCAACGCCTCGTAAATACCCGGCAAATACGCTTCGGAAAACTGCACATCGACGACCACTCCCATGACTTGTACGATCGTACCCGTTTTTTCATCAATCTTTTTGAGCGGAAATTTCGTTTTCATAGTATTACTCGACGACCGATAACCTGGCGGTAATCATATCGGTAATCTCATAGGTAATCTTCTCCTGGCGAGCTTTATTATAGACAAGCGTGAGGTCCCCTACTAGCCCCGTCGCGTTATCCGTCGCGTTGCGCATGGCGACCATCCGTGCCGAGTGTTCGCTCGCCTCTGCCTGGAGAATCGCGTCCCGGATCTGATTTTCAAGATAATGCGGCAAGAGAGCGGCAAAAACGCTCTCCGGATCCGGTTCTATGAGGATATCCTGGACTTTTGACTTTCCCGCCTGCAACGCTTGATGCGTAGCATCTGCGGGCAGGTGACTTTTGACTTTTGACTCACCTACCCCTTCTATGGTGAGCGGCAAAATAGTTTTTTTCCGTGGGTTTTGCTTGATGGCAGAAAGAAATTCGTTATACACGAGATCCACCCCGTCCGTTTTCCCACCGGTATATTCCTCTGCGACCATGGCAGTAATTGCGGCGACATTGTGGGCAAAGGGTACCGTTTGGGAAAAGTCAGCCATCACTCTCCCTCCGGCCATCCGGGAAACAAAAACAGCTGCCTTACTCCCCAGTACCACGTACCTATGTTTGCCCATATCCGGATACTCACGGTTTAAAAAGCGAAAAAGATTCGTATTTAAGCCACCGCAAAGACCTTTGTTACTCGAAAGAACGATAATAGTCCGCCATCCCGATATCTTTTTGGGCCCCGCGAGAAGCGGATGATGGATGGCGTCCACACGCGAGGCAAGGTACGCCACCATTTCATAAATTTTTTGTGCGTATGCGCGGCCGGCAAGCGCCACGGCCTGCGCCTTGCGCATCCGGGAAGCAGCCACCAATTCCATCGCCTTGGTAATCTGCGCAATGTTTTTGGCGGATTTAATACGTCGTTTGATGAGACGGATATTGGCCATACAATAATTAAAAGTCCTTAAAGTCCTTAAAGTCCTTAAAGTAAATTTACTTTATAGACTTTCGACTTTATAGACTTTTTGACTTATTTTGTATAAGTTTTCTTACATTCCCCTATCGCTGCAATGAGCATTTTTTCCGTTTCCGGTAAAATTGCTTTTTCTTTGGAAATCGCGCTCAATACCTTGGGATAACTATTCCCGACAAACTCGAGAAATTCCCGTTCAAAATCAGAAATTTTTGCGACGGGAATACTATCCAGGTGCCCTCCTGCCCCTGCCCATACGATCACCACTTGCTTTTCTACGGACATGGGTGCGTATTGACCTTGCTTGAGCAGTTCCATCATGCGGGCACCACGGTCTATTTGTTTCCGGGTTGCTTCATCCAAATCCGACGAAAACTGGGCAAATGCAGCTAAATCCCGGTATTGGGCAAGATCAAGCCGTAAATTTCCGGCAACTTTCTTCATGGCTTTTATCTGAGCGGCTCCACCCACACGGGATACGGACAATCCGACGTTGACCGCCGGACGTTGTCCGGAATAAAACAAATCCGATTCCAAAAATATCTGTCCATCGGTAATCGATATGACATTGGTCGGAATATAGGCAGACAGGTCTCCGGCTAATGTTTCTATAATCGGGAGCGCGGTTATCGATCCGCCGCCGTTTTGCGCGTCCAACCTACATGCACGCTCGAGAAGTCTGCTATGCAGATAAAATACATCTCCGGGGTAGGCTTCCCGGCCGCTCGGACGCTTCAAAATCAGAGAAATTTGCCGGTATGCCCATGCGTGTTTACTTAAGTCATCGTAGATGACCAGGACGTCTTTCCCTTGATCCATAAAATACTCGGCGATCGCGCACCCCGCATAGGGCGCGAAATATTGAAATGCAGCCGGGTCAGAGGCGGACGCGGCGACGACCACCGTGTGATCCATAGCCTTGTGGCGGGTGAGATCACCCACGACCCCTGCAATCCGGGATGTTTTTTGGCCGATCGCCACATAAATACAAATCACTCCTTCTTTTTTCTGGTTGATCATCGTATCGACGGCAATTGCTGTTTTTCCGGTATTACGGTCTCCGATGATGAGCTCGCGTTGTCCGCGTCCTATGGGAATCATGGCATCAATTGCTTTTATACCGGTTTGAAGCGGAGTAGTGACCGGTTGGCGTTTGGTGACCCCCGGAGCGACTCGTTCCATGGGATATGATTTTTTTGTGAGGATCGGACCTTTCCCGTCCAAGGGCGTGCCCATGGGGTTGACGACTCGCCCCAAAAACGCATCGCCCACAGGAACGGAAAGCAATGTACCCGTACTGAGCACCTCATCTCCTTCGGATAACCCGAGATAATCTCCGAGAACGATCGCGCCAACGACATCTTCTTCGAGGTTAATGACTACACCCATCACCCCGTGAGGAAATGACACGAGCTCGAGGGCGCGTACTTGCGGTAACCCATGGATCATGACCACTCCATCGGCTACACGGGAGATTACCCCAACGCGTTTGGCTTCCATGCCCGGCTGGTACCCGGCCAGTTTTTTGGCTATTTCTTCTGCTATTTCTTTGGGTAAATCACGTTGTTTCATAGCGATAATGCTTCCTGCATGGCACGGATCTGTGTAGCAATGCTCGTATCCACCACCCAATCTCCCACGGTCACCCGTATCCCACCGATAAGATTCTTATTGGTCCGGCATTCAAGAGACACCGTATGAGTAAGAAGCCGGGATAAAAATCTCCCCAATTGTGCTTTTTCCATGCCCGTGAGCCGAACCACGCTCTCGACCGTCGCGGTTTTGCCCGCGCTTGCGCTCGATGAAATTTTATGAAGAGCCGCCGTCACTCGAGGAAGTAGCACGCCTCCCGATCCTCCCGTCTTGAGGTATTTGGCAACCCCATCTACAAAAAACCGAGCGTCGCGGGCAATACTCGTCATAATGTTTTATTTTTTTCAAGCTCCGTGAGATGTTTGGCAATGAGTTTATGCTGATCTCCCGGCGAAAGAACAGATGCCACGAGCCGTTTGGCCATGGCGCTTGCTAACCCCACCGCTTCGGCGCGAATATCTGCGGAGAGTGCCTCATGCGTCGCTATTGCCTCAGCCTTCGCTTTTTCCAGTATCTCTGAAGCCTCCTTGTGCGCTGCTGCCAGAATTTCGTGTTCGGCCTCTTTGGCTTGTTTTTTACCATCCTCTAGGATAACTCTCGCTTCTTTCCGGGCGTCAGCAAGGAGTTTTTCTTTACGGATACCAAATTTCTCTTCCTCTTCCCGCTGGCGGACGGACAACGCAAGTCCCTCCTCTATTTCTTTCTTGCGCTTGGCAATCATCGCAAGAATGGGTGTATAGAGGAGCTTGGTCAACACCACCACAATAATCGCAAAATTGACAATCTGCGCCAAAAGTAAACTTGGCTCAATACCTAATTTTTCCATAATCACCTCTCTTATACGAACTTAATAATAAGACCGGCTACTAATGCGTAGATAGCAATAGCTTCGGCAAAAGCCACACCCAAAATCATGCTGGTACGCACTTCTCCTGCTGCCTCGGGATTCCTCCCGATTGCTTCCATAGCCTTGCTCGTCAAAAGTCCGATAGCGAGTGCCGGCATAGCACCTCCAAGCGCGACGGTAAGTCCCGTCATAAGTAATTTCATTGATGCTTCATCCATATAGTAAACACCTCCTTTAGAAACAGTTTACGAGTTATACGAGTATTACTGTTTCTTAAGTCCTCCTAAGTCCGCTCTTTTCCGCCGCGCTACGAATAGTAGGTAAGGCGAAAAGCTAGGACAGGAGGACATTAAGCATGTCCCTCCGCCAAATGTTTCTCATGCTCTCCGTGAGCCACCGCTACAGATAAAAATACAGCAGTAAGCATAGAAAACACAAGTGCCTGAATAAATCCGACGAACAGTTCCATGGTTATAAAAGGAAGCGGAACGACAAACGGCATGAGAAATGCTATGACGGCAAGAAGCACTTCTCCGGCGAATATGTTCCCAAACAACCGGAATGCAAACGAAATAACTTTGGATAATTCTGATATCAATTCCAACAGACCCACAAAGAAATAGATCGGATTGCCTACATTGAAAAATCGTTTACCATAGTGAACTCCTGCGGTCTTAAATCCGTAATATTGGATGGCTCCCATGGCAAATAAAGCAAGAGCGAGTGTCGTATTGAGATCTGCCGTCGCCCCCCGAAAAAGCGGAGTAAACACCGTCTCGCCATGAACCTCGTGAAAAAATCCGATTGTTCCTACTCCGGGCAACAAACCAACCCAATTAGCAATCAGGATAAAGAGAAAAAGTGACGCAACGAGTGGAAAAACCTGGGACACGTACTTTCCCGTAACGGACGCAAAAAAATCATACAAGCCGCCCACGAGCATCTCCGCGACAGATTGGGCACCCGATGGCACTAAACTCATCCGGCGTGTGACCATATAGCTTGCAAAGATAAGGATCCCCATCACGAGCCAAGTCGTGATGAGCGCATTGGATATGGGAAACCCCGCTATTCTCGTGACTATTTCAGCAGCTAGTGATATGTGTGGCATTATGGTTGTTTTGTAACCGTCTCAACAGTTTTAAATAAATTGATAAATGAAATGACCACCCCCAAAAACAATAACGAGAGCGTCGCCTTCGGCGTCGTACCCCAGGCTTTATCTATGACGACTCCGAGGATAGCTCCTCCCGCAATGGGCACTGCTATGGCAAATCCGATTTCTCCGATAAGACCCAGATAATACCAAGGTGCATCTGACCCGGATTTTTTTATCTGTACCTTTTTTCTGGGAGCTATATCCGTGTCTGTCCCAGTAACACTTATCTCATACTCATCAAGCATAATCTATTGTATCAATCATTGATTTTTCCGTCAACGAGATCTTGCCGCTCAACCGAATGGTCCCCTCAAAGCACCGGCGTCGCTTCATCGGCGAGTATGGTCAAACGATTCTCCTTTTCGTCGACCCGCCCTACCACAATGACCACGGTATCATCGTTCCACAGATCATACGTTTTTGCATATAATTTTGGAAACACGACGACCTCGACCGCTCCATGCATGTCCCCGAGTTTCACAAACGCCATCTCCTGATTACTGGCCTTCGTCATGATCTTCTTAACCGACATGACGATACCTCCGACTTTTATCCTATCCCCGACACGCTCAGAAGTCACGACGACAGGAGACGCGGCACCCAGCTCAGCAAGTTTTCCCATCAGTCGGGTCAGGGGATGCTCTGTGAGATAAAATCCAAGCAATTCCTTTTCAAACGCTAAGAGTTGATCTTTCGGTAACTCAGGCATCTGCGGAAGATGATCGACCATGTTCTGTTTCGCTTGTTCCGTCCGGTCTTCACTATCAAAAAGACCTGATTGTCCTGCAGATTCTGCCCGTTTCGTTTTATGCGACTGTTCAAGTGTCGCCATGAGGACAGACAAAAGTTGCGCGCGGGATCCAAACTTGTCCAACGCCCCGCTTTTGACCAAACACTCAAACGTTTTTTTCGTCACTTTCGACGTATCCACGCGGGCGATAGTGTCGGAAAGCGACCGGAAGGCGCCGCCGGATAATCGAGCAGTCACGATACTGTCAATGGCAGCAGTCCCGACGTTTTTGACCGCAGAGAGCCCAAACCGGATAGCACGATCTTCTATAGCAAACTCCACATCAGAGGCATTGATATCCGGAGGGAGCAGGACGAGTCCCATACGCCTGCACTCTTCTACGATCAAGCTAATTTTTTCGTCCCGGACGGGACCGGTGTTGGCGCGGGATTCAGCGGTGAGGACCGCAGTCATGTATTCGACCGGATAATTAGCCTTGAGATAGGCAGTCTGATAGGCAATCATGGCGTAACACGCCGCATGCGCTTTGTTAAATCCATATCCGGCAAACGGCTCGATAAGGGTAAATATGTCCTCGGCTTTTTTCTGCGTCAATCCATTTTTTACACACCCTTCGATGAATTTCTCTTTTTGTTTCTTCATTTCCATCGGAATTTTCTTGCCTACGGCTTTCCTCAGTTTATCGGCATCCCCCCATGAGTATCCAGCCAGGGTAATTGCCGTCAAGAGCACATCATCCTGATAACAAATCAACCCATACGACTGGCTGAGCACCTCTTTAAGTCTCGGATCAAGATACGTGACGAGCGAGGGGTCATGTTTCCTGCGGATAAATTCAGGGATGACCGCCATTGGCCCAGGGCGATAGAGGGCAACCATGGCCATGAGGTCAAAGATACTCGAAGGCTTAAGCTCCTTGACTGAGCGGCGCATACCGGCAGATTCGAGTTGAAAAATCCCCGTCGTCTCCCCCAACCCAAGCATCGCATAGGTTTTTGCGTCATCAAGCGGAATGGTAGCCACATCGATAACCGTATCTTTCGTCTTTTTGATGAAGGCAAGGGCCTGGGAAAGAATGGTAAGATTTCGTAGTCCCAAAAAGTCCATTTTCAGAAGTCCCACGCCATCCTCCCCGACCGTGTACATATCGTATTGCGTGATGATGCGCTCGCCCTTGGATTCTTTCTGGAGCGGCGTGTACTCCACAATCGGTTTATCGGAGATGACGACCCCTGCCGCATGCACGGATGCATGACGGGCGACTCCCTCGAGTTTTCGCGCAACATCCAGGAGCCTCTTGGTCTCCGGCTCCGTCTGATACGCTCGGGATAGATCGGGGGACTGACTTATCGCGCGATCAATGGTCATGGCGCTCCCCTGAAATCCGAGCGGGATCATTTTAGAAATCCGATCCGGTCCGGAATACGGCATCCCCAACGCACGTCCTCCGTCGCGCACAGCCCCGCGCGCCTCCATGGTACCAAAGGTGATAATCTGGGCGACTTTGTCCGACCCATAACGCTTTGTCACATAGGCAATAACTTCATCACGCCGGTCATCGGCAAAGTCGAGATCAATATCCGGAGGAGAAGGACGGAAAGGATTGAGGAATCGTTCGAACGGTAATTTGAAAAAAAACGGATCAAGGCCTGTAATACCCAAGACATACGATATCACCGAACCGGCTGCCGACCCACGACCCGGCCCTACCCCGATTCCCTGACCCTTGGCCCAGTTGACGAAGTCGCCGACGATGAGAAAATACGTGGCATAGCCCCTACTGTTGATGATATTGAGTTCATACGCGATACGGTCACGGATCTCCTGCGTAATTTCTTTATACCGTAGCGGTAACCGTTGGGCGACCAGATTGGCGAGATGGTCCTCGGGTGTCTCCCCTGGGCCAAGCGGATAGCTCGGGAGAATCCATTTTCCGACGGAAAGCTGGATGTCACACATGGCGGCTATCCTTGTGGTATTTTCTATCGCCTCAGGATACTGGACAAAAAGATCCTTCATCTCCGAAGGCGACCGCATGTAGAAGTCCGGACTTTCGATCATGGACATTTTTCGGTTTTTATCCTTGATTGTTTGTTGAGTCTGGACACAAAGCAATATTTCCTGGGCCTCAGCATCCTCGGCGTCTACATAATGGATATCGTTGGTGGCTACAATAGGGAGTCCTAATTTGCGGGCAAGTTTCACCAGTTTTTCATTGATTGCATCGCAGTCGGCAATCTTTGGATGCCGTTGAAGCTCTATATAATAATGTTGGGGACCAAATAACTCTGAATACTTTTGAGCGATTTCCTCCGCCTCCGCGTCCTGATTATTACGCAAAAGCTGAGGAACTTGTCCCTGGAGACAGGCCGAAAGACAAATAAGTCCTTCGTGATACTTGGTCAGAAGTTCCCAATCCACCCGGGGTTTATAATAAAATCCTTCTAAATGGGCTTGAGTGACCAGCTTGAGAAGGTTTTTGTATCCGGTTTCATTTTTCGCAAGAAGTACGAGATGATATGGATCGGTATCTAATTTAGGTTCCTTATCAAACCGGCTCCGGCGTGCTACATAGGTCTCGACCCCGATAATCGGTTTGATCCCCGCAGCTTTTGCCTTGAGATAAAACTTGAAACTTCCGTACATCGCCCCGTGATCCGTGATGGCAAGCGTATCCATCTCAAAGCTTTTGGCCCTCTCGATGAGATGATCCAGCTTCCCTAAGCCATCCAGAAGGGAATACTCGGAGTGCGTGTGAAGATGGACAAAATCAGCCATGAAATAAACCGAATGTTTTATACATTTGTTTCATCGTTTCTTGCATCCTAGCCCTTGTTAGAGGGTCATCAATATCCGCTGTCATAGCTTCAATATCAGCTTCAATAATTTCTTTTGGTGCCACTTCTTCTGATGGATCCATACCGGCTCCATCTAGAACCAACATAGTTGTCCCAAACCCCCTTAATAATTCTGCTTTAACTGCTCTCTCTGTTGGATCACTAATAAATTGCAATGCACCTTGAATCAATTCATCAGAATATCCTGGTAATTTATCTTTTGCATCTGGCATACAATAACCTCCTAAGAAACAATAACTCCGTTACTTTATCAACGCCTGATTATAACAGATATGCATTCTGCATATCCTTTTCTTTATTCTTTTTCCACTATTCCGTTTAATAATCGTTCAAATACTATTGAATGCCCATCTTCTCCAAAGGAAGCCCGGTCAAAAACAGATTGCCCATCTTCTACCGTTGCAATTACTATAGATGACCTATGACTATTATCTGTTTGCTTATTCAAGCGTTTCATGCGGTACATAGCTTCATCCGCCCGTTTAAGGATGGTTTCCGGAGTATCTTGTTTATCTGCTACTGCTATACCGATATCCATTTGGACATGTAGTGGAGTAGATTGTTCAGGTACAATAAGAGGCTGTTTTTGTATAGCATGGCAAATACGAAGAGCCACTGCGGCTGATGCTTCTTTTTCAGTAGCATACCCTGGTCTATTTTCTTCATGTTGTGACGAAATATCCGGTAGTAATGCTGCAAATTCATCGCCGGACAAATGTGCGGCGGTATCCGTATCCCGAACCGTCTTTGTCATTCCTACCGCAACTGCCTGTATTGCCAGATCCCCCACATTATGACCAAATGAATCATTAATCCGCTTCAAATCCTGCATATCTCCGGCGATAACTGCGAGCGGTTTTCCGCGTCTGACACGAGCGAGTTCCAACGGAAGCAATTGCTTGAAAAATCGTTTATTAGAAAGACCAGTTAAACTATCAATATTCGCCAACGATTGAAATCGCTCGATTCTTTTCTCCCTCGTCAATAATTGAAGCGCTGTTCTTGTATCACCCGGCAATGGAATTGGAACTTTCCTATTGGCAAGAATCTGTTTTTGCAATTCAGCTAAACGTTTACTATTTTTCTCTTTTTGTTGCTTTACCTTAATCAGCATTTCTGCAGAATAGTTTGATTCTGTCATATCTTTATAGTTTCAATAATGTTTATCTTTAATATTTCAGCAGTTGACTTACCTTTAGCCAGTCTCATCGCTTGCCCCACGAGAAACATGAGGGCTTGCGCTTTGCCGTTTTTGTAATCCTCTGCAGCCTTTACATTATCTAAAAGAACTTGCTTGATGATCGTTTCCATCTCACTGTCTGTTATCGCAGACACTACCGTTGACTCAACAATCTGCTCAAGTAACTGGGCGGGCGAAGTTTTCTCGATATCGACTTTCTTGTTTATTATCCAATTGGCAATTGTTTTCAGACTTATGACTGCTGACTTCTGACGTATGACTTGTTCAAAATACTCGGCTCGCTCTTTTGTTTCGACGAGGAGCCCCGCATCGTACGCACTTAACCCGTACGCTGTGATAAACCGTTTCATCTTCGCATCCGGAAGTTCTCCTATCTGACGGCTGATAGCTGACAGCTGAGAGCTTTCCCATCGCATCGGCGGTATATCCGGCTCCGGAAAATACCGGTAGTCATGAGCTTCTTCCTTCTCCCGTTGAGCAACCGTCACCCCTTTGGCCTCTACATATCCCCGTGTTTGTTGCGTGGGTGTATCCCCATGCACGAGCATCTCCGTTTGCCGGATGATTTCGTATTCTATAGCTTTCCGTGCAAACTTAAACGAATTAATATTCTTTATCTCCACCCGATAATTTGGATATTCCCCACTTTCGACTTTCGACTTTCGACTTTCGACTTTTCGCATAGATATACTCGGTTCTATCCTCATGCTCCCCTTCTCCATGTCCGCACTGGAAATCCTCAGATATCGCACGATCTGTTGGAGCTTTTTCGTAAACAAATCTACTTCCTCTACCGACCGGAAGTCCGGCTCAGTGACGATTTCCACAAGCGCCACGCCACTCCGATTAAAATCGACGAGCGAAACCCGCTGTCCATCAACGACCGCATGCTGCAGCTTCCCGGTATCTTCCTCAAGATGCACCCTCCGTATCCGAATCTTCTTCTTTATTGGATTATTTGATGATTGGATTATTGGATTATTGGATAATTCTAGCGATCCCCCTATCGCGAGGGGTTGATCGTATTGACTGATCTGGTACCCCTTCGGCAGATCTGGATAAAAATAGTGCTTCCGATCAAACTTGCTTTCTTCATTGATCGTACACCCAAGGGCGAGTCCCAAAAGGATCGTCCACTCCACGGCTTTTTTGTTTGGCACAGGAAGCGCTCCCGGAAGCCCGAGACACACCGGACAGGTCTGAGTATTGGGCTCTTTGCCAAAATGGTCTGCAGGGCATCCGCAAAACATCTTAGACGCCGTCCCAAGCTCTACATGCACTTCTATGCCGATAATGGGTTCGTAGTTCATACAGGAGTTGTCCTCTTGTACCATTCTGTCGCTTTTTCATAGACACTGGCAATCTGATAAATGTTCTGTTCCCCAAACTGCGGCCCGATGATTTGCAGCCCAACCGGCAAATCTCCCACAAATCCACACGGTACGTTAACCGCAGGAACTCCGGAGATATTCACCGGACACATAAATATATCGGATAAATACATGGCTACTGGGTCACTCGATCTTTCACCAATAGTGAAGGGAAGTGTCGGAGAAGAAGGAGCAACGATTGCATCAACCTTGGTAAATACGTCATCAAAATCTTTTTTTATAAGCGTTCTTATCTTGGCAGCAGTTTGATAATACGCATCATAATACCCCGAAGATAACGCATACGTCCCGATCATCACCCGACGTTTGGCCTCAAGACCGAATGTTTCGCGACCACACCCAAACCGAACCCCATCAAATCGCGCAAGGTTTGAGCTCACCTCTGAAGGCACTAATATGTAGTAACACGCCATCGCGACCGTAGTATGCGGAAGCGATACCTCTATAACCCGTGCCCCTAAGTCTTCCATTTTTTTTATCGCGGCTTGGGTCGCGTCCCGCACGCGTGGATCCATGCCTTTGAGTTCAAAATATTCTTTCGGAAGGCCGATCGTTTTCCCACGCAGGGTACCATCAAGTCCTTGTGAGTAGGTGGGCACCTGCTGATCACCCGTCGTCGCGTCATACGCATCTTTTCCCGCCGTTATCTCGCACATAAGTGCATTATCATAAACCGTTTTTGTGATGTGTCCAATCGTATCAAATGACGATGCCATCGCGATGATGCCATAGCGCGAAACTCTTCCATACGTGGGCTTAAGACCCACGAGGTTACAAAACGCAGCAGGGCCCCTGACTGAGCTTCCGGTATCCGTTCCGGTTGAGGCCAAACACATGCCTAAGGCTACCGCTACCGCAGATCCGGAACTTGAGCCTCCGGGGACCCGACTTGGATCATAAGGATTTTTCGCCGGAATATAGTCGGTATTTTCTCCACTGCTTCCATGACCCCATGCATCCTGATTGGCTTTACCGATGATGATGGCTCCCGCAGCTTTGAGCCTTGCCACGACCGTTGCATCATAGACAGGCGTATAGTGTTCCAAAACTTTTGATCCGGCTGTGGTCCGCAGTCCAGTAGTCGTAAATAAATCTTTTAGGACGATCGGGATTCCGGAAAGCGGTAGTGAATAATCAGTCTTATCGATTTTTTCTGCCTGACAAAGAAGAGTCTTCTCATCCACCACCGTCAATAGGGCATGGTAGTCATCATTATATTTTTGAATATTCGCGAGACAGGCACGCACCACATCTACAACGGTAAATTTCTTTTTCTGAAATCCCTCCAGCGCTGACTGAATGGTGAGCTCTTTAATATCCATAGTATTCTCAAAGCCACGCTTTGATCTTCAAAAAGCTTGGCTTTGTCTTATGATTCAAATACCGCCGGTACGACAAAAAACCCATTGTGTTTTTGGTGCGCATTGGATAGGGCCTGGGTTTGGCTCAAAACCCTCGCCTGGTCTACGACATCTTCTCTATAAACATTCACGAGTCCCGTCACCTGAGATGTGGGCGCAACATCTATGATCGGTACTTCCTGTAATTTCGAAATAAAAACGAGAATTGATGAGAGTTGAGATGCAAAAAGTTCGTAGTGATCAGTCGTGATGATGAGATGAGCGAGCGCGGCGATATGTTCGATTTCTGTGGGTGATAATAGATCGCTCATGATGAAGTCATTATAACATCTGACTGTGCGCTTGCCACTCGAGGGAATCATCAAGATTTTCAAGAGGAATTATTTTCCCATACTTCATCTCCAACGCTTTTGCGATAAGCCAATCGGCGATATGAGGATTTTTTGGAAGCAACGGTCCGTGAAAATAACTTCCAATGGAATTTTTATAGACTGCCCCTTCATACCCATCTTCGCCATTATTCCCAAACCCCTTTATCACCTTCGCCAACGGCTTGGTCATTGGGATTTGTGATTTGGGATTTTCATTAAGGTATGTCTTCCCCCCATGATTTTCAAACCCAACAATCGTCTTTAGCTGACAGCTGACAGCTGACAGCTGACAGCTCAACTCCGCGACTACATTCCCGATGAGTCTCTTTTTCTGGTCTCCCGGATGGACCGTATACAAATCAAATATTCCCGCTCCGGGAATCTTATCTCCTTGGTATGGTTGATAATAGTGTCCGACAAACTGATATGCCGCACAGACAAAAAGAGCAGGGACGCCTTGTTCAACCATCGCTTTGACTACCGGTCCTTTATGGTGCAGAAAATCATCTCCAGCCAATTTTTGCTGCCGGTCCTGCGCCCCGCCCATAAATATCAAATCGCAGCTTTTTAGTTCTCTTACTGGTGTTTCTAGTGTTACTTGCGTTACTCGTGCTTCTATCCCACGCCACTCACAACGCTTTTCAAGACAGATAATATTTCCCCGATCCCCATAGGTACTCATCAAATCCGGATATAGCCAGGCAATAGAAATTGAGTACTTCATACGTTTTTCAAGTGAAATTGTAATTACAATATTTTTCTTCCCGTAAGCAATTTTCTCACATCTAACATCGCAGAATATGTCGCAAGTATGTAGAGGGTTTCGCTCTTAGAGCTGACATCTAATGATTGTTTTAGCGCATGGTGAAGATTCGGCTCTACAAAAAATTGATTGAGATTTGCATATTTTAACCGGAGCGCTAAATCATACACACGATCCCCCGAAACAGTAATCACGTGCTCATCCTGCGTAAGCAGTTCAAAGTCCACATCCCAAATCCAGCTTACATCACGGCCGTCGGGAATTCGGTCATTGAGTACAAGAAGCAAATGTTTTGCGCCAAGATCCAATATCGTCCGCAGCGACTGATTAAATCCTGTAGGGTTTTTGGACAGAAATATTTTGACTTTTTTGCCGTCAATAGTGAATTCCTCCTGCCTGCCAAAGGCAGGGACAAATCCTGCTAATGCTTCGCTTATTGTTTCCTGTTTAATGTCCAGAACTTGAGACGCAGCCACCGCGGCCAGCGTATTGTATCGATTATAGAGACCGGGCAGTGGATAATCACACTCGCTCACATCAAGAGGTGGCCGCTTTGTTTTACATTTTATACATTTCCAAATGCCAATATGGGAATAGTAATACCCTTCATAGAGAAGCCTCGTCCCACAAGTCGGACAAAATGTCGAATCCGTCGCGTGTTCGATCTTTTTTTGAAACTGGCTCGGGTCATCCAATCCAAAGAATCTAGTGCTAGCCTCAAGCCTGCCCGCCGTAGCTTGAGCGAAGGAGGGGCCCGGCCTTGAAGCTGAGGAGGCGAGGTATGCAATCAACGGATCATCGGCGTTGGCAATGATCTTCACATTATTAAGCGATTCAAGCGATTTTTGCCATTTCTCTGATATCACATCCACTTCGCCATACCGGTCCAGCTGATCACGAAACAAATTAAGCAATACAAGTACGACTTTTGACTTTATAGACTTTATAGACTTGATAAATTGCGGCAGCGAGTTCTCATCCACTTCAAACACCCCCCAATCCGCGGATACCTGGCCGCGCCAATCTGCTTTATTGATCAGTGCGGAAACAATACCGTTGAGGAGATTTGCACCACTTGCGTTATGAATAACCCTCAATCCTTGGGCTTCAAGAATGGTGACGATCATACGCGCCGTCGTCGTTTTTCCGTTCGTTCCGGCGACGATGATGATTCCTTTTCTCAGTCCGCTGAGTAACGAAGATAAAATATTGGGTTTAACGGTGAGCGCTATTTCTCCCGGCCAAGTAGCCCCTGCTCCAAGTCTGAGCGTCGTACTTATTTTTGATAACGTTTTAGCATTTGTGGCGATAATAGAGTCAAACCATGACATAGACGGAATAATCAATTTTTTTACATTGACCGTAATAATTGTATCCGCTCTTGTATCGGCGGGTGGGTATCAAAGAGGCCGGAAAACCAAGCGGCAAATTGTTTTCCTTTAAAGGGATTCGTGATATAGAGATGTGCCGTCGCGTTGGTTGCCGCTTCAAGAACTTCTTTATCGCGGGATAGCTTTTCCAGTGCCCGCGCAAGTCCCTCCGGATACCGCGTGAGATCGGCAGCTGATGCATCTGCGAGAAACTCGCGCCTTCGGCTAATAGCAAGCTGGATAACGGTTGCCAATATGGGGGTAATGATTGCCAGTGCAATTCCCACGACCAACATAATTTGGCCTGATCCCCTATTTTCATCTCTCTCTCTTCCCCTACCCCACCAAAGATTGCGCATAAACATGTCAGCAAGAAACACGACCGTTCCGACGAGAATAGCGACGACGGCCATAAGCCTCGTATCAAAATTTTTGATGTGTGAAAGCTCGTGGGCAATGACGCCTTCAAGCTCCCGACGTTCGAGTTTAGTAAGTATACCCGTCGTCGCACAGACGACGGCGTGGGCAGGATCGCGGCCTGTCGCAAATGCGTTCATCGCCGTGTCGTCAATGACATAAAGTTGTGGTTTCGGGATGCCGGCGGCTATGGCGAGATTCTCTGCAACGGTAAAAAAATCAAAATGTTGTTTGCGGTTGGCGGGCTTTGCCCCGCTCATGGCAAGCACCATTTTGTCTCCCCAGTAGTAACTCGCAAAGCTCGAGACAACAGAAAATAGTACGGCGATCCACATCCATTCCGTACCATACCCCAAAGCTACTCCTAAAACGTACGCCACGAGCACGACAAACACCACAAAGAAACTCATGATGAGATATGTTTTTGCGACATTCCCCTGGATCTGAGAGTGGATGGACATTATATGTTGTCATTCCGGGCTAGACCCGGAATCCAGTATTTTTCTTACCTGGATCCCGGCTCGGAGGCCGGGATGACGTTCCGAAAGCTACTCAAACTTTACCTTGACGGCTTTTCGCTCTTCTTGCGAAGCTTCGAAATATTCTTTCTCATGAAATCCGAGCGACTCATTAAACAGTGTATTTGGGAATGTCCTGATCTTTTCATTATAATCCCGAATCAGATTGTTGTAATACTGGCGGCTGTATGCCACTTTATCCTCCGTGTCTGAGAGCTCTTTTTGGAGCTGCAGGAAGTTTTCGTTCGCTTTAAGCTGCGGATAGGCCTCAGCGATAGCGATGAGTTTACCAAGGGCAGATGTGAGCATGTCGCTTGCCTGGGCCTTGCTCTCCATGGACCGCGCACCCATCATGGCACTACGCGCTTTCGTCACATCGGAAAATACAGTTTTCTCATGCTTGGCGTAGCCTTTGACCGACTCCACGAGATTTGGGATGAGATCAGCGCGGCGCTTGAGTTGCACGTCTATCTGGCTCCATCCTTCCTCAATGTTGGTTTTGAGGGAAACAAGCCCGTTATAGAGCGACCAAAAATAAATCCCGGCTAATACTACTAATCCAAGAACTATCCATAACGGTGTCATAGTTGTTCCTCCTTACTTAATAAACATTACGACTTTATAGACTTTATAGACTTTATAGACTTTCGACTTTACGGACTTTTAACTTCTTTTCAACCACTTTCTAAATTCAGTATACTCTAACGAATTTATAATGTCATCTTTTTGGCACCATCCCCGCCGGGCCACCGATACGCCGTAGCGCATCATATCCATTTGAGAGACAGCATGGCTGTCCGTGTTGATACAAAAACGGATCCCCTCCTTCCTCGCATCATAGACGATTGTATCCGGTAAATCCAACCGCTGGGGATGCGCATTGATCTCGAGTGCAATATTTCGATCCTTACAAACGGTAAATATCTCATTCCAATCTATCTCAACTCCTTCCCGCTTCGTGAGGAGCCTTCCCGTCGGATGCCCGAAGATGCGCACTTTGGGATGAGCGATCAGTGCCGTGATCACCCGTTTAGTCATCACATCCTTGGATTGAGTGAAACTTGAGTGAATGGATACCACCACCGCGTCCACGTAGTCAAAAGCCTTTTCCGGCAACGCGAGTGCCCCGTCCGGTTGAATATCGACTTCGCACATGATAAAGAGTTCAGGATGACGATCTGTTGATTTATTTTTGGATACTTTTTGTGTCCATGAACTATATTGGTGTTCATAATACCCCTTCCGTCGCTTCATAATGTCCACAATTTGACTCACTGAGTGTTTCGTTACGCTGGGATTATGATCACTGATCCCGATGTACGCGTACCCAAGCTCCATGGCACGATCAAGATATACCGTTAACGGGTCTGCACCAAGATCATGGGACGAGGACAAGTCATAATTTGTATGAATATGCAGATCCCCCCTGATATCAGAAAGCTCCACGAGGTTGGGTAATGATCCCCGAAGGGCAAAGTCTATCTCTCCCTTATCCTCCCGCAACTCCGGGGCGATCCATGGCAAACCAATTGCCTTATAGAACGATTCTTCCGTATCAAATTGGTACGTTTTTAGTTTTGCGTTGTAGTTTTGACCTTTGAGTTTTGAGTTTTGAATTTTGCCCATATATTTAATTCCATGCTCCGACAGCGATAATCCCTGCTCAAGCGCATACGACCGTAATTTGATATTATGATTTTTTGATCCCGTGAAGTACTGGAGCATCGCGCCATACGAACGGGGGTCAGAAACCCGCAGATCGACTTGCCTGCCGCTATGGAGGAGGATGGATGCTCCCCGTGGTCCTTCATCAATTAATTTTTCATGTGGGTATTGTACGAAATGCGCGATCACAAGTTCTGGTTTTTTGGTCGCTGCAGCAATATCGATATCTCCTATCGTAGCCACATGCCTTCGGAGACTTCCGAGGACATCAATAGCTTCAACTTCTTTTAATTTCATGAGATAGGTCATCACGTCTTGGGCAATGGTATCGGCAAGGGGTAGCTCCATCCTATTTTCCTTTATGGCGCCCTTTTTATAGAGAGCAATTGAGGAAAGGATGACATCTTCTGATTTATCGCCAAATCCTTCCATTGACGCAATCTTTCCGTCCCGCGCTGCAGCCTCAAGTTCGGAAACAACAGTTTTGCTGCTGCCAAATCCAAACTCTTTGACAAGTCGATACGCTTTTTTCGGACCGATGCCGGGTATGAGGAGAAGGGGAAAAACTGCCTCCGGTATCCGCTTCATCACATCATCGAAGTGCCGAGCGTGGCCGGAACGGAATAATTCATCGAGGTAATACGCAATTCCCGCTCCTACACTGGGTATGTCACCAAGTTTTCCGTCATCCCAATAATCTTTGGCCTCGCTGGTCAGATGTTCTATGCTATCCGCCGCACGTTCATACGCGATAATCTTGAAGCGATTTTCGCCCAACATCTGATACGACGCCGCCATTTTCCGGAGTAACTGAGCGAGCTCTATGTTGGTTAACGTCTTCATGGGTTCACCTATCCACAATGCTATCAAAACGATTGACCCTTCACAAATGCCATGATAAGATCACTATAAGTTAAGCATCTTGACGTGACAGCGCAAGGAAGCTTAACTCACGGATTACAAATCCGTCGCGAGCGTGCCTATCGGCAAGTGAATAGCTCGCGACACAAATGAAGGAAAGATCGTTGGGAAGGAAACCAAGGGTTTCCGTCCCAGAAGGGCTCGTAGTGTAGCGGTTAACACATCTTCCTGTCACGAAGAAAACCGCCGGTTCGAATCCGGTCGAGCCCGCAACGTAAGATCTGCTACGGCAGATCAACGTTGCTGAAACGTTTAAATTTGTACACAAATTTATTACGTTTCGCTCGCATCTATCACTGCCTGGACTGGAGGAACTTTTACACAATGTTTAAAAATTTACAAAAAAGATTTGAGTCAACAGAATCGTACGTTTCCTTAGTTCTGGGAATTGCAGTCGTATTAGTCGTGGGTGTACTTGTCTATAATTTTATAGCCAATCGCAGTCAAAAAGCGGCTACGATCACTACATCGACGTCGGATGAAGAAAAAATGGCTACATCGACACCGGGAGGAAATCACACAGTTATCGCAGGAGAAACACTCTGGTCCATATCGGAAAAATATTATAAATCCGGCTACAACTGGGAGGACATCGCCAAAGCTAATAACCTTGAAAGCGCAGATCGGGTTGAGGAAGGCCAAATGCTGGTCATTCCCACAGTCACCCCTATCATGGCGCAGGGCGAAGTTGCCTCCGGTGAGGTATCCAAAAAACCTGAAGCCAAAACATATACAGTCGTCTCCGGAGATACACTCTGGGGAGTAGCGGTTACACAATATAGCGATGGATACAAATGGGTAGAGATTGCCAAGGCCAATAATCTTGTCAATCCCGACCTCATCCACCCGGGAAATGTTTTGATGTTGCCGTAAGGCAAACGAGATTATGGAAACTGTCATTCCGGGCTTGACCCGGAATCCAGTGCGGGATTCGTATAGTGGTAATATGCGTCCTTCCCAAGGATGAGCCGGGGGTTCGATTCCCCTATCCCGCTCCATATCGGACTAGTTTTGCAACTTCTTCAAATTTAGCCTTGAAATCAACTTTTAGCCTGGTTCTAACCAGTTTTTTTCATTTTTTTGAGTTAGCCTGGGGGAAAAGGATACTGGTGGCGGGAATCGAACTTATATTGTGTTAAAAGTTTTTAACATCAACAAGTTTAGAACTTACAAGCAAATCGTATAGCGGCCTAATTAATGTATTTGTTTGAGGGTTTTTCCTTAGAAAGTCTCTTTTTTCGCTGAAGGTAAAAATTACTTTTTCTTTTGCCCTAGATAGAGCAACAAAAAAAGCACAGGTGTCCTCTTCGGATTGACTTTGAAATGACCAAAAGGCTTGATCCTCTAGACCCATAAAAATCACTATTTTATACTCTAATCCTTTGCTTTTATGTATTGTCATAATTGGGAGCGAACCTTCTCCCTTCAATTTTCTGATTGAATCAGACCAATTATGACTTTCCTCGTAAATTTTCATAAGCTCTAATGATATTTTGTTCTTTATTTCAGTTAAATACGTTCCTTGCTTATATTTGGGATATATGTTTTTGAGTTTTTCGATCCCAAAGAATGCTATTACTTCGTCTATGCATTTGTGCAAATCATCAGGGTTTCGAACCAAAGAGAGTTGATCACGTATTTTTTTAGAAAATTTAATGATTTCTTGATCTATTTTTCGATAAAATTCCCACTTGGGAACGACATCGACACGAGTAAGTCTAGTTTCTTTATATAAACCATAAACATTACTGAACTCAGATGGCGACCTTCCTAATGCGATTTTAAAACTATCTAAAATGAGTTTTGTTAACTCTTCTGACATTAGATCTTGGAGCTGGTCAAACACCCTTGCTTCGATCCCTATATTAGATAGTTCTTGAATCAATTTTTGAGAATATAATTGAGATTTTTGTTTGACAATTACGCAAACATCATCAGGCTTGTATGAATCATTCTCTAAAACTTCCTTTATATATTTTGCAACAGTTTTTGCCTCTGTGTCTTCATTGTCAAAAAGCCAAATTGAACAAGATCCTGAATTTTCTTTAGAACTTTCGGTCGGGATAGGATCTACCTTTCCCTTCCCAGCGTTAATCATATGTTTTTGTAACTGCACTAATGGAGGATTTGATCTATAGTTTGCAAATAATGAAATCTTTTTTGCGTTGAAGTCTTTAATAAATTTATTAAACACCTCTGGGTCCGCACCAGCCCAAACCATAATTCTTTGTTTTTCATCTCCAACTGCGATGAGTCTTGTTTTTGAAAAAAACACAGTTTTTATTAACTCATATTGATTTGTCGTAGTGTCTTGAAACTCATCCAATAACACATGGGAATATGTTGCCCTAAATGCTTTAAGAATGTGGGGATTCGTATTTAGAATATGTTTTGCCGCTTTACATATTCTTTCAAAATTGAGTTTTGTTAAATCTTTTGGATTTCCAGTTTTAGATAAATCGACCTGATAGTCTTTTGGAGGTCTGTATTTGGAATGTATACCCAAACGAAATCTATCAAGGATATCTTTTGCGAAAGAATCATAAGTATGTGAATCAAATCGTTCTGAAAGATCAGAATCACATCTTTTCTGAACCCTATCTTTTAGATTTTTCCGTGCATCTTTTTTAAAACTTATTGCCAATATCCTTTTTGGGTAAATACAAACATTTTCTTGAAGTAAATATGTAACTTTTTGAGCCAACAACTCTGTTTTCCCTGACCCTGGCCCAGCCGTTATGCAGTAATTATTGTCGTTATCCTTAATTACTTGAAGCGCATTAGGTTCTAATTCTATTCCTTCTGATGGTTCCCACTTTTTCTTGCCCACATACATACTATTTTGATTCTAATTTTGCCTTTATATGTTCTATAACAGTTGCAAGTGGTTCTGGTAGACCTGCTTTGATTTCTTCATCGTTCATAGCTGACATTGCTTGCAAATGCGTTGAAGGTTTACTCCTATTTAGGAATAGGGATCTATATAGTGGCATAAGTTCTTTTTGTTCGGTGGAATATGTTTCTGCTCTCGAATTTTCGGTTTTCAACACTGTATCTATAGAAGATTTCAATTGTTTATTGTAACCATCTGGATTAACATTAATGTCCGGCAAACTAACACTACTTCCTACAATATTTTTATAAGCATCTGTGTACGCTTCTAGAAGCATAAAATCCATATCTAATGGTCTGGAAAAGATAATTTCATATTCTTCAAGTAGATCGAACCAATAAGTCATATCTTCTAACTTAGTGTGTGGTTTAGATGTGAAAGATTCTAAATAATCCTTATCTAAAAGGCTATCGTCTTCTTTCTTAAAGTCTTGTATATCGACACCATTTGCTATTAGTTGGTCGATTAGATACTTTATTCGCTCCCAACCTCCAGTGTTTCGTTCGTTATCTATATCGGTTAAAGTTAAAAACGGTATTTCAAGATCGTACAAAAGCTTCCAAAAGTGGTTAACGTGTCTACCACCAAGAGGAACAATGCTAACACCGATTGTATCGGCTTTACCTAAGTAAATTTCTATAACTTTGGGTAAAACTAGTCTTTCTGTGTCACCTTCACATAAAACAACAAGTTCCGCAAAGTAAACTTCAGGAAAAGCCATTACGGCTTCTCTTACATATTTATCTGCCTCACCAACACCATCTGGTAACAATATCCGCTTTACTCTAGTGGATTGGGTTTCGTTATCGAGTCTAAAGTGCCTAATTTGATCTGGCGGCACTCTAGTTACTGTGGAAGGAGAGTGTGTTGTTGTAACAACTTGAACAACGTCCTTTTCAGAAACTGATGCTATATTTTCTAGCGTATTTCCTAGCAGATGAGGTGATAAGTGATTTTCAGGTTCCTCCATTGCTATAAAAGTAAAAAATGAGGGAGGAATATCTTCAGAAAGAGTAGTATCTTTCTCTCTAATTTTAGATTCAATATCAATGATTGCGTTAACTAGTGATAAATAGAACAGCGATTTTATTCCATCCCCCAATTTTGCAATATCATATGAATTTTCCGTCTCTGCCGGAAAGAACTCGATTTCAACCTTCTTTAACAAGCTTTCTAAGTCTTTGGAAGTAAAATTTATTCGAGTGTTCGTGTATTTTTTACCTCTATAGAGATTTTTCCATTGTGCATTTATCACACCACTAATTGTTTTTATTCCTTCTTCGTTAACAAACACATCATTAAGGGATTGTATATTTTCTTCAAACTTAGTTTTAAAATCAGGGCTCCACTTTACTGAGTTAAACAGTCTATATAGGTATGTGCCAGCAACAATCTTAAGCTGAGACTCTGGGTTTCTTATAGCAGGAATATATACATACTGTATGCCCTCTTGAAGTAAAGCGGAATCTACCCTTTTCTTGTTCTCATCGTTATCTCCATTGGGGTCTTCTTCCTCTGAAGACAAAATAAAATTAAGTGAAGATTCAATAATCCCTTCTGGTGTTGACCCTTTTTGCCAAGAAGCATCTAACCTAATACGGCAGTAAGGTAATTCTCCCTGCTTATTGATCGTCATCTGTCTAAAATAGAGTGGGATCTCAGATAAATCTTCATCTCTATCATCGGCCAGTTCAGGAAAATCTAATCGAACTTCAATAGAGAATTCTAACTTGGGTAATTGTCCGATATCGACTCCTGTTGGTATATGGAAGTCTTCTTTTGTAATTTCTCTATCATGGGATTTGCCTAACACTTTTAATAAAGCGATTAGTGTTGCAGTTTTTCCGCTACTGTTTGGGCCAACAAAAATCGTGTGTTTATCAAGATCTATTTTTTGTTCATTAGGGCCAAAACATCGAAAATTTTTTGTTCTTACGTGTGATATCTTCATAGCTATTTTTTTCCACTTGGCATAAAGAGATAATTGTATTGAGTAAAATTAGGTTCAAATTTGGCTTTGTTTAACAAGGTATTTGCAATTTCTTCATCGCTCATGGAATGGTTCAGATAGTAACTGGAGTTTACGTCTATCGTATTGTTTCCACTTTTAATCGAACCCTCTTTACCTGGAGTTGAATCTGTTGAACTTTGCAGTAATTTTTCAAACTTTGCCTCATCTTCTATAAATCCGTAGTAGTATAGATTACCAACGACTCCTTGGAGCATGCTGCTTGGACTTAATCTGAGCATAACTCCGTCAGAAGCCATTGTTTTGGCTTCTTCGGCACTTACTCTCATGTGTTCAATGAAATAATCTTCCACCGTTTTTCGCGATGTCAGATCTTCAGTCGTTGGAGGAAGGGGTTTATTGAGAAAGAAATATCCAGCAACAATAATGCCAACTAAAATTAATGTTCCAATTGTTATTCCGTTTTTCTTCATAATACCCCGAAGGGCGATCTCTGTGGCTAAGATGGATCACTTGTGTGCCATCAGTTCTCTAAAAGTAAGATGCTTTCACCACAGGGGTCATTCGGTAAACTGATTTTACCACTTTTTGATATACTCGACACATGAATATTCTCGGTCACCCAACCTTTTTACTAAGTGACTTATGAAAGCTATTTCAACATATAAAATTAATGAATTTTTAAAAACTCATACTAACATCATGGAAGACTATGAAGTAGTTTACCTCATGGTTGAAATAAGAAAACTTCTTGATGAGGTGCGAGATTTAGAAACGAAAAGATTTCCCCTATTGCGTTTTTATGCTGATTGGATTGTTCACACAGAAAAATCACGAATAACGGACGAGATTCGCTTATATATGCAAAAGGTTGACAAAACTATCCCTCTGAAACCTTTTATGGCTGGGTTCGCTGAGTACGACATCGATTTTTTGGAGTTTGATGAACTAAGGTCAGAAATGGAGAACTTCTTTAAAAGAATTGGGGTTAAGACGGTCTTATGCGAACAACTTCATTGGGCAAACTTCTTATCTGCATTGGCGTATGCACTTGTTAATCAACCTATTCTTAATCCAATACCGAACATAGTAAAGTTTGTATTTGAGCCCACACTAAAAGGGATGCGAATGCTGCTGATTAAGTTTAACGATGTTAGAGGAGAATGTAGATATATGGCAACACCTAACTATCCGGAAGAAGTTTAGTTGATTCTGTTTGGTCGAGCTATTTTCTAAACCTGCGAGATTTGCCAAAAACCTCCTGAAACAAACAGAAATCAACAGTCTTGAGATGGTTTTTAAAATCGGTCAGTTGTACAATCAGTTGAGGAGTAATAGAAGACCGAAGTATGATTTTGACAGCAGTAGGAAACGTCATGTCAGATTGGCTTAGGAGATATGATTTGATATGGTCATCCAGGCTAGGCAGGTTCGAGCAAAGTGCGGTTACCAACTCCCAGTCACTGCCGCTCGAACCTCAATACATGCTCCTACTCACACTGCCCCGGCCTACGGAAATCGGCATTGATCGCCTCTTTCTCGCTATAAAACCACTGACCTCCAAAGACAACTCAACAATGGAGATTAGCTAATTTTGATATAATCCCCTCATGAACGTCAAAGAGGTCATTTCAAAACTTGGTAAATTGTATCCCGGCAAGACCATCATCAAAAATCTGGATAATAACGGCATCGTTACCGAAATTATTTGCGAAACGGAACCCACGCAGGATCACCCGGAATACAGCGAGGCCATAGCAGTGATCGACAACTCCGTCATGCATTTTCATAAAAAACTTAACGAAACGTATACCATCCTCAAGGGTCAGTTGACGGTAGTCACCGATGTCAAACTTATTAATCTCAAAAAAGGAGACTCCATCACCATGCAGCCGGGCACGGTACATGCTAACATAGGCAAAGAAACGTGGTGCCGTGTATATTCCAAACCAGGATGGACATTGGGTGACCATATCCCACTGGAGAATTTGATGAAAGAAATCCTTGCCAGAACTCAATCTAAAACGAAAGTAAAGATAGACCGAATGATTCGTCGTAAACTCCCCAAATCCGATTGAGATATATACATTTTTGGCCATTTATCTACAATATATATATGTCAAACATACCAAACGATACGCAGTGCCCACACTGCGGGAGATATGCCAATAGAGGCATCTCCATTGATGCCGTCATTATCAGAGACAATCAAATTCTTCTGATCCAAAGAGGAGCTGAGCCGTTTCGCGACTATTGGGGAACGCCTGGCGGGTATGTAGGCTGGGATGAAACGACCGAGGAAACGGTTATCAGAGAAGTGAAGGAAGAAACAGGTCTAAACGTGATATCGACCAAACTCGTCGGCGTATACAGCGCTCCCACCCGTCACCCGAAACAAGTCATTAATATCGTATATCTCGTTAACGTCAAAGACGGCGTTGTAAAACACGGAGATGATGCGCTGGACGCACGATGGTTCCCTGTGGATAAATTACCGGAACAAATGGCACTGGACCATAAACAAAACATTCAGGATGCCAAGAAATTCCTAACAGCCAATTGAAATATCCGAAATGAAGTAATAATTATAGTATGAGGAGCGCATCCAAAATCGCGATGTTTGAAGGAAAAAGAATCCGTCGCCATTGGGACCCGGATCAGGAGAAGTGGTACTTTTCTGTAATTGATGTCGTTGCTGCACTTACGATCAGCGCTAACCCTAGAAAATATTGGAATAAGCTAGCTGAGAGACTGCGAAACGAGGGAAATGAGTCGGTGACAAATTGTCACCAACTGAAAATGCAATCTACTGACGGAAAATACTACTTGACCGATACCGCTGATACCGAAGTCATGCTTCGTATAATCCAGAGCATTCCTTCCCCCAAGGCCGAGCCGTTCAAGCTCTGGCTTGCCAGAGTCGGATACGAACGGCTGGAAGAAACTGCTGACCCGGAGCTTGCCATCACCAGAGCGCTAAAAACATATCTTCAAAAAGGCTATAGCCGGAATTGGATAAACCAACGGCTCAAGAGTATCGAAATCCGCAAAACGCTCACCGACGAATGGGAAAACCGTGGAGTGAAGGAAGGGGTTGAATTTGCTATCTTAACCGATGAAATATCCCAGGCTTGGGCAGGACTCACCACCAAACAATACAAGCAGCTCAAGGACATCAAGAAAGAAAACCTTCGGGATCACATGACCAACCTCGAGCTCGTCCTGAATATGCTTGCGGAAACAGCAACGACCGAAATTTCACAAACTCGAAAACCGAAAACTTTTCCGGAAAACAAAAAAGTCGCCCATGAGGGTGGAGCTGTCGCCGGCCATGCCAGAAAAGAGATCGAATCAAAAACAGGAAAAAAGGTGATAACGGGCAAGAATGCAAGAGACTTAAAACTTACGGATAATTAAAAAAGAAATCAGAGATTTGGAAAATACCGTAAGCGCAGCGCCGATACTGACGATGTGCTCCGCAGTAGGCACTTGAATATTGTTGGCCCCTTCAATAATTGTCGTCTCCGAAGGAACCAACTCGTCACCAAACATTGCGTGAACCGTCATGATTTTCTTCCGATCAGCCACCGCGAGTCGTTTGATGCTCTGCTCGCAAAGCCGGACAGACTGAGCAAACGCCGGACTGGATTTGGTCTTGGATGCAAACGAACGTAATCCCGTCGTTGGCCCCACCCGTAATCTTCCGCAGACATTGATGACCCGATGAATCTTATTTTTCCGCTCCGTAAATGCATTGAGCGCGGCGCTCCCTCCGGCGCTCGTCCCAACCAATGAAACCATTGCGCCTTTTTTTACAAACTCATCAATCAATTTTACCAGCCGGTTTAATTTTAATCGAAATGACTCCTCCCCATCGCGCCACCCCACAGAATAAACAACCGGCTCCAGTCCATAGCTCTTCCAATGCCACGTAATATATCCAAGCACTCTCGTCTCATCTCCTAACCCGGGAATAATGATGACGGTATGTACGTTGCGCATACTTTCTCCATAGCTTACCAATGATAGTGGCAAAAAACCAGATAGTGGGAGTACAATCAATGCATGGAACGTAAAAATCGTTATCAAAAACTATTTTCCCGAGATTTTTGCTTGCCATCAGTGGAAGCGTGGGTCAGAGGAGAAAGCATCAATCCTAAAAAATGGACACAGAACAAGCAACCTTTTCTTCCCTACCTTGTCACCGAGCGATATGATGATACGGTCCATTTCTATTATGATCCAGAAGGTGTGGCGTGGGTTCAGAATGAATTAATTACACTCGCTCGCCGGAATAAAGATTTCATCCCTACCATTGAAAAAGAGGTAGGTAATAAAATACGCTTTTTACGACCGATTTACGAAAAGGAGCAAGCGATAGACTTACCCACTCTCAAACGCTTCCTCAAAGACCTTGAAGCCGCGTACCCGTGGCTTGAAGCCATGTGGTGGTTTTTTCAGATGGATGATGAATCAAAAATTACCGGATTGGACCTAATAAATCTCAGTGAGGTAAGAAAACAGACAAATACACTTTGTAATAGCTCCGACACCGTCATCAGAAAATCACTTATAAATATCTATCCGCAGCTTGGAGATGTATCTTCCGTACTCACCACGTCAGAAATAATATCCGACCACATCCCCCCGAAAGATATGCTTGAAGAACGGTATAAACAATATTTCTTCACACAAGGACAACTTTTTTTGACCACCAATAAGTCGACACTAGAGACGCTATTAAAAATCACCTTTAAACAAGAGACTGTAGAAAAAGTCAGACAACTTACGGGTATGCCAGCATACAGAGGCATCGTGCGGGGATTTGTACGGCGAGTGATGGGCCATAAACAAATCAATAATGTGAAAGATGGAGAGATAGTCGTATCTCCCATGACTATTCCGGATTTCACTCCTGCATTAATAAAAGCTGCAGCAATCGTCACCGATGAAGGCGGGATTCTTTCCCATGCGGCAATCATCGCAAGAGAATTTCAAACACCAACCGTAGTTGGCACCTCAATAGCGACAAAACGGTTAAAAGACAATGACATCGTAGAAGTGAACGCGACCGAAGGCAAAGTGACGCTCATATGCCACGCCTCCATTATCGCCAACACGCTCAAAAAACCCTGTATCATCGGGACCCATTTCGCGACCGATACATTTGTAGATGGAGACTATGTCGAGGTTGACGCGGATAACGGTGTCATAACGCTTCTAAATAGAAAAGGTAAAACAGAAACGTTCAAAAAAACTATACCCTGGAAGGTGATGTTTGAATAATGCTATCTATGCCAAAATATCTCCAATGTTATATTAGTGCGGAAAACAAAAATCAGGCCGACGCAATACTCAATTCATTGCTTGCTAAAAGACTCGTTGCCGGTGGCATGCTTCTCCATGGTCCTTCTCGTTTTTGGTGGAAAGGGGAAATCATTGACACGGATTATTACAACCTCTCAGTATTTACCACAGATAATCACAAGCAAGACATCATCGATGACGTGAAAAAAGCTTCTACAGAAGAAGTTCCGATGATATGGTTTGTGCAGTTTGACGGAAATGAAGAACTATTCCGATGGATTGATTCAGAGATTTCTAAATGATGCATCTTCTATCAACGATACAAATCCGGCATATCGATGGGATATTTTACTTAAACACGTCCTTCTTGAGCGACCGTGCAAAACTCCCGAAGAACTCATCCATCTGATGCCGGGCAAAGGGAATGAGCATGGTGGGTACATCAGTATATTTGGCCGCTTAGGTAAAAATGCGACCGGATGTACGGTTCTTGGCATACCAACTCCAGAAATTGCTTCTGTCTGGCAGTAAGCCCTTTGGCTTTTCCCACCTTTTGTTCCATAAGAGGAATTCTAACGTTTTCCGCTTATTGATAGCAAGCGTATCCTTGATTTTCGGCCAGGCGGCACGCACTTCCTCTTCATCGAGCTTTTCTCCTTCCAGCCCATAATTGATGAGCTGTGTTAACCGCCAAAGCTTATACTCCTCCGGATGATTCTTTTTCAACCGTTTTTCATCGGTATTCCAGTTGATCATGCCACCAGTATACTACGATGAATAATTTTTGCTACAATACATTCCATAGGCCGAAGTAGCTCAGTGGCAGACCTGCCCGCCATCAGCTGTCGCTTCAGGCGACTGCAGGCGGGGCAACGCTTAGCACGCTTATCAAAACCTGTGCCTCTTTAGCTCAATGGCAGAGCAGCGGTATCGTAAACCGTAGATGTCAGTTCGATTCTGACAAGAGGCTCCATTTTCCGACTTGTCGGGGCGGCGCAAAGCGCCGCCCACGGTTCGCGCGCGTCACCGCGCGCTATTTTGTGGGACAGCGTTAAGTTCGAGCCGAAGATTTTTAGGGCCAATACCTTTTTGGCGTTTTTGTCTTCACCCCGTGCGATTTCGTCTACTCCTGATGCTTCTTTAACCCATGCACGCATGGGTTCGAGCCACGCCGTTTGCGTTTGTTGCAGTCGGGTAACCGACTCCTCCAGCGTCTTTTTCTCGCTTAACAATGTAGCTTTTCGGGTACGGTAGTCATCACGATCAATATCCTGGTCAAGATAGGAATCCAAAAGACGCTGGAGTTTCCCGTTGAGTATAATAATTTCTTTCTGCTTCTCTGCAACAAACGCTTGACAGGTGTGGGCAGCATCCGCTTTCTCTCCATCAAGTTTCTCTAGCATCTTGGCTGCCCAATCCTGACGCAAAGAAACTGTTTGCATCATGTTTGACAGTTGCCGGTCAAGCTCCTCTTCCCGAATGAAAGGCTGGAAACATTTTCTGTCTTTGGACTTTTTCGTACAGCGATAGTACACATAGGTGGCACGATGATTGGTGGTGGGATAAAATTTCTTCTTTACTTCTGCCGTGATCATCATGCCACACTCACCACAACGAAAAAGTCCGGTGTAGAGCTTGACCGGCCGTTCTTCGTGCCAGGAATGACTTCGTTTCTTCCATATCTCCTGCACGGCGTCAAACAGTTTCTTTGGAACGAGTGGCTCGTGAGTACCTTCGTGGATTTCCCCGGTATACCGGAAGTGACCATAGTAGAACGGGTTGGACAAGATCCAGGAGGCTTTATCCCGCATGATCTTGCCGCCACTTGTAGTCATGCCGTGTTGCGACAAAAAGACGGCCATATCATAGAGGGTATACCTGCCTGTGGCGAATTTCTCATACAGTTCCTTGATGATGGGAGCACGACGTTTGTCGATGACAATAGTCTTCGTGCGGGAGTCATTGAGATATCCGGGAGGCGCTTTACTGGGAAATTCGCCACGCCGTACTTTTTGACGCAACCCACGCCGGGTATTCTCGGCGAGGGAATCCACGAAGTATTTGGATTGTCCAAACGCGATCGTCAACATAAATTTGCCTTGTGGCGTGGACTCAAACCAGAACTGGGGGAACTTGAGAAACTTGATCGCTCCCGTGTCCACAAGATAGATAAGCCGTCCTCCGTCCACGCTGTTGCGCGCAAGTCTGTCCGGGTGCCAGGAAACTATGCCGCTCGCTTCTCCTTTTTCAATACGATCAATCATCCCGTTAAATACAGGTCTTCCTGGAATCTTTGCTGACTGTTTTTCCACCAGTTCCTCTACTATCGATATGTTTTCGCGAGCGGCATACTCCCGAAGTTCTGCAAGTTGCGATTCGATGGACAAAATTTGCATGTCCTCTACATCCGTGGACTTGCGCGCATACAGAAAGAATGGGTGCGAGGGATTGATAATACTGTTCATATCAATAATGGCCGCCCTGGTGGACGCAAACCCTTTCGGATCTGCCCAAGACGGCCACTAAAAAGCCGAAAGGGAAAGTTTGCGTCCACATTCACTATATCGCTCCCTTAGGGATTTGCAAGAGAGTAAAATAAATCAAACCGAAGCACCCATTCTTTTTCGCGTTTGGGCAATCCCGCTTCCGAGCGGGAACGTTCTTTTTGTTTGTTCGCACGGGGTGTCTTCTTTTCAAAAAGGTATTGGTCGTGTCTTCTTCGGCTCATTAACGCTGTCCCACAAAATAGCGCGCGGTGACGCGCGCGAACCGTGGGCGGCGCTTTGCGCCGCCCCGACAAGTCGGAAAATGGAGCTAATTTACCTTTCTGCTCGAACCTACTTTGTCAAAAATGCCTAAGTGAATGATATATCAAATCCTCCCGTGGCGGCAAGGGAAAGGGGTAAAGGGGAAAAGGAATTGCCGCCGCGCTTCCTAATGGTCTAACGTTCC
>JAUXTO010000037.1 GCA_030679255.1 Candidatus Gottesmanbacteria bacterium | reverse complement strand
TGATCTTGCCCCGAACTTTCGGACACCAAGAAAAGACAGTATATTCTGTCAGGAGGTGTTCACATGTCAGAGCCACAACGTCGTCGAAGATTCGACTCACAATTTAAACACGATGCACTACGAATGGTTCAAGAGAGCAATCGTAGAATAACCGATATAGCCAAAGAACTCGGAATACGTCCCGAGTTACTATATCGCTGGAAAAACGAACAAGCAGCAGATCCTGAAAACGCATTTCCCGGGAAAGGAAACATGAAACCGGAACAAGATCAGGTTCGACGCTTGGAACAAGAGTTGGCGCAAGCTAAACAAGAACGAGATATTTTAAAAAAAGCCCTGGCCTTCTTCTCGAGAAACGAACGATGAAATATAAATTTATCCAAGAGCAAGAAGGCGATATTTCCGTAAAACGTTTGTGCTATTTACTGGAAATATCACGCAGTGCATATTATCGCTGGCATCAGTGTGGTCTCTCACAACAAGAACGGAACAACCAAGCATTGCTGCCATTGATTAAGCAGATCCATCAGCAAAGCCGCAGGATCTATGGAAGTCCACGGATTTGTGATGCGCTTCGTCAACGAGGAATCTGCTGTAGCCGAAATCGTATTGCACGTATAATGCACGCTGGTGGAATCAGAGCAAAGACTGTTCGTCGCTACAAGGTTACAACTCGAGCTGGTGTTGACCGAACATTTGCTCCAGATCTTGTGCAACGAAATTTTACAGCCGCCGAACCAAATCGTGTTTGGACAACCGATATTACCTATGTGTGGACCAAACAAGGATGGGCATATCTTGCCGTGGTGCTGGATCTTTTTTCCCGTATGATCGTTGGTTGGGATCTCAGTTCACGACTCACAACATCACTGGTAACTTCTGCCGTGAGTCGCGCGGTATATTCGAGAAAACCATCTGAAGGATTAATTCTTCATTCGGATCGTGGTTCTCAATACACCAGCGAGAAGATGCGCGTATTTGCCAAAGAACAAAAAATCAATTTAAGTATGGGTAAAACTGGAAGTTGTTACGACAATGCTGTAACAGAATCATTTTTTCACACACTGAAAACTGAACATATTTATTTTTCTCGTTACAATACTCGTTTGGATGCACGAACAAGTATTTTTGATTACATTGAATCGTTTTACAATCAACATCGTTTGCATTCTACCATCGGAAACCTTTCTCCGGTGCAATTTGAATTGCAAGCGTCTTTTACTTAACTCACTGTCCGAGTTATCGGGGCAAGATCA
>JAUXTO010000036.1 GCA_030679255.1 Candidatus Gottesmanbacteria bacterium | reverse complement strand
TACTTCGTGTCGACCGTAGGCATCAATGATCAGGTCATCATGAGATATATCGAAGAACAAGGAAAAAAAGATGCAGGGCAACTCCGTTTCGGAGTTGCATAATCATAAAACCCCGACCGTAAGGTCGTGGGTTGATTATAGAAGATAGCAGTCTCTTCTTTATAAGACCCAATAAAGGTAAAAATTATTCAATAGAAATCCTCCATGAGAGTGAGGGAGTTGTCCCAACAGTTGAGCTTTCAACCGGGGCTAGGAAAATAATACAGACTAACAAAGACAATCCAATGGAGAGATTAGTGGTTGATCGTTCTTTATTTGATGATTATATAGAAATAAAAATTATGCCTGGTGACGGTAGTAAAATTGGATGTGATGCCTCTTTTGATCTTATTGTTAGTGAATATTGATCATTGAAGCAGCTTGGTTTGTCCCACTGTTCGAGGTTTTGCAGGTTTAGATTTTAGATGAATCGTTGAAAGAGAAGTACGCCCTATTTGGATCGAAAAATTGGATAGTAGAGCTCCGTGCCACCGAAGCCTTCTTTAAATTTCGTGAATCCTTTCCAGTTGTGATTTTCTGCTGGCAGGCGTTCGTCCCAGACGCCGACGAAATCAAATTGTTTAGCCTCTCGCTTTTTTGCAAGTTTGATTGCTTCCCAGACGAGGAGTGTCGGGGCAAACAATTTTTTCCCTTCCCGGGTTGCTCCCGCTATCCAATAGTAGGCGATGGTGTCCCAAAACAATAGCAATATTCCGCCGACAACGTGATTGTCATTCCGGGCTCCCGCCCGCATCGCCTGGCGAAGCCTGGCGGGCAGGTGACCCGGAATCCAGTTGAGAAAGCGATTTGAAGATGGATCCCGGCTTGGTGGCCGGGATGACATATTGGGTGAATATGCCAGCAGTACGGCAGCATGTTCAGGGGCGAATATGGGCCAGAGTTTATTAATTCCCGTGGTAGTGATAAAGCCTAAAAAACCAGCGGATCGATTTTTGATATGGATTAAATCCTCAATATGGTCCGAGGGGAGAATGGTTATTTGGTTTTTTACTGCCCGACGCACTGCCCGACGTTTCGCTTCCGAAAATCTCATAAATATTTCCTTCTCCGGGCCTTCTAGATCAACACGGATCGTTTTGGTGGGTATATATGGCGTGGTGACGAGGGAAATATGGGGAGACAGTTCGGTAAGCCATCGGGAAAACTTTTTTTGCGGTATAGCCGAGTCGGGCTCGACGCTTAATTTTCTCACACGGTATTTTGAGAGGAGTGGCAATAGGTCATGAATGGTGGGAAGACGTGTCACGCGTTGGAGTTTGGCAAAGCCGCCGTAGAGAGGAAATTGTTTTATAAAAAGTTGACTTCCGTCTACAGATTCGACATGCCAACCAAGCGATGTAATGTACGAAGCATAGAGGGATGATTGTTGGATCTCCATTATTTTTTTAACATCCTCCATCTGATGGTATCGGCAATCGTGTACAGCCAGTAAAGCCATGGATGGAGAACGAGGTCGAAGGACCCCACAAACTCGACGAGTTGAGGATTAAATCCCTGCTTAAACCGGTGGAATCCATACCACGGATCATGTTCATCCGGATGCGGACCGAGAGCACCCCAGAGATCAAATGATGTAAATCCTTGATTCTTTCCCCACTTGGCAATTTCCCACAGAAGAAGCGTAGGAGCCATGACATCACGATTTTCGCGCGATGAGGAACCATAGGGATAATACAATGTTTTATCCCAGATAAATATGATCCACGCGGCAAGAATTTTCTCCTTATACGAAGCAGTCCAGAGATGGGCAATTTTTGCAGGATGAAGAATTTTCCACATACGGCGGTGGTACGTTTCATTGTGGGCATAAAATCCCTGACGGGTTGTCGTTTCTCTTGATAATTTGAGATATTTCTCAAACGCTTCCGGACTATTATCTTCTTTGACTACCACGGCATGTTTTTGGGCAATTTTGAGATTGTAGCGTGTTTTGGGATGCATGGATTGCAATAATTCCTCTTCAGTTTTCGTCAGGTCTAAAACAAATGTATATTTTGTGAATAAGGAGTGATGGGAAGGCTTTAAGAATGATGAATGATGAATGACGAATGATGAATGATGGGCAACATTTGGTTCGAGTTGGATGAAGACGGCGCGTTTCTGTTTGCCGATTTTTGTAAGTTCTTCCAACATTGGTTGCGTGGGAAGGGGACCTTTTGGAAAGTAGCCGACGGTAAATGGGGTAAACGGGATGTTGTGGAACGTGAGTTGTCCTTCGGCAAGCTCTGGACCAAGAGGCCGAATGCGGACCACGTCAATGCCCATTACGGAGCGGAATTGTCCCCACGCCTCTGATTGTAACGGATGGGATACGGACATACGGGTTATTATCGCTCTTTTTGTAGTATGATACAATGAGTTTAAGATGAAACGAACATCACGAAATTCTTCTCATCCCACCCCTTGGCTGCCGATAGACAGCCGGCTCATCCCTCCTCTTTTTTCTTTCGGTCACGTACGCGGCATTGCCCGTCTTTTTTTGATCATTGAGATACTGTTGGCATTATTGGTGGTCATGGGGACTATCCTCGTCGTGGTCATAAAAATTGTAGGATAGGTGCATGGTTAAAATAAAAAATCGTCCGAATGAAATCCCCGGTCCGGCGTGATGGAGACGGAAAGGTCAATTGCATGTTCCGGAATATCCGCAAGAAATCTTGAAATCATATTTTGTGTCCGTGTGCCGAAGTATAATCTACGGTTCGCGTAGGTCAGGTAGAGCCGTTCTTTTGCGCGTGTAATTCCTACATAGCAAAGTCTGCGTTCTTCTTCGAGTTCTTCCCGGTCCATGATGCTTCGACTGTGAGGAAACAGCCCTTCTTCCATACCCACCATGAACACGATTTGGTACTCAAGTCCCTTGGCAGCATGAAGCGTCATGAGTGTCACCGAATCACGCGAATCATCGTTGCCCTGTTGTTTTTTGGGTTTGTATTCCTGTTCGACAAGCGCGATGGTTTCAAGAAATTCCCGGAGTATGGGAAACTGCGTTGCAACGGAGCGGAGTTCTTTGATATTTTCGAGTCGGGATGCTTCCTCCTGAATATTTGCGTTATAGAGGGCGAGGTAGTCGGTGACCGAAAGCACGCGATCGAGAAGTTCAAGTGTAGTGAGCTCCACCAGTTTGACGTCTTTGGCAATGCTCTCAGAAAATTTGATGAACCGCTCCATTCTCCCTTTGCCCAATTTTTCGATTCGATTGGTTGACACCGAATCATTGGGACTGGCAAGAAGCCGGAGGTATGCCAGTACGTCTTTGATTTCGCGGCGTTCATAAAATCGTGTGCCACCGACGAGTGTATAGGGGATACCGGCGTGGAGAAATGCTTCCTCTATCACACGCGATTGGGCGTTGGTGCGATAAAGAACGGCAAAGTCGGTAAAAGGTCGGCTCGATTGAAGGATGGTGGTCGCAAGAAACGTCGCCTCGTCATGTTCGGTCCGGGCTTCATAAAGCGTAATTTTGTCTCCGGCTGTTTTTTCTGTCCACAATTTGAGTATCGGGTGACTGGTATTTTTTGATATGACGCCGAACGCAGCATCAAGAATCGTTTGAGTAGAACGGTAGTTTTGCTCCAGATTGTAGACGACGACCTGCGGAAAATCGGTTTTGAAGTTGACGATGTTACGGAAATCCGCTCCACGCCAACGGTAAATTGATTGGGACGCGTCTCCCACGACGCAGAGATTGTGCCACCTTCCTGAGAGAAGCTTCGTAATCGTATACTGGGCGCGGTTTGTGTCTTGATATTCGTCGACCAGTACGTAGTGATATTGTTCCTGATACCGGCCGAGTGTGAGCTCGGACTTTTCGAATAATTTCACCGTCATCATGAGAAGGTCATCAAAGTCGAGCGCAGCACTTTCGTGGAGAATTTTTTGGTAGGAAATATAAATCCGGGCGACGGTTTCCTGGAAAAGTCCTCGCGCGTATTGAGGATATTCGGTCGCTGTGATGAGTTCATTTTTTGCCTGGGAAATGGTATGGAGCACGGTACCCGGATTAAAGTTTTTGACGGATATATCCAGCGTTTTCATAACTTTTTTTACAACATCGAGCTGATCTTCGCTATCATAAATCAGGAAATCAGGCGATATACCAATTTCTTTTCCGTCACGGCGTAATATTTTAACGCAAAGGGCATGGAACGTTCCGGCGAAGGGCATTGAAGATGGTTGAATGGTCGTATGGTTGGATGGTTGAGAGAGTAGAATGCGGATGCGGTCTTTCATTTCATTTGCCGCCTTATTGGTAAATGTGAGCATGAGGATTTGGTGAGGATCAATGTGTTTTTGATCGATGAGATATGCGACTCGACACGTTAATACGCGCGTTTTACCGCTTCCTGCTCCAGCAAAAACTAGGACGGCGCCATCGGTGTGTTGTACTGCTTTTTGTTGGCTCTGGTTTAAGTCATTGAGGAGGGTGTCGGACATAGATTATAATCTTAGCATAATGGGTACAATCCTCATCGCAGGAAATTGGAAAAGCAATAAAACCATTCTTGAAGCGAAGCAATGGCTTCAAGAATGGAATATCCAATTATCCAATAATCCAATTATCCAATGGAAAAATGTGACCGTTGTCCTTTGCGTACCATTTACGTTACTTTATCCGCTGAAGAAGGAAATTGATCGACTGAAGCTTCCCATTGAACTTGGAGCACAGGATGTCTCACCATATCCGGACGGAGCCTATACTGGGGAAGTCAGCGCCCGGCAAATTAAGGAATTTGCCAGTTGGGTCATCATCGGACACTCCGAACGGAGGAACTATTTTGGGGAAACCGACGAAATTCTTTCACAAAAAGTTACTCAAGCAAAATCTGTAGGGTTATCAATACTCTACTGTGTTCCGGATGACGTGACTGTGGTGCCGGTGGGTGTGGATGCAGTGGCGTATGAACCAGTGTGGGCGATTGGTACTGGAAAAAGTGATACTCCTCAAAACGCGGGTCAGGTAATTCAATCAATCAAAGCAAAAACTCATACCCCCCGTGTTATTTATGGCGGGAGTGTAACGTCGGAAAATGTGGCAACGTTTATCGCTCAACCAGCTGTTGACGGTGTATTACCTGGGGGGGCAAGTATGGATCCGGTGAAGTTTGCAAACCTCATTAAAAACCTATGCAACCCAAAATAAAGCGGGTCGTGGTGCCAACGATTTCTAAAATTGTATTTTTTATCATACTGTTTTTTATCGTTCTTGGAGTTACAAAGATCGTTTTATTGGGGCAATCGTTTATGAGCGAAACGGGATTGACCCCGAGGACGGTATATTCGTTATTGGTGGGTAACGGAATTGACCTTCCCTCTCAAGACGGACGGACAAATATTTTACTCCTTGGTATCGGCGGTGGTACTCATGATGGAGCAGATTTGACGGATACAATTTTAGTATTATCGCTGGATATTCGTAACAAAAAGATGGCGATGATTTCCGTTCCCCGCGATCTCTGGAGCGATACGCTCAAAGATAAAGTAAATAGTGCTTATCACTATGGTGAAGAAAAGAAAAAAGGAGGAGGACTCACGCTTGCCAAAGTGATCGTTGAGGATGTGGTAGGATTGCCAATTCACAACGCGCTCCTCATCGATTTTTCCGGGTTTGAAGAAGTGATTGACGCAGTGGGTGGTATAGATATAGCCGTGCCTCTCGGATTTACGGATCCCCAGTTTCCGATCGCAGGAAAAGAAGTTGATTCTTGTGATGGAGACGCGACGTTTTCTTGTCGATATGAAGCAGTGACGTTTTCCCAAGGACTCCAGCACATGAACGGAGAACGTGCTCTTGTCTATGTGCGTAGCCGTCACGCCCAGGGAGATGAAGGAAGTGATTTTGCCCGCGGGAGACGCCAACAAGAAGTGTTTGTCGCGCTTTTGCAGCAAGTAAAAAAACCTTCGGTTTGGGTGTCACTGTCCCGCGCACGATCACTTTTTGCCGCATTTGATCGGGCAACCACCACGGATATGCGCGTGGGTGAAATTGCGAGCATAGGGAAAATGATGACCACGATGGGAGTGGGTAACGCAAAACGGATATCGTTTGTAGATTTGCTGCGTGAACCCCCTTTATGGATGTATGGACGGTATACGCTTGTTCCTACAGAGCGTTTTCAAACGATACATGAATATATTAAATCTCAATTAGAATAGTAATCCCAATACTAAGAACAACAACCCTCCTGCAATGATCGATGCCCCTAAGACCGTCGGACCAGCTCCGGCCACGGGAATCTTTGGTATGGGTTGGGCCGATGGAGATGCTTCGACCACAGGCCTGGGTGTTGGGGTAGGAGTAGATGTTTTAGTTGGTGTCGGCGTACCCGTGACTGTTGGGGTGGGCGTCGGCGTCTTCGTCGGCTTGGGAGTGGCAGTGGGCTTGGGTGTTGCCGTAGGCCTGGGAGTCGGGGAAGGTCCTGGGGTGGCCGTGGGACCGGGAGTGGGCTGGACTACTGTAATGGTTTTTTTACATCCGTCGGATATCGTGGAGTAGACAGAATTATTATCTCTCACTCTACAAGTGACGGTATATGTTCCGCCGGTCGTGAATCTGTGTGATGCATCCAGAGTCCCCGGACTGCCTACGTCTTTTTCAATAATTTTTGTCGATCCGTCTCCGAAACTAAACTCTGCAGCAAGAAGCTTTCCATCGCGGTCAATTCCTTTGCATGACGGTTTTATGGTAAGGGGGTATTCCGGAGGATTAGTTGGATTAAAAATGAGCTCATTACATTCCGGAGGAGTATTTGGCACTGATGTCCCCGTGGGAGTACCCGTCGGTTGTGCAACAGCAAACGTCAACTTACAGGCAGGTTCGGCAGCCTTGGGTTTGACCTGGGGAACGTTGGGGGCAATGGGTGTTGTTTGATTGAGTTTTTGGGTAGTCAAGAGGGTAACGACTCCAAGCACCAGAGTTAGGATGCTTACAAATATCAAATGCCAGTATTTTTTGAAAAATGTCATACATTTACTGTCACTTCCACACCCCGCTAATGAATACCTCCACCTCAAATGTGCCTTGGGTTTGGGTAAGGGCGGACGGGATCTTGATTCCTAACCGGTATTCAGTTGCCGTGGTTTTTGTCGTATCATTTTCTGCCCAGTCGGCAACTCCCTGAATCCGGAATCGGGATTTGGTTGCCGTTCCCTTTGGTGTAGCCAACGTCACTTCTTCACCGATGGAGAGTTTCTTGCTTCCGTTTTTGAGGCTTGCTGTGATATCTGCTCCACCGGCATCATAGACCCGGATGGTTTCACAGGTTGGGGCTGGAGTGGCGGTGGGAGTAGGATTGATGGTCGTGGTGGTGGTTGTAGTGGTAGTGGTAGTAATTTCCCGGGGTGGGGCATTATTGGTCGTCGTCGTGGGAGTATTTCCTCCACATCCGGATTTATCGATGATAAATCCCATTACATCACCCTTTGCATCTAATATATCAATCTGTCCGCATCCGTTTGTACCGGATTTACCGCAGCTTAAGAATTCCCCTGCACGTGTCGCACCTGCTGATTCTTGGTTTCCTGAACAGTATTGGGAGCGGTAGCCATTTGCTTGAGCCCATGCTGCGCACTGGGCAACGTTCATGCCGCGGCAGCCTCCCGATGTATATACACCGCCTGCTGCACGAGCCAGACAGTCCCGTTCAACCTGACCACCACCAATGCCCCAACAAGCGGCTGCGCCGCTTCCGGATCCTCCGCCCGTTCCGGCCCCCCCGATTGGCTGGAGATTACCGTCAAGGGCAATAGCATCTTTGGTAACTGAGCTTGGATTGACAGGATCTCCGCCGCGAGCTTTCGCATCATCTGCAGCAATTTGACTTCTGTTTGTCGAGTTTGGTTCTCCGGCGAGGCGGATAATTTGTACCGGACCATCGGCAGGAGCAGTCCCGTCATTAGCTTCATTGCGTTGTGTATATTCCGGTTGGGCAGGAGCAGCGTTTTGATTTTCGGGCTCGCGCGCTTCATACCATCCCGCCTCCCATTCCGCTGGCGAATCACACGATCCGGGATTGACGTTACACATATTATCAGCGGCATGTATCGTTGAATAAATACCTGCGGATAGGAAACAAAGCAGGAAGATGCTGAGGTGGACTAACGAATGATACTGTTTCATGGCGGTTAATTTACTCATTGATGGTGACCGGCGGGAGTTGATTTTCCGTGGGTCGGGCGACTTTTTGTTCGATGAGAGTATTGCCGGATTTATCGACAACTTCAACGACGACTGTTTCATAAGGCGGTGGGTTTTGGGCATCAATGAGAGAGAGATCGACCCGGTACATGCCTTGTCCATCAACAGTGGCGGCAACCGGAAAATAAAAGCGGTCAGTAAGAAGCGGGGTAACAATGACAAATACATCAGTCATGGGATTTCCATCCGATTTCAAAATTTTACCTTCGGTGATTTTTGGTCCAGGTTTTGTTTTATCAAAAAGTCCGGTGAGGACGCTCCCGCCGAAGAATGCGTGCAAGCTCATTTTCTTGTTTCCCAAAGCGGATACTTCGTGCGTCAAATAGGGAGCGAGATTGGTCAAATGGATAAGATGCATTCTAGACAGAATGTTGTCACATACTTTTGCTTCCATTCCTGTTTTAGTATTTTTTGCCACGGCACAGCCTTTTGCCGGAAACTGTTCTTTCCAGATCACGGAGAATGATGTTTTATCCAAGTTGGCGATATAAAGATTGTTTTCTGACGTGACGTACGCTGCCTGGCTCCGCGGATCGGCAACCTGTTTTTTTTGAGATACAAAGAACACAGACAGTGGGACGGTAACGAGGAGTAGTATAAGAACAGAAAGTGCTGCGCTAGAGTTGATGCGACGGGGTGATATCGTCTTTGGCAGTGGTGGCGCTTGTGGTTCCGGGGATGGGGAATCGGCAAGTGGAACACTTACCTCTTGTTCATGTTTGGAAAAGGGAAGATCCGGAACAGGGAGGGGCGGCGCGTCCGGAGGTGGATTATTTGATACCAGAGTATCGGGTATTGTTGGAACAACAGGATCATCCCCAGGGGTTTGTGTGCCTGTCGAAACACTTTGAGTTTGAGCAGATAAAAGAATATCAGCCATAAGGAATAAATATTGCCCTCTATTTACAGTAGATGATTAGCTGTATGTGGTCAAGTGGGAGCGGGGAGAAAATTAACGGGAAAATAACACGACTCCGCCGGTCATCATGGTCAATCCAATTAATAGAAGGAGTATCGTCGGCAATGTCGTCCCGCTCGTTGGGACGGGTTCTCCTTCCAGTTGTGGTGTGGGTGTAGCCGACGGCGACGCTTCTGCCGAGGCCACCGGAGTCGGAGTGAATGTCGGCGTTAAACTTGCTGATGGGGTCGCGTCGCCCAACACCTGGGTACCGCTTTTCAGGATCGTGAACGTATTCGTTATGGCAACAGGTTTACCGCGGTTATCGACGGATGTCGCTGTAACACTTTGTTTTCCGGCGCCAAGCGATTGAGGAGGTGTATATCGCCAGATGCCATCATTTCCCACCGTTGTTGTTCCGCTTGTGGGGTTCGTGATGCCCACAACGACGGAAACTTTTTTCCCCGGGATTCCGGTGCCTGAAATAAGTGGCAGAGAAGACGTCAAGCTTGCGTTTTGGGCCGGAGATGTCAGACTTACGACTTTGACAGATGATGATTTTGCGATTGTTGTATCGCCCAATACTGATGGCGACTCTCTTTTCGTTTGTGCGACCGTCGTATTTTTTTGAGCAGAAGCCTGTTGCTTACGGAAATCATAGGTCTTGCCGAGGAGCATAGTCGGAACCGGCGCGTCATTGAGCGTGTCGGTGATGGCATTGGACTGCTGATTATTGTAAAGCACGCGTATGGTTTCCGTGATTCGTTCTTCACTACGCTGGTAGCGGGATAACGATGTATTCCGGGCAAATCCAAGAGACAGAAGCCATGTGCCGGAAGGGGATGAGAGTGTCGATAAAATTTGTCCTTGCTCGAGGGTCACGAGGACGAGCGCTCCAGCTACAGGAGATCCGGCGCTGTCATTGATCGATCCGTAGGCAGGTTCAAGTCCTGATCCCTCTCCGGAAAGTGTTGGCGCTGTGGTGGTCATATATGGTTTATTTTGATCGGAATAATTTTTTCCGTTTGAGAGGACGCGGAACGTATAGCTCGTTCCAGGAGTCAGTGAGCGGATTGTGACACTATGGGTAAGATACGATTTTAGCGTACCGGTCATATCGCGGTCGTCGAAGGCCGTTGAGGGCGTATGTTTTGGAGAAAGAATGGTTACTGCACCTGTAGCAGGATTGGGAGTTGTCCATACGACGGTAAAACTTTTGTCCGCAATATTCGTGATGGCGATATCCTGGGGGACCGTTGACCCAGCGGCGCCAGTCGGTCCACGCGAAAACTTCTCAAACAGGGCGATAACCACACCGACCAATGCGATGACGAGAATAAGTCCCATAATGGTGGGTATCCGCATTCCCTGGTGTGGAGCTTGTAGAGGTGTCATGGTCTATCTATTGTGATACGTGTTACGTGCTCGCGCAAGAGAGGACATGTATATGTCAGTATGTTTTTCTCTCTTTGAGAGCAGAAAGCGCTTGGGTATCGATCGAAGCTGAGAGTGTCGTGACTATTTGCGCTACCGGCGCGGAAACGGTAGTCGTTTTGGTGGTCTTAATGAGCTCAAAAGAAATCCACAGGAGTACCGTAAAAAAAGTAAACACCGATACTAACAGTAAGTCTTTATCGTTTTCCATATGTTAGTCACTATCAATATAGTGCGCATTGAGTCTCATGACAAGTTTGAGAGGGATACTTCCAAATAACAGTTGTTGTTCACTCTCTCGATTTGGGGTAAAACTTAAAGATTCTATGGTAACTATTCTTCGGAGAGAAACGATGTCCTCAATGATACCCTGGAGTAATTCATACGTCCCGACGGCTATGAAGGAAAGTTGAACAGATTTGATTTTGCGGTTTGAGATGCCGCGGGTCACGGTTGATTTATTTGGCGATGTTTGTTCATTGGACAAGAGTGGCGCTCCGGAGCTGGTAATTGCGGATATGGAAGCCCCCCGGATGATGGCAATATTGCGGATTTGTCCTAGAGCAGTCAGCGCTTCCGGAGCAGGAGGGATGGCTTGGGTCAGGTACCCAATATCATTCTCAACACTTTGATACGTCGCATGCGCCTCAATAAGTTTTCCGATTTTTTCTTCCATCTGAGCGCTCACGAGTTTATTGTCTTCTATCTCTTTTTGAAGATACAGGATGGTTTGTATCGTGGGTCTGATGGCATACCATCCAAAAAGTGAAATAGCCAGAAATGAAAATATGGCCGTCGTATACGCCCGGGCTTTGGGTTTGGTGGCGACCCCCTCGAGAGACTGATAGTAGCGTTTATAGCGATGGAGTTCTGTTTTATAGTTAAATGGCATAATAAAAAAGTCAAAAGTCAAAAGTCAAAAGTCAAAAGTCAAAAGTCAAAAGTCAAAAGTCAAAAGTCAAAAGATAAAAGATAAAAGGATGTCATTTGGATTTATTAGATAAATAGGCGGTGAATTTAAATTCTATACCGGTGAGTAGGTTTTTTTTGATGTCGCCGATGTCTATCCGTGAGAATTGTTTGGCCGCCTGAAGATTGGTCAAAAATTGAGAAAATCCATGCGTGGTGCCTGCGGTTGCGTTTACGGAAAGCCGGTCAGTGGTGACATCGAGCGTCTCTACATAGACATCGGATGGGAGAAGCGATTGGAGGGTGTTAAGGGTATCAAGCGGGAGTTTTTGATTATTGGTCGTTTGTTTCAGTTTCACGAGTTTGTCCTGAAGCGAACGTATGTCACGTTCAAGATCTTTATTTGCTTCCAAAATGGCTTGTTTTTGTGCTATCTCTTCTCTGAGATCCGTGAGTTTCCGGTCGAGACTAAATCGGGAAATAAATGCGAGGAGTACCACTATTTCCGTGCCGATCATGATATATCTCCCGTACGTGAGCGCCCAACCAATGATTCTCCCTTGCGGAGTGTGTTTGAGGTCTTCCTGTCCGAGAAGATTAATGGTGATTGGTTTGGCAGGCATACTTCAATAATAAACCAATACTACCAATACTACCAATAACCCAATACTACCAATTTGGATTATGTGATGATTGGATAATCTGAAAATTGGACTATTACGACTTTTTAAGCAGGCGTGAGAGGCGGGATTTGAGGCGGGCGGCTTTATTTTTATGGACAATATTGTTTTTTGCGGCTTTATCCAGTCGTCCAAAAGCCAGAGAGAGTGCTTTGACGGTGGGATGACGCCGCATAGATTTTACAGCATCCCGCATACCGGCACGGATTTTGGCATTATGAGTTTCTACGGATCGATCCCGTCGGAGCTTCTTGACTGCTTGTTTTGTGATCGGCATAACGACTAAGTATATCGTATTGCTCTCTAGCTGGTCAAGGAGGGTTCTACTATAATAGTGGGGATGAAGCGGATGTTTTGGCAGATTTTTACCAGTCGACAAACGTCTATCGGGTCAGCAGCACTTGTGCTTGCTTCGATGGTTGCCGCTTCCCGGCTATTAGGACTTATCCGCGACCGGATGCTGGCCGCGCGTTTTAGCGCTGATGAATTGGGAGTGTATTTTGCCGCATTCCGTATCCCGAATCTTTTATTTGAACTTCTGGTGATGGGGGCTCTTACCACGGCGTTTATCCCCGTGTTCACCCGGTTTCTTACGCAGGAAAAAGAGGATGATGCATTCCGGATGGCGGCAATCATTATCAATACATCGATACTACTGTTATCCGTTATTGCCGTGCCGATGTTTATTTGGGCTGCACCGGTATCGCGATTATTTGCGCCTGGTTTTACACAAGATCAAATTAATCAGATGGCAGAGTTTACCCGAGTGATGCTCGTATTGCAGGTTGCTCCACTACTGGTTGGCAATTTTTTTACCGGTATCCTGCAGTCCTTTCGGTCGTTTCTCGTACCGGCCCTTGCTCCTGTAGTGTATAACATCGGTATTATCGCCGGGATCATGGTGTTGACTCCATCATTTGGGCTCTTGGCCCCGGTTATCGGGGTAGGGATCGGTGCAATACTTTTTATGATTATTCAAGTTCCCGTACTTCTTTCGTTGGGATACCGGCACCGGTTCACCCTCGATCTCCATCACAAGGGAGTACGCGATGTACTCAAACTCATGGGTCCCAGAACATTGGGATTGGGAGCCGCGCAAATCGATACAACTGTCGACCTTATGCTTGCAAGTTTTTTGGGCGCCCGGATGGTGACGATATTTAATTTTGCGCAACATCTCCAACAGTTGCCGGTGGGACTGTTTGGGGCAACGATAGCTCAAGCGGCACTCCCGACGTTATCATTTTCTGCAGCAAATAATGACCGGGTTGAGCTAAAACGCGCTATAGTGACCTCGCTCCACCAGATGTTATTTTTTATCCTACCGGTGAGTGTCTTATTTATCGTCCTTCGTACACCGATTGTCCGGCTTGTTTTTGGTGCCGGCCGGTTTGATTGGGAGGCGACCGTGCTCACCGGCATGACACTTTCTATGTTTAGTCTTTCGTTGGGGGCTCAGGCGGTTATTCATCTCTTAGCGCGGGCGTATTATGCGCTGTATGACAGTAAGACACCCGTCATAATAGCCATTATCAGTATTCTCGGTAATGCATTACTTTCTATTACATTTATTACGTGGATGGGGTTACCGGTTTGGTCGCTTGGACTTTCGACGTCTCTTGCAAGCATCGTACACGCGGTTGCACTGTTTTTTTTGTTGGATAAACGGTTGGAATTATTTTCACGGAAAGAACTTTTTTTGCCGCTACTCAAAATGAGCGCCGCCGCCGTTATGGCGGGAGTCGCTATCTATATTCCGCTCAAGATTCTTGATCAACTGGTGTTTGATACGACCCGTACGTTTGGTTTGATTCTCTTGACCGGGGCGACGTCATTTGTAGGACTCTGTGTTTACTTTTTTTTGGCCTGGGTTATGGGGGTAGCAGAGGTGAATTCGTTTCTCTCTATGATCAAGCGGGTGAGGAAAGTACCTACTGTCCTTTTGGAGCCTGCTCATGAGGTAATTAATGGCGGGGCGGGAGAATAAGTTCGAGGAGAATAACGCTTTGCGCAGGCATGTGGATCTGCTTCATGAGATTTCCATCAGTGATTACTACTTGTTGTTTCTTTACCTCATCCTGTTGCCGACGGTCAAAATATTGCTGCGTATAGATATAGGTGCCATTTGGTAACGCGGTGATTTGTACGGGTACAGTTTCGGTGTGGCTACCATTTGGGTCGAAATTCACAAGGAGAATATTCAATTTCTCTCCCTGTTTTGTCGCCATAGCCGTCACCCATGTGCCTTCGCCGGTGACGTAGAGCCGCGTGCCAGCCATATGGTCCAGGAATGTCATGAGCGTGTTCGGCGGCTGCAGGGTAAACAAGCTCCGCGGGCTATCGCTTGCCAATTGTCGGAATACTGCGGCGGTATAGGCTGAGGCAAAAGACGAAGCGTCGCGGGGATCCTTGGCTCTCGTAAATCCGGATTCCGTGATGAGTCTAGGGAGCAGAACGATTTCCGGGTAACGTACTAACCAGGAAGAAATATTTTTTTGATCTGCCTCAAAACGCCCGGGATCATCGGAGTAGGTGTGCCAGGAGAGAAAATCAAGTCTGTATCCGCTTTGGGCGAGTTTGACTATCCAGTCTTTATAAAGTCCGGTCGTTGCGGGTCCACCGATGTAAAAAGATTGAGTCTCCCGGGCTTGGGCGGCGCCAATTGCTGCATATTTATAAAGCGTGAGATAGTTTTTCTCTCCATCAAGGTTCCATCCACCATGCTTTTCATGATCCGGTTCGTTCCATACTTCGTAATATACTCCCCGAATGTTTAGTCCGGATGAACCGCTCACGTGCTCGATTGTTTTTTGTACAACGAGCGCCCAGTCGTCCCAGTTGGTCGGAGGATTTGTGTTGGTACTGTTTTTGGCTATTGCCGGTGGCATTGAGGACAGATTGATGACCAGTGTCGTGCCCAGAGTATACATTGTTTTCATATCGCGATCCAAACGGGAAAAATCAAATACGAGCGCTCCGTCAACTTTTTTGACCATGTCATACGTATCGTAGAGTTGGTTCATGCGGATCCATTTTGGTTTAAAATTGGATGTCTCTTGTTCGTTTTGGTTAACTGCGTACATAAATGTGGGATCGACTTTTTCATTGGTAACAATACCCGCGTTTACCGTGATATTTGCCGGAATACCTGCAGCTCTGGATATAATTGTCGCCGTCTCGTATGTAGCCAGCAGCAGGAGGGGGAGAAAAATAAGGAGCGCGATGAGGGAGATCAGGGAAACAGTTTTGCCGGTTACGCGATGGGTGATTGAAAAATTCATACGTGCACGGGCTTGACAAATCCGACAAAAAGCATGGCAACACCCAAGAGGATAAGGAGTATGGTGATCTCTGTGGTGCCAGAAATTGGAATGATGCTTTCAGATCCTCCAATAGCATTGCTTGATGCCACAACAAATTCGGTTGTGGCGGTTTGCGTTTTTCCGTCTTGATCTGTGACGGAAGCCACGATATTGTGAGGGCCGGTTTCCAGAGGCGCCTGCGGGGTCAAGCTCCAATTGCCATTCGCGTCGGCCGTAACCGTCATGGTTTGTGGGGTCGAATACACGGTGACGGTCACCGTTGATCCTGGGCTTGCTTTTCCTTGTATCATCGGTTTGTCCGTTGTTGCGGTATCCTGGGAAACCGGGGATATAATTTTTAGTGTTTCAACTGATGGAGTCGGAGTTGGCGTCGGCGTTTGGGTGATTTGTGCGGACGTTGTGGAGGTGGGCGTTCCCTGCGGAGCAGGGTCCTGCTTCGCAGGAGGCGTTGGTGTGTTTTGTGCGCGATCTTTGGTGATCGTGACGGATGCGGGCGTTGTCCCGGCGAGTACATTTGTCGCTCCTTCGCCTAAGCCTCCGACAAATGAATTAGAGCCGAGTTTTATGAGGGTTGGACTGTCAGTTTGTTCTTTCGCGATAACCGTAAGTGTTGCAATTGTTCCCGTGCCCCGCACGGGTTGTTTGGCGTCTGCAGCGCCTACGGTAATGGATGCTCCGCCGGGTTCGACTGACCCGGAGGCTAAAATATTTGGAAATAACGAACCATTTGTGATGGTTTGTGCTTCCAGCTTGGTTTGATCAAATGTAATATGGATCTCGGCGGCAACTACCTGATTTTCTCCCGTATCGATGGTGATTTCTATAGTAAACACCTCACCAACTTTTTTTGATACTGTTGGGGGGACGATGGCCATGGTTGTCGCAGGAGCTGCCTTTTTTCTAATTTCCTGCCGTTGCCCTGCGATAAAAATCGTAGCCGGTAGAGCCACGAGGAGAAGCATTCCGGTGGCCAATTGGAGAATTTTTTTCATGCATCATCATTATGAAGAAAAAGAAGGGTATTGACAAGGGTTAGCACTCGAGGTATATTAGTGCTAACCCCAAAGTATGCTTACTTCGCGTCGGAGGCTTCCAGCCTCGCGCTCGCGAAGAGCGCAACTTCGGGGCAAGTTATGGAACAGATGCCAAATCTTTCAGAACGACAAATACGGATCCTCAAGGCAATCATCGAGGAATATATTGCAACCGCCGAGCCGGTGGGAAGCGAAACCCTGGATAAAAAATATTCTTTAGGAGTATCCCCTGCAACCATCCGCAATGAAATGGTGAGACTCACCGACATGAAACTTCTTCATCAGGCGCACACTTCCGCAGGGCGTGCTCCGACGCCGGTTGCGATGCGCTATTACGTGGACCACCTTATGAAAACAAAGGATATGTCCGTAGCTGAGGAGGTCGCCGTCAAAGATAAAATCTGGGATTACCGGCAGGAGATAGACAAACTCCTTCGGGAAGCGACGAAGGAACTGGCGGACCGCACAAAATCTCTTGCCATTACCGCGACGAAAGACGGAGATCTCTACTACTCTGGGACTGCTCATATACTCGATAGCCCGGAATTTTTTGATTATGAATTGACCCATGATCTTTTGGGAACACTTGATGAGTTTGACTATTGGTGGAAGCTCCTGGAGACCCACACGGATCCCTCTGCAATTCTTTTGGGTGAAGAGCTTGGAGGAAGAAATTTGTCGCAGTGTGGATATATTTATACGAAGTTTTCGACGCCGCATATATCCGGAGCAATCGGTGTTGTAGGCCCGTCGAGACTCAATTATACGAATATTATTCCTGTTGTACGGTATTTAGGAGGTCTCATCGATGAGTTTGCGGGGAGTTGGTAAAAATAAATACTGCCAATAGTACCAATACTACCAATGAATGACACAATGATTAATCAAATAAAAAAGAAACAGAACGTACAAACCAATGTACAGACAGACGAATTACAAAAGCAAATAGAAGAGTGGAGGGGGAAGTGCTTGCGGGCTCTTGCAGACTATCATAATTTAGAAAAACGGTCACAGGAAGAAAAGGCTCAGGTGCGTGTTTTCGCTGCGGAAATGGTGCTCATGAAGCTCCTGCCCATTGTGGATACGTTTGAACGGGCACAAGCGCATGTGAAGGACGAAGGACTTGGTCTGGGACTTAAGGAATTGGAATCATTTTTAGCGATACACGGTGTAAAAAAAATTACCGTTGTGGGTGCGTTATTTGATCCTGGTAGCATGGAGTGCATAGAAGTGGTCGACGGAGAAGATAACATGGTGATTGCTGAGTTGCGCCCGGGGTATAGGCTCCATGAAAAAATAATCCGGGTCGCACAGGTGAAAGTGGGCAAAAAAACTGAATCTGCAAATGATAAATCTACAAATATACAAATGAATAATGAAATGAAATAATGTAATAAAAGGAGGAAAATTATGGCAAAAATAATCGGCATTGATCTTGGGACAACAAACTCCTGTGTAGCCGTCATGGAGGGAGGATCTCCTAAAGTTATCCATTCAGCGGAAGGAAAAAATACGGTTCCGTCTGTCGTCGACCCTATCAAAAATATTGTTGGGGATGTAGCCAAACGCCAAATGGTTATTAATCCTAAATCGACGGTTTTTTCTGTAAAAAGACTGATGGGGCGTAAGTACTCTGACGCGTCTGTCCAGAGAGACAGCGAATGGCTGCCATACACCATAAAAGCCGGCAAAAATGATATGGCTGTTGTGGAAGTTGAGGGAAGGCAATTCACCCCACAGGAAATTTCTGCAAAAGTGTTATCAAAAATAAAAGCTGATGCAGAAAAATATTTAGGTGGCGTCGTCACCCAGGCGGTCATCACGGTGCCCGCGTATTTTGATGATAGCCAGCGACAGGCCACCAAACAGGCCGGGGAGATAGCAGGTTTGGAAGTGCTTCGCATCCTCAACGAGCCCACCGCTGCAGCGCTCGCCTATGGATTGGACAAAAAGAATGTTCACACAATAGCCGTCTATGATTTGGGCGGTGGGACGTTTGACATCTCCATCCTCGAGCTGGGAGACGGCGTGTATGAGGTAAAAGCCACCAATGGGGATACGCATTTGGGAGGCGATGATTTTGACAAAGTGATCCTTGATTATTTTGCCGATGAGTTCAAAAAAGAACACAATGTGGATTTACGGAAAGATCCTCAAGCGCTTCAGCGTCTGCGGGACGGCGCGGAGAAAGCGAAAATTGAACTTTCAAGCTCGCTTGAAACGGAGGTAAACCTTCCGTTCATTACTCAGGGCAAAGAGGGACCTCTGCATCTTGTCATGAAGTTGACCAGAGCCAAACTCGAATCAATCGTGAGCGAACTCATTGACCGCTCGATTGAACCGGTAAAGAAATGCTTGGCTGATGCCAAGATGAAAACGGGTGATATCGATGAAGTCGTCATGGTAGGTGGCATGACAAGAATGCCCAAAGTGGTGGACGTCGTCAAAAGCTTTTTCGGAAAAGATCCAAACCGTTCGGTCAATCCCGATGAGGTGGTAGCAATCGGAGCCGCGGTGCAGGCGGGCGTACTTTCCGGTGATGTCAAAGATGTGGTGCTCCTGGACGTCACTCCGCTCACGCTGGGGGTAGAGACTCTCGGAAGTGTTTCCACACCGCTCATCCCGCGCAATACGACGGTTCCGACGAGTAAGAGCGAAATATTTTCGACAGCGGCCGACAGCCAAACGTCCGTTGAAATAAATGTACTCCAGGGGGAGCGTCCGATGGCTGCGGATAATAAATCACTCGGGCGTTTTGTCTTGTCCGGAATTCCTGCGGCTCCGCGTGGCGTACCGCAAGTCGAGGTAACGTTTGATATCGACGCAAGCGGGATTCTCAACGTGACGGCAAAAGACAAAGCCAGCGGCAAAGTATCCAATATCACGATCACCGGCTCGACCGGCCTTTCCAAAGACGAAGTGGAGAAGATGAGGAAGGAAGCTGAGGAGCACGCGGCTGAGGATACGGCCAAAAAAGAAAAGATTGAAGTCCGAAATCACGCAGACAATATGCTCTATACCGCGGAAAAGACCCTGAAAGATATGGGAGACAAGGTCAAGCCCGAGGATAAAACGGCTGTCGAAGAAAAAATGAAAGCGCTCAAAGACATCCTCGATACAGGAAGCAAAGAGGATCTGGAAAAAGCAACGAACGAGTTATCCGAAGTTGCTCAAAAAGTTGGGGCAGCGGCATATCAAAATCCACCAAGTGGTGAGCAGCCATCAGCGGACAGTGGTCAGCCTTCAGCAGAACAGGGAGATGATAAAGCTCAGTCGGGGAACGGGAAGAAAAAGGATGAGAAAAAAGTGGAAGAAGGAGAAGTGGTTTCTTAAAATAAGCGAATAATGAAATAAGAGAATAATTGAATAACTCAAATAGGCGCGCTCCAGGCGCGCCTATTTGATATAATCAATAGATTATGGCGACGAAACGCGATTATTACGAAATTTTAGGAGTTTCCAAAAGTGCCTCGGTTGACGAGATCAAAAAGGCATATCGGAAGCTTGCGCTTGAGTGGCATCCGGACCGGAATAAAGCGGCCGGGGCCAACGAAAAGTTCAAAGAGATCAATGAAGCGTATGCGGTCGTATCCGATACAAAAAAGAGGGAACAGTATGACCAATTCGGACACGCTGCCTTTTCCCGCGAAGCGGGATCCGGCTCCGCCGGACAGCAAGGGCCATTCGGACAAGGTCCGTTTAGTTACTCGTGGTCCTCAAGCGGGGGCTCTCCGTTTGGTGCGGATTTTGAACAAACAATCGATCCATTTGATATTTTTGAACAATTTTTTGGCGGTGGGTTTTCTCAGCGTCAAACACGCGCTCGTCGGGAAGTCTATGAAATCACCATAGACTTTTTAGAGGCGGTCCGCGGGGTCACAAAAGAGGTGCATATCCCGCGTGGACGGGCAGGGGAAGGGTCGGTGAAAAAGACCATTAAGATTCCGGCGGGGGTGGATACAGGGTCGCGTATCCGGTTTGATGATTTTGATATTGTGGTTTCGGTACGGCCGGATAAACAATTTAAACGTGAAGGCAATGACCTCATTATTGATCAGGAGATTTCCTATACCCAGGCAGCGCTTGGGAGCGTGGTTTCAGTTCCTACGATTGATGGGACACTCAGTATCCGCATCCAACCCGGCACACAACCCGGTACACTGATTCGACTTCATGGGAAAGGAGTTACCCATATTCGCGGATCAGGCCGCGGGGACCAGTATGTGCGTATTCAACTTACGATCCCCACCCATCTTTCCCGCCGCCAAAAAGAACTTTTAGAAGAATTGTCGAGAGATTGACGGGAAGTAGCCGTGCGTATATAATAAGGAAGGAAAGAAGAGATAAAGGTGGGGTAGCCCACCTTTTTTACTAGTATGCCAGCCATTGTCAGAAGCGAATTTGCATTAGCACTCAATCAAGTCGCCACCGAGCGGGGGATTGATCCCGCGGTGGTCATCGAAACGATTAAGGCCGCAATACTCGCCGCATACCGCAAAGATTATGGTACGACGGAACTCGAAACACTTGCCGTCGAACTTAACCCCGATAATGGTGAAGCCAAAATATCCAAAGACGGGGCAAATATTACGCCACCTGGTTTTGGCCGGATTGCTGCCCAGACAGCCAAGCAAGTCATCCTCCAGCGCATCCGTGAAGCGGAAAAGCAAGCAGTACTTGCGGATTTTCAAACGAAAGTCGGGTCGATCGGCACCGGTATGATTCTCCGGTTTGATGGCCCCAACATGGTCGTCGACATCGGCCGGGCACAGGCAGTCATGCCACCTCAAGAACAAAGCCCAAGCGAGCGCTATCATCTCAATCAACGGCTCACATTTTATATCGAAGGCATCCGCGAAACAATGCGTGGTAATGAAGTCATCGTTTCCCGGGCACACAAGGGACTCGTTGAAGGATTGTTTAAGCGGGAAGTTCCTGAGGTTGCCTCAGGTGCTGTCGAGCTTCGCGTGGTCGCCCGTGAGGCGGGAGGTCGCACAAAAGTTGCCGTATTTTCCAATCAATCCGGCGTGGATCCAGTAGGCTCCTGCGTCGGGCAAAAGGGCGTACGCGTACAGGCGGTCATCAGCGAACTTGGGGGGAACGAAAAAGTCGACATTATTCAATGGAGTGAAGATATTCATCAATTTATTGCTGCGGCACTAGCCCCGGCAAAGGAATTAGAAGTAAAACTTAATGAAAAGAAAAAATCCGCAGAAGTGTATGTGCCGGAAGATCAGTTGTCGTTGGCCATTGGCCGTGATGGTCAAAATGTGCGACTGGCGGCAAAAGTGACCGGATGGAAGATCGATATAAAAGGCAAAGCGGGGAGCACGAGTGACGCGGGTAAGACGGGTCAAGATAGTAAAGAATCCCCAGTTGATAAAAAAGAACAAACTGCTCAAGTTGAAATAGTACAACCAGATTTGTCGGTAGTCCAAGTGAGTGAATAGTATGAATTCAACACTCCTTGCAGCGCAAAACGCATATGACAATCACGCAGACGGTTACGTCATCTTCTTTTCAATCGAGGCCTCCCATCGTGGCGGTATTGGGTCACGTTGATCACGGAAAAACAACACTTCTTGATACCATCCGGAAATCCAATGTTGCAGGTGGCGAACACGGCGGGATCACGCAGGCGATTGGAGCATACCAAGTACAAGTCAAAAGTCAAAAGTCACCTGCCCGCATTGCTACGCAAAGCGTTGCAGGCGGGAAAGTCAAAAGTGAAGAGGAAGAGCGCAAAATTACTTTTATCGATACTCCGGGGCATGAAGCATTTGCGAAGATGCGCTCTAGAGGAGCCGGAGCCGCTGACATTGCCATACTCGTCGTTGCCGCAGATGACAGCGTGAAGCCGCAGACTATTGAATCTATCGGACAGATTAAAAATGCCGGAATCCCGATGATTGTGGCGATAAATAAGGTCGATCTCCCTACAGCAAATAGTGAACGCGTGAAGAGCGATCTGGCCAAACATGGCGTGCAGGTGGAGGGGTTTGGCGGCGACATTCCATTTCTTCCTGTTTCAGCCAAACAAGGAACCGGTATAAAGGAATTATTGGAACTCATACTCCTCATGGGAGACATGAAAGAGTTGACCGGGGAGGAGGGTGCTCCCATTGAAGCCATGGTGATCGAAACCCGACTCGACAAAGGGAAAGGTATGGTGGCAACTCTGATTGTAAAACAAGGGACTCTGGCTGTCGGAACTGTCCTTTATGATAGTGTGGGGCAGATTGCTAAAGTCCGGGCGATGGGCGATGAACACGGCGCGGTGGTGACACGCGCACTCCCAAGTCAACCGGTTGAAGTATTAGGATTTACGAAGCTTCCTGAAGTCGGCACAATGCTCACTGGTGCCACGCAAAAAGTAGAAGAAAAAATCATCGCACCTGAGGCGATTGCGCCCAGCGTTTTGCCTCTCGTTGCAGAGCTTCCGGATTTTTTGAAACCCATCGATCGCGAGGCCGACCGGATCATCAATATTATCCTTAAAGCAGATACCGCCGGATCACTTGAGGCCATCCTGGCGTCGCTCCCCAAAAAAGTCATCGTCGTCCAGATGGGGGTGGGAGACATCGCTGAAGCGGATGTATTAGCCGCAAAGTCCACAAAAGCTATCCTTATCGGATTTGGCGTAGCTATGAAATCCGGTGTGATTAAACTCGCGGATACGGAAAAAGTCGTCTACCGGACCTACAGGATTATCTATGAGCTTTTGGACGAACTGAAAGAGGTAGTGGCTGGCCTAAAAGAAGTCCTGAGGGAGGAACGGGATCTTGGGATTGGAACAATTATTGCGGAATTTCCTTTTGATGGGGACCGGATCGCAGGCACCCGGGTGAGTTCAGGGAGGCTTGCCCGCGGGGACCGGGTGAAGATCATGCGGGGAGAGGAAGAAGTTGCCCGGGCCAAAATTAAGTCCCTGCGGCACGGGAAAGAGGATCTCACCAAAGTCGACACTGGCCACGAATGTGGGGTGTTGTTTGATCAAAAACTTGATTTTACTATAGGAGATGGTATAATCGCTTTTACTCAGTAAAGCCTATAGGAAAGACTATGGATTACCAAACTGAAATTACCAAAGTCAAAGACCTTCTGGCAAAAGCCAAGGATATCCTGATCGTCACCCACGAAAATCCAAACGATGACAGCGTGGGCGCGAGTCTCGCGCTCTATTTAGGTTTGGTAAGTCTGGGTAAAAAAGTCACCGTTGCCTGTCCTGACGCGATGACGGTGGGACTTTCCAATTATGTCGGGGTGAACAAAGTCATTTCCGACCTCTCCGCCAAGAAAAATTTCATTATTTCCCTCGATTACGTGGATGGATCCATAGAAAAGGTTAGCTATAATATTGAAGGCGACAAATTTAATCTTGTGGTTGAGCCAAGGGTTGGATTTGAGACCTTTTCCCAGGAGAAAGTACACTATTCTTATGCAAGCGGGAGCGCAGATCTCATATTTGCCGTCAATACGATTCACCTTGGAGGATTAAAAAAGTTGTATGAAGGAAATAAAGATCTTTTTGCAGGGAAACAGATCATCAATGTAGATCGGCATCCGAATAATGCGCAGTATGGTGCGGTGAATATAGTTGATGTCGCAGCCTCTACGACCGCTGAAGTCGTGGCACGAGTCCTTTCGATGTTGGGCGTCAAGCTCACCGTTGATATTGCGACAAATCTCCTGAATGCGGTTTATGGTGGGACGGTTAATTTTACTTCTCAAAACGTATCCTCCGGAGCATTTGATGTAGCTTCCGTCGCTATTAAAGCCGGCGGTAAGAGGTTTGGATCTTCGGTTCCCTCAGGAGAAGAGCGGCCGTTTCAAGAAGTAGTGGTGCCACAGGGTACAGAAACGATGACGTTGCAGCATTCCGATGATGATGGACATAATCATCCACACCCTCATCCGGTGGTAGCTGAGGGTTTGCAGCAAGGCGTGCAATCTCCTTCTCCAACGACCCAGACCCCCCCGGACTGGCTGAAACCGAAGATATTCAAGAGTTCAAATTTGCTCTAATCCATACGTTTGTAATACGATAATTGAAAGAATCGATCTGCCATGAATACAATTCCGCTTGATACTCATGATCCTCATCTATTTGCACTCCTTGACGAGCTCATCCATCACTACAAGATCGATACACTTCCCCAAGAGGAACAAACGTTGTTTTATCTAGAATTTGCCCGGGTAATCCGACTGCGGTGTGAGAACGTCAAAGCCACGAATCCTCCTCATATATCAGAAGGCGAGATATTGTTACGCGAGATAGAAACGGTTGCAACCAAAATGCTTGCCGCAACAGTATGAGCGAATTAGTACCCTCCATAGAATCCAAATACGGGCCACGAGCGACGCTTGACTATGCGTTGAGTCAACTCTACGAACAGTCTCCCGATATGGGAGCCGGGAGACCGGAATGGCAGAAATCGCCACTGTTCCGGGCGTGGGATAATGTGCTTGCCAAAGGCAAAGAACTCATCGGCAATCAATCTATTTGGCTTCTCACGACGACGTTTGTGTTAAATCCCATCCTGCAAAGTGATGTCGCCGGTATGGAGATTATTTATAAAACATTAGAAGCAGGTACTCAAGCAATAAAAAGTATTCCGGCTATCGGAGAAAAGATCGTGAATGCACTTCAGACATTTGCCACCGGTCCGTTTCCCTGGAACACAACTGCGCTTATCATGGCCTCCAATCCGGCGCTCGTGAATTTAGCGCTGGTTGCCGGAAGCGCCGCTCAGGTATTTTCCGTCGTCGCGTTTGGATTTGAACAGTTTCAAAAATGGCAACGAAAGGAACGCATGAAACTTGGGGTCGAGCCGTTGCGGCCAAAAGAGAAGCCACGCTTCACGATGATCGGGCCATCGGAACTATTAAGTCGTGTGGCAAAGGTAGCACTTCCTGAAAAACAATCCTATAAAAATCCTGATGTTTTGGTGCACGCGGACAACGTGTTGCCGTCCTCGTACGGGAAACAAATAGAATACCACTTCAATATCGCCAATAATCCTCAAGAGATTGTGACCGAAGCGTTTATGAAAAAATCAGGAATAGATCGATCAAACAATATCGTATTTGTCGCCTTTGATCCGGATAAAGCACTTTTTTATGGGCGGGAGGCATCTGCGGCGCTCACCCCTTCGATGTTTACGACGATGCTCGCGCTTCTTTCACACAGAATGCTGCCAGATCAACCGAAGCGGCCCGTTACGATTATTGCGCCAAAAAATGCTACCTTCCTCACGCATACTACCTCTCAGCATGAATTATTCCGTGGATTTAGTGAAAAGGGACTCGAAGTCACTGTTCGTACCCCGGAGGATATATTGCTCGAACATATTGCCGATGACATTCGTCTGCTCCGCGCAGGGAAGCCTACAGAGAAACAAATACGGGTGAATTTGGTGGGAGGAGCTGACACCTCTATGCTCAAACAGTTTAAAAAAGGCATAGAAGGAGTTCTCCCAAACACGATGGTCAATATCATTTCTGATCAAATGATCGGAGACCGGGCATATGCTGAAGACCAGCAACCTGAGGAAAATATCGCGGCGTTACAAGCGCTTACTCGCGAAGCTGATATTAATTATATCTATGGCGATACTGATGCGCAAACGACGGACCTTGCTAATTTACTCATTTCGGTTCATAAGACAGATAGGAAAAAAACGATTGCGCTTATTGAGCGGCACGAATCCATTCTGGATGCGTCTGCTTCCTCTTTGTATCATGTGTGTATTTACGATATGTTAGCCGATGCGATAAGCACGATGATTCGACCGCCGAAGCCCACGGTATAGTAATATATCCTTGTTTTTTGGGTCGTAATCATGTAAACTACATCTTACGTGGAGCCCGACAAGTGCTTCATTTTTTAATCATTGATATTTCCACTATGCCAGCTAAAAAAACAATCAAGACCGTGAAAGCCAAGAAATCAACGTCCGCAAAAGGAAAAGTAGTCAAAACGGAACCAAAACCGGCGAAGAAAATCAAACCCGTTAAGCTAGCTAAAAAGGCGAAAGCTGTTCCCGAACAAGCTGGACCAGTAGCCATTCCGAGTGCTGAGAAACAAGAGGTCATCACACAGTTTCAAGTGAAAGCAGGAGACACCGGAAGCCCTGAGGTGCAAGTGGCGCTTTTGACCAAACGCATCGAGAAGCTCGTCGGACATCTGAAATCAAATCCATCGGATAATCATTCGCGGCGGGGATTACTTGGTATCGTGAGCAAACGCCGGAGACTGCTTAATTATCTCGAGAAAAAAGATGTCGCTCGGTTTAAAGAAGTTTCGCAAAAATTGGGTCTAGCAAAATAACGAACATCCATGGTAGAATACCAATAGATAGAACATAGTGGTCGGTGATAGAAGGTCGAGGATTGTACGAGAAATCAATTTCCTCCATCTTCTATCCTCAACCACTACGCTTTATCTTCGTAATCCATCAGGATAAACTGCATGAAGCTTGTCAAAAAATCCATAGAGTTAAACGGAAAAGAACTTTCCTTGGAAGTTGGCCGGTTTGCCGAACAGGCATCTGCGGCGGTCCTCGCCCGCTTCGGCGATACGGTGGTACTGGCAACCGTTACCGCATCTTCTAAAGAAACGACTCTTGATTATTTCCCTTTAAGCGTTGAGTATGTAGAGCGGCTCTATGCCGGAGGACGGATCAAAGGAAGCCGGTGGGTCAAACGCGAAGGGAGGCCGACGGATGATGCCGTACTTGCGGGCCGGATAATCGACCGATCCATCCGTCCATTGTTTCCGAAAGCATACAAGCACGATGTACAGGTCATCATCACCGTTCTTTCTGTAGACGCAGAAAATGATCCGGATGTTTTAGCATTAGTCGCCGTGAGCGCGGCTATCGCCATCTCACCGATTCCCTGGAACGGGCCGATTGCGGGTTGCCGGGTAGGATACGTGAATGAAAATGGGGACAGTAAGTTTATCATTAACCCAACCCTTCCGGAGCAGGCTATGAGCGAGTTTGATTTTGTGGTCGCTGGTCCAAAAGATAAAACGATCATGCTTGAAGGGGGATTTTGTGAAACTCCGGAAGATATTGTATTTGAAGCCGTAAAAAAAGCGAAGGAGGCAAACGGACAACTTATTGATCTTATCAATTCATTGGTCAAAGAAGTCGGTAAGACGAAAGTCGCAGTGCCGGAGGTAAGCGCTGCTGATGAACTTAAAACAAAGATTACGCAGGATTACAAGAAAGAAATGATTGACGCATTTGCCAAAAAAGCAGAAAAAGAATTTGGCGGTGACGAGGTCGTCGCTCTTTCTAAAATGATCGCGGAAGCCTATGGCACTCAGTATAGCGTGAAGGCGATAGAAGAGGCTCTGGATGCGCTTTTTAAAAAGCAAGTCCGTGAGCTGATTCTCACCAAAGCCAAACGGTTTGATGGGCGGAAGCTTGATGAAATCCGGCCGATTACGGTCGATGTGGGCATTCTCCCAAGGACTCATGGAAGCGCCATGTTTAAACGCGGTCAGACGCAGGCCCTCACGATCGTGACATTGGGCACACCGGCCCTCGCCCAACTCCTCGAAAGTCCGATTGGTGAAGAATCCAAACGATATATCCATCACTACAGCATGCCGCCATATTCTGTAGGAGAAACCGGGAGAGTCGGTACTCCCAGCCGCCGCGAGATTGGTCACGGGGCCCTAGCGGAGCGCGCTCTTCTCTCCGTCATTCCATCAGAAGATGAGTTTCCGTATACGATCCGCCTCGTGTCAGAAATTATGTCGAGCAACGGTTCGACGTCCATGGCTTCAACATGTGGATCAACGCTTGCTCTCATGGATGCCGGTGTTCCCATAAAAGAACCGGTTGCCGGAATATCTATTGGACTTATGACGGACGCGAAGAAGTATGTACTTCTTACCGATATTCTCGGCATCGAAGATTTTGCCGGAGATATGGACTTTAAAGTCGCGGGTACGAAAAATGGAATAACCGCAATACAGCTTGATATGAAGATAGATGGTATTACGGATGAAATGGTAGAAGAAACGCTCTCCCGGGCGCAGAGCGCGAGAATGAAGATTTTAGAAGTCATGCTCGCTACATTGCCGGAGTCAAGAAAATCCCTTTCTCAGTATGCGCCAAGAGTAAAAGTGGTGAAAATTCCTACGGAAAAAATTGGTGAAGTCATCGGTCCCGGAGGCAAGATGATCCGGCAGATTATCAGCGTAACAGGGGCAACCGTAGACGTTGAGGATGATGGATCCGTCATGATTTCCGGAACGGACGAAGCAGTAGCCAAAGCTGTGGAGTGGGTTGAGGGATTGACCAAAGATTTGGTTCCCGGAGAAGAATATGAAGGCGAAGTAAAACGGATTTTGCCCTTCGGCGCATTTGTCGAAGTATTACCCGGCAAAGAAGGCATGGTGCATGTGTCCCAAATGTCTACTGGATTTGTGAGTTCCCCCAATGACGTGGTAGCGCTTGGCCAAAAAGTAAAAGTGCGGGTCATGGAAATAGACGATCAGAAACGCGTCAATCTTTCTATGCTCTTCGGTGAAGATGCCAAGAAAGTGTCACCACCGCGTCCTGAACGTCGTGATTTCGGCGACCGTCCACCCCGGCCATTTAATCGGGGGAGTAGGAGATTTTAAATAGAAATAAAGAAAGAAATCAGTGTTTTTCCCCAAGACTCCTGATATGATAGTTGTATGTCTACATTGATCGATGAAGTTGAGATGCTTCGAAAAAAAGTGATCGACGCCCGACTCCCGAAAGCGCTTGAAATCCGGGTGCAGGGAAATCTCGAAGAGATCGTTCGTCTCGAGCATGATATTTCTTCCCGTGTGCATATCGAACAGATGCTCCGGTACGTGGAGTGGGCAGTCAGTCTCCCTTGGAACAGCCGGACGACGGATATCGTGGATCTTGTACGGGCGCGGGAGATTCTCGATAAACATCATTACGGACTTGAACCGGTCAAGGAGCGGATTCTCGAGTATCTCGCGATTCTCAAATTAAATAAACAACGATGGGATGAGGAGCAAGCCAACGATTTAACGGAAAACAAAGAAGCGAAACTTTCCCATTCTATTCTCGCCCGCCGGGCACCAATTCTTTGCCTCGTGGGACTCGTGGGTACCGGAAAAACAACGCTCGCCAAATCAATTGCCGAGGCTATGGGGAGACATTTTGTCCGTATTCCGTTTGGGGGTATGAGCGATGCCTTGGACCTTCGTGGACAGTCCCGGGTCCGGCCGGACGCGGAAATAGGACTGATACTCAAAGGACTTAAATTTGCCGGAAGCCGCAACCCAGTGATGCTTCTGGACGAAATTGACCGGGTAGCCGAAGGAACGCGCGGGGATATCATGGGAGTTCTGGTTGAACTTCTCGACCCGGAGCAAAACGTCGCGTTTACCGATCATTATTTGGATTTTCCGTTTGATTTGTCTGAAGTCTTGTTTATCGCAACAGGCAATAATACGACCAATATCGCGACAGCAGTTCTTGACCGCATTGAACCCATTCAGATGCCGTCATACTCTGATGAGGAAAAGATCAAAATTGCCAAGGATTACGTTTTGCCACAACTTATGCGCGAATCTGGTCTGACTAAAGAAAATTTAACGATAGATGAGGATCTCTGGCCAAAGCTTGTTCGTCCATTGGGCTACGACGCCGGTATCCGCAGTCTTGAGCGCACGATGAATGCGCTTTGCAGGAAAGTCGCCCGCATGATCGTAGAAGGCAAAGGAAATAGTTACCACATTTCGAAAGAAAATATGAAGGAATATATGGAAACTTACTAATATGAGTTTTTGGAGAACACAACATAGAACCGTCTATCAAGGCACATCAAAAACTGGTCGCGATACGGTGCGGATCATCCCCCTCGGTGGCACGGGCAACGTGACAAAAAACATGTTTGTCTATGAGTACCGCGTAGACGGAAAAATCCGTGACATTCTTATTGTCGACTGCGGGATCGGGTTTCCGGATCCGGAGATGTATGGCGTGGATGTCGTCATCCCGGACGTGCGGTATTTGGAAAACAAGAAACAATATATCCGCGGACTCGTCTTCACACACGGTCATGATGATCATATCGGCGGGATTCCGTATGTGTATGGGAAACTTGGGAATATTCCCATGTGGGGAACGACGCTCACCGCTGCGTTTGTCAATATTAAGCTCCGGGAAATCAAGCTGCCTACCCGCGTGACGGCTGTGGATTTTGATAAGACGCTCACCATCGGCGCATTTACCGTATCTTTTGCCAGGGTGACCCATTCGGTGCCGGATGCGGCTAATCTCATCATAGAGACGCCGATTGGCATTTTTTATCACGGAAGCGATTTTAAATTTGATTTTGATCCGCTGGACGGGAAACTTTCAGAACTTGGCAAGATTACGGCGACGGGAAAGCGGGGTATCCTTTGTTTGCTTTCTGACTCGTTGGGCAGTGAACGGCCGGGCTTTACGCCGTCGGAGCAGGTGGTGGGGGAGACCATCGAGAAGGAACTCAAGCTTGCCACAGGTAAAGTACTCTTTACGACCCAATCGAGCAATATTTCGCGTATCCAACGGGCGATTGAACTGGCGATAGCATACGGCAGGAGTGTTGCGTTTCTCGGCCGGAGTATTGACCAAAACGTCGAGGAGTCCGTCAAGCTCGGATATATGAAGTTTCCCCGCGAAGCGCTGGTCCGGGACCGGGATTTAAAGCGCGTACCACCGACGAAACAATTTCTCGTCGTTGCCGGAAGCCAGGGGCAGGACGATTCGGCCCTCTCGCGTATTGCCCATGATAATCATCGGTTTGTGACGCTTGATGAGGGAGATACCGTCATCATTTCTGCCGATCCAATTCCTGGGCGCGAGCATGATGTGAATAATCTCATCGATCAGATTTACCGGAAAGGCGCACGGGTTTCCTATAGCGACATCATGGAGGATCTCCATGTATCCGGCCACGGGAGTCAGGGGGACATGATGCTTCTTCTCTCCGCGATCGGTCCCCGGTATGTGTTACCGATCGGAGGAACATACAAACATCTCATGCAGTACCGAAGACTCGCCCAGGACTTGGGGTATGACAAAAAAGACGTTCTTATCCCGGAAGAGGGACAGGTACTCGAGTTTTCTCCGTATAACGCGCCCCATGTCGTAGAAACCGTGGAACTCGAGAATGTCATGGTTGATGGACTGGGAGTAGGAGATGTGGGAAACGTCGTCCTCCGAGATCGGCAGACGATTGCCACAGAAGGCATCGTCGTGGTCGTCATTCCGATCCAGAAATCAACCGGGAGGGTAACAGGCAGCCCGGATATTGTTTCCCGCGGGTTTGTCTATATGAAAGATTCAGGAAAACTCCTTGATGACGCGAGGCACGTCATTCTCCAATCGTTACGCCTGAAGAAAGGACGGATGTTTGATTGGCAGTTTGCCAGGAAGCAAATCAGCGAAAACCTCTCGGCACTTTTGGTCAAAGAAACCGGCCGTCGGCCTCTCATCGTACCGGTCATTGTGGAAGTGTAGTCTATATCGATAGTTATTTTTTTGATGCGTTCGATCTCATCTTGTTGAGACATGGTAGTATGGATGTATGCAGTGGATGGTCATTGCCTTCGAGTCGAGAAGAGGCGAAAAGTTTGTTGAAAAGTTTATCAAATCTCTGGAACCGCAGACCATCGCAAAGGTTTCTCACGCTATTGATCTCCTCGAAAAGCATGGACCGCTGTTGGGAATGCCCCATTCAAAATATTTATCTTCTAAACTTTATGAATTACGGGCGAGAGGCAGGCAGGAGGTGCGTGTTCTGTATGTAGTGGCCGGCAACAAAATATACCTGCTTCATGCATTTCAGAAACATACGCAGAAAACTCCGGCAAAAGAAATAGACATAGCGTTTAAGCGATTGCGCGAAATACTGTGAGATTTGACATATTATAACATATATGTTATAGTACTAAAACTATGAAAGACTGGAAAACCCTAAAAGGGGAATTACTCAATAATAAAGACGTTCTTGAGGAGTACAAAAAGTTAGAGCCCCGCTATCAGCTTATTTCTCAATTGCTCGAGGCGCGGCTACGTAATGGATTTACTCAGGAGACGTTGGCTAAAAAGATTGGCACCAAACAGGAAGCCATTGCCCGCCTGGAATCCGGTCATGTCAATCCGACAATTGGTTTTCTGGAAAAAATTACGCAAGCTCTCGGAACGAGATTGGTCATTCAAGTAAAACCATCCTAGAAGCTATTTTTTGGGAGCGGTCGGCGCGGGTGTGGTCGTTTATTGCCAGGAAGCAAATCAGCGAAAACCTCTCGGCACTTTTGGTCAAAGAAACCGGCCGCCCCCCCCTCATCGTACCGGTCATTGTGGAAGTGTAAATAGGTGAATATTTTCAGGAATCCTCGGAACGCTTGCAGCCTGCTGACACACCTTCTATACTAGGTAGGTTATGAAACGGTCATTCTTTGGCGGGGGGAAGCGCAGGCGGTACAAGAAGCGCAGTCCCTTTCAATTTAAACTCAAACAGCAAACAGTCTATACTGTGGGAGCCATCTGGCTGTGGCTTTTTGCCGCCGTCATTACCGTATCGTTTTTTGGCGAAGGGGCTGTCCTCGTGGCTCTGCGGGATGCCCTCACCACCCACGTCGGATGGATCATGTATCTCCTCCCGCCGTTCCTCGTGTCGGCGAGTTTTTTGTTTTTTAAAGTGAAATCAGATATTGGCAAACCCAATGTCCCGCTTGGTATAGGACTCATGATTGTATCGCTGGCGACCCTCACACAAGCCGGGGACGTGGGAGTATTTTTGTGGAGGATTATCTCGGGAGCTATCGCGCCGGAGGGCGCAGTAGTAGTAGCACTCGGACTTCTCATGATGAGTTTGATCGTACTTTTTAATGCATCACTTGATACAGTTATGAACTTTCTTTTTATGGGAGCCCAAGCCCTATGGGAATGGGCGAATGCTGGTCTCGAGCGGATCACAGGACGGCGCGATACGGCTATATTCGGTAGGGATGAAAAACCGATTCTCAAAATAAAAGGGGGAGATGACGCTAAACCCCTATTAAAAATGCCAATGACGCCCCCTCCGATGACGCGCGGAGAGAAACCGGCCATCGCGGGCATGAAGACTGATTTCAAGATACAGAGTCCCATGTCCAATACGCCAAAAACAGAAGGGACCGCCGTCTGGGAATATCCGCCGTTGTCGCTCCTATCTGATGGGCCTGGCGGCAAAGCAGACCGTGGCGATGTACGCGATAACGCGTCTATCATTGAAAAAACACTGTATGGATTTGGCATCAAAGCTGATGTCGTGGAGGTTAACAAGGGTCCTGCCGTGACGCAGTATTGTCTGGATATTGCATTGGGGACCAAGGTATCCAAGATTACCGCCCTTTCCAATGATTTGGCTTTGGCTCTGGCTGCTCCTACAGGACAGGTGCGTATCGAAGCCCCGATACCGGGCAGGAAACTTGTGGGTATCGAAACTCCCAACAGAGGACTCGAGTTCGTGACGCTCAAAAATATGCTTGGTTCGGACGTCATGCGCAAATCCAAGAGCAAACTTGCTGTTGCTTTAGGTTTGGATGTATCCGGAAATCCGGTGATCGGGGACGTCGGACGGATGCCGCATGTCCTCATTGCCGGTACGACAGGATCAGGAAAATCAGTCCTCATCAATTCCTGGATTTGTTCACTTCTTTTCCGCACTACGCCTCAAGAAGTGCGGCTCATCATGGTCGATCCAAAACGCGTGGAGCTGACTGGTTACAATGGGATTCCGCATTTGCTCACACCCGTCATCGTAGAGCCGGACAAGATTTTATCGTCTCTTCGCTGGGCCATGACGGAGATGGATAACCGGTATAAGCAATTTGTTGAAGTGGGGGTCAAAACCGTCGATAGTTTTAATGAGCTTTCCGGATTTCAGGCGATGCCCTACATCGTCATCATTATTGACGAACTTGCCGACCTCATGGCGTATGCCCCTGCGGAGGTAGAGGACAGCATTAATCGTCTCGCCCAGATGGCCCGGGCGACGGGTATCCATCTCGTGCTTGCGACCCAGCGTCCGTCTGTAGATGTCATTACGGGGCTTATCAAAGCCAACATTCCGGCGCGGATTGCATTTAGCGTGTCGTCAATGGTTGACTCGCGCGTCGTTATCGATATGCCTGGCGCAGAAAAACTTTTGGGACGGGGAGATATGCTTTACGTCCCGCCGGATCAGGCCAAACCAAGCCGTATCCAGGGCACGTTCGTGTCAGAACAGGAAGTCACAAAAATTGTCGATTTTCTGCGTAGTAAAAATACACCGGTCCAGTACACCGAAGAGGTCACCACGATACCCGTCCATGCTGGTGGCAAAAAAGGAAACGGTGGATCGTCCGATAGTGAGGGTCATGATCATCTATTTGAAGACGCCATCCGGCTGGTGTGCCAGCATGATAAAGCGTCTGCCTCGCTTCTCCAGCGCAGGCTTTCAATCGGCTACGCGCGTGCGGCGCGGATTCTTGATCAGCTTGAAGAGACCGGTATCATCGGGCCGGGGGAGGGCAGTAAACCCAGGGATGTCCTTATGAAAAATGCGGAAGATTATCTGGCACAACAGCAAGCACTAAAGTCATGAAAACCGTTGGAAGTATCCTCAAAGAAGCGAGGGAAGCCAAACGCCTCACGTTTGAACAGGTAGAAATCGCGACCAAAATCCGTGCTAAGTTTCTCACTGGTATAGAAGCGGATGATTATAGCATTCTCCCTTCTGTTTCCTATGCTAAAGGATTTGTAAAAAATTATGCGGAATATCTTGGCGTTTCTACGAGCATGATTCTCGCGTTTTTCCGCCGGCAGACACTGGAAATCACGAAATCCGCAATTCTCCCCAAAGGAGTCGCGCAGTCTCTCAACCGCGCGTGGTTTCAGTTGACGCCGGGCAAGTTTCTCATTTTTCTTTTCGTGGGGTTTGTGGTATTGTTTCTTATCTATTTGGGTATCCAATATGGGCAACTTCGAAATCCACCGATTCTTGCGATTGATGTACCTTTAGAAAATACTATCGTTGTGACAAAAAAGGTGGAGTTACTCGGGAGTACCGATCCGGATGCAACGGTGACGGTCAATGGTATATCAGTACTTGTACGCGGTGACGGTAAATTTTTTGACCAGATTACCCTCGAACCCGGTACGAATACGATCACGGTTATTGCGACAAGCCGGTATGGGAAGACTTCTTTAGTAAAGCGGACGATCACGAGTCAGGAGGAAGAGGCAAATCCTCGTTGACAGCAAGGGTATATTTGCGAGATACTAGATGCACGCTAAATTCGTATTTCGATATTCGATATTCGTATTTAGATTAAACCTGCTCCCATGGATCCTGTCCAACTCACTATCATCGCAGTTAGTCTTATCCTCACTGCGTTATTTGTTTTCCTCGGTGTTCAGGTCTGGTATATCCTCAAAGAAATGCGGACTTCATTCCAAAAAGTGAACACGATGCTCACCGACGCGACAAAAGTGACGGGGACGGTGAGCTCAGGATTTACGAGTGTTGCCGGACTTATGAGTGGGGTGAAGGCGGGATTATCATTATTTTCCTCACTCCGAGGGAAAAAACAGGAGGATTAATTATGGACAAAAGTAACCACGATAATAGATTTTGGTTTGGATTTTTCATCGGTGGACTTTTGGGGGCACTCCTCTTGTTTTTCATGGGGACGAAGGAGGGTAAAAAGACCGGAAAAGTCCTAGAGGAGAAGGGCAAGGATCTCCTGGAAGAACTGCAGGAGAAACTTGAGGAGATGGAGCGGCGCGGGAAAGAACTCGTCAAACAGGGCGAGGAGATCAAAGAGCAAGTTGTGGATGAGATTAAAGAGAAAAAGGAAGATCTCACGGATGCAGCAGCCGAAAAGCTCGATACGGCCCTTGCCCAGATAGAAAAACTTCAGGAGCAAAGCGTAGAGACCACCAAACATATCCGCCAACGCTTCTTCAAAAATACTCCGAAGAGAAAATGAGGGTTATTTCTTTTTTGACTGCTCCCGAAGCGTCGGATAGACCAGAATCGCTATCCCCAAAAGAAATAGGGAACCGATGAAGTAGAAAACAAGTAGCGGACTTGGCGGTTCTTGCATATTTATCTTTTTATTTTTGAACGATTATCCCACGTCGCATGGAACACTATGCCAAACGCCAACAGGCTTATTGCGATGGTAATTATAGCCAACTGCAGCGACGTCATACGTTACTCCTTCTTAAGATGAATACGCTTATGCCCGTACAAATTACTGCAATACTGATTCCTACGAAAATATCCGAAATATTTCTTGACTGTGTCTGTGAAAATGCCGGAACGACGAGAGAAGCAAAAAATACTAATCCAAAATTTCCCGCTATCTCTGAAAGCCGATTAAGTTGTGCGTTATTGAGCCGGACGGAACCAGTCATCATGTCTATTGTACGATTCATTAGGATTACCGTCAATGATACCACGTTGTTGTAAGCAGATAATAGAAAGGGGTATACTTATTATGGATAAAACCGTATCAGTCTAAGCCTAATTTATGCGTATTCCTGTATCAGAAGCAAGACAAAAATTGATAGGTATTCTGGCAACTTCGGGTGCCTCAAAGATCGATGTTGAGACAATGGTTGAGGTCATGATGGAGTATGACTTTCACAACAACACATTTTCCGGGTTTAGCGGAATTGAGTACCGGCGGGATCAATTGCGTGATTCTAAAAATAAAAAACACCGGATGATGGTCAATAAACCCAGCATGAAGCTTATTGATGCAAACGGTCGTTCTGCAATTCTTGAAGGCGTTGAAGCAGTAGACTTGGTTTGCGATATGGCCAAAAAAACCGGTATTGCGATGGTTGGGATATATAACGCTACCTATCATGAAGGCATGGAGGCGTACGCAAGAAAAATTGCAGCACGAGACCTCGTGGGTATCGTTTCTGCTAATGGCGGCCCTGCAGGGGTCGTGCCATACGGTGGGACGAAAGCAATATTTGGCACAAACCCGATTGCGTACGGTATTCCATCCAATGGATTGCCGATTGTCTTTGATGCCGCGACAGGGAAATATCCCTATGGCAGTATACGGATTGCACGAAAACTCAAAAAAGTATTACCGGAATCTTCATACTTCGACAAAGAAGGACACCTGACGACTGATCCTGAAAAAGCTGTTGCAATCGTGCCCTTTGGAGAACACAAAGGATACGCGATTAACCTTCTACTTGAAGTGATGACTGGGTGCTTGGTGCGGGCCAAATCAGGGTTGTCAATCAAAAGCGAGAAAGACCTGGGAAGTTTTTTTATCGCGATAGACCCGTCTGTTTTCGGTCCCATGAAGGAATTTAAGGCGAATGTTTCCAAACTTATTCAAGAAATAAAGGCAGTTAAGCCCATGTCCGGATTTAATGCGGTGTATGTTCCCGGCCATCGGGGAGAAGAAGCAAAACAACGCATGCTTAAAGAGGGGTACATAGAAGTAGCGGATTATATTTGGAACGAATTTGAAGAACTGCACAAGAAGACCGTTGTTTAAGCTTTTGCAGCTTCTTCAAGTGCGTGGTAGAGGTTGTCTTCGATATCGATTGTCCCTTCGTTTACGCGTTTTTTGGTGAGCAGATCGCCACGCTCTCCGGGCATGAGAATTTCCGTCACTCCCGGAAGCTTTTTGGTCGTCTTCACGCGGGCGGCAAGGGCTGAAACATTTTTAGCAAATTCTTTGCGGTCGGTAAGCATCTCCGGATCTATGACAAAGACGAGATTTCCCCAGTTTGTTCCTGTATCGCCGATGCCCGTGAATGAAGCACCGACGAGCGGCCCGGTAAGAATTTCGACCATGAGGGCGAGCCCTGCACTTTTATAACTCTTATCAAAAGGACGGAGTGCGCCGTCCATGGCTTTGCCAGGATCATCGGTGAGATTTCCTTCACTGTCGTAGGCAATATCCGGCGGAATTTTTTTCCCGGCGGTTTTGGCTTCAATAAGTCCATAGTAGGCCATGGCGGCTGTCGCCAGATCCAAAACAATCGGGTCTTTTTCCGTTGGGATCCCTATCGCCATCGGATTGGTGCCGAAGATCGGTTCATAGGATCCGTGATAACAGACGGTTTCCGGCGAGCCGGCAAAGACGAACCCGACCAGTCCTTGCCTCGCGATTTGTCCGGCCCAATAGCCCAGGGCACCGGTTGAACTGTTGGTATTATTGGTCCCCACGATGCCAATTCCATGCTCTTTGGCTTTGGAAACTGCCATATCCATGGCTTTTTTCATGACGATTGCGCCGGGATTATGGCCGCCATTGATGCGGGCCGAGAGTTTGGTTTCTTTTTCGATGGTGATTGTACTTGCTGCCGGATTTTTAGGTATACCTTTGCCGATGAGTTTGACCATTCCCTGATTATTTCCCCGGAGTTGGGCATACATGAGCATGCCCAGAACGGTATCCGCCTCATTGTCGTTGTAGCCCTGTTTTTTTAGGGCTTTGAGACCGAGGCTTTTTAGTTCATCTATCGGTACATTCATAATGTGTTTATCTTGGTTTACTCTGTATGATATCATGCGAGCTCACTCGTCAGCCAGTCGGCGTATTTTTTGGACATGTGGAGGATTGGGATGGCAAAGATGGCAGGGTTTTTGTAGGAATGCATGGCGAGGACTTCTGTTTCAATTTTTTTATAGTGCGTATCGAGCGTTTTACAAAGGACGATGACTTCATCGTTTTCTTCAATCCGATTTTTTCCCGGCGGCCAGAGGTATGCCGAATGCATATTTGGAATAATATTGATACACCCCACGAGACGTTTTTTGAGAAGGTGCCGGCCCATATCTTCGGCCTGCTCCTTTGATTCACAGGTGATGTAAACGAGGATCATGGGTGACATATTTTAATTATATCAAGTTTGAGAGAAAGGTAGCCGGCGAGACGATCGGAATACCGCGAAACTTTTTAATCGACAAAAGATGCCGTTTATCTCCTGACACGATGAAATCGGCTTTGGCCGCGAGTGCGCACTCTAATATACGATTATCAGACGGATCGGTACGGATTCGAGTAATCCGTTTGTCAGGGTTTATGATCGTACAGAGCTTTCCAAGATAGGATATTGACTCGTGAATTTGATATTCCTGCCACCCAAATTTAACGCGGAGGATTCGCGATAGCTCCAACAGAATTGCCGGGGACAGAAAAAGCGTGAGTTCGTCCTTCTCTACAGTAAAGATGATCCGTTCCGGATTACCGCCATAGATGAGAGCAGAAATGAGGACATTGGTATCACAGACGATAGATATCATGAAGCGTCGAGAATACGGGCAATGTCATCCTCTGAGGTAATATGGAATTTTTTCGCTGTCTCCTCGCCCCAGTCGCGCAGTTTTTTCCATTGTTTCTCCATAGCATAGCGCTCAATGAGCGAGGCGACGATAGAGCTTCGGCTCGTTCCCGCGTTTTTTCTCAGCGCATCAAGCTGCCGGACGAGTGGTGGTGGAAGCGATACGGAAACGACAGTGGTGGTGCGGGTGATGTTCATACAGTGTAATAATATTAAGTTATCTGCTTCATGTCAAGCGGCTGCTATCGGATCAATTCGTGATCTTTGCATTGTATCAAGATGTGATTTTTTGTATTCATCATATGTTGAAATGCTCTAGCTGCTGCAGTCCTGTAGAGCTAAAATTAAACCAATCACGAGTTTGTCGAGACGTGTCATGCGTTTTGTAGATAAAATAAGAAGTTTTAATGAGATACGCAGCATGATGAGCGCGCATCATGATAGGTATTGAACCTATTTCTTTTGAAGAAAGCGGGGTTTCTTTCGTGTATATCTTTAACGAATCAGAAATAAATGAACGAAGTAAATCCATCGAGAGGTCGATTCCGAATTGCGCATAAAATATACCAAGGTCAACAACGCAGGAATTATTACTCATACAAGCCCAGTCAATGATACAAAGAGTACCTTTATCGTTTTTGAGTACGTGTTCCCTTTGGATATCTCCGTGGATAAGGCTTTTTCGAAAGCCAGATAAGTCAATGGCGCTATATAATTCTACAGTCTCATCAACTATTGATCGGTATTTTGTGGGAACGTATTGAGCGTTTTTTGCGTATTCTGACGTAATATTTACTACGCCCCAGGAATCATAAACTGTGTAGACAGGAATTGTTATCTTGTGGAGCTTTCCTAAAAATTCTGCAACTTTGAGAAAGTCTTTTTTTGTTGGAGGTTGATCGAGCAAAGATGTGTCTGAAAAATGATTCATAACACATAGCTGAGATTGCTTCTTACCATCGTGTATAGTATATAAATATGAGTTATTTATCGGCAAGTGCTTGGGAGTTGGAAGATTTTTTTCAGAAAGTAACGTTAAGACTTCAACATACGATTTGATAAATTTAGGATGTCGTAACTTAGAAAATATTTTGACGATGTAGGTTCCTGAAGTTGTTACAAGTTTAACATTGAAATCCTCATATCCCCGCTCAAAAATGTTGAATCGTACGAGTTCACCCAGTTTATATGCTCGAATAACTTCGTGGAGAATTTCTGGAACGGGTCGCGTAATTTCAATACGAGAAATATATGAATCCATATCAATATTTGATGACGTGTTGCCTCGGGTCAAATTTAGGGGTCGTGGCCATGAAGAGCGTGAGTGTTCCTTCCCACGCAAATGATTCTCCTTTATCGAGAAATATGAGGTCACCGACACTTATTGGACGGGCTTGATCGGAAGTAACGATGTGACCGGAGCCGGAAACCACGAAGGCGATTTCTTTACAAACTTCATTGATGGCAAAGCCCTGTTCTGGATAGCGTCCGTTGATCTCTGTAATTGCTCCACTGATTTTTGTATCCTCCATGGTGAATTCCCAGATTGACGTCGTGGGTGAAGCGATTACCTTTTTTGTTTCTGACGATTGGACAATCTTCATACATTGTTAAATACTTATCAAACCAAGTAATACTATTCCGGTGAGCGAAACAATGATTCCAATGCGTTGCTGCATTGAGATGGGTTCTTTAAACACTTTAAACCCGAGGATAACTGAGAGCGTAGGGTATGCTCCTGCAATAGGAGCAACCAATGTGGTAAACCCCGAGCTTATCCCTAGATTAAATGCGAAGTCTCCCATGCGCAGTAAAAATGTCGAGGCTCCAATAGCTATAAGCGATTTTGTTTTAATAGGGTTTTCTATTTTCATTTGCTTCCATTTCATAATGAAGTAAATCATGGGAAACCAAAAGAAGGAAATAAAATTTGGCCAAAACCAACCAATTTCACGTATAATTCCTTTGATAAAAGTAAAATAGATAGCCAAGCTGACCATCGCGTAGAGAGCAAAAATGATTCCTTTGTCAACTCTTTGTTTCTTTTTGAACATCCGAAGGTCCAGTGTGCAGAGGAATACTCCGAGAAAAATGATAAGGATAACGAGAAATTGCAAGGAAGAGATATGTTCACCGAGGAATAGGAGTGAAAAAATGACCACAAGAGCTGGGAACCCTCCGATAATAGTCAGTGCAAGAGATGGATTTGAACGAACGAGAGATTCATTTATTGCGATATTACCGGACACAAAGAAAAATCCAAGTCCAAGGTTGAGAAGCAGTAAAGGGCCGGTGAGCATGAGTAGTTCTTTTGTGGCAAATGGGATATAGAAGGAGAACAATATGATACCAAAAATAAAAATCCAAAGTGTCGCCGCATATGCTCCGATTTTTCGTGCAGCTATTGCACCAAAAATATCACCGGTTCCCCAGCCAAAATACGAGAGCAATGCAAAGACAAATGCAGGCATAATAAAAGTTATAGGCGGCTAGTCACATCGTTATTGTAGCCGAATGCGGGCAAGTTCTGTAGTCTCAAGCGACGGATAGAGATTTTCTTTTCGCAGGATGATTTCTTTGACTTCCATAGTGATAGGCGTTTGGTATTTCTCAAAGAGTTGGATTATCCGCTGCGGGTCGCGGAGTTTCGTTTTGTATCGCGCGACCGTCGTGTGGATGAAGGTGTTTTCCTTCATCGTTTCGAGCGGAAATGGGAGTGAAGATTTTAGCATCGAACGTAGTTTTTGCATCTCATCGTTATCGTCCAATGCTGCCCAGATGATGGCAGTGGTCATCGGGATGAGTTTAACAAATGAAATGGTAAAAGAAGGAAGCCTATTGTCGAGGTTTTGTAATTTTGAGAGAAAATCTTTTTCGATAGCCGTCCAAGTCTGATTGAGACCAAGTTTGTATTGGCCTCCCCAATAGATGACTTGGTTGAAGCTGATGTGTTGAGACGGTCTCGGAGTGAGGAGGAGTGCATCGGGTTCAAGCGTGATAAGCTGGTTTTGAAGTTTGCAAACAGCATCCCGTACTTTTTCGGAAAGGTCAATCTGGAGTGTGACGCCTTTGATCGATTTATCCCACATAACATCAGGTTCGATCTCATTGGCGAGAAATTTGTTACGTTGATGGAGAGAAAACCCGTCGTAAATATTTTTAAGTCTTTGGTTCATGACATCTGGTATCATATTTTCTTTATCATATCCCGGAGTCGGTCTGTGTAACCCAGGGATTGGTAAAAGTTGTGTGCGGACGTATTGGGTTCAAATACCTCGATACGGACAAATTCACAATGTTTTCCATGCAGATGATTTTCTGCATGGTTGATAAGAAGTTTGCCGACACCATGACGGCGATAAGGCTCATGGACGAAGAGTTCAAGCACTCGTCCCATCTTCGTTGCCGTAATACTCAATTGATCAAGCTTTGTTATTTTTACTACTACAACAGCGATGACACCAATAACGCGATGATCGTCTAATGCTACAAATATGGCACCATCTTGTTTTTTTACAGCATTGAGAAGCCAGTGGGTATACTTTTTTCCCCATCGCGGGAGTCGTCGTAGGATAGTGATGGGATCCATCGGCGAAAGATAATCGCTTAACTCCTCCAGGCAATGGATGAGCGAATCCTTATCTGATTGGTCGTAAAGACGGATGGAGATATTCATGAAAATTGAGGAAAGCCGTTGGGATATTTCTTTTTGAGTATAGATAGATCGTATTTGGTCACGATGGAAAGAGGAAGTTTGAGGGCTTCATCACGGGTAAACCAGCCGATGGCGTGGCATTTATCCGGTTCGATAATTTTGGGTTCACCATCCATGATTTTACAGATATAGGTGGGGGAAACCCAATGTTGATGTTCGTCGGGGATGATGTGACTGCACACGTCAAGAAGTTCGATGACTGCTATGTGTATTCCGTGTTCTTCTTTGATCTCGCGCGTGATCGCTTCTTCCAGCGTTTCGCCAAATTCGACACTCCCACCCGGGATTTCCCATTTGCCGGTCTCGTTTTTCGCCTTTTTACCCCGTAGCGTCAGGAAGAGCTTGCCTTCACTATTGAAGATTGCCGCTCCCACGCCTACGCCAATATAATCTATTCCGCGCTGCATAAGCACCTTAGAAAAATTATTATTTTTTACAACTGCATTCACCTGAGGGCTTACTGCAGCCGCTGCACGTACCATTTTTGATATCTTTCCCGCATGTTTTGCAGGACTCACATCCACATGTTTGACACATAGTATCACCCCCTTCTTATGACCTATCTTACCACATGATCGCGTGATTTTGTTTATAGGATCAGACTAATAATTATATGCATGATCCATTGCAACCATATTACGATACGATAGAGGACATGAAAAAGAAGGGCCTCTATACGCCGGTGCGGGTGTTGGAGTCAGCGCAGGGGCCATGGTTTACGATTGACGGCAAGAAGCTACTGAATTTGTGTTCCAATAATTACCTCGGGTTTGCCCAGGACAAACGGTTGGTGAGTGCCGCAGTCGCAGCGGTCCGCAAATACGGCGTCGGCCCGGGTGCTGTCCGGCCAATTTCGGGCAATCTTAAATTGCATATGGAAGCGGAGGCACTTCTCGCGAAATTTAAAGCACCTAACTTAAATCCCCGGCCGTAAGGCCGAGGGATGGAGTGATCCCTGCATCTTTTTTCGTTGGGCTACAATAGGAGGTATGGAACTGGTACATGGATCACACTACGTGTACTGTTGTGACTACCATATTGT
>JAUXTO010000035.1 GCA_030679255.1 Candidatus Gottesmanbacteria bacterium | reverse complement strand
TACTTCGTGTCGACCGTAGGCATCAATGATCAGGTCATCATGAGATATATCGAAGAACAAGGAAAAAAAGATGCAGGGCAACTCCGTTTCGGAGTTGCATAATCATAAAACCCCGACCGTAAGGTCGTGGGTTGATTATAGGTGCCGAAGCCGCTTTTCTTCTTCCCGGCGGATTTATCGCCAACATTGTGGCGATAGCCACGATCGTCGGTAAAGACGATATCGTCATTTCTGATGAACTTAATCACGCAAGCATCATTGATGCCATCAAACTTGCGCAAGTGAAAAATAAATTTATCTATAAGCATAAAGACATGGGTGAGCTGGAAGTTCGTCTGCAGGAGTCCGTTGCTCTCGTCAAAACGCTTCAAAAATCGGGAGAACGCGCTCCCATCATCCTCATCATTTCCGATGGAGTATTTTCGATGGATGGGGATATCGCGCCTCTACCTGAAATAGTGGCGCTCGCCAAACAATATGGTGCCATAACGATGGTCGATGACGCCCACGGCGAGGGCGTGTTGGGGCAGGGGCGCGGGATTGCGCACCATTTTAACCTTAAGGGACAATTGGATATAGAGGTCGGAACTTTGTCCAAGGCATTCGGGGTGTTGGGTGGAGTAATTACCGGCAAAAAGGAATTGATTGAATATTATCGGCAAAAAGGGCGGCCGTATCTTTTTTCAACCGGTCTGAGTGTTGCCGATACCGCAGCAGTGATTAAAGGAATTGAAATATTATCCAGATCCAATGGTCTCGTAAAAAAGCTATGGAGTAACGCAAAATATTTACGGGATGGATTTATAAAGCTTGGGTTTGATACTGGACAGACGGAAACACCCATCACGCCGGTCATGTTGGGAGATGAAAATCTTGCCAAAGAATTTAGCGCGAAGTTACTGGCGCGCCGGGTATTTGCGACCCCCATAAAGTATCCGATGGTCGCCCTGGGGAAAGCGCGTATCCGCGCCATGCCGTCAGCCGTACATAGTAAAAAAGATTTGGATTTTGGGTTGTCCGCGTTTGCCGCCGTTGGGAAGGAATTAGGGGTTATCTGATACGAATTCTGTCAACGAAGTAAGAGTATCCCGATGAGCATGAGGATCCCTGCGAGGATTTTTCTTCCGATAAATGATTTCTCCTTTAGAATGAATATTCCGGCAAGAACGGTGAGCGTACCGGATGAGGATGTGACCGGAGTCACGAGAGACGCATCGGCCAAAGACAGCGCCTGAACATAGAACACAAATCCGATGACATTGAGAAACGCAGTAAGCGCTACCTTCCATCCACCAATGATAAATTCCGTTTTGAGTTGGGAAAGAGAGATTGAAGGAAATGCGACGACGAGTACTGATAATCCCCACAGCGCGACACTATAGAGATTGGCAGGAATTCCATGGGACGCGGGCTTGTCAAGCAGTCCAGCAATACCAAGCATTACTGCGGCAAAAATGGCGATCCATACTGCCCTGCTTGCCTGGAGTTTCGGATTTTTATGAACGACGACAAGCGAAGCTCCAATGAGAATCGTAGCCCCAATGAGCTTGGTGATCGTCAACGGTTCATGGAGAAAGAGAATCGCGCCGATGAACGTGATCACGTACGTCAAACGAAAAAGTATTGCTATGGTTGAAGCCTCCAATTCTTTTCTGGCTAAAAAATGGGTACGTTCATAAAGACCATATCCCAGCACGGCTGCTGCGATGAGTATCCATTGGATCCATGAAATATGTGGAAGGTTAACAAGTGAAGGGCGTTCAATGAGAAAAAGAATAGCAGCAAATATCGTTCCCCAACCGTTAAAGACGACAGAGAATGTTCGTGGGTGGACGCTTTTGACGGCTAGCACACGCATGAGGAGGTTTTGGGCGGTGAACATGACGACCGCCATAAGAGAAAGGATGAGCCACATAGTCTCGATTGTAGCATGGTATAATCGTATTCATGAACCAGGTAGTAGAAATTCGACTATTTGGCTACGAAAGATGACAGATAAATATGACAAACTATCATAGTCTTGTTACATGGGGGGAAGTCACGCCTAATTAAGAATATTTATTCTCAATTGGTCGAATTTTCACTACCTGGTGAAATCAGCAGACGTTCGACGGAAGTTTATCGAGTTTTATACAGCGCGGGGGCACGCGGAGATCCCATCGGCCCCTCTTGTGCCGGAAAACGATCCGACGACCTTATTTACCGGATCGGGAATGCAGCCGATGATTCCATATTTATTAGGACAAGAACATCCAGTTGGCACTCGGTTGGTGGACTCACAAAAATGTTTTCGAGCGCAGGATATTGAAGAAGTTGGCGATAATCGCCATACCACATTTTTTGAGATGCTTGGCAATTGGTCACTTGGGGACTACTTCAAAAAAGATCAGGTTGAATGGATTTTCGATTTTTTGACAAATACAAAATTTGGCCTAGCCATAGATCCGGCACGGTTATTTGTAAGCGTTTTTAACGGGGAACCGAAATATCGTATACCTCGCGATGAAGAAGCAGTTAATCTGTGGACGACAATGTTTGTCCGATTTGATATTGACGCAAAAGCTGTTGATGATGCAGAACGACAAGGCATGCAAGATGGACGAATATTCTATTATGATGAGAAAAAAAATTGGTGGTCACGCGCCAGTAGTTTAGATTCGATGCCAGTAGGTGAGCCAGGTGGCCCAGATAGTGAAGTATTTTTTGACTTTGGTCCAGAACTTGGATTGCACGAACGCTCTAATGACAGGGCGAGACCCTGTCATCCAAATTGTGACTGTGGTCGTTTTTTAGAAATTTGTAATAATGTTTTTATGACATATAAGAAAATAGAAAAAGGTTTTGAGCCATTAGTTAGAAAAAATATTGATTTTGGCGGAGGGCTCGAACGGTTGATCGCGGTAACAGAAAACAATCCTGATATTTTTAGAACTGATTTATTTCGTTCGACCATTAGCATAATCGAACGATTGTCTGGGAAAGTTTACGGGAACAATGAGATAGAAACACGTGCGATGCGCATCGTTGCCGATCACATAAAAGCCGCGGTCATGATGATGACGGACGGCGTGTTTCCATCCAACAAATTACAGGGCTATGTGTTGCGCCGGCTCATACGGCGGGCTCTCCTTTACGGACGAAATCTGGGTCTGCCTCATGACTGGAAGTATGCAGGGGAGCTTGTGGATGCAGTTGCGGCAATCTATGCGGATAGCTATCCTGACGTTTCAAAAAAATCAAAGGAGATCGCCATTTTCCTCCAGGAGGAGGCGGTGCGATTCGGGAAAACGCTTGAGAAGGGAATAGCAGAGATAGCAAAGCTAGAAACACTAGACGGAAAAAATGCATTTACTTTGTATGAAAGGTATGGATTTCCGTGGGAGATGACGGTTGAGATTGCCGCCCAAAAGGGTCAAACGATAGATCGCGCGCAGTTTGAATCAGAATTTGAAAAACATAAAGCCTTGTCGCGTACTGCTGCGGCAGGAATGTTTAAGGGTGGGCTTGCGGATAAAAGCGAACAAACAATCAAGCTCCATACCGCCCATCATCTGGTCTTGGCGGCACTTCAAAAGCTCGTGGATCCGGGCATAAAACAGCGGGGCAGTAATATCACCGCTGAACGGCTACGGATGGACTTTAACTGGTTAAATAAATTGACGACTGAAGATATACAAAACGTTGAAGCATTAGTGAACCAAAAAATCAGAGAAAATCTACCGGTAATTCGGGTGGAAATGCCGCGGGAAGAAGCGGAAAAACTCGGCGCCCAGATGGAATTTGGACACAAATATCCGGATCGAGTCAGTGTGTATATTATTGGTCAGGAAAAAAACTTTTTTTCGGCGGAATTTTGTGGTGGGCCACATGTGTCTATGACAGGGCAATTAGGTACGTTTAAGATTGTGAAAGAAGAATCTGCAGGGTTAGGAATACGCCGGATATATGCCGCCGTTGATTAATTTCTTTACACACACGCATAGGCAGTCTAGAATGGATAGTGATGAAATTGCCCGACGTATTTAATCAGTTCCTCCGGAAATCTCCTGTCCGCCAAGAAGCATATCTCTCGCTCGTACTGGAAGCCGGTATGGTGCAATCAGCGGTTTGGACCATCGAAAAAGGCAGGAAGACGCGGGTGAGCGAATCGGCTATCGAACGCGTGGCGGATAATTCCTGGGAGAAGCGGTTGGAGGCGTGTGACCGGGCAATTGCGCGTCTTGCTGACCGCGAGGGTAGGGATGACTTCGAGAAAGTGGTCCTTGGACTTCCGGCATATTATCTGGATCGTGATGACAATATCGAACGCACGATCGGCACACATATAAAAAAACTCACGCAGGAGTTAGAACTTATTCCCATAGGATTTGTTCCCATTCATCAGGCGATCGTCAATATGATCAAGCAGGATGAAGGTGTGCAACCCAGTGTCATACTTTTGGAGGTCGGGCCCGAAAAAACAACCCTGATTCTCTACAAAGTCGGCGTTATTGTGGGGAGAGCACTCATTCCCAACGATGATTTTGTGCCCGGCGTAGAGCAGGCGCTGAAAGGGTTTAAAGATTTAGAAGTGTTGCCTTCTCGCATGTTGTTATACGGCTCCGCACAGGATACTCTCGAGAACTATAAACGTGATCTCCTCAAACATCCGTGGCCGACACGCGCTAATTTCATCCATTATCCGAAAATTGAGATCCTTCCACTTCTCTCTCTAGCCGGCGCAGTATCTATGGCGGGGGCAAGCGAATTGGCAACGAGCGATGCGGGGGGTGAAGGAGAAGCAAGAGAACGACCAGCTACGCATGGAATACAAGAAAGACCAATAACACCGGAAATCACAACAGAACTCGATCAAACGATTGAAGATGTTGTTGCGGCCAAAGATGACCAACATAAAGAAGAAGCTAAAGATGAAACGGACAATGTTGAGGATCAGGAAGTCATCGAAGATGATGTTTTAGATCAGAGTGCTTCAGAATATAAGCGCGATGAGGATAGTCCCAATGATGAAAAAAGTGACGCACCTGATACAGTGATAGAGGCTGATGATAACCTCGTAGAGGTAGCTCCTGAGACGCTTGGATTCCGTCAAAACGTCGATATACTCGAGAGCCCGGACGAAGAGAAAAAAGTAATACATGAGATCGCGGGTGTAGTCGAGCCGGAAAAAAATGAAGGAGGCGGGGAAATCCGGGAAACGATGTCCCGTTTCATATCGGGTATACGATTGCCGCCAGCGCCATCGATAAAGCTACCAAAAAGTGGATTTCTTATATTCCTCTTGCTCGCGTTTGTGGTTGTTGGCGTCGGGTGGATCACCTATTGGGTATTGCCTGCCACCAATGTCACCATTTTAGAGATACCAAAAACACTCACGGAATCATCCGCGGTGACGGTCAATCCTACAGCGACGGTTGTGGATGCCGTGACCAAAACTGTGCCCGGGAGGAAGCAGGAAAAAACGGTAAGTGGAGATAAAAAGATTACAGCGACCGGTCAAAAGGATATTGGCGATCCTGCCCGTGGTACCGTCACGATCTACAACAAATCACTGTCTGGTAAACAACTGAAAAAAGGTACAGTTTTGGTGGCTGGTAATTTTTCTTTTACATTAGATACCGACGTTTCTATCGCCTCGGCAAGCGTAAGTATCGATTACTCTACCACGCCTGGCAAGTCCAACGCTGCTATTACGGCCGTCAAACTTGGGCCGCAAAGTAATTTGCCCGCAAGCACGGAGTTTAGTCTGAAAGATACTTCCACAAGTGTCATGGTCGCGAGAAACGATATCGCCCTTGCCGGTGGGTCAAGTAAAGTGGTGACGGTCGTCTCCCGCGCTGACTTCGACACGCTCATTACCGATCTTACACGCGAATTAATCGCAAAAGCCAAGGCGGAATTGGGTAATGGGGTAACCGGCGGAGAACGACTTATTGACGAGACCATAAAAACGTCGGTGACGAATAAAAAATTCAATGCGGAACTTGATCAGGAAATCCAGGAACTTGCGGGAACCATCACGGTTACCATTTCCGGAATTTCATTCCGCGATCAGGATATCGCGTTACTGTTTGCTGATCTCGTCGCGGCCAATGTGCCCAGCGGTTACACGCTGCGTTCGTCCGGAGAAACCATACACGCAAAAAATATTAAGATTCAAAAAGACGGGACGATTGCCGTATTGATCGAGTATCAGGGACAGGCGTTGCCGGTGTTTGACCTGCCCGCCATTAAAGCGAAGCTTGCCGGTAAGACCATACCTCAGGCTCAGGAAATACTCAAAGGGATATCCGGTGTGGGCGGGGTAGAGATCGGGACGGTAACGAAATCCTTGTGGGGTCAGAAGCTTCCGGCAAAATCAGGGAATATTGCCATTTCCGTTGCTGTCTTAGAATAACGGTACTTATATGGCATATCAATTTATTAAAGCACCACCGACGATTACAGCCGAGTCTCATCGTGCAAGTACAGTGGTTCCCAAGGCACGCGTCCCCCGGCAGAGGTCTGGTATTTCCTACCTGTTTATGCTCGGGGGTTTTATTATTCTTTCCTGGGCGCTTTGGCCCATTGTGTCATTCATGCTCATTACTGCGCCGCAGTTTACCAGCGTTGTGTCTCCTGTGCAGGACGGATATAGCACAATTGGTGTCACTAATCTGCTATCGCCGGTTGCGAAGGCGGCTTCAGATCAGGACATTGTGAAAAACGGACCGGATTATACAAATGCAAATGTGTGGTTTCCCACGAGTCCTCAAAAAAAGATTGTTTCCAATGTGACGGCCTACACGCTTTCAATTCCAAAGTTAAAGATTGCAGACGCATTGGTACGTATATCCGGCGATGATCTGAGCAAAAGTCTGATCCATTATGGAGGAACCGGCTTGCCGGGCGAGTATGGCACGTCGGTCATATTTGGTCATTCGGTATTGCCGCAGTTTTATAATCCCACCAACTATAAAACTATTTTTTCGACCTTGCCGACGCTCAAACCCGGAGATGAGATTTTTGTCCGGTTTGATGACGTAGAGTACCGCTACGTGGTCTATGAGATGATTGTCACGGAGGCAAATGATTTGGCGCCGCTTGCCCAGCGGTTTGATGACAGTTATGTGACGCTTATCACCTGCGTACCGCCGGGGACATACTGGAAACGGCTCAATGTGCGGGCGAGGCTCGAAAAAATATGAGTACCCATTCTAAACAACAGGCTGTCGACGCCATTAAGAAAAAATTAACCGGAAAAGCTCTCTCCTATAACGAAATTTTTTCGATCATGGATGAAATCGCCAATCAACGGCTGGGGCCAGTCCTGACCACCTATTTTGCTGCGGCCGGATTTATGGAAGGGTTCAATGATGAGGAGCTGTATTTTCTGGCCAAAGCCATGGTCGATACCGGTCCGAGATTACACTTTAACGGTGTTGTTGCCGATAAACACTCGACCGGCGGGGTCGCTGGAACCCGGACGACGATGATCCTTGTGCCCATTATAGCCGCCGCTGGTTTTCAGATTCCAAAAACTTCCTCACGTGCGATCACCTCGCCCGCGGGAACTGCCGATACGATGGAGGTCGTGGCGCCGGTGACCTTCAGCCCGAAGCAGATTGAGGCCCTCGTTGCTCGGGTCGGTGGATGCATCGTTTGGGGAGGGCATCTGGGGCTTGCGCCCGCCGATGATGTCATTATCCAGGTTGAAGAGCCACTCGCGTTTGAGTCTTTTGATAAAATTATCGTTTCTATTATGGCTAAAAAAGTTGCCTCAGGGGCAACCCACGTCGTCTTTGATGTGCCGGTCGGGCCTACTATGAAAATCAGCCATTTTAAAGATGCTGAAGTCATTGCGCGTAAGTTTACATTCCTTGCGGATAAATTTGATATGAAAGTGATCGTTGACATAAACGAAGCGCTTGAAAATGCCGGTAGGGGAATCGGACCGGTTCTCGAGACGCGCGATGTGTTTGCGGTACTGGGTCAGGATCCTGACCGGCCACTCGCTCTGGAAGCCAAGGCGTTGCGGCTTGCCGGGAAACTTCTTTCCCTCTGTTTTGCTGATACGAAAGGCAAAGAAGGGATGGATGGCGAAAAAGTGGCACGCGAAATGTTGGCATCCGGTCAAGCGATGAAGAAAATGCGCGAAATTATCAAAGTGCAAGGGGGGGACCCGGACGTCGATGTTGCCCGGATGCAACCGGGGAAGTTCCGTCATGAAATAAAAAGTCTCCGGTCCGGCAGGGTAGTCCGCATCGATAACCGGGAGATTACCGTCGTCTGCCGGATACTCGGGTGCCCCACCGATAAACGCGCGGGTATGTACCTCAACCGTAAACTCGAAGAGACAGTGGACAAGGGTGATATACTATGTACGATCTATAGTTCAGATAAATGGAGACTTGCTGAAGCCGTGGAAACGATGAAAAATGTGAGAGTGTATTCGGTAGAATAAGTATGTTTAAAAATATCATTAGTCCAGTTCAGGCGTGGCTTCTTTCTCAAGGGAAATGTGTAGGGTGTGGACGCGAGCTAGGAAAAAAAACCGGAAAGGGACTTATCCGCGTGACGTGTCATTGTGGCCGCGTCTATATGTATGATAGCGCCGGGGGCAAATTCCGCCGCGCAACACTTGATGAAATCAAATAAATCGTATCCTTTCCGGCTGTTACTTTTTTTGATCGTCACCGTTGTGATCGCGACAGGTGCATGGGCGTGGTGGCGTGATGCGATAAACTCCGCAGATTCTTCTCAAACGACTTCAAAAATATTTGTTGTCCGGCGTGGCGAAGGAGTCAAAAGCATTGCGGCGCGGCTTGCTTCCGACGGCCTCATCAGGAGCCCAACAGGATTTTATCTCTTGGTGAAAATGATGGGGATCGAGCGCTCGCTTCAGGCCGGTGATTATCGCCTGAATGCCGGGATGGACGCCGGTGCCATTGCCAAGGAAATGACCCACGGGACGCTTGACGTCTGGGTGACGACTCTGGAAGGCTGGAGGGTGGAGGAAGTGGCCGCCAAGCTTAGTAAAGAGTTGGATATACCGGAAAGCGAATTTGCCAAAGTCGCCCGCGAAGGATACATGTTTCCGGATACGTATCTTTTTCCCAAGGACGCGACCGTGGGGGCCGTAGCCCGGTTGTTTTTTTCGACGTTTGACGCAAAAGTCGACGAGAAGATGCGCGCAGACGTCAAAAAGACCGGACTCACATTTGATGAAGCATTGACGCTTGCCTCAATCGTCGAGCGGGAGGGACGGACCGAAGAGGATCGTCCGATGATTGCTGGAATACTCCTCAACCGGCTGAAGGCTGACTGGCCACTGCAGGCGGACGCGACACTTCAATATGCGCTTGGATATCAATCAAGTGGGAAGACATGGTGGAAAAAAGAACTTTATGATGAGGATAAAACGGTGAAGTCTCCGTACAATACCTATCTTCATAAGGGATTGCCTCCCGGGCCGATTGCCAATCCCGGTATTATCTCCATAAAAGCGGTGATTTATCCCAAAACCAGTGATTATTGGTATTATATTCATGATCCGAAAGGCGTCGTGCATTATGGCCGGACCCTAGAGGAGCACAATAGGAATATCGCAAAATATCTTCAATAATTTATCGGATACAAAAGAAGCTTCCGACGTTTGTGAGTTCCTGGAGAGAAAAATCATCACGGATAAATGCTGACGCAGAGCCGCCGTCTAAGTTGATGGCATCAAGGAGATTCACGCCTGAGAGGGAAATAAATTTTTTTAGGATTTGAGGAACCTCGGATAATTTCGGACCGCTTCCTGTATTATCCGGATCATATATAGCCCAAAAAATAACGTTACTTTTAGTTGTCATTCCAACTCCTATCCGTCTCGCAAATTCATCATCTCGGATTGAGAGATTAAGGGGAATGCCGTGTTGTATGAGCATCGGACCGGTTTGGAGGGCAATTCGAACTGAACCGTCTGGCGGTGATTGGAGAATGGATACCACACTATCCTCATTAATGACGAAATAACCGTTGAGAAGGGCGTTGGGGATGGCTTTGCGGATAGTGGTGCCCTGAGAAATGAAAAGTCCTGTTGGCTCATCATCCGTCGTATAAAATCCACCGCTCACCATTTCGCGACATTCTTTTGTATCAATCAAGGACTGCGCGGTCCTTTTTTGGGTGAAGTTGGGGATGAGGGATAAAGACGTGAGGTCGCGGATTGCTAACCATGCAATACGATAAGTTTTACCATTGTGGTTAAAATCAATAGATTGAAGCGGTGGGGCGATTGATAGAGATATGATTGGAGTGGGCGAGAGGGTGGGTTTGATCGGGGAAGGCACGGGTCCAGAAAAAGCCAAATATGCAACTACTAGACTAATCAACCCGATGCTTATGAGAAATATTTTCATGCAGTCACATGATACAATGCCCCTATTATGGGAGCTACCATCAAATGCATTCATTGCGGCGCGGAAATAGAAATTACCAAGGCGCTTCTTCATGAGGTCGAGGAACAGGTCAAAGATTCTGTTGCGGTCACGCATAAAGCTGAACTCGAGAGCGTAAGGGCACAAACAGAGAAGTTGGCCCGGGAGAAGGCAACAGCTGAAGTGTCCACAGAGATGAAAGATCGGGAAAATCAGGTTGCAGAACTTCGTGAGCAAAATAAAACACTTACTACGCAATTACTTGGTTTAAATAAATCTATCCGGGATCTCAAAGACCAGGATGAGAAGCGTGGCCTTGAGTATGAGAAGCGACTCAATGAGGCAATTGACAAAAATCATGAGGAACTGACCAAAACCCTCGGAGAAAAATCCCAGATGGAAGTACTGGAGTTGAAAAAACAATTGGAAGACACGAAAAAGTCGCTCGATGACGCCAAAAATAAACTCGCCCAGAAATCCCAACAGATGCAGGGAGAAGTATTGGAACTTAACATCGAAGAGAAATTGAAAAACGCTTTTATCTACGATGATGTGACGCCCGTAGGGAAAGGGACGCAAGGGGCGGATATCATCCAGACCGTCAAAAATCAGGCAGGGAAAGCCGCCGGCATCATCTTATGGGAGACCAAGCGCGCCAAGTGGACACCCAGTTGGTTGCCTAAACTCCGTGAAGACGGCCGCAACGCGGGCGCGACTGTCGTCGTCCTCATTAGCGAAAGCGTACCCGAGGATATCGGCACGTTTGCCATGCGCGAGGGTGTCGTCGTTACGACGTATCCGTTCGTTTTACCGCTTGCGGAACTTCTGCGCCGCGCGGTGATGCAGGTTGCCCAGGCCCGGTCGGTTGCGGCCAACAAAGATGAGAAACTTGAATTTCTCTATCAGTACTTGAGTAGCGACACGTTCCGGCACCGGTTTGAAGCGTACGCGGAGACCATCAAGGGCATGGAAGAGGATCTCGGGACCGAGCGCCGGAGCATGGAGCGGCTGTGGAAAAAACGTGAGATGCAGATCCGGCGGGCTATCGATAATATGGCCAAAATGTACGGCGAACTTCAGGGCATCATGGGCCCAGCCCTTCCTGAGATCCGGGTTTTTACCCTCCCGGAGGGATCCGTTGATACCTCAGGAAGCCAATAGCAGGGGAATTACAAGAGCGTATTATATTCCAAGATGAGGGCAACATCAGGATTTTGGAGTGGCTTATCCTCCCGCATACGGACGAGAACTGTCTCGAGAATTTTTTTCTGTCGGGAATAGGTCGTGATCTTTTTTTCGGAGTAATCGGGGTTGCGCAGTAGCTTTTGGACCATGCGGCGGAAAGGATTGAGCTTGCCGGAAAGCATTGTATAGGCATTCTCATAGAGTTTCCGTTCTGCAGGACTGTATCCCCGGTATTCGTCTTCCCCTCCGGGGATGGCAAAAAGTTGGACGGCGATATTGACATAGTATTGTTTATACGGGCCATCGACGATTGCCGCACCGGTTTCTGTCAGGCGCGGATCGAGGAGATTCTGTCGGTGATAGGTGCTTGCCATAAATCCACGGGCGAAGTCAGCAGCTGATACACCTCCCATGCCGATGTTTTCCGATGCATAGACGAAGTGATAATTCAGTTTTGGCAGTACAGTGCCCAGTTCGATGCCTTCATGCGGGTCCTGGTGGGAGAAATTTTGGTATTTGAGGATGACTCCCGCGCGCATTTTTGCTGCATTCATAAGGACAGTACTCAGCCGGAGAGGCGGCGCCCCAACTTTTACGCGTTCTTTGTTGATTTCATCGACAAAGTCGATGCGGTCGATAGTTTGAGCACCTAATACAGATACATTGAAAGATTCCAACGTCAGTGGTCCGCTGTAGGCGGTTTCGGTAATCCTCGTGGGGACAGGAAGTGGTGGGAGGGGAGTATTTGATCCGGGAATGGCGGAGCTGATTGCCATTATCATGATGAAAATAATGATCAGAAACGGTCTGATGCCACTTGGGCGTGGAGCTGATCGACGTTTCCGCTTTGCGTTCATTTTTGCCGGCATACAGAAAGTATACGTCAACCAACAAATTTTTTTCGGAAGAGCGATGCGCAACATCTCGCAACATTTCGCAATATATTGCAACATCTTGCAACATCTTCCAACATCTTCTAACATATTGTTATGGATTCACTATTATCCATGCAACGGATAAAAAATATTCAGCTCAGGTCGTCGCCGTTTCCCCGGCGTGAGGAGATTGTGGCGACGATACGCGACAACAATATGGTTTCCTTTGCCTTTTTATCCCGGCAATTCCGGCTTGTGCCACCAAGCACGCTTCATTTTGATCTCAAACAGCTTGCCAAAGCAGGACTAATACAAAAAAAAGGTTCCACCCGTGGCGTGGTGTATACTGTGGTATCAAACACATGAACCAAGCGGATGACTTCACATTACCGGATCAGGAGGGGACACTCCGGAGTTTGAGCCAGTACCATGGCAAATGGGTTGTATTATTTTTTTATCCCAAAGATGATACGCCGGGTTGCACAAAGGAAGCATGCAATTTCCGTGATTCGTTTGGGGAGTTGCAGTCATTTGGCGCTATCATCCTGGGAATTTCTAAAGATTCCGTGGTCTCCCACAAAAAGTTTGCGGAAAAGTATCATCTGAATTTCCCGGTTTTAAGCGATGAGAGTAAACTGGTCATCAATACATATCACGCATGGGGGAAGAAAAAGTTTATGGGGAGGGAATTTGAAGGGACGATCCGTATGACCTATCTTATTAATCCCGAGGGTCAGATCCAAAAGGTCTATGACAAGGTCAACCCCCTCATCCACGCTGGAGAAATCCTCGACGACCTCAAAACACTCACCAACGCACCAAAAATACCGTGAATATTGCCTGTTTTTCATCCATATTCACGCTAAATTGACAAAACACCGTGAATATGCTATTATATGACCTATGGCTACTTCACGATTGATCACCGACAGGATCCGGGTATTAAGGACTCAATATGACCGGATGAGGATAGCTAAAGACGCACTCCTTACTCTCATCGATGAGGTGGAGATAGCAGAAATTGTCTATAACTCCAACGCGATCGAAAACTCGACACTTAGCCTTCCGGAAACGGAAAAAATATTATTGGAAATGGAAGTATCCCGGCAGGTGAGCGTGCGTGAAGTGTATGAGGTCAAAAATTTAGCCCGAGTTGCAGCGTTCATTCGAGCTTTATCAAAAGACCGTGAGCTTTCCAAAGAACTTATTTGTACGCTTCACGGCATGCTATTAGTAGGGATAAACGATGGAATTGCCGGACGGTTTCGCAGAGTCAACGAATTTGTCCGTGTGGGCAAGTTCATCGCACCTGCGCCGGAACATATCGATCGATTGATGGATCGATTATTTGAAGAATACACGGGTAATCTGAACCAATATCCTCTTGATGCCATCGCCCGTTTTCATCTGGAGTTTGAAACGATCCATCCATTCAATGACGGCAATGGCCGGATAGGACGGGCGCTAATAAATCTACAGCTCCAGAGGATAGGTTTTCCGAATATTATCATCCGGGATAAAGAGAAACAGGAATATTATCGGGGATTTTCCCAATATCGTGACGACAAAAAAACAAGCATAACAGAACGCGTCCTGACGCGGGCAATATGCGAGTCGTTGCATAAGCGCATTACCTATTTACAGGGTGATGAAATAATCACTCTAGCAACATATGTCAAAGAGCATAAGCTTGGTGCTCCGGCTATATTTAATGCTGCTCGTCGGCAAACTATTCCTGCGTTCCGCGAAAAAGGCGTGTGGAAGATTGGCAAAGGATATATTCCTCAATGAAATCACATATAGCATTTGCTCAGCGCCTCGTGACGCTCATGGATACCAAATTTAACGTTTTTGGTATCCGGTTTGGGATAGATCCCATCCTCGATATCTTGCCGGGGTTTGGAAGCATGATCGGGGCGGGCATCTCCTGCTATCTTTTCTGGATTGCCTATCAACTCAAGGTCCCGTCGCGGTTATATTGGAGGATGGGTTGGCATATCGTTTTGGATTATCTTTTAGGGCTCCTCCCGTTTATCGGAATCGTCGCCGATCTTTTCTACCGGTCAAATACCAAAAACCTCACGCTCCTGCACCCATTCATCGACCCTGAAATTTTAGAAGGGGTAGTGATGGACGTATAACATATCTGTATTTTGGAGCAGGTGGGAGTATAATTTGGGCAACTAATATGCAAAAAACAATTCAAAAACCGCAAATTGTTATCTATCAAGTCTTCGGCGATGAACAAAAAATCCGCGTCAGAATTGAAGACGAAAATGTTTGGTTGACGCAAAAACTCATTGCCGAGCTTTTTGATGTGAGTGTCCCCACAGTCAACGAGCACTTAAAAAATATATTTGGTAGCGGGGAACTGGAAGAAAGTTCAGGTATTAGGAATTTCCTAATAACTGCCAGGGATGGTAAGGGTTATGACACAAAGCACTACAATCTTGATGCAATTTTGGCGGTTGGTTATCGCGTGCGATCCGATCGGGGAACCCAATTTCGTAAATGGGCAACAGAAAGACTGAGAGAATATCTCATCAAGGGATTCACGATGGATGATGAGCGGTTGAAACAAGGCAGAGGCCGTGCGCGGTACTTCGAAGAACTCCTGCAGCGCATTCGTGATATCCGAAGCAGTGAGCGGATGTTTTATCAGAAAGTGACTGATATTTATGCGACAAGCATTGATTATAAAGTTGACACTGAGATGACGCAAAAATTCTTTGCCACCGTGCAAAACAAAATGCATTACGCGGTGCATGGGTTTACGGCAGCGGAGATCATCGCTCAGCGCGCTGATGCAAAGAAGCCGCTTATGGGTTTAACGAGTTTTAAGGGTAACTACATTACAGAAGCGGATACCCACATCGCCAAAAATTATCTCACCGAGCCGGAGATCAACCAACTGAATCTGATCGTCTCGCTCTATATCGATTTTGCGGATTTGCAAGCCGCTGGCGGCCGATTAATGAAAATGCAGGACTGGATTACGAAGTTAGATGAGTTTCTGACTATTTCTGAAAAGCAGTTATTGCACTCTCTGAGCGCGGTAAGCGCAAAGCAGGCGGAAAAAAGGGCATTGAAAGAGTTTGCGAAATATCGTAAAGATCAGGACAAAAATTATATTTCCGATTTTGACCGCGAGGTGAAAAAGATTTTGGCTGTGTCCTCCCGGAGTCTTGACGAAGGTGGGAAGATGGAGAAAAAGAGAGGAAAAAAATAAAAAACTCCATCCACGCCATGGGAAGAAAAAGGGAGTAAAATGAGATGTATACCCACTTCGAGCGCGAGGGGAGTAATTTTTTTGCTACAACAATATGTTAGTGTTTATTCAGATGGCAGATATGATAGCCGGATCAGTGAGAAGATATAAAGAGAAAGAAAAACCAGACGGACCAACGTATTGGGATAAGATCAAGAGAAAAATTGAGGACTGTTGGGAGTTTACCTAATCACAAAAAAATCCCAAATTGCTTTGGGATTTTCCGACCACGTCTCTAGACGAGTTGTCCTCGACACGCCACCGTCCGGTAACAGTTCAAGATACAGGTCTTTGTAATTAGTAGTGTAATATGTTTGTAATATACATGTCAAGTAATGAAGGGGTTGTCAGATCAAGCTAAAATACTTAGGGCCGTATCTTCATGCGTAAAAGTATTCAAGTTATTCCCGGATGCGGCCTTGCCTCTCCTTCAGCCAAGGAGGTGGTACAATAGGGCAGAAAGCAGTACATCAGAATGCGGATCCTGAGCTTTTCGTTTTTGGGAAGAAGTAGATTGCTCAAAAAAATTAATTCTCGATCGAATTTTTGGCCTGGGAAGAGTATAATTTGGGCATGGCTAATATACTTTCAGATTCAAAAAAGTATTCGTTATTTACTTTTGATTCTGAACAAGAGTTTGAGAAAACGGTCATTAAAAATACGAATCACCTTTTTGGGCTTGGTGCTATTTATATTGATATTAAGAAACTTCAAGGAAAAGCTAATACTCACGCTCGAGGTATCCCAGATGGTTATCTTATTGATTTTATTGACACCAATCACCCTCAACTCTATTTTGTAGAAAACGAACTTGTTTCTCACGATATCTACAGCCACATCACCGAACAATTAGCTCGATTTGCTACTGCTACGGCGGTAAGCGCAAACAGTATCAGACAGTCATTAGTTGAGCATATTGCCAAGAATAAAGAAATGCTTGATGAGATTGAAGTCAAACGAGTCAAAGCACCATTTAGAAATTTTGATGACTTGATGAACTTCCTCACACTTCAGAATAATATAAAAATAATTCTTTGTATTGATGAAGCCACTAATGATCTTAATCAGGCTTTACGTATTTTCCAAAGCCCACCAGATATAGTTACGTTGCAGCGTTATGCCGATAAAGATGGAAAACTTACTTTTGTTTATGAACCATTGCATGATGAAATAACTGATTTAAACAGTCAGGATAAAGAGGTTGGATATCAGTATGACACAGTGGTTTGTGCGGCCTTTGAAGAGGGATTTAAACATGCGTATGTGGAAAATAATGCGTGGTGGGCTATTCGTCTTTCTCAAGAGGCGCGAGAGAAGCTTAAATATTTGGTTATATACGAAAAGTGGCCCGTGGGCGCAGTAAGCCATTATGCGGAGATAGAAAAAATTGAACCATATAAAGATTCGGGAAAGTTTATATTGTACTTGAAAAACAAAAAGACCATACAACCAATCAAACTAGATGTCCCGTACCGACGAGGGGTAGCACCTCAAGGGCCACGATATATAAAATTACAAAAATTGCTTTCCGCAAAAAAATTAAGTGACTTGTGGAAGTAGACATGTTTATAAAAACGAATGGGAAGTCGAAAGCATCGAATATTTCTAGCGTGAGGGGAGTATAATTTGGCTATGTTTGAGCAATCATTTAAAAATATCGACGACATACTCCATACTGATGCTGGTTCAGCAACCGAGCTTGACTATGTAGAGCAAACTTCATGGATTCTTTTCTTGAAGTATCTGGACGATTTGGAAGAAACCAAAAAGACCGAGGCGGCTTTAGCTGGCAGAAAATATGACTATATTCTTGATCAACAATTTCGTTGGGATACGTGGGCTTGCCCAAAAGGAGCAGATAGAAAACTTGATCATCACAAAGCGCTTGATGGCGATGACTTGAATGATTTTGTTAATGGTAAACTCTTTCCCTATCTCAAGAAATTTAAAAACCCTGATGCTGACGCGAACACTATAGAATATAAGGTCGGTGAGATTTTCAGTGAGCTAAAAAATAAGATTTCCACCGGATATACTCTACGCAAAATATTGACTATCGTCGACGGCATGCATTTTCGTCTTTATGAAGAAAAGCATGAACTTTCTCATCTTTATGAGGCAAAAATTAAAAATATGGGCAACGCCGGTCGAAACGGCGGAGAGTATTACACGCCACGCCCACTCATCAAGACTATTGTTAAAGTGGTCGCGCCAAAAATCGGTGAAACAATTTATGATGGCGCTTGCGGAAGCGCAGGGTTTTTGGTGGAAGCATTTAATTATCTAACCGAAGATAGAGCGAAACTATCGCCAAGTCAGATGGCAACACTTCAAAATAAAACGTTTTACGGCAAGGAAATCAAATCGCTGGCATACATCATCGGTATTATGAACATGATTCTTCATGGTATCGAAGCTCCTAACATTCGCCATATTAATACACTTGCAGAAAATATTAACGACATTCAAGAGAAAGATAGATATGATATCGTGCTTGCGAATCCTCCTTTCGGAGCAGGTATTGGACGAGAGATTCAGCAAAACTTTCCCATCAAGACTGGGGAGACGGCGTTTCTTTTTCTTCAACACTTCATAAAAATTCTCAGAGCTGGTGGTCGGGCTGGTATAGTCATCAAAAATACATTTTTATCCAATACGGATAACGCCTCTGTCTCTCTTCGTAAATTACTTCTCGAAAGATGCGATCTGCACACAGTGCTTGATCTGCCAGGTGGAGTCTTTGCTGGTGCTGGCGTAAAAACTGTAGTTTTATTTTTTCAAAAAGGTTCACCAACCAAAAAAGTTTGGTTTTATCAACTCAGTCTCGATCGAAATCTAGGCAAAGGCAATCCGTTGAATGAAATTGATTTGGCGGAGTTTGTGCAGTTGCAAAAAAACAAGGCAGACAGCGAAAATTCATGGTCACTGGCGGTGAAAGATGTTGATCAAAATACTTTTGATTTGTCGGTAAAAAACCCGACCAAGAGCAATGAGGTGATTTTGCGCGATCCGAAGAATATTTTAGAGGAGATTAAAAATTTAGACAAAGAGAGTGGTGAGATTTTTGAAAAAATAAGAAAAATTGTATGAAAATCATTGAAAAAATTGAGATTAAAAGTTTTAGATCATTTTGTAATAGAAAGGGAGATAAATCCGAAATTTACAAAATTTCAGATTTGAATATTTTTTCAGGAGCAAATGATTCAGGAAAATCCAATATTCTTAGAGCGTTGAATTTATTTTTCAATGGGCAAACAAGTTTGGGTCATTTTTTTTCGTTTGAACAGGACTATTTTAAAAAAGATATTAAAAATGATGATAAAGATATTAAAGAAGAATTGGTGACAATAAGAATAACTTTTATAAATATTAAAAATAAAGGAAAAAATTTAGCACAAAAGGATAAGCTTTTTCTCCCAGAAAATTTTTGGGTAAGTAAAAAATTTACCAAAAGCTCTGAATACAGTCATTTTAGTCATGATTCTGGTGTTGAGACAAGTTTTAAAAAAGAAAAAGGGTTGTTATATAGTAACTTTCTTGATACGACTGGTAAAAAATTAAAATCCAATAATTCTGCAAGTCTGCAAAAACAACTCACAGATTTTCTTGATTCCATTCAGTATCATTATATACCAGCGATTAAGGACCAAAATTATTTTTCTCATCTTTATGGAGAATTAAGACAGACTCTTTTAAAAGCAAAGGATTCAAATGTGGACAATAAAAAAGGAGATTTTGAAAAAGCTATTCAAGACGATACGAAAACTCTCATGTTAGAATTCGAGAGTATGCTTGGTAATCCAAGCATACGAATTGCTCCAGTTTTTGAACTTCCCGATCTTGTAAATTTATTTCAAAGTTTGAATGTTCAAACTGGGGCAATTCCACTTCAACTTCGTGGAGATGGAATGCAGGCTAAATTGATCCCAGAAATTTTAAAGCACCTAACTTAAATCCCCGGCCGTAAGGCCGAGGGATGGAGTGATCCCTGCATCTTTTTTCGTTGGGCTACAATAGGAGGTATGGAACTGGTACATGGATCACACTACGTGTACTGTTGTGACTACCATATTGT
>JAUXTO010000030.1 GCA_030679255.1 Candidatus Gottesmanbacteria bacterium | reverse complement strand
TGGACAAAACCGGCAGTCAATCATCCCTGGAGACAGGCCGCCCGACTGTATCTGGAGGAAAACGCGTTCAACGAAACACCATGAAAAAGAGGACATTTCTATCTTGCAGAAAAGCGGACATTTCTATTTGGTATTGACAGTCATAATGTTACGGCGATACGCTAACTATTTCCGAGATGCAACGGGGAGATCTGTGATGAATTTGCCTATATTCACTCGTTCAGTTATTCGATTGTATCGTACGTCTCCATAGCCGACCTGATCACTATCCTTGCTTGTGGTGGCTATGGTGGTGGCTTGCCCAATAGCATTTTTTATCATGCGTTCGGCAACTTCCCCTACTCCCTTTGGATCTGGTTCTTCGTCATCTTTCCATGGCGCTTGATTGTCTATGAGGGCAACGATTGAATCCACGTCAGTAAATTCGATTGCCCATTGGGGTAAGTTCTTTTCAAGATCTTTTATAGATCCCGCAGACCCAATAATGGTGTGACCCTCACCCTCTATTGTTCCTATCGCTGTTTCCACATAAGCCTTGGAGTCGTCAAAGATAATAACATGAGCGTTTGGTGGCATAGCAGGGTGAGTGTATGCCGGGAAAAATATGATCGCTTGACGGAGATTCTGACAGTTGGTTGTCAGGATGACTGGTGTGTAGTATACTTTGGCCCTATCTATGGCTCTCTATGACAGACCGCTTCCCAAACCAATAACAGATGCGATGTTTGATAGATGGGAGGCAGTGATACAGCGGAAAGAATGCGTGAGTATTCCTGATGTTCCGTGTAGTAATAGACAATACCGTATTAATCAATTCATTCAGGAGCGATCCAGATTAACGCCAAAGATACTGTACGTCCCCGTAGTAATCCAGTCTTTTCAGACTGAACAGTGGCAGATCATTGAGTCTCGACTCGAAGAATACCGGAGTAGGAAATTTGACCAAACGGTTTTTTTCATTATTGACGGAGAATGGATGATCCGATCTATGTCAGCCGAATTTGGGCAGGTTCAGCAATATCTTATGCGCGTCGGAAGATCGGTGTCCTTTCTATGGTTTATTGAGTCCGATATTCTTGCACCATTATATACATCTCTTGTCACAATCTGTCCTTCTATTATTCAAAATATTATTTACGAACAACAACATGAGCCAGCGACGGTTTATCACTTTATCCGGCACATGGAGGGAGTGTATGGATTTTCACTGAAGGAAAAGGATAGACGCGAGATTATATCCGTTTGTGGCGGCCATCTGTGGATCGTATCAGAGGCTCTCCGTCATGCACACGACTGTGGCAATGTTTCATTTGATCATGACACAATGAGGTATCGCATTCATCGGTTATGGGACGGATTTAGTCAACAAGAACAACAGGTTCTCAAAAATATTATACGGGAAAGATCAATTTTAAATACGCATAACGCATCATTAGAATATTTAAAAAATCTCCGGCTTGTTATACCAAAAGATGATTCCTACGCAATAACGTTGCCGATCCTCGAGAAATATATTTTTAACGTCATCGTTGAGCAACATCACCTTACTATCGGGGATGAAGGTCAACTATATATCAATGATGTATGCGTTGATAGGCAGTTTGTCGGAAGGGAAATAAAAATATTGAAGGTCTTATTGAGTATGCCGGGTCAAATTGTATCGCGGGACATGCTCGCAAAGGCGCTTTGGAACGATGAATGGGAAAAACATTATTCTGATTGGGCGCTGGATCAGGCACTTCGAAGGTTACGGGAAAAGTTGCGTAGGGTTGGTTTAATAAAGCCGTTATTTCAAACAGTAAAAGGGAAGGGAGTATATGTTCCCCGTTGAACAAGTATTACCGCAAGAGTCTTTTTTAGAACGAAGCGCACGGACTACTGAGATGGGTGAAATCGTAGAGGTATTGGGCTGGCTTTGTCCGAGCGTTTCTAAAGAGACAGGGAATGCGCTCGAGGTTTTTGTTCAGGATGTAGGAAGAACTCTTCTTTCGGTTGAGAGAAATGATGGTGCCATTGTAGTGCGGGGAAGCGCCGGGCATAGAATAGTTTATAACTCTCTCATGAACGTGGATAAACCTCCGGGTTTTGATACTGTAAAGCGCGTTTGGATGGGATTAGTTGATACTCCAAGCTATGGTCTGGGAGATTGTAAAGAGGCGCACATTTTAGCGGAAAGCACGTTGGATTTGGATTTGGCCGTGGATGTGTCCGTTAATCTGGAACGGGTTGCAGATGCAGCGCGGAGGAGGATACCAAAGTCACAGGTGAGAGTTTTTACCTACGCAGATGTACCGATAGTCGAGATAATAGTGGACGGAGTGACTGTTGAGATACATCATTTGCCTGATACGGATAGGTTAGCTGAAAACGATCACCGTATATTCATGTCACTGCCTATTTGTGAAGCATTTAGTAACGCATGTATCAGGTCCGATGGATCTGTTAACGTCAATGCATTTTCTCAAGCAGTGTTGAGGAGTGATCGTGTATCAACGAGTTTTATGGATGTGCTTCTCACCCAAGCAATTGTCGCATCGCAACGGGCGTATAGTACTCATCATATCTATCAGGATGCATACATTGGTGAACTCGCCGGCGTCTACGATGGCATTGGAGAGTCTTTAGGATACTACACAGACAACCCGTCGTTTTGGAAGCACGTAAGAGCACGGTCAACTCCTGAATCTATAGATCCAAGGCAAAAGGAAATGACATTTGGGTTTATGAGATTGTTGACTCAAGATCCTGGTAATTTACGACGACATCGGCCTCTTTTTGACCAAACATGTTTAGGAGCAAGACTTAGTCCGAATTTCGCTATCGATCATAATCCGGTAGTGTATCAAGCGGCATTTCGGAAAGGTACACTGAAACCAGATGAAAGCGGAGTAGTATTACTTGCAAGTCAATTGCATTTACCGGTTTTGGATGTCATTCAAAGTTTACGGGTGAGAGATAATGAGAACTACACAGCTTAGAGACATAAATAAAGCGTTTTTTTGAAATAGCGATTTATGATGCCACTTTTAGCCAGGAATTACAAAAGTGATTATTTTCTAATTGTACCCCACATCGTTGAGGTAGAAGTTCATTCGGGTTGGCAAGTTTTTTTGCTACAGGAAGATTAACGTGTTTATGTCCATTGTCACAAATGGCAGTAACTCGAGTCATGCCTTCTAGATCAAAAATTATTGGATGAACGACCGCCCAATCTGTGGGGTTTTTTCTAGCGATTTCAGTAATAGCCATAATTAATTAGAAAGCTTACCTCTCTCTCTCGAAAAAGTCAATGGGACAAGGTAAAATCAAAGAATGGATTCCGGGTCCCTTCGGAAAGACTCAGGGTAAACAAGCCCGGAATGACAAAATATAATGAAAGACTTCCAGTTCAAAATTATATGCAAAGGCAAAAAGACCAAGGCGCGGGTGGGGGAGATCTATACCCCGCATGGGGTCATCAAGACGCCGGCATTTGTGCCGGTGGGGACGCAGGCCTCGGTCAAGTCAGTAACGCCAGAAGAACTAGCAACACTAGGAACACAAATATTTTTTGTCAATACGTACCATATGTACCTTCGGCCGGGGATAGAGGTGGTTGAGAAGCTCGGGGGACTGCACAAATTTATGGGATGGGATGGTCCGATCATCACCGATAGTGGAGGGTTTCAGGTGTTTTCGTTGGGAAGGGACAAGAAATTTGGAAACCGACCACTAGATCAAATTACATCATCGTCTAGGCACGATACCGGGAATCAAACTATCAAACCGGATCAGTTGGTCAAGATTACTGATGACGGCGTTGAGTTCCGGTCGCATTGGGATGGATCAAAACATTTATTTACCCCTGAGTCGGCGATGGAGTGGCAGTGGAAGCTGGGAAGTGATATCCACATCGCATTTGATGACTGTACGAGCTATCCCGTGGCGTACGAGGTTGCAAAGAAATCGATGGAACGAACCCACAGGTGGGCGGCGCGGTCCTTGACCGCGAGTCAAAAGTTAAAAGTCGAAAGTCAAAAGTCTGGCGAGCCTTATCAGGCGTTGTATGGATCGATACAGGGGAGTGTGTTTGAGGATCTGCGTCGTGAGTCGGCTCAATATATTGCAGCGATGGATTTTGACGGAGTGGCTATCGGTGGTGTAGCGGTCGGAGAAACAAAAAAGGAAATGGTACACGTTCTTGACTGGGTCGTTCCCATCCTCCCTGAAGAGAAGCCACGGCATCTCTTGGGAGTGGGGGAGATTGATGATATATTTGCGGCTGTCGAGCGGGGGATCGATACGTTTGATTGCGTACAGCCCACCCGATTAGGACGCGTTGGAATCGTCCTAATCGGGAATACTACTCCCGCGAAGCGGGATCTCGCTCCGCGAGACAATAATCCAATAAACAAATACAAAATCGATATTACAAATAAATGTTATGCGGAAGATCGTCGTCCGATTGAGGAGGGGTGTCAGTGTTACACGTGTACCCATTTCGCCCGGGCGTATATCCATCACCTCTTCCGCGTGCGGGAGCTTTTGGGGTATCGGTTGGCCACGATCCACAATCTCTGGTTTGTCCATCAGTTGATGACAGAGATACGGGAAGCAATTGTGGAAGGTAAACTACTTGAGTTAAAGAAGAAATGGTTGTAAGATAATTACGCATAGCGAATGATACGTGAGTGTACCCGCCAAAGTTTACCGTTCGCCTTACCTATTATTCATAGCGCGGCTCACGGAGCACTTTTAGGCGGGTCTAAGAAACACTAAACTCACTATCGTTCGTAAGTGTTTCTAAGATGGGTTCATTCGGTGGATTTTACAAAGGAGAGAAGAAAAAATTCAAGAAAGGGATTCTTGAAAAAAAAGCTCAAAAGCAAATGGGCACTGATTCCCCATGGCAACTTCCCCAGGTAGAGATCATCAAAAAAGGGAAGAAAGAGTGGTAGTATAGACTCATGATGCGAGATCGTGTTGCACTGCGTATGGGTTCTCGTCATCTGTCCCGTGTTATCGGAATCACAACTTCTGTTTTCCTCGTTTTTTTCGCGATAATTATTTGGAATATTATTACCTCTCTTCCGGATGGTCGCACGACGGTCGTCGTCGTCGGGGACCCGGTGACGGTACTTTCCTGGGATGGAGAGCGGGGTAAGCTTGGGGTCATCGCAATCCCCGGCGATGTACGTATAGAAGGGGTATATGGCACCGGTCAACTTCCATTGGTGTCGCTTCTCAAGCTTGAGGCGCTTGACCTCGCGAAGCAGGGATTATTTCTGTATAGCCTGAGTGATGCATTGGGACTCCCGATTATGGGTGTGATACGGGAGAATGGTTCATTGAGCGCGGATAGGGCGATTGCTTCATTGTCGCCCTTGAGTCCCACTGGATGGCAATGGGAAGGCGGGGTGTCATGGCCGATGCGTTTCCGTATGTGGTGGATTTTTAAAAATTTACGTCCTGACGCGATTTGGTCCATACATCTCCAAGATCAGGGAGTGTTTCAGGATACCGTGCTTCCCGATGGGAGCGGGACACGGGTTTGGAATACTGAGCGGTTTGATACAGTGGTCGGAAGTCTATTGGAGATTGACTCAGTGCGGCGCGAGACACTCCGAGTCATCATCGTGAATACGACAAGTACCAACGGATTGGGCGGGCGGGTGGCGAGAGTCTTGGAGCGGGCGGGTATGGCCGTTGTCGCTCTCGAAAATGACACAACCGTGCAGGATGGATGTACGGTGCATGCAAAAAAAGATGTGATGGAGTCCCGGGCCGTTTTGTTTATCCGAAACGTGTATGGATGTACGATGAGCGAGGAGCGTGGAGATCGGCGGGTGGATATAACGGTGCGATTGGGTCTGGTCAACGCAAAAAATTATCGGTGGGGGCAATAGGGTTTGATTATTCGCGTGGAGCACGGTCTTCTTCGTTGGGATCTTCGCCATTGGGCGTGTCTCCATCCTGTTCATCTCCATCGGTGTCGGTTAACGATTGCCCGGGCTTGGTATCGTCCTTGGAAGACGTCATGTGAGATCCTCCGGAAACAGGAAGGAGCGAAGCAGTGAAGGATGGTTGTCCGGCAAATTTTTTACTCCGGACAATTTCACGCAGCATAACGATGACCGTTTTTTTGTCGAGTCCTTTGATAAGCGCTTGATACCGGTTGCCGGACGCGATGAGACGCAAGAGCCGGAATGAAATGTCATCGGGAAGGGCAGCAATATAGGCGTTCGTACTCATATTTCGTATCTCTATGCAATGTTTGCGAGGGCGCAGCGCAACTTCCATACCGGGAGTAAGATGGGCAATTGCGTCCTGCGGAGCAGGATTGACCGCGGCGACCACCTTTGTGATACCAGGTTCTTCGAGAAATGAAAGTGGGGATACTTGATTGGTGACACCCGGGGCACCAACGGCTTTTATATGTTTTGCTGATCCGAGCAACTTCATGTGTTTTATGGCAATTTGGTTATACGGATCAAGTTTGAGTACTTTTTCAAACGTCGATTTGGCAAGATTGCGTTGTCCTTTTTGGGTATAGGCATATCCCAGGCGATTAAGCGCCGCAATATCAGACGCGGAATTTTTGAGTATAGTGCTGTTAATGTGGATTGCTTCTGTCCAATTGTTGGTAAGTGCAGCGGCAATAGCAGCTTCGGCAGTAGCAAGAGTAGGCATACGGTATGCGGCGAAGTGTAGCGGGTTTGGTTGAGAAAAGTCAAGGGAGAGGATAGAATAAGTTCATTATGAGTGGTCATTCAAAGTGGAGTAAAGTGAAACATCAAAAAGCGGTTACGGATACGGTAAAGGCACGTTTTTTTACCAAAGCTTCCCACGCAATTACGATTGCGGTACGCGAAGGGGGAGGGGTGACTGACCCAATAGGGAATTTTAAACTACGGTTGGCTATCGAAAATGCCCGAGCCGTCAATATGCCCAAAGAAAATATCGACCGGGCGATTGAACGGGCTGGGGGGCTCGGGGGTCGGGGAATCGAGACGATTCTTTATGAAGGGTTTGGGCCCAAGGGGGTTGCCATACTCATCGAAGCGGTGACGGATAACCGTCAACGGACCGTTTCGGTGATCAGAAATATATTAGAGAAACATGAAGGCCATTTGGGGCCTCCGGGTTCGGTACACTATATATTTGACTCTGTCGGTATCCTTGTCGTTTCCAAAGAGGGGATTGTCTATGATACCCTGCTTGAGGTGGCCATCAATGCGGGAGCCCGCGATTGTATCGAGGAGGCAGATGGGTATGTACTTTTTACCGAGGTCTCCTCACTTTTTTCCGTGAAAAGTGCATTAGAGGAAAAAGGTGTTATGGCTGCCCATGCCGATGTGGTCTACCAGCCAAAAACGACGATGCCCTTGGAAGGCCATGAGAAAGCGATACTTGAGCGGCTTGTGGGTACACTCGAAGATTCGGATGATGTGCAGCGCGTATTTACGAATGTGGAAGAGTAAGATATGCATTATTTCCGGAAATATTTTCATCGTTGGGAAAGAAAAATTTCGCTCTCGAAGCGCCAGCAGTTTGTGGCCATCACCCTCCTCCTAACCGTGGGACTTATGGTGACCCAAGTCGTCTCTGGGGAACTACGCTATCCATTGGTAGTCACCTTTAGTATTGCCACCTATTTTCTTTGCGCTTTTGGGTTACGGGAAGACCTTCGGGGCGCCGAATGGCTTACCTTGCTCACTCTCCCCACGCTTTTTACTGCTGCGGTGCTGCTTTTCTATTTTTTGTTGCCGGTGCGTTGGCTGACCCGCCTCCCGGTTGCGGCTCTTTACGCGGTCGGCATGTACGCGCTTATCTTGACAGAAAATATTTATAATGTAGCCGCTGAGCGTTCTATTGCGCTCCTGCGCGCTGCACATTCTGTCGGATTTCTTTTGACTTTGATCACCTATTTTCTTCTCGTATCGACCGTTCTATCATTCCGTTTATCCGTGGGTTTGAATGCTCTGGCCGTAGGGATAGTGACTTTCGTATTAGTCGTACAGTCCTTGTGGTCGGTTACGCTCGAGCCGCGCGTGAGTAGGCGAGTGTGGCAGATCAGTGGGTGTGTTGCTATCGTTTTAGGAGAACTTGCCTGGATATTAGCATTTTGGCCCGTACAACAAGCTTTAGTCGTGTTATTTCTCACTACCTGTACGTATTGCGCTGTCGGTATGGCGCAACAGTATCTTGAGGATAAACTGTATAAAAAGACCGCGATAGAGTTCGGATCGGTCGCCGCAATTGTTTTCATAATCTTGTTGGTAGCCACAAAGTGGCGGGGGTTTGTATAGAGGGGGAGTGGGGTGCCTGTAGTGAGCGGAGTCGAACTGATATAGTTTGATACCGTATCCATGAGGCTGAATATATATAATTATATAATTATAGGCCTGTGTGGATAAATAATTTCACGACATCCAGAGCTACTTTTCACAAGCGTGTGCGCTCGGGAGTCCAAGCCTAGCAGGCGATAGAACAGGACTGCTACCTCCCGCTCGTCGATTGAACACACTTTGTATGCGGTGAATTGATCGTTTAGCTTGTTACTACGCTCTACAAGTAATCTAGCACACAGTGATCTCCGTGGGAAATTAGCCTCAAATATTCATGTTTAGCGCATAAGAACAATCTAAATAAAACCGAATCGACGTATACACGCTTCTCGAGGAGTGTTGGTTGTTCTGTACTTAGCCTCACAACTACTAGTTTGGCGCGTTATTACGCTCTATATTTAGTGACCAATAAAACACCCGAAAGAGGGGTTCGTAATACGAAGCTCACACAGTATGGAATGCTTTAAAGACGATAAAAGGCGTTCAGGCTGCTATGAGGAGCATTATTCGCTGATTCCAGATCGGTGATCTTCCGTCCTCTGCTTTTGATGATTCTTAAAAAGTTTCGTTTTCGGATTGGTTTACTCCCGTAGCCAATGGATTTTGACGTATTGACATAGGAAGGAATGAGTTTTATTATCGAGTATAATATCCCTTACACTCGATATGAATACGACAAATGATGCTCCAATTCAATCTCCGATACAATCCCCTGTTGGGCAAGCAAAAACAATCAGTAAGGAAACACTTCCGCTTCTGGACGACTTTCTCCTCTTTCTGAAGAGTAACCGCTATTCAGCCGAAACCGTCTATAATTATGAACGGGATCTTATGACCTTCGCTGGGTTTCTTGCCGATGCAAATATTGCCTTTGACGCGATTGATAAAAAGACACTTGAATACTACAAAGCGTACCTATCTTCAGTGGACCGCATAACGCCCGTAGAAGGCCTGAAAAATACAAGAGAGCTATCCGGAACCAGCATCAACCGCATGCTATCGACGCTACGGAGGTATTTGACGTTTCTTATTGACATGGATCACAAAATTCCCATACCTCCGGAAGTCGTAAAGTTGGTCAAAACGGTACATAGGCATCCCAAGGTGGCTGAACTTTCTGAACTTATCCGGTTTATTGAAGCGCCGTTGCGTTTAGAAAAGGATCCTCGGGTGAAATTACGAAATCGAGCCATGCTTGAGTTGTTATTTGCCACGGGGATGCGTATATCGGAGCTTACGAACCTTCTGCGTGAACAAATAGATGACAGCGGAAAAATTTTTATCCTTGGAAAAGGTAAAAAAGAACGGTTTGTTTATTTGACCGAGCGCGCTAAAGCGCATCTTGATGCGTATCTTCGTATTCGTCATGATCGGATTCCTGCTCTTTTTATTGCATACCGAGGCCGCGGAAGATTATCGATTAAGCAGCATATTTCAAATAATTATTTTCAGGAGCGCCTGAAGTGGTATAGATTACAGTTGCATATCAATGTTCCCGTGAGCGCGCATGCCCTCCGGCATGGTTTTGCTACATATTTGGCGGAAGCAGGCGCCAATCCAGCTGCCATTCAAATTCTTTTGGGTCATGAATCGCTTGATACGACGACCCGGTATGTCCATGCGTCGGATCGGTATGCCGAGGAGACGCATCACAAGTTTCATCCGCTGAAGGATGTACCACGATGACATCGGAGGAACTACAAAATGTTTTTTACTCCGGCTATCCTGCGGCTACAGCATGGGATGTGCTTGATGGGCTCCTTATCGCTTTAGATCGTGGCGCGGTGGTCTATCGATCAGAGCCGATGATTACCAAGGATACCTATAGAGCGATTTGTGATTCTATTGTTTCCGTTGATGGTTTAGGACCGCAGGAAAAAGGTCACATGGCGCTCAAACAGGTTGCATGCGATTATTTATATAAAACATATCAGGCTGAGGCCTTGAGTGAGACGTATTTTATTGGTCTTCATCCGGATATACGGTCAGCAAATGGTCAATATATTATTGAATGCGGGACGACTGATCCGTCATGTGTATCAATTTTTCTCGATGAACCAAAGATTTTATGGATTGGTAATATTTCATATCCGTTTGCCGATGAGACAAATCTTGTGTTACATATATTTTCCCGTGGTGATCTTTATTACCAGTGGCGGCAAGAATCCGTATCAAGAAATCGTGCAGTGTTTGAGAAGTTTCATAGAAAATAATTGTTCCGTGTATATATTCATCACTTCATCCCTATAAACCCTTCTTAGGGCAATACAGGGGCTTGAATTTGAAGCTAAAATAGCAATGGTTATTCTAGGGCTTCGGCGAGGATTTTTTGAGCTAAAAAGTAGTTCTCCGTATGCCCGCCATTGGGTTCGGTGAGTATCCAGATATCGTCCCTATTTTTAAAGAGTTTCAGAAGTTCAATCATCTGAAGTTTATTCGGCATCGCATCATCAGAATTCAATAATTTCGGATCCAACATATTATGGATATCGGTGCCGTTCCACGGCGGCGTGACAAATCCCAAATGGATGAGCCGGGTCTGTGGAGAGAGGTTGACTGTTTTTTCCTTGAGATACGTCCAGAGATCTCTGGGATTATCGGATGGGATCGCTGCGGTATGGCCAAAATCATTGGCAATCCAAAGTCCGGCTCCCGCGGCCGCCTCAAGGGCAGCTATGGGTAGTTCATAGACATTCATGATCATCGTGGGATTAGCTCGTGCCGCATGGTCATACCAACCTTTCACTACGCGCGCCGGGAGCGTTTCTACAGTAAAAATAATACCACGGGCTTGTGCATATTCGTGCAGTGTTTGCGCGTTTTCTACAAATAATGGGATCGATTGCTCAAACGGAATAGGCGCGCTGCGTAAATCCATCCGGGTTTTTTCAAAATCAATACCCACGCGGGCGGCGCATCCGGGATGGATATTGACATACTGAAATTTGTGACGGGCTGCCATATCGATGGTTTTTTTGATCATGGAAAGGGACTCATTGATAAGATCCGTATCCGGATATGCGATATTGGTCCAAGTGCCGTCTGAGAGCGCTCCCCAGAAATGGAGTCCTACCTGCATATGACGTCGTTTTAGCTCGTCAAAGAGTGCTGAATACTCATCTGCCTGTGAGACATTGAACCAGACCTCAGCAAACGGAGCGTTCGTTTGGGTGAGATCCACGAAGCTTTGTTTTTGGACGCCGACTTTGATACCGAGGGTCATATATGTACAGTATATCAGACTGGTGCTTGACAATATTCGTGATGTCGTACATTCTTATAGTGATCGTCATTCCCGCGAAGGCTCGCCTCGCCGTCGCTTTGGCGAAGCGGGCGGGAATCCAGGGGGGTTTTGACTGGATCCTCGGGTCAAGCCCGAGGATGACAACATACACTTTATGAAGGATCTTTCCCAGTTGCTTATTGATTTTCTGGAATATCTTGAACTCGAGCGAAATGTTTCCAAGCTTACGATCCGCAATTATAAACACTATATGGAGCGGTTTTTGGGCTTTCTGGGGGGCCAAGTACTCTCCCCTAGCGACATTACTCCGGAAAAAATACGCGAGTACCGGTTGTTTTTATCCCGCTATACGGATTCCCATGAACTGACGCTCAAACGCGTGACGCAAAATTATCATCTGATTGCCCTCCGGTCGTTTCTCAAATTCCTCATCAAGCGCGGCATTCCGGTTGTCGCCCCGGAAATGGTCGAGCTCGGGAAGGCAGAAAGCCACAGCATTAAATTTTTGGAACGGGACGGCGTCGAACGACTTCTCAATATGCCCGAAATCAGTACTCCTGAGGGATTTCGGGATAAAGCAATTCTCGAGCTTTTGTTTTCGACTGGTCTGCGGGTTTCGGAACTCGTGTCGCTTAACCGTGATCAGATTAATTTAGAGCGCAAAGAATTTGGCATTATCGGGAAAGGCCGACGCTCGAGAGTCGTGTTTGTGTCCGATACAGCCGCCGAGTGGCTCGGGCGGTATCTCAAGAGCCGCGATGACGCGTGGAAGCCCATGTTTATCCGCTACTCTGGGAAAACGCCGGACGAGGACGATAAAACCGGGGAATCGAGAAGACTCTCGCCCAGGAGCGTCCAGCGGTCGGTTGAAAAGTATGTGAAGAAGGCCCGGTTACCCGTCAAAATTACTCCCCACGGGTTGCGGCATAGTTTTGCAACGGATCTTCTCAGTAGTGGCGCTGACCTACGCGCAATCCAAGAACTACTCGGACATAAAAATGTGTCGACGACGCAAATTTATACACACATCACCAATCCACAGTTGCGGGAGATACACCAACGCTTTCATCGGAAATGAAAGCGAAATTCCAAATCACAAGCACCAAATTCCAAACAATATCAAAATTCTAAGCACCAATGTTCAAAACGTTTAGTCCGCCAACTGGCGGATTGAAATTGGAATTTGTTTGATACTTGGAATTTGGTGCTTGGTATTTATATGAAAATCGCTATCATTTACAGTCTTCCCACCCGTCGGGCGCTTGCAAGCCCATTTTTAGCCACGGATGAGGATACGAAAGAATCCGCGGATGAAGTGGCGGAAGCGCTTGTCCTTAAAGGGGTCACCGTCGTACTCTTACCCATATCCGAGGACACAATTGATCAGATACGAAATATCCGGGCCGACGTTATTTTTAATCTTTTAGAATGGGATGGATTGGACGGGTCATTACTTGTTCGTGCCATGGAAGCATTGGACGCTACCGGCATTGCCTACACCGGATCATCGAACGCTGCGCTTGCGGTGTGCAATGATAAAAGCCGCATGAAAGCGGCCATGGAGGCCGCTGGGTTGCCCACTCCCAGATGGCAGAAATTTGAGACAGGTAATGAATCCGTACGCGACGATTTTGTTTATCCCGCGATCGTTAAACTCGGACTCCAACATTGTAGTGTGGGGCTCACCAAAGATGCAGTCGTGAAAAATGCAGATGAACTTATCCGCGTGACGAACGACCGGATGCAAACGTTTAAACAATCTGTGTATGTGGAGGAATTTATCGTGGGGCGGGAGTTTCAGGTGACAATTATTCAGAAAAAAAACGGTCTTGCAGTGCTACACCCGGCAGAAATACTGTTTACCACACAGGGAACCGGTGCATTTCTCACCTACGGGAGCCGGTGGGATGAAACCCACGCGGATTATAAAGAATCCTCCGTACGTTTAGCGCACTTGAGCTTGTCTTTTTTGGAGAAGATCAATCGAATAAGCCATAAAGCGTTTATCGATATGGGATTTGCCGATTATTCGCGACTCGATATCCGGACGCGCGACGACGAGGTATTTATTTTAGAAGCCAACGCCAATCCGGGACTCGGAGACAGCGATGATTATGGGATGACGGTTTCGTATAAAGCCGCGGGGATGACCTTCGCTGATTTTATCCGGGAGATCGTGGAGTCGTGTCTCCGAAGGTCTACGAGTGTGCGATAAAGCGACTTTGACTTTTGAGGCTCTCAAATTCACGACGGCTCGGAGTACTGGTTGCCAGATTGCCAACCATGGTAAAGATTTCATTGCGGTGTTTGCCCATACGGAGCTTGAGCCTTCGTTCGAGGTGGAGAAGATCATCTTTTGTGGAAAGTCCTTTGAGATCGTCCTTTGTTGCAAATGGTTTGAGATCGTCCTTTGTTGCAATATTGAGTTCCTTGAGTACTGTTTTGAGGTCATCCTTCGTGATGGGCATCGCGTTTGTCATAGTATGCCAAGTATAGAACAGGACATTTTTGATTTGCAAGCGGTCAGTTTTCGGCAGCAAGAAAATACTTCGCGGTTTGGATTTTAAATTTTGGAAGATATTTCGGATCCTTAGCAATTACCAACAGTAATTGCTCCTGCCAGCGGCGGACGAGTTTGAATTCCTTTCTGCCTTTTTTGATTTTTTTCCGTTTGAGATCAAAGTCCATCCAGCGGTCCCGGAATTCTTTCCATGCATACGATTTCTTTTTGCCGCTTGCGCTGTCGAGGAGCACAATCCTGCTGTTTCTGGCCGAGTATGTAGATACGACCGCCCAGTGTCCCGAATCGGGATGGGGTTCTTCTTTTTCATCGAGATCATAAAGATACGAGACGAGTACTGCGCGGGGCTGGCTGGTCGGATATTTAAGTGCGCTCTGGAGATGTGTGAGGGTCGCGTATTCGACCGCAAGCACGGAAAATCCCAATGCATTGATTGCCTCAATGAGTTTTTTTGTGGATGTCCCGTTTCTGTTGGTTTTGCAAAGCTCGATAAGAGCCGTGAGTGATTTACGTTTCCCTAAAATTTCCAGCGCAAGTTTGAGGGCGGACGGGCCGCACGTCGTGTCATCGGGTTGTAAAATTGGTGCGATCTGTGATCTTCCCATAGGATAAATGAGGGCGTGGATACAAGATATTGTACGCTTACGGCTCGCATTGAACAAGACCTATAGTACATTACTTGCGGCTTGAAGCAGGTTTTCCATGAGGCAGGCGACGTTTACCGGACCGACTCCCCCAGGAGTTGGAGTATATAATGAAGCGAGATCCTTGATGTGGTCTTCCTCATAGTCTCCGTGGAGTTTGCCGTCAGCCCCCCGAGTGATCCCGACACTTATGAGAACGATGCCTGGTTTTATGGTATCACGTCGTACAATATTCGTTTTCCCCACGCAACTGATCAGGACATCCGCCGTTTTGGTGATTGTGTCGGGATTGGGAGTTTGGGAGTGGACGACGGTGACATTGCAGTCTCGTTTGATGAGCAGGTCTGCGATTGGTTTTCCGGCGGTGTCTCCCCTACCGAGGACGACGATGGATTGTTTTTCGAGCCATGAGTCAAATTGGTCTAATGGGGCTAATTGGTCTAATTGGGAAAAAGCAAATCGGAGTATCGTGATGACAGCGGAGGCGACAGGGACGCGGTAGGGAGAATCGGGAAGAAAACCATCAACGTCTTTTGTAGGAAGTATAGCACTACATAGTGATGTACTTTGTGCATCTAAAACTCCGGGTAACGGGCGTTGGAGGATGATGCCGTGGACTTTGGGATCGTTGTTGTATTGTTTGATACTGTTCTCTAATTGCTGACGACTGACGACTGACGACTGACGACTCAATAAAAGCTTCGCTCCAATCTGTTCCGCTGCTTTTTGTTTTTGCCGGATGTAGGCGGTAGAGCCGGGATCATCCCCAACTTGGATGACGGCGATGGTCGGCGTTACCCCTTTTTGTTTTAGCTTGATGACCCCCGCCCGAAGCTTTTTGAGAATTTGTTCGGCTAGAAATTTTCCGTCAATGTTCATTGTGTGTGAGTATAGCACGTGATGGCTAGACGGCCAGTTCGTATATGACAAAAATGAAATAAAAGATAAGGAGCCCGATGCCCTCTTTTCTCGAAACCGTCCGTCCGGATGAGACGGCCCAGAGAAAATAGGCGGATATGCAGGTCAGCCATAGAAGCGCTCCCAGGATTTTTCCGTTGCCAGACCCGCTGAAGGGCATGACCAGTCCGAGTAGTCCCAAAATCAGGGTGTTGGCAGCACTGCTACCTAAAAAATCCCCAAAGGCGATTTCTTTGCTCCGCTTGCGTATGCCTTCAAAGGCTAAGGCAAGTTCCGGAAGATTGGTGCCAAGAGAGAGGAAAAATAGCCCAAAGACGACGGGTGCAATGGCGAATGTCTTCATGATATTCTCAGCACCCGATACAATAAACCGTGAGGAAAGAAACATCATGCCCACCCCTACGGCAAGGAGAGCCAGATGACTGCTGAGTCCTTTGGCGCTGACGACATTATTTTTTCGGTGCATCTTCCTGTCATCCTGGTTAAGCACAAATGCGTGAAGAATATACACGCTCACGAGAAACAGTCCCTCGGGCCGCGTGAGCCGTTCATCCCAGAGGACGGCAACCGGCGCGGCGATGACCCCCATCATCACCACGAGTTCCTTGCCGCTTAACCGGTGATCCAATCTGACTTGTCCGAGTAGTACCGCGGTCGTCCCCATGACAAATGAGAGCAGAAGGATCGATCCGCCAAGCAGGTTGCCGGCTGACAATTGAGGAATCCCGTCGTGAACCGACTGCATGGCCACAAAGAGTTCCGGCATAGACGTGAAGATGCCCAGAAGAAGAAATCCAACCGTAAAATTTGAAAGCCCAACCATGTGGGCGAGACGCGTGCTTTGTTTGACGACCAGGTGAGCCGCTCCGGTTAATACCATACCGGATACAATCAGGATGCTGATCTGAATCCACAGATTCATAGTTAAATTGTTAATTTGTTATTTTGTTAAACCGCTTCATTCCTTCAATCATACCCATGATGAGGACGCTTGCGCCAAGGATGACAGCCCAGGAGGTAGCAGACAGCGGCACGGTTCCAAATGCGAGGTTGCCCCACGGATGATAGACGGCAAAGAGTTGGAGCGCAAATCCCATAGCTACTGACCCCAGAAGCCACCGATTATGGAATACTGATATAAGTTTCATAGGCCGGTCGACACTTCTGCAGCTGAAGACATAGACGAGTGTGCTTATGGCCACAAGCGTAAACACCATGGTGCGGCTCAAGGCAATCGTTCTTTCCCCACCGGTCCAGAGAAACACGGCAAGGGATACGCTTGCGATCACTCCACTAATGCATACAATCAGGATGCCCATCCTCCGGTCGACAATCGGCGCGGATTTGAGCCGCGGCTTACTGCGCATCAAATCATGGCTTCTGGGATCGGTAGCCAACGCAAGCGTGGGGATCCCGTCATCGACCAGGTTAATCCAGAGAATCTGGATGGCAGTAAGCGGCAGTGGAAGTCCGAGGACGATCGTTGTGGCGATTAAGGATATTTCTACGAAAGAATTAGAAAGTAAATAAAATGTAACCTTCCGGATGTTGTCATAGATTGCCCGTCCTTCCTGGATCGCTGCGACAATGGTCTTAAAGTTAGAATCGAGAAGCACGATATCGGCAGTCTCCCGGGCAACGTCTGAGGCCCCAGAGACGACAATCCCGATATCCGCTTTTTTTATGGCTACCGCATCATTGACGCCGTCTCCGGTCATGGCGACGACCTCCCCGGCTTTTTGGAGCGCTGAGACAATCTTCAGTTTTTGGTCTGGACTCACCCGGCAAAAAAGCCGGATACCGCGGACCCGTGCGACAAGTTCATCCTCAGTGATGCTCGCTACTTCATGGCCTTCCATAATTTCATGTTCAGGGTTTTTGATTGGCAGTCCAATGGCGGAAAGCACGGACTGGGCGGTGGCACGGTAATCTCCCGTGACCATCGTGATGGCTACTCCGGCTTCTTGGACATGGGCGACTGCGTCGGCGACACCCTCCCGCACCGGATCGGCAATGCCGATGATCCCCAGAAACGTTTTGTTATGAAGGAGCCCAAGCACCCTCAGTCCCTCTGATCCCCACTTCGTAACTTTTTGCATCCAGATAGACTGGGTATGTTTCGGGAGATCACTCATCGCAAGAACGACCTCCGGCGCGCCTTTGGTCCATACACCATCACGCGTCGTGACGCTCATATATTTATTGACACTGTCAAAGGGCAGCTCAGAGATACGTTTGTGGGTATCGGCAATCTGTTGTGGATCACCCTGACCCAGGGTTCTGGTAAAGTCCCACAAGGCAATTTCGAGCGGTTCTTCAAGATTGTTTGCAAGGACGGCGGCCCGCATCGCCTGTGTGGTGTCTGTCAGGTCACTTTTGACGACCGACATCACCCCTTGGGTAATCGTGCCGGTTTTATCGACACATATCGTCGAGATAGAGCCCAACGTTTCAGCGGCGACCATTTTTCTGACCAACGCGTTTCTTTTCATGACGCGTTGCATGCCTATCGCAAGGATCACCGTTAGGGATACGGCGAGCCCTTCCGGTATAGCGGAAACCGCGATGGCCACGACCGTCGAGGCCATCACGACGAATGCTTGTCCGTGAAGCACCCCGAGGATGAACAGTAATCCACACAATACGACTACGATCACGGCGAGTGTGCGCGCAAGCCCGGAAATTTCTTTTTGCAGTGGCGTGTCTTCTTTTTTCGTTTGGTTGAGCGTTTGGGCCATCGTGCCAATTACTGTATGCATTCCAGTCGCGGTAATCTTGATGAGTCCTCTTCCGGAGGCGACTACAGTACCCATGGAGACCGCGTTATTTGGATTCAATTGGCTTGGACTGGTCGGGGTATTTTTTTCGACCGGAACGCTTTCTCCGGTGAGCCACGATTCGTTGATAAATAGCCGGACAGCCTCGACCACAGTGCCATCGCCCGGTACGCGTTCTCCTGATGTCAGGAGGACGAGATCTCCCGGTACGAGCAAAGAGGCTGCAATCGTAACAGGCTTGCCATCGCGGATAACTTTCGCTTGCGGCGTCAGGATTTTTTTCAGAGAGAGAAGCGCTGTTTCCGCTTTATATTCCTGTATAAATCCGAGGATGGTATTGACCAATACGGCCATGCCGATGACTGCCGCATCAACAAAGTCCCGCAGGAGTACGGTGATGGCGGCGGCTCCCAACAAGATGTATATCAGGGGACTCGTGAATTGATGGATGAAGATGGATACGGCAGTGAAGGACGGTTTTTCCGGTAATAGGTTTTGTCCATAGTGAACGAGCCGCAGTCGTGCTTCATCAGTGGTTAATCCATGACGAGAAGATACGGTCGAGGCATGCATGTATCTATTGTAGCAAGAATCCTGGTTGGTTTATTATTTCGCAACGACGAGACTGACGAGGACGCCGACGAGTATGGCAAAGCCACCCATGGCAAGCGTCCTGATGCCGCTTTTGAGTATGTTGATGCCAAAGATTTTGGCACTCACGATACCCAAAAGGAAGAGAGAACCCAATGAGAGCGCGATGGAAATCGGAAGCGCTGATTTTGATTCCATAGTGAAGTACGGAGCAAGTGTGATAAGACCCGCGAGGAAGTAGGAGACAAACATGATAACGCTGTCCGTCGCCGATGCGCGCATGGAGACCTCTTTGCGGCTCAAATATTCCTGGGCTGATTGTTCGGAAAGCAAACTTCCCATCGCCATGGAGAAAGCCTCCACAAAAAGGAGAACGATGCCGGTGAGGATAATCTGCGAACGCTCCACGCCACCCACGGCAATGCCGGACAGGAGGCCCACGGTAGACACTAAACTATCCTCGACCCCAAAAACGAAATTACGGATATACGCGGCATTTTGCAGTCTGGTTTGTTTCATGGCGTGTGAGCGTTTATTTCGCAAGACAAGTAGCCGCTGCGATGGTGTCGGATTTGTCGGTGAAGCGCATCAATATAACTCCGGAAGTTGCTCGGCCTAATCTTGGTACTGAGGTGATCGGGAGCTTGACGACCTGGCCTTTGGTCGAGGTGAGGATCACACTTTCGCAATCAGAGGGGACGATCTGGGAAACGACGACTTTGCCGGTTTTATCTTTGACTTGGGCGACTTTGATCCCCTGCCCGCCGCGGCGTTGTTTGGGGAAGTCGCGGATCGCGGTTTTTTTGCCGATCCCCTTTTCCATGATCGTCAAAAAGTCGGCACCTTTGGTATGCGTATCGATGACATCGACGGATACGACAAAGTCACCTTTTGTCAGTAATACTCCCCGCACTCCCATGGTGTCCCTGGCCGTCGGCCGGACTTCGCTTTCCCCAAATCGGATGGATTTGCCTTCGTGCGTCACGAGCAGGATATCATCTTCCCCGCTTGTTAGTCTCGCCCAGGCGAGTTCATCACTCGCTTCGCCTTTCGGTGAGCCGGATTCGAGTTTGATCGCGACAATGCCGCTTCTGCGGATATTTTCGTACTCCGTGAGTTTGGATTTTTTCACCGTGCCGTTTTTGGTGGCCATCAGAATGTGTTTGACCCCTTGTTCCTTCTGTTGATCCTTTTTCAGGCTGTAGGCGAGGATGCTCGTTACGCGCTCACCGGACTCGATATTGATGAGATTGACGACCGCCTGGCCTTTGCTCTGGCGGCTCCCCTCCGGGATGTCCCAGACGCGGACTTGATAGACGCGTCCGCGGTCCGTAATAAAGAGCATATTGTCGTGGGTTTGGGCGACAATCAATTGATCAATCGCGTCTTCTTCTTTCGTCGCCATACCGATCACTCCTTTGCCGCCGCGTTCCTGCATCTTGAATGTGGTCCGGGGGACCCGCTTGATATAGCCGGACTGGCTCATGGTGATAATGACTTCTTCGTTGGGGATGAGTTGTTCGTCGCTAAACTCGCCGACTTTGCTTTTAAACACTTTGGTTTTGCGGTTATCGCCGTACTTTTCTTTGAGTTTGAGAAGCTCATCACGTACCACATTGAGAATTTTTTGCGGATGCTCGAGAAGATCAAGGAGGTAGGCGATCGTTTCGCGGATCATAGCCAGTTCATCGTCGATCTTTTGCCGCTCGAGGGCTGCCAAGCGCCGGAGCTGCATGTCCAAAATTGCGGTTGATTGAATTTCAGAAAGCTTGAAGCGGGTCATAAGTTTGGTTTTGGCAACATCCGCGCTTTCGCTTTTTTTGATAATGGCAATCACTTCATCAATATGATCGACGGCAATCTTGAGACCCTCTAAAATATGTTCCCGAGCGCGGGCTTCTTTGAGCTCAAATTCACTTCTTTTTCGTACTACATCATGGCGGTGTTTGATATATTCTTCGAGAATGAGTTTCAGGCTACACGTCTGTGGCGTGTTATCCACAAGCGCTACCATATTGACCGGAAACGTGGTCTGGAGATTGGTGTGCTTATAGAGGTTATTGAGGACCTGCTTGGGTTTGGCATCACGTTTAAGCTCGACGTAGACCCGGATACCCCGCCGGTCGCTCTCGTCCCGGAGATCACTAATGCCTTCGATTTTTTTATCTTTCACGAGATCGGCAATTTTAACGACGAGGAGAGCCTTATTGACCTGATACGGGAGTTCGCTAATGATGATGGCGCTTTTGCCGCCACCGATGTCTTCTATTTCAGCCCGTCCCCGCATGACGATCTTACCGCGTCCGGTGGCGTAGGCGTTTTTAATTTCACTGACGTCATAAATGATTCCGCCGGTCGGGAAATCCGGTCCCTGAATGTGCTCCATGAGATCTTCGACCGTGGTGTCAAAGTGGATAGTCGTCAGCTTTCTGTCTTCAGCTATCAGACCTTCGATCGGTTGTTTATCTGAAGACTGATGACCTGCCCGCCAGTCGCTGGCGCTCCAGGCGCCTGCAGGCGGGCTGATGACTGATGACTTTTCAATCCTCGCTTTTCCGATCATCATGCCGATGGCATCGGCTACTTCGGAGAGATTATGCGGCGGAATTTTAGTGGCCATGCCGACGGCGATACCCTCCGATCCCATGAGGAGGAGGTTCGGGAGTTTGGCCGGAAGAAAATCAGGCTCCTTGATGGTATTATCAAAGTTTGGAGAAAATTTTACGGTTTCCTTTTCGATATCCAGGAGCATTTCTGAGGCAATGGACGAAAGCCGGCATTCGGTATACCGCATGGCAGCAGGCGGATCGCCGTCAACAGATCCAAAATTACCCTGGCCATCAATAAGCATGTAGCGCATGGCAAAATTCTGTGCGAGACGCACCATTGCCTCATAGACCGGCGCATCGCCGTGGGGGTGGTATTTGCCGAGGACCTCTCCGACGACCTTGGCGGATTTGGTATAGCGGCTCGTATGGGACATTCCCATGGCGTGCATGGCGTAAAGGATCCTGCGGTGGACGGGTTTGAGGCCATCTCGTACATCAGGGAGGGCACGCGCGACGATGACGCTCATGGCGTAGTCGAGATATGCCCGCTGCATCTCCGTCACTATTTCTGATGGAACGATTTTACCGATGTTCATACGTCGTCAAACCATCCCTTTGCATCGCAAACGAAAATTAAGATCCGTCTTCGGTTTCATTCCCCTCAAACCATAAGCGTTATAGCAGAGAGAAAGTGAAGCCGGACTTAATTTTATTTGCTCGCCGGGATGGCATTTTTTATGTCTTCCATTGCGGCGTCTTTCCCTTTCCAATCCTTGATCTTGACCCACTTGCCAGGTTCGAGCTCTTTGTAGTGCTCGAAGAAGTGCTTGATTTTATCTTTGATCGCTTGCGGTACATCGGCGATATCCTTCCATGCGCCGTAATACGGATCAACCTTGAGGGTCGGGACAGCGAGGATTTTGGTATCTATCCCCTCTTCGTCTTCCATCTCGAGCATCCCGATAGGGACAGCCGGGATCACGGTGCCCGGAGCGACGGATTTGTCACTTAATACGAGGACATCCACGGGATCGCCATCTTTTGCCATGGTTCCCGGAACAAAACCGTAGTTAAACGGATACCGGAATGCCGTGTAGAGAAAGCGGTCCACGAATACGACGCCTGTTTCTTTATCCAGTTCGTATTTGATATCCCCGCCCTGCGGGATTTCTACAAAAACATTGATTTGTGCGGGAGGATTTTTTCCCGCGGTTAATTTGTTCATACATTCCTCCTTTTACTATCATCGAATATCGAATCAATTCGAATATACGAATGATACGGTATCAATGTATTTGTATATTCGGGCTTCATTCGTAATTCGATGATTCCATTATTATATATCCAACGTCGCTGATTTTGCATGCGTTTGGATAAATCGTTTGCGCGGCGGTACTTCGTCTCCCATAAGCATAGCAAATACTTGGTCGGCGGCTGCCGCGTCTGCAATATTCACCTGACGCATGACGCGGTTCGTCGGATTCATGGTCGTTTCCCAAAGTTGTTCGGGATTCATTTCTCCCAAGCCTTTATACCGTTGGATATTTGGGGCAGTTTTTAAGTCTTTTCCTTGCACTCGTACCACAGTATCACGTTCTGTGTCGGAATAGGCATAGTGGGCGTTTTTGCCGATGCTGATTTTATAAAGCGGGGGTTGGGCTATATAGAGATGACCCTTTTCAATAATATACGGCAGGTGACGGAAGAAGAAGGTAAGGAGAAGCGTCATGATATGCTCGCCGTCTACATCCGCGTCCGTCATGATGATGACCCGGTGATAGCGTAATTTTTCCGGCCGGAGACTGTCCGATATTCCCATCCCGAGGGCGATGACGAGGGCTTTGAGTTCTTCAAACTCGATGATTTTATCCAGGCGCGCCCGTTCCGTATTGAGGATTTTTCCCCGCAAGGGCAGGATTGCCTGAAACTTGCGGTCGCGGCCTTGCTTGGCGCTGCCACCGGCAGAGTCGCCTTCAACGATAAACAGTTCAGAGACGCTTGGATCTTTTTCCTGGCAGTCGGCGAGTTTACCCGGAAGCGTCGCGCCTTCCAGAGCCCCTTTTCTGATGATGGCGTCCTTGGCGGCTTTGGCGGCAAGTCTCGCCTTGGCCGCAAGGAACACTTTCTCAAGGATCGCGCGGCCGTCACCGGGGTTTTCCTCAAAATACGTATCGAGGCCCTCTTTGACTGCTGACTGGACGAAGGGTTGGACCTCGGCGTTACCGAGTTTGCCCTTCGTTTGGCCTTCAAACTGGAGATTTTGGGAAGACATCTTCATGTAGACGATCGCTGTGAGTCCCTCCCGTGTGTCATCGCCGGTGATGTTGTCGTCACTGTTTTTGGTGGCTCCTACTTTTTTGGCGTAATCATTGATCGCCCGGGTGAGCGCCATCCGGAATCCAGTGAGGTGCGTGCCACCCTCGACCGTATGAATGACGTTGACATAGCTTTCGACGGATTCGGAAAACCCGTCGTTGTATTGAATCGCCACTTCCATATCAATGTCCCCGTCGGCGGAAACTTTTTTAATCGTAATGGGATCGTGGAGGACGACTTTATTACGGTTAAGCGCTTTGACGAGCGAGGTGATGCCTCCCTCAAAATAATAATGTGCGGATTCATTCGTGCGCTCATCGACGAGATGAAATGCGAGGCGCGCGATGAGGTATGCCCGGTCGCGGACTTGTTTCTTGACGATATCAAAGGTGAGGGCGATGCCTTCTTTAAAAATTTCTGCATCCGGCATGAATGAAACGATTGTGCCGGTGTCGTCGGCTTTGCTCGCCTCGCTGTCGCTCCGGCGAAGCGGGCCGGTGGTGGCGACAGGACCAGTCGGAATACCCCGTTTGTATTCCTGGGTATAGCTTTTGCCGTCGCGGTGCACTTCGACTTTTGTCCAGATGGAGAGCGCGTTGACGACGGAGGCTCCCACGCCATGCAGTCCGCCGGATACTTTGTATGCTTTACCTTCAAACTTGCCGCCGGCATGGAGCTTGGTCATAACAAGTTCAAGGGCGGAGACTTTGTACTTTGGAACTTTATCGACCGGAATTCCCCGGCCATCATCACGGACTGTGACGCTATCATCTGCATGAATCGTAACCCAGACATTTTTGGCAAATCCGGCGAGCGCCTCGTCAATAGAGTTATCAATAATTTCGTTGAGACAGTGGTGGACCCCTGCCAACCCCGTGGTACCGATGTACATGGCCGGGCGCTTGCGAACAGGATCGAGGCCTTCGAGAACGACAATTTGACTACCGGTATAACTTGAGGATTTTGCCATGTTTTTGAAGAAAAAAACGAGCGTCATTTCCGCTCTAGAAATCATTGTACATAATGCTGTTTGTGTTGTCTATAGCTTATTGTAGGATTTGGAGAAAATAATTGACAAGGTCTCGCCCTGTCAATTATTATCGGTGTATGCCTTCGCAAAATACCGTGAAGCTTTATGTTGCGGGTGGCAATTACCACGCATACAATCGTGGTGTCGAAAAGCGGTTGATATTCCTTGACGATCAGGATTATCGGGTGTTTTTAAGCTTCTTAAAGGCATACCTTTCTCCTCAATTGGATCCTAAAAAGGTTTTGGAGCATCCGTTAGATAAAATGACAGGGTCTCGCCCTGTCAGAATACGGCCACTGCGTTCATTTGCTGAAGAAGTCTCCCTTCTCGCCTACTGTTTGATGCCAAACCATTTTCACTTGGTGCTTTATCAAAAAGAATCTTACGGTATGGCAAACTTCCTTCAAGCTATATGTACGAGCTATTCCATGTATTTCAATAAGCGATATAAGCGAATTGGAACATTGTTTCAAGGGCCATATAAAGCGGCGTACATTGATCGCGATTCGTATCTCCTTCATGTCACCCGGTACATTCACTTGAATCCAAAAGAAGTGACAGGGTCTCGCCCTGTCAGTGTGAGGGAGTATCCATACTCGAGTTATCCGTATTATCTGCGCTTGAAGCAAGCCTCGTGGTTGCATCCGGAGCATATCTTAGATTATTTTCGATCGGCACAACGCAGAGATTATCGGGATTTCCTATCGTATGAGAGTTTTGTCGAGGACTACGGCGAGGATTCGAAGTTCGTGATTGGGAAGATGGCTATTGATTGACAGAATTGAGCAATGCCTTTGGAACTGTAGCACGTCCGCTATTAACTAATTTTGTGAACAATGGCTTGAAATGATCAGTTAAAGCATGGGGAAAGACTGTGCCTAAGACGGTATCGTCAGGAGTTGTTGGGCCTGAAGTTTGATCAAACTTTCCGGTAAGTCTAACAAATGTTACATTTTTGCTTGGTCCATCAGCTTCTTGTGTAAAAGTTTCTGTTAAAATTGTAATTAGGTGTTCAGTGTTCGGTTTTTTTCCACCGATTAAACGATTAAACAATCCCGCCTGTTCAAGTATTCGAGCTTCTTCACTATCAAATTCCAAGCGCACACCACTGTATGGACGACGATTCATCTTCAGCCATATATTTCCCCACCGATCGTCAGGAATTTCATCTAACGGGGTTCTTGCATATGGTGGTTCACTGCTGCGCTCTCCTCCCAGTGATGTTGGAATAAGTACATACATTATCGGAAATCATACTCCCCCTCCTCCTCTGTCAACTTTTTCTTCATGTTATTCGTTTCGCGTCGATGGTGTTACCTGGATAGGTCATTGTTGCTGGGAAGTTGTAGCTTTGGGATAGGCACAGGGGAAAGAAGATTGACAGGGTTGAACCCTGTCAGGAGAGAAAAACAGCGTCAAGGGCGAGTTTGGGGGTGATGTTACCCTGGATTTGAGTGCGGGCGGTGAGGAGAGAACGGAGAAGTTTAGCGGATATTGTTTGAGAAAGATTTAAGGAGGGAGGAAGGGTGACAGGGCGAGACCCTGTCATGCGAAGATGATGGTGAAGGGATTGAATGCACTGATTGACGAAGGCGAGGGCATCGTCACGGGTTTTGACGGAGATATCGATGATTTTAAGCCGCTCCCCCACTGAAGCCGCGAGGAGTTGATAAATGGTTTTTAAACACTGGGCCGATGCATCCAGATCTTTTTGACAGGGCGAGACCCTGTCACTATTGTCGGTGAGACGGATGATCTGACAGCGGGACAGAATCGTCGGCAGGAGGGCTTCAGGCTGATCGGTTTCCAGATAGATTATCGCTTCGCCAGGCGGCTCTTCGAGTGTTTTGAGGAATGCATTTTGGGCCTCGGGGGTCATGGTATGAGCCAAATGTATGATTACCGCGTGAGTAGTACCACCCATCGGACTCACAGATAGTCGAGGTAGCACCGCGCGGATCGGATCGATACCGATTGTGCTGGGATCAGGGAGAATGGTCGTAATGTCGTGCGGAGAAATAGCACGCTCTTGTAAAAGCGATTGAATTTTTTCACTACGCTCTTTGGTTGTGCCCCCAGTAATGATATATGCATGCATACATTTAAAATTTAAATTCCAAATCTCAAGCACCAAATTCCAAACAAATACAAAATTCCAAATTCAAATGTTCGAAACCGTTTTATTTTTTTGCACATTGGTGCTTTGAGTTTGTTTGGTATTTGTTGCTTGGTGCTTGGAATTTTTGCGCTCCGGTTTGTTCCCGCATCTTGCATTATATATGATCGCTAGTTGATAATGGATGGAGTATGCCCACGACTGCCCAGGAATTACTGACCATACTGACCGCTGACGCCCACCTTACTCAGGCGCAGGCGGACGCCATTCGGCTAGAATCGCTCAATACCGGTACTCCCATTGAATCGCTCCTCTCTAAACGACAATTCGTCTCCGATGCGGTTCTCGTTGCCGCCCGGGCCAAGGCGCTCAATATCCCGTTTGTCATGCTTGAGGGTAAAGCAATTTCTCCGGATGTTGTCGAATTTATCCCTGAGCCTGTTGCCCGGCGGTATGTGCTCATTCCTTTTCTTTTTGATGAACCGACGAAACTATTGTCCGTGGCTATGAAAGACCCCTTAGACTTTCAGGTTATAGAATTTTTGGAAAAGAAATCCGGGAAGACCATTAAGCCCTTCATGGCAACGAGCGAGGATATCATCGCCCACATCAATGAGCTCTATAACCAAAATCTTGGTGCAGATGTTACTGCGGCGCTTAAAGAAACGACCCCGTCGGCGATAAAGACCTATGAAGCCGGGAAACTCGGTGAGGTTATCCGTGAAGCGCCGATTGCTCAAATTGTATCTGCGGTTCTTGAGCAGGCGATGCGGATACGCGCTTCGGATATCCACATCGAACCGCAAATCGGAGAGACACGGGTACGCTATCGCGTCGATGGAATTTTGCAGGAACGGTTGGCGCTCCCCAGAGGGCTCCAAGACGCGGTTGTGTCCCGGATCAAAATACTCGCAGATTTGAAAATTGACGAGAAGCGTATCCCGCAGGATGGACGCTTTAACTTTAAAATGGGAGATAATGAAGTGGATCTTCGGGTATCGACGCTCCCCACAGTTCACGGCGAAAAAGTGGTCATGCGGCTTCTCAAAAAATCCGGCGGGATTCCCACCATGCAGGAGTTGGGACTGCGCGGTTTGTCCCTCAAAAATTTAGAGACGAGTATTTCCCGGCCGCATGGCATCAATCTCGTCACCGGGCCGACGGGTTCGGGGAAAACGACCACACTTTACGCAGTCCTTGCTAAACTCAATAATCCCCGGGTCAATATCATGACGCTTGAGGATCCGGTTGAGTATGAAATCAGCGGGGTCAATCAGGTGCAAATAAATCCTGCGGCTGGTCTCACGTTTGCCACGGGACTCCGGTCTTTTCTCCGCCAAGACCCGAACATCATCCTGGTCGGAGAAATCCGCGACACGGAAACGACGGACTTGGCCATACAGGCTGCTCTCACCGGACATTTGGTTTTTTCGACGCTGCACACCAATAACGCGGCCGGCGCCATCCCCCGGCTTCTGGATCTTGGTGCAGAACCATTTCTCGTCGCCTCGGCGCTTAACGCTGTCGTCGGGCAGCGCATTTCACGGCGCGTATGCCCAACCTGCAAAGAAGAATATGATCCTGATGCGGCGGTTGCCGCGGATATCCGGAATGTGCTTGGTAACCTCATCCCATCGGATAAACCGATTAAACTGTATCGCGGAACGGGTACGGTCAATGGCCAACCGTGTCAATCCTGTGGCGGATCGGGGTATCTCGGACGCATGGGTATCTATGAAGTATTTCCGGTAAGCGATACGCTCAGTAAGCTTATTTTGCAGCGTGCTCCCATGGCGGAGATAGAAAAACTTGCCATACACGAGGGCATGATTACTATGAAACAGGATGGGTATCTCAAAGCGATTGAAGCGGTGACGACCCTTGAAGAAGTCTTGCGCGTGGCGCAGGATTAATACTTTATGGATATCCAACAACTTTTTTCTGAAGCCGCACGGCTTGAAGCCAATGATCTCCACTTTATTGTCGGATTTCCCCCCATGATGCGGGTCAGTGGGAAACTTGCACCTATTCCTTCTGAATCCGTTTTGACGTCCCAGGATACCGAGGGGCTTGCGACGGGCGTGCTCACTCCGGAACAAAAAGAACTGCTTACGACGAATAAAGAAATTGATCTCTCGGTGACAAGCGATACGGGCCGGTTCCGTACCAATTTGTATTATCAGCAAGGTACGATTGCCGCCTCATTCCGCCTCATTCCGGCCAAAATTAAAACAATTGATGAATTGGGTCTCCCTGCTATTTGTCACGAATTTGTGAAGCTCCGCCAGGGTTTGGTCCTCGTCACCGGGCCCACGGGTCATGGAAAATCGACGACCTTGGCTGCCATGATCAACACGATCAATATGAAGACGGCCAATCACATAGTCACCGTCGAGGATCCGATTGAGTTTATTTATCCGAAGGGTCTTTCGATCGTGTCCCAACGCGAAATGCATAGCGATACGCATTCATGGAACGCGGCACTGAGAAGTTCGCTCCGGGAAGATCCGGATGTCGTGCTCGTCGGCGAAATGCGCGATTATGAAACGATCGCTGCGGCCCTCACGGTTGCCGAAACCGGACATTTAGTCTTTGCCACCCTCCACACCAACTCCGCAGCTCAGAGCATCGACCGCATCGTCGACGTTTTTCCGGAAAATCAACAACCCCAGGTCCGCATGCAGCTCTCGAGCGTCCTAGAAGGAATCCTCGCACAGCGTCTGATTCCTGCGGCAGGAGGTGGCCGTGTGGCTATCGCTGAAGTACTCACGGCAAGTCCTGCGGTCCGGACAACCATCCGCGAAGGAAAGAGTCATCTCGTCGATAACATCATTCAAACGTCGGGTGAGCTCGGCATGATGCTTTTGGAAACCGCCCTTGCCAAAGCCGTGAAAGAAGGCAAAATATCGGCGGAAACGGCCATCTCCTACGCGCTCCGGCCAGAGGACATGAATCGACTGCTGAAGGGAATGTAAGATGGCTTTTTTTACCTACAAAGCGCGGGATAAAGATGGGGAGGTGGCAGACGGCACCGTAGAATCCCCAAGCGCGGATAGTGCCGTCAAATTGCTTCGGTCCCGGGAGCTTTTTGTCGTTTCCATCAAAGAAACCCACGCACAATCCGGAGTTTCGGATATCCTTGCGAAGTTTAAAAAAGTCGGCTATGGGGATGTGGTTGCCTTTACCCGGCAGCTTGCCACCATGATTGTCGCCGGTCTATCGCTTCCGGATGCGCTCACGATTCTTCGCTCACAGACTACGAATCCTGCGTTTGTCCGTTTGATCGCCGATGTTGAGGTGCAAATCACGGGCGGCGGAAATTTAGGAGATTCATTAGCCAAGTACCCTGAAGCGTTTAGTCCTATTTATATTGCGCTCGTTCGCGCCGGTGAATCTTCCGGTACCCTCGATAAAGTGCTCGCGCGACTGGCTGACACGCTCGAATCTCAGGCCGAATTCCGGAGCAAAGTGAAAGGGGCCATGGTCTATCCGGTCATCATCATGATCGGTATGGTCGCCGTCGTCATGGTCATGATGACGGTGGTCGTCCCGAAACTCACGGATCTCTATAAAGATTTTGGCATTGATTTACCGACTCCCACGAAAATTCTCATATCACTCTCAACGTTTTTTGTGCATTTTTGGTGGCTCATGATCGCCATCATGGTGGGGCTCTCCATCGCATACGGCAAGTGGAAGAAAACTCCTATTGGTGAACTCATGGTGGACAGTATTACCCTAAAATTACCTTTGTTTGGTGATCTTACGAAAAAAGTACTCCTGGTCGAGTTTACGCGAACCTTGGCTATGCTTATCAGTGCTGGTATTCATATTTTACAGGGACTCCAGACGCTCCGGGATTCGTTGGGCAATGTCCGTTTCCGTAATGCTATCGATGAAATCAGTAAAAAAGTGGAGAAGGGTTTTCCCTTAGGGGATACGTTTGCCCAGTACGACGTTTTCCCGCCGATTGTCTCTCAGATGATGAAAGTTGGTGAAGAAACGGGGAAACTCGATGATACGCTTGTCAAGCTTTCCCGGTATTTTGAAAGCGAATCCGAGCACCTTGTCCGGGGTTTGACGACGGCCATAGAACCCATCATTATGATTGTATTGGGGGTTGGGGTCGGGTTTATCGTCATTTCCGTCATCACGCCGATTTATAATCTGACGGCCCAGTTCAAGTGACCTATTGACAAGATATATTCATGGGTGATACACCAGATAGAGAGGAAATAATTATGATAAAACATTTGCAAAAAGGTTTCACCCTCATTGAACTTCTTATCGTCATAGCGCTTCTCGGATCACTGGCTGTAGGACTATTGGCCACGATTGATCCATTTGAACAATTGAAAAAAGGCCGGGATACATCGCTTCGCAACACCACGGCTGAATTTTATAATGCGAATCTCCGGGCGTATGCTACGAAAGGTAATTTTATGTGGGGAACCGGTACCTCGTTTACGGCTAAACCCGTCAATTCGATGGGGAGCGAAATTACAGATTTGATAAATGCAGGAGAGCTCAAGGCACGATTTATCGATTTAGCAGGGACTGGGAATTTGTCCAAGATTTTCATTACATCGACGAGCTCTGAACATGTTGCATCCTGTTTTAAACCGGAATCCAAATCATTCCAGGAAGACCCGGTGACGTTGTTTGCCTCAGACGGACAGACATCAGGGGCTACCTGTAAGTCACAGACAGGTGGCACCGCAGGTACAGATTGTTATTACTGCGTACAATAAATCTCCAACTCCTCATGAAATGGTCAACGATGGCTATTGCAATGGTCATAGCTGCCGGAGCATTGGTCGTGTATCTTCTTTTTCAAGCAACGGGAATTTTTGGCGGTGATAGTGGAGATTTGGTCACGGCAGCCTACGAATTTGGTGTCCCCCACCCGCCGGGGTATCCGCTCTACACGTGGTTGGTATGGCTCGCAACGAGAATGCCTTTATTTACTCCTGCTTGGCGCGCTGGTCTCATGTCTTCGATACCACACGCGCTTACACTAGGGTTTGTTTATCTCATTGTCCGACGGTTAGGAAGCTCGGCAAGCGCCGGACTCTTTGCCGTCCTTATGCTCGGCGGAAATTATCCTTTTTTTCTTTATAGCACAACCCCGGAAGTATTTGCGTTATTTGATTTGTTTGTTGTTCTCATAGTTTATCTCTTGATTCTTTGGAGTGAAACACGGAACAGTCGCTATCTCTTCCTTTTTTCATTTATATTTGGACTGTCACTCACGCATCATCATGTGATGTTGTTTTTGGTTCCTTCGATAGGATGGTTCATTTGGAGTCACGTCAAAAGTCTCAAAAAAGTCTCTCTATTGTGTGCAATATTTTTTCTGCTTGGACTACTTCCATACTTATATATACCGATCGCCGCCCGGGGAGGGGCAATCATCAATTGGGACCGGGCAGTTGATGTTCCGGGATTTCTACGGCTTTTGACACGGCAGGATTACGGATCATTCGTCGCCAACGGGTTTTATGGTGCGCTCCCGATTCACCGATTGCTCCAGTTGAAAGCGTACGGGCAATTCGTTCTGATGGATTTGTCCTGGGTAGGGGTGCTCTTTGCGACTGCGGGGTTTGTCCAATTATGGCGGCAGAAACGCACGGCTTTCTGGTTTCTTTTTTTGGCGATACTGTTCATAGGACCCGGATTTTTCTTTTATGCGAGTTTCCCCCTCATGAACCGGTTTAGTTTAGGGACATACGAACGATTTTTATTACCGTCATATACACTTCTTTCGATACTCATGGGAGTTGGTGTTTCAGCTATACGTAAATTTAGCCTTAAAAGGTCTCACCTTTTGAGGCTAGCGATCACTGCTGGTGTATTGTTGTTTTCGATATCGATGGTATCAATGACAATTTGGAGGTTTTGGGGACTCCGGTCAGATCGTACGGCCGATGCATTGGGAAAGGATATCATGGCGGGATTGCCGGCGGGGTCTCTTCTTTTGGTGAGCCGTGACACGCCGCTTTTTGTCAGTCAATATGTGCGGTATGGGTTAGGGTGGAGACCGGATATCGCGCTCATTCACGCAAACCGGTTATGGAGTGCCGATTATCCGATGATCATCAAGCAGAGGTTTGGGGATCTTATCGTGCCGGAAAGTGCTCCAGGCGCATTTGCAAAAGCGTTCGTCGGCGCGAACCGTGACCGCGTCCCCATCTATAGTAATACGACATTTGCTATAGACGACGGATGGTTTTGGGTGCCATATGGACTCGTGTATAAACTCACGAAGAAAGACGAACTGCCTGCGCTTGCCGCGTATATCGACATGAACGATCGGCTTTGGAGTACCTTTCAAGATCCACGCAGTGGAATTCTTAGCCGGTATCATCATCTCATGCTTTCGGATGTGTTGAGCGTGTATGCCGATAGCCGTATCACCATCGGAAAAATTCTTCTCCGCGGAGGAAAACTTCTTGATGCGAAACGATATTTTCAGCAAGCAATACTCTATAAAAGTGATATAGAAGAACAGGATGGTTACACGTATTTGGGACTTGCAGAATTATTTGATGGCCAGTGTGATGAAGCCCTCGCTGCTTTTGTCCACGCACGTCAGGCAAGTCTCGTTCCTGATATTGCCCTTACGCTGTATGAAAGTGTGGCTCAGCGCGATGCGTGTAACAACAAAGAAAAAGCTCGTGAACTTATGCGGATGTACGAAGCCGCGCGGCAAAAAGAGGAAATACCATTGGGAGGGCAATAGTCAGGATGAGGGTCACGAGCGAAATCCGTGCGCCGAAGATAAATGCCAGGGGTTCATAAGTCCAAATTATTTCATGGTTGCCTTTTGTGAGTAGAATTCCCCGCTCCTTGATGTTGACGGGATAGATCGGAGTTTGCATTCCATTGATCGATGCCCTCCACCCCGGATAAGAGGTATCACCAAAGACGAGAATAGCTTGCGGCGCCGAGACATTGGCCGTCATCATGACGCGCGTCGGTGTATCCTGCGTAATGTTGACCGTTCCTCCTTCTTCATCATTTCCGGAATTCAGCACAAGCGATTGGTCGTGGATGAGAACGCTTACTCCCGGTATAAACGATTGATTTGCCAGAGTATCGGCAGCTTTGGAAAGAGTCGGGGTAAATACTGTTTGTGTGGCAAGATAGGCCCTGGGCAGCGCTTGCGCGTTGCGATACGCCGTGATGGTGACCCCAGCGCTTGTGGTCGCGTCGAGCGTTGAGAGTGGATTTTTTATATCTAAGGGAATTGTACTCACGAGGATATTGCCATGATAAAGATCAAGCAGGCGTTTGGCCGTGGCACTTATTGTTGCCACGGTTTCCGATGATTTTAATTCTGATCCTAAGAGTGATTCTACGAGAGATGACCGTTTGAGAAATCGGCCGGCATAGACATCCGACTGGGTTATATTCCAGTAGATATTGCCATTGGGAGAAGGAACGTTTGTGAGGAATCGATAGGTGTCGGCATTGGGAGTCCACCCCGTTTTGAGAAATTGTTTGTTGTGGACGAGTTCCACGCCGATCGTGCGGACCGGGCCCTTGGTAGCTTGTATTTTTTTCATCAATGGTGATGCGGCGAGCCAGAGACGTGCCGATGCGATTGCGTGATAGTCCCACCAGGTACCCATGAGTTGATACGCATGAATGCCGACCACAATGCTCACGATCACAGAAAAGAGTTTATTCCATCTTCCGGTCCTTCCGGTCATTTGCGTTATAACCCACGCAGAAGCAGATACGATGGTCATGAGGAATATCCAGGCAAACCTGGATGGAACCCGAAAAAGATTGAGCGGCCAGACGGAATAGACGAGATAAACGGGAGAATACTTTCCGAGCATAAGGAGGAATGATGCGATAAGTGTTACGAGAAAAAAAATGGGTAGATATTTATTTTTTAAGGCACTGCCTTGCGAGGCTACAAGGCACTGCCTTGCGAGGCTAATAATGCCGAAGATCGCGAGAATGAATGGTAGCCATCCGATGTACAGGTTATTTTCCCAAAAAATACTCCCGTCAAATGTGGTAAATGGTGGGTATGTTCCGTTTTTGGGGTTACCCAGGATGAACGGGCTCACAAGTGTTTTCAGATGAACGAGCGGAAGAGAATAATAGCTTGCCTCTTCCGGCGAAAAACCCTGGGGGGATGTGGATTGGGAGAGCATTTCAGCTGATGGCAATAGTTGAATAGCAGACATGCCGATAGCCAGTAGTATACTCAATAGTATGCGCAGTACAGGCTTAAGTGACAGGGCGAGACCCTGTCTATAGCAGGTCAGGACGGTGTATATGCCAATCATGAAAAGCGTGAGGAGCGCTGGTTGCGGCGACCCGGTGAAGAGCTGTTGGCTTAAGCCGAGGGCGAATAAGGATATCCAGATAGCACTTTTTCCCGTAAGAACGCGATAAGCAAGCGCCAGGAGGATCGGCGTCATGCTCAGGGATTGAAGAAGGGTATGATGCGGCAGCCGAGGGATGGTTTGTCCGGAGAACATGATGGTTACCCCCCCGAATAAACTCGCCAACCGCGAACATCCAATGACGCGAAGCCATGCATACATCCCCCACCCCAATGTGAGAAACAGAATAACGTACGTAGCATTATAAGCGGTGACAGGGTTCAACCCTGTCAGACTCGGGAGAGTCATGAGGAGGAGATTGGGGAGAAAGAGCGCGCCTACTTGGCCTTCAGCAAACAATGGAAACCCCATTCCCATCCGGGGTTCCCAGAGCGGGAGTTGTCCGCGGGATAGACTTTCAGAGAGCGCAAATTTCGTCGCAAAGCTGAAATGCCAGGCATCGCTTCTGCCAAAATCCGGAGTAACGAGTAATTGCGGTTCCGGCCAAAAGAAGCGGAAGAAAAAAATACCAATAACCGTTGCTATTGCAGTGAGCGCCAGGATATCCCAGATGTATCGCTTGATGATCTTCATAGTAATAGTCCGATGTAGCGATTATACTAAGAAATGATGGAATTGATAGTATTTATCTTTGGTCTGGCAGTAGGATCGTTTCTCAATGTCCTCATTGACCGGCTGCCGCGGGGGGAAGATGTGATCACAGGACGGTCTGTTTGCGATCATTGTAAAAAAGTGCTTCGGTGGTATGAGCTCATTCCCCTTCTCTCTTTTTTTCTCCAACGTGGTCGATGCCGGAGATGTCATGAAAAATTATTCTGGCAGTATCCGGTGGTGGAATTGGTGACGGCTGTGGGATTTGTTTATCTTCAAAGCCAGGCTTTAGAATTTCCCCAAAGCCTGGCTTTGGTGGGATGGCTGCTGTTTTTTTGTTCACTGCTGGTGATCTTCGTTGCTGATTTTAAATACCAGATCATTCCGGATAGCATGGTCATCATTGGGATAGTCGGCGTCCTCCTTCAAGGCCAGGCCTTGTGGCTATCGGCTCTTGGCGCGGGAGGATTTTTTTTCCTTTTATGGCTTGTGACACGCGGAAAAGGTATGGGACTGGGGGATGTGAAATTTGCGTTTCTGATGGGATTACTTCTTGGTTTTCCAAATATTATAGTCGCTTCCTACCTCGCATTCTTGACGGGTGCGGTAGTGGGTGTCATACTTATTTTAACGGGCAAAACCCAGCTCCGCGCACACATTGCGTTTGGTCCGTTTCTTGTGTTGGGAACGATCATCGCTTTGGGTTGGGGGAAGCAATTAATCCAATGGTGGATGAATATACTATGAAACGTGGATTTACGCTTATCGAGTTACTCATTGTCATTGCCGTCATCGGCATACTCGTTTCGATTGCGACATTTGCATACACCACGGCACAGAAAAAAACCAGGGATAGCCGGAGAAAAAGTGATCTGAAAGCGATTCAAAGCGCAATGGAACAATATAACGCAGATTTTGGTGGATCATACCCTTCAAATTGTTCTCCGGGGACAAGTTATTTACCCAACGGTTTGCCCACTGATCCCAAGAAAAGTACTACCTATGTGGAAGATAATGATTGTACGAGTTCGATTTATTGCGTATGCGCGGAACTTGAGGGTGAAACAAATAGCGTAGCGGGTTGCGATGTCTCCGACACATTGACTACCGGATATGTTGGAAGATATTGTGTAAAAAATGTTCAGTAAGATTATGAAAAAAGGATTTACCCTCATTGAATTACTTATCGCTGTGTCTATCATTGCTATTCTTATTTCGATCGGTGTCGTATCGTACGGATCTGTGAATAAACGGTCACGGGACGCAAAACGAAAGGGAGATATTGAGCAATTGCGTAGTGGGCTCGAGATGTACAGGGCCGATACGGGGTATTACCCTGGTTCCTCCCAGGGCTGCGCGAATGTGTCACCAAGTTGGAATGATGCTTCATGCCTGAGCACAACATTGGTGAGTAGTTATCTTCCTGCTATCCCATCAGATCCCAAATCCACCCAAACCTATCGCTATCAACCCGCAAATCCATCAGGAGGCAATTATTACGGATATTGTATGAGCGCGCTTATTGAATCGGAAGTAAACCCTGCAGATACGTGTACACCTGATACAACGAATAGTCACAATTATGGCGCAAAAAGCCCCTAATGGGTTCACCCTCATCGAACTTTTGGTTTCTGTAGCCATTGTGATGCTTATCACGGGCGGAGTGATCGTCAACTACAATACCTACAATGACGCGCAGAAGACCAGATCGGCAGTGCTCACGGTCAAAAACAATCTCCGGCTTGCCCAATCCCGGGCGTATAATGGGGATAAACCAGGGAATGGTTGTACTCAATTGTTGGGATATCGGGTGAGTTTCACCTCCAATACGTACGCCATTCAAGCACAGTGTTCTGACGGTCCTGCTGGAAGCGCACAAACCTACACACTCGAAAGCGGCAATACATTTTCCCCGGTTCCTGCGGACATGCTTTTTCGCGTACTGACGCAGGGAGCTGATAGCGATGTGACGGTCACTATCGTCGGAGCATCCCAAACCCTCCGGTTTACGGTTATGAAAAGCGGCGATATGAGTGAAGTGACCCTTGTACAGTAAAACAAAGTAACAAAGTAACAAAGTGAAAAAGAATCAACATAACCATTCTGAATATCAATCCGGGCAGACGCTCGCTGAGGTGGTGGTCGCTATCGGCGTTGTCGTGCTTCTCGTCACCGGGCTTATTTTTGGCACGAGTGTGACTCTTAAGGCATCTCAATATGGAAAAGCCCGCAGCCAGGCTGTCCAATACGCTCAGGAGGCTATAGAGGTTACCCGGAACCTCCGGGATAGCGGGTGGACGACATTTTTTACCTATGGCGGGGTCTCCCCTCTCTCGTGGTGCTTGAATAAAGCTGGTGTATGGACGGCGATGTCCGGCTCTTGTAGTACGAATATTGATACTGTTTATACAAGGACAGTGACCTTGACCTGGATCGAGATTGATAAGAAAATGAAGGTCGACGTCGTCGTGTCATGGATAGACGGAAATAAAACATTTACCGTGCCCGTCACCACCTATTTTACGCAATGGAAATGATATGAAAAAAAATAAAGGGTTTACACTCATAGAACTTCTGGTATCGGTCGCGATCGTATCGGGGTTGGGCGTGCTCCTGGCACAAGCATTTTTTACGACGTCGCGAAGTAATACCAAAGTTGAGCGGATGACTGATGTGAAACAAAACGGTGAATATACGTTGGCTGTCATGGATCGGATGATCCGTAACGCCCGCACACTGACGGCAACGTGTTCAAGTGACGGGAGTGTCGCAACCCTGAGCGCCGCGATTGTCAATCCTGATGGGCTGACGACGACGTTTATGTGTCAAATGGACGGATCGATCTCTCGACTGGCATCGGTGAGCGCATCAGCCACCGAATATCTCACGAGTAATGCCGTGACGCTTGGCGGCACATCGTGCGATACGGATTCGCTTGTATTTTATTGTACCGCGATAGCCCAAGTACCCCGAAGTCTTAAAGTTTCGTTTCAAGTATCTCAAAAGGGCACGCCAGTCGATCAGTTTGAAAAAGCAAGTACGACGTTTCAGACCAGTATAGGGATCCGGAGTCAATAAGCTCTTGCAATCAATTTCCGATTCTGACTACAATAGATATATCTATGAACAAAACGCAAACGCGTCAATCCGGACAAATTGTTCTCATCAGTTTATTGGTGTTGTCCATTGCTACCACGATTGCCCTCTCCCTCATCGGTAGGTCGACGACTGATGTGGCCATCAGCAATCAAATTACGGAATCTTCCCGCGCATTCAGCGCCGCAGAGGCTGGTATTGAGGAAGCACTCAAAACTGGAGTTGGAACTAGTGGTGCTCAAGTGCTCACCGCGGGAGTAACGTATGCAGTGGCAAAAGCAGATATTGGAGGCGCTCTCGGAGCGTACGTGTTTCCCAAAAAGGTTAGCCGTGGGACGACGGAGACCTTGTGGCTCGTCAATCACAACGCTGATGGTACGCTCATAGAAACTCCCACGTATACCAGCCCGACGATCGATGTATGTTGGAGTCAGGAGAGTGTCACGCCTGCATTGAGTGTCGCAATTGTCTATAAGACTGCTGGGGGACTCTATCGGATGGCACGGGGATCGTATGATTCCGATAGTACCCGCGCGCTTACGAATAAATTTTCCGGTGTGACGGCAAGCACGGGAGGATGCGGTGCGGGAACGGGTACAACGTATAAACAAACCATCACGTTTGGTTCGTTTACCCCGGCTGTCGTGCCGGCGTCTGATACTCTCCTCATGGTCCGCATCGTCCCACTTTATGCAGACGCTTCCATTGCGGTCAATACCACAAGCGCGCTTGCCCTACAGGGAAGCAAATTAGAATCTACAGGAACGAGCGGAAATGGAATTACCCGTAAAATCGTCGTCTATCAACAGTATCGTTCCCCGCCTTCAGTCTTTGATTCCGTCATCTATAGCCAAGGATCGTTTGGACATTAATCCCATATGGATTCAATTATTGGATTGGACATCGGATCGCATAGCATTAAACTCGTGGAAATAGGCCGCCGCAAAGATGAGGCGGTGCTTATGGCTGCCGGATCCATTCCCACCCCACCCAAAGCACTGCTCGCCGTCAATCCGGAAGATTTGGAGAGTATTGCCTCTGTGGTAAAAAAGTTATGGAAAGAAACGGGTGCAATCACGAAAAATGTGAATATCGCTCTCCCCGAGTCTCAGGTATTTACCCGGGTTATTGAAGTGCCGCAGCTATCCGACCGGGAATTGACGAGCGCCATAAAATGGGAAGCGGAACAGTATATTCCCCTGCCATTGGATCAGGTGACGGTCGACTTTACGATCCTTCGGGAGGCCCGCGAAACCGGAACAAATAAAATGGATGTATTGCTGGTCGCCAGCCCAAAGACGCTTGTGGAAAAATATGTCACGATACTGGAGCTCGCGGAATTGACTCCTGTCGCCGTCGAGACGGAGATCATCGCCGCATCCCGGTCGCTTATCCGGTCCACAAGTTCTGTGCGGACGGTTATGATCGTGAGTCTGGGCGCCCAGACGACGGATCTGGCCATCTTACGGAATGGTATTTTTTCTTTCACGCGGTCGATTAGTTCCGGAGGAGAAGCGCTCTCCCGGGCTGTTGCTCAAGCATTTGGGTTTGAAATTTCTCAAGCAGAGGAATTTAAGAAAACATACGGCATAGAAAAAGATAAACTTGAAGGAAAATTGTTGACGGCCGTCTCCCCCATCATGGATACGATCATCAACGAAATGAAGCGGGCGGTTGCTTATTATCAGGAAAAATATAAAGAGGAAAATATCGGCGTGGCAATCATATCGGGAGGCACGGCTAAAGTTCCCGGTATGGTCGTCTATATGGCTGAAAAACTTGGTATAGAGGTGCAGTTGGCCAATCCATGGATAGGGATTGTGCGCGATCCCCGATTTCATGTGCTCGACGCCGAGGGACCGGTATTTAGTGTTGCTGTGGGACTTGCGTTTCGATGAAAGCGATCGTGAATCGGGTACATGTATGGCAAAATCCTCCGATATTAATCTTCTAAAAGCCAAGACTATGCTCACGCCGCAATGGGTCGCCATAGATGGGCAACTGCGCACCATAAGCATAGTCCTTCTCATCGTTCTCGTGTTATCAGGATTATTTTTTGGAATAGGTTACGCAATCCTACGCAGTCAATTCGCGGCTATGTCCGCGCAAAAACAGACCCTTATGACGGCCATAGGCGGACAACTGCGCAAGGAAGGACTTTTTGCGTCACTTAAAGATAGGATCGCGATAACGGGTCGGATTCTGGAAGGGCAGCGTTCGTGGCTCGGTGTATTGGATTTGATTGACCGTATTACGGCTTCGGGGACCAGAACCTCGTTTTCCGTCGGTGAGAACGATGAAGTAAATTTAAGTATTACCAACAAGACACTAGAAGACACGTTCCGTGTCGTCGAACGCGTACTCACGGAAGTAGCCCGTAAAACAATTGCCAACCCAATTCTTGAATCCGTGCAGTACCAGAAGGATGGTGTGGTAAAAGTATCACTGATCTTTACACCGATATTTTAATATGGATCGATATATCAGAAGATTTTTACGTACATATCAGGGATTTGTGATATCCGGAGTCATTTTGTTTTTTGGGACGCTTGCCCTGGTATTTGCGGTCATTCCCGGCATCCGGGCAACCGGCGATCTCTATGATAGTCTCAAAGCGGTAGAGAGGGATGTGGGTGCGCTTCAGGGTAAACTTGCGCTTCTTGTGGCCCTCAACGAGGAGGATATCCGAGATAGGCTTATTCTTCTTGTGTCGGCAGTACCTCAGGAAAAGTCCGTACCGACGGTTTTTAGCACTATCGAGGGACTCTCTCAACAGACCGGGGTCAGTATCATTGACTTGAGTCTCGCAAGCCCCGGAACACTCGCAAGTATGTCTGCCACTATCCGGCAGAGCGCGTCAGAAAAAAAGATTGGTGCCAGTGCGCTCCCGTTTGTGCTTACCGCATCCGGAACGTACGATCAGATCAGGGGTTTTGTCGGAAAAATTAATGCTATCCGGAGGATATTTGACGTGACGAATTTTGATATATCCATAAGCGCCACAGGAGTCACCCAGGTGCGGCTTGCCCTTACTGCTTTCTATCAACCATTGCCGACGAAAGTCGGGAGCATACAGGCGCAGGTTACCCCGCTTTCTCAAAAAGAAGAAGCAATTCTTGCTAAAATCATCCAATATCCGGATGTATCTGGGGGTTTCACAGAATCTCTCACGCCAGTTACGGGCGGTAAACGCGACCCTTTTTCGCGGTAGCGTGATCTTTTTTCCACTGCTCTATTTTTTTATGATTACCGGAGAGGAGAACTTCCGGCACCTTCATGCCGTTGTATACTTCTGGACGGGTGTATTGGGGATATTCTAACATTGGAATTTCGAATTTCGAATTTCGAATTTCGAATGAATACGATTCGGATTGAGTGACCCCTTCTTTTAATACACCGGGGAGAAGGCGGACGATTGCATCGGTCATGACCATTGCAGGAAGTTCTCCGCCCGTAAGGACATAATCGCCGATAGAAAGAGACTCATCGACGAGCGATTTCACCCGTTCATCAATGCCCTCATAGTGTCCGCAGATGAGAACGAGATGGTCGAGTTTGGCGAGCGTCCTGGCTTTCGCTTGCGTGAAGGTAGTGCCGCGAGGATCAAGAAGAACTATTTTCGTTGTTGTTTTTTGCTTATTGTTTATTGTCTGTTGTAGCGCCCGGTCGATCACATCGACTCTCATAATCATCCCCACTCCCCCGCCGTAGGGGCGGTCGTCAACGGATTTATATGCGTCATTGGCATAGTCACGGATATTGATTGTTTGTATGGTTACCTTTCCTTTACCCTGCGCGCGCTTGACGATCGAGTAGTCGAATGGGCCGATAAACATTTCAGGGAAGAGGGTGAGGATCGTGATGAGCATACAAGGAGGATAATAAACGAATAAGAGAATAACGAAATAATGGAATAATCAAATGGAGCTGCAGTATTTGTATTCTCTTATTTGTTTATTCTATTATTCCTTTATTGGATTATTTTCTACTAACTCCACATCGGCGTATACTCCGCGTTTGGCCGCGATGAGTTTGACCAGATCCCGGATTGCCCGGATGATCCGGCCGCTTTTTCCGATGACTTTACCCATGTCTTCAGGGTGGCAGGTTAGGCGAAGAATCGTACGATCTTCATTGATCTCTTCGATGACGGATACGTCATCGGGATGATCCACAATTGAGGCCACGAGAAAAAGGAGGGTATCTTTCATATTAGTTTTTTACTAACTTCTCTGCGGCTGGCGTCAGCTGGGCCCCGACGGAAAGCCAGTAGTCCACACGGTCACGTTTGATGCTCACTTGGGGGGGTTGGACGAGCGGATTATAAAAGCCTAAAATTTCTATTGCCCGTCCATCGCGTCGTTTTCCTTCTTCCATAGCAACGAGTCTATAGGTTTTTCTATTTTTTGTGCCTGTTTGCGTGAGACGGATTTTTACCATAGAACCACCATTCTATCAAAGTTTGCCCATTGCGGCAAGCGCATTCGTCGCGGCGGCATTTTCCGCTTCTTGTTTGGATTTGCCCATGCCACTGCCAAGCACCCGGGTTTCGGCTTTTGCTTCAACCCAAAATGTCTTCGCATGATCCGGTCCTTCGCTTTTTGTGACCGTATACGTGGGTGAGATACGGCTTTCACTTTGGATGATTTCCTGTAGGAGACTTTTATAATCAATGTAGGATTTATTTTTTACGATATCCTCGACTTTGAGATAGAGATGTTTTTCTAAAAATTCCCGGGCAACCGTACTACCTTGATCCAGAAATATGGCACCCAATAGAGCCTCAAAGGTGTCCGCAAGGAGCGAACTATTGGTGCGTCCTCCGGAATCTTCTTCGCCGCGGCTTAAAAATAAGAGATCCCCAAGGTGAAGTTCGTGCGCGCTATCGGCAAGGCTTTTGGTTTTGACGAGACTGCTTCTGATATTGGTGAGTGTCCCCTCGGGTTCCGTAGGGTATTTGGCATAGAGAAAATGCGAAGTGTGAAATGATAATACGGCATCGCCTAAAAATTCCAACCGTTCGTTGGACTCATTCACTCCGTGCGATTCGTTGAGGTACGAGCGGTGATAAAATGCAGCTTTTAAAAGCTCCGGATCCGTAAACGTGACACCGATTGTTTTTTGGAGATCGTCAAATGTCATAGTGTTTTTAGTATGGTACCTAATACGCCGTTGACAAATTTTGGACTGTTTTCATTACCATACGATTTAGCAAGCTCGATGGCTTCATCGATGATGACTTTAGGGGGTTCTTTTTTTTCGATGACGAGTTCATAGGCGGCAAGACGCAAAATAGCAAGATCAATTTTAGCAATTTTATCCGTTGGCCACTCCGGGGCTGCATCTTGTACCGCGCTATCGAGGGCACTAATATGCGGCAGGATATCAGCAATAGAATGATCTGCAGTACTTGCCTGAAACGCGTGAGCAAATAACTGTTGCATCCGGTCAATCCGATGTTGGTGACGGGGATCTTGGGAGGTTTTCATGGACGCTTATTTCTTTTTGGTATGTTTGACTTTTTGTGGTACGGTGACTTTTCCGTCATACCATCCGCAGGATTTGCATGCACGGTGAGGGATGCGGAACATCCCACATTGGCCGCACGCGATGATACTCGGGAGGGTAAATGCCTTGAGCCAGGCGGCATTCCGTTTGCCTCCGCGTCTCGAGCTATGTCTTCGTTTGGGTAATGGAGCCATATACGCTTTGTTTCAAATCCCAATATCCAAATCTCAATGACCAATAAATTACAAAATCCTTACTCCTTGTTGGTCATTGTGATTTGGACATTGAGATTTAATCAACTGTTATAGTTTTTATTGTACTCTCTCCGAGCTTGTCTCTCAAGAGGGGAAAAGCAGTGAGGGAGGGGTCACTGGCCACCAATTCTTTCACGGATTTTCCTGTTTCAGCGATAAGGGCTGTATCCGTCCAACGCGCTACATGGAGGTCCGGTATCCCATGTTGGCGCGTGCCGAAAAGCTCACCCGGACCCCGAAGTTGGAGGTCTATGTCCGCCAGGACCGGCCCGCTATGCGTGGTTTCCATGGATTTGAGACGGGTGAGGGTACGTTCTTCTCCCTGTTCGGTAAACAATAAACAATATGACTGCAGGTCTCCCCTCCCTACCCGGCCGCGGAGTTGGTGGAGTTGGGACAGGCCGAAGCGTTCGGCCGCCTCGATGACCATGATTGTTGCGTTGGGTATGTCGATACCTACCTCGACGACGGGGGTGGCCACAAGCATGTGGATGTCACCCCGCCGGAATGCGTCGAGAACTTCAGTTTTTTCTTTTGGTTTCATGCGGCCATGGAGGAGGCCAAGTTGAAGTTCCGGAAATAGGGATTTGAGACGGATATATTCGGTTGTGGCGGCCTTTGCGGTGAAAAGGGTTTCTGATTCATCGATCAGGGGACAGATGACGAATACTTGGCCGCCGGTTTGGTTGATTTGCTGCGTGATCCAGGGATAGCTTTTGTCCCGCTTTTCGTTCGGAACGACCCACGTTTTAATTTTTTTCCGGCCGCCGGGTATGGTTGCCAGAACCGAGAGGTCCAGATTTCCCATGATCGTACGGGCAATAGTCCGCGGAATGGGAGTTGCGGTCATGGTGAGCAAATGGGGAGTATTTCCCCGCTTCGTCATTTCTTCGAGTGTCCCTCGTTGCACGACCCCGAAGCGTTGTTGTTCATCGATGACCACAAGACCCAACCGTTGGTATTTGATTTTTTTAGAGAGGAGGGCATGAGTACCGACGAGAATACCGGGATGCAGTTTTACCCTGATTCCTGATTCCTGATTCATGCTTCGATTTCCGGTGATTAAGGCAACAGAGATACCGAACGGTTCAAGAAAACCTTTAATAGTTTTATGATGTTGTTCCGCCAGTATTTGTGTGGGCGCCATAAGGACAGACTGTAACCCATTGAGATGGGCTACATACATGGCAATCATCGCAACGACGGTTTTACCGGATCCCACATCGCCTTCCAGCAGCCGGTTCATGGGGTAGGTTCTCGTCAAATCATGCAAGATTTCTTTAATCGATCCATGTTGATCATCCGTCAGGGTAAACGGGAGCGAGGCGATGAGTTCGGTGACTTTTTTTTCGTCTATCCTGCACGCATGGGATTTTTTTGATAGTTCCCAGACGCGACGTTCATGCCATGCGCGCAGTTGTAGGAAAAATAGTTCATCAAACGCGAGCCGCCGGCGTGCGGTTTCGGACCGTACGATCGAATCCGGAAAGTGAACTGATTGAATTGCACGAGCGAGTGGCACGAGATGGTGATCGGATTGGACAGACTCCGGTATAGTATCGTTCAGATGTTTTAAGACCGTTTCTAAAACAAATGAAATCCTGCCCCGCAACCATTTGGACGTCAGCCCTGCAGTTTCTGAATAGACCGGAACAAGCCGGCCGGTATGAAGACTTTGAATGACAGGGCGAGACCCTGTCATTATTGGCGATATCGCTGAATAAGCAGGAGGTACATTGACAGGGTCTCGCCCTGTCACCTCGTAGGAGGGAGAGGACATGACGAGTTTGTGGCCGTACCAGTCAATTTTGCCGGCAAGTCGAACGATGGTACCAACCGGTAAAACCCGGACGAGGAAGGGCTGATTAAACCAGATGACCTCAAGTGTGCCACTCTCGTCGCTTACTTTTACCTCCTGCATTTTTTTGCCGGATTTGGTGAAGGCGTTATGAAATGCCGTGACCGTGCCGCCAATTGTGACCGTTTCACCCGGACGTACTTTGGCAATCGGAGACACAATCGAGAAATCATCATAGCGGAACGGAATGTAATACAGAAGGTCGTGGACCGTTTCGATTCCGAGTTTGGCCAGGAGCTTGGCTCGTGCCGGTCCTACGCGGGGGACATATTGGACGGGAGTGGCAAGGGTGAGATCCATTCTCCTATTATAACCCACCGAAGAGGAGTGGCGCGAAGGAGGACGCGATAAGCGCGAGGCTTGCGATGACGACGATCACTTTCCAAAACAGTTCATGTTTTCTGAAGAAGTTCATACTTATTTGAGTTTCACCTTGACAATTTTTTTTGTACCAAATTTGATTATATCATTATTTTTGAGTAACGTTTTTGACATTTCCCGGGTGATTGTTTGGTCATTGATGTCCACGCTTCCCGTGCTAATGTTGCGTTTTATTTCTGTCGTTGATTGATTGAAGGGATCGCCAGAGAGCGCGTCAATGATAGTTGCCCCTGAAGGGAGAGCAATGATGGGAAGATCAACATTTGTTGTATTTTTTTGCTGATGCAGCTCTTCAAACCAAGTTTGTGCTTGGTCGGCAGAAGTTTCCGAGTGGAGCTCAGTTACGATCCTGTGAGCAAGAATCTTCTTTATCACCATTGGATTCTCCCCCATCGTAAGCCGTGCATGCATTTTTTCAATTTCCCCGAGCGGGGTACTGGTCGCGAGCGTCAGGTAGTTGATGATGAGCTCATCGCGGAGAGACATGACCTTACCAAACATGTCGTTAGGAAGATCGGTAAGCCATATGGCATTTCCCCAGGACTTACTCATTTTACGGCCGTCCGTTCCTTCAAGGAATCCGTTGGCAATGATAAACGATTCTTTACTACGTAAATCTTTTTGAAGCACCCGTCCTGCTTGCATATTGAATGTTTGATCTGTGCCACCGAGCTGGATATCGGTATCCATGTGAAAACTATCGTATCCTTGCATTATGGGATAGAGAAGCTCGTGGAGCCCGACTTTCTTTCCGGAGTTCAGGCGATTTTTAATAAGTTCCCTGCCGACAAAATCCCCAGCAGAGAAGTGTTGGGTAAGCTTGACAATTTCAGCAAATTTTAGATCCTTAAGCCACTCGCTATTGAATCGGACCTTCACTTTGGAAAAATCCAACACTTTTTCCGCTTGTTTTTTGTACGTTTGAAAGTTTGTTTCAATTTGTTCACTCGTTAATATGGGTCGTTCTGTATCTTTATCCGACGTATCCCCGATGAGCGCGGTAAAGTCTCCGATAAGAAACGTGACATTATGTCCTTCCTGGGCAAATGCATTGAGCTTCCGTAATGGTACCGCGTGGCCAATGTGAATATTGGTCGCTGTAGGGTCGATACCTAAGTAGATATTGAGCTTCTTCCCACTCACCAAAAGCTTCCGGAGTTTTTCTTTGTCCGGAATAATATTCTCAACCCCTCTTGTTAATAATTCCTCAATTGCATCCATACTTCTTTTGTATACTATAACATACTTAAAACAACCTTCCTACTTGTCCTTCCATACTCGTCTCGCTACATGGACAACCAGTCGTAACTTTTTTTCCTGATCCTGAAAAGTCATATTGTTGCCTTTAGCAACAGACGCAAAGCCGCATTGCGTGCTTAGTGCAAGCCGCTCAATCGGTATGAATTGAGATGCTTCCTTGATCCTTCGTATTATTACTTGTGGTTCCTCAAGCACTGGTGATTTCGTCGTAATAAGACCCAAGACCACCATTTTATCTTTTGGCACATGTCGTAACGGTGAAAAGTCCCCTGCCCTTTCACTATCAAATTCCAATAGTAGTCTATCTACCCGAGCCTTTTTAAATACGACACGGGAGATTTGTTCGTATCCACCCTTCGCCATAAAACGGTTTTTATCGTTGCCTCGGCAAATATGGAGCGCTTTTGTCCCTGAAAAGCCGCTGAGCACCACATTAATCATCTCAACGCCTTCATGGATGAGCGTTTCAGGCTCAAATCCTTTATGCGCAAACCATTCCTGCTGCACGGGATCAAGGAGCATGCCAAAGTCTGGTGCGTCGACCTGTATGTGCGTGACACCGATGCGCTCGAGCTCATCAACGCTCTCCTTCAATATCCGAGTAACTTCATGGAGAAATCCAATGGGTGATGGGTGGACTTTATTAGAAATTCCGGGAACGAAGTAGTAGCTCATCATGGTGGGACTAGGAATCGTAACTTTAATCGGTTTATCCGTGATACCACGAAGAAATGAGAATTCATCAACAGAAATATCATGTTTCTTTTCAATTCTTTTCACGACACCCACGGTCACCGGATCAATAATCTTGTTCCCTTTCATGTCAAACCATATGACGGTATTGCCGGGCACGTTCCAGGCAAATCCATCGCATGCTTTCACAAAGTTGTGGCAAAATACCGGTCGGCGCATTTCCCCATCCGTCACGACATCCATGCCGATTTTTTCTTGGATGGCAACGGCTTCCTTGACTGCTTTGTCTTCAGCGAGCGTCAACTCTGCATTAGTAATTTTTCCTTTCTTTAGGCGCTCCTGTGCGTCTAAAAGAAATTTAGGTCGGAGCATGCTCCCAACGACATCTGCTCGAAACTTATTTGTGTTCATATTTTTCATAAATTACCTCCTATATTAATTTCCAAAATTTTACATTTTGTGATATCAGAAAATCCATCCAATGCGCTACCGGATCGTTTCTCATCCTTTCACAAATTCGCTCTGACAAACGCCATGGATTTTTCGTGTCCTCCACTTCAAAAGCTATTCCTGGTATTTGATTTAGAAAATTTATAAATTCATCTGATGTAAACGCTGCGGTAAGCGAGTCAAGCAATAACGGTTTAATTTCCTCTTTCGTTTTTTCAAGTCTTTTATCTATAGCCTCTTGAGATGCTCCTCTTTTAAAATCTCTCACAAGTCCCCATCCGCCTGGTTTGAGCACGCGCACCATTTCTTGAAGTGCCTCGAATGCCCGTCCGTCGTCGGCGAACTGATGAAACGAGTTAAAGTTGACAATTCCGTCGATGCTATCGTCCGCCAACGGGAGATGCTGAGCCAAGCCAAGCTTGAAATCCATTTGTCCGGCGTCAATCTGGTCACGGAATTTGTTATTTACATGAGCAATCATAACCGGACTTCCATCAATGCCGGTTACTTTTTTCGCTCCAACATCTAATAGCTCCTCGCAGAGATTACCCGGGCCGGGGCAGACCTCAACGATATGACCATTGATGCCAATTCCATCACCGAACCCGAGTGCAATTTCTGCAGCGACAATCGCGTAATCAGATGTCCGAGGAAAATCACATCCTTCGATGTATGTGATCGCCTCCCTTGGATCAAAAATTTCCACGCGTTCTGGAATGCGATCACCGGGGGTCGGTTGGAATGATTGCTTATTTATGTTTGCTGTTACAAGTTCATTATTTTTCATATTAATCTCCTTTATTATTTATATTGGTGCTGAGGGGAGGAATTGAACCTCCGAAGCCCTGTAGGGCACCTGATTTACAGTCAGGGGCAATTGCCAAACTCTGCCACCTCAGCTAAATTTTCCATAAAAAAAGCCCTTGCAAATCCCCAAGACATGCTTGGAAATTTACAAGGGCTCCCCGCTTCGCGGGGGACGGTACCACCTTGGTTTGCTAAGTCGTGACTATCGTTATTTAGCCACAAATAAACCGACCAGAGGTCGGTTATAACTTAGCCTCATAGATTGCTTTGCTTCAGGCAACACAATCATTCCGCTATAACGGGCTTACCCGGAAAAAGTTAGTAATACTAGGGTTTAGAAAAATAGTAACACTAGCACGTTCACCTTACAGCTCGGGAGAGTAATTCATTACTTTAAGTTCGGGGAGTCTTGCACCAACCGCTCCCTCTCTATCGTTGTCACCTTTAAGCAATTACTTCGTCTCCTTCAACGCTTTTATTAACTTGTAACGAATACTTATACCACATTTTGACGAAAATTGCAAGTCGCCCATCATCCACGTACAATAGAAGCATGTGGAGAGAAGCACATTTTCAGAGGCAATGGAAAAAAACTTTCGGATCGGGACGACTCAAAATGAAGACGTGGTCGGCCATTGCCATCGGAGCGTTTTTTCTGTTTCTTGGGAGTGTGCTTTCCGTCGGCATTGTGTTTGCCTGGTACGCGAAAGACTTACCCCGGCCGGATAAAGTGAAGCGAAGCGACGGGCTCTCGACGGTAGTCCTGGATCGCAACGGCGAGAAACTCTATGACATCTTTGAAGACCAAAACAGGATCCTCGTCAAATGGGAAGACATCCCGCAACAACTCAAAGACGCAACGATTGCCGTAGAAGACAAAGACTTTTATAAACATCAGGGACTCTCCCGGACCGGGATACTGCGGGCACTGCTCAATATTTTTGTTTTCCGTAATCTCCAGGGAGGATCGACGCTCACCCAACAACTGGTCAAGAATGTATTGCTCACTCAGGAGCGTACCGTCCCACGCAAGATAAAAGAAGCAATTCTTGCCATCCAGATCGAACGCAAATATACCAAGGATGATATTCTGCGTATGTACCTCAATGAAGCGCCGTATGGCGGGACGGCCGTGGGGGTCGAGGCGGCAAGCGAACAGTACTTTAGTAAGCCGGTGCGGGAATTGACCCTTGTGGAAGCTGCTATTATCGCCGGACTTCCCCAATCCCCCAGCCGCTATTCGCCTTTTTCCGGGGATCCTAAGGCGTATGTGGGACGCTCGCAGCATGTGCTCCGCCGCATGAAGGATGATGGATATATATCTGGGGCCCAGGAAGAAAAAGCCAGAGCTGATTTGGAAACAATACAATTTGCCAAAGGCAATGAGGGACTGCGCGCGCCGCACTTTGTGGCATATGTCCGGCAACTTCTCAATGATAAGTTTGGAGAAAAGTTAGTGGCAGGAGGAGGGCTCACGGTGACGACGTCCCTTGACTGGAAACTCCAAGAAAAAGCGCAGGTAGCCGTCTCGGAGGAAGTGGAAAAAGCGAAAAAATTGAAAGTCGGCAATGGAGCTGCTATCGTCATCGATCCCAAGACGGGAGAAATCCTTGCGATGGTCGGCTCGAAAGATTACTCGGCGACGGACTCAGGGGGTTATAAATTTAATGTGGTTACCCAAGGACTCCGGCAGCCGGGGTCGGCCATCAAACCCATCATGTACGCGGCAGCTTTTAAGAAAGGATACACCACTGCGACCCTTCTCATGGATGTCGATACCAAATATCCTTCCGGGGATACGACCAAACCCGAGTACAATCCTAAAAATTATGACAACAAATTCCGGGGACCTATGCAGCTGCGGTACGCGCTCGCCAATTCCATCAATACGATTGCCGTCAAGGTGAGCGCGCTCGTTGGAGTGCGCGACAGCTTGCGGCTCGCTTACGACATGGGGCTTAACTCCCTCGAGCCCACGGACGAAAATCTTAAACGCATTGGATTGTCTCTGACGCTCGGTGGTGGCGAGGTAAAACTTTTAGAACTCACCCAGGCATTTGGGGTGTTGGCCGCAGCCGGAGAACGATATGAAACTGTGGCACTTCTCAAAGTAGTCGATAGCAAAGGAAAAATGCTTTATGAACACAAGCCCACATCCGGACGACGGGTGATGAGCCCCGAAATCGCCTACCTCGTGAGCGATATCCTTTCTGATAATGACGCGCGCAAAGAAGTATTTGGTTTACGATCTTATATTTTTATTCCAGGCAAGACAGTCGCAGCCAAGACCGGTACGACGGATGACAAACGGGATAACTGGGCGATGGGATACACGCCATCCGTCGTCGTCGGAACATGGGTGGGCAATAACGATAACTCTCCGATGCATCCAAGTTTAGCCTCCGGCGTGACGGGCGCGGCCCCCATCTGGAACCGGATTATGCGGGATGCACTGGCCACGAGGCCGGACGAACCGTTTGTTCGTCCAAGTGGCATCATGGAGCTTGAGATAGACAGTTATGGAGGCGGGACGCCCAAAGATGGGAACCCGACTCGGAAAGAGCGGTTTGTGAAAGGCACGGAGCCAACTTCCGCTGCGTCTATCTATAAAGATGTAAAGGTATCCAAAAGTGATAGCAATAAACTTGCCAACGCCGTACAGATAGCCAAAGGTGAGTATGACACGCGTGCGTTTGTGGTATTGAGCGAAGATGATCCGGCTTCCTCAGATGGCAAAAACCGCTGGCAGGATGGGATTAATGTCTGGCTGGGACTCCAAACTGATGCGAAGTTTCATCCGCCGACGGAGACCTCTTCATCCAGTGACCCAATCGCCGTATCCATCAAAGAGCCGGGAAATGAAACGCAGGTCAACTCAAGAGAGGTCAAGATCCGGGTAGAGGCAGGAAGTGGCAATGGGGTGGATAAAATAGAAATTTATGTCGACGGCAATCGGGAGCGCGAAGTGTCCGGGAGCCAAGCTTCAGAGACAATTGATATGAAGACTGATGGCGTGCATACGATAAAAGCCAAAGCCATCGATACGAAAGGGAATGTCGCCGAGTGGGAGATAAAAATAAGTGTCAATCAGCCGTTTCCAACGCCGACCCCTACACCAACGTTGACACCAACGCAAACGCCAACACTCACTCCAACGGTTAGCCCCTAATAAAGTATGTCATTTCCGGCGTACGCTCGCCTCGCTGACGCTCCGGCGAAGCGGGTCGGGGATGACAAAATTTGCATTACACTGTCTTGAGCTGCGCGTTGAATTTCTTTTGGGCCATGGCGATGAGCTTCTCGCGGATGGGGCGGATATCTTCAGTTGTCAAATTTTTTTCCAATGAAAGATAGGTGATGTGAAAGGTGGTCGTGGTTTCAAATTGATCTAAGAGTGAAACGTCGCTCACTAATGAGTGTGCGGATTTGAGCGCGGCAATCATGGGGCCGACGGGTGTCTGTGGTGGCAACACGAATGCTAGGTCCTCGTAGCTTGCAGGATATTTTGGGATGGGGATGTATTGCTTGGTGGAGCGCGCATACTTGACAAGCTCTGCAACATCCAATTCCAGGATGGTTACGGGTGTATGAATTTGTAATGCATCAAGAAATTTCTGGTGAACGAGTCCGATGGATCCAAAACTACCAAATGATAGTCGTTGTGCGCCGTACCAATCGAGTTGCTTGTCATCCTCGGGCTTGACCCGAGGATCCAGTTTTTTTGTACTCTGGATCCCGGCGTTCGCCGGGATGACAGATTCGGCAGGTATCCCGATACCAAGCAAATCAAGAATTGCCTCCGCGAGTCCCTTCGCTTCATAAAATTTATCTCCTGTCCACGCAATGAGTAAAACGGGCTTTTCGTCGGGAAGATCGCCGCGTCGGTAATCATATACCATACTCAACTCAAAGAGTCTTAGATTTTGTGTTATATTCATGTTTTGTTTGACGGTAGAAAGCATGCTGGGCCAGAGGCTGGGTCGCATGTAGACCCATTCGTTGGATAATGGATTGGCAATTTTATACGCTTTAGATTTGTCCAATCCAAAGATATCCATAAGTTCTTCGGAAATCATGGAGTAGGTGTAGGTTTCGGTGTATCCCCAATCGCGCAGTCGCACTTTGATTTCTTCCTCCCAACTAAGTGATTGATCGGGTATAACGACGGGCGGGGCGGTGTCCGGAAGGGTCGACGTGATGTTGTGGTAGCCGTAGATGCGTGCCAGTTCCTCGATGATGTCGACGTCAATCGTCACATCCCGGCGGAAACTGGGAACCGTGACCGTGATACTGTCTTTGGTGACTTTTGCTTGGAAACCGAGGGGTTTGAGAATATCGGCAATCTCTTTGTCTTTCAGACGTTTGCCGATGTAGGCATCAGACTTTGTCCGAGAGGCGGAAACAGTAGATGATTTATACGGTTTGGGGTAGATATCGTAAATTTTACTTGAGACTTTTCCTCCAGCAACCTGGGCGATAAGTTCAATTCCTTTGAGAACCGAGGGCAAAACCAGTTCCGGATCGAGCCCCTTTTCAAAAAGATCGGCTGCTTCTGTTCGATGGGCCAAAGACATGCTGGTTTTTCTGATGTGCGTGGGTTCGTACGTTTGCATAAAGAGGACAATGGTTTTCGTTGTGCTTTTTACCGATGAATTTTGGGCGCCCATGATGCCGCATAGGTCGATAAGTCTCCCTGATCCGTCCTCTATGACGATGTCATCACCGGGCAGGATGTGCGTTTTGCCATCGAGAGTGATCACCCGCTCTCCTTTTTTTGAGGCACGAAGGATCATGGTGGAAACGCCATTTTTTGGCAGTACCTGGTCGTAGTCAAACGCATGAACCGGTTGACCATAGGCCCGCATGATGTAATTGGTCACATCGACAATCGTGTTCAGCGAGCGGATCCCCGTTGCCTCGAGCCGTTTTTGAAGCCATACTGGCGACGGCCCCACCTTCACGTTATCCATAACGACGCTCGTCCAACGCGGATTGAGGATCGGATCGGTTTTGATAACGAGTTTTTTTGTCAAATTATTAGCCTCAAAAGGTCTCACCTTTTGTGCGTAGTTTTGTGAATAGGGATCATTTTGTAATTTTGCCGCAATTTCAAAGCGTGGGAGGATGGCTGCCGCTTCTCGCGCGATACCCACTATGGACATTGAATCCGGGCGGTTGCCCGTAACCTCGATGTCATAAATGAATTCCCCATCCTCCTCATGCATCCGTTCAACCGATGGACCGCACAAAGAGAGGTATTCCTTGATTTGCTGCGGAGTTGCCTTTGTAATAAGGAATTCTCGCAACCATGAATCTGGTACTAATATATTCATAATTTATCGTAATGACGGCAGATTGCCGGTAATTTTTGTCACCGATTTTTTGTCTCCGTAGAGCGCAATTGCGTCTATATCCAAGTCTTGATAATTGGTTTGGCCTATCGATTGTATATATTCTTCATACGACGTCATTCCCTGGACTCTGGACAAAAAGAGAATAACCGTACATCCTAGTTCCTGGCTTTTATCGACAAGTGCCGAAAGAGACGTGTCGGGTTTCGTCGTCAGAATAGGAATCGGGATTTGCGTATAGCCCAAGAGTGTTTTGCCATCTTTTGTCGCAAGATCGACTCCGATCATATTCGGAACATGAGCAGCTAGGCCAGTTGCCAGGACCGCTGCCCGGTTGGCGGCTTGTCCTATTGCTAAGTTTGCACTGATAACAATGACTATTTTTTTGTCTTGTACCTCTGTATCCGTCATAGGTTGTTAGAATTGATTGAGAAATCGAATGTCATTGCTATACAGCAATCGGATGTCATCGAGTTTGGTGCCGGATTTCATCATGGCGGCGCGTTCAACACCCCATCCAAAAGCAAAACCACTGTAGACGCTCGGATCTACCCCACCAGCTTTAAGTACATTTGGGTGCACCATACCCCCACCAGCCATTTCAAGCCAACCTTCTTTGCACAATCGACATCCCTTGCCCAGACAAATACCACAGTTGATATCAATTTCAACAGAAGGCTCGGTGAATTGAAAATGGAACGGGCGTAAACGGACATTGCGGTCTGGACCAAAGTAATTTTTTACGAAAAAATTAAATACTCCAGTCAAGTCTCCGATGGTGACTCCTTTATCAATATACATGCCTTCAAATTGATGAAACATCGGGACGTGGGATACATCGGATTGACGACGATAACACTTAGCAATGTTGATCATGCGGATGGGAAGCTTTCCCTTTTCCATCTCACGCACCTGGCCATTGCTCGTGTGGGGAGTAAGCACAATTTGTTTCCTGCGCGTAGCCTCAAGGCCAGGCCTTGTGCCTGGAGGTTTGCCGGGGTAGTCGATGAAGAAGGTTTCCCATTCGTCGCGGGCCGGGTGGTGCGGCGGCATGTTAAGCGCCTCAAACGCATAGTAATCCCAGTCAACCTCCGGGTGCCGGACGCGCGTGAAGCCGATCCGTTCGAAAATCCGCGTGATTTCAGTGATCGCCTGTGACACAATATGCAGATGACCTTCGGGGGGTCGAATACCCGGGATTGTTACATCGGCCCAATTCAAATCAAAGCCAGGCTTTGAAGTTGTGGAATGAGCGGCGTGGATGGCGATGGCCTCAATAATAGAACTCTTGACTTCGTTGACGACCACCCCGACATTCCCTCGATCGGAGGCTGGTACTTGACGGATTTGTTTGGTGAGCCGGCCAAGTTCGCTTTTCGGGCCTAAAAGAAGCAATCGAAGTTCTTCGGCTGATTTATCTGAAATGGTAATAAATTCTTTAGCATTGCGTTGAGCATCCAAGAGAAGGCCGATAAATTGCGGGGCGGTCATAATTTGATCCACTTTGATTGCTTGATTCCCGGTATCGTGCCTAGATGTTGATACAGTTGAGTCGACTGATTGGCAGGTATCGTTTTTTGTTTCATCGGATTCGTTTGGAGGTATTGCGTAGTAAACACGAACGTGATCATCTGCGTTATCCACTGAAGTAATAGTTATCTCCCCTATTTCTCCGGTGGATTTTACCTGCGTACCCCCATCGGGAATAGGTGGATAGTTACCTACCGAAAGAATGCGAAGCGGCTTGTGTTTTGGAAGATGCTCAGGAATGTACGAAGCTCTCTTTTGAAGTTCGTCCAGAGTCACAAATTCGGTTTTAAGGGTCAAATTTTGTCGGATTAGGTCGTTACCTTGTTGTTCGATAAGTGGTTTTTTGTCGACAGGAAGAGAACCCTTGTACTCAATATATGCGGATTTTCCGTGCTCTCCTTTAATCGGATCCAGATATGGCGCGACGAGCCTCACCGCTTCATGGACGACGTGACCCGCGCTATGGGCACGCATGTTGTGGTACCGAGCATTCCAATCGATGGAACATTCAACCGACTCCTTTTCATCGATTGTCCCATTCAAGGCACATTCGTGGATGACCTCATCGCCCAACATCCGGACATGCTTGACCGTCGCAAGCCCCTGTTTTCCCTTGATCGTTCCTTTGTCTGACGGTTGCCCGCCCCCCTGCGGGTAGAAAATCGTTTGGTCGAGCACTATCTCCCACCCGCTCCCCTTTTTGATGCACGACACCACCTGAGCGGCAAGCTCAGTCCGGTAACTGTCGGTCATGTAGATAAGGTTGGTCATATTTTTTCTTCTCAATTCATTGTACGAATAACCTGATCGAGTCGCAAGGAGGATCGATTATTTTCGTTCTCCAGCGACCCGAATAGATATAGATTGTTCATCAACACTATATACATCCGGAAGGATTGGATATCGAACACTTTGATATGTTAAAAGAACCTCTCCGTCAGACAATCCCGCAATATTTACGCCACTATTGGCTAACCAAAGCGCTGCGTGTATGACTTCTGCGTCAGTATTTTTCCAAGGTCCACTACCACATACATCTGTCATAAATATCACCTCCTTTCAGTCCACTAAAAAACCTCCTTTCGGAGGTTCTTGTGGGTATTTGAAATTAATTTTTAATTACATGCAACCCAAAGAGCCTCCAAGTTTGGAGGTAAAAAAGAAATAGGTAAAGTATTTTTGGGTCGTCATGTATTTATATTTTAATTTACGGATCGCACGTTGTCAACGATATGGGTGAATGTATCCGGATTTTCGACCACGAGATTGGCGAGGATTTTGCGGTCAAGAGAAATATTGGCTTGTTTGAGCTGAAAAATGAAGGAACTATAGGAGAGACCTTGTAGTTTGACCGCTTCGGAGATTCTGGTAATCCAAAGCGCCCGGATATCGCGCTTGCGATTTTTGCGTCCGGCGAAGGCGTGTTCTCCTGCATGGAGATACGCTTGCTTGGCGACACGTACGAGGCGGCGTTTGGTCATCCTGTAGCCCGAATTGGCCTCCATGAGCTTTTTGTGTTTCGCGTGACTGGTAACTCCCCGTTTGACTCTCATAGATTAGGCACTTAAAAACTGTCGAATGACTCTGGCAAACCGTGTCGTCAAAATTTGTGCCGGCCGATCTTGACGGCGCTGATGCGATTTATTTTTTGTACGCCGTATGTGGCGGGCTCCTTGAACGCGATGCATGATTTTTCCGTTTTTCGTCATCCGAAACCGTTTCGTTGCAATTTTTTTGGTTTTCATTTTCATACGGATCCTTTTTTATCATTCACGATCATGGCTTCGATATATCGCCCAAGCACTTTAGGCTCACGGACGACTTTGATCGACTCGAGTGACTCTATAAAACGCTTGACGACGGCAAATCCAAATTCTTTCCGCGTCATCTCCCGTCCTTTAAAAGAGAGTGTCACCTTGACCTGATTGCCATCGCTTAGAAATTCTTTTGCTTTGGCGACCCTGGTATCAAAATCATGCTGTCCGATAAATGGCCTGAGCCGGATTTCCTTCACGCCAACATTTTTTTGACTTTTCCGCCCCTCACGTTCTTTTTTAGCCTCCTGATACTTAAACTTCTTGTAATCAATGAGCTTAGCTACCGGCGGCTTCGCGTTTGGTGCAATTTCCACTATATCAAGCCCCAGCTCTTTGGCTTTTTGGAGCGCCGCGAGCTTACTCACTACCCCGATCTGCTTCCCCTCTTCGTCCAAAAGACGCACCTCGCTCGCTGCGATTTGGTAGTTGAGGCGATAAAATTTACGATTAGTGTTTGCGTTCAATCTCGTCGTTGACGTTGCGGACAAATTGCTCGAGGCTCATAGCCCCGAGATCCTCGCCGCTCCTGGTCCTCACGGATACAGTTGCACCCTGGATCTCACGATCTCCCATTATAGCCAGGTAGGGCACTTTTTGCAATGTGTGATTCCTGATTTTGGCCTGCATCGACTCATTGCGGTCATCAAGCTCCACGCGTAGCCCCGCGTCCCGTAGAGCCTGTAGGGCCTTTTTTGCCCCTTCATTATGCCGCTCAGCTATCGGAATGAGGGCTACTTGGACTGGGGCAAGCCACACAGGAAACGCTCCGGCGTAGTGTTCGATGAGGATGCCAAAGAAGCGTTCCAAAGAGCCGAAAATTACTCGATGGATCATGACGCACTGTTTTTCTTTTCCATCGGCATCCACATACGTTACATTAAATCCTCGTCCAAGTTTCCGGAGGTATTTGGCCATCGCTTCTTTAGTCTTGAATTTATGTTTAAACGTCTTGAGCTTCCAAAACTCTTCGATCTCATCATCCGTGGTCTCCGCTTGAGATGGCTGGTTAAAGTCAAACTGCACCGTACCGAGTTGCCATTCCCGGCCGATAGAGTCTTTGACTTTGATATCGATTTTTGGTCCATAAAATACCCCTTCACCTTCGTCTATTTTGTAATCAAAGCCTTCGTCGGCAGCCGCTTTTTTGAGTGATTCTTCGGCCATGTGCCACGTCTCAAGGGTTCCGAGATATTTTTCCGGACGGGTGGAAATATATGCCTGATAGTCCTTAAAGCCAAACAGCGCGTAAAAATCTTTCATAATCCGGAGTACCCCGCGTACCTCATCGATCACCTGATCAGATGTACAGAAGATGTGTGAGTCGTCCTGGGTAAATCCCCGTACTCTCGTTAGTCCATGAAGGACTCCTGCGCGTTCATAGCGGTACACCGTCCCAAGTTCTCCGATCCTCAACGGTAGCTCGCGGTAACTTCGCGGCCGGTGTTTGTATATCTGAATATGATTGGGGCAGTTCATGGGTTTGAGTATCTCGTCGACCTGATAATCCGGAGCACTCTCTCCCTCGATGTACTCATGCAGCATGACGGGAAACATGGAATTGATGTATTTGGACAGGTGACGGCTTTTGACAAACATATCCATGCTTGCGATATGGGGCGTATAAACAAGCTGATATCCCCGCTTATAATGTTCTGCCTTCCAAAATTGTTCTACGATATTTCGGGTCACGGAGAGCTTTGGGTGCCAGAGGATAAGACCCTGTCCTGTAAGTGGGTTTGTCGAAAATAAATCCAGATCCTGACCTATTTTACGGTGATCTCTTTTTTTGGATTCTTCCAATTGATGAAGATGGGCATCGAGTTCATCTTTGGTCGGGAAACAGGTGCCGTAAATCCGTGTCAACATTTTATTTTTTTCGCTTCCCCGCCAGTAAGCGCCGGCGACGGAGAGTAGTTCGAAGTTCGAGAGTTCTTTGGAGGGATTTTCGACATGGCCCATTTTACAAAGATCCAGAAAGTCTCCCGGGTCGTTAGTCATGAGCTTTTTGCCGCCTGCGGCAAATTCTGTGGCCATTTCGACTTTATACTTATTGTCTTTGAATAGTCGTATCGCTTCTGCAAGAGATATTTCGTTGAAGCTAAATTTCACCCACCTTGGAAGAATCTCTCGCATTTTTGCTTCAATCTTGGGGAAATCTTCTTCAGAAATTTTCCACTTGCCCATATCAAAATCCTGATAGAATCCGTGTTCTATTGCAGGTCCTATGGCATTGAGTGCTCCCGGATACAGGATCTTTATTGCGTGAGCAAGCAAGTGCGCGCAACTATGGCGCATGTTGTTGAGATACTCGTTGTCATTGTGTTTCATAATGATCTCCTTTCATTGTATACAAAAGTTTTTATTTATGTAAGGTGGAGCGTCGGCGGGGCTAGCTCCCGCCGTGGCTCCAGCTTGACATTAAATTACATCAGCATCTGATCGTAACGTTAATGGTCTCCTCTCGTCCTCTCCCGCAAACATCATTTTTGGTTCCAGTTCAGGTCGGTATTCAGGTATACCGTTTATGATTTTTACATCCTTAACATCTACATGAATAGCTATTGCTGCTCCTTCACGTAGCTCCAACTCACTAGGTTTCATTATATTCACCTCCCCTCTATAAAAAATCCCGCTTTGTTGCGGGATGTCTGAGGAGGTGATTGTCTTTTCTACCCACTCACACATCTCCCAACAAATTGTTGGGTTGTAGTGGTGGTAGTCGTGATCCTCATGTTATTCATAAACCAATAAAACCGTTCTTCCTTGCGAGCCCGACTTTTGCCGGACGGTTCCATCGCAATTTTAGAACGGTTCTTCATTCTCTTCTTTTCGCCGAAGGGGCGCTTCTCTTTGAGGTTGGTTAGGTCTCATGCAATCGGGAAGTTAATAATATTTTATCACAGTGTTTCCTTGTGCGTCAACTGGCGCTCGCGATTGCTGGAAAACCGCCAACGTGCTTTTCCAAGCGGTCGATTCGTTCTTCGTGTTGGCTCAACAGATTGATAACACTCTCCTGCAACATATCTGCGACATCGTCAACAATGTTTTTTCTTAATCTGGCTTCCATGTACTTAAGGTCGTTTGCGATATCGCCTCTCAATGTTCTTTCCATGGTGTTGAAGTCCTCTTTCGTTGCAAACTGTTTCAGATCATCCTTGGTGGCAAACTGTTTCAGATCATCCTTGGTGGCAAAGACTTTTTTGAGTTTCTTGATATCTGCGTCAGTAATCATAATGTTACTTTACGCCGAAGAGGATGGGTTGTCAATAATTTTAAATACGTAGATGTGGCTGGATTCATCGCTGCGAAGAATTTTCCAGTTTGGGAAAATAAAACTGTTGGAGATGACGAGGCTACCAGGCTTGAGTTCATTTTCTAATTTTGTTGCGAGTTTTTCCATCCGCCACGGGAGGAGATAGACGAAGACGACGTCTGCGTCATGAATATCGGTGCGCCAGAAGTTTTGCCACCGGACGGTAACTCTATTTCTGTCTAATGAGAGAAGAATTTTTATATTTGTCCACAGGACGAGGAAGGGATTGATTTCCAGTCCAACTGCAATTGCTCCAAGGTCGGCTGCACGAAAAAGAAGCGTGCCATCGCCGGAGCCCAGATCGTACACCTTCATGCCGGGCTTGAGGCGCGCGAGCCGGATCATGGCGTCCACCGCCTTTTTATTGGACCGCACGAATGGCGCACCGGTTGCAAAGGCAAGGGTCAGGAAAAAAATGAGGAGGGCAAAGGAAAGGTTGAGAGCGGTGAATAGTATTGATAGCAATGACATGGAAATATTGTCATCCCGGCGAAGGCCGGGATCCAGTGTTTTTACTCTGGATTCCCGCCCGCTTCGCCGGAGCTCCAGCGAGGCGAGCGTACGCGGGAATGACGAACGTGGTCGTTTATGTCCCTTCCGTCCAGCTATGTAGGTACTTGCGCTGGATTTGGGTCAACCGGTCAAAGCGCATCCCCATGGCACGGAGTTTGAGACGGGCAACGCGCTGATCCACGTCTTTCGGAAGCACGTAGACTTTGGGCTGCAGCGTGCCCTTGCGCTTCACAAACCACGCGGCTCCCAAGGCCTGGTTGGCAAAGCTCATATCCATGACTTCCGCCGGGTGTCCTTCGGCGCCTGCCAAATTAATAAGTCTCCCCTCGCCGAGGGCGTAGAGTCGTTTGCCCGTTGGAAGGACGAGCTCCTCGAGATTATTGCGCAAAATCCTTCGTGATTTGGCAAGTTTCACGAGTCCGTCATAGTCAAACTCCACATTGAAGTGACCGGAGTTAGCAAGGATCGCGCCATCCTTCATCCGTTTCATGTGGGCGAGGGTGATAACCTGCTTGTCTCCTGTGGCCGAAACGAATACGTCGCCGTAGCGCACAGCCCGGCCGATCTGATCGACGGTGAATCCGTCCATGACCGCCTCAAGTGCTTTGACGGGATCAACTTCCGTCACCGTGACGATTGCGCCCATTCCGCGCATGCGGGAAGCAATGCCCCGGCTGCACCAGCCGTAACCGCATACGACCACGCGTTTGCCGGCAAGAAGGATATTCGTCGTCCGGATGATGCCGTCCACCGTTGACTGGCCCGTACCGTAGCGGTTGTCAAACAGATGCTTCGTATCGCTTTCGTTGATGGCAAGGACAGGAATCTTGAGTGCTTTATCGTGGGCCATAGCTTTAAGTCGGATGACGCCGGTCGTGGTTTCCTCAGCGCTTCCAATGAGTTCAACAAGCTGCTTGGTACGCTCCGTATGAAGCAGCGATACGAGATCCGCTCCATCATCAGTAGTAAGATTTGGATGGAAATCAAGCGCTTTATTGAGATGTTGGTAATATGTTTTTTTATCTTCCCCATGGATGGCAAACACCGGGATACCGTAGTCTACGACGAGCGACGCGGCGACCATATCCTGCGTGGATAACGGGTTGCTGGCACACAGGACGACTTTGGCACCACCTGCCACATACGCCAACATAAGATTGGCGGTTTCGCTTGTGACGTGGAGGCATGCGGCGATCGTGAGCCCCTTCAGCGGTTTGGTTCTGGAGAATTCTTCTGTAATGAGATTGAGGACCGGGCTGTTTTGCCCTGCCCACTCGATTTTCTTTTTGCCCTCCGGGGCAAGTTTGAGATTAGCGACATCATGAGAGAGAGAATTTTTCATATAGTTCCTTTCTTTGGACAGAATATCTTCATGTATAACAGTATTGGTTTGACCGTGTCAAGCGTAGATTGGTACATTTCTTACCCTATAATACTTACAAAACTATTGGATTTTATATTGTTGTAAAGGGCTAAACTATTTGAGAGGCAAGTACAAAGTGACATCTCCAATGTAGCTTCCTTTATATGCGAAGGTTCCCGGGACGAGGCCGGAACGAGTAAATCCCAATTTTTCATAGAGATGGAGAGCGCGATCATTGTTTTCATAACAGTAAAGAATGAGAAGTTTGAGACCAGCGTTTTTTCCTTGGGCAATGAGTGTCGTGAGAAGCTCGGCGCCGATACCTTCATCGCGGTAGTCTTTGCTCAATGCGATGCCGATGTCACCAACGTGAGATTCCCGATTGTCATGGATGCGAATCTCGCAGTTGCCGGCATACTTTCCATTCACCACGGCCACAAGTTTAATTTTTTTTCCGGTTTCGATTTTTTCAAATGTATCCGCCATCCACTTCGCTTCCTCTGCACGCGTTTGTTTTTTGGAAAGGGCAAGGAGAGCTTCTTCTTCAACAAGATTATTGGCAAAGGCGAGTACGTCATCCAAATCTTCCCATTTGGGATACCGGATGACGACAGTATTGCCTTTTTTAGTTGTGAATGTTTTGATGGTTTGGCCGGGAGTCATAGTTAATAAAGTCTATAAAGTCATAACGAGATCGGGAGCCCAAAGTTGGCCTTATAACGCGCTGCAAATTCTTTTTTCGTGAAGGCGTGGGTCTGGGTGCCGTAGGTCTCGACCGTGTAGACGGCGGCGACCGAGCCCATCTGACCGCAGACAAGAAGTTCATCAGCGGACAACGTAGCCTCAAGGCCAGGCCTTGTGCCTAGAGTGTGCAGTTTTGTGCCTGGGGAAACCGAAAGCTGTCTAACCTCAAGGCCTGGCCTTGTGCCTAGAGCTTTTATGTATCCGGCGAGGAAGCCCCCGCGGTAGGCGTCCCCCGCTCCAGTCGGGTCGCTGGTATTTTTGGGTTTGGCGGGAGCAACGTGGATGGCTTCCTTGCGGGTCTCGATGATGGAGCCTTTGGCTCCCAGGGTCGTGATGACGACTGGCGCCATGGCGAGAAGCTCATCATGGGAGATGCCGAGGCGATTTTCCACAAGGGAGATTTCATAGTCGTTACCGATGAAAAGGGCCGCGCCGGTAATTCCCTCCTTGAGTTCCTCTGGTGAGAATGTCGCAATCTGGAATGCCGGATCATAGAGGTACCGGATCTTGAGTGATCGGCATTCTTTGACGTATTTGATCATAGCTTTGGGATCTGTGGGAGAGATGACGACGAAATTTTCATAAGACATCGTCTTGCCTCGCAAGACGATGTCTTGCAAAGATAATTCTTTTGCATGTTTCATGGCTCCCACGAAATACGAACCAATTTGGTTATCGTCCTGGTCAGTGACAACGGAGTAGAGACTGCATGATTCATTTTTAAATTCTTTTATCCATTTCGTGCTGAGTTGATGATCGTTGAGATGTGTTTTATATGGAGCAAAATCATTGCCTACACAGGCGACAATGAGAGGATCGACACCAAGGAGTTTGAGTGTATAGGCGATGTTGCCCGCAACACCGCCGAATTGTTTAGAAAGTTTATCAACGAGAAAACTTAACGAAAGTTTATGGATATTATCCGGCATGATCCGGTCGGCAAACCGTCCCGGAAAGTCCATGATGTAGTCGAAGCCCAATGAGCCGGTGACAATAACCTGCATGTATAAATTCCAAGCATCAAGCACCAAGTACCAAACAAACAAATACAAGCATCAATATATAAACAACCCAGTTACTTCTTGTTTGTTCTTGTTTGGTGCTTGGATTTTGATGCTAGGTGCTTACTGTTGAAAATTTTTGGACAACTCTGCTAACTTTCCTGCTGCTGCCTGTTGGCTTCTTTTGATTGCGTCATTGATCGCGCGTTTGAAATCTTCGTTTGGCATCCCATCGACCTCCACTACTTTCACATTTTGGTTGCCGGTGATAACGACGCGGACAGAGCCCTGGGTCACTTCAAACTCCTCGCCTTCGAGCGCCTGTTGGATGGCCATGGCTTGCTTGCGCATCGCGTTCATGTCTCCCAACGCCTTAAATGGATTCATCATAGCTTTTCTCCTTCCGTCGAAAAGAATACTCCCAATAGTACCAATAATCAAATACTCCCAATCTAGGAAATAAAATATAGTGTGAACTGCAACACTATTTTTTTCCCAGCACCACCTCTACTCTCACCTTTTCACCAAATAATTTTTTGAGAACCCCTGCAATCACTTCGCGCGTTTTGACTTCGGACAATTTTTCCTGATGGAATTTATAAAATGCCTCTATGGTGACTATACCATCAACGACCTCCTTGGGTCTAGTGGAGCGCATGACCCCCGCAACAGAATGATTAAAGGGTTTGAGTTCATCGATCACGTCTTTCCAATGCTCGATAAGTTTTTCGCGTGTGATGAGACCGAGGGTTTCGGTGGAAATCGGTTCGGATGATGGTTCTTTTTTTGTCATCCCGGCCAGCGAGCTCGCCTCGCTACGTCGAAGCGGGTCGGGATCCAGCAATTTGGGAACTGGATTCCGGATCCCTCCTTCGCTGGAAGCTTCGGATGGGCGCAGCAAGCCCGGAATGACGGATAAAGGTGTATTGATGATCGGAGAAATCTTTTCATTTTTTTGTTCACAATACTCTACGACGGCAAGCTCCAGCGGAAGTTCCGGAATCGGGCTCGTACGAAGTTGGGAATACGCGTCGGAGAAACATTCGATGAGCGTCCGGAGGTGGATCGTTCCGGCGGTATTTTTTGTGATAACGTGGTCTACCAGACGGTGTTCAAGTTCACGGAGGCAATCCACAAGAAACACTTTGATGTCTATTCCCTCTTTCACTGCGTTTTGGACGTTCCCAAGCGCTGCATTGGTGTCGTGAGCCAAAATATTAGCAAGAAATGTATCACGGGCTGTATGCGCCCCGATGCCCAGATTGCTTCTGACCACATCAACCGTAATCGTGCCTTTATGAAAACTGATTTGCTCTAGGTTTTTGACGGCGTCACGGAATGAGCCATCCGCAGAGTCCACGATGAGGGAAAGCGCATCGGCGTCTATCTTCATCTTTTCCTGCGCGATAATCCGCTCAAGCGCGTGGGTGATATCTGGAGCTTGCGCTTTGCCAAATGAGACAACCTGGCAGCGGGAAACGACCGTCGCCGGGATCTTTTGCGGGTCGGTCGTAGCGAGGATAAAAATCGCATGGGTCGGGGGCTCCTCGAGCGTCTTGAGGAGCGCGTTAAACGCGCCCGTCGAAAGCATGTGTACCTCGTCGATGATATAGATTTTCCATACGGCCTGAGCAGGAGCGAGGGCCACGCGGTCGCGCAGGTCCCGGATATTATCCACTCCGGTATTGCTCGCTGCATCGATCTCCATGACATCCAAATGCCGACCGCCCGCGATTGCTTTACATGGTCCGCAGCTACCACACGGAGCCCCGGATTTGGTCGGATGCTCGCAATTGAAAAGTTTGGCGATGACACGCGCGGTGGTCGTTTTACCGGTTCCTCTGGGGCCCACAAGGAGGTATGCATGCGGAAGCTCAGTTTTGGGCTTGGTGAGGAGTAACTCGACCGTGTGCCGGACCGTGGCATTATCTATTTCATCCAATACCTTCGGGCGATAGATTCGATAGAAAGACATATTAAATAAACGAATAAGTAAATAATAGAATAAACGAATAATGAATGATAGAAGCGTTTTTCATTTACTTATTTCCTTATTCAATTATTCCTTATTTATTCTTCGTGGTGGATCCCCAGCAGGTGGTCCAGGCCGTGAAGGGCGAGTGATACGATGACCTCATCGACGAGTTTGTTTTCCTCAGTTGCTGTGGCTACAGCCTGCGGGTAAGAAATGATGATGTCGCCCAGACGAAGCACATGATCCGGCGCGTCGACAAATCCCTGACCTTTGGTATACGCAGGATCATTGAAGGGAAACGAGAGGACATCCGTAGAGGCATCGATTTTGCGGTATGTACGGTTGAGCGCCTTCATTTTGCGGTCGCCGATAATTGCGACACTCACTTCGACGGGGTGTTTGATCTTTTTTTCCAGGGAAGCTATGAGGGCATCTCTCACTTTTTTACGGTTCACCGGATAGTGGGTTTCGGTTTGGAAAAGGATGGTGATCATGATGGTGGAAGCATTTGTTTCAGAACCGAAGATACTCTACCTCCATCTGCCTGACCCTTGACCGCGGCCATGGCTTTACCCATGAGTAAACCAAAATTGACTTCTCCTGAAGCGGCAACAGGTTCAAGAAGTTTTTTCAGCTGTTCATCCGTCAGTTGCTGCGGAAGATAACTCTCCAGAATAGCAAGCTCTTCGGATTCTTTTGCAGCAAGTTCTGTTCGTGCGGCTTTGGTAAATGCCTCTATGGATTCCTTATGTGTTTTTGTCTGGCGTTTGATGACGTCCAACACGTCCGCAACGGTGAGCCCTGTTTCACTCCCGGCTCCGTATTTGGCAATGGCTAGGTTGCCAACAGCTGCCACTAGAAATCTGAGCGTCGCAACACGCCTGCCATCCCCGGCTTTGAGGGCTGTCGTGATTGATGTTTTAATCTCATCGAGCAACATACTGTCGTAGTAGTGATGACCGTTAGCGCGTCCGTCGCGGATGCTTGAGCCGCCGAGCGAGCTCACGGCTTTTTTCTTTGCGGATTTCCGCGGGTTTTTGATAAAACTCACGTTTTTTGAGATCCTGGAGGATCCCTTCCGTCAGGACTTTACGCGTAAACTTTCGGATGAGTGAATCTGATGTATCTCCCGGTTGTGCTTTGACAAATACCATAAATAAAAATTACACCCCCTTTAAAGTTTATATCCAATTTTTCGGAGAAAATCTTTGCGGTATGCCACATCTGCTGATTTTTCTATCCCTGCGGGCTGGCCGCCGTCGACGACGCCCAGGACCCCCCCACCCTGCTTTGTACGGGCAACGATGACTTCGAGGGGATTGGCAGTTGCCGCGAAGATGCGGACGACTTCCGGTACCATTTTTACGGCATTGAGGACATTGATAGGGAATGCATTTTCCAGAAATATAAAAAATGTATGACCGCAGCCGACGGTTTTGGCGTTCGTTGCTGCTAATGCTACCATCGCCTCATCCGTGCCGCTTGTGCGGATGAGCCTGGGGCCGGAGGCTTCGCAAAAGGCAAGACCGAATTTGATGCCCGGAACTGTATTAACCAATGCTTCGTGGAGATCCTCGACGGTTTTAATAAAATGCGACTGACCGAAGATCAGGTTTTTGGCGTCGGGATTATTAATGACGATAATTTCTTGCTTCATGGTTTTTTTAAAATAGTTATCAGTTCGTCCAATGTCAGCGTCGTCGGCTTCATGTCCGGATTTTTGGCGCTCCCGTTAAGGATCATGTGGCGGCTCGGGTGGAGAAACCAAGTCGCCGCGGGGTCCCTTTCTTTAAGCGTATTATAGACGGAAGTCAGATCGATGTCATCTCTGGGGAGGGATTTGATCCGGACGTAGCCCTTCTTGGGATCGCGGCGGATGACGAGGGTATACCCCATTTTCTGTCCCAAGTGGACGACCTCATCGTTGGTAGTTTCTATGCCGAACGCTTTGCCCCAGGGAGATTCAAAGTGGACGGCTTTTTCTGCCAGTTCCTTTTCCGCCCAGATTTTGTTCTGAAATGATTTGTAGATGCCGTCCAGCGCTTCCATGCCGAGACTGACTATTTTAATCGGGTTATCCGAATAGAGGAGCCGCCAGCCGTCTATTTGTGTGATAAGGGAGAAATCCCAGAAGTCCGCGGTCGGGTTGGGGTAAAACACTTCACGGAAATGATCCAGATCATTGATCACCGTCGTCATCCGTTCGAGCGCAGGGTCTGCGCCTTTTGTTTTTTTGACTTCGTGATACACCAGCTGTGCGGCGCACGTATCGGCGTTCGATTGATGGTGATCAAATTTTCCCAATCCTGTATCGACATGGATGATTTCGGGGTTTTCATCCGGGTTTTTTTTATCAAGAGTTGTGCCCGCCGGTACAAAGGCGATTGCGGCCTCTTCCCAATCAGGAAATTGCGTTTTAACGAGCCAAACTGCGGATATGGCATCCAAATCCGGTCCGATATGGGTAACAATAGTTTTCATATTGAAAGTATAGCATATTCTCTGGTATAGAATGTTTAGCCTCAAGGCCAGGCCTTGTGCCTGAGTGGTGATGGGTGCATAATGATCATTATGTCAGCGAGATTACCGATTTTTATGGCCCAGGGGTACTATCACGTGTATAACCGTGGACATAATAAACAGACTATTTTTTATGATGCCAAGGACTATCAAAGGTACCTCAAGCGACTACATGAGTATCGGGAAAAGCATGAAGTTACCATTCTCGCTTACTGCCTGATGCCAAACCATGTTCATCTGCTTCTCCGTCAAGATGGGGATGAGTCAATTGATCGATTTATTCATCGGCTTCATACTGCCTATACAATGTACTTCAATAAAAAATATGAGAGGGTAGGGGCAGTTTTTCAGGGTAAATTTAAGGCGAAGGCCATTGATACTGATGAATATTTGTTACATGTTTCTCGATATATTCACATCAATCCTGTAGAAATGTTTGACTCTCAGCCACAAGGCCTGGCCTTGAGGCTGGAGCTCGAGAGGTATCCATGGTCATCGTATGGTGAATATGTTGATAGTAAGTCGAAGCCTATCAGCGATTCTACGATCATACGGAATTATTTTTCAAATTCTCCGATGCATGGGAAGTTGACATATCGACTATTTGTCGAGGAATATCTTGGAATGACCAATCCGGATCGATTAGCAGAAATAAGTAGTGGCAACCTCTAGCCTCAAGGCCGGGCCTTGAGGCTACGTCGGGAAGGCTTGAGGATGGTGGCATGTGGAGTTATTAGCGGAGGCAGTCGGGAGCAAGAGTAAAGCCGGCAGCCTGGGCGTCAGCCTCCGAGCAGAAGAATTGTTCACCCATGTCCATATCAAGTATGATTTGATTGTAATGCCGGCATGACGGGAGATGATAGAGGTGATCCCACGTTCCCTTATCAATATTGCCTTTGATTGTACAATCAGGACTTGAGGGCTTGGGATCAACTTTCTTGCACTGCGCGCTGTGGACACCGAGTTTGCCTTCTACCGCCTGATGGTAGGCTGTTTGTAAGAGGTCTTTTTGAGAATTTTTATCATACGTGGGTCTCGCCCACCCGGAAGCGAGCATTACTTCGTTTACTAACGTGTGTCCCACATAGACTAAAGCCATCCTCCGACCAAACTGATCCCGTCGTTCTTCTTTGATGGTGACAGGTTTGTCCGCGACAAGCGCGGTGAGCGTTTGTGTGGCCTCGGGTGCTCCACAACGGCCTTTTTCCGGAGTATCGATACTCAATAGACGGATGCGGTCGCCGTTCATCAATATAAACGTATCCCCATCGAGTACCTCCTTCACGGTCGCTTCGTTTGTCGATTTTTTCACAAAGTAGGCGTTAAAGAGGAGCGAAATCACGAGAAATATGAAAAGCATCGTCTGCTTCATAGTATCAAACTCTATCAACGTCTAGCCTCAAGGCCTGGCCTTGAGGCTACGGGTGACGTCAGAAAGCGAGAGGAGCTCCGAAGTGGGTGCTTTGTCTGCGCGTTTTTTGAATTCCACCTTGTCCACTGTTTTGGCGGAGACGACCAAGCGGGTGGGGATGCCGATGAGGTCGCTGTCCGCAAACTTAACGCCGGCGGACGTGTCGCGGTCGTCCCAAAGGACGTCGATCCCCTGATTATTAAGTTCATCATAAACGGTTTGTGCCATCGCTTCCCCGCCAGGGAGCGAGATGAGATGGACACGGTAGGGGGCCACTGCCGAAGGCCATATGATGCCTTTTTGGTCATTATGGGTTTCAACGATAGCAGCCATGGTCCGACCAATTCCGATGCCATAACACCCCATATAGTAGGGTTTTTCTTTTCCGTCACGATCGATAAACACTGCACCCTTCATGAGATTGGTGTAGTGATGACCGAGTTGAAAAATATTACCGACTTCTATCCCCCGTTTTTCTTTGAGTTTACTCTTGCCGTCTTCTGTCAGAAAATCCTCTTGCGCCATGGCAATATCGCCTTCGATATCCAGCGTATAATCCCGGTCAATATTCATATTCAGCGCATCTTTGTGTAGCGCATTGGCTCCCCCGTACGCATTTTTAATGGTATGAAGAGATGAATCACCAACAATAAGGACTTTCCCTTTTAGTCCAACTGGCGAAATGAATCCTGGTTCACTTCCAAGCTTATGAATTTCCTCGACGGTCGCGTGACGCAGATGATGGGCGCCAGTGAGTTTGGCAAGTTTCGTTTCATTGACATTATAATCACCGCGGATGACTGCGAGTATCAAGCGCCCTTTTTCATCGACGGCCATGAAATCCTTGATTTGCTGCCACAGAGGGAGTCCGTGTAGTTTAACGCCGTCCTCCATGGTTGTCCCGCGTTTGGCATCAACCTCTTTATATGGTTGAAGGGGTTCATCAACGTTTTTGGGATCACGTAAAAATTTTGCCACATCTTCGTGGGCCGTGTACGAGCCATCCTCGGAGACAAAAAAACGGCCTTCCCCGACGGGAGATTCAACCTGAAATTCATGACAGTATTCGCCCCCAATATAGCCATTGTCTGCTTCGACTTTGAGCGTCTTGAGCCCTAGTCGATCAAATATACGTGTATACACTTGGGCCATGGTTTCATAGACTTTGAGGAATGCTTGCTCATCAATGTCAAAGGAATAGGCGTCCTTCATGACAAATTCACGGACGCGAAGGAGTCCTCCGCGAGCACGGAGTTCATCGCGGAATTTGGTCGAAAATTGATACAGATTAAAGGGAAGGTCGCGATAACTTAATTTAGTCTTGCGGACCAGATCGACAAACATTTCCTCTGCCGTACCACCGAGGGCAAATCCGGCACCCCTGCTGTCTTTGATACTCATGAGCTCAAAGCCTGCGGAGCTCGTGCGGTTTGTCTCTTGCCAAAGTTCAATAGGATGAAGCACAGGAGATATCATCTCCTGTCCGCCGACTGCATCCATTTCTTCTTTAATAATGGCTTTTATTTTTTCATGGACGCGCCACCCGAGAGGCAGGAAGTAATACCGGCCAGCTGTGGATTCAGCGATAAATCCTCCCTTCGTAAGAAAATTGTGGCTCGTAAGCTGAGACCCGCCACTTTTTCCAAATGAAGTTTTCCCAAATAGTTGTGAATATTTCATAAGTGTTCCTTTCTATCATACCATCCGCAGGTGAATTTGCGTACCCCATTCTATATAATCCAACTGGGGTTTCGTTGGGTGCTTCCGCGGGACCCCTTTTACGGACCGCTTTCCATTTGGTGTGAAACGGTCTTTTCTCTATTTAGTGCGATTAATCCCCTTGCGTGATTGAGCATGTCCGCTTCTTGTCGCATCAGTGCTTCACTATCATCTATCCCCACGCAAACGATTAGCCCCATTTGATAAGCCAATTCCTTTCCTTGAGCCGTTCCTATCGTTAACTTACCTTCGTCATACCCCAGAGCATTTCGGATATGTTCAAGCCCAATGGTTGTAATTCTCTCTCGCTCTTGAGCTTCATTTTGTTCTTCACTCATAATTTTTTCACCTCCCTACATAAAAATTTTTCACCTGCGGATGGATAATGACGGCGATTTTTTTCCAAAAAAATCGCCCTCGCAAACACCAGTAAATTTCTGATGTTCACAAGGGCGACTTCGTTGCCGCGGTACCACCTTGGTTTTCGGGTATCCAATAAAAAATGCGCCAGTCCGGCGCACGAATAATATATGGGATACCCCTTATTCGTGCTTTTCCTCGACAAGATGCTTGCGTTGAGCTTGTCGAAGCAACACACGGTGTGCTATTTATACGGTCGTACTTCCGTCAACCTTAATTTCTCAATGAGAGATTTCGATTGCAGCGATTCGTTGGGCCGGAAACCCAACGTGGGACGCATTTGCTGAATTGTAGGTTGACTATATCACAGAGCGACGACTGGGATCAAGAATGGGGAATTTATGTTAGTGCAAAGTGATAATGTCCTCTTATTGCAATATAGAAATGTCCGCTTTTGACCCTCATACTTGATGGATATTGTTGTCATCAAGAAGGAGGGATCATGAACAGAATCATTGCTATGAGCACTAAAGAGGCAAACAG
>JAUXTO010000029.1 GCA_030679255.1 Candidatus Gottesmanbacteria bacterium | reverse complement strand
CCGGGAAGTACGCCCCCGTGTTATACGCAACACTGCCCTTGCCCTGGTAATCGTCGATCACCTGGTTTTTCTCCTCGAGAGTCGCTATGGCCTGCATCAGCCATTCTTCGGGCGTTAGGCCGGATTCGCCCTGATATTGGTTTCCCGTGGTGAGCTTGGCCGAACCATTGCCGATAGCCTCGAGATATTCGTTCGGCGTCTTATTGGCCTCAAGGCGCGCTCGTCCGCCGACCGTCTTCCCCTGGCCGCTACGCGGAATGTTCGGATCGGCTTCAATCACGAGGATGCGCCACGCCGGGGATGATTTTCCCTGCTTGTCCCGAGCTTCGCCGAGGGGCGCCGCCGCGAGGATTTCTGCCTTGGTTTTCCCGCCATGGTTCTGGCTAAATTCTTTCGGATCGTAGACAAGCTTCCCGCTCTCGTCCGCGCCTCTATAGGCATCCCACACCCAAACCGGAGCCGTCGTATCAAGGTCGAGCGGTTCGTCGGGATCGGTATCTTTTTCTTTCGCGGCAAAGAGCTTCGTCTTCCGGGGATCGGGAATCCGTTTCGAGGGATCCTGCGGATCGGGCATGTCCGCGTAATGCTTGAGAATGACCGCCTTGTATTTCTCGATGAGATCATCGAGCTTCATCCCGAAGGGGACGATGAGGAGCTTCGTGAATCCCTGCTCCGCCTTCTTTTTGAGGATATCCCTTTTTTCGCGAATGAGATCCCGCACCTCCTGATACGATGGCACAGGATAGGCCTTTCCATCGATGCCGCGGATGCCTTGCTCTCCGGATGGCAGTTGCTCAAGAATACCCGCGCCCTCTAATACCCGCCGTTCAGATTCATACTGGCGTTTCAGGTCAAGCTCCTTTTCGACGGGCGAGATGAGGCCTTCCCGTAGCTCGCGCAGACGTGATTCGAGGTCGGAACGGAGCGTCCGAACCCGTTCCAGCTCTCCCGTCCGTATTGCATCTTCAAAGGCGCGATCAAATTCTGTTTTCAGGGATTTAATCTCGGCGAGCGCGG
>JAUXTO010000022.1 GCA_030679255.1 Candidatus Gottesmanbacteria bacterium | reverse complement strand
TGGACAAAACCGGCAGTCAATCATCCCTGGAGACAGGCCGCCCGACTGTATCTGGAGGAAAACGCGTTCAACGAAACACCATGAAAAAGAGGACATTTCTATCTTGCAGAAAAGCGGACATTTCTATTTGGTATTGACAGTGTTTGAATAAAAATTCCATTACTCCCCCACTACACGCGTAATCTCCTTCAAGCGTAATAATGCGGCGCGTCTCCCAAGGTGAACAAGATACGTAGCTTTGCGGTCAAAGGAAAACAAGCTGGGGGTCGGAAAACGGATTTTAATGTCCAGATCAACCGGAAATTCATTTAACTCGTACCGGGAATTGGACGTAGTTGCCGCATTAATTTGCAAAAATAACGCACGGAACACCCCTCCGAACGATCCTTCTGTAAGTCCCGTGACATCGACGCCAATAACTTTGTTTACCGATTCAGAGCGCAAGTACTGGGCTCCATAGTAAAGGGTAAACCCTCCGTCCACGAGCTCCAGCCCCCTCCGCTTCACGGGTTGGAGCATCGGAAACATGCTGCAGCTTGCCACGATTGCCGAGGCGATGTCGCCGGTTTGGATCGCAACCGGCTGCTTTTTCACAACGTCGGAAGCAAAAACGACTGCAGGGATCGGCAACGACTCAAATGTTTTATACGGCAGCAGGTCGCGGATAAATCGAGTGAGTTTAACGTGATCGACCACTTCCAAGTGCGCCCAATGCGTATTAAGAATCCGGACTGTCTTGATACGATCAATAAACGCAATAATTTCTTCGGTAGACAGACCAGACGCGAGGAGTATCGCAAGCGCCGCTCCACCGCTTAATCCTGCATAGCAGGAGGGCGTCAAATTGTGTTCAAGTAACACTTCGTTTATTCCGGCATAGGCGATAGCGCTTAACCCCCCACCGGACATACTCAATGCAAATTTCTGAGAAGAAGCCATGCGAAGTATTATACAAAAAATTTACTGTGTTAGTTGATTTTTATCCGATTTGTGTGTTCCCAAACAAAAAACTTGATCATGTGCCAATTTTCAACAAGATATGATCTTGTGGCTTCTCCCCATGAATATTGGCGGTATTTGAAGGTATGACCGATCCCGTAGGAATAGATAATTTTCACTTTTTTGTTGCGGTGAGCATAATTGATAATCTGCTCGACGCCAAAGCCCGACGACTTCATGACTCCAAGATATGGATCGATGACGCGCGCGTCAAACAGGCGCTCACCCGTCAGCCAATCAAATATCGACTTTCTTTCCCGCGCAGCGATGAGCATATCCGCACCCGATCCGACGTAGGCATGAATCATGTTTTGGATATGAAGCGGACGGATCGTCCGTAAATCATCATCCACCAGAAGCACCAGGTTGTGACTTCGTGCATGGATTCCGCTTGCTATAGCGTCACCTTTTCCGAGATTACTCTGATGAAATATTGTCTTGATACCACGGATTGATTTGATAATTTCGGTCGACCCATCCGTGGATCCGTCATCCACGACAATAATTTCTTTAATTTCCGGAATACGTTTGGCAGTTTCTACAACATGCCGTATGGTCTTTTTTGCATTGTAGAGGGCTATGATCAGAGTAAGATTGATCATGCATTATTCGAGGTAATCACGAAGTTTTTTAGAACGGCTCGGATGGCGAAGTTTTCGGAGAGCCTTGGCCTCTATCTGCCGGATACGCTCACGCGTGACGCCAAACTGCGCGCCCACTTCCTCAAGTGTCCGGGGACGGCCATCTTCTAAACCAAAACGCAATATGAGTACTTTTTTCTCGCGGTCGGAAAGTGTGGCAAGCACTTCTTCCATATGCTCTTTAAGGAGTTGGCGGCTCGTCTGATCATACGGCGTGGGACCAGGATCTGAAATAAAGTCGCCGAGATGACTGTCTTCTTCGTCCCCAACCGGCGTCTCGAGAGAGGTCGGTTCCTGGGATACTTTTTGGATCTCACGGACTTTGGAGACATCGATCTCCATGACTTTGGCCACTTCCTCCGGCGTTGGTTCGCGTCCCAGCTCCTGCATGAGCCGGCGGCTCGCACGCACAAAACGGTTAATGGTCTCGACCATGTGGACGGGTATCCGAATCGTACGGGCTTGGTCGGCAATCGCACGGGTAATGGCTTGCCGGATCCACCACGTCGCGTAGGTACTAAACTTAAATCCCTTTCTCCAATCATATTTCTCAACCGCCCGGATGAGTCCCTGATTCCCTTCCTGAATGAGGTCAAGGAGGCTCATCCCCCGGCCGATGTATTTTTTGGCGATAGAAACGACCAACCGGAGATTGCTCTCGGTGAGTTTCTTTTTTGCACGCTTGTCGCCTTTTTCGTAGCGCTTGGCGAGATTCATTTCATCTTCAAATTTGAGAAGTGGTACGCGGCCAATTTCCTTGAGGTACATACGCACCGGATCGGAGACGCCTTCATCGCCCGCCCTAGCCAACGCTTCAATTTCTTTTTCTAAATCCGCAATGCTTTTGCTCGCTTCTTTTTCTATATCCTGCGACGTCGTCTCAAATACATCAATCGCGGCACGGATGAGCTGATCATAAAGATGATCGAGTTCGGGGATATGATCTTCAGGTTTCGGGTAAAGGATGAGGATGTCATCCTGTGTGACAAAACCATTGTCTTTGCCTTCTTTGAGAAGGTCACTAATAGACGCCACAGAAGAATGAGGTTTCGTTGCCATAACTATTCGAACGTTTCAGCCTCTGCCTATCTCTCAAACAAGAATAAACGGAGACAATAATATAAACGTCGCTTGATCAGGCCGTAGTATACCAGGTTTAGCGTGGATTATCCAATGATTTAAGCGTATCGGTGAGACCGCGAAGTTCATCCTGGAGCTCTTGCTCCCGATGGGAAGGAATATCTCCAACAAGCTCTTTGGAAAGCGCATGCATACGGCGCCGGAGATGGGCGCGCTTAAGCTCGCTCAATGCCTTCGTCCATTCGCGGCTCAATCGTTCGCCATCATCCAAAATATCAGCCATATCCCACAAAAATGCTTCATCAAATGATGATTCAAGCTCGCGGGGAAGTTGGTCAGCAAAATCCTTGATCAAAAAAATCCTGTGATCGGCAAGATAATGGTCGAGGTGCTCAACGATCTGACGGGCCGGCCGGATCGTAAAATCAGTAAGACGCAACTGCTCTTTAAGTTCTTCGTAGAGCTCAATTGTTTTTCCCTGAAGGAGTATGGCGAGTACATAGATCTCCAGATTTTCTTCCCTTCCTCTGCCTTTTTTTGTCTCTTCTGCACCACCACCATCCTCCTCCTTTTTCCCCACTCGTTGGGTTCTTATGAGTTTGCGCATGCCGTCCTGGATAGCATCCTCCGAAACGTCCAATGCAAGGGCAAGTTTTTTCACATAATGCCCCTGCACAATAGGATTTTCAATTTTGGAAATCACGGGGATAAGTTCGTCACTGATCTTCCGCTTCCCAAAGGCATCATGCGCGTCATAGCGTTTGATCGCTGACGCAATAAAATAATCATAAATGGGCTCTGCAGCTTTCAGCGCCTTTTTAAACAGTACCGGACTCTCCCGTGCTGCATCGTCGGGGTCTTTGCCTACGGGCATAGACGCCACGCGCAGATCAAGTCCCGCCCGGTCAGCTATCTCAATCCCCCTTCGGGCAGCCGCGTCTCCGGCTAGATCACTATCAAGCGACAATATTAGCCGGTCGGCAAAACGCCGGAGAAGATTAACGTGGCCTTCAGTGAGTGCCGATCCTTTGATCGCGACGGCGTTCCCCACGCCAGCTTGAAAGGAAGATATGACATCAAACTCACCTTCCATGACTATCGCTTCCCCTTCTTTTTGGATGGCAGCTTTGGTCACATCCAAGCCATAGAGCACATTGCTTTTACTGTAAACGAGGGTTTCTGATGTGTTGATGTACTTGGCTTCCTTGGCATCCGGGTCGAGAAGCCGGCCGGAAAACCCCACGACGTTACCGCGGTGATCCTTGAGCGTGAACATAACGCGACCCCGGAACCGGTCATACCCCCCACGATTTGACGGAACGATAAGCCCGGCCTGGTCAAGGAGCGATTCATCGAATCCCTTCTTTTTGAGATACTTCAGTAATCCGTCCCAACTGTTGGCGCTATAGCCCAATGCAAATGACTTTATAGTTTTTTCCGTCACTCCGCGGTTTTTGAGATACTCACGGGCTTTTTCTCCGATCGTATGTTTGGTCAAAAGATATTGGTAATATTCGCTCGCCAGATGATTGGCGGCAATTATTTTTTCTTTGAGTTTCGTCTCAGGCGTATCGGCCATCCGCCGTTCGAGCTTTACTCCTGCCTTTTCCGCCAAACTCGTGAGCGCCTCGACAAAGTCCACGCGCTCGTTTTCCATGACAAAGTCGATAACCGATCCGCCTTTACCGCACCCGAAACATTTCCATGACTGGCGCTCGGGACTCACGATGAAAGAGGGGGTTTTTTCGCTATGAAACGGACAGAGCGCCTTCCAGTGCCGACCGGCTTTCTTAAGCGTCACGCGCGCGCCAATAATATCGGTAATGTTCGTCCTATTTTTGACTTCATCAATGTCACCCATATCTATGCCGTGAGCATATCACAAAGTAAAATATCGACAAAGTTGATATACTTATAATATGATTGGTATTTCTCAGATATTCAGGCCAGGGCTTTCCTATTGGCAATATCTACTTCGCGTAGGTGGGCACAGTCAACCCTATTTTGGAATAATTACAAATAGTGCTGCGATGATATTTATTCCTATAAGCATGCTTTCTGGTAATTGGTTACTATTCTGTTTTTGTATTCTATATATAATTCTCTCTTTTTACTGGTACCATCTGGAAAAACGACAATCTATTGAACTCACCAACTCTCACTTAATCTATACCTCATACAATTTTCTTGGATATCCCATCAAATTTGAGATACCCTATAATGAAATATTGAATATTGTATATTTACAACTCAACCATGGATTTTTTCATATATATAAAATGAGTATAAACAGATCACTTGATAAGAATGAGCCACTATTATTTCGTAAACGGACTGAAAGCATTACAATGACATATTGGGACAATCATGTAGTCGAAAAAATGGAGCAAGAACTTAAGATGCGCTTGCCACGAGTTTCTTTTGAAGAACCTCTAACTTAAACTATGCGAGGAGGGGTAATGGATGTCTCCTCTTTCGATAATCCAAATAGAGCTTAATACTCTCGCCGTGATCAAAGGCAAACTGGTCAAACGGAAGAAGGGCGTCAATCGGTATCCACTCAACTTTGGAATTTTCATGATCACGTACCCCAGTTTCTTTGAGGGGTCGGAGAAGAAACTCGATAGAAATATTTTGTCTGTCTTCGTGCGGACGATTCGGGTTCGTATTTATACGAAAAAGTGCTATCACCGCACTATCCCAGCCAGTTTCTTCTTTGATTTCTCGGATAACCGCCTGTTCTGCGGTTTCATCTCTACTCAAAAATCCTGATGGCAACGACCATTTGCCGGTTTCCAATATGGGACCGGTGCGCTTAACAAGCAGAAGTTTTCCTTCATGTTCTAAAATGCCATGTACCACGACGTGGCGAAGCGACCCTTTCCCGCCATCTTCAAATATACAGGTAATCATATCGTTATAATACAGTTTTTTGATTCCGAACAAGAATGACAGAAAGAGGTAAAACGGTAACGAGTGTCAAAATTCCGAGAATCGTATAGATCATCCGCACGCCGTAGGCGGCAATGATGGGGCCGGACATACCCGTTAAACCAATATAGATCAGTCCAATGATCATGCTTAATGCAGAAATCGCCGTTGCCCGGTACCGCGATGAAAACATTGCATTCGTGTAGGGAGTAAGCAGTATCCAACGTGCTGTTCCCATCATGAGCGCGCCCATGACAAAAGGAAGGGCGAACCATCCGCGGAAAAATATACCCGGAAGAAAACATATCGTCATCATAAGGGGAAAAATGAGAATTGACCGATTTCTGGTAAATATATGCTTGTTGTTGAGTATCGCGCGCAAGACAAACACATTGAAAAACCGGAAAAATCCTATAATGAACCCCATCATGAAAGGAGTAAATCCGAGCTCAACCATCATGAAGGAATTAAAATACAACTGATTCGGCCAGGTGATACCGGCAACAGCAATATAAAATATCGATATGAGAGCTGCCGCTTTCGAATGAAAAGCCTCCTTCACCCCGTCGCGGATATGATACAAATAATTTCGCGCAGTAAATTTCTGTGTATCGATGGATGGTTCGATGAACCAAAAAGAAACGACGGTCGCCCCAAGAGCCGCTATTGCGCACAATAAAAATGGTACAAACGGTGATACGGTATACAAAAATCCTCCGGTTACAGTCCCCAACCCTAGTGCTATTTGGTACCAAAAACTGTTATTAGCCTGAATTTTTCCAAACTCGCTCTCTCTTCCATCCTGCTTGGCGCTGTCGTACATAAGGGCCTCTTGTGATCCGGAGAGCAAAGATTCACTGATGCCATAAAGCACCGCAGCAATAGCCAATTGCCAAAAATGTTGACTGAACAGGATAACGATATTCATAACGACAAGTGTCCCGTAACAAATAATCATGGATCGTCTTTTTCCAACCATGTCCGCAAAAGCTCCGGTCGGCAATTCAAAAACAAGCTGAATCACTGCCTGAAGCGCAACCAAAAAGGAAATCTGTTCAATGGTGATCCGCTGTTGGTAATAAACAATCCAGATAGGAATGGTAAAGAGAAGCGCGGAGAGGAACGAGCTCACCCGCTGTACCCGGATATTTCGGGTAGTAATGGAACGAGGAGATTGTATATTCATAAAATACTACTCAATCGTGACGCCGACGAAGTCGATCTTGGGGAACACTTTTTTAACCTCAGCCCAGAACTTTTCGGACAGTTTTGCCGAGAATTGACCGAATTTTCCCGTGGCCATATTCGCGCAGAGCCGTCGCTCGTACTCGCGGATGATCTCTACTACTTCTGCGCCATACTGATTAAATAACTTCTGCCACTTTGCGGGATTCATGGCATATTCATTATGAATATCCATAAAATTCTCAAAGAGCTCCTTGTTCTCTTCCATCATCTTGGTGACCATTTTCTGATACTCACTCATATATTACTCCCACTCATTATTTAATTTTTCATTCTCTCTTTGTTGAGTTGCTGCATCACAAACTTGTGCATTTTTATAATGGTATTTTTACAGCGCGTTACCGCCACCTGAGCCTCGACCATTACCTCCGAATCCCTGTATTCATCACTAAATGCCATCGAAACGTATCCATCCGGTTGACCTCGATATTCCGAATGATCAAGTAAGTGCTGAATCAGCACATCGCTCTTAAATAATGCTCTATACGCGCGGATACATTCATAGGTATACGGATTAATATTCACCTCCACGACAACAAATGTTCTGCTCACCCGATCGTCGAGAATACGCGTTTCCACAATCAGGTGCACTTCCGAATACGGCCCGTCCCCGCCCCACAGCCGATCCGCTATCGTATATTGTTGGCTTTGCCGCTTTGTATTCATTCTTTAAGAGATATCTTCGCTTGTACAATATCAGTCGATATTTTCATAGAAAATTAGTCTTGTGTCCTTTCATCATCCTGGCCATCAATTTTTGATGCTCATGCATAGGGTAAGATAAATTAATTATAGACTATAGACCGGTGTCCCGCAGTGATAACATGTATGATCTCATCGGTCTTGTTCACCGTATAAATAATTCTATACACCCCAACACGTAATGAAAATTTGCCCGTGAGATCGCGCGTCATGGGTTTACCAACAAAGGGATTATCCGTCAGTTCTTCAACCATTGAAGCAATGGCGACTTTGTGCCGTTTAGAGATGTTTTTTAACTCTCTTTTGGCCCGTGCGGTAAGTTTTACGTTGTACATCAATTTTTAATTCTTCCTTCACTTCTTTCCAATCATGAACCCTATTCATTCTGATATCCTCTTCCCCCTCTTTTATAGCCGCCATTAATTGAGGATTATCCAAAATTTCGTTCGTTTCTTTCAGGGAGTCGTATTCAGCCACAGACATAAGCACAGCCGCGGGGTACCCATTGACGGTAATAATATACTCATCGAGGCGCAATCTCGCGTTATCCACGAGCGTCGTAAGATCTTCTCGTGCTTTTGTGATGGGAAGTGTTTGGATCATACTATTGATCTTACATAATTCTGTACAGAGTGTCAATAATACTGTTAATCCGTCCGCATGTTATGAAAACAGCAACAGGGCAATCCCAACCGTCATACCGCCTACAGCTGCCAACTTTTTCCATGATAAGTGGTCACCAAAAAGATATGCAACCAACACGGTGTAGACGGCGTTGGATGCGGCATTGATCGTACCTACATATCCCAAATTGGGAGCAGCAAGTTCCGCGGACAATTTGAAAAAATAAAAACCGGAAACGGATAGACCCAATAGAACAAGCAATGCCCAAATCTTCCTATCAAATTTCTGTTTCTTCGTCTTCACTCGTACGATATCTAATCCCGTCAACGCAAGTGTTGCGATGCATACCCAAAAAAGCTGCGGGATTGTACTGATCCCCTGTTGAGCAAAATACTTGCTCGAGAGAGATGCCGTCCCAAAACAAAACATGGCAATGACGGCATAAATCACCCACTGATAATTGATTTTATTAACCTTCTTACCCCGTTGGTAAGCAACGAGTGCGGCGCATCCGAGAATAAATCCGGACAGTGCAAATTTATACCAGGATACTTCCGAACCATAGAGGATAACCGCAGCAAAGAGCGTATAGACAGCATAACTTTTTTGGATGATCAGACTATAGCCCGCATTTGGCGCTCCTTCCATCGATTTATATCCGGCAATCGTACCTATGTAATTGAGAATCGCCCGAAATATAATAAAAGACACAAGTAATACAAGGGGATAATAAAGTGGCAACTTATTGACGATAGCAAGAACAAAAAATACGACTGTAGGAAACGCAAAATTTGCCACAGTATAAATCCGTTTATCCACCCCAAGGATCTGTAATTTTTTTACAGAAAGGTAAAAAATTATCGAACACACAAACATGAGGAGACTTGATGTAATCCAAGACATAATTAATTGCTAAAAAATCTTAAATTTTCGGAATATATCCAACACCCCGTTATCATCAACTCCCGGACCTATATAATAAGTTCCTTCCGGTCTGGCCGCAACAAGCTTTTTCAAATCCTCACTTGCGTTGCCCATGGCGCCAGCAAACCCACAAACCCGTATAAAGTTCCAATCGGTCAGCCCGTCACCCACACCAAGCGTTTGTTCAAGCGGTATGCCAGTATGCTTGGCAATGGTCATGGCTGCACTTTTTTTAGAAATACCCGGCGCGGTGATGAGACCAAAGAGAAAGGGCAATGCGGTCGGGTGAAGTCCCCATTGAAGTGAAATTGAATTACCGAATTTTTCGAGGCAAGCAATAATATCCTGTTTATCTTTTTCGTTTTTTGCTACCGGCATAATTTTGACGACATCCTTCGTCGCGACGATATCAAAAAGCGAATCTGTGAGAATTGGCTCACGACCCAGTATCTCCGTATGCTTCGTCGTGATATCTGAAACCAAATTTTTGGCGATATGATATCCGTCGACGGTATATATTTCGACATACGTTCCGCGACTGAGGAGAATGGTCAAAATATTTTTTGCAGCTTCCTTCTCAACGCAATGCTTTTCTACAACTTCGTTGTTGAAAAAATCCATAACCACTGCCCCGCCATCTCCGATGTGGAGATTGTTTAGGTGAGCTGCTTCCACGATTTCCCTGATGGCAAACGTCCCTTTCCCCGTACAGAGACTCACGGGTATGCCTCGCTCCCGAAGATGTTTAAGGGCCGCGATGACATCGGGGTGGGGCATCGGATTATTGATACCCCGTTTACTGCCGACGATCACTCCGTCCACATCAAGAATAATTCCTCGGATCATATTCCAGTGTCTATTTTATCTCTCCCGTTACTGTTGCTGCTGCAATAAATTTTTCTTTATAAAGTTTTTGCTCCTCGGCGGTAAAAAGAGATAACACGACAAATTCAAGGGTGCTTTTTCCATCCCTTAGTACCGCGGAATTTACCACAGCATACCCATAAAAGTTCCATGCTGCATCAATCATGAGAATAGCAATATGAAGCGGAAACGTCCGTTCTCTTTCTTTTACGACAGTGAATGTTTTTCCCACGGTTAACGTCCGAACATCAAAATCTTTTGGTAATCCAAGCAATGTGTTGAGCTCTGTTATGTAACCCATAGAAGAATTATACCAACTTCTGATACAACGCTGTATTCTGACTCTCCTCCTGCTGGGTTCCCACGAGGCGAAACCCCAGCGCTATATAAATTTTTCGTAATTTTGTTTCGTCCGCATTTGTATCCAGGCGAAGAACTAGAAGTTTTTGTTTCCTTGCCTGGTCTCGTGCAAAATCCACCATAACCTTTGGTAAACCCGTCCCCGAAAATCTCCTCGCGACGCAGAGCCAATGGACGTAAAGAGCCGACTGCGGCCTGTCACCATCGACGCTTTTCCAACTTTGGTTGCGCTCGCTGTCCTGTAAAATAACCGATGCCGCCGGGTCACCATCAACCAGCGCAACAAAAAATTCGTCCGGCTCTGCGTGGCGTAACAGAAACTCCCGGTTCATGTTCTTCGGCTGCCACCACTTGGAGGGCTTCTTCCCGCTTTCGGCAAGCCATGTCGCGGCATCCTGCATAACACGGATTGCATTATCCATGTCTTGAACAATTTTCACGAGAGGAGGATTTGTTTTCATAATCGATTGCTAATCGATATTTATTTAGCGCGCCTAAGGAGAAGGCGCGGTTGCCCATCTCCGTAACAATTGTCTTTCCAACCGTAAATTTCAAAACCAAATTTTAGATAAAAAATAATTGCACCAGTATTTCTTGGATGTGTAGCCAAATGAACGGTATTGCCCTTCGTCAATTCCAAAATTTTATTCATCATCGCTTTACCAAATCCTTTTCTTTGTTTTTCTGGAACAATCACAATAGACTCCAGCTCTATGCCAACACCAGTTTTTTTCAATGAAAAAAATCCCACAGGAATATGCACGTCATAAAGGATATATACATCACTTCCCTGCAAATAATATTCCTGCTCCTGTACACTCCGTGAAGGCAAATCAAATTCTCTATAAAACGCTTTATTATTCAGTGCAAACAACACCTTCGCTTCTTTTTTAAAGTCAACTTTAAGAATTTTCATAATTATTTTTCACCCTATATTTCACCTGCAGCAGGTCGTCGTTTATTTTCGTAAAACTCATTAATTCTAACTGTTGATACGGAAAGTCACCTTCAAATAAATGAATTCCTTTTGCCATCACCATCGGATGGATATCGAGGATAATTTCATTAATGAGTCCTGCTTTCAAAAAAGATCCATTAATGTTCCCGCCACCAATGACGAGTGCGTGATCAAATCCTTTTTGTTCAAGAAGCTGGAGTGCTCCTTGGGGTGTCGCATCGGTAAAAATAACGTCATCGGTTGATTTAGTCAGCAGTGTCTTGTCATGCGTCATGACAATATTGAGGGCTCCTTTATATGGAAACGCATTATATTTGACGCATTCGTCATACGTCCGCTTTCCCATGATCGCCACCCCTGCCTCTGCCGTCATCTTATACAAGGCATCGATATCTTTGACCCACTCTGTATCGTCGTCTTGCCCTGCGACAAATCCGTTGATCGTAATGGCCATAAGTAAAGTTACGTTCATAGTTCGTAGTATACCCTCATGCGCCAAGTCCTGAAACGCCTTGCATTTTCCCTGCTACCCAACCGCTCGCCCAAGCCCATGAAAGATTATATCCTCCGACCATGCCGTCAACATTGAGAATTTCTCCGGCCAAATAGAGTCCGTTTGCTTTTTTGGACGCAAGCGTCTGCCCGTCTACCTCTAAAGTATCCACACCACCGGCGGTAAACTCGGCCTCATTCCATCCCCGGGTATCCGTCGCCGGAGCTGTAAAGGCGGTAAGCGTCTGAATGAGTCGATTGATTTCATCGGGAGTTAACTCGCCTGACACCTGTTCTTTGGGAATATCAGCAACTGCACAAACCGCTCCGGATGCTTTTTGCGTCAGGAGTCCCCACAAGCTGTGGGCCACCGGATATGTTGGGTGCTGCTTCCATCGTTCCTCTAATATGTTTCTCAGATCGCCCGCCGGCGTATTGGGAAAAAAAGACAATCGCACGGATGTGTCTGTTTTCTTCTCACGATGAATCCGCACAGAAATATCATAGCTGATATCCAATATTGCCGGGCCGGAAAATCCGTATTGAGTAAACATAACATCCCCTACGGCAGTCGTCCGGTCTTGTCCGCCTACCACAGACGTCGCCTGCATAATCATTTTTTCTCCCTGGAGGTAATGCGATAGAAGATTTTTTGAAACGATGGGAACAGCGCTGACCACAGGAGGAATAATAGTGTGACCGGTGCTTGTTGCTAGGTCATACCCCGAACCATCAGATCCGAGCGAGGGATATGTTTTGCCACCCGAGGAAAGAATAATGACCCGGGCACTATAGTCTCCCTTATCTGAAACGATGTTCCAGGCGTCTCCATTCTGAACAATCGCAGAAACAGACGTAGTACAAAAAATACTGATCCCTTTTTCCCTTAACGCGTCCACCATCATATCGCGAACTGTTTTCGCGTGATCAATAACCGGAAATATTTTTCCTTTATTTGTTTTCTTTTCTTCATAGACCGGTACGCCTAATTCCAAAAAAAATTTCATGATATCCGCGTATCCGAATTGGGTAAAGATTGATGAAATGAATGACCTATCCCCATGAAAAAAGCCGTCAGGACCCTTGTCCAAATTCCTATTAGTCAAATTTCCCCGACCGGCACCGGCGGTCAAAAACTTCCGTCCCAATTCGTTCGTCCGGTCTAAAATGGCAACAGAATAGGAGGGGTGATGATGTTTCACGGAGAAAGCGGCCATGATCCCCGCCGCTCCCCCGCCAATAATTGCTACATCAAATGACGTCAGTTGTGGTGCCATAACATTCAGGGTCAATTGGGGTCAATATAGTTATCCAGCAGATGGATTCGGCTTCCGATTCCAACGATGACTCCTTAATTGTTTCATTAATTCAGGACGTAATGCTCCCTTATCACTCGCTTTTACATTTGCATCGACATTTTTTACCTTTCGCATGCCGGGAATCACCGTACACACGTCGGAGTTGAAAAGGATAAATCGTAACGCCAATTCCGATAGAATCATTTCTTTCGGTAATATCTTTTTTAAGGCTTCTGCCCGCGCGACACTTACTTGAAGATTTTCCTTCCCGAAATAACTATTGCGCCAGTCGCCTTTCGGCCAATGGCTATCTAAACGGAGCGTACCGGTCAATGTTCCTTCGTCAAACGGTACGCGCGCGATGACTCCCACGTTTAGCTCGCGGCACGCCGGAAATAGTTTATCTTCCGGTGCTTGGTCAAAAATATTGTAAATAACCTCAACAACATCAACGAGTCCGGTGCGCATGGCTTTGATCGCATTTTCCGGTTCCCATCGGTCAATACTGATGCCAAACGCCTGTATGAGACCTTTACGTTTCAAGTCTTGTACCGCTTTTTGCCACCGTTCATCATCTGCCCACACATCATCCCATCCATGAAGCAAAACAAGATCAAGTTTATCTAAGCCCATATTTTTTAAACTTTTTTGGACATACTCCACGAGATGGCCGGATGGATATTCTTCGCTAAGTTTATATTCAGGCTTCATCGGATACCGAAAACTCTTTGGAGGAATTTTTGTCGCCGTGTAAAGATGCTTGTTTGGATACGCTTTAAGAAGATTCCCGAGAAGCTTTTCACTCCGTCCGTTTCCATACACCCACGCCGTATCAAAAAAATTCACTCCTAGTTCTACAGATCGGTGAAGCGCTTCCATCGATTCCGTATCATCCGATCCCGTCCAACTGCCCATGCCCCACATGCCATGGCCTAACTCGCTCACCATCCATCCTGTTTTACCAAGCGTACGATAGTTCATAATGGAAATAACACAAGCTGATGCTTCGGTATACCCAAAAAAATTCCGTGTTTTTTTACTTCCTCGTACTGTTCTTTGTTTTTCCGATCTATGTAATAAATCTTATCACGAAAAATAATGTAATGACGTGCGTCGTTTTTGAAATCCGCAAACCACGAACCTCCATGGGTGCGGTCAAGGGACGTACTAATTGCTTCCGCAATCTCTCTTGCTTTTGCATTCGAAATCTCCACTGTATGCAGTGTCCACTGTAATAGCCACGGTGTCTTATGGTTCTGTGTCACAGCCTCAACATTCGTTGTGAGAATTTTTACTTTCTTGAGAACGTCGTTATTCTCTAGAGATTCTTCGATGATAACCCCGTGATAATTTGTCATAAATTTGATTCCTTCATTAGATTCTATACCTCTCCTATCACACGATTATGACAACTCATCAACGATACTTCTCAACACTATCATGCCTTACTTTCAGTCTTCTGTTCACTTTGCTCTCTAAGATGATCAGTTGTGTAATACCGTATATACATCCCGACGCGTTTCTTTATGAAAGAAGCATATCATCAATGTTCTATGTAAACTCTATGTAAAATGTATGCATAGTCTTTACATAGTCAGCTTCAATATACCGTTGTTATCGACCGATAGACTTATCCGAATAAAAAAAGTACGAAAAAAAATCTACGGTTCTCAATCTATTTTACCGTAACCGTTTAGGACTTAACAAAACAGCCTTAGTGTCATTCCCGTGAAAACGGGAATCCATACATAATTTAGGCTGGATCCCCGCCTGCGCGGGGATGACATTGCCAACTCCTGAACGGTTACATTTTCCCAAGAGTACGACAGTGCATACGTTTTCCTAAATTATAATTTATTTTCCTCTTTCCAAATTTCAGCCACTGCGTTTGCGATAATTTTTGGGACGTTTTTATCAAGCGCTGAAGGGAGAATATTGTCCACAGTCGGGTGCTTGACCGTAGAGGCCAAAGCAAAGGCCGCGCCAATCTTCATGCTGTTAGTAATAGTTTTTGCCCGCGCTTGCAATGCCCCCAAGAAAACACCGGGGAAGGCCAGGACGTTATTGACCTGATTAGGAAAATCAGACCGCCCGGTTCCCATGATGTAAGCCCCTGCTTGAATCCCCTCATCCGGCATGATTTCGGGGTTAGGATTTGCCATAGCAAACACAATGGGTTTCTCGCTCATGAGCTTAATCCATTCCGGACGCAACACGCCGCCTGTGCTCACCCCGATGAACACGTCGGCGCCATGCATTGCGTCTTTCAGGCTCCCTTCCACGTCATTTCTATTGGTGATCGTCGCAAGCCTTCGCTTCCAGGGGTTTTCCGATATGTCCGTTCTCTTTTTAGACAGTATTCCTTTAGAATCACAAACGATGATTTCCCTCACGGGCTCACAAACCTTTGGGTCATGCCCGACGCATAAGAGAAGCTGCGCGATTGCCGTCCCTGCAGCGCCCGCCCCGCTGATGACGACTTTCAGGCTTCTCATATCTTTTTTTGCAACTTTGGTAGCGTTGATGAGTGCTGCCAAGAGCACGATCGCCGTACCGTGCTGATCATCATGAAACACGGGAATACCAATGTCCTGGAGCGCTTCTTCTATCTCAAAACACCGGGGGGCCGAAATGTCTTCGAGATTTACTCCCGCAAATACCGGAGCAATATTTTTGACGAGATTAATAATTTCAAAAGAGTTCTGTGTATGCACGGTGATGGGGAATGCGTTGATCCCCGCGTATTCTTTAAAAAGAAGGGCCTTCCCCTCCATAACCGGAATGGCCGCGTATGGCCCGATGTTTCCTAATCCCAATACCGCGCTGCCGTCGGATACGATGGCTATCGAATTTCCCTTCATCGTCAGGTCATAGGCTTTGTGTGGATCCCGCGCTATGTCTCTGGAGACCTCGGCGACCCCCGGCGTATACACAAGCGAAAGATCATGTTTATTTTTGACCTTAAATTTTGTTTTTATTTCAATCTTGCCTTTCAATTTCTTATGAAGCGCAACGGATTCCTGGTAGATATCCATAGGGAAAATATAAAATCAAGACAAAATCCTCCATCGTGAGAAATCAACGCTGATTGACCGGTTATATCAGTTTCTTTCTGAAACCAACCCTGCTATGACCAGAGTCATACCAATGTTCCATTTCGGCAAAAATTTTGTACCCTTGTTTAAGATAAAATTCTGGAGCTTCATAGCCTGCAGTCCATGTCCAAATATTCGTGATTCCAAGAGATATAATTTTTGCCTCTAGTTTTTCCAATAACTCTGAGCCAACACCACTTTTTCGATATGATTTTTCGACGAACAGGTCGGATAGGTAAAAATAGGGGCTGTATTTTGTGTCATGTTTGTATGCAAGTCCAGAGACACTGCCTATGAATTTATCTCCATTCATCGCAACAAATCCATGCCTTTCTGGGATCTCGATAGGATTATGATATTCAACTGTGTGTTCATCAAAACCTTTATTCATTTGGTTGAATTCATCAGTCGTCATTTCCCGATCTATGAAGGAAATAGTGTTCATAGTATTTTTTTAAGTTCTAATCCCGCCATCTGTCAGCTTCAAATTAAATTATATTTCGAACCTGTCCAACTCCCCATGCCCCACATGCCATGGCCTAACTCGCTCACCTTCCATCCAGATTTCCCAAGCGTACGATAGGTCATAAGTCAAACTACTTTCATTGCTCTAATTTGAGTTTTAAAATCTTTAACTATGGTCTCAAGGAGATTTTCAAACTGAACTTTACTTTCTTTATTCTGCCGGATGTACTCTTCAATCCTATCCATCTTAAATGACTTAATTTGATCCTCTGTCGTTTGTCTAAGACGTATGAGATTTTCTTTGCTCAATCTAAACTTATTGAGCGTGTTTAAAATACTTTTCAATTTTTCGTAATGATCGTCTTCTATAAGTAAACGATGCGTCTCTATTGAACTAACTGTTTTGTTTAGATGAAGCGCAAATGACATCAAATTTTTAGCGCTAGCTTGACCCCATAAATCATCTACAGTGGATTTAAGTTTACAAAGTGTTCCCCAAAGATCATTGTAAAGATTAAATTGGGATTCTGAATATCTAATAAACAGCGATTTTGACTTTTCTAACTCTTGTTTATATGCTTCTAGCTGTTTTTCATAATCCGCCTTAGTTTTTTCAAGTGCTCTCCCATACTTCAGCCTGTCTTGCTCAAGAATACGAGCAGCCCAAACCCTCCCCAACCAAGTACTAAAATAAATAACCACCCCTCCTGCCCCACCGAGAGAAATGAGAATTGAAGCCCCAATACTTATAACTTCAGCAATCGACATAATTTCATATTAAACAACCCTTTATGAAAAAATCAAATATGATTAGAGACCTTTTTGATATAATCAAAAAACGAGTTAGTACCCCGATACAATTCCTTTTATGATAAATCGATTTAATATGTATTGTTTCCCGCTTATATTTTCTGCCTTAGAAAAATCCGGAACAATGCAAACGGTTAAACCATTTAAATCAAATGCCTTTTTAACAATATACATACCGACTCCAGTTCCCTCTTCACTTTTTGCAACACTTGCACCTCGATACCCGAGCTCAAAGACTTTTGTTAGTTCATAACTTTCGATTCTTAAGCTATACATTTGAGCTACTAAACTAAAGGCTCCTTCGTTTACTTCCATATAAAATCGAATGTGCGAATGGGGTTTCATATACTTTATCGCGTTATCAAAAAAATTATACAAAGCAGCGTTTATCGTTTTATAATCCAGCACAATTCTATTATCGTCTGCTATTTTGTCTTCAAACATAAACTGACAAGTTAATCCTCTCTTATTGGTTTCATCGTCGAAGCCATGCCACACGCCTAAAATTAGTTGTTTAATGTTATGAGATTTTTTGTCAATATGTAAAAGCTTTCCCATGTGTAATATTTCAAAACTATACATATGTGCGCCTAATTCGTAGATTCGCTTCTTTAAAAACAATAGGTATTCTGTTACCTGCTCGGGTTGACTCTTAACTTTTTCAAGTACCAATGCACTTTGTGCGCCATAAGTTGGAGCACTCATTAAAAGCGGATTTGGAACGATACTTTCTATTTTTTGAAGTAACTGGGCGTGAATTTTTTTGAGAGTATGTAGATGAACCTCAATTTGCTTCAGAAAATGATTATTGATAGATTCAATAAAGCTTGCAACTGCTGTACCCACTTTCCCAAATACTTTATTGCTTCGTAATAAATCCTCATCGTTTGAATACAATACCAATCTGCCGCCTGGATACCCTATTTCCTTCTTTTTAAATTGATTATATAAAAAAGAAGTATCGGTATTTCTCAGAATAATTTCGCCAGTTTCGTTCTTTAATTCAAAATAAATCATTATAGTCTTTTTAATTCAGACTCAATCATTGTAATAAATTCGTAACTATCTGAATTCTTTGCCATCTGATTGTGCGCAACCTGTAAGTGCTTTCCTAAGGAAAAATTCCCATGTCCTGAGTAAAGTATTATTCGTTTGCTATTTTTATACTTTTCCATTAATGCTCTAATCAAACCTATGCCCTCTTCGGATTCTGCTAATATTTTTCCTACACCCTTATAATCAACAAAGATTATGTGTGCTCTTTTAATATCATCGCTTTCGATATTAGTTATATCCTCAACCCTTTTTGCATTCCAACCGCTTGTTGTTAAGTTGTCAACGACAGGGAATTCTTGATCATCAACAAATAGGATATTTACTTCTGTTTTTGTAATTTTCTTTTTAAGAAAAGGTATTTTTTTTATCCAAGATAAAAAATCATCTGGAGATACATCGATAAGTCCCCATAACATTTTCATAATTTCTTATAGATCATCTTTATTGCTAAGCTACGGAATATTATAGTCCACCATGACAACAAAAGACATTAATTTTCCAAAATTTTGTGTTTCTTTATAAATGCTCGGCCTGAAAAACATAATAAACTGACTTTTAAACGTTCCGCGTCGGACTTGAGATATTTTCCAAATATATATCAGTATTATAGACCACCGCGTTACCTTCTGAGTAATATCAGAGTTAACGTCGCCAAGATGATATAATCATCACATTGGAGGAGTGGCCCAGCGGCTACGGCATACGCTTGGAAAGCGTACGGGAGCAATCCCTCGCAGGTTCGAGTCCTGTCTCCTCCGCTAAAATGAGCGAAAACGAGCTTCAATAAAAGATTTTTTCCAAGTCGTTTCGGATGCTGCCGTGTTTGCTGCATAACCGTATTTTTAGTACAATATGCATATGTACAATTGGTCTGTCGATGAGAAAAAATTCAAAAAAGAAAACCCCAAAGAGTACCGTCTCTGGCGCTTAACACAGCTTATCAATTACGGGTTGGATGGAGAAAAACTTGATAAAGAAGAGGTTAAAAAATCCTGGTCTGCAATCAAAGAGAAGCTTGATCCAAACACCAAAGTTTATTTGGAATACCTATTATGGGAAAAACGCCCGTCCTCAAAAGACATCACAAAGAATTTTTGGAGCTTGTCCTGACAAATATTTTTTCTTGATTATGTCCTCCCGAACCAAAGCCCTTATCGCTATCATCATTGCGTCCGTCCTGTGGGCCACTTCCGGAGTGTCCGCCAAACTTCTGGTACACGTCCTCAACCCCTTCGTCGCTGCGTTTTACCGTTTCCTCATCGCATCGATTTGCATACTCCCCTTCTTCCTGCGTGCCAAAAAACCAAAAGGGTATCTCAAAAACCTCATCCCGTTGGGCCTCTTGAGTACTACCAACATTGTCTTCTTTTATATTGGCATGACAACGACGACGGCCAATGCCGCAGCCCTCGTCTACGCCGGCATACCCCTGGCAACAGCGCTGTTGGCAAAACTTCTTATCAAAGAAGAAGTGTCACGGAAAAAATTTCTTGGCGTATTGATTGGCCTCGTTGGGGTGATCTTCATCGTCGTTTTGCCGGTGTTAGACAGATCGAACCAACTCGTCGGAGACTTGCGGGGGAATATATTTATATTCCTTGGACTCCTTTCCTGGGCCACCTATACCATATTTTCGCGAAAGTATTTATTGAGCGGTACCTACACACCATTTCTCATGGTTGGAGTGAGTTTTTTCACAAATTGCGCTGTCACCCTAACGATTTCGCTTATCACCCGGCAGCAATTTTTTCCGCCTGCAGCGCTCACACTAAACTTCTTTTTGATTCTCGTCTATACAGGCGTGCTCCTAACCTTCGTGACGTATGGCCTCTTTCAGTGGGCGATTCAACATGTAAGTGCCACCACCGCATCACTAAAAAATTATCTTGAACCAGTCTTAGGAGTAGGTTTCAACTCCTTGTTGCTGGGAGAAACGATGACCGGAGGATTTCTCGTTGGAAGTGTATTGGTGATTGCGGGTACTGCAATAGCTACCGGTAACAAGCTTGTGGAGCAGGGGAAAAAATTACTTCAAAAACTCTTCGTGAAGCGTCGCGCGTAAATTTTTCCACCAATCGTGCGAGTCTGATGAAGCTAAATCCTTTGCAAGCTCAATAGCCTCCGGCAGACGCAGGCGGGTGAGGTTGCCATCCAGCCACTCCCTCGCATGAGTATTCCCTTTTTCTTCCAAAAGTTTAAGCTCAACGAGAAATGCTATCACGTTGGCCTCGTAGACAATTTTTGCCTCAAGCGTTTCTTTTTCTTCATATGTGTTGAGCGTCGTCAGAAGCTCATCATCAATGCCGGCGAATATATCACGGTTGGCTTTGTCCTGATCCCGTGTCATGTAAAACGTCGCGATCTTATCCAGATCCCCCGTACGAGCCTCATGGAAATCATGAAATACGGACATGACAAGCACCGTCTCCATATTAACCCCAGCCTCAAGGCCAGGCCTTGTGCCTGAGATTTCTTTAGCGAGGAAATAGGCAATAACCGAGGTCATAAACGTGTGCTCTCCCACCCCTTCCTCGTTATCCCCCAGGATCTGCCAGCCGGTCCGCTGCATCCGCTTAACGACCGCGGCTTCATAGACGAGATTAGTGATCTTATTAATTCTCATTGTCTTTATAGTCTTTATGCTCCACCAGTATGTTTGATATGACAGCAAAATCCCACGCAGTAGTTCCTCCTTCTAAATCACAAAGCGCAGCGCTTAAAGGATTATCAAGAGGAACTTCCTCTTGTCGAATAAGCATCTTCAATTTTTCACGATAAATGAAAAGGCTCGTCCTACCGCAGGGCGTTGCTGCCAATGCTTGAAATCTTTCAAATTTTTCGTATCGCCGACACAATAATGCTTCTGACTCCATATGCGCTCCCGGGCAGAGTCGAACTGCCATCACAGCCTTCGGAGGGCCGGATTCTATCCATTAAACTACGAGAGCCTATGGATATTATATCCCATCCAGGCTGTCTAAACTATTTTTCTAAGGTCACCGTCCAATACTACCGGCTGCAGAGCATGCATTTCCGTCAGATAATCCATCTGGGGAACAGGATGAAGGAGAAAAATTTTCTTACCCAACCAAAACGCGAGTCCCATCTCCAGGAATGTATTGCCACCAATGTATCCGGCAATCCCCTTTTTGTCAAAATTTAACACCAATATCGCATCCGACTGCTGAATAAAATTAAAATGATCCCGGATGACATCGTACTCTACTTTGATAAGCACTTTCTCTTCATCGGTATCTTTGTACGATTCGTTTTTCGTGATATCGTAGACGCCTTTCGGTACAAATACCGTATGACCCATGCCCTCAAGCTTTTTTTTATACTCGAGCATCTCTTCATGAAACTGCATGCTGCCGCAAATCGTGATCGTCATAGTTGGATATCTTTCTTCTCAATCGCATTATAGACCTCATCAAAAAACATATTTTTTCTCCAGGGGGTGATGGCGATGACATTCTCCATAAGCGCACCCACTTCTTCCTCAGGAGCATGATCTTTTGAAGAAGGAAGTTCGCCGATCGTATACATAAACCGGTGAGTCTTTGCATCTTTTAGTGTTGGGTACTCATAAAATGTTTGTAAATTATCAAGAGGTTTGGTGATTCTTGCGCGTGTCGTAGCTTTCCCAGGAAAATTAATGTTTACTATTGCAGCGCCCCACAAGTCAGTTGCAATTGTTTTTTTCAATACCGATGAAAGGACGCCCAATGGATATGGATCATATGCTTCAAGGGATTCATGAACATCGTGGGGTCGTAAGTAATGTTCTTTTCCCACATGCCAGGAGAGAATTATTGCTTTTAGTGCAATATGCAACGCAACCCCGTGGACCGCTGCCGCAATTGTCCCTGATGGAAATCCGGGACCTACGTTTGCACCAAGATTCATGCCGGAAATGATATAGTCAAACGGAGGATAATTTCCGGCGACAAACTCCATGACATCCGCGGGATACCCATCGACCCACAATGCCTTCACTCCGTCGACCACATCCTCGCCCCACGCGGCCCCGGTCTTGAGACTCACGTGTCCGCCTACGCCACTCATCTGTGACTTGGTCGCGGCAATCATAAGGTCAACGGATTCGCCGAGCGCCCGAAGAACAAGTCGTGTCCCGATCGACTGATACCCATCATCTCCGGTGAGTAAAATACGTTTTTTCATATGTTTGTTTTTTCAATAATATTTCCTCTTCTGTCAACCATAAATGCCTGCTCCGGATACCAAGCTGGGTATCCAAACGTCAAGTATTCAAAATTTTTCCCCTCTGTCGCAAACCGTACTTTTGTGGGTACATCGATAATATCGCCGGGAAATACGTCAAAAACATCGTCGTCACAATATATTTTTCCAGAGCCCTTGAGGATGTATACCATAAAATGTACGTCGATTTCGTAAACAAAATAATCAGGGTTCTCCGGATGACGGCCGGAAATCGTCATGTAATTTATCTCAAGCTGTTTATCTGAAGAAATAAATTTACGGATTTTTTTTGCCCCGAGATCAACTATCTTTGATAACGTTATCACCTTTGCTTTTGACATAGTAAAAAAAGCGGAAAGGGCGAGATTTGAACTCGCGTGAGCCTTTCGACCCCCAAGGTTTTCGAGACCTGGCCGTTTAACCGCTCCGGCACCTTTCCTTCGATTTTTGCCCTCCGCAACTTACCTCAAGTCTTTCCATCCGCCAACCGGCGGAACGACTTGAGGAGCGTTTGTTGGCGGACATTGTCATTTCTAAACTCTCCCTCGATAAAACTCGGGGTCGCTAAGAAATGTCAATGCGTTCCTGGACAGAGTCGAACTGTCATCACAGCCTTCGCAGGGCCGCATTCTATCCATTGAACTACAGGAACAATGTTCGTATTTTACTATGGATGTACGAAGAAGGCTAGTTACGCGGGTTTGTCGAGAGGAATTTTTTTGGAGAGCCAGGAGGCTGCGTTATCTGACCACGTCCGCTCGGGCTCTGACCTGAATGGAATATGCTTGGCCATAATGTCCCGGACCTTTTCCGGCTTTTCATTTCCGAGAAGCACAAATACCCTAGGAGAAAAATACGGCCGCAGGACGACCATGTTTTGGCCCCATTGCTCTTCAAGCCAAAAATCGATGACTTCCTCCCAGCGGTAAAAATGCCCGGCACTCTCTATCCCCAAATTCGTAATCCGGTGCGATACTTCCTCCGGAGGCACCGTCGAGAGGACGTAAATAAGAAATACGATGGAGAGGACCGCAGCGATGAGGACAAATTCACGGGCAAAAACCAGAATAATGGTGAGTAGAAATACGATCGCGCCGATGTTGGTAAAATATGAGCGGTCCCGGCGCTTAAACAGGCGGGAGGGGCTATTCCAAGCAAGAAATACTTCCTCCTCACGGCTCTCACTTACACGGGCAGACTGTGTATCCATGACGTCAGTATATACCAAATATTCTCAATGGGAAATGCGGAGAGTATTAATCCTGTTTCAAATAATTGTGAAGCATTCCGTTTATTGTTTTTCTACCATATCCGCTCTTTAAATATATTTCCCTGTTCTTCGCATCAACACTATCAAGAAATGCTTCATAATAGATAAGCCTGTAGGGACGAAATGGCTTTGTTGCAGGACTATCTCCATCATTGTGTTGTTTGAAACGTCTTACTAAATCAGTCGTATATCCAATATAGAAGCTGTTATCTTTTTTACTTTGAAGAATATAAACGTAGTAAAACATCATTGAAGGCGGAACGTAAGAAATTTTCTACGAAAATTTCAACGTTCCAGCCACGTTAAAATTGCGAAGCAATTTTTTACGTGGCGGAGGGTAGAGGGGTCGAACCTCTTAGGGCTTGCGCCCACGAGTTTTCAAGACTCGCGCATTACCGTCCTGCCCACCCTCCATGATGGGGTATAAATAATTTTCTTAATAATTTCAAAACAATTTTTTACGAAGGCGGAGACGTAATAAATTCGTAAAACGAATTTAAACGTCCCAGCAGCGTTGATCCGCAAATGCGGATCTTACGCTGCGGAGGGTACAGGATTTGAACCTGTGCGAGCCTTATTAGGACTCAAGGGATTAGCAATCCCTCGCTTTTAACCACTCAGCCAACCCTCCATGGATTGAATTATATCAGGTGTTCTCTATTAGTCTCTACTTCTGATCACCAACGCTTTACCGCTGTGGATCTCAATCGTAGCTTCATCCTCTCGGATTTCATTGCTGATGCCGATTGTTTGTCCGCGGTGAATAATCGCATGAGAGAGATCGTAGACGAAGCCGATGAGCGTCACTTCAACCGTTTCCGTAGCGGAAAGAATAGAAACGTATTGAAAACGGGCATCTTTTTTGATCGTCACCTGGCTATGAATAATCCTTACTTCATTACTTTCATCCCGTATTACACCTGCGATGCTCTGGTCATCTAATTGTTCTAAAAGATGAATATTGGCCATCGTATGATCCAGTCTGTCTCCAGCTGCTCCGTAGAACGTCATCTCTTTTGGATGAAGTCCAATGGCATGCTCAACGGCCAACCCCATGTCCGTCTCATTTTTATTTTTGGGATATACGACTACCAGTTTACTTTTCTTTTTTATTAACTGCGCCTCTCGGGCGGTAACCGAATCAAAGTCACCAATCGCGATATCCGGTATAACCCTATTAAGAATGAGCCAGTATGCGCCGCGGTCCACGCCGATTGTGTAATCCGCACTTCTAATCTCAACGATAAACTTTTTGATAAGCTTCCCGCCACCAACAATCGCAATAGTATTAATCTGTTTCATATTCAACGCGCCATGGTGACTGCCCACACAAAGCGTGCGCCCGCGCGTTTCAAGGTCTCCCCCGCTACCATCATGGTCGCGCCGGTCGTGAAGACGTCGTCGAAAAGAATGATATGGCTGGATGGTTGAATGGCTAAATGGTTCATCGAAAATACATCTTTCATATTTTGAAGCCTTTCCTTACGGTCTTTCATTTCTACTTGTGGAGTCGTTTTTTTCACGCGCTTAAGGATATCCATCCGAATCGGAATCTGCAACCGGTCAACCAACAATCGACCCAACACCTCTGCTTGATTAAAACCGCGGTCACGCAAACGCGAGATGTGGAGAGGAATGGGAATGAGAAAAGCTTCGTTAGTTCGTAACTTCGTTACTTCGCTGCTAAACGACGGGGGAATCAATGCCATAAATTCGCGGGCGAGGTCGGTGACGCGTCGGTATTTGAGAGATTTGACGGCCTTTTTGATAATACCATCATAGCGGAATATACTCGTCAGCCCGTCAAGAGAATAGTTGCTCTGACACCGTGGATGCGTGATGCCTCCTATCGCCGGACGCTCACAGATGGGACAAATGGTTTCCGAAGTTCCGATGGTTCGAATCGTTGAGGCGCACCGGTCACAAAAATATTTCCCAAACCGCCAACACGTGAGGCAGCGTTTGGGGAAGATGAGGTCTAAGAGATTTAACATATTCTTTTCAATGTACGCTTAAGAATTTGATAAAATTGTTGCCTTCCAAATCCACTTTTAAGAAATTTCTCCCGGGCTTTTGCATCACTACGATCAATAAAATATTCGTAATGTATCAGTCTCAGAGGTATACGAAATTTTGTAGCAGCTACTCGACCCTTAGCATGCTCTATTAAACGTTGTTTTAAATCAGAAGTATAACCAATATAAAACCCCTTATCTTTGAGGCTTAGCAATATATACACGTAATAACGGTCTAAAGAATTTGAAACGTCAGACGTTTCCATGTAATTATCTTAATACGGCCGCGTCAAACGCGGCTCGCTTACAAACTCGACTTCTGGCGAAGCCGCGTTTGACGCGGTGGACATATCGTATCACACTTGGAACTCGCTTCAAGACTATATCTTCCGTTGGTATGGCGTACTTAACCGTTCGGTAAAAATCTTTACACCACGCCACGCTTTGCAGTTTTCACCAATTGCTGTACCACATATAGGATTATAAAACGATATGACTGAACAAGGACGACCAGAATATACAGATGACCAATATAAAGCATGGCTTGAAGATATGGCGCCATTTCTTAAAATCGGCAACACGCTCTACTACGCCATTGAAAAAGCCATGCTAACACAACATAAAACGGTAATTTACGAAAAATACAGGCTAAAAGACTGGTTTTCGGAAAAAATAGACGCTTATTCGCGCTACCCGGGCGAAATTATCAATAGCATATTTGTACGTTTAGTCTTGTCTGTCGACGAAAGGCTGAAACAAGGCTTACCTCTCGCAGATGAAGAATGGCGAAATCTACGGTTCTTCGCGGAAAAACACAGAAGTTGCCAGCCCTTTTTCGTAAGCAGGCAGGAGGTTGCACAAGTTGAACCCGATAAAATCAGTCTTATTTTGGATAACCTTGAAAAGGAAGTAATTAAATCCAGCTATGGAGACATATCTGAGCAAGCGAAGATAGAACTAGAAAGGAAATAGCTCCCCCGCCGTTATATGCAGCGCCTTTGCGAGCTTGTGAAGGTTTACAAGTGATGGATTTCTTAATCCTCTCTCAATCTGTCCGATATAAGTAAAATGCATACCTGCCCTATCTGCCAGCTCCTCTTGAGTTAGTTGTTTGGAAGCTCGCAATTTCCGCAGCCTATCACCAAATACCGCCCTAATATCAGCCATACGCTGACGGTACTATGATGATGACTATGTATCCAGAGACGATAAGTCTTATTTTGTGCTATAATCCCCATATATGAATGACATATTTATGGGCCTTTTACTGCTCTCAATAGTAGGTTTTGTGGTCAGCCTTAAATTATTTGGAAAGAAACCTAGAATTATTTTTGGTGTGCTTATCGTTCTTTTCTTCGTGTTATTCGGCGTAACAAGTGACGCGTCTAAACCTAAAAACAATAAGGAACCTGTACAGGAAGCGCCAAAAACTTCTGTAACGTCAAAACCAACAGAAACGCCAACACCTTCACAACATGAGCTTGACGCGACTATTAAATTTAGCGATACAGCATTTTTAATAACCAATAACGAGAAAGCTGATTGGACTGAGTGTAAGCTCGAATTAAACTCAGGCATCCTACGAGGAGGTTATACATACAGAGCAGCACTCATGGCCAAACAAGACGCCCTCATCGTGCCATTTAGAGAATTTACCAAAGGCGACGGCACTCGCTTTAACTCATACGAGACAAAGGCTCAAAATCTATCAATATCATGCACAGTGGATGGTAAACGAGGATTTGGTTATTTTACTATCAACTAGCCACTAGTCGTCTCCCTTCAACGACTGCTCAAATAGTCCGAAATTAGCCTTCTGAAAATTTGACAATCTACCTTTTCGATATTTTTCTATAGCACTTTTAATCTTATCAATTCCAACCATAGCATCTAAACCCTTAGTATCAATTTTCTCTTTTCGACTTGAAACGTAATCACCGAGGGTAGTAGAAAGTATATGAATTTTAAAGGCGCCTATTAGATGAGCTAAATCACTTTTCGATTTCAGCATACCGCTAGCATACGCAATTGCATCGGCGGTGGTTGGAGCCAATAAACGCCACCACATCAACATGGGTCCAAGCTGATTGTACTGCTTAAACTCGGGCCTCTTTGAAAAAGAGACTATTTTTGTAACCATAACCTTCTTAAGCTCGTCTATTTCATTTTTATTGGTTATTAGTGGAGCTTCTTTCGAATTATCCTTTTCGTGGTCTTCATATTCTTTGACTAAATATCCACCTAAAAACAAAGGCGTATATATTGAAGTGGGATTTTGTATTAATTTCTTTAATACTTTAGTCCGTTCGTCTACTTTTATTCCCATTAGCGCGTGGTAACATAAACGTCGTATTTTCCTTTCTGGGCTATCAAAATCGGCAAGACTGGCGTACCTATCATCATCAAGATAATCACCAACTTCAAATAAGGACTGCATTAAGCTAATTTTTTCCTTTTCTGAAAATCTATCCATCCTATCCATTAAGCCATCGAACACGGCCTTGAGCTTCGACGACTGTTTAATTTGTTTCAAATTTTGAGCAAATTTCTTTGGTTTGCTCAACGTTGACAAAATAGCCTCTAATTCAACTTGCGAAGTTTTTCCTGTAGGAATAGCTAGTAAAAAGTAGGTATCAAAACACTCCTCTGAACATACTTGAAGATTTTTTCTCCATTTGGGAGCCCAATCGTGCCCATGTGTCATGTTTGTATATATACCATCAACTACCGGAAAAATTTGACGACAGACTTGTTGTATATGTGCTCTGGTTTCTAGAGGCGCTTTACTTAAAATTTCCTCAAACAATTTCTTACGAGTATCTTTATCGTCTCTTGCGCCAGGATATAGACTATCTGTTTTTGTAAATAATTCCTTATTTTCCCTGATAGCTGCGTACATTTGAGGCACAAATACTCGTATGACCTCAATGCCTAGAAAATCAATTGGATTTACTTCTTCATACCCAATAATTAAATAATCTAACCTCCATGAACTTACGAAGCGATTAATATCACGAATTGTTTTGAATATGTATTTAAATCCGCTCTCCGCGAGATTTCCCCAACGCTTACTATCCCAATACTTATCAATTACTGACTTGTGCGGTTTTGCATCCAACAATTTATCAAGCTCTTCGCCCAAAATAGCATAGAGCTGATGGTTTGGTGGTTGTGGAAGTGTAAAACTAACTTGGACAATCTTCTTAAGATATTCTGCTCCTGGAAAATCATCACCTAAAATAACTTCAACCTTATCACGTGCATACGCAAGTATATACGTAACATTCGGAAAATTGGCATTTAATTTAACGAGTTTAAATACTTCTCTAGTTTCCTGTTTATCAAGCCTATCAATATCATCAACCACAATGATAATTTTATTATCTAACTTCTTTAAATCACTTTCTATTTGATTTCGTAGTTCCTGAAGAGAGGTCCCCACACCTGATTTGCCTATGGAAAAACCAAAAAATGAAATATCTAAATTAGTCCTCTGAAATATCTTCTTCCCATAATTAATCCATTTCTTTTTGTTCCCGAAGCAGGAACCAAATTGCTCAAAAAAATCACTATATAAAGCATCTATATTGGTAAAATTCCATGGGTTAAATTTGATTACGGTTGGCGCATTCGTTTTGTTTGTTTTGTTTATGTGTTCTAGCATCATTTCAATAAATGATGTCTTACCTGAGCCCCAATCGCCCTCAATGCCAATTACAAAACTCTCATGGCCTTTGTATGAAAGCACCATATCAGCTACTTTTTCCGCTAATGGTGCCCTATTTAGTCTATCCTGTGTTTTGGATTTGATTGGAGGGTCGACTAATAAATCGGCATTTGCATTTTTCATATCCTATGCTTGGCGAGAAGACGAGCAATTTCGTGGTCCTCCCAACAAAAACCTTCATAAACATCGCTTCCGTCGTTCGTCTTTTTCCAAATAATCTCATCAAAAAATACCGGCCCTGGGTATCGCGCATTTATAAGTTTCTTTATAAACAAAACGAAAAATAAGACGGCAATATCAATATGGCGCTGTTTACCTTTGAAAATAAAATCAACCGGCTTTACACCGTCGCCATGGATAATATGGTTCCTTAACGTATAGTACTCGTCTGCCCATATAGCTTTTCTACTTATGCTTTCAGGTTGTTTACCGCCTCGGGTTTCGTAATAGTGTTTGTAAATCTTTTCCCTTGGCCCATTACAATATAACGTCATTTTATCTTTAAAGTCTTTTCTTTGCCCCGATTGCGGTAGGTCCAGTAATGTTTCAAAAGCGGCAATTTGAAGTAATGCACGCGCATTTCTGCTTACGTTTGGGCTATTGTAGTAGCTCTCAAAGAGCAGGTCGGTTGCCCGCAGTATGCGATTGTATAATCTCTTGCCGCCTCGTTTTTTTAATCTAATAAGTTGTGTGATTAGATGACCATCAAGAGAAAAACGCTGAGGTTTTAAAACGTGCGATGGGGCATGAAATAACTTTTCACCGATTTTATACCCACCAATTCCCATGGAAACAATCTCACCAGCTCTTTCGGAAATATACGGATTACCTACGTCAAAATTCTGCAAAACAAATTCAAAATTTTCTGATGTACCAAGAAGCCAACCGGCATTTGCACCTCTTCCGATTGTATTATTTTTGGATAAAAATGAAAGAAACATTATCAAACGGACCTCATTCACTAAATCCAACTCACCCGAAGAGAATGTGCGAAAATCAGTAGTTCCAATGGACACCATGCCAACATCTTTGATTGGTTGCTTATGTGATACGTTGGAATAGATTATTTTTTCTATATGAGACCGAAGCGGTTCATCCGATATATACTCAGAAGCCTTTACACCAAAATTCCAAACCTTAACTTCACCAAAATCTAACACGTCTTTTCTTCCAAGTGATAAATATGGAAAATATACAATTTGCATAGTTGTCTTGTCTTTTGGCCCCATTATACAATACGTATCAAACAATGCCGACAAAACAAGACAAAATCGTAGCACGAATTGGTCCAGTGCTCATAAAAGCTGGAGGATACTTTATCGACCCGAGCGTTATACCCCTCCGACTTGGCAAAGACCACCTACTAGAATTTCTCAACGTAGACAGTGCCAATGAAGACGCAGTGGATACGTATTGTGAGCAAAACGCCTACATCCCCAAGGATGTCTCCGATGGTTGGATTAAAGCATTTAAGAGCGAACAAAGTGAAGCGAAGATGGTAGCGATAAAAATCTCGCAGGGGAAAATTGGCAACAATGAAATTGATTTAATCATTAGCAAACTAAACGATATGCCTATTAAATATCAAAATCTGACAGAAAAAGAGCTTGCAAGGCTAAACGTAAATCTTTATTGGTTAAACGAAGAAAATCGTCTCGAGAGTAATCAGCATCCAAACCCGGATAGTTTAAATAAACGGCCAGTCAGAATTAAAAATTATATCTCATCGCAACACGTAATCTGGGACAGCCTATTAAGCATTATCAACCAAAAGCGTCCTCTGAGGCAGTGCGCTGACATGCTAACCTGCCGACGCTTCTTTATACCCAATAAACGCCGTCCAGACCAAAAATACTGTACCCCCGAATGCGAAGATAGAGTAAGAAAACGAAAAACCTAAATTCCCCCAGGTGCTCCCTCTGGTTCCTCCAAAAATTCTATTACCCTTCTGGTAATGGGAGACAATATATACAAAACACAAGATATATTCGAGGCGTCTTGGCTTTACTCGCAAAATATAAAGCTGTTAGGTCTTGAACCAAACGGTCGATACTCCAACTTCTTATTCGACAACCCGCTTGCATCTGAAAAGCTTTCCATTGCGTATTGGACACAAAGTGCCACCGGAAACATTAAGGCATTTGTAAACGCATACAAAACACTCAAAGACCTAGTTTTTTCAAAACAATCAGCCTTATGACAACCTTTGGAAAAACCATCATCGCCACTCCGACTATCACACTCATCAAGGCTCGTAAAATTTTGGGTAAAAAGTATAATAATTTGAAAGATAAAGAATTAGACATCATACTAAGGTCACTCTATGCTCTAAGCAATAGAGTTATACAAAATATATGACAAAAGCTTTAATTTATTGTCGCGTTAGCTCAGAACGTCAAGTCAACGAAGGTAATGGAAATGGAAGCCAAGAACAAAGATGCAGAAATAGAGCAAGGGAAAAAGGATGGCCAGTGTCGAAAGTATTCCCAGATGAGGGAGTATCCGGCAAGTTATTTGAGCGTCCCGCAATGAGACAATTATTGGAGTATATAGATAGTCATCCTTCTGATAAATATATTGTTATCTTTGATGACCTGTCTCGATTTGCTAGAGACGTACAGGTCCATATTCAACTTAAGCTCGAATTTGAAAAACGAGGAGTGAAACGAGAATGTTTAAATTTCGGCTTTGACGACAGCGAAGAAAGCGAATACGCCGAGCTAATTTTGGCCGCCGGCAATCAATATCAACGAAAATCCAACAGACGACAGGTTATCCAAAAACAAAAAGCCCGTCTAGAAAAAGGCTATTGGCCCTTCTGCTTGCCGCCGGGCTTAATTAACGAAAAACATCAGATGCATGGAAAAATCTCTGTACCTAGAGAGCCTTTCGCTACGATTTTTAAAACAGCAATCGAAAACTTTCAGGACCGTCTACTTACCACGCAATTAGATGTCGTTGACTTTATCAATAACGAATATAAAGTACGCGGAATAAGTAAAGTAATTTCACTTCATGGGGTTCAGCTCATACTTACTGAAATTCTCTATGCTGGGTACATAGAATACCCACCCTGGGAAGTTACTAAGCGCAAAGCGGCATTTGATGGTTTTATCAGTATTGAAACTTATGATGCAGTACAGGTCATATTACACGACCGGTCAAAGCCCAAAGTGCGTAGGGATACTAACCCTGAGTTTCCACTGCGAGGACTAATCCTATGTTCACAGTGTAACAAACCGCTTACGGCAAGCTTCCATCATGGACATAAAGGACAAAAGTATCCTCATTACTTTTGCAAAACTAAGGGCTGTGCCCTAAAAGATAAATCATTACATAGAGCTATAATTCACGAAGATTTTTCAACTCTCCTTGATGAAGCGCCTCTTGATAAACCAATGAAAGACCTTGCTATCGCGGTGCTTACTGACGTATGGGGTCAACATCAATCTCAACAGATTAAGGAACAACTAAGTCACCATAAAGAGGTACAGGAGGTCACAGACACCATAACACGACTTACCGAACGAATTGGGAAAACCACAAGCAACACTCTCGTTCAAACATACGAAGCTGAACTAGAAAAACTTGCTGTAAAAAAGGAACAATTGAGCGACGTGAGTTACCCGACGCAACTGACTAGTGAAATGTTTGGAACGGCGACACGAAAAGTATTAGATGTCCTCGAAAAGCCCGTCACCATGTGGCAATCAGATAGTTTAGATGACAAACTAACGGTATTTTTTATGCACTTTGACCAAAAACCAGTCTATGACAAGAATTTGAAGTTTGGAACCCCTAATTTAGCCCAACCTGTCGAGTTAATTCGCTCTTTGGGGAGCGCAAAAATATCTAGTGTGGAGATGCCGAGTAATGAGCTCGGGTCCGAAGAAATACACCAAAAACGTCTACAAGCGTAGTCCGTTTGGTTACTTCATGCAGAAAAGAACGGACAAATACCTGCATAAAGGTTTGACCTTTTTGCTCCGGAACCAGTGGTCAATTGATTCCTGACGACCCGGCTGTATTTACACCTTTAGCTTCCCACCAGATAAAGACTGCTAAAGATGGACTTAGGCGTTATAAGCATTTACTTCCGCAAACGCTAATCGTGCCTGACGTCGCTCGAGAACCAACGCACGAAGCGCTAATTCATCAAGCTCACTAAGTTTTATCTTAGCAATTAGAATTTTAACAAAGTTTTACGGCTCTTTTGTCATCGCCGGCTTGCAGTTGTTAATGTACCGTCTCCGTCGAATCAATCATCCCCGTTACCTTATCTTCCCCCGGAACTCGGTTTCCAATTCCCTTTTCATATCTTCCCGTTTTTTGACTTCGCGCTTCTCGTACTGCTTTTTGCCGCGGGCGAGGCCCACTTCGAGCTTGACCAGGGAGCCCTTAGTATACCAAAAGAGGGGTACGAGGGTCAAATTGGCGCTATCGAGCTTGCCTTTCAAACTGATTATTTCTTTTTTATGAAGCAGCAACTTACGAGTACGGGCCGGATCGTAGCCTTCGGGGCGGGCAAACATATACGGAAAAATCTGCGCACCAACCAGGAACAATTCTCCCCCGATGACTTTGACGTACGACCCGTCCAACTTCGCGTTGCCATTGCGCAGTGACTTGACCTCCGAGCCCACGAGATGAATCCCCGCTTCAAATCGGTCCAGTATATCGTAATCAAACGTGGCTTTATGATTAACTATCTTCATAAGAATAATCCGACCAATCCGAGACCAATCCGACCAATAACCCAATGAATGTAAAAAAATGAGGGAAATGATTGAATTATGTAATCATTACATCATTCATTGATCGGATTGGTAAATTGGTTAAATTGGTCAAATTTATTTAAGTTGAAGTGAGTATAGCTTTCCGTCAGCCAAAAGCAATATGAGCTTGAGCCGCTCCGAAACCATAAGCTCCGTAGGAATACTAGTTCCAGTCCAAACGTATTGGGCAAGATACACACCGTCCTTGTCCAAAACGACCACGCGTTTATTGTCGCTATCTAATACATAAAGATGTTTATCCTCCTCGGTCGTGGCCACAACGATAGTTTTCCCGAGCCCGGGCTCGATGCCGCGGGGCGTAAATGTTTCCTGACGGCCTTGATTAAACCGGAGAATGCCTCCGAAGCGCGTCCCTACCCAAATACCACCGTCCACCGCCATCCCCGTCCCCTGGGACAGATCAGGAAGCGTATCAGGATTGAGATACTCACTCATTCCGGAAAATCCTCGTTCTGTCGCGACATACTTCCAAACCCGACTTTTACCGACATCCAAAAGGTAGATGTTTCCTCCATAAGAAACCATCCCGACAATACTTCCCCATTGCGTATCCCCGCCAGCCATCGGGCTTGGCTTTTTTATGATCAACGGCGTGGTCTTCCCGTCCCGCAACGATACGGCGTGAATCCCATCATCAACCAACACATACACGTTATCCCCGCGTACGGTCAACAATTTGGCACCCACAAAGCTACTTCCTCCTGCCACGATCTTCCCGTTTTTGGCAGGTATAGTGATAGTGGCAACGGTCGGTCCCCGGACATCAAGCGTGCCAAGCGTCTGCCCGTCTGATCCCAATGAGGAAATAGCCGCGGATGGTTTTAATAACGAAATATCATAAAAGAGAAGAGGCTCCGCCCGATTCACCTGCATGGCAACGGTGAGCTGATCAACCACGTCTTTATAAAGCTTCGCGACCGCTTTGCCTTCGAGACTTGACGGCGCAAGGCTCTCGCGAAGCGGGAAAAGGTCGGTCTTGGCCTGCGCTAACCGTTCCCTAGCCTTCACCGGATTGAGTTCCAGAAGCGCCACTCCTTCGTCAAATGCATATTGGGCTTGCGCGAGAACTTGCGCCACGCGTGCTTCAACTTTTTGTCCCATTTGCCGGCGAATACCTAACAGAACGCTCAAGAGAAAAAGAATAATAAGAATTATGGTGATCGGCATCATGGGACGCCGCCATGCGTCGGGCAAATTGTTGAGACGGCGTTTGATATCCCGTGGATGAAAATGTCTTGGGCGTATCCGGCGGATCGTTTGCCAAGCGCGTTTCCCGCGGGATTTTAGCGAAACATCAACTGCCGGACTTTTTCCGTTTAGCATGGCGGTGCGCTCCTCTTCTATGGGTATCAGACCTTTCACCTGTATGATGATGGCGGCGCTCCCTGCCACTGAACCCTCCGGCGCTTCGGGGTGTGAATGCAGGGCGATAGTCATTTTTTCAGCAACTGCCGGGGCATCACTATGATCAAAAAGCGTACTTGTTTCATCGTGCGTCAAAAGCTGACTGACACTTTTGGTCATGACGACCATCATGTCCCCTTCTTGCACTTGTCCGGAGATGGCTCCGGGCTTTTCCATAAGCACGGACAGTGTGGATCCGCGCTTGAGCGATACTCGCCCCTCTCCCAACATCACTACATAGACGACCATCCCAACCGGAACCAAAAGAATGAGGCTGGTTACCCGTTCCTCCATGGATTTCATTGCAATTTCCCGGGTAACCTTGAGGCTTTTTGGGGGGTCCACTAATTGATCACTTAGATTGGCAAGCACCTTGAGGCCCCAAGCCCGGGCATGTCCATCACTATCTTCCACTTCAACGACGCCATACGCTGTGGGGGACGACAATACTTGTCCCCAATGAACAGAATCAGCAATTCCCACGACAGATCCCAAGAGGGCTTTGATGCGCATATCAATATCGTATCATGAATTCACGCGTACTAAAGGATGATAATCGCAAGGATGAAGAGGCTCACTGCTGCGGCAAAGTGAAGAATGGTAAGCAAACGAAGAATAGGTTCAAAACCCTCCTCAAGGACCGCTGCCATGAGTTGTTCCTGACGGATCATGATACCGGCAAATATTGTGTAGAGACCCAACCCGATAAGGGTACAAATTTTGGTGACGAGTGTGACGAGTGCGACGATAGCTATAGGGGTCATACCAGGTAGTGAAAATTCGACCTTTGCCTTACGCGGTCGAAATCTCAATCTCCTCTCTGTGTGTTAAGTAATTCATAGATATGTTTGATAGCTGTTGTGTCTGCGGCAAAGAAAATGCCGCGTGTCGAATTTCTACTACCTGGTCATACGCCACCTTCCTTTTTTACTTTCTCCACGAGCTCGCTCACCGTTTGCACGACGTTGTCCGGTCGCGGTACGGAGAGAAATTCAAAATTGGGTTGAGTCCCGGCGGTTTGGATAAGCACATTGCCATAATTGAAAAATGATTCAAAAATGCCACCCGTATTATAGGTAATATCCTGAATATTCACGAGCCGGGCTTCCGAAAATTCTTTATAGAGAATATGAATAAAGTCAATGTCGACGATGCGTTCGGTCGTAACAATATAGATATTAAAAAACCACCGGAGAAAATTTGTAAGAGCAAAACCCAAAATAAATAGATACCACGATAATACCCCCACAAGGATATACCCTCCCGGGATGATAAACGGAAGCTTGAGATTAGCGAGTATCATGGGGAACATCACCATAGGTACGATCATAAGCAGGGCGGAGATCGTGATCCACGGCACATTCACGATGATATGCTGCCGCAGAAAAAGGATCACCGATTCATCATCCTGCTGTGTCTCAAACCGAACGCCGGATGGATTAATAGCAAAACACGTCAAGGGGGTCATGACAGAACGGACCTGCGGCGTGGTCGACGATTTTTTTCCTTGTTTTTTAGTGGGCGCTTGAAATAATGTAGGCATTTGGGGGTATTCTACTACTTTCGCTCGACATTAAACAATGGTCCGACAATTTGAATGTTGGCCGGAGCACGGAGATTAAAAAAATCCTTAAATTCTGGCCCGTCAAACGAAGCAGATCCGCCATTGCCACTTACCATCACCTGCGTTACCCGGCCTTCTCCCCAGTTTACCCCGCTTACACGGATATCGGAAACTGACGTAAAGGGTGTCACCCCGCGGGAAGACAATTCCTGCCGGACTTTATCGCGGTTCCACGAATCGGTACCAGCAGGGTTAGGTTTGTCCGGTTGGTAGAGATGTTCTTTTGTGCCTCCGTCTTTGCGCGCCAGAAGTATTACGTTAACAACGTCAGCCACTTCCTCTTCTTTAAGCCATGCGGATTTGGCGTACTCGCTTCTGAATCCCTGAGCGGCATAAAAACACGGCGAATCGCGATCGTACCCCTTGGACAACAAATCCGAAAAACTGCCGACGTCGCCGTTTGCATCCCGCATCCGCTTTGTCCAAGACTTTTGACTGCCACCCCATACATCATTATTTTGAAACGTATACCCACCGTCAGTCGAAGAAAACCATGCGGCAACGACCTGCCCTCCCTGCACCATCACTTTTCCAGATGTATCATTTACCGCCTTTTCCCATTCCCCGCCCTTTGGATCAGTTTTGAATACTTGACAATCTTGAGTAGCGCAGACGGAATTGTTGCCGTTATCCGTCGAATACAATACATAAGAGCGAGCGGCGATTGCCTGCGCCTTTAATACTTCCGCGGGCCAACTTGCGGGCACCTCATAAATGCGCTTCACATATTCTTCCAAACTCCCGGTCCATATCACCGAGCCCTGGTTTATGCCACGCCCATTGTTAACCTTGATCGAAATACTTCCTTTATCCTGATAGTCATCAAAATTAAAATAGGCACGCAGGATTCGATCATAGTTATGACCATCTTTTGCCCGTCCATAAGCGCCATATTGATTCATGCCGACACGGTGTGGGATGCCAAAGGTAAAAAATGCAAATCCCGGACGGAAGCCCGGGTCAAGCTTGCGGTCATCCGTACAGTATAAGGGTCCGGCTCCGAGACTTGTGGGAAGGCCTAAGCCGGAAAGTTTTTGCGCTAAAAAGGATTGTTGTTTGGCCGTCAGGCTCCCTATAATGCTTGTCAGTTTTCCTTGATACGCGCTCGCCTCTCCTACGAGTGTGCGTACCGACACGGCGCGCTTATCGGTTTCTTGCTTGAGGTATGCAAGAGAGGCCGCCTCTACCTCAAGCGTTTTTTTCTTTTCTTCTAGGCCTTTCACAGATATTGCCGTCCGGGTAATAGATTTTTTATCTTTATCCAAAACCGCCATTTGGTAGGCAAGAGAGCGTAATACCGCGCCAATATTACTACTGCCTAAAAACGTCACCAGGGGGTTAGTGCTTTGCACTCTGATATAGAGTTGGCGCGCACGCCGGGTAGCAAGTTCCAGAAGTCCTCCAATTTCCTTTTCTCCGGCGGCTATCGCGGCTCCCTTTTTCACCAAATCCACTTCAAGGAGTTTAATCCTGCCTTGAAATGCCGCGATATCCGACTCCATTTTGCGAAGGGCATCCACATGAGGTTTTTTGGCCGTCTCCATCTGATTCCAGGCTTCCTGGCATTTGGCTATTTTATCCCGGCATTCATTGGGATTTCCGCAGGAAGGATCGCAGCTTTGTGCCCACACAGGAGAATAAACGAATAAACTAATAATGAAATAAGAGAATAAGTAAATAAGGGGATGGAAAAAAAAACGGGAATAGGTATTCATTTGGTTATTTTGTTATTTCATTATTCAATTATTCTATTATTCACTTATTCGTTTATTCCGTTATTCATTTATTCTACCATGATCTTTCCTTTTCTCTCCCCCTTTGGTACACTCAAGTATGTATGCGGAGGCTATTTTGGATCATCCTGGCAATCTCTGTGTTTGTGTCCACGCAAAGCGTCTATGCTGCCGATCCGTTCTGCGACGGCAAGAAAGGGATCAGTACTGCCATTGGATGCATTACTGCTGACGGCATCGGGGGTGACAAAGGTATCGTATCCCAAATATTCAAATTGGGCGTGGGAATAGCCGGCGGCATCGCATTTCTTCTTATCTTATTCGGTGGGTTTCAAATCATGACGAGCACGGGCAATCCCGAGAAGCTCAACGAGGGCAAAGAGCTTGTCGCATCGGCCGTGACCGGACTTCTGATGATCCTGTTTTCCGTGTTTCTGCTCAAGTTTATTGGCGTTGATCTTCTGTGTATTCCCGGTTTCGGTACGTGCTAAGAAAAACTATGGAATCCGTATTTGCTCAAAAACTCACCATCCCCGGCAATAATGCCGAAAAAGAATTCAAAGAACTCGTAGAAGGCCCGCTGGGATCCGATATAACCAACATCGGCTCTATTATCACAAAGGCCATCCCCTTCATCTTTTCATTTGCCGGACTCGCCCTTCTCCTCATGCTCATCATGGCGGGATTTGATCTCCTTACGAGCGCCGGGGATGCCAAAAAGTTGGAATCCGGCAAACAGCGCCTGACCTACGCGATCCTCGGAATTCTTCTCATCATCGTTGCCTACTGGATCGTCCAACTGGCCGGTAAAATATTTGGCGTTGTCGAAATACAGTCGGTGTTTAAATGACAGGATTTACATCCTGTCATCCCGGCCAACGAGCCGGGATCCAGTTCAATGAAATAGATTCCGGGTCAAGCCCGGAATGACATAAAATATCACTTTCCAAATCTCCGTTTTCTTTGTTGATACTCCCCGATCGCTTCATCCAATTTTTCCGGTGTAAATTCCGGCATGAACCACGTCGGAAAATAGAGTTCGCTATATTCGCTTTGCCAAAGCAGGAATCCCGAAAGCCTCTGTTCCCCTCCCGTGCGGATGATGAGTTCCGGATCGGGAATGCCTTTAGAATCTAAAAAGTTAGAAAATTCTTCTTGTGTTAGTTTGGAAATTGGGATTTGGGATTTGGGATTTGCGCGCCACGTTTCTATGGCGCGTAGTATCTCGTCCCTTCCCCCATAATTGAGCGCAAACACCGCAGTGATTGTCGTATTGTTTGTTGTTTGTTCAATGACGTCATTCAGTGATTTTTGGATATCTGCAGGAAATTTAGCAAGATCTCCGATCACCCGGATCCGAACTCCCTTTTCATGAAGGCGTGCCCATCGCTTCTTGATGACATGTCGGAAGATCATCATAATCCCACGCACTTCTGTTTCGGCGCGATTCCAATTCTCCGTTGAAAACGCCCAAAACGTCATGTATTTGACTCCCCGCGTTGCGGCGTGTTCGATCAGAGGTTCAAGCACATCATTGGCCACTTTCCGGTGCCCCTCTAAGATTGGAAGTCCATGTACGCGCGCCCACCGGCGGTTACCGTCCATGATAACGGCGATATGAGTTGGAATATGGTTGGATGGTTGCATGGCTTTATGGTTATGTATTAAAACAGATGATCCTGTATGAGATGCGTGCCTTGGGCGGGCCTGTTGACAATAATATTCTCTACTCCCGCAACCGTTTGTACTTTTTCTATGACCGCGGCTTCATCCTTCGCTTCGCAAACGAGGTGGACATTCGGACCGGCATCTATCGTAAAGTATACAGGCAATCCCTGCTTTCTCCACCCTACAACCGAATCCATAATCGTCTTTGTCACATCATTCCAATAATATACTGGCGGATTTTGCGTCTGCATGACATGGTGCATATTCAGACAATCCTCTTCTATGATTCTGCCCAACGCGCGGAAATTTTTTGCCTTCAATGCTGCTTTTATCGCAGCCATTTTTGCCGGAATGCCTGCGACGCGGTCCCGCCAAAACGGACTCGTCTTGACCCCCGTCTGACCTTCTGTCGTGGATATTTTTTTCATACGATAATCCACGATGACCAACACATCCCGCAGATCCCAATAGGTCGATGGGTGCAAAGAATATGCATACGACGAATCGGAGTCATTTCCTTTTTTCCACTCTACGAATCCATCAGGGATGCTCCGGCATGCTGATCCAGAACCCATACGAGCAAACACCGTTAATTCTTTTTCCGAAAGAGTGATTCCGAGCGCAGCAAACGCGGCAACCGTAAGAGCAGCAAATCCTGATGCTGACGCGGCGGCGCCGGCGCCTTTCGGAAACGTATTCTTCGTCGCTATGCGCGCAAAGCTGTATGTGTTTGTTTTGCTGCGAATTAGATTGAGGCTTTTGATAATCCGTTCGATTTCTTTATCGGAAAAGTCCCCGTCAAGAAGCGTCACCTCGTCGCGGGACAGAACCGGCGAAAATTCTACGGTGGTTACTGTATTTGTCGCATCTAAATTCATGGAGAGCGATCCGTTAAGCGGCAACCGTAGCGCTTCATCTGCCTTCCCCCAGTATTTAATAAATGCGATGTTGGAAGGCGCGATTGCTGTAGCTTTCATGATAAAAATCCTGCTTTCTGAAGCGAAATTTCTGCACACTTCGTAAGCACAATCTCCTTCGTCGCCACCTTAAATGGTAGCTCCCGGGGAGAAAAAAATTCAACACACTCTACTTCTTCATGATTTATCCGAAACGGACCATTGGATACTCCTCTATATAGTGCTGCCATTTCCGACTCCTGGTCATCCTGTACGACAAACTTAGCAATCAAGGAAATCGGCATGTCTACTCCCAGTTCTTCCTGAAGCTCGCGGTGAAGCGTCTCCTCATACACCTGACCTTTCCGCACATGACCCGCGCAGGATATACCCCAAAGCCCAGCACCCGTATCCTTGGAGCTGCTCCTTTTTTGGAGAAGCACATTCCCTTTTGTATCAACGATAACGGCTCCTACCGTGCGATGGATAAGTGACTTGTCGTGATGGCAATCATAACGACTGCGAAATCCAAGCACCTTGTCATCTTTATCTACGACAATAAATACTTCTCCTTGATCATCCGTCGTCTCTACACGAACTCCTTGCGCATTTGGATGCACGTCTATCACTTCCCCACCTGCTTCTTGAATTGCTTTTCTTATCGCTTCTCGCTTGTCGCTTCTTGCTACAGCAATCATGCAGTCTCCTCCTCCGGCGCCGGAGAGTTTTGCCCCCCAGGCGCCTGCTTTTTTTGCAGCACCAATCATCGCTTCTAACTTTTCGCTGCTCACCCCGAGATCGCGCAGATACTCCTGATTGAAATCCATGAGCCGGCCGACCCGCTCCCAGTCGCCCTCCAATATGCGCAATTTCGCCTCGTCAACTAATTTAGCAATTGCCTGAAATATCCGCTCCACTTTTTCCGGATTCTTTTCCTTCTTTTCGGCAACTTGCTTGATGAGTGTGGTCGTATCGGCCTTCACTCCGGTGTATCCCACGATGAACGGCAATTCATTACTCTTTAATGGCTCAATAACCTTGCCACCTGTGACAAAATAAATAGTTCCTCCGTATATTGCCGCTGCGACGTCAAATCCACTCCCAACCCCCTGCACTGCGATCACAGTTTTATAGGAAATATCAAAAAGTTTCCGCTGGTCTATATCTTTTTGATAAAGAAGCGCGAGCGCCTTGAGGGTCGCAACCGTCACGGCCGCTGACGAACCGAAGCCATATTTTCCGGAAAATGTACTTTGCGTATTGATCCGAAATCCGCCCCCCGGTATACCCCACGCTCTCTGTGCTTGCCGAACCGATTCATCCACAAACCGCGTGTCGCCCGCTTGCGGAGCATTTACTTCGACCCTGCTGTCCACAATCTTTTCCGCTTCGACCGTCAGGCGCTCATCAATTGCCGTGACCAATGATGGATATCCATACACGACGGCGTGTTCACCCATTAAGAGTAATTTTCCAGGAGCCGTGACTGAAACCATATGAATAAGTGAATAAACGAATAATAGAATTATTATTTTTTTTCAAGTCGGATCCCTTCTTCTCCCAGCTGTATGGCTTGAATGGTAAAGCCCTCTCGCGCGCACAAACGTTCAATGTTATTCAGTTCACGGTGATAGCAAAGTATAAATCCCACTCCTTCTTTTTTTCCACCACCACCGAGAATTTTGGCCGCTCCTCCGGCTGTTTCGATCGCGCGGATCAATGGTATAACTTTTTTACTGACAACTCCCATCCCTTCAAGCGTCCGCTCTCCCACATGAATCGCTCCTATCAATTCTTTCTCATTTGCCTCTTTAATCGCCACCGCTAACCTCCTGGTCTGTCTCTCGTTGTCATCAAAATAATGTTCCACTTTCGACTTTTGACTTTCCCGGCCATAGGCTGGTCCGCCTCTGGCGGAGACTTTTGACTTTACGTATTCGATCATCTCCCCCGTCGTTTCTTTGGGCCTGCCGGTGTTGATAAGAAAAAAATGATTGAGATTTTCGGGAATTTTGAATGGCAGCTGCCAGATGCTTTTGAGAAATTCTAATTCTTTCCTGTACCAAATGAGTCCACCCATGGTCACCGTCGTATTGTCTCCACCGGAAGGAAACCCATGCATTTTCTTTTCGACTTCGTAGGCTATTTGATTGATTGCAGCAGGATTCCAAACTTTTTTCAGGAAATACGTCAGAGCTCCCACGACCCCGACAGCCACAGCCGCCGATGATCCCAAGTGAAACCCGGCGGGAATATCGGACACGACCGAAATCTTCATCGGGGGAAGATGTAAAAATTTATACTCCCGACTAACCACGTCAACCGCATGACGGATGTAATCGGAGGGCTCACTCGAGACAACTTCTATGCCATTGGTCCCGACTTCCACGGTTACACGCAACCGAAGATTAATAGCCGCCAAAAGCGCCGGCTTGCCGTAGACCGCCGCATGCTCGCCCATGAGATGTACTTTGCCGGGAACGCTTACAGTAACCATACATGAATAAGGAAATAATCAAATAATGAAATAAATGAATAATGAAATGATTCTCATTCGCTTATTCAATTATTTTATTATTCCATTATTCTATTATTTCTCTAACGGTTTCACTTTAATCCCATACGGGATGACGCCATCGGTGCTTGGGCTCATGACGCGCCGGACAATCGTGATAACGGGAGTGCCAATCACAAGATGTTTTTCTTCCCAATCTACCATTTGCGCGGTGATGCGCTCTCCACGATCAAGCTGAACAAGCGCCACCGGGTACGGTGCCTGATCCGTAAAATCAGCAGGAGGTACGCGAATCACGGTAAACGAAATAACAACACCGGTCTTACCAACCAGTTCTGCTATTTTTTTTTGATTCCGCCAAAGTTTGACTGGACTAATCATAGGTTGTAACTCGTGCTTCTATTTTGCTATCCTTCTCTGTTGCTATCTTGCTAATATGTGTACCACTGCCGTCGCGCCTGTTCCTCCGACGTTATGGGCAAGTCCTACCCGCGCGCCGGAGACCTGCCGCGCGCCCGCCGCCCCACGCAACTGCTCAACAATCTCGACCACCTGCTTGACACCCGTCGCTCCAATCGGATGGCCACACCCCTTCAGTCCCCCGGAGGGATTGACAACCACGTGCGGAGCTCTCCCCAAAGTAAACGCTCCACGCCGCAGGAGCCCCGCAGCGTCGCCCTTTTTTGTCACCCCCAAATCCTCAAGCGCTAAAAGTTCTGCGATGGTAAAACAATCATGAAGCTCGATTAAATCTATATCCTTCACGCTTAATGCTGCTATTTTATACGCGCGGGTCGCTGCGTCTTTCGTAGCCTTCAATTCTGTCAAGCTATCACGTTGAGCCAAGCCCAACGAGTCCGTCGAAACGCAGGAGGCGATGATAGAAATTGGTTTCTTGTCTCGTGTCGCTTGTCTCTTATCGCTGGTTAATACTAATGCCGCTGCACCATCAGAAATCGGCGAACAATCTAAAAGAGTCAGCGGATCAGCAACCGCGTGACTCCGGAGCACCGCTTCCATCGTGATAGGTTTTTTAAATTGCGAATGAGGATTGAGACTGGCATGGAAATGATTTTTCACCGCAACGGCAGCTAAATCTTCTCGTGTCGTGCCATATTCCTGCATGTGGACGCGTGCTAAGATAGCGTAGAGTCCCGGAAACGTGCATCCGGCAGCACGTTCCTGACTGCTTCCCGCGCCCATAAGGGCTGTCGCTACATCTTCCGGTCTATGATCAGTCATTTTTTCTACCCCGAGCACCGCAACGGTCTCGTATTGGCCGGAAATAATTGCGTTGACTGCGTTGTGAAGAGCCAAACTGCCGGACGCACACGCGCCTTCTATTTTAAACGCTGCTGCCCCATGAAACCCTAACTCTTCCGCAAAAAATGCGCCCAAATGTTCCTGACTGCCCAACATGCCGGAGAGCATGTTGCCCACAAATAACGCGCCGATATCCTGCGGCATTATACCGGCATCTTTCATCGCGCCAATGACCACCTCCCGGGCAAGAGCACGGGGCGATACGTCCCAAAGTTCACCAAATGTCGTAGTCGAAGCACCGATTATTGAAACCTTCATACCAGGTAGTGAAATTTCGCTGTTTGTTGTCAAACAACAAACTTTTTTATCCTTCTGTACTTCTTGATTGATATTTATGTCTAGGTAGTGTAAGCGTCTTTGATGCGTCTTCGCATCAGCGAAATTCTACTACCTGGTCATATTTTATGTGTCTGTTTCAAATACTGCACATAATCGATATATGTCTTTCTTTCAATTTGTTGTTTTACTGATGACTGATGACTGATGACTGACGACTGGAACTGCGGCAACGCCGCAGTCGTCTCCCACACAAACCCGTCGCTCCCTGCTCCTGATCCATACGAAACCATAAATATCTTTTTCCCGGGTCCCGCCACGTCTAATACCGCCGCAAGCGCCAAAAGCGACGATGCGCTGTATGGATTGCCTATCTCGCCCACGACAAGCGAGGGGGCAAGTTGCGCTTCCGTAAATCCCAAACGTTTCGCCACTTCTCGGGGAAATCTCCCGTTGGGCATATGAAAAACGCAATAATCATAGTCTGACGGTTGAGAACCTGTTTTCTCAAAAAGCCGTTGGGCGGCCCCCATCACGTGGGCAAAATACGCCGGCTCACCGGTAAAGCGGCCCGCGTGTGACGGATACTGCATGCCGTCACGCCGCCAAAAATCCGGCGTATCCGAAGAGTATGAGGTATACGAAAGAAGTTTTGCAATGAGTTTCCCTCCTGCTGATCTGGCGGAGCCAGATCTCGCTTCGCGAGACAACAAAAACGCGGCCCCTGCCGCGGCCGATGTGTATTCCAATACATCGTGGGGCTTGCTTTGCGCCGAGTCGGTACCGATAACCAATCCGAGACGCGACTGGCCGCTTGCCAATAGACCCGCAACCGCTTGCATGCCCGCTGTTGCGGCTTTGCAGGCAAACTCAAAATCTGCCGCTAAATAATTATTTCCCAGCCCCAACAATTCACCCACGATGGTCGATGTTGGGTTCACCGCATAAGGATGACTTTCCGATCCCACAAACAGAACCTCTATCTCCTGGGGCTTCATCTGGGTTGTCGAGAGACAATGAAGACCGGCTTCCAAAGCAATCGTCACTGCGTCTTCATCGGCTCCTGCCACAGATTTTTCCTGAACCTTAAGCGAGGAGGCCACCTCTGACCCTTCTTTTTTCCACGCTGCGGCAATATCCGCTAATCGAATGCGGTATGTAGGGATATACGTGCCGTATGAAAGAATGCCGACCATATTTAAATAAACGAATAATGAAATAATCAAATAATGGAATAAACGAATAAACACAATTCCATTATGTTATTATTCACTTATTCCTTATTCCGTTATTTCTTTATTTCTCTCCCTCTCCCCAATCTCTCGTGTGCTGTCGCAAGACTTCCTTCTGAAAGCGAAGCGAGGAGTGAAATCTCTCCGGCAAGGACTGCGCCCGCAATAATCTCCGCAAATTTTTGCGCATTTTTTCCGTCATTACCACCCGCAACACCGAGCAGGGTCAACGCTTCTTTTTGTGTCCCAAGCCCTGTCCCGCCCCCCACTGTCCCAACCATGAGATCCGGTAGTGTAACGCTCATATATAAATCCTCTTCGTTCACTATTTCTGCCACGGTTATACCAACTGCTCCCTCCGCTACATGTCCGAGGTCTTGTCCGGTTGCGGCAAAGGTGGCGGCAATGATATTGGCGTACTGCGCGTTAAATCCGAGTGACCCTGAAAGAGCGCTGCCGATCATACATTTTGCAAGCCATACCTCATACACGCTTCGCGCTGTCGTTTTAAGGACAGTTTTCAAAACAGACGACGGTATGGTAACTTCCGCCCACGCCTTCATGCCGCGGTTTTCTATAGCATTAAGCCATGAAGGTTTTTTGTCGATATCAAAATTTCCAGCGACGGATATGCATGAAACGTCAAATTTTTTTTCTATAAACGTGACCAGCGCTTGTGTGGCGATGGTTGCCATATTCATACCCATGGCATCCGCTGTATCAAATACGAAGCGGACATATCGATAATGCCCAACTCCGCGGGTCAGCAATTTCTTTAATTTTAAATGGTCGGACGTAGCTTCTGCTACGCGTTTCAATTCATCAAGATTCGTCATTAAATATCGGTATATCTGATCATGCTGTTTGAGATTGTTCACCCGGAAGACGGGCCCTCGGGTTGCGCCCACCCTATGACTATCCACCACCGCCCCTCCGCTTTCGGTTATTGCCTTGCATCCCCGGCTTACCGACGCCACAAGCGCGCCTTCGGTCGTGGCCAGGGGAATGTAATAATTCTGAATACCGAATGATGAATGATGAATGGTTAATGGACCCGCTACGCCCATGGGCACCTGGGCTGCTCCTATCATATTTTCGCAGTTTCTTGTTGATGCAGTAGATTCGTCAAGCGTAAAGTTGCCAATGTTTGGAAATAGGACACCAGCTTCCTTTTCTAGTGCTTCTCGTCTTTCTTTAACGGTTTTGTAGGATCTCAAATTCATAATAAGACTGGATCCTCGCGCCTAGCGCGGGGATGACGCCTCTACTTATAAAAACGGTACTTTAAATATCCCCAATCGATATAGTCCCCAACTCCAGATCCCCACAATGGGGCCGACAATCCCAACCACAGTTAAAATTTTTGCAAGATCAAATTTCAGTCCGAACCGGAGCGCGAGATACCCAAGGGTCAATTTCCAAAAAAATAGTGTCGCGCTTACTATGAGAAATAGTACGCTGAATGCAATTCCGGCGGCGCTCGTCGTCCGTGGCGGAGGGAGCAACACATAAAGCATCGATGTCATAAAAAACCAACAAACAGTAGGTATTATGGTGTACCCCCACCCAACCGCGATACTTTTGAATGTTGCCTTACTTCCAAGACGTTGACCCACATACCAACTCATCCATACAACAAGCAGATAAGTGAAACTTGCGGCTGCTCCAAGCACCACAGCTTGTTTTGTAAGAAGAAATGGCCGGAATGCTGCAACTTTTACGACGCTTGCCAGGGAAAAATAAAGCATTGCCAACACGCCAACGTACACGAGCTCCCACGCGCTTCCCCGGTCCACGATCCTCCGGTATGTTTCGTATGGCCTAAGGACAAGGCCAATCGTGTTGCGTCCGAATGAAACGCCTGATACTAAAAGGTTATCCACCATCATGAAGTTAGTCGGAAAATTGGGGCTAAAACCCGCACCCGCCTCACCCAACGGGTCGCCGAAGAGGCGACTTAAAATCCTTTCTGGAGGAGACTCACGAGGAGTGTAATCGTAGAACCGATGAGAACATAAAGTCCCACCACAATTCCCACCGCGGTCAACACAAAGTACGGCCAAGGCATCACTTTCAGCCGCCGGATGAGTATTTTGTAAACAGGGGTGAGCGGTCCCAACGTCTGCGGCGGGATATCGACGACCTCTTCCCAACGGGTAAGAAATTTTTTGTAGGTGACGTCTCTCAAAGTTTTGACGTCATTCTGGAAGCCGAAGGCTGATAGAATCTCCAGAAGATCCTATCGCTTCGCTCCAGGATGACATGTTAAATTGCTAAAAATGCTTGCACAAATGCTTTTCGTGCCCGAAAGAGTTGCGACTCTGCGCTTTTAAAGCTGATGGCAAGCTTACGGGCAATATCTTCGACAGAAAAATCGTCGGCGTATTTGAGTATCAATACGCTTTTATACAGAGGAAGCAGGCGTCCTAAGGCTTTATAAATTTTCTCCCGCAGAAGAGCAGCGTCGAGCTCCTCTTCCGGTCCTATTAATGTCGTCACAATTGTTTCAAGCTGCGGCACGGCAGAAAACACCACATGACGGATTTTTTTCCTCCGGTACCAATCAATCACTTTGTGGTTTGCGATCGCATAAAGAAATGTTTTCAGCTTTGACGCGCCGGTGAAATCGCGGATGGCCTCCAGAAACGCGAACAATGCGTCCTGCAATACTTCCTCAGCGTCCTCGGGGTTGGCAACCTTACTCCGGATAAATAGACGGAGCTTGGGCGTATACGTCCGGTAAAATACCAAAAGGGCATGGCGGTCTCGGGCGAGTATTTTTGTGATGAGTGTTTGATCGTCCATGGGCTCAGAGGCTACATAACTTGTCATCCTCGGGACAAGACCGCGGATCCAATATTTTACTCTGGATCCCCGCGTTCGCGAGGATGACAGAACACGATGACAGAGACTATATCATACGGTTCGCTCAAGTGCAAAACGGGCAAAATCTTCAAAAACTGCCATGACAACTTGAGAGGCGTGAATGTTCTTGATTGACTGTATTACTTGATCTTGAATATTCATTGATTGGACGCGAAACGCATCATCACTAACGTCACCATCAAGAAAATCGTCACGCAGTTGATACCCTTCTCCCACCGCCAAACCATACGGCACAAACGATTCAATAATTGTTTTATCTGCCCCGGCAACACTCGCCCCAATTTGAAGAGGGCGGACGACACTGTACCAGGCTGTTTTATACCGGTTAATCGTTGCCCGGTCAGCGCTCGGCAGGCCCGCCGCCGCCCGCACGTCCAAGCTTTGGCCTAAAATCACTTCCTGTTTCATCTGTTGGTAAATATTAAGAACATCCAGCAGCATCCCATTTCTGTCATCCCGGGCTTGACCCGGGATCCAGCGAGAATAAGACTGGATTCCGGCTCGCAGGCCGGAATGACAAATGGACATCAGCTCATCTGCCCACACGAGCGCGAGGTCACCGGCCAAGATGGCCATGCTTTCGCCGAAATGCACGCTTTTGACTTTCGACTTTCCCGCCTGCAACGCTTGGTGCGTACCCGCCTGCAGCGATGCAGCAGCTTCGGGCAGGGCACTTGCGGGCAGGTGACTTTTGACTTTTGACTTGAAGTGCTCGTGCACTGTTGGACTCCCCCGGCGCATCGCGTCTTCATCAATAATATCGTCATGGATGAGGGCAAAGGATTGAAAGAGCTCTATTGCCATCATGGCATATAATAATTTGTCATCCTTGTTCACGGGGATGACGGAGTAGTAGCCTAACCAAACTAAAAACGCCCGGGTGCGCTTGCCCCCGCGGGAAGTAAGATCACTAATGGCGTCTACCAAAGAGAGCGTTTGTGGGTGAATTTTTTTTGCCTCGTTCCGTTTCGTGAGAAAAAAACCGCTCAGTTCCTTGTCCACTGACAATTTCACATCGTTAAGCGCTGTAGGAAAATCCATGGGTGAAGTATACCAGGTAGTGAATTTTCGATCACGGGACAAGCGCGTATGAAAATACACATCGAAAATCTACTACCTGGTATAACAAATTTCACCTTAACTCATGTATTAATAATTGACACTGGGCTTACTCCTTCCGTACACTTAGATCAATGGAGCAGATTTTTGCCGGAGAACTCAAGGACATATCAGGAACTTTCAGTGCCTTCCCCACATTTGGTGCACTCGTGACGGTAATTGTACGCAATGCATTTGTTCTGGCTGGTATCATAAGCTTTCTCCTTTTGGTGTTTGGCGGCTTTAGCGTTATAATGGCGGCAGGATCAGGCGACACCAAGGAACTCGAGAAGGGACAAAAGACGATTACCTACGCGGTTCTCGGACTTATTCTCGTCGTCGTATCCTACTGGATCGTCCAGATCATCGAAAAAGTGTCAGGCGTTCGACTGATCACACCATAAGATATGTTCCTGTTTATTACAAAAATTTTAGCTCAGGGCACCCGTGACCCATGGGCACAGGATCCAAATTATACAGCCAACCCGGCAAACGCTGCAGCACGTGGCATCGTAGGTTCCGTCACGAATCCCTTAAAATACGGCGACGTCACTCAAGGGCTCGTCCCGTTTTTTACCAATCTCATCCGCCTCATGTTTGTAGGCGCGGGTATATACGCCTTCCTTAACTTCATCATCGCCGGATACCAGTATATGAGTGCCGGCGGCGACACGAAGGCCCTCTCTGCCGCGTGGGCGCGCATTTGGCAATCGCTCTTGGGGCTTGTCATCATCGTAGGGTCGTTTGCCCTGGCTGCACTCTTTGGCTATCTCATATTCGGTGACGCTGGATTTATACTCAATCCGGTCATATACGGGCCGGCAGATAAATAACCCTATGGTATTTGCAAAAGAATCACTTGGTGGGGCAATCGGCGGTGAAGGACTTGGTCCGTTTGGAACAATAGGAATAGGCATAGGGGCCAATAGCGCCGCGGGTCTCAAGGGCGTGACTAGCGCGGTGTCCGCCGTCATCGGCATTATGACGGTAGCTGCCGGAATTTGGTTTATGTTTCAAGTGCTCACTGGGGGCCTCTATTGGATCACGAGCGCCGGGGACAAGGCAAAACTCAGCGAGGCGCGCGACCGCATACAAAACGCAGCTATAGGACTTATCGTCGTCGTCGCTGCATGGTCCATCCTTGCCCTTGCCGGACAATTTTTGGGGTACGATATCGTCATAAACGATCCAGACACGCTGTTTAAACAATTGAAAATTCAATAATTTTTATGGAGCACTTACTCGCACAGCTTAGAAATCCCGTCATCCCCAAGATTATCGGCGAAGGGGCAAAAGAAAAAGGAAGTGTCGGCCTTGGCCTTCTTCTCTCTCAAGTCTTTAGTGGATTATTTCTCCTCGCTTTTATCATCGCATTCTTTTACCTCATCACCGGCGCTATGCATTGGATCACAAGCGGCGGAGATAAAACGAAGCTCGAGGAAGCGAGGAACAGAATCATCCACTCAATTGTAGGCATCATCATCGTGGCATCTTCCTTCGCAATTATTTCACTTGTGGGTCAGTTTATCGGGTTGGATCTCGAGAATCTTCCGATCCCGACGATTGGGAAGTAGGGCCAAGCCGTCTATTGACAACGGGCGTCCATTTGCAGAACAATACAGGAGTAGGGTATAATAGAAACTAATTGTTAAAGGAGGAAATCTATGTTTCAAGTATTTGCTGAAGAACCGACATTAAAAATTACCCGCGATAGAGCACAATTTTTCAAAATCTCTAATTTGGGTGAACTTATCAGTGCGGCCGTTGGCGCGCTCCTCGTTCTTGCGGCACTTCTTGCATTCTTTTATCTCATCCTCGGGGGAATCCAGTGGATCACCTCCGGTGGCGATAAAACCGGTATGGAAGCCGCCCGCAACAAGATCACCCACGCCGTAGTGGGACTCGTGATCGTCGGCGCCGCTTGGGCCATCATGGTCCTCGTCCAGAACTTCCTGGGTGTCACGATCATCGGTGATACGCTCACTCTCCCGAAGCCATATTAAGATAATAGGATCCAGATTTTTCTCTGGATCCCCGCCCGCTTCGACTCAGCGAGGCAAGCGTTCGCGGGGATGACAATCTTTTCTCTCCCACTTGTGTGCTTCTCGTTTCTGCGGGATAATACCAGTGCCCTATGAACCGCAAAACTTTTCGCTTATTCTATTATTCCTTTATTGTCTTATTTACTTATTTCATTATTGCGGCACCCGTCAGTGCCGCCACGTGGGGCAGCTGCGTGCAAGATGTTGACGTCGCCACCCTCCAGTGTCTCGTTCCCATGGTTGAGCGCGTGATCCAAGGAGTGCTCGCCCTCGCGGGTGTCGCGCTCTTTGTCATGCTCGTGGTCGGCGGCTACAACTTCCTCCTCTCCGGCGGAGACCAAAAAAAGCTTGAGACAGCTAAAGGGACGATCACCGGCGCAATCCTGGGCCTGGTCGTGATGGTCGTGGCCTTCCTTATCATAAAAACCATTGCAACATTCACCGGCGTCGGGTCCGTCACCAATTTTACTATTCCGCAGTGGAAATAGTATCTACGAATGCCTATACTAATACTATGAAATCGTTCGTCTTCTCGTTTTTTTCCTTCCTCTTCATTGTTGTCGTCGGTTTCTCCGTCTTTTCCGCTCCTGTCCGCGCCCAAGAACAATCATGGTCCGCTCCTACTATTACGACCTTCGTCGGAGCAATACAAAAAACAATTACCGGTGCTGTCAACAAAGAGGGTGGCGAGTTGCACTCTTTTTACTCTAATCTAATTGGAATCGTCTGTATGATATTTGGTTGTACCAGCGATCCAAAAAATCCCCTAGGGTATCAAAACAGCGCGGTTGCCGGAATGAGTGGAGTTATAGCATCAATGTATGGTAGCCCTCCAGCGTCGACCTATGCATTTGCCGTGGACATTGGTCAATCCCTTGGGTTTGTTCCAAAATCTGTAAACGCACAGGGCGTCGGGTTTTCCGGACTCCGTCCGCTCTTGGGTGTTTGGAAAGTATTCCGAAACATCGCATACGGCATCATCGCCATCATCATCGTCATCGTGGGATTCATGGTGATGCTCAGGACTAAAATAGATCCTAAAACCGTGGTCTCCGTACAAAACGCAATCCCAAAAATCGTATGGGCCCTGATCCTTGTCACGTTTTCCTACGCCATCGTCGGATTTTTGATAGACATTATGTATGTACTTATGCTGCTTCTGGCAAGCATGCTTATTGGTCCATATAGTGACCTTTATACCAACTTATCAGATATGTTAAAACTCGTTGATCCACTGAAGGTTGTCCCGCAAGTATTTCCGGTGACGCCTGACTTATTTATCTCGAGTGGTTTTACCTCAACCATGTCTGTTTTTTTCCACGGCGGCGTTACATCGTTCTGGGGCATCCTGAAACTGTTTCCCGTTGGTGCTCACGTAGTAGGATCCGTAATGACTGGATTAATAGGATTTCTCTTTACGGGCCTTGGGGTAAAAGGGGCAATTCTCGGAGCTTTCGCTCCACAACTGCTCATTCTATTTATTATTGCAATTGCCACCATCATGGGACTTGTACGACTATTTTTTCTCCTTTTAGATGCTTACATCAACATCATTGTTGCGCTCCTCATCTCCCCTCTCCAGCTCATGCTTGAAGCAGTTCCCGGAGTTGATGCGTTCGGATCATGGATGAAAAATCTCGTTAGTAAGCTTCTGGTGTTTCCGACCACCGTTGCACTCCTTCTTATCACATTTTACCTCACGACCATCGGCGACACGGGTGCGCTCTGGGCGCCGCCACTGCTCTGGGGATCGCCGGCCGGTTCTTCTGAAGGACTTTCGGGTCTCATCGGACTTGGAATGCTTCTCTCGATCCCAACCATCGTCGGAAGCCTGCAAAAACTTCTCAAAGCAGAGCCGGTGATTCCGGCCGGCATCGGTCCGATCTTGGGACCCATGACAAGCGGCATGGGCCAGCTCATCAACCTCTACTACCAATTCAGCATGATCAAAGCATACTCCAGAAAAGAACACGCGCCATCACCCTATCAGCAGGCCATGGGTGCCGGTAATCAAAACCTGGGAAACATCCTCAAGGGCGGCGGAGGCGAGCAACATTAAATAAAATGTGGCTTAGTAGAATATGCCCGTGTCGTCAAAAAAGCCAAACAACTTGTCTCACCTCTTTCAGGCCGCACAAAGAAACCCTGAAGTTTCTGGAGTAATCAATAATATTTTATCGAAAAAAAGACCCATTACCATTCTTCTTGAGGGATCAGCTTATTTAGTCAACATTGACACACTTGATAGTCTTATTTCCCAAAGAAAACAACCAAAGGACTCATTAGTCCTTGTCGACATAAACGCCTCAACGGTTTCTTCCTACGTGAGATATATACAAAAACAATTCCCCGACAATAACTATCGCGTTATTTGCGCTGATATGAATTCACTCCCGTGTGCAAACAATTCCATTGATTTGATCATTCACAACTTTACGATAAATTTTAATATAACAAACAGAGACGATGATCAAACTCTTTTAGAAATCAAGCGCGTCTTAAAACCAGCAAGGTCTGCCTGTTTATTTTCAGTAGGAATTCTAATCCGCCCAAATAAGATGCGTTCATATTCGTCTTTCAGCGGTGTGGCCGTATTGAATGAATCAAAATCCTATTACGAATCGCTCTTTCTGAGCGTTGGGCTACGATATAATAAATTTGACTCAAGCAAAAACACGTCGACCTTCCCTTACAATAGGTATATACTACAGCCCTATGAAGCAACCAACCCCAACTGATTATATTGACTATCAGAAATACGTTGACAATCTCTATAGCACAGAGCTTGATCAGGGAGCAAAATTCTTGATGAACACCTCGCTTGCCCCCGCCATCCTTTCCTCCAATGAAGTGCAGGGATTTATTGATCGATATAATACAATCAAATCATTTTGGTCTATCTCACAAGATTTATTCAAAAACGCTTTATTCGACCCGAGTCTCATGGAAATACGAAACCTGATACTCAATGAGGTAAACTCTGAATTTGGCTTACAATACCATCAAAATCTTTACAAACAAAAGGTGGACCTTCCTTATTTTTTCCGCACCGACGAAAGCATTCCTGGAAAGATAACTGAAATTCAAAGCCCGGGTTCAGGTTGGGGAACGCTACAAGCCCTGCAGACCTCTATACAATATCTAGAAAAATTTATGTCTTTTGACATTCGTTCGTTCAATAAAGTCCATATAGCTGAAAATGTTTCTGAAATCATTAAAGAACTTACCCACAATAATCCCTTTGTATTTCATCAAGTTGATGAAAGCTCGATAATGCTCGACACGAATTATTTTATATCTACAACGAGAAAACACGGACTTAAATATTTAGGTCACGATTTTGAAGTAACCCTCAAAAATGCCAATTTCATCCGGACACATTCATTTTTGGAACAGGCAACCGGAAGTACATTTCTTGAATTTCTTAATCGATTTCACAACGAAGAGTTAATTTTTGATATATTTCCCAGCATCTTGTTCTTCCAAAAAATATCTCTTATTTTTCCTTTTTGGGAAAAAACAAAACACCTCTATTCTGATTCCATCAGGAACATATTCCCCTTCACTAGCTTGGTTGCGGATAATCTCCAACTGGAAGATGGCACGTTAATTACACCTGAAGATTTTTGCGATCGTAAACCCCACGAGAGAGATTATTACTTAAAATATGCAGGAACAGACGGTACAATAAATTGGGGAAGTAAGGCAGTATACCACCTGGGTAAAACCGATTGGAAAAAATGCAAAATCTTTTTGCAAGCGGCGCTAGAAGGCTATCACAATAAACACTATTGGATCCTCCAAAAAACTCATCATAAAAAGGAGCTTGTTGCATCCGTAAAAGATGGGGTGCTTAATTCACAAGAATCATATGCGAAATGGAGTGGATTCTACGGCCCGAAGGGATTTATGGGCGGGTATGTCATGACCAGAGAGTTTTACAAGGTACACGGCCAAAACGATACAGTGTGTAGGCTATTGCTTTGATGATGGTTGGCCCGAGACCCCTCAATGGCTTGATTTTTTCTCTTCTACGGCTTGTGTCGCGGCAATAGCAATCGTTGCCAGCAATACTACCCACCAGTATTTTCGCGCGATCCCCAGAAGCCGGAAGTCCATCGTTGTTTTAAATTCTTTCCGGAGTTTATTGGCAAGCTCCGGTTTTTCCTGAAAAAATCCCATGTCCTGGGCTGTAGAAATAAGCTTCTCAATCTCCTGTTCGTCAAATGCATTCCCTTCCCAGCCGGTAAACCGGACGGAATAAGAAAATGCTTCTGCCACAGAATGCGGCCATTTTTCCATGTGATTTTCCGATATCTCTTTCCAGTGGGGAATGATCCGTTTAAATAACCAATGATCTTTAACCTCGCTCATGTCCGTCTCAGCAAACCTCCGGGCAAGAGTCTCCAAGAAAGGAAAACCTTGTGTCCACAGCGCGCGGTTCCGGTTAAACTCAAAAAATACGCGCATCATTTCATACGTCGCTTTTTCAGCGGTTCCCGAATCCGTGTAGTCATTCATAGCATCACGGTATTCCTTAAGTTTCTTGAGTGTCTCAAGAGGTGCCTGTGGAGAGAGAAATTCAGGCTTGGCAACAAGTCCAATCCATGCGTCCCGCGCGCGCGCCATAGCCTCTATATCACGACCCCTGCGGTCAAACGCAATGAGCCCAAGCTGAAAAAGGTTTGCGTCTTTCCAGTTAAAATCTGAAAGCATAAGCGTCATGGGGAACTGATGTTCTACCCAGGCCTCACGAAGGCTTTTGTGAACAAGGGCTTTGTTGGCATCAGGTGACAAGCTTCGATCTCTAATAAATACTTCTTTGATATCCGTTAAGACTCCCTGATAGTCGGCAAAGCGCGCCTCATTTGCGCCTAATTTTTTCAGGAACGGTACGACGTGCTCCCTAAATCCTTCTCCGGTCAAGTCCACGCGCGCAACTTTTAACTCCTCGTTGTCCCACAGCTTCATCTCTGCCATCGAAAGCGCCCGCTGAAGATACTGTAAATCTTCCTCCGTCATGTTGTGAACCTTGAGCACCGCGTCCCGGTCTTTCCCGAGGAGCTGTAAAAATTTCGACGGGGTCCGCTCCATCATGCGATTAAATATACGGAGCCGCTCGTCTTTCTTGTCCGTTCCATTGATGAGAAGCTGTATGCCAAGAGCCTGGTTGTCCAGCACCGCTCCATCAGGAAGCGTGTCTTTTAGCCGCGTGAAACGATTGCGGATTTCGTCCAACACGCCCTTTTCCAAACGCCAACCTGAGCCGTCATATGAACCGCCGCTGTTAAAAAACCCTTGGGTAAGCATTTCAGTAAACGGAATACCTACGTCTTCTTCCGCAAACTTCAAATACGCACGGGAAAGATTCGCGCCCGGAGAATGATTATGGCTATGTCCATATTTTTCTAACAATTCGTTCATCTTTCTGCCTTTATAACCCTTGGTTTTAAGTAAATTCATTTGAAGTATGTTTCTCGCCGACTGCCCCATCTCAGCGCCCATATTAAACCGGTGTATAAAAAGGTCCGGATTGAATATCCGCTGATATTCTTCAAACGCCGGAGAACGCATAATATCCTTACCCATGGCTCCATACTCCAAGACCGGACGAATTCCCATAAATGAGCTTATCGCGACTAAGTGGCCGCTGCCGATCATGCCCTGGCGGGCGGCCCAAATCGCGCGCTTGATCTTCCACTCCGGCACTTTTTCCCCGCGGGCATCCAGATAAACCTTCAGTCGTTCATACACCTCGCGGTCCACACGGGAATAGCTGAAATTTTTATCCAGATTTTTTAGGTCAACCTCGGATTTGCCGTTGTTTTTATAAAATTTCTCTGCGCGAAGCGGAATTTCGCGCGTAAGGCGATCAAATTCAAATAGCTCTGCCTCAGTCAATTTTTCTCCGACGGCAATTTTTTTATCCAAAGCAATCTTCTGTCGCTCCATGACCTGCAGCTCCATACCGAGCTGGGAATAGTTGATGACATCCTCGTCCCACAGCATCACGCCTCCTCGGGCGGTGTCCATGGCATCGCTAATCTGGGACATCATCAATTGCTGGTCTTTTGTCAGCAATCCCTGGTTATTTTTTTCTTTCAGGACATCAAGCAATTTATCCCGTTTCATGCTGCCTCCAAAGGGGCTCACAACGTCTTCTTTAAGCCATGCAAGTTTGGCGTGGTAATCAGCGCGACGGTCGTTGAGGATGTCCATGACTGCCTGCTCGTAAAACGGCATGGCGTAGTTGGCGTAGTCGAAGTTGCGCACATAAAACTCAAGGTCGTCTCCGGTAAGCATCCGGAACCAGCGCGTCTTATCTTTCGCGTCACCGGGCTGATAAAGCATGCCCGTAACGATCGCCTGATGACGGCCAAAATCTTTCCAGAGATAGCGGTAGGTCTGGACCGTCGCCGAATCCTCCCCATACGCCCATTCGATATACTTCTCAAACTCGTTCCACTCCGACATTTCCGGCAAATCCGGTTGAGCGCGTTCACGGCCAAATCCGTATATTTTGTTTAAGAATCGATGTGCCCACTCATCGACACCCTCGTCGCCCTTGCTTAATAGTCGGACGTTATCCGCAGAAATATATCTAAACGGACCAAGCACCTCGCCGTCGTCGTGTTGGGCTGATTTACTAAACCTATCTTTTATATCGCCCCAACGAATTATTTCATCCTGGCCGCTTCTCCCCTGCTTGGATTCGCGGATGACATCCGTCAACCTCTTCACCGACTCTTTCATTTGTTCGGGTGGGATATTTCGACTGACCCCTTCCTCTTTCAATTTTTGAATCTGCTCGGCGATTTTATGCGTGTCATGGAATTGTCCCTCATCATATCGGAGCATTTGTTGATACGATTTCATTTTTTCCTCAAGGGCGCTTCCGGCAAGCACGTCTCCCCCGTCCGCGTCATAGAGCCGGTCCACCGCTGACCATTGAGATAGCACATCCCCGTGGAGACGAAGGTCAGAAAGCGACTGATGCTCGGCGGTAATTCTCCGCAGATATTTGTGGGCTTCTTTTGAAGTATCCGTGCCCGGTCCGGACTCGTCCATGATGCGCAAAAGCTTCTCCCCGACGGCACGCATAGCGGTGGGATCGGCAAGCACTTCTTCCGGCGCATCGATAAGCTCCTGGACGACGCTTAACACGCGGGCGTCGCGGGGGCGGTCGCCCTCTTTGACAAATTTCTTTGCGGTCTCCGGCACGCCCTTGGATAATTTCTCGGCAAACTCTTTGATTTTTTCCGCAGCTGCTTCAACAAAATTCTTTCTTTCGGGTCGTATCGGCAACTCTGCCATCTCAGGAGTGGGTGGCGGTACGGCGCCCTCCGGTCCCCCACCCCCCAGGGCTCGGGCAACCGATTCAGCGACGCGTTTCAGTGTTTCTTCTCCAGCCATATATCCTATTGTATCGCGACCATAATGAATAAACAAATAATAGAATAATGAAATAATGGAATAATAGAATAAAAAATAAATGAATAAACGAATAATAAAAATGGGTACTACTTTCCTTTTTTCGTGTTAAAAATGATTGCCGTGACTATACGAACAATTTCGTCACCCTCTTTCAAGAGCACTTTGGCTTCGTCTAATAACACCGGGTTACAATCTCCGAGAAGACGTATCCAAAACAATGATTCATTTCCTTCTTTTCGGACCGTTGTGTAACAATGAATAAAATCGGCTTTTGTAAACGTACCATTGGCTTCCTGATCATTCGCGCCCATCGAGGTCACAGAGCGAATAAGCTGCCCAAGGATTTGTTGATTAGTAAACGTTTTTGGCAACTTAGAAATAAAACAAAACACCCTCAGAATAAACTGATATATCCGCTCATGAATATTGTGCTTGCTTTCAATCATTCTACTCTTTATTCAATTATTTCCTTATTTGTTTATTCAATTATTCACTTATTCTATTATTCTCTTATTCATTTATTCGTTTGCCATAGCGCTCGCGCGACGAGCGGACAACCTTTTCACGATTTTGATTTCGCGAGCGAGGCAAAGGCAATGTCAGGGCAGAAAAAGGAAGACTCGTCTGATTGTCTATAGATAACTTAAGAAGAATTTGATAATTTCCCAAGGACACAAGCTCTGCTTCTGTATACTTTTCCCCAAACTCGCGACTCAGACTTCTGGCGTCCGTCGCCCCCACGCCAAACGAAACGATTGAACCGGCATTGCCAAAGATCGCCTTTTGCACCTCTTCATCGATTTGACCAATATATTGATTGGCAAGCGTCAGACATAAGCGGTACTTGCGCGCTTCGGAGAGAATTTTGATGAAAGAGTTCGTTGCAAAATTTTGAAACTCGTCGACGTACAGATAAAAATCTTTACGGTCCGCTTCCGACTGATACACACGGTTCATGGCGGCCAATTGAATCTTGGTAATGATCATGGCTCCCAGGAGGGCGCTGTTGTCCTCTCCGAGTTTGCCCTGGGAAAGATTAACGAGAACAATTTTTCCCTCATCCATCATGGACTCGATGTCCACGGTGGACTTGGCGTGTCCCACGATGTTGCGAATCGTCTGAGACGAAAGGAATTGGCCGACTTTATTAAGAATCGGCGATATTGCCTCACTGCGAAGTTGCGGGGACATTTTGTTAAACTCGTTGTTCCAATAATTTTTCAAAACCTGATCGGGAAGACTTTCGACCACCTTCGCGCGGTACTTTTCGTTCGTCAAAAGCTCCGGGACCCCCAGAAGCGTCGAATCGGGCACGTAAAGAAGCGTCAGAATGGTGTTGCGTAAAATATACTCGAGCCTCGGCCCCCAACTATAACTGTAGAGCTTGTAAAAAATTGAGACAATGCCGGAAGCTACAAGCTCCCGGAATGCTTCGTTTTTGACTTCAAGCGGATTGAGGTGAAACGGATGCTCGCCGTCTGAAGGATCCAGATACGCGACGTCGTTAATGCGATGCGATGGTACATAATCCAATAAGATATCGATGAGGTCTCCGTGCGGGTCTACCACGGCCACCCCTTCATTGTTTTTCATATCGCCGACGACCATGTTGGCAATCATCGTCGACTTTCCCGTGCCGGTTTTTCCCACGACGTAGAGATGCTTCCTCCGGTCTTCTTTCTTGATGCCAAACGTTGCCGGTTTATTTCGGAACTCCGTCCGGGCAAAAAAATTAATATGGGATTTTTCCTCTTCATTCTCTGTTGCAATAGGTAAGTTATCCGGCGCCTCACTCGTAATTTTCTCTCCCCATGCAATATTTTTGATCATCGCAAGGGACATGCCCGGCGGGTGCCAAAGACTGGCAAGCTCAGCGGCGCCAAAAATTTGATGCTTGGGCGCTCCCCCTGTCCCGCGGGAAACAAGCGCGGCTTCTGTGTTTTTCTTATGCCAAAACGGCGGCTTTTGGGCGCTCAAGCTGTTTCCCTCTCCGAGAGCAAACACTCCATACGATCCAACCAGATTGTGAATAAGGGACTCGGCCTGCGCCTCACTCCCTCCTACTGCAAGCGCCCGAAATGCGACCACGAAGCCCATCTGGTTCACTTTTGATTCAATGATCCGCGCGTGCGGGTGCGTCTTCGTGCGTCCAACAGTCGACGATGGGTCAGGAATTCCGGCAGCCAAAACTGCCGCTGCGTGGCGTTGCCAGCTCTGCCCCGCCGGGGCCACACGAAGCTGCAATGAAACCGCCTCTCCTTTGGAAAGTTTAGCAAGTTGCCCCAAAAGCCCGGCAAGCATATCAAGATCGCGGACATCCTTATGGGTTTTAAGCGGATAGTAATAGGCATTCGTGAGCGCCAAATGAGCAACTGCGTGGGGTAGGGACAAAAAATGCGGTACGTAATCAGGGACAGGAGTAAGCGTAATCTTGGGATATTGCGCGGTAAGTTGGCTTTCCAAAAACAACGCAACCGACTTGGGTGCCACGATAAAAAAATGGATGCGGCTATTCACCGACACCAACTCAAAGCTCGCCCATCGGGACCCTTCATGATGGCCGCCAAAAAGAGATGCTAAAAAACCATGATTGCCACCCGCGCCCGCACCGAGCGCCGCAAACACCTGCTCCATCGCCTCCGGCGTCTCCTCGCTGTCTCTGTTGTTTTTTAACTCTACTATAGTGACGGCGTCAGAATCCATAAAACAATCATAGCAGAGCAATTTACATAAGGCCACCCCTTGCGGACCGCAAGGGGTGGCCTTGAAAAACACAGGTCGTGAAAACTAATAAAGTGGAGTTTTCACAGTCCTGATGCGCTTTGTGCTATTGAACAGCATTGTATTTCTCTTTACAATGATTCTATATGCCAGGTAGTAGAATTTCGACACGCTTCAGTCGTTGCGGGGTTCGGGGCTACTTGGATCAATAACACACATTTATTACAAAGAAAGGGTTCGTCCGTCAGCGCAAGCTTGCAACGGTCGAAATTTCACTACCTGGTATGGAACAACATCCGGTTCCCCAAAATGTCACCACATTCCAATTCCGCCTGATCGGCGACATGACGATCAAGCAGTTCGGGTATTTGGCCGGGGGCATTATTGTGGCATATATTTGCTACAAACTCCCCTTGCCGTTTTTCTTTACCTGGCCCCTTGCGATCACATCGGGACTCCTCGGATTTGGTCTCGCTTTTGTTCCGGTAGAGGAACGTCCCATGGACATATGGATCGCGTCTTTTTTCCGGAACACCTATAGTCCTACCCAATGGGTTTGGTCCCGCGAATCGAGATCCGACTCTGCTGGACAAAAACCTGCAACCCCCCAGCTCCACGCTCCAACTGCTCCCCCCCACAGCGTCTCATTGTTTGAACAGTTCTCAAATATGTTATTAGCCTGGTTGCACCCGGTCGTAACCACGGCCCAACAGAGCGTCAAGCGGGTCAAGTCGCCCGCCTTCCCTACTCCCTCCTCTCCCCCGCGGCCTCCAACCCCCTCCGTTGCGGCCATGGCTCCTTCGGTGAGCGCGGCCACCCCGCACCACGAGGGCTTGAATCTTTTTACATGGATTTCTGCTCTTTTCCATAATCAATCCAAACCAGCGCCATCGCTGTCGCCGGGATTTTCATTTGCAGATGCCCTTGCTTCTCAACACAATCAGCCGGCGCCCCCTCCTCAAAAAATTCCTGTTTTGATACAGCCAAAAAGCGCTCCCGCGCCTGATGCCGCGGCAACGCCTGTTCTCCCCACGCAGATGATACAACCGTCCGATGGACACCAGCATATTGCATCGCTTCAGGGTCAACTCACAGACGTGATGCGCGACCGGGAGAGACTCGAAAAAGAGCTTGTTGCAATGCGCCAAAAAATGGACCACCAGGCCCGCGCCGTACCCGTTCAACCCATGCGCCAGGCAACCACGCTGCCGGCCGGCCGTCAAGCCGGTCCAACGGTCCGCGTCATCGCGCCTGGCGCCGCTGTGAGCGCAGGTCTTCCCCGCCTCACCACATTTCCCAACGTCGTCACCGGCATCGTCAAAGACCAATACGGCAATCTCTTGGCGGGCATGCTCATCACGGTCCGCGACCACGAAGATATTCCATTGCGCGCGCTCAAAACGAACCGTCTGGGACAATTTGCCGCATCAACTCCGCTCCCCAACAACACCTATATTGTCGAAATAGAAGATCCGAAGGGTGGGTTTCTTTTTGATAAAGCACAAATTCAACTCGGCGGCGCCATCGTACCTCCACTAGAAGTTACCGCAAAAAGCCAAAAACAGGTAGAACGCGACAGGCTAGCAAAAGAGATATTTGGGAACCAAATATAATATGACACAACCCATCATACCCATCCGGTCGTCAACACAATCGTTTACAGAAATCGTAGACATTAACCATGATATTGCCTTGTTTGTCGACGGGTCGTGTGCGCTGGTCGTCTCGACGACCGCTGTCAACTTTGGTCTTTTGTCAGAAAAGGAACAAGAATCTATCATTTATGCGTATGCAGGGCTTCTCAATTCCCTATCATTCCCCATCCAGGTGCTTATCCGGTCGCAACACAAAGACATTTCTTCATATCTCAAGCTTCTTGAGGATCAGGAGACGAAACAAAAAAATCCGAGGCTTGCAAAAAGCATAAGTGACTACCGCGCGTTTGTGTCCTCGACCGTCAAAGAAAAAGATGTGTTGGATAAAAAGTTTTATATCTCCATACCGTTCTCAAGCCTAGAATTGGGCTCGTCAACCAAAGTGCTCTTTGGAAGTAAAAAACGCGGTCTCCCCTATGATAAAGAATATATTTATGAAAAAGCATTAACCGTGCTTACACCAAAAAGGGATCATGTTTTGCGGCTCTTGACGCGCATTGGGCTGCGCGGAAAACAGCTGACCAGCGATCAACTCGCGCGATTGTTTTTTTCCGTCTATAATCCCGGCATACCGCAGCCGGAGCACTTCAATCCGACAAATACTACCAATCAACAAATACTACCAATCGAAAACAAAACGCCGGAACAACCATGAACATACAAAGGGCCATCAAACAATTCATAAATCCCATGCCGGAGGACGTGGGCGTAGAACACGACCCCAATATCCCGCTTGAGGTGCGCGACATGATTGCCCCACCAACGATTGAGGTCGACTTTGACCACATCAAGGTGGGCGACCAATTTCACCGGACGCTTTTTGTGGTGGGTTACCCCCGGTTTGTCAGCGCCAACTGGCTTGAGCCGCTCATTTCTTTCAACCATACGCTTGATGTATCCATGTATATCTACCCCACCAAGTCTGAGGAGATTCTCGAGAATCTCAAGCGTAAGGTCGGTGAAATGGAGGCCACCATACAATCGGACATGAAACGCGGCAGGGTCATCGAGCCCTCCATCCAGGTGTCCCTCGAAGATGCCCTTTCCCTCCAGCAAGAGCTTGCCCGCGGCGCGGAGCGTTTTTTCCAATTTGGACTCTATATCACTATTCCCTCCAAAACCCTTTCGGAGCTTGATAAAATCACCAAACAGGTAGAGGCAACGCTGGGCTCGCTCCTGATCATTACCAAAAAGGCGGTGCTTGCCATGGATGAGGGGTTCCGAACCACCCTCCCTATGGGCCAAGACCGGATTATGGTAACCCGCAACATGGACACGACCACCTTGGCCACCACCTTCCCGTTCACCACATCTGAACTTTCCGCAAATGAAGGGGTTCTCTATGGCATGAATGAACACAACGGGAGTCTCATCATCTTTGACCGGTTTACCTTAGAAAACGCGAATATGGTGGTGTTTGGGAAGTCCGTAGCAAGCTGGGAGCCTGTGCTTGTACGAGAAAACGGTGTCGTCCACAAAGGAATCATCGGGGATATCGTTGAGTCGCTTATCCAAAAACACGGCATTACATATAAGGACGAAGACCTTGAGGGCGTAAGAGACCCCGCCCTTGAAGTGTTCTCGTATAATAATGCCCTTCACGGCGAATGGACGCGGGTTTCTGTAGCAGCTCGAAAACCGTTTTCGAAACGAGAAAGGCTCTATAAACTCACCACAAGAAGCGGTCGAGAGATCACGGTTACCGGGGATCATAGTTTGATTACTCTTCGCGACGGGCGCGTGACAGCGGCGCGCGGTCGGACAATACGACGAGGCGACGTCGTTCCCCTTCCCCGAACCGTCCATGGGGGGGGTGCCACCCGAGCCATAATCAAACCACGCTCTCTCCTCGCCTCATCATGGCCAGATTCACTTCCAACTTCTATACCCATCGAGACGCCGCTCCTCACGCTTTTGGGGCTAACCACGGCGGAAGGCTTTGTGACAGAAAAAGTGCTTACTATTTATAACACCGACCCGGTAGTACTTGATACGATAAAGCGTGCGGCGTCAGCTGTTGGCGCCCTTGTCGCATCGCGAAACGACCAGGATCACCAAATCAAGGGGTACAACATCCAGCCCAACGCATACGCGCGGCTTTTCGTGGCGATGGGCGCAGGGGGAAAGTCGGGGGAGAAGCGAGTTCCACCAATTGTATTCACTTTGCCAAAGGTGCGTGTCGCCCAGTATCTATGCGCATATTTTGAAGGCGACGGAACCGTTGGAAAGCATGTCGTATCGTGTACCTCAAAATCAAAACGTCTTATCTCTGATATTGCATACCTACTTCTTTATTTTGGCATCATCGGAAGAATGCACATAAAACAAAAACGCGCAACCAACTCCAACCATGCGGGTGACACATATCACGAACTCACCATCTCAGGCGCGGACGAGCTTAAAGCGTTTGCAGGCGAAATTGGATTCCTCACACAACGGAAAACCAAAGCGCTCCACGCTCTGTTGGGGAAAACCGCAAACACGAACGTGAATACCATTCCCACGCTGGGGCCGACCATTGGCAAACTCCACGACATGCTGTACTGCGGAGATTGTGTGGCGGCGCCAATAAATGTTTCCCCGTTATCCCGAAACGTTTTTCAGCCGTCTCCCAAGGAATTGAAAAACATTATTCTCGCCGCAGAACAACGTATTGCTCATCTACAAAAACTTAGAGAACGCGTGCAGCTCCTTTCCAGGCTTCCAGAGCTTGAAGAAATCATCCGCAGAGGAAACACAAACAAGCGCCTGAATGCGCTCTTGTGGAAAAACCTCGGACAGACCTGGCGGCTCATGAAGCGCGGTGCCGTAATCCCGCGCACAACAACTGTCCTTCGCGCGTACGAAACCATCACAGGCGAGCGCTTCGTAGCTCCCCACATCATCAAACAAACACTCTATGAGTGCTTCAAGGAAATGGGCGTGTCTCTTCTTGCTCATAATAAAAGTCTTTGGACGAGCGTGGTCCTGGAGGCGCGCAAACAAGGAGACGCTTCGTATGCGACGCTTTATGACGCAGTCGTGGTGCTTAAAAAACGCTACCGGTCGCTCCAACTTAAACTTCGGCACGCAAAAAGAATCCTTGCGGGTCTTAAAAAACTCGCCGATGCCGACCTCTTTTGGGATCCGGTCGTTCGCAAAGAAAAAATCAAACATAACGAACGCTACGTCTACGACCTGACGGTAGACAACCACGTGTTCCTCGCAGGACACGGCGGAATGTTTGTCCACAACTCCGGCGGAGGAAAAAGTTATTTCGTCAAGCTCGAAGCCATGCGGAGCCTCATGTTTGACACAGAAGTCATCATTATCGATCCGGAAAACGAATACCAAGCGCTCACTCACGCGTTGGGAGGCGAATATATCCGCTTCCACTTTGGCACGGAAACCAAAATTAACCCCTTTGATCTCGCGCTTCTTCGCGCCGGAAGCGGCGAAAGCGAGCTTAACCAAAAAATTCTTTCTCTCCATGGGTTCTTCCGGGTGGTCATGGGAACGCTCACCCCCACGGAGGATGCAATCTTGGACCGCGCGCTTATCCTCACCTACAAACAACGGGGCATTACCCCTGACCCGGCAACACAAGGCCGGGAGCCTCCGCTTATGGAAGATTTATACAAATCTCTCATCGGTATGGAAGAGCCTGCGGCGCGCGGCCTGGCTGACCGGATAGAAAAATTCGTCAAAGGAAGCCTCGTGGGCATATTCGATCAACAAACCAATGTGGAAATCAGAAATCCCCTCACGGTGTTTTCCATTCGGGACCTCGAAGAGGAGCTCCGCCCCATCGCTATGTATCTTATTTTAGACTTCATCTGGACCAAGGTCCGGCGAGACCTCAAACGACGGCTGCTCATTGTAGACGAAGCGTGGTATATGATGAAGTTTCCGGACTCGGCATATTTTATGAACTCTATCGCCAAGCGCGCGCGGAAATATTATCTTGGCGTGACGACCATCTCTCAAGATGTTGAGGATTTTCTCTCCACGGATCTTGGCCGTGCCATCATCCAAAATAGCAGTCTCCAGGTGTTACTCAAACAATCAACGGCGGCCATCGACCGCATCGCGGAGGCGTTCTTTCTTTCTGAAGGAGAAAAGCATCTTCTCCTTTCGGCGGACATCGGGGAAGGGCTCTTTTTTGCCGGACCTGCTCACGCGGCCATGCGCATCATCGCAAGCCCCACAGAGCACGAGCTCGTCACCACGAAGCCCCAAGATCTTATCGCTCAATCACAAAACAAAAGCTCGGTGAGCGCGCCCACCTCCCCACACAACATCAATGGGGAACGGCTACTTCCTGCGTCTAATCGTCCCCTTTTTACCGTCGAAACCGTAGCGGGTAACGGCGAATAACCATCATGGCACAACAATTAGAGGAACAACAAACAATCAAAGAATTCATCAATAATCTTCTTGACGATCTTAGCGCGGGAAGAATTACGCCCGAGGCGGCTTTAGTCGCGGCAGGACAATATGAGGGGTTGCGCCGTGCCCTGACTCAAAACGCGGGCAAGCTCACCCTGTCTCCGGGCGACGACGGTGGTCTCTCTGTTGATGCGGTTACCCAAGCCCTTCATGGTGCGGCGGCGGAAATAGCTGGGGCCCCTCCACAATTTCATGCGGAAAAACCTGATGCTGCCCTCTCTCCGAAAGAGGTCCTCAGTCGGGCAAGCTCCTTGCGGGCGTCAGAAAAAATAGTTGCCGGGGCTATGGCGCGGCAACAAAAAAACGTTGCTGCGTTGCGTAAAACATTCATCGAGCGGCTTGTGGCCAACTGGATTGCACGATCGCGCGAGGAAATTAGTGCGGGGTCCTTAAGCGAGGTTGTTGTCCGTCAAAAGCTTGAGGGGATTTCGGCCCAGGAGTTGTCGGGGCCGGACGCAAGCCGCGTTATTGAAACAATACTCAACGCGGGACCCTCCGCGCCACGCGTTATACGGGACGCAATCGGTGAAGAAGGTAACATAAAACAAGAGCTTTCCCGCGGCACGCGCGCCCTTTCCGCCGTGCATGAAATTCCAAAAGCCATCTACTCCCGGATGGGAAACCCAAACATCGAGCGGTTTGCGGCGATTGTTACTGACATTATCACCCGCTCTGACCTTCCCACGGGCAGCGCAATTGACCACGCAGACGTGCTAGCGCGGGTGGCCGAAGCCGCCGTGGACCCGCGCGCGGACCGTGGGAACATCGGGGGTGGGTCGGGTAAGTTTTTTACCACCGTTGCCGAGGGGCCGGCACAAAAATTTATCGCGGGGGCCGCCGATGCGTTGTTTTCCCAACTTTCTCCTCTGGCCCGGCAAGACGTCATCCGTGCTACGTTTTCCAGGGCTCTTGAACAGGCGCTTACCAAAACCGACGATCTGACGACCAGGCTGGGGAAAGAGTTTGTTGACAGTGAGCTCTTTCGACTCGTCATGGAAGGCACAAAAAAAGAATTTACCCGTGCGCCAAGAGGGGGGTCGGGGATAACACAGGCTAAGGGCGCCCTTGATGATATTATTGGCGCTATCCTCGTGGGACCGGTGACCGCTCCTCTCTTGACTAATCCACGGGAGGCGATACTTGCTTACTTTGAACTTCTCGCCATACACGCGAGGACTCCCGGAGGCCAACCGGCGCTTGCTCTGGGACGGGCGGAGAATGTTGCACTGCTATTACTGTCTCTTGCTGGCGGGCCGGGGGCGGGCGCCGCGGGAGGGGCCAATGTGGCCGCCGCAGCCGCTTCTTTTTCCAAACAAATCCCGTCGTGGCAAACCTTTTATACAATGGTCATCTCTTTGGTGTCGCCGGAGGCAGCCGCCACGCAACTCGTGGGGCAATCAGGGGCAATCCCCCACATTGGCGTTTCCGGGGGTGGCTTGGGGGGCGCAATCGGTGGGGCATTGTCATGGGCGGGGTTGGGGCTCGCTGGCGTTGCTGGCCGCGCAGGAGGAGGTCTCGTGGGCCTCTTGTTTGGCGGCGTTCCCTTTTCGCCGTTTGGGAGAAGAACCCAAAAAACCAGTTTTTGGGATGACACGCCCCTCATGATCGCGGTGTTTATCGGGGTTGCCATTGTCCTTCTTTTTGTGCTCCCGACGTTTATAAATTTTGGTTTTATAAAATCAAACAATATCACGGCAGTCCTTATGTCTGCCGGACAAAACCTCTCCGGGCGAGGTGTGGGGATCGAAGGGAAAAATGAAATTATCTATAATGGTCCCCCCCCCAGTCCCGCATCTGCGGTAAGTGGGTGCCCCGTAGGTCGAACCTTGTTTGCTTCAATTACACAGTGTCCCAACGACAATAGGCCCGACTATTCTCATTATTTTACACACGCTTGGTCCAACGCGTTTGATATTGGTTTACCAATGTCAACGGATATATATTCAACCCACTATGGGTACCTCGTTGAATATGTATCTGATATTCCTCAAAACGGGGGGGCTGACTATGGAAATTACGTCGTTCTTGCCGGCACTGATCCCTCATCAGGAAAACTCTACTTCACTATATATGGCCACCTTCTCGATGTAAGCACAACAATAAAAAGTCTTTGCGGCGGGGCCCCCCGGTGTTCGGGGTCAACGTCTGCGCGTCCTGTTCCGGCCCGGACGATTTTGGGGGCCTCTGACAACACGGGGGCCTCCTCGGGCCCCCATCTCCATTATGAACTGCGCAACGCAGATGGAACCAAGCCCCCCTTTGTTTTACCTTCGGGGTGCGGCGGGTACAAAGAAACGCTTGCGTGTGGTTCTTTATAAACGGACATTATCCTTCGGCAGACACCCTCACCGGCATGATGATGTGGAGAAATGAGGAGTCTTTGGGACTTCGGAACGCGCCGGGGTTCAGTGACCCGGTCATTTCAAACACCACTTCTTCTCCGGGAAAATTACTGAGGAGCTCGGCTAAAAAACGGCTGTTAAACGCAATGTCTCCCTCTTCGCCTTCCGTTTTTGCGTCCAGCTCTACGGTATTTTCGCCCACCTGGGGGGCGTTGGCGGAAATCGTGAGCGAGTTTTTGCCAACGTGAAGACGGACAATGTTGGCGCTGTCGCGGGCAAATATTGATGCAGACTTGACCGCCCTTGTAAACTGCTGCACGTCAATTGTCGCCACCGTGGTGTGCTTCGCGGGTATTATTTTTTCAAAATTAGGGTACTCTCCTTCAATCCTACGCGTCACGATGGTTGTGTCCCCTACCCGCGCCACCAATTGTCCTTCTCCTGCGTCCGAAATGACTACCTTTTTCACTTCCTTTTCTTCCTGACACACGCGAAGTATTTCCCCAAGTGCCCGTCCGGGAATCACGACGTCGGTGGAGGCAGGAAGCGCGAGCCCGGACCGATAAACCGACAGTCTGTAGCCGTCTGTCGCAGCAAAAAGGGCGCCTTCTTGCTTTTGTACAATTTTGACCCCCGTCAACAGGGGTCTTCCTTCGTCTGTAGACGCGGCAAATAACACAAGAGATAAAACAGAAACAAACGCGTCTTTATCAAGCGATGTTTCCTTTTTTCCTTCATTCTTGTTTAAGGGGGGAAACTCTCCCGCTGCGACTCCTGCGATGGAAGCGCGAATCCCTCCACAAGATATACGTAAGGACCCCTCTTTTTCTTCAAGGAACACCGTGTCTTGAGGAAGAGAGGAAACAAGCTCTGAAAATACCTTCGCCGGCACACAAAGGCCCCCCTCGCGGTCTATCTTTGCCCCCACAGAAACGGACTCTGTTGTCTCTAGGGTTGACGCGGTCAACAAGAGACCATCCTTTGTGGCGAGTAGTAAAATAGTAGAAAGAATTGGGAGAGGCGGCTTCGTAGAAATCACCCTACTTGTCCTCGTCACTGCCTGTGTAAGGTTTTCTTGAAGAACGGAGACTTTCATATGTTGTTATTCGTCGTAGTAGTAAGTAAGGAGCGTGGAAAAGTGTACGTTTTTTTAGTTTAGGAGTCAACAACAAGAAGAAGAGAGGGGCTTTTATTGTTAACAATGAGCACGGCGAAGTGTGGATAACGTTGTGGATAAGAAAGGGCAAATTGTGGAAAAGTGGATATCTGGGCCGGGGGCCCCCTAGTTATGCCCAGAGTTTCTTTTTTATCCCCTCTACATCCGAGCGCAGGCGTTCGTTGACCGAGAGCTCTTGGGTAATCGTTTCGACGCCGTGCATAATGGTCGTATGATCGCGGCCCCCCAGGAGACCGCCGATGTCCTCAAGAGTGAGGCCCAGCTCGGTTTTACAAAGATACATAATGATTTGCCTCGGCCGGGAGATGGGGCGGTCGCGTTTGGGGCTTTTGATGGTTGTGGATTTAATGCTGTAGTAGGCGGCAACCACCTCGAGCACCTCAGCCGCCGGCACGCGCTTGTCGTGCTTGGCTATCCCTCCGCTTCCCACCACCGCCTTGGATCCTAAGAGAGACGCGACCAACTCTGGGGTCGCCGGTCCCACGCCGGGGGCGGTGAGTTTACGCAGAAATCCCTCAATTGCCCGCGTGTCGGTGAGGTTGGCCGCGACGAGCTGGGCGGCCTCCGAAGGAACGCTAATTCCCAACGCCGCTGATTTGATGTTGACAATTGCGACCCGCAGCTCAAAGTTGGGAGGAGCGATATCTACCGTCATCCCCCCTTCAAAGCGGCTCCTTAGGCGGTCATCAAGCTTGGCAATTTCCGGCGGAGGCCGGTCGCTGGTTAGGATGATTTGTACTCCCTCGCGGTGCAGCGCGTTGAAGGTGTGAAAAAACTCTTCCTGGGTTTGCTGCTTACCGGCGATAAACTGGACGTCGTCGACCAAAAAAAGCTCCGCGGACCGGTATTTTTGCCGGAATTGCCGGTTGGTTTTATTTTGGATGGCCTCGACGATTTCATTGGTAAACTCCTCGCCCATACAATAGACAAGCTTAACGGTAGGCTTTTTAGCAATGATCGCATTGGCTACCGCATGCATGAGGTGGGTCTTCCCCACCCCGACGCCTCCATAAAGAAAAAGAGGGTTATATGCGCCACCCGGGCTCTTGGCAACGGCGGTAGCCGCAGCGTACGCGAGTTGGTTGGTCGTGGATACGGCGAAGTTGTCAAATGAGGCGTCTGCGCGGATATGGAGTCTCCGGGCGGTGTCCTGTGGGCCTGTGACATATGAGGATAAGGCGGCTGCCCCACGGGAAGAAAATAACGGCCCGGCATCTTCGTCGGTCATCCGTTCGTGCTTGGCGGCCACCACAAAGATCAGACTGATGTTTTCGTTTGTATGGTGGTCAAGAATGCTTTTGATGAGACTATAATAACGAGATTCGACAAGCGCCCTGAGGGGAGCATTAGAAATGCCGACCGTTGCGACATTACTGGCAAGCGACACGAGTGATGAGCCCTTAAACTGCGTGTGAAACGCAACGCGCGAGACAGAAACCTCGATCTCCGCAAGAGTTGTTTTCCAGAGTTTTTCTAAATCCATATTCTTGATATACACGTGATAGAATTATGTGACGAGCACACGGTGCGGGCAGAGGCGGGAGCAGGTGGATAACTTATCCACATCCTAGAAAGAAATAAGAGAGTTGTCAAGCGCGAAAAAACACAATTACGGAGTTTTTTCGAGGATTGTTGCAGTTAGGCCAGACAATAACATCTCAGCGGCCCTTTGGTTGAACGAAATTATATTTGTGGTTTCTCCAGGATCTTGTTGAGTGTTATAAAGCTCAGCGTTAAGAAGCGGATTATTGTAATTGTTTACTATGAGTTTCAATGTCCCGTTGTAAATAGAGAATTTATATTTTCCCGCCTGAGCGACAATGGGCCTCTTTTGAATAGGGGCTCCCTTCGTCATTAAAGAAACAAGAGACTCGCCGCGCAGTCCCCCGAGAGGGGTGCCGCCAACGAGCCCAAGGATGGTCGGAAGAATATCAATATTTTGGGAGGACACAGTAAATCTTTGAGGGGAGACGCCCGGAACATAAACAATGAGAGGAGTTTTAATTATTTCATTATATAAGCTTTCAGGATGACCATTAATGCCGTGTTCGCCGAAAGCTTCCCCGTGATCAGAATAAAGTATAACGATGGTGTTTTTTTCAAATCCCGGAGAGTTTATCAATGACAACAACGGGGACAAGTCATTGTCTAAAACCGAAAGAACAGAATCATAGAGGAGGCGGGTATACGGGTCTGACAAAGGCTCGTTTTTTGTAATTGCCTCCATATATGCTTCATATTTAACTATCCACCCGTTGTTGATTATTCTTTCTGGGTCATTGGGAATAGCTCGAGACCAAAAATAATCAACAAGGCCGGGAATTTTAGAAGCACTCATTGACGCAAACAGATCTGGTCTCTCTGATATGGCAAGAGAAGTAAACACGTCGAGGTAATTTTGGTAAAGAGACTTACCAACGAGAGGCTTGAAGTCTTTGAGCGTAGCAGGAAAATTATTTGGTCTGGGCAGCTGTTCAAGTATTTGAGACTCGTTTTCCACGAGGTACGGCATATGAAGGTTGCCGGTATATAAATGAATAAAAAAGGGGCCTTTTTGGTTTAAAACTTCGCGCACCTCCTCAAGCCATCGTCTTGGGCCAAAACCATGAAGAGCGCTATAACCTTTTGTCCCGCCATTTGTGTCATCGATTGTGGAAGAGCTGATAGATCCAAAAAATATCGTATTGTAGCCAATTTTTTTAAGTTCCGCCGCAAGGGTTGGCGTGTCGGGATTGAGTGCGTCACTGTATGTTTTGGATACGCCATGAGAAAACGGATACAGCGATGTAATGGTTGACATCATGCTGGGAAGGGTCCAGTTGGCTTGTGCGTAGTTGTCTGTAAAGACCTGGCTCTTTTGGGCAAGCGCACAGATGTTGGGAGTCGTGTTTCTTTTATATCCATAACACGGCAGGGCGTCCGCGCGCAGGATGTCTATGTCGATGAGCACGACGTTGCAGCGCGAGCACGCAGGCTTTTCTTTTTGGGTTTTGGTCCAATAGACGGAGACCGCGGCTATAAAAACAAGGAGTATAATAATTACCGTACGGGCAACAAGATTTTTTTTCACTTTTTTCATGGCGAGTCGGTTTCTTATAGTATATACACTCTTCATGAACAGAAAACGTATGAAAAAAATCGCTTTATTTTTTACGGTCGCAATAATCGCGGCGGCGGCCGCTCTTTATGCGGCTCGGCCATGCAATGGTCCGGAATGCTATCTCCGGCGGCATTTAACCGAATACAAAAATGAAACAGTCTATCAGAACACGGACAGGTTATATGGAGCTTTGTTAAAACAAAAAGATACCAGGCTCCGGGCAGACACATGGACGAACATTGACCAAAATGAAGCTGCATCCACCATAAGGAACCACATTATTAGGATGGACACGCTGTATGAGAAATCTGTGTCGCCCTACCCCGGAGAAGTGAGTAACGCCATCTCTTGCGACCGGCAGTATCGTCCGAAATACTCGACAGAAAAGAACAATGGAAGAGAGACACATGTTTTTGTCGGGTATGCAAGTGAACGACTGGTGTTTGGGGCGTGCTCTGATGACATCATTACCAAGCGCGCGGCGGCGGTCATGTTTTATTGCGATTCGCAAAAAAGACTTTATAAGTTTGAGTTGTTTTTTCCGGTAAAAAACTCCATCGAAGAATTTAACAAAGAAACAAACAGGTTAAAAACCATGCCGTGTGAATAGGGTTACTTAAATATTTGTAGTGGCTTTCCTTGCACAAAGTTGGGGGACGGGATTCCAAGGGCTTTCATAATTGTTGGGTATTGGTTGATGAGAGAGAAAGGGGCATTCCCGATAAAATTATTTTGTTTTACTCCCGGACCGGCCATGATAAACGGCGTCCACATTCCTGGTACGTCCTGAGACTTAATGGCTTGTTTGTATCCGGATATCAGGGGCTCCGTGAACACTTTTAGGTCCATGGTCATTTCTTCGTTCCATCCATATCCCGGGGCATTGGCGATGACGAGGTCCCCAACGCGGTCAGGGTCAAGACGCATGAACTCTTTTGCCTGTTCCCACTTTACAACTTCCACAAGTGGTTTCATGCCGTTTTCGTCGGATAGAGATTGAAGTTCTTTTATTACTTCGTTTCGAAGCGCGTCATACTCAGGGCCGGATGCACGAGTGTAGTTTCCTGATAATCCTTCGGGGTTTATATATACATGCGCCATTTTAAGATATATAACCTTGGTTTTTTTCCAATCAATGATGGGCTCGCCCGTCTTCGGGTCGAGGGCAAAGACAAGCCAGCCTTTTTTGGCAAAGAGATTGTTGAGGTTTACAAACCGGTCGAGCGGCACCGCACCATGATCAGAGCTCAAGACGATGTAGGTGTTGGGGTCTGCGACAGAAATTATCTCGCCGATAATATCATCCAGTTTTTTGTACATATCCTGGACTTCTCCCCAAAGTCTCGTGCGGTCTTGTTCGGACACAGCAGAGAAACGAGTGCTTTTAGGGTCAACTGAACCCATCCACCATCGGCTCGTAAGCATTTGATTGGGAGTATAGATGTCATGAATGATGACATCCGGGGAAAAGTTGGTTTTTATGGCGGATACCACTTTTTTGTGCCAATCAAATGACATTGCGGCCTCATCCTGAAATATTTTTTTGTCTTCGTCGTAGTACACGAGTTGTGCCGGATAATTATCAACAAAGTCGACCATGGGACCCGTTGCATTGTGGAGAGGAAGAAATGCGTTTTCCGGGAAAATCACCTGTTCATTGAGATTGTCATAAAAAACGCGGAAACGATAAAAATCGCCTGGTCCCAATTTGATGACGGCAATTTTTGCAGAAGTTTTTATATCCACCGATTGGTTTTCAGACTTCCATTTCAGGGTGATTGGACTCCATTCACTCCACTCTCCTTGGGAAAGATCGGCAACAATGGAATTTTTGTCCAACGAAAAAGTAACGCGATTATAATTTGTTATACCGTCGTCGGTTGAATCATAAATATACGCATAGACTGTCGCACTCCATCCGACGAGAGACGCTTCCATCCCCGGCGAATAACTTGTTGGTGCGTTTTTCCAACCCGCGGGTTTCGTGGCGTCCTGATATTCGGTGAGTTGTGGGCCAAAATAGAAAAGCCTCGACCCTCTCCCCTGTTTAATGCGTTGAGCAATGTTACCTTTCGTTTCAAAATTAATTGCGGCAAAGTCAGGTCCCCATCCTCCCCATCGGCCACGGACGACAACCCCCTTGTTAATTTCCGGTGGCGTTGATCCCGGGATGGAAATGAGTGAAACCTTCATGCCCGCTTCTTCGAGGGTTTTCCATATTGGAGATACTTTTTTAGCAACCGAACGAAACCCGCCGACGGCGACACTATCTAGGGGTTTTCCGAGAGCATGCATAGGTCCATCGTTGACGCCGTGAACCTCGGGGTACGCGCCGGTCAGAAGGGTCGCAAAGTTGGTGGGCGTATGGCTGGGAAAATTGGGATACGAGTAACCATAAGAACCCCGGTCCATGAGTTTTTTGATGTTAGGGAGTTTGCCTTCTTTGGCCCACTGAAAGACAGTAAAGAGGTTCGGATCTGCGCGCATACCGTCGGGGATAAACCAATAGAGACGAAGAGATTTTGACGCAGCCCCCCTTTTTTTGATTCCAGCAAAAACACCAAAACTAACGAGAAGAAGAACGAGAAGGATAATGAATTTTTTCACCATTGTTCTGTAGTAAACTTATTGCATACTACACCAACCGAACCGTATGTCAATAAAAACCCTGATACACTGGATTACCCGTCCGGAGATTGTGTTTTTTGTTTTTCTCACCACATCGCTTTTTTTGGGCGACGGGAAGCAGCCGTTTGTCGATGTGTGGTGGGCGCTGGGGATTCTGACGATGTATGGGGCCAGGTATTATCAGCGGGGCAAACTTGATTTTGCCCCCCTCCCCCGCCCGATTGGATTTGGATGGATGGCCTTAATCCTTTACTACATTATTCTCATCCCCTTTTCCGATAGCGCCGGATACTCGATAAGTGCCACCATCAGGCTTATTGAGGGATATTTGGTATATGTGTTGTTTTTAACCTTGGCCCGAGATTCCCGGAATCAAGAGCCCCCAGATTCCGGGAATCAAATTGTTGAATTTTTTATTAAGGGCCTTCTCTTTATTGGTGTTGTCGCCACGCTTGCATCTTTTGTTTTTTTGCTTTTCCCTGCGCTCGCGCGGATGCTGCCGCCCATGAATTTGTTGTATGCCAATTATGGTCACAATCATTTAGCGGACTTGTTGCTTTTTGTTTTTCCTGTGGCGATTGGATTGGTTGAAAAGAAAAAAAATAGCTGGGCAATTGGGGAGCTTGGATTATTTAGCGTTGGCATGATACTTACCCTTGCCCGCGGGGCGTGGGTCCTTCTTGTTCTTTATCTTTTTTATGTTGTGCTACGAAGTAAAACCATTATCGTGAGAAGAGTTGGGTTGTCTATTGCGGTGGTAATAGCAACGGCACTCCTCGTTATCTCACTAACCTCTTTAAAGGGGCAAACGCACGGCGTCGGGTTGATTGGTCAACTCGCTCGTCAAGCACAAAAAACAACACTATTTGAGGACAATCGTTGGGAGTATTGGCGCCAGGCGGTGGCGGCGATCAAAGAGCGACCCTTGTTTGGTAGCGGTCCCGGGACTTTTTATCTCGAGTCCCGGAGACTCCAGTCGCGTCCGGACAATTGGTCGTGGTTCGCTCACAGTTTTCCTTTGCAGGCCGCGGCGGAGACAGGGCTTGTAGGCCTGTTTCTTTTTTCCATTCTTATATTTTTTATTGTTAAGGCCGGGTTGCAAAAAAACGTTCTGTGGAACGGGGCGCTGCTTGTGCTTCTCTATGGAAGTTATGAATTTTCTTTGGATTACTCTTCGATTTGGATTTTGTTGTGTGCAACGCTCGGAACGTTGGCTCGCCACAAAGATCGCAATAGAAACCCAAGGCAAAACATAATGATCTATGGCGCGCTCATCGTGCTGGGGATGTTTTATACATCGTCATTCGGGGGATTGATTGCAACGTCACTGAACAATAAAAACGCCGCTTTTTATCTTGCTCCTTACGACGCTAAAACCGCAAGGGAAATTATTGGACAGGAAAATGTCGTACGGTTTTTTCATAACAAAAATCCTGAAATTCTTTCCTGGATCGTATCCATCGGTACAGATGAAGCCGCCAAGCAGCAAGCGCGCGAAACGTTGGCCGTAATTGATCCGTGGGGGAACTCGGCTTTTGCTGCGGTCCAATATTTATTGGAGAAGAAACTTACAGAAAGAGCAGCTCAAATAATTATCCTGAAACAAGCGCACGAGAAGGACGCTGAAGAGCGAAGGGGGTTATCTGAAACGATGGTGCGTCTGGGTGATGAGTATTACAAGGGAAATAAATTTTCCGAATCAGGACAGTGGTATAAACAGGCGCAAAAAGAGGACGCTTGGGCGCTTGACCGCTACGAGCCGATTTTTTTACGTTTTCATGCGACAATTAAAGAGAAGATCAATTTTTTTGAAGCCCTGAGCGTTGTTCCGGGTAGTTATTTGGGTAAAAACAGAGAGGAGTATGTTCATGCTTGGTATAGCGCGATTGTAGATGTTGTAAATGTTGACAACTATGTACCGGTGGAAAAAAACATTCGTTCGTTGGGATCGATCGCACCGTGGAGGAGAAATGAATTTTGGATGAGTTTAGGATTAATGCTTTTAGAACAATCAAGGAAGGCCCTTAAAGAAGGAAACGCCAACAAGGCAAAAGTAAAGGCGCTGATGCTTCTCGATGTTTATAGAGGTTTATCCATGGACCAGCCCGAGCTTGATTGGGGGCTGAGGGAGAAGGCTTCCCGCCACATTATGCGGCTCGGAAACGAATTGAGCTCATACGACCTTGCCATGACGGAAAAACTTCAGGATTCGGCTGAGAGCATGAATCCATGGATTGGGAAGAGTATCTCCGCGTGGTATAAAACGCCTGGAGTGGGAAACATACCTACGTCAACGCTCATCGCCTACCTTCTCCAAGAGGACGCCAAACCTGGCCCGTGGAAAAACCGGAGCAGGAGCTATGCTGCGGTATTGTTGAATGACAGGCTTATTGAAGACGGGAAACCGGAGGAAGTTTTTGTTTACGCCAAAAAAATAATAATTCCAGATGAAATTAATTTTGAAACGAGGAAGGATTTGGTGACGAGGATTCAAAAAAAAGCAGATGATTTGTTGGCGGCAATCAAGGTAACGGATGCCGAATACCTTATTTTGTCTATGAAGTATTTATTGCCGGACGATTATTGGGTGCAGGCACAGGAAGGGTTTTTTTATCTTGCGACCGGCAACGGAAAAAAAGCACTCGATTCATTTGAAAAATGTGTTGTCGTTAGAACGGCCGGTCACAAGGATTGTGCGCTTGGGCTACAGGATGCTAAAGGGCGGACACCATACAAGAAAGATAGATATGGACAAATATCGCAAATCATTCAAGGAAAAGCGCAGTGGACAGATTTTTAACATCATGATGCATAAATACCAAATTTTGCACGTTGGGGTATCTCCGGTAAACAATTCAGATGTTGTCCAATTTATCCGTGCGGCATTGACAACAAACCAGAAGGTTTATATCTGTGTTGCGGCGGTTCACCTGACTGTGGAATGTCAACATGATAACTGGCTTCTCGATGGAGTGAACAGAGCCGACCTTGTGGTGCCCGACGGGATGCCGCTTGTATGGTTGCTGCGCCTGGCGGGATACAAAAACGCTCAACGGGTTTACGGGCCGGGACTCATGAAAACATTGTGTAAGGAAGCGACGCATCATGGGTGGCGGGTATACCTCCTTGGAGGAAGAAACGGTCAATCAGATGAGCTAGCGCACAATTTGCAAAGACACTATTCATCGCTTCGCGTCGTTGGCGCCCGCGACACGCCGGTACGGCCAATTCCAGAAAAACAAAACAGGAAGATTATTGAAGAGATAAACAAAAGCCGGGCAGACATCGTGTTTGTTGGGATGGGGTGTCCCGAGCAGGAGAGATGGATGATGAAAAATAGAAATACATTGATACCCTCTGTATTGATCGGGGTCGGGGCAGCGTTTGATTTTCTTTCCGGCCGGGTTCGTCAGGCGCCGGCATGGATGCAACACGCGGGTCTTGAGTGGTTGTTTCGTTTGTCACAGGAGCCCCAGAGATTGTGGAAGCGCTACACCATCACAAATATACAATTCTTATTTTATTTAGGGAAATATATATTCCGGTTTGCGCGATAATATGTTAGAAGATTCCCCAACCCTTTATCGAGTGACGTTTTGGGGATGACCCCTATGTGGTCGATTAATTTTGTTGTATCTGCGTGCGTAATCTCCATTTCGTACAACGGCTTTGGTTTGTGAATAATACGAAGAGGCGCGCTTGTCATCAACGAAAGGTGTTTTCGAAACGTTTTGATAAAATCAACGATACCAACCGGATTTCCCGACCCAATATTAAACACATCATAGCCTGTTTTATGAGTATTGATGATGCGCCCAAGCGCGTAGATAAAGTCATCAACATGGGTCCAGTCCCTTTTGTTCTGTGTATTTGTGCCAAACTGAAGAAATGGTGTTGCGGTTATAACAGACGCAAGAAGCATGTGCGGCAACATGTTCATTCTTCCCCGGGGTCCATAGACAGAAAATGGCCTGATCATCAGAATGGGTAATCTATAGTGACGCGAATAATATACCGCCATGGTCTCGACAGTTTGCTTGCTTATGGCGTAAATAGATTTTGGATTTAACAGAGCGTTTTCTTCAAACGGAACACCCGGTTGATCACCATAAACAGAAGAGGAAGACAGTAAAACTAAACGAACGTCACCAATTGTCTTACACGCTTCAAGAAGACCCTGTGTTGCGAGCGCGTTGGTCTCCATGCATTCGTATGGTCTTTGAGCGCAATCCCGGATGCCGGTAAGGGCGGCCGCGTGTATTACAATATCAGGATTTACCTTTTGTACAAACGATGACAATTCTGTGTGCCTTCGAATGTCCAGTGGGTGAAAAGAAAAAAATGTATGCTTCATTAGCAGTGATTCGGTGTAGTTGTAAACCCGTAAAGGATACCAACCGGAACGATTGTCAATTCCTATTACGTGATCACCTTTTTGAAGATAGTGTTGGGCTATGTGAGAGCCGATAAACCCCAGCGCTCCGGTAATTAATATATTCATCCTTTTTATTCAAGCCAGCGATACCAAACGATAAATTCAGGCTCTGTTTGTGATATGGATGACCCTGCGTTGATTTGGTATGCTCCAAAACTAATCCAATCTCCAGCCTTCAACTCTATTCCGCTATTTTTACCAAACCACAGGTGTTCATCGGTTTTTCCCGGACACGATGTGTTTCGCGCGCACGAATAAGACGTGTGTATAAGCGTATCGTTTTTTGTATTACCGATATAACCGGAATTTTCAGCATTTATCGTTGCTGAAAATTCAGATAGGGTAACATCCCGATCAGAATGATCGACGCTCACTAATATGCCCACAATTTCAACCTTATTGTCGAAAATAAGATGGATCGCGTTGGGGCTAACGCCCGATGTTAGACCAGCAATGGAGAATGAATGATTGACGAGTCTCGAGTGAACGTCGCCGGCCTTTTTGTCATCATCTCTTTTTTTGACTGAAATTTTTTCAATGACGAAGGTGCTTTGTCTAACCCTCCTTATGGCGGGGGTGACCGACGGGCTAGGTTGAGATGACTGTGTCAAAGTTTTTATGGACGGCCCCTTTTCCGCGCCCGCGAGGGCAAGAAGTGAAGGTTTATTCCCTACAACCATGGCGGCTGCAACAAGGATTAAAAGAACGACCACCAACCTAATGTTTCCCATGAGGGTATAATAACATGAATATATTTTGATCAAAAAATAAATTATGTGCGCGATTGCAGGACGTTACGGAAATCAACATCGAAAGTGGACCAAAGACGCCTTAGCGCTTATGCGCCATCGTGGTCCGGATGAAACAACGATTCAGACATTTCCCGGTAAACAGTTTAGCGTTGGGGAGAACCGCCTGGCGATCCGGGATCTGCATCGAGGTCTCTACCCGTTTTCGTATAAAGGGCTGTCTTTAATTTATAACGGTGAGCTCTATAACGTACAGGAAATCGTGAAGAGCACGGGATATAGGCCGAAAACACATTGCGACGGAGAAATAATTTTACCTGCATTTTTTCAATATGGAGCTTCCTGCCTAGATCAATTTGTGGGAATGTTCGCGATGGCAATATATGATTCTGCATCCAACACATTGGTGCTTGCGCGGGACAAATTTGGCGAAAAACCGCTGTACTACAGCGTCACAGAGGATGAAGTGTTTTTTGGATCCGAACTGAAAATTTTTATCGACAGCAGTGTGACTCCGGACGCAATACGAACCTATCTATCATTCGGATACCAGCCGCTGCGTACGACGATCTATAAAAATGTCTATAAAGTGCTACCCGGAGAGGCGGTGTCCATAAACCTCTCCAATCGAAGCGTTGATAGGCAGTTGTATGGAAAAAAAGCGTTCGTTAGCTACTGTGGGACACGTGACGACCATGTGGGGTGCAGTGACGACGCGATACGATCTTTAGACAAGACGCTCAATACAATAGTTAAAGAGAAAGTCGTATCCGATGCGCCGCTTGGGGTGTTTTTAAGTGGCGGTGTTGACTCGGCCCTCCTTACTGCTCTCGTAAAGAGACATACCCGCCAACCCGTTCAAACGTTTTCCGTTGCGTTTGACCATCCCGGTTATGATGAATCATTCTCATCCCAAGTTGTGGCTCGGTGCCTGCAGACGCATCACACGGAAATAGTGATGACCGGGGGATCAATCCGCGGAGTGTGGGACGAGGTGATGAAAAAGCTCGATGAACCGTTTGCTGATCCTGCGATTTTTCCAACATATCTATTATCACAAGAAGCTCAAAAACACGTAAAAGTGATTCTCAGCGGCGAAGGAGCAGACGAACTATTCGGAGGGTACCCGCATTACAGGAACGCTTTGCATCAGGAGGGAAGAATAAGGGTACCACGATGGTTGGCGGAGATAGCAATGAGTATAAGGCCATCTACGAGGCTCGCGAGTCTCATCGGATGGCCGGACATGCTTTATACATCCGCGCGATACAATATTGATTTGCATGCAGGGGTCCGATTTCGTCGTCATCACCTCCACCTTCTTCATCAAGCCTGGAGCGAACTTGAAAATAATCACCAGTTGTCGAGCGCCCTCCCTCCCCTTCGGCTCATGCAGTATGACCTCCGGTACTATGTGGGAGAACAACTTTGCATGAAAATAGATAAAATGACAATGCTTCACTCCATCGAATCCCGGGCTCCATATTTGGATGAACGGCTGATGCAATTCGTGGAATTGTCAGCGGACCTTTTGAGATCGGGGTATCAAGATAAATATTTATTGCGGTCCGTGGCTCAAAACTATTTACCTGCGGAAATAACGAACAGAGAAAAACACGGATTTTCCCTTCCTCTTGAGCAGTGGCTTCGCGGTGAAATGCGGGACATCGTCGAGCGGACGCTTGATCCCCATGATCGATTACAGGAGGTACTGTCAAAAGAAACAACAGGCAATATTATTAATGGATTTTTGTCTCAACAACACAACGATGCGCTTGCCGTCTGGAACATCGTGATTGCAGACGCATGGCTTAAGATGCACGCCGGGTAGCAAAGATCGTTTCGACAAAACGATCCAGATTCTGCATCCCGAAATCATTTTTTGCTTTTATATGTGCAGCCCTTCCCATGTCTGCTAGTTTTTTTGTGTCGCCAAGCAGGCGGCAGACTGCTGCCGGATACTCGTCGCGACCGGTAATAATTCCTGTTTTACCATTTTCCACCGCCTCGCCGGCCCCCAAAAACGGTGTTACTGCAACAGGAATCCCGACGGAATATGCCTCAAGAATAACCATGGGCAACCCCTCATTATAAGAAGGAAGAAGAAGGAGACTTGCCTGCCGCATAAATTTCCGGGGATTTATTTGATAACCTAAATATGAAATATTTGGGGCCAATCCCCTTTTTCGGATATCTTCTATCATCCACCCTTTCAACGCTCCGTCACCGATGATTGCAAGCGAAAAACCGGGTATTTTAGTTTGACAATAAACAGCCGTATCCAGAAGGGTCTCAATCCCCTTTTCGGGAGACAGACGGCCGACGAAAATGCAATCATATCTTTTTTTCATAGTGCGCGCACGTTTTGCTGGGACAACCCAACTCCTGACGAGTCGTATTTTAGCAGAAGAAACCGAGAAATTATGATTGAGATCCTTTTCAATCGCACGGCTATTGACGATGATGCGGTCAACGAATGTGAAGCACGCGCGCATCATGGGCTTCCAGTACCACGATTCATACTGATAAAGATAGGAATCGAGAACCGCAGCCTGGTCTATGACGATAACCGTTTTACGTCCAAGTAGGGCCGCTGACAATTTATAGAGAACGGCTACAAGCGTGAATCGGTTGAGAAAGACGAGGATATAATCCGGTTTCGCGATGAACAGGTTATGCAAAAGCCAAGACATGAATGCAATTTTGGCCCCGGAATACGTGTTTTTTGAAAAGTAATGAAAACGCGCTCTCTCTGCAGCACGTGTGATTATTCCGTCCCGCCGCTTGAGAAAGACGGAAACACTCGTTGCATGGCGTTGTCGGAGACGAGCCGCAATCGATGGAATAATCGTTGCGACTCCACCGATTTTTGTGCTCCAATAGAGGATGGCCACAGACACATCAGTTTTCATGGTGTTTTGTCCAACTGGGGATGACGATTATTTTTTTCGGATTTGTCTGAAAATTCTTAATGAGATCTCCCTTCACTGATCGAGTCGCAACGATTACTGTATCGGCAACGGCGTGTGAAAAAGTAATCATGAATGGTTGCCAATGAGGATCCCTGCGCTGGAGATAGTCAGACAGCACAACCGGTTCGTTGATAACGAAGTGTGGGGCAGACCGGAGAATTTTTAGCAAGAGAATATACCACGCGACTGAAAACGAAAGACGGTTGAGAAACACCAGCACGTGGGTTGGACGGACAGTGAAGAGTTGATAATACATCCATAGAGCAAACTGGAGGGTTGTAAACCGCCAGATTTTTTTTGTGAAGAACCGGGATTTGATAGTATAGGAACCAGGAAACGACACAATGGAAACACGCGGATTGTTCGAAATCACAACCTCGTTCGTTTTCCGTTCATAAAGCATGATTGTTATAAATGCTTTGGGATGGGTGGTAAGAATCTTTTCTACGACCGCACTGATGCGCGTTTGGACGCCGCCAATGCCAAGGTCCCAGAATATGATGGCGAGATGTTGGTTCATATGAAAATTAAAAAGAAATTATTTATCATCGGCATAGTCACTTCCGGCAGGCGCAACAAACTTCTTCGGTTATTGAGCGTGCTTCAGAGTCAATGCGATGCCATAATAGATGTTTACATAAACGAAAATGGGAGTAATGAATTACTACAAAGAGACTTTTCCATATTTACACGTTTACGTATTATAGTGTTCAGGCAACAGGAAGCAAACATTTCAAAAGCACGAAACACACTTCTTCGTGCGGCAAGGAGCCGGGCTAAGTGGATGATATTTATTGATGATGACTGTTTGCCGTCAGAGGCGTGGATAGTCACGATCACAGAATTTTTCCGAAGTAAAAAAGCAATGACAATCAATGCGGTCCAGGGGATGACGGGCGTTGATCCGGATACGGGTTTATTTACCAGAATTTCGTTGGCGCTGTATCGTCTGTGGTTTTTATATAACATTACCGGTGATTACAGTAACATTCTGGATACGAAATGCTGTGCCCTCCGCTTGTTGCCTCAAGCCTCGGACGGGTTGACGTTTGACGAATCGTTGCGTTATGGAAGCGACATTGATTTGGGATGTAGATTACGGATCCGGCTTGGCGACAAAAGCATTGCGCTGCATCGTTCGTGGACCGTGCACCACGAAGAACGACCCCGAACGCTTGCGTTTATTGCTCACAGGGCGCGCCTCAGTGGCGCGTTCCGGTTGGTGGCTCAGCGGTACCCCGAGATGCTCCGGTCGGCACCGTTATCCGAAAAAATACGGACGATTGGAAAATTATTACTTGAGAAGCGTAAAGTCTTTCACTGAACAGCGCGCCCCCACCCACGTTGTGCCAGAATCCAACCAGAGCTCTGAGCCGATAAAAAACGATTGAGTTTCATTATATAAACACATAGTATTATCCGTGCATCTCAGATCATAGAGCGCAACGGTGAGATCGAGATCTTTTTTATACGGATGGCGCGCCTCGACAATTCTGCCATCTGATGTTTCTACGGCGATTTGAGCCGGGGAGATTTGTGCCGACAGAATTTTTGCCTTTATTTTTCCATTTTGATCTTTGACTGTGAGATTTTTTATAGCGTCGGCATGCCACGGTTCGTACTCTCTGCAGTATAAGGAAACCTGCGCGCTTTTGATGGCGTCCGGAGGCGTTGGCAGATCATTTACATATATATTTTTTACAATACCGGTGTAGTTAGTGTTGCGGATGAGGAACGTGAGTTTTTGGCCTACAGCCAAGGCAGACCCTTCATAGGAGTATGTCCGGTTTGCCTTATGGTAGAGCGCCTTCAGCTCAATCGTCAGGTATGTGTAGAGCCGCGATCCCCCGCGCCACGGGACACGGGATACTTTTTTGACCGACGCGATTTTATTACCGAGCGCGTTGTACACTACGGCTCCAACGGTAATATCTTCCGCGGCCCAATACTCCGGAGGGAAGAAGTTGTTCCCCTGTCCCACCCGTTCAAACGTGAGGTCGACGAGCACGGTTTGTTCCGTTCTGCTGAATGTAAATATGAAAAACACAGCAATACCCACGAGGAGAATACCCATGAAATAATCAAAAAGCGTGAGACGCTTGAGCTTGTTGGTGATGAGGATCTGGATGTTATTTTTTGATTGCTGCGGTTTTTGCATAGAGACATCCCAGGATAATCCAGGACAATTCGCTTAAGGGCGGCGTAAAGAGCCATGGATAAACTTGCGCAGAAAGCAGGTACGTAGCATATCCTATCAATAACGCGGCATTGATGCCAGATGCGGCAGCATTGTCTCCTTTGAAATTTTTAAAGAGACGATACAACACAACTACGAAAAAAGAAATAAATACTCCAAGCCCGATGAAGCCCGTCGCGCTTCCTGCCTCTGCCAAGACATTGTGTGGAGCGGTGAAGTGGGAGAAATAATAGGTAGGCGAATAATGATCAAGAATATGATATTGGAACACATCCAAACCCACGCCAAAAATATTTGTGCTCATGATATCTTTGGCAATAGTTATGTGCCGCAAGCGAAACTGCCACCCCCCGGTATCACCAGTAAACGATATTGGGATTGAAGAGATTCTAGAAAAAATTGTGGGAAGGAGCATGAGCAGAACGATAGCTATCATAACGATGAACCGTGGGTTTGTGAATATTGTTGATAATGTATTTTTCTGCCGGTAATACCATGCGGTTGTCGACATTGCGATAACGCCAATTGCCCAATTTGCACGACTTCCCGTAGCGATAAGCGCGGCGAGTAACGTTAGTAAAGACATTCTTAGCACAACGCCCACCAATCCCTTTATGTGCGTCAGAACAAAATATAACGCTGCCGGGAGTATGAGATTGATAAGTGACGCGGGAAGATTCGGTTCAAAATAGATACCTCCGGGTCGATAGAACCCGGGCGTTTCCGTGGGAAATCGTCCAAATGCCCCAGATGAGATATCTTCGAGGATAATGCCGATTGGTCCACCACGCAATTTTTGGAGGACGATAAGAAGCGCGTTCAGGGCGACAAACGCTATAATCATCCGGATCGTCAACCGGAAAACTTTTTTATCTGAACACATGATAATGCTGACGTAAAACAGTAGTACATATTCAAACATGATAAAAAGAGAAAACCAACTTATGGTGCCAAATGCCGATAGCACCGATGAGACGGAGCCGATGACAAGAAAGACAGCAAGCAGGACGGACTCTCCAAATACCGGCATGACAACGGAGGCGCCTTTGCGTGCGCGGAGAATAGAAAAAATGAGGAGGATAAGGAGTATCATGGAGAACGAAATGTAGTATACGAACGGCGTTTCCGTGGTAAGCCCCTCACCCGCGGCCATCTCAGAAATAAACGGAATGGAGAAATATTTTGCTTTAAAAAAAAATAGGGTACCGAGAGTCGCGTACCACAATGATGAAGTTATGCTTTTCGTTACCATTACCAGAAACAAGATATAGATAATAATTACTATCGAATATGGTTTATAATTGGCAACGATTAGGTGGGAGAGGACAAACACGGCAAAGATCAGGAGTTCGTCAGGAACAACTGACCGCAACCATTTCCAATATGAAACTGCGAAAGATAGGATTTTCACGGATTGAGCGATTGGCAAATCTATTCGGATTATACGATGCTTACCATGCGTTCGTCGAAAAGGGAATGTTGCGGAAAAAAATGACATCGGATTTATACCGCTTTGGGAACACATCCTATCTCATAAAATATTTTAACGGCTCCATGGGCCATGGGGCGATCACGAAAACCGGAAATTTAGGATTTGGATTTTTGCATGCCGGGTTTATCAACACACTCAATCCCGAACGCGTGCTCTGTATTGGATCCCGGCAGGGATTTATCCCTGCGGTATGTGCGCTGGCGTGTAAATACAACCGCCACGGCCACGTCGATTTTGTGGACGCGGGGTATGACGCGGGCGAGCCGGGCAATTGGGGAGGTACCGGGTTTTGGAAAAAAAATAATCCACAGGAACATTTTTCTGTACTCGGAATAGGAGACCATCTCACGACCTACGTCATGACGTCGGTGGACTATGCGAGGAAATACCCGAACCGCAAATATACCTATATATATGTAGACGGAGACCATAGTTATGCGGGGGTGAAAAAGGACTTTAATTTGTTTTGGCCGCGACTTACCGATGGAGGAATGATGGCGCTTCACGACATCAACACCAAGGGCGCATATAACGACAGTGAGTTTGGGGTATGGAAATTTTGGAAGGAGCTAAAAGGTCACCATATGTTGGAGTTTATAGATGGGGTGAATGCTTTAGGGGTACTGCAAAAATAGATCTACCAATATGTTCAGCTCAATTCCTACTATCAGTAGAGACCAATTTGTTGCTCGATTGAGTAAACGAAAATACGAAGACCTCGATCTTGTTGCCATGATTGAGCGATATGTCTCGAAAAAACGTGGATTTGTGTTCCGCATGCCGCGCCCAGGATCCCGCGTCGTACTCATGGCGTCGGGTGGAATAGATTCAACAGTTGCGTGGTATATTCTGATGAAGGAGTTTGGGCTTCACGTCTACCCGTTTATGGTTACCAATGATAATCATCACGCTCAAGTTTCTTCATTGAGTTTTTTTAGCAAGATGTACCGGAAGAAATTTGTAGACTTGTATCATGCGCCGCTTGTTGTACCGGAGGTGACGGCAGCAAGAGAAATTTTTGATATGAAAAAAAGCAGTGAGCTTACACCCCGTGCAATATTGGACTCGTATGATCCGCAGCATAAAACATTTAATTGGCGACCCGGTGCTGGATCCGTTATGCTTGAAGCTGGTCAGGCGGCGCTTTATATGGGATCACTCCGGTCCAGGCTCCCTCACGCGTTTACGACGATATTTTGTGGGGTGACAGCCATGGACGGGATGGGGGTGAAAAGCCAAACATTGACCTTTCTGCGTACAAGCCTCCTCTATATGATGACCTTTCTTGCCGATCCCACACTTCAGTACGCATCTCTCTATATCGAAAAAGAAACCGGATGGTTTGCGCGCAAAGCAGACATTATTCGTATCGGAGTCGAAGCAATGTTGCCGCTTGAGCGCACGTTTAGTTGTTATCGGAGCGGCTCTGTGCATTGCGGAAGATGTGGTGGGTGCGACACCAGGCGGTGGGAGTTTAAACAAGCGGGAGTTGTGGATAAAACGATTTATGAAACAGAGGGATGGATTCGATCCAGAGGCAAGGTTTTCTCCCAGCGCTTGACAGGTCTATTGTCCGGGCGATAGCATGAGTTCATCAGGAGGTGATGCATGAGAAAGAAAAAAATGTACAGAAAGCCGAAAGATTTCCGACGCGCGATAACCGTGTTGCTGGCTCCGACTTGAACCATGAAAGTAAAAAAACAGTATTGTAAGCCTCACGATACGCGTATTATCGTGCAAGTTGCGCTTTTATTGATAGATTGATGGTAATGATCGTCCGAAATAATACTATTACAACGAAAAAGACCGGAAACACTTGGATTCTCCTCGAACCCAACAAAAAACACATCCGTGAACTCAATGAGACTGCCGGGTTCATCTGGTCACTTCTCAAAAAACCCACAACGCCCGACGTAATAGTGAAAAAAATGTGTCAGGAATATGACGCTCCCAAAAGCGAGGTCGAGGAGGATGTTGCCCGATTTCTCAGGGAATACAAAAAACTTGGCCTTATCGAGGAGACCGCCTAACGGTTCCCAAATAGTCTGACTTTTTTACGAGCCAGGAATCTTCAAATAGAACGCTATCTCCTTGGGTTGAGCAGATTTTTTCTTTGTTTTTGATTATCACATCCGTGACGCGGTGGACGATGATTTGCGGGAGATTGGGGAAAGCGAATGCGATGATATCTCCTACGCTCACTTTTTCCCAGGGCGACCGGTGAACGGCAAGAGCGTCGCCTTTGCGAATGATTGGAAGCATGCTGTTGGAGAGGGCCTCGGCGGTAAACGATTCTCCCGCAGGAAGAGACTTGAGAAGGTCGATGACTTTTTGTTGGCTTTCGTTGAGGAGACGGCCGCCGGACAACAGAAGGACGCGCGAGCAAAGCCTTTGGAGTATCGCAAGGTTGTGGCTAGCAAGGATGACGGTTTTGGTTTTTGCCCGCGCGCGCATGGCAGATAAACATTTTAGTTGAAAGTCAGCGTCACCTACCGCCAATATCTCGTCTAAGAGGAGTATATCAGCGCGGCTTGCGTGGATGGCGATTGCAAAAGCCAGTCGTGCGCGCATGCCGGTGGAGTACATTTTGACCGGTGAGTCTATAAAGGAACCGATGTCCGCAAATGTGGTGATATCCGGGAAAGCCTTGTGGATTTTTTTTGAGGTCATCCCCATGAGGGATCCGACGAAAAATACATTGTCGCGTCCGGTCGCTTCTTCATAGAGCCCCGCGCCTAGATCCAGAACCGCAGCGGTCGAGCCGCGCGTCGCAATTGTCCCGGTGTCCGGAGTCATGATGCCGGCAAGGAGCCGCAGAAGCGTCGATTTTCCTGACCCATTAGGGCCGTAGAGTCCGATGATGGATCGCTCGGGCACGACAAAAGATATGTCATCGATTGCTTTTACCAAATTTTCCCCGTTATTTTTTCGTATCAAACGGTCCTTGAGACTCCGGATTCTTTTGGTATCAAAGGATTTAGAAATATGCGTGACGGTGATAGCGGGTGGTTTACCCATACGTTGTTATATGACGTCAGGCATACGGCGGGCGAGCTTATGAAATACATATATTCCCACAGTAATAATGACGGATGACCAGACGGTGAACGCTAATAATTCATAGACGGGAACGCGGGAGGTGAGGAGGATTGCCCGCGTGGCTTCAACGGCAAGGGACATAGGGTGAAATTGTATGAACATTCGATAGGGTTGTGGTATGGCAGAAGGTGGATACAGGATGGGGGTTGTATAAAACACGAGTTGGAGCGCAACGTCGACGACGTTTTGAACATCACGGTAATAGGAGTTAAGAGCAGCGAGCATAAGCCCGAACCCGATTTGAAGAGCAAGCTGTAAGATGAGCACAAGAGGAAGGAAAAAAAACGTTGTGAGGGAGACTGAATGACCGAAAAAAACCAGGAGAGCGAAAAGAAACAAAAGCACGATGACGTAATCTGCAATTCGTCCAACAATTGATCCGATTACTGGTGCTGCAAGGGGAAATTTGTGGGCTAAGATGATATGGCGATTGATGACCAGCGAACGGGTAGCATGGGAAATAGACGCGCTAAAAAATCCCCAGGAAAGTAATCCGGAGAGTACGACAAAAAAATAAGGAACTCCTTCTGATGCATGGCGAAAAACCACGGAAAATACCATCGTCGTAATGCTTGCGGTGGCTAGGGGCGAGATGATGACCCAAAGAGGACCCAGGATGGATCCTAGGTACCGCGAGGAAATATCGCGCTTGGCAAAAAGCAACGCGACACTCAGCGTTTGGGTGAGTGGAAACAACTCCGTGTTTTTCATAGCGGGAGTATTATACTATGACGGCAATCTATGAAAACGAAACACATACTCATCACTGGTTCTGCGGGCCTCGTTGGATCGGAAGCCGTGCGGTTTTATAGTCAAAAAGGGTACGTCGTCCACGGAATCGATAATAATATGCGAAAGTATTTTTTCGGATCCGATGGGGACACGAGCGGCGTGCGCGAGTCCCTAGTTAGTTCACATAAAAAATATCATCATCACGATTTTGACATTCGAGATGAACTGGCATTACAGGATTTGTTTAAAAGCGTCCGGTTTGACCTCATCATTCACGCGGCCGGTCAACCGTCCCATGATTGGTCGGCGACTGACCCAATTGGTGACTTTGCCATCAATGCGACCGCGACGCTATCGTTATTGGAAAACGCGAGGAAGTATAGTCCAGATGCGGTGTATATTTTTACGTCTACGAACAAAGTGTATGGCGACTCCCCCAACGCGCTTCCGTTTGTCGAGCTTCCTACTCGTTATGATTTGCCCACAACCCATCCGTCCTATGATGGCATCAATGAATCGATGACTATCGATAAGACGACACACACAGTATTTGGTGTATCAAAGACGGCCGCCGATCTTATGGTCCAGGAATATGGACGATATTTTGGGCTGCGGACCGGCGTATTCCGTTGCGGGTGTCTCACGGGTCCGGCGCACCGCGGAGCACGGCAGCATGGATTTTTATCCTTCCTCGTGCGCTCTGCTAAAGAGAATCGTCCGTATACCGTCTATGGGTATAAAGGTAAACAGGTCCGGGACAATCTGCACGTATCTAACCTTGTTGCCGCATTTGACGCGTTTTACGAGAAACCGCGGCCGGGGGAAGTGTATAACATGGGCGGATCGCGCGCCTCAAACATTTCTCTCATTGAAGCAATCGCGATGATTGAGCGTTTGGGAAAAACAACAATAGATATAACTTTTGTCGATACGCCCCGTATCGGCGATCATCAATGGTATGTATCTGACGTAAAAAAATTTCAACGCCATTATCCTCAGTGGCGGCTCACGCACACCACAGAGAAGATCATCGAGGAGCTGTGGAGCGCGTGACTGATGTGAGTGTGACCACGTCCCGCTATGGCTGGGGGGTCCAGAGGCCGCGAGTAGCGCCCCTGGCCCGCGCTTCGGCGGCTTGGAGAATGGAGAGATATTTCAATTTGACCTCACCTTTGATAATAAGAATTTTCGCAAGTCCGTCGTCGACCAAGCGCTCATTCACCATGGTGTTCCCTACCCAAACATACGCCAGTATCCGTCCATATTGATCGCGTGTTGGCCGGTCGATCTCGATCCGTACTGTTTTTCCCTCGACCAAGTCACGGTTGGTTTTATACGCGACCGTCCCCCACTTCTCGTTATTTTCCGGGGCGTCAATCCCATGATAGCGGACGCGTTCTCCGGAAGAAATTTCTATGGTATCCCCATCTAACACCCGAGCGACCTTGTAGTAGCCGGGTTGCGGGGTGGGAACGATTGCATCCCGCGGTGTGGGGGCTGGCGATGATGAAGTCTTTGGTAATTGGGTAGACGAAGAGGAAGTCGTTTTACCAACAGAGAGACCAAAAAGGAAGGCGGCCAAGAGAAGGAAGAGGCCGGCAGCATGGATGCGCTTCATATTGTATATAGTAGCATTTAGGAGAAGTTAGGAGAGATGAGGAGAATAGAGGAGATCGTACGAGAAGGTACGGGAAATTATGGGAGGATACGGGAGGATACGGGAGGTATGGTATGATCGAAACGAAAAATGCATATGAAGAAGTGGGCGTATCGGATATTTATTTCCCTTTTGTTTCTTGGCGCATTGCCCGTCATGGGGGTGGTGGCTATCCTTATCCGGCTTATCGACGGCTCCCCCGTCCTCTACCGGCAGCGGCGGGTGGGACTGGGCGGAAAACCGTTTACGATGGTGAAATTCCGGACGATGAAGCTGGGGGCGGAGCAACTTAAACGCTATTATCTCCGTCGCAATCAAGCGCGTGGGCCGGTATTTAAAATGTATGACGACCCGCGGTTTACGCGGTTGGGCAAGTTTTTGAGCCACGTGGGACTCGATGAATTGCCACAACTGGTCAACGTGGTGCGCGGCGAGATGGCCCTCTTCGGTCCGCGGCCGTTGCCGAGCGTGGAAGCCAAACTCCTTAAGCCTTGGATGCGGAAGCGCCACGCGATCTTGCCCGGCATCATCTCTCCCTGGATATTTGAAGGCTACCACTCCAGGCCGTTTGACGAGTGGATGCGAAGCGACATTGCCTACACGAAGCAAAAATCAGTACGGTTTGACCTCAAACTTCTCGGTAAAGCTGTGATGTTTGTAGGAACATTATTGAAGAGAGAACTCATTGGATAATCAAGCCCCGCCCCGGCGGGGTATTTTTTGGGTTGATCCGAGCACCAGCGGGCAGGTGCTGGATTGACGCTGATAGAGACAAAAACGTATAATCACTCGTAATGAAACGAACAATAACTATTAGCATTGACCCTCATATTTGCCACGGAAAGCCGGTGATCGCCGGCACTCGGGTGATGGTGTGGCAAATCCCGGAACTTTTGGAATCCGGCTCGACGGCGGGTGAGGTGTATAGTGCATATCCGACCGTCCCGAAGGGGGCGGTGGAGGTGGCACTGCATTATGCCGCAGAGCGGGTGAAATCTATAGAGTATGTCCCCTTCTCGCCCCAACCTCAGCCATACGTTTTTGCTTGACGAAAACATTAGTATATAATGTAACCATGACGCAAGAAGAAGTGGTAGCTTTTTGGAAGCAAACATCGGATAAGGACTGGGAGTTTTCTCAGGAAATTTACGCTGGGGGGAAGAGATATGATTATGCATTATTTTTTATCCACCTATCGCTTGAGAAATTACTCAAAGGTCTCCATTATCATCGTAAGGACAGTCATCCGTTGGCTATTCATGATCTGGTGGAGTTGGCCAAGAGAGCAGAAATTGAGATGTCCCAGTCCCAGGTATCTGATCTAAAAGAACTATCTTCCTTTAATCTCTCTGCGCGTTACGATGATTACAAGAAAAATTTTTATAAAAAAGCCAATAAAGAATACGCAGACTTGTGGTTTCAAAAAGCGACAGAAATTAGAATAGTGCTTATTTCACATTTTTCTTTATGAGTAAAGCCGACGTAACAATATTATTGAAAAAGTATTTAGCACTCATATCCCATAAATATCCGGTGCAGTCTGCTTATCTGTTTGGTTCGTTTGCAAGAGGGTTTATCCATGATGGAAGCGATATCGATGTATGCATCATATCCCCCGCGTTTGGGAAAGACTATTTTGACGAGGAAATGGATTTGCGCCTCGAAACATTAAAAGTGGACAGCAGAATTGAACCAGTAGCATTTAATCCTGCCGATTTTGATGATAAATATAATTTATTGGTTCATGAAGTAAAAACCCATGGTATTCAAATACTATGACGAAAAAATAGTTGAACATTTTATCAATGGCCATCAAGGATCACCAGAGACCCCGATGAGGGGTCTTTTTTTGGAAATTGTTTTGACAGTTCGCCATGAACATGATACAAGGAAACCATATGGCAAATGGAAAAACGCTATCTACAGAAATTGACACAAAGGCGCTCTCGGGACTCCTGGACGATCTGGAGACGTTTTCCCGTGCGGCTCTTGCTATGCGCAAAAGGCTTAGCCAGATCCTTCCCGCTCAGTACGGCAGTGATGCCTGGTGGGAGCAAAGCATTGAGCGATCAAAAAAAGATGTCGCTGCCGGAAAGTATAAATCGTTTGATTCAGCAAATGATTTCGTACGGCATCTTGACTCGATTGCCCCATGAACATTATCTTTTCGCATGACGCAGAAAAGGCATTTTTGAAGCTTCCTTTAGACCGGCATCACCGCGCGTCTTTTCGTAAAGACGGTGACACGCTGACCATTGATGCGCTTGGTCCGCATGATGCGGGCTTAGGAAAAAAATGATCAGGCCCCAGCGACGGGGTATTTTTTTGGGTTGACCCGAGCACCAGGAGACAGGCGCTGGGTTGACGGCAGAGCGAATATGAAGCGAATCATCTACACGAAACACGCGGAAGAAGTGCTTGCTGCGCGCGGCATAGATAAGAGGTTAGTCGAATAAAGAATCGGATAAAACAGTAAGATATGTTCATATGAATGTCACCTTTGATCCAAAAGCCAATGCCATGTATATTTACTTTTCCGATAAGAAAAGCACGAAAACGCTTGAGCTTCGTGACGATCTTCTCGTGGATTATGCAGGAGAGGATATGGTAGGTATAGAGGTCTTGGATGTCTCGAGCAAGGTTGCTAAGAAAGATATCACGTCGCTTACATTAAGCATTCCTGCGGTATACGCATAAAAACGCATGATCATCTATCCGGATATTTTTATTGCACTTGATAAAACGGCAGAATAAACTCCGTCCAGGCGGGGTATTTTTTTTGGAAATTCGTGAGTTATCATGCTATACTCTTGTTATGGATATACAAGCGATAAAACAAAAGACAACCGAGCTGTTTAAACAGTATAAGGTTCGAAAAGCTGCACTTTTTGGATCTATTGCCCGCGGCGAAGCAGGAAGCGCGAGTAGCGATATCGATATCCTTGTGGAAATGGGAGAAGGAAGAGCACTCGACTTTTTTGGACTACAAGAAGAGCTTTCAGAACGGTTTGGCCGCCACGTAGACCTCGTTGAATATGTTGCATTGCGCCCTGAGTTTAAGGACGGCATATTAGCTGATGCAGTGACGATGTACGAGGCGAAATTATGAATAAAAATATTCTTGTGTTTGTGAGTGATATGCTCGAGGCGATAGCGCTTATTGAAGAGTATGTATCAGGTGTCACGGAGGTGGATTTTTCCAGAGATAAGGAAAAACAGGATTCCGTAATTCGTAGGCTGATGATAATCGGGGAAGCATCTACCCGCATCCCTGATGATATTCGCGTTCTTTCACCCGAAACTCAGTGGCGGTCTATTGTAGGATTTCGCAATGTGGCCATTCATGAGTATGCTGGAATGAGCATGGGTAGGGTGTGGGAGATAGTGGAGCAAGAACTTCCAATCCTTAAAAAGCAGCTGGTAGTACTGCAAAAAAAATTGCAACACAACTATCCATGAAAGAGTATTTGGTCGATGATTTTATCACTTTTTCCATCAAGGATCACCAGAGACCCCGATGAGGGGTCCTTTTTTGACGAAAAAGTAGAGTTGACGGAGAGCAGAGAAAGTGACACCAAATTTGTAATAGTAGTCGTATTTTTGTATACTCTGAGTATGGAACCGATTATTCGTTTTTCACCAAACACCATGACGACCAGAGTCGCACGCCTGCAATCAGAAATTGATGGATTGAAGGCGGTGATCTCCTGGCAAAAAGCAGTAAAGCGAGGCGTGGCGCGATCAAAGAAGGCTTCGTTATCAATACGTGACGTGATGCGAACACTGTATGACACGCGATACCCGAATGCTACGCTCAGTTCTTGATACAAACGTGTACCTTTCCGGTATTCTTTTTGGTGGAAGACCAGCAGCAATCGTGAACGAAGGTCTGTTTGGTGCTTACCTCGAAGATAACCCCATCGTTGAAACTGCTCTTGTTGGGAACGCGGGCTATATCGTGACCGGAGACGCACACCTCCTTCGTTTGCGTCAATACGATGACGTTCACCTCGTGACCATTGATCAGTTTTTTCGATTATTGGACAGTGGTCGAAATTGAATTGACGGTGAGCAGGGAAAGTGGTCAAAAATTGACAGGGAAGAGGGAGTTTTGTATAGTAGCATACAGAAGAAGAAATCTATGAAAAAGTTTTTAGACAAATTTATTGTCACAGATAAAACGGCAGAATAACCCCCGCCCCGGCGGGGTATTTTTTTGGGTTGATCCGAGCACCAGTTTATGTAAGCAAAAAAAACCGGAGCTGGGTTGACGGAGAGCACTTAAAATGATACTATAGGTTTTTATGATTAACTCTACAGAGGCCTACGCGACACATCCAGATTTTTTTGTGAGGCACGAAGGATATTTGCTTGGTGAATCTGAAGCCCATATTAATCCAAGTAGTATTTCAACAGATTGGGAAAATGTCCACGACAAATTTTTCGTTGACGATCAAAAAGGCGATCTTTTAACTCCTACACAAGTTATCTCCCTTGTTCGACATAACGCCACTCATTATGTTGGTTTGACTCCAAGCGGGTTTGAAGTATTTAGTGTGATGCCGGAAAAACCGAGGACACGCTTTGGACAGCCAGTTTCCCTTGAGGTGCAATTGGCGATGCAGCATGCACAGAGAATAGAATTTTTGAGTGCAATTCGTGGAGCAGAAGATTCCGGTTTGATTACGCGTGAAGCTGCAGTGAGGCAAGCAGGCGGCGCTTCTCCAGACGCAGCACTACTCGCAGAAGCAAACGACTGGGATCTAACAAAATTAAGGAACGCAAAATTGCGACAAACTGGGCCAAATTCGTCCGCAGGAACATTGTTTACTTCTGATGCTCCCACTGAAGCGAATGGTGGACTAGGCCCCTTGTTTGGCATCGGGCTAGCCGCTGGTTTAATGGCAGAAACCGGAATACCCATTAAAACGCCCAAGAAAGATTCTCTTGGGAGAAGGTTTAAAAAAATAAAAGCGTTTCGATGGGGAGTCAATGGTGTTGTAGCGTCAAGTTTAGTTTTAAGTGCATGTACGCCAATATCGTCAGTCCAACCTGTTCGGGTAGAAAACCCGGCAAAAATAGATAATAGGGCAACATCTTTTAAAGATCTTGTCAACGCATCGACGAAACCGTGGTACAGCGTTGCATTCGGATCGGAGCAATACCAATTCGATCGACCCGTACAATTTCTAACACAGGAAGGCGTTGATGAGTTAGTGGTTTTACGCCCCGTCAGTTCAGATGCCTCATTTAATTCTAGCGATCGATGGGCTGTTGGTCAGGCCGTATTTCTCGGAAAAGACAAATCAACACGATCGGTACCATTTTTTGTACGCTGTGACGCGCAAGGCAATCCATGTGAGGGATACGCATTGGTTACAGACGAAGCTTCCTCTACAGTTGGTAAGAAGGTATTCCAGCTTGGAGAAGCCAGGAATGGAAAAATAGTGATAGGAAAGTGGAGCATGGTGTTTGATGGGGAGTCGTTATGGCTAGTAGACAAGGAGTTAGGAAAATCAACCCAATTAACCGACTCGGGAAGTGGCGCGTCAAAGACCCCGGACGGGTTTAGAACGATGATGGGAAACATCCTGCTCAGTGCTTTTAAATTAGCTGAACAACAGGTGTCCCCGACAAAGCCTGCCGTCCCGACGGTTACTCCTACTTTTGCCCCGACCTCGACGCCGGAGGCACGGAATTGGGTCTTAAATCCACCGGTGAATTTTGCGGAATGTTGTGCAATAAATTCTGAATATGCAACACGTTTAGCAAAAGAAAAATTTGACGCGATAAATACACCTAGCTTACAAGAAAAGATTAAAAAAATAAAGGCGGACCCCGCCTATCAAAAGCCAAGCTTTAATTTGCAGCCGACGCTAGATCCACTAGGTAAAGATATCCCATACCAATATACAGCATATTATCAAATGGCTATTTATGCCGGAGGACATGATGTGACGTTGCCGAAGATGGATTGGAGTATTGGAAAAAGCGTTGATATAAAAGTTAAAATGCACGTTTATATCCCCATCGAGAAACCGAATACGTATATTATTACCATTGGGAGAATAACCGATACTATCGGTAGTACTGATTCGGTGTTGGGTACAAGAGATTTTCATAAAAATGCAACGCTGCCAAATGGACAACCGTTCTGGGAAGCGCAAGTGGGTAAGGAGCCAACGCCTGGGCAGATGTTCCAAATATTTCTGGCAACTGGCATGGGATTAGTTGATGTGAATGATGCATCAAAGACATCCTCACAATATAATCCAAGCTTTGCTTATCAAGGAAAGTTTCTTGAAGATAATATTGGAATGAAAGGTGCCAATAGTATAGGAAAACAGATTCTTGCGTTGTCTGATCAAGATGCTCGTCGTGCCCTGATGAAAACACTTTATGATAGTCAGAAATTTCACTTGCTTGTTAGGGCAAGGTTGTATGAGTAGTAGAATACTGCGTAAATATTCCACAGTTGATTTAAAATCCTCTTGTATTAATTGCTAATTTATGGTCAAATGGGTATAGCAATGCCCATGAAAAAATTAGTCTTTCTTTTGTTTGGATTACTTATTGTAAGCGCCTTTGTATTTGTTATTATCGGTATACGTAAGTTTAGTTTTCCTCCACCGCCCCGACCCATCTATGTTACAGAGGCAGATCGAAATACCCCGACCAATCTTCTCGACAAAAAACAGGATAGGAATTACGTAACCACGCTTTCCAATTCTCCTAAGATGCTCCAGATTCAGGGGGTGATAAGCAGCGTAAACCGCGAAACATTCAGCCTTTGGTCACAGAAGACCTATGTTGTATCTGCGACTGATACAAGCGTAATTGAGTGTAGGGATAAATTTATAAAACTTGCTGATGGAAGTTTAGCCCTGGCATATTCTACGTACCTGGATCTTTCCAAATATGTAGCAACGCTCCAAACCAATAGAGATACGTTTCTGAAACAAGGCAAGCTCTTTTTATATAAAGAGACATATAAAAGGATAGAGCCGGACACCTGGGTGACCGGAGTTTTTCAGGAACAGGAAGGCCGAGATAAGAAGTATTTATTGGATGTTTTACTTGTCTATGGATGTAAATAAATTTATTAAAACGCTTGCCACGATAATTGTCGGTTTCTTTTTTGCCTCGGTTTTTTTGGTGACAAGCGTATCTGCTCAAAATTTTTGTTCGGCAAACTGCGGAGGAACCTCCACATCTTGTACAAGTGTAAATCAAAATTATTGTGGACAAAAGTTAGAACAAGTATGGCTAAATTGTGGAACAGCCCCTTATCTCACGCCAAACTGTACTCCGGGATATCGACTGGAATACGTAGCTGATCCACCAGATTGTATTCAGAATCCTGCCCCTTGTATCCAACAAATTTGTTGTACGTATTGTAATCCCGGGGATTGCGGGACGGCGCTGCCGACGCCGACTACGGCGCCAACGGTGACGACGACTCCCCCGCCGGGATCGACTCCCCCGCCGGTTCCGACCGGCGGGAGTGCGCCCCCTCCACCGTCCGGTACGCCCGCGCCGGGATGCACGGAAGGTGGGCCGTACGTGAGCGCGTGGTCGGTCTGCTCGGCAAGCCCGGCCAAGAAAAGTAGGACCGTGGGGTATGATTGCTATACCGGCTACACCCAGACCATCGATTGTGTGGGGGCGATCCAGGCCAAAGCCGTGCAGGTTACGGCTGCTGATACGTCCTGCACAGCGGTCGCGGCATCAACCACGGGTTTAACCGGCACGAGCCACGCCTTCACCCCCGGATCGGCGAGTCAACCCACGGCGCAAATCCAGTCAGGCAATAATTATGTATCCTTCTCCCCCATCGTCGGCGGGAGCTACACGATCTCCCCCACGGCCGCTAGTGATTACACCTTGGCCCGTGCGTGTTGGAGTCGGGTGCTCAACGCTGCCCTTTCCGGCGAAGGACTCTCGACGACGCTTTCCGTGCCCGTGGATGGGGATACCATCACCTGGCAATTGGGCTACACCTTCTCCGGCCCTTGGGTGCAAACCGGCGGAGGCGGTAATGTGTATGGATCGGGGGCCGTGACATCTCCGGTTTCGGCGTCGGTCAGTCCGCGGACGTTTGCGCTCGATGGATCCGGCGGGACGCCGGGACTGGTCACCTACGGCACAAGCTATGATTTTGACGCCAGTCCGCTCCTGGTTGGAGAAAGCTATGTCTCCTCGACCAATCAACTTGCCAATGCGGCCTACGCAAATATAAATTATTATGATCTTTTTTACCGCCGGTTCGGGGGAGGGACGACGGCTGATGCATTCGCAGATCTCACAGCCGTTGCCAAACCCGCGTCGCGCGCCACCCCTTACTATGTGGTGGGAAATATGACGACCAGCGGAGATTGGGCGGTCGCCGACGGAGAAACGGTTATAGTTATTGTTAATGGAAATCTCACCCTTGGTGGGAAAGTGACGCTGACGGGATCGGGCTTTGCTGCCTTCATCGTCAACGGCAATATCACCGTTGCCTCCTCCGTCGGTGGATTGTATTCGTCGAACACTCCAGCAATCGAAGGCGTTTATGTGACGAGCCCCACGGGGACCTTCCAGACCGGAACGAGTACGGTCGTGGGGAAAGAAAGACTTGTGGGTCAAGGCATTTTTGTCGCCGGGAGCTTCCTCTTGCAGCGCGACCTCGAGGGTATATCTCAAAATACCACGACCGCCGCGGAACTCTTCCTCTACAATCCCCGGCTCCTCATCTCCATGCCGGATAGTATGCGAGATGTGCCGATTACGTGGGAAGAGGTTGCTCCCTGATCACGTGGCCCGCCTGCAACGCTATGCGCACCCGCCTGCAGCGATGCAGCAGCTTCGGGCAGGGCATTGCGGGCAGGGAAGAGGTTGCTCCCTGAACCGCTTCGCGCTTCAGATAACCGCACCCTGATTGAGATTTGTTCTGTGGGGAGATACAATGCAATGGATATGACCCTTCAAGAACGATTTTACAAGGTCTATAATAATTTACCGCTCAATCTGAGAGAAGAAGTGATAGTGGTATTGGATAACGAGCCGATCACCTGGAAAGTGGCAAAGCTGGAAGTCGATCAGGACACAAAGCTTTCTCGTATTATTCTGGAAAAACTCGAAGGACTTGGCGTGCTATGAGCGATATATATAATAAAAAGAAAGTGACGGATGAAGAAGTCCGCCAATTAGTCATTGCACGCCTCCGATCATTTCCTTCGAGTAAGAAGTTGTCTATCGGTTCCGACGGGGAGTTTTCTAAAGAGGAGCTTATTGACCGCGTGGGCAAAAACGATCCGGTGGGAAATAAAATTATCCAGATACAGCTTTCCTACCTTCAATCGTTAAAAGAAGGCCTCACGTTTGAAGAGTAATCCCATGGTTATCACCCGTCCCAATCACGACGTCACTACGAACTACCTCTCTTTTTGGAGTCAATCGGTCATTGATTACGCCGATAAACGGTCCTTGCATGTGATAGACCTTCGCGGCCCTCGGGCGACGCGAAAAGAATTCGAGAGCGTATTGTGTAAGCGTGGCGGCCAGGCGTTTATATTTCTCAATGGCCATGGCAGCGCGGATAAGGTTGGTGGACAAAACAATGAAGTGCTTGTCGAGGTCGGTGAAAATGATGACATATTTTTCGGTACCGTCGTGTATGCCCGATCCTGTAGTTCTGCGGCAGTACTCGGACCTGCGAGTGTCGCAAAGGGTGCGATGGCGTACCTTGGATACACAGACGATTTTGTGTTTTTTATTGAAGACGAGTATATGACCCGGCCACTCAATGATAAAACTGCGCAATTGTTTCTCGAACCGTCTAATCAGGTTGCTATGGCAATACTCAAAGGACATTCTGTGGGTGAGGCAAACGGACAATCGAAAGACATGATAAAACACACCATACAGACTCTCATGACCAGCGAAACTCCAAAAGAGGAGAAAGAACTGATCCCCTATTTACGCTGGAATCTCATCCATCAGGTATGTCTTGGAGATACGAGCGCTCGTCTCGCATAGAAAGAACGGTTGGTTGGACAAGGCATTTTTGTCGCCGGAAGCTTCCTCTTGCAGCGGGACTTGGTAAGCATCTCGCAAAACAATTCAACTTCGGCGGAACTTTTCCTCTATAATCCCCGCCTGCAACGCGTTGCTTGCATTGCGGGCAGGCCCGTCTTCTCATCTCCATGCCGGATAGTATGAGAGACGTGCCCATCACGTGGCCCGCCTGCAACGCTATGCGCACCCGCCTGCAGCGATGCAGCAGCTTCGGGCAGGGCATTGCGGGCAGGGAGGAAGTTGCCCCGTAGTACGCTTCCCTCGGTCTGGAGGCTTACAGCCTCGCACTCCCGAGGAGCGCGACATACGGGGTAAACACCGTAAAAAAGTACGGGAGGCACTCGCCTATTACATTATGCGGGGTAGTCCAAAAACACATACTACCAGCAGAACCGTGCCGTAAGAGTTGTTTCTGATAATTCTCCAAGAAAACAGTATAATAAACAGATATGATGATAGATTTGGCAACCGCAAAGAAGATACTCAAGCAGAGCATTCCCCATTTTAGAGAATCATACTCAGTGAGACGATTGGGCGTGTTCGGCTCTGTGGCGCGCGGCGACACCAAGCGAACAAGCGACGTGGATATCCTCGTAGAACTCACACAACCGATTGGGCTATTTAAGCTCATTGAGCTTGAGGATCGTTTAAAAACACTCTTGAAGCGGAATGTGGATGTCGTTACGGTAAATGCACTCAAACCATTTATAAAAGACGTGGTCTTACGGGAGACGGTTTATGTCTGAACACAACACGCTTCTCTACTTGTCCGATATCCGTGAGGCGATAGAAAAGATAAACGAGTTTGTGTCGTCTATGTCTTTTGAGGCGTTTTCCCGGGACGCCCGGACGATAGATGCGGTGGTTCGAAACATCGAAGTGATCGGTGAAGCCGCGCGACACATACCAGAGCCGCTGCGTCTTGCGTATCCCACTGTCCCATGGAAACAAGTCGTCGGTGCGCGCGACAAGGTAGTCCATGAGTACTTTGGTATCGATCTAGAAGTGATTTGGAAAACGATACAAGACGACCTGCCAGTTTTGAAGCGTGAGATTGATTTGATGATCAAAGCTCAACAAAAATAACAACGGCTGGGAGAGTTTTTTTACATATCAAATGTTTGTTTATAGTTAATAGTGAACTATAAACCATCAGACATGGTGGGTGTTGCTGCGGGGATGCCGGATCAGGTATACTTAGGGTCATGCCAAAGAGAGTCTATCAGCCGAAGAAGGGAAAGCGTGCGCGTAAGCACGGGTTCCGCGCCCGGATGGCGACCCGGGTCGGACGCAAGGTTCTCAAAAGACGAAGACTGACGGGACGGAAGAAGCTCACTGTTTAATCTACAAATATTCAAATCTACAAATCTGCAAATGAATGAGTAAATAGCAAAATAATCTAAATGAAGATTGTCTCATGCTTCCCAAACACCACCGCCTCCCCTCACCTGAAATCAAATCCGTCATGCGCGGGGGCAAACGCCTAAACGGAGACGGAATCTCCCTTATATATAGGAAGAGAGAATCTACATCTGCTTTTTTGAACGCTGGATCCCGGCTCAAAGGCCGGGATGACATAAGAGAAAACACACGGTTTGCATTTGTGGTGCCGGTAAGCGTGGACAAACGCGCAGTGGGAAGAAATCGGTTGAAGCGGTTGGTCCGAGAATCGGTGCGGCTAGCTCTTCCCTCTCTCAGCCCCGGATGGGACGGGGTGTTTATAGTGCGGAAGGGATTGGGGGATGAGTTTAGGGTGGTTGATGGGAGGGTGAGGGAGGTGTTGAGGAAAACAGGAATCTTTAAGGGGTAAGGTACTAGTATTTAGTATATAGGGAAACCAAAAGATTAACGAGTGTATGAATGAAAAAATATTGTCGTTTACTGATCTTGTTGCATGGAAAGAGGGACATGTGTTGGTATTGGATATTTATCGTATAACAAAAGGATTTCCAAGAGAGGAATTATTTGGTCTAACAAGCCAGATACGCCGATGTGCTGTTTCTATAACATCCAATATTGCAGAAGGATTTAGCAGAAATTCATGGAAAGAGAAGCTGCAATTTTATTCAATATCTCTTGGATCACTTACGGAATTACAGAATCAGTTGTTGGTGAGCCGCGATGTGGGATATATCTCTTTGGACGCATTCAGGAGAATCGCAGAACAATCTACTTTTGTGAGCAAACTTATCCGGGGACTTATCAAAAAATCTCAATCAGAAATCGCTAAACCCTAAACCCTATATACTATCCCCTATATACTATGAAACCTATTTTTCTTGTTGCCATTCGTTTCTATCAACGGTACCTATCGTTTGATACGGGGATCCTCAAATTTCTGTTTCTCACCGATCGCGCATGTCGATTTCAGCCGACGTGCAGTGAGTACATGTATCAGGCCGTCGATGGCTATGGTATAATCCATGGGTTGTGGCTTGGGGTCAAACGCATTGTCCGATGCCACCCGTGGAGCGCGGGAGGCAGGGACCCGGTGCCGAGAAATAATAGAATAACAAAATAATGGAATAAGAGAATATTATGACTGATCCGAATCTTTGGAATCAATTATTGATCTGGCCTATAGTAAATATTCTGGTGGCATTCTACAAATTGTTTGAGTGGCTCCGCGTGCCGGGGGTCATGGGATTTGCCATCATCGGGATGACGGCATTTATCCGGCTACTCCTCTACCCCCTGATGCAGGCGCAGATGAAAAGCGCCAAGAAGATGAGTAACCTCAAACCTCACCTGGATGCGCTCAACGCCAAACATAAAGATGATAAGCCGAAGCTTCAACAGGCGCAGCTTGCTCTCTATAAAGAACACGGCGTCAATCCGGCGGCCGGGTGTCTTCCTCTTCTCGTCCAAATGCCGATCCTCATCGCGCTCTACAACGTGTTTTACCAAGTGTTGGGGAATGGAAATCTGGAGACGCTCGTCACGCAGCTTAACCAAGTCCTCTATGTGCCGGCCATGAAACTCACGTCTCTCGACCTCACGTTTTTTGGCATCAATTTAGGCCTTAAACCCGAGGCATGGCAAACACAGGGGTGGTGGCTCCTTTCTGTGCCGGTGATCACCGGACTCCTACAGTTTTGGCAGAGTAAATTGATGATGCCCACGGTGGCGAATACTACCAATAAACAAATACTACCAATTTCCAATACTACCAATGAAAAAATGAAACCCTCCTCCGCTAAAGCTTCGGCGGGCAAGCCGGAAGAGAAGAAGGAGGATATGATGGGAGATATGCAAAAGCAGATGATGATGATTACGCCGATCATGTTTGGATTTTTTGCCTTTCAGTTCCCACTCGGATTATCGCTCTACTGGAACGTATTCGGGCTTTTTGGTATCATGCAGCAACTCGCGGTAAATAAGGAAAACAAGGGGTGAGTATAGAGTATCTAGTATATAGGAAATACAAAAATATACTCCTGAATACTTTATACTAATTCCTAAATACTGAAATCACATGGAACCTATCGATCACGTTAAAGCAATTGCGGAAGATTTACTCAAGCGGCTGGAAGTCCTGGGAACCGTCGGCGTAGACATGGATGAAACCGGCGCCTACCAGGTGCAGATCGATACGGACGAAACCGGACTCCTCATTGGATTTCATGGGCGGACACTTGAAAGTTTTCAGATCCTGCTCTCGATCATTGTGTCCAAAAAGTTGGAAGCGTGGGTGAAAGTGTATGTCAACGTCGGAGACTACCGGCAGAAGCGCGAAGAGACGCTCATGCTTATGGCCCAACGCGCTGCCGAGCGGGCAATCTCTTTTGGCAAACCCGTCGAGCTCCCGAACCTCTCGCCCAGCGAGCGGCGCGTCATCCACATGACGTTGGGCGGCGATGAGCGGGTCGCGACCGAGTCTGTGGGCGAAGGAATGAATAGGACGTTGGTCGTGAAGCCACGAGCTTAAATAAATGTCCAATGACCAAATCCCAATGACCAACGCGGAGAGATCACAGTTAATATCCAATGTCCAATATCCAATGTCCAACATGGAAAAAAGGCATTTTATAAAAAGCTTTCTCCACCTTGTTGGAAATTGTGGATTGGATATTGTGTATTGGTATGTATGAGAATTGGTATCTTCGGCGGCGTGTTTAATCCCCCCCATCTCGGGCACCTCATGATTGCCCGGCAGGTACTGGACTTTACAGACATTGAAGAAATTTGGTTTCTCCCCAACTACGGGCAGCACCCCCCAAAACCCCATGTGGCTCCAGTCGCCGACCGGCTCGCAATGACGAAATATTTGAAGATGTCCGGGACGGTTGTATCTACTCTGGAGATAGATCGCAAACTTGACGGCAATACCATTAACCTGCTCCCCCATCTTCCACCCAAACACTCCTATACCTTTATCATGGGCGCGGACTGGCTGCCGGGATTTACCACTAAGTGGAGCCACTGGGAAGAACTTCTCAATCAGATTCCGTTTCTTATATTCCCCCGGGGCGGGTATGCCAATGCCCCGTTGTACAAAAATATGACCCTTCTTGAGCACACATCCCTCATGATTTCCAATATATCTTCGACCAAGATACGGGAACGCGCGCGGCAGGGACTGTCCATCGACGCATTTGTCCCTCCTGCTGTTGCCACATATATAAAGAAGCATGGGCTGTATAGAAGTTGACATATAAATAAAAGCTTTTTATACTACGCGCAGTATGCCAAAGATTATTGAATCAAATCCCAATGTATTAGGAGGACAACCCGTAATTTCAGGAACAAGAATTCCTGTAGCTCGTGTTGTGGCTCTTTATGTTCAAGGGTATGGAATAAAAGACTTTAAAAAAGACTATCCGTATTTGGATATAACCAGACAGGATTTACTTCAGATATTTACCTACTATCAACAGCAACTTGTCTAAAAATAAAACTTCAAAAATTAAACGAAAATTTAGATTATTGCTTGATTCAGCTTTTGCCAAACCTCAATCCTTTCCACGTTTGAGCAAGAAGGCTAACCTTGCCCATGCTGTTGCCGATTGTGGCTTGTCTCCACAAGCAGAAGATCGGGAAATCTATCAAAAAGCAATCGAAACAGACAGATTTGTCGTTACCATCAATTATCAGGACTTCAAGAAGCTCGTCAAAAAGGGAAAGCCGGGAATTATCGCGATACCTTCCGAACTTTCTAATCAAGAAATAGATCAATTGTTATGTCATTTTTTCTCGATGAAAAACCCTGATGACTATGCGGGATTTGCCATAAAAGTATGACGTATTGGGATAAGCTAACTATTGAGCGGATTCGGCGCGGATTCTATAGTGCCACGTACTTCAACCGGACCAAATATATCCTCGAGCGGGAAGGCGATACGACCGTTGTGACAATGCAGATATTTCAGAGAAACGAGAACAGTGTTTTATGTGGTGTGGATGAGGTAGGAGAGCTTCTTCGTGTAGGAGCGGGGATGTGGCGGGGAGCCCGATGGGTTTCAAAAAACCAAACACTTACTGTATCCGCGCTTTCCGATGGCGATACCATTGGTAATCGAGAGCCGATAATGCACGTTACCGGTTCATATTTGTATTTTGCTCATCTTGAATCATTATACTTGGGCATCCTCGCACGGCGCACGATGGTGGCGACCAACACGCGCTGCGTTATAGAAGCCGCGAACGGCAAACCGGTGTTTTTCTTTGCCGACCGGTTTGATGATTTCCATAATCAGGAAGGTGATGGGTACGCGGCGCACATCGGGGGTGCGGCGGGCGTGTGCACGGTTGCCCACGCATCACGGTGGAACGGAATTCCCGTCGGCACTATCCCCCATGCACTCATTGCAGTCAATGATGGTAGTACGGTGAAGGCAGCAGAATTGTTTGCTAAACATATTCGTGGTGTGAACATTGTTGCCCTTGTTGATTTTGATAACGATTGCGTGGGTTCCTCGCTGGCGGTGGCCAAAGCCCTTGGGAAAAAGTTGTGGGGCGTACGACTGGATACTGCGGGCAATATGGTTGATAAATCATTGAGTAAAAATACAAAAAATATGTTTGGGGTTAATCCGACGTTGGTTATGCTCGTTCGGAAAGCACTCAACGACAATGGATACGGCCATGTTAAAATACTCGTGTCCGGAGGATTTACCGAGGAGAAGGTACGGATGTTTGAGAAAGAAAAGACGCCGGTGGATGGATATGGCGTGGGGTCGGCACTTGTGCATGGGAACAACGATTTTACGGCGGACATTGTCAAAGTTAATGGAAAAAGGATTGCCAAGGCTGGGAGAAGTTATCAGGTAAACAGCCGCATGAAAGTAAATAATTTTAGCTGAAAAACTATGGTAAGAAATAAATATGCAGTGGTTGTCATAGACATGCTTGAAGATTTCGTTTATGGAGCGCTGAAAAATGACCGGGCCAAACGAATTATTCCCAACATTGCCAAGCTTCTTGAGTTTGCAAGGGCAAAGGACTGGCTTGTGGTATATGCCAATGATGCACATTTACCAGGCGATCCGGAGGAAAAGGTGTGGGGCACCCATGCGCTTGCCGGTAGTCCCGGTGCTCAAGTGATAAAAGAACTCGATCCAAAACAGGGAGACATCGTGCTTGGTAAGCGCACCTATAGTGCATTTTATGAGACCGGTCTTGATTTGTTGCTTCGTCAACACGAAATCAAAACGGTGATTCTCGTGGGGCAGCATACCCATATTTGTGTGAGACATACCAGCGCCGATGCATTTGCGAAGAATTATACGGTTGTGGTGTTGGAGGATTGTGTTGAATCGTTTAGCGATAAGGATCATCGGGAGGGCCTGAGCTATCTAAAAATGTGCTACGGGGCGACAACCACGACTGTAAAGAAGCTTTTGAAGTAATCATTATGAAGTCTATCAATGAGGAGTAAGTGGGTCAGGTCTAAATGTCCAATACGCGAGTCTGGGCTGGTAAGATTGTTAAGTTTTAGGAAAGACTAAGAAATTATATATGGATCGAACTCGTGCGTTTATCAGCTATTCCTCGGAGGAAAAGCAAATCGGTGGAAGATTAAAACAGTTGTTGATTCGTTACTGCGGTTACGATACATTTATCGCCCATGATGACATTCTTGGGTCTGAAATTTGGGAAAAAGAAATACTTCACGCCATACGAAACGCAGACTTCTTTATCCCTCTTGTTTCGGAACGTTTTAAGAATTCTTCGTATACTGACCAGGAAACAGGTTACGCCGTGTGTTTGAAAAAGAAAATAATTCCAATCAAACTTGAGACCATAAATCCATACGGATTTATCAATAAGTATCAGGCGCTGCAATACAGAAATGAGCCAACGGATAATTTGTTTGAGCTGGCCGTTACCGTTGCGCATATTGGTCTACACTACCAGCCGAAGACTGTATACTACAAAAAATCTTTACAGTCACTTGTTCATGCTCTTTGCGAGAGCAGCTCATTTGAAACAACAAATACAATTATTCGTATCGTATCCAAATGTAGTCATCAGTTTTCTAAAGATCAAGTGGCACAGATTATGAGAGCGATGCAAGCAAACTCGCAGATAATCGGAGCATTTGCGTTGCCAGAATTAAAACGCATTCTCACTGCTACGTACCATTGCCGTATTGACTAACGCATACTACGTGCTACTCTACATATAGATATGAAATCCAGACGAGAGGAAGGCAAGGAATATCATAGATTGGTAAAATTAGTAGATAAAGCCGAGAAAAGGGCGATAGAGTTTGTGAAAAAAAATCTGCCGTATGACTCCGAGCTTCGACTAAAAAGCTCTCTATTGCAGAGAGTGAGTCTTCGATAATTGCATTTTCCATTTTCATAGAGCTTTGTATATGAAGATTTTACTGTTTCTCCAAGGCACACTGCTGATGCACAAAAGTGCTATTGGCAAAACCCGTGAACAAATTATCAGACAAGTAAAGGATCAGGGAGAATCCGTTCGTGATTTTCATGCGTATGTTCCTATCGGTCATGCTGTAGGGAAGTTAAAAAGGTGGGCTGAACAAGGCGCAGAGATTTTTTATCTCAGTGCGTTAACCGAGAATATAAAAGCGAGAGGTGATGAAGTAGCCGGCAAAGAAGGTGTGAAAGCTGATTTAGAAATTTTGGATAGATACGCTTTCCCAAAAGGGAAAATTTATCATCGCAAAAAAGGAGAAAGTTACGCCCAAATAGCCGAAAAGATTGCACCGGATATTTTAATTGAAGACGATTGTGAGAGTATCGGCGGAGAAAAAGAAATGACGATAACCTTCATAAAGCCAGAGATAAAAAGACGAATAAAATCAATTGCTATCAAAGAGTTTGGTGGGATTGATCACTTGCCTGATAATTTGAGTGAATTATCAAAGTATGAAAACCATTAATCCTCATCGTGTCACAAAAAATCTGATTCAGTTTCTCCGATCATCATTTCAGACAGCCGGTTTTTTGCGGGCGGTGATTGCGTTTTCCGGTGGGATTGATTCGAGTGTGAGTTGTGCGTTAGCAGTCCGGGCGTTGGGAAAATATAATGTTTATCCCCTACTCCTGCCATATGGAATCCTCAACGATCAGGGGGTCGCGGATGCAAAGCTGGTCATACAAACGTTGGAAATTCCAAAGAATAATGTATCTATTATTAATATCCAGCCGCTGGTTGATCCGATTGTTGCCCTGGATCCTTTGATGGACAACATTCGCCGAGGCAATGTGATGGCGCGGGTGCGGATGATACTTCTTTACGACCACGCGAAGAAACACGATGCCTTAGTCGTCGGTACAGAAAATAAGACGGAACATCTCCTTGGTTACTTTACGCGCTTTGGCGATGAGGCAAGTGACATCGAACCCATACGGAACTTATATAAAACAGATGTGTATGAGCTGGCTCGAGTGTTACGATTACCGGATCAGGTCATTACGAAAGCCCCGACGGCAGGCCTTTGGGAAGGCCAGACGGATGAAGGAGAGTTTGGGTTTAGCTATAAAGAGGCGGATGCAATTTTAAGAATGATTGTGGACGAGAAAAAGTCGATTGATGAAGTGGTTGCAAAGGGATATGATCATACCACCGTTGGCAAGGTGGTGAAACGGATGAAGGAGAATAATTTTAAGCACCATCTTCCCATCGTTCCTTCATGAAGTGGCACCAAAAGTTTTTTTGGCTTCTTTTAGCATTACTCCCCACCCAACTTGGGCTGCACTTCTGGCCGGAGTGGGCGGGAGTGTTGGGGAGGAGGGTGGACTACCTGGCGCCCACCTTGTTTTTGACAGACTTACTTGTGTTTTTGACTACAGGATGCTGGTTGGCGTCAGTCTTTTTTCAAGGGGCGCAAGGAAATACCAAATCCCAAATCCTCAGCCAAAGGCTGATCAGCCTATGGCTGACAAATCCCAAACAAATTCCAAGGTTCAAAATTCCAAAGCTTCAAACAAAACATGTATGGTTGGCGGCAGTGCTGGCGTTCGTAGGTATTAATATTTTTATTGCAACAAATATTCCTGTTGCCGTGTATAAATGGATAAAAGTTTGTGAGTATATTTTACTGGGACTGTACATCGTAAGAACGAAACCAAAACTTTCGTTTGTCATTACTCCCCTAGCGGTCGGCGTTCTCTATTCTTCAATATTGGCCATTACACAATTTTTTCTCCAGCATTCCGTCGGCGGGCCGCTCTGGTGGCTCGGTGAGAGGACATTTGGTGTGGACACACCGGGGATAGCGCGTTACGATTTCGACTTTCGACTTTCGACTTTTGACTTTCGACTTTTTGGACTCCGGCCTTATGCCACATTCCCCCACCCGAATGTGCTGGGCGGGTTTTTGGCGGCAGTATTGCCGCTATTATGTATGAGTCTTATGCGTCCAATGAGTCTGATGAGTCCAATGAATCAAAGAATAAAATACTTGCACGCCACGGCGTTGGTGTTGGGTGCAATTGCGCTTCTCCTGACATTTAGCCGGAGCGCGATTGTGGTGGGAGGGGCTGGGATAGGGATTAGTATATTGTATTTAGTATTTAGGAAGAAAATGAATAGAGTTTTTGCCTATATACTATATACTATCCCCTTTATTCTTTTTCTAGTGTTAGCGGTTTGGTCTTTTTCACCAAAAGAGGAAAGCGTTGTGGTCCGGCAGCAGCTGAACAATGCAGCTATAAAATTATGGACTGCCTCTCCCCTCTTTGGTGTGGGGTTGGGAAATTTTCTCGTGCGGTTGCCGGAGGCACTCCCCTCCCGGACAATCTATTTTCTCCAGCCGGTCCACAACATCTATCTTCTTGTATTGGCAGAAACCGGCGTCGTTGGTTTTGTTTTTATTGTCATATTTATTTGGCAGAGTATTAAGGGATTAGTATTTCGTATTAAGGAAAATAGAAAGGAATTATTGTTTAACCTAAATACTATATACTTTGTCCCATTTTTTTGTATCCTTCTCCTCGGTCTCGTCGACCACTATCCCCTCACCCTCCAGCAGGGTCAATTGTTATTGACGGTGCTCGTGGGGATGAGCATTGTAGTTTTACAAAGTAACAAAGTAACAAATCGACGAATTGAGGTACAATAGCCAGTATGTCTTCGATGAGATGGAATGTTGCATGGAATACCGGCAGTCAGCTCGTGGGAAAAGTCGTGGGGAGTGGGGCGATGTTTTTCGTGAGTATCCTCATTGCTCGGGAATTTGGAGCACAGGGGTATGGGGACTTTACGAAGATCACGACGTTTATCGCATTTTTTTATCTCCTCGTTGATTTTGGACTCAATGCCGTGTATCTGCGAAGGCAGACAGGAAACAATAAACAAAAAACAGTAAACGGGAAGGCGGATTGGGCGACGCTCTTGGGGATGCGGGTCGCGGGTGGTATCGTCCTCATGTTTGTTGCAATCGCAATCTTGTCGTTTCTCCCCCAACGCGACACCCAAGGATTTACAGGACTGGTCCGCTTGGGCATTATTCTCTTCTCCCCTACTATTCTCATCCAAGGATTGATTGTATCGGCAAATGCGATATTTCAGAAACATTTGCGGTATGACTTGGCAAGTTTGGCCATCGCCGCCGGCAACATCGTGACGGTGGCCCTCGTTGCGTTTACTATCTACGGATTATCATCCCGCATTGGAATCCTCGGCGTGACGACGTCACTGCTCGTTGGGTTGAGTGTGACCGGAATGGTTTCGTTCATATTTGTTCGCCACCTTGAACGCCATGCTCAAATCTCCTTTGATCGAAAAACCGCGAAAATACTTTTTATGGCATCCCTTCCTTTGGGAATCACGTTACTCTTTAATCAAGTGTACTTTCGGATTGACAGTTTTGTCCTGGCGCTGACCCGGTCCACTGCCGAAGTAGGACTCTATGGACTCGCGTATAAAGTGTTTGAGTTGCCCATCGTGCTCCCGACGTTTTTTATGAACGCGGTGTATCCCCTACTCCTCGTTAAACAAATGACGCAGGACGTAGGACGTAGGACCTATGAAACGAAGAAACTATTGAAAAAATCCTGTATCATCTTATGTCTTATGTCCGTCGTCTTATGTCTCACATTTTGGTTAGCTGCTCCCCTCCTCGCTGTCATCCGTCCGGAGTTTACTGAGAGTATTCCCCTCTTGCGCGTGCTGACCCTGGGATTGCCGTTCTTTTTTCTTTCGAGTCTCATGATGTGGGCGCTTATCGCCCTTGGAAAACAAATCGTTTTAGCAGTGATCTATGGAAGTTTGATGATAGTCACGGTACTATTAGATATCTTGGTCATTCCAACATTCGGGGCTATCGGAGCGGCATGGATTACGGTCGGGAGTGAAGGGTTGGTGCTATTACTATCCGCTGGTTATCTCTGGTCGTTATTTCGTACCATAGATACCGATAGGCACAATGTTCAAGCGCCAAATAACAAGCACCAAACACCAAACAAATTCAAAGCTCCAAAGGAAGGCAAACAATAATTAATTGTTTTGTACAGTAGTGCTTGTATTAGTTTGTTTGGAATTTGGTGCTTGATGCTTGGAATTTATGAAACTAATCGTACATACTGATGGGGGAGCGAGGGGGAACCCGGGACCGGCGGCGGTGGGGGTGGTGATAGAAAGAGAGGAAGAGTCGAAAGTCGAAAGTCACCTGCCCGCAATGCTACGCATAGCGTTGCAGGCGGGAAAGTCAAAAGTCCTCGTTACAGAGTTTGGGAAGAGGATAGGGGAGACGACGAATAATGTAGCGGAATACACCGCGGTGCTGGAAGCACTACGAAATCTCAAATCACAAATCACAATGACCAATGACCAAGCAGATAGAAATTTTGAAATACAATTTTTTCTTGACTCAAATCTCGTGGTGCAGCAACTGAATGGAAACTTTCAGGTAAAAGATCCGCATCTGAAAAAGCTTTTTTTTGACGTTCGTATTCTCGAACAAGAGGTTGGGGGAGTAGTGACTTATTCGTATGTACCCAGGGAACAGAATACCCGGGCGGATTATTTCGTCAATCAAGCGCTTGACGACTAAGCCTCATGTGTTGTTCCTCTATTTAGCTTCAAAATTCTTGTATATTTCCGTTGTTTTCGGGGAGTCGATTTGCCATAATACAATGAGAGTAATCTCCGCATATGAATAATCATCCTTCTCCAGGTCGTATCAACACGCAGTCGTCAGACTTGCCGATAGCCCATATAGAGGCGCAGGACGTGACACTTGCTCTGCCCGTACGGGAATACTTAGAACTCAATGGATGCGCGGTCGTTGTGAACCGGAATCCGGCTATTGCCCCCACTTATCACATTGTCATCGGGGATGAGGATTTTGTGAAAGATAGCGTTGCGGATTCTCCAAAAAATCATATTGAGATCTTTGCAATAATATTTCTTCGTAATAAAAAACAGTACGTTTCGGACTCGCCACATATTCACGTAAAAATTGCCTGCGTTTTTTCTCGGTCGCTTGGCACACGTGAGGTAGAGCGGATATTCGCTTACTTTATTACCGGCTGCGGAGGACCCTATTATGAAGAAGGGTACCCGCCGCCTGACGAAGGAATGAAGATCATCCCCCATGATGACGAACGTCAATCAGAGACCATTCATGTTCTCCAACACGTTCATCCGCTCGTCAATGATACCGTTGCCAATCACCAGGAAAGAATTACCCGTGCCATGAGTGAGTTTGTGGAAGAGCCGCTAGTTCATCCCGAAATACGGAGAGTTCTTTGGTCTCCGTTACCATTCTCCGCGGTGCCCCCGCGCTTGGCATATAGTGTCGCCTTGTTGCTCGCAAGTTTTTTTATTGTTCCTCTTGTTTGGTATTTTTCTTCCATTGGGTTCGTTGGACTGTCACAGATGCGGGCGTTTCAAGCGCTGAAAAATGGGAATGCAACGGGTTTTGCAAACGCCGCAGGCAGTACGACCTTTTGGGCTCTCCAAGGTCAACGGACACTTCGTTTCATGAGTACCACCGCGGGGAGTGTCGGAATCGTGGACCTCTTTCGAAATCAAGAACGCTTGCTTGGTGTGGCCGCGGGACTCGGAGACGTTGAGACACGTGCTGCCCGGCTCATGGGCGAAAGCGCTACATTATTGCCGACTTTTTTTCAGGCGGAAAGCGAGCCGGGGAGAGAACCGCTTCTCGTTGCGGTCGATCGGATGCGGACGAACTTAGACGATTTATCGAATGTATTGCAGTTAGTGAGCGCACAACTTGAGGTTCTCAGCGCTATACAAACGTTTCCTTTGCAATTTATTTCCGGGCAACAAATCATTCCTCGTGCCCAATCCTCTCTATTGAAAGCCATCACTCAAGTATCTCAAGCGCGCAATCTTTTATCCCTGTATCGGATAGGGGGAGGGTTTGACGGGAAAAAAACATATCTCATCCTTCTTCAGAATAGTATGGAGCTTCGTCCTACGGGAGGATTTATCGGAAGTCTCGCCACGGTGAGTATCGAGAACGGCATCATGGAGCTGCCTCAAATTCAGGATGTCTACGTGGTAGACGGACAACTGAAGGGACATGTCGATCCGCCTACGCCCATAAAAGAACTTTTGGAGCAGGAGCACTGGTACCTCCGGGACAGCAATTGGAATCCGGACTTTGCAATAAGCGGGGAGAAGGCTGCATGGTTTTACGAGAAAGAAACGGGGATAAAGGTCGACGGCGTGATCGCTGTATCGACTCCGGTGTTGACCGAACTTCTTGGCGCCACAGGCCCCATAGAGCTGCCGGATTACAACGACCGGATTTCTAAAGACAACTTTTTTGGAAAATCTCTTTTTTATACACAAGCGGATTTTTTTCCCGGGTCGACGCAAAAAAAAGATTTTTTAGGAAGTCTGGGATCCGCTCTCATCGGGCGGCTTACTTCGACCAAGGCCGAAGAGGGAAGTAGCGTGTTTCTCGCAATTACCAACGCGCTTTTGGCAGGAGATATACAATTTTGGTTTCCCGCCGCCAAGCCTCAGCGTATCGCCCAACAGGCGGGATGGACGGGGAAGCTCATGGGAGAACCGTCCTGCCAAATCGCTGAGCATCCATGCGTCGTGGATCGCATAGCGATTGTTGAGGCAAATATGGGAGTCAATAAGGTGAATGCATATATAAAGCGGAATATGAAAAGCCGAGTGGACATCGATGAACAGGGTATCATCGATGGGTCAGTGTCGGTCACGTATGAAAATTCATCGACAAACGACGCGGTAGAAATGGGAGGGGGCGTATATCTTTCGTATGTACGGGCGTATATGCCTGCCGACGCGCAGGTCGTATCCGTGACGGCAGATGGTCAGGAGATTCCTCTGAAACCGGTAAAAACTACCAAAAGGATCTATCCCTATCGAGACACCGACACGGTCGCGGATACTCAGCAGGTAGTTGCGGTTGCGTTCACCGTGCCCCCAATGGCCAGTCGGACTATCACGATCCGGTACCAGATGGGAACGGTCCTTTCATTTCCGAACAATGAGGGAGTATTTGTCCATGTATTGCGGAAGCAACCCGGCGTCATTGACACCGATGTGGATGTAGCCATTGGGTACCCATCAGGATGGAAGGCAAAAACTGAAAAATCGATGAGCGTACCGAAAGACAATGGCTTCCTTGCAAATGCCAAGGAAGTCCGATACAATACAACTCTTGATCAGACGAAAGAGATCACCATACACTTTTCAAAATAATTGATACGCATGAAAAAACACTCACTCTCCGCCACGAAACGCGATTCTCTTGGAAGAAAAGTCAAAAAACTCCGTAAGGCAGGGGAGCTTCCTGCAACCGTTTATGGAAAAAAAGTGAAGAGCGTATCCCTCACGGTCGCGTCTGAGGCGTTTGCGAAAACCTATGGTGAAGCAGGGGAGACCGGGTTGATTGAGCTATCCGTGGGGGGAGCCGTCCGACACGTTCTCATTCATCATGTCCAGAAACATCCGGTCACAGGAACTATACTTCATGTTGAATTTCATCAGGTAGACCTCAAGGAAAAAGTCCACGCAAAGGTGCCGATTGTGTTAACGGGGCAATCTTCTGTCGTCAGCGAGAAGCGTGGGGTCGTATTGAGCATATTAGATGGGGTGGAAGTCGAAGCGTTGCCTACCGAACTTGTCGAACACATCGAGGTTGACGTGACCGCGCTTTCCGAAGTCGGGCAGGAGGTAAAAGTCAAAGATTTGAAAGTCCCCGCCGGACTCACTGTCTTAACCGATGCGGAATTGACTATCGTGAAGGTTGGATCGCTCATAACAAAAGAAGCAGCAAGCGAAGTGGCTGCTGACGTAGCCAAAGCTGCTGAAGCGGCTAGTGAAGTAGCGGCCGAGGGCGCCGCCGCCGCCCCAACTGCCGAGGGAGCAGCACCGGCTGAAAAAGCAAAGGAAGAAAGCGCTAAGAAAGAATAGCTTCGTGCAGTATTATTTTCCCTGAAGGAATACGGACAGTTGTTGAGATGGTTGATTATTGGGGTCAAGAGCGAGCGCTTTCGTTAGCCAGTTTTTTGCTTCTTGAAGAGAATCAAGTTGATAGGCCAGTGTGGCAAGCGTGATGTATGCATCCCGGTAGTCGGGTTTGGTGGCGACAACCGTTTGCCAGAACGCATACCGTCCTCTTAATCGGTCTATCTCGTGTTCCCATTGAGTGAGTGTAACGAGTGGACTCGTTGTGCTCCCTAAAACATTAACCGTATTTCCCTTGGCGGCGGAGATCATAAGCGCGCGCGCTTCAGGCTTTTTGCCTTGTTGCCATAAGATGGAGGCGAGGTCGATGTGCCGGGAAACAGAAAAAGGGGAGGAAAAAAACTTCATGAGTTCATTCCAATAAGCCGGACGGGTTTTTTGAAGCGTCATGACATTGATCGTAATGAAGGCGGCAAGGCTACCCCACAACAATACAATTTCGAGGCTAGAAAAAATTCTTGAGGAAATTACTCGGTGAAAGTGCGGGAATAGTTTGGACAGCTTGAACGTCATAGTTTGCGGGGCAGAACGTATAAAAGCAAGAATGGTATCATTGTAAGTATCTATGACCGTGATCACAAGGGGGGAGTCCTCAGAGCGGAGAAAAGAGACAGTTGCCCACGTAGTAACTCTGTTGAAAGCCGCGTATCCGCAAGCGAGGATAGTCCTTCACTATAGTAATTCATGGGAACTGTTGGTTTCCGTCATTCTTTCGGCGCAGTGCACTGATGTAATGGTCAATAAGGTGACAGAGAAATTATTTACAAAATATCCAACACTTGAGGATTATGTACATGCTGATATCAAAGTGTTTGAGCAGGATATTAAGTCAACAGGCTTTTATCATAATAAAGCGAAAAATATTCTTGCGGCGGCCAAGCTCATTAGAGAAAAATTTAGTGGAATAATCCCACGGACGATGGATGAGATGTTGACGATCCCCGGGGTAGCCCGGAAAACGGCAAACGTGGTGTTGGGTAATGCGTATGGAGTTGTCGAGGGGATCGCGGTGGATACTCATGTTCTCCGACTGAGCCAACGATTGCGAATTGTGGACCTGGATAAAATTGGTGGGAAAAAGAGTATGGTGTTCAAAAGAGATGGTCTTGCAAAACCGCAAGACCATCTCTTGAAAAACGAACAGGTTGTCGTTGATTACAAAAAAGATGCCGATCCGGTGAAGATTGAGCGGGAACTTATGGATGTCATACCAAAGTCTGACTGGTTCAAGTTAACCTATCTCCTCATCGATCACGGCCGCGCGGTCTGTAAAGCACAAAATCCTGACTGCGCTCATTGTATGTTGCGAATATTGTGTCCTGCATCCCGTACGTCATAAGTTGTATATCGTGGGTTGTGCTTCCCACATGACTGTGGTATGCTTTGGCGATTGACAGAAAGCCAGGTAGTGAAACTTCGATCTTGCTATAAGGTGAGAGAGACCATGCTTGGTTACTGATAATATTGATAGTTCATTTATGGAGGATTAGGACAAAAGATTTTCTTGACACTTAAGAGCAAGAAAATTATCGAAGTTCTACTACCTGGTATGGCAACACGAAAAATTGCAAAGAAGAAAACTTCAGTGAAAAAAGAAGCAGTAGCGGATATGGCGATGACTTCGAGTTTCAATAATGAAACACCCCCGATGACCGCCAAGCCAAAGTTTAATACAAAAGTTCTGTATCTCGTTCTTGGACTCCTGGCATTATCTGCATTACTTTTGGCGAACAAAAGCATGCTCGTGGCGGCAGTCGTTGACGGCAGGCCGGTGTGGAGTTGGGAACTCAATGGTGTGATGGCGGACCGGTATGGTAAGCAAACACTTGAGGGTATGATCAGTGAGAAATTGATCGAAAGCGAAGCCCGAAAGCAGGGCATCGTCATGTCGCCCGCGGAAGTAAGTGCCCGGGAAGAGGAAATCGTCAAAGGGTTGGGCGGGGGGATGAAACTTGAGGAGATTCTCAAGATCCAGGGACTGACCAAATCAGAATTTGACCGGCAAATCACGTTACAGCTTACGGTCCAAAAGATATTAGGAAAAGGGTTAACGATCACCGACGCAGACGTCAATAATTTTATCGCGACGAATCGGGCGACATTGGTCGCTACCGAAGAGGCGGCGCTGCGAAGTGAAGCCAAACAAGCTATCCTTGACGCCCATATCGGCGATAAGCTCCAGCCGTGGTTTAATGAGCTCAAGGCAAAGGCGAAAGTACTTCGATTCCTTTAAGGAAATACTACCAATAATTCAATCATCAAATACTACCCGCCTGCATCGCTTTGCGAAGCATTGCGGGCAGGCCAATACTACCAAAAAGGGCGGTAATAATGGAGTATAATCAGGTGGATGAAGACTTGGAAATTATTAAAAGAACATCCTGAGCTTTGGGATAGATATTTTATCCGTGAGAAGATCATCAAAGCGATACGCCGATATCTTGACGATCAACAATTTCATGAGGTCGAAACGCCGATCCTCATAGCCCATCCTCCTGCTGAATCGCACCTCGAAGTTTTTGAAACGCAACTTCTGGACCGCAACGGTCAGGCTACTCCCGCTTACCTTTCCACCTCTCCGGAAGTCCCCTTAAAAAAACTCATGGTGGCAGGCATCGGCAACTGCTACGCAATAACCAAAAGTTTCCGGAACATGGAAACCCAGGGGAATCTCCATAATCCGGAATTTACAATTCTTGAATTTTACCGCGTGGGGGCGGATTACATGAGAATAATGGAGGACACGGAGCAACTCATCGTTTCGATTGCACGGTTCGTCAATCGCGGTTCATTGATTGTTTCCTATCAAGGGAAACCAATTGACCTCACACCTCCATGGGAGCGGCTTTCTGTCGCTCAAGCATTTAAAAAGTATGCTCATGTGCATTTCGATGAATTTTTGGATGAAAAAAAAGCCCGGGCAATTGCACAAAAAAAGGGATATACAATCGAAGCGAGTACGACCTGGGAACAACTTTATAATCAGATTTTACTCAATGAAATTGAACCCCGGCTTGGCCGGGGTAAACCGACTATTCTGTATGATTTCCCATCATCGATGGCAGCATTATCTAAGAAAAAAACGAGCGACCCCAGGCTTGCAGAACGGTTTGAGTTTTATATCGCAGGGCTTGAGCTCGGAGATTGCTACAGCGAACTCACCGACGCCAAAGAACAGGAGGAGAGATTTAAGAAAGAATTACATGAGATCCAACGGCTGGGAAAAACGTCCTATGATTATGATCACGACTTCATTAACGCGTTAAAGGTTGGGTTACCCAAGTGCAGCGGAATTGCCATTGGCGTCGACCGGTTGATTATGTTGTTTGCCGATGCCCGCGATATCGCCGACACGCTGTTTTTTCCAGCAGGTGAGAACGGTTGAGGAGAATCCTAAAATCTTAACTTTTTATTTTTGGAGTAGCTAGTGCAATCGTTTTTTGGAGCAACAAGGCGAGGGCAAGGGGTAGGACGGGGAGGAGATACAGCCAGGATTTTGCCAGTTGAATTTCATTCCCGAATTGAAGAAAAATAAAAAGCCCGACGAAACTTATTGTCCGGAATATTCCCAACACAATATCGCGTTCGAGAAGGAGATGATACTTTTGCTGCCATCCTCCCTCCTCTTTATCCAGCGTACCAAAGTAAACTGTAGATATTCTGTTGTTAAATATCGGAACAGTGAGTCCGGAGATAATAATATACGCCCAGACGCCCAGTGGCGATTGATAGAGCGCAAACACAATGATCGAGAGAGCAGACCCGACGACACCGATCCAAAACGCGGATGGGTATCTCGTGAGAAGCGGGATAGCATAAAGATTGGAAGCGATTGCGATCGTGGAAGCCACAGTGAGAACGAAACCCAAATCTGCTTCATTTTTTACTATGACGAAAAATAATACGCCCGTCACGGTGCCGAGCGCGATATCAAATAAACCTAGTACCGCGTTTTGTCCGAGAATGAGTTTCCAGCGCATCGATCGTCGGTGTTCCCAGATATGACGGTAAGAAAAATCCAGCGATCCATGGGCGGGGAGTTTGCCGATCACAAACACCGTGATGATATTGATCAGGGCGACAATCAGAAATAATGCGAGATATCCATTCGTAAGTCCGAGCGAAGTCCGGCCTACGAACATGATGATGAGGCCCCCCACGCCCGGGCCTACGGCGCTTGCCAAATTAAATATAGCGCCAGCCCAGCCAAAGTATGAGACCCGTCTTCGTTCATGTGCAAGAATGTATTGATTCAGGTTGTACGTCGCCCAGTATATTCCTCCGGAGAAGCCGGAGAGGATACCAAGGGGAACGACGTACGCGATGCTTTGGTCTTTGAGAAAAAACAGCAGAAGATAAAAGAGTGAAAACGCCAACAAACTGATTTTCATGAGGGTACCCGAGGAAAAATACCGGAGGAGAAATCCCGAGGAACCGTAAAAAAACGTCATGGAGGCAAACGCCGCGATGTTGTAGAGAGTCGTTACTTTCAAATCCCCATGGGAAAAGAAGAAAACCGTGGTAAATATCCCGGCGAGGCTTGCCGCCAGGATATCCAACCCCTGGATAATCAGGAGCTTCCGTTCGTCGGGGGATAAGTTTTTCATACACCGTATTATAGCTTGTTAGGGCGGGGGTTGTAGGGAATAGATTCTGGGTGCGCGTTCACGAGTTGACAAAATCATACGGAAATGATAATGTGAAGTTATGATTTCCGTACATGAATTACGTCAGGTTATAGCGGAATCCCAAACGCTGAGCACGGATATCCCGGTAGAAAGGAACGATTATTTTTCCTGGCTACAGCAGGCTGCGTCCAGTCGTTTAATCAAGGCTATTGTAGGATTTCGTCGGTCCGGTAAATCATATCTACTTAAAATGCTCTCCCAGTCATTTATCCATAAGGGCATCCCCCAAACGAATATTTTTTATTTAAATTTTGAAAACGATCTTTTGAAAGAAGTAAAGACGGTCCGCGAGCTTCGTCAAATCTGGGAAATGTATCAAAGAGAAGTGGGAGATATAACCAAGCCAATATATATTTTTTGGGACGAAATTCAGTTAGTGCAAAGCTGGGAAAAATTAGTACGCTCACTGTACGAACAGGGAAAATATAATATTTTTATCAGTGGAAGTAACAGCAAGCTTTTGTCCGGCGAACTTGGCTCTGCTCTCTCCGGACGAAGTCTTTCTCTCGAAATTACCCCCTTTAGTTTTAGAGAGTATTTAGATTTTTTATCAATTAATTTCAAAGACTATTATTCCCAAAAACAAAAAATTGATAAGGCGTTCACTTTTTATCTTCGTCGAGGCGGTCTGTGTGAACAATTCAAACTCCCTGATCTGTTGGCGCGCAATTATCATGAAGGTCTTGTCCAGAAAATAATACTTGATGACATCATCAAGCGCTACCAAGTGGACAACGTCAATGTGTTAAAAGAAACATTTGAATTTGTCCGTGGCAACGTCACTTCCCCTCTGTCTTTGAGGAAAATCGTTGGCCGTCTGGAAGAGCAGGGCATGAAGGTCTCGGTGGCGACTATCGAAAACTATCTTCGCTACTGGATGAGCGCCTACGCTATAGAAAAATTGACAAAATTTGATTATAAACTTAGTCGGGTCTTTTCCAGGACTGCCAAATATTATTTGGTGGATAATTCATTTATCAGCGGACGCGACGAGGCGGACGAAAAAAGATTGGAAAATTTGGTTTACAACGAACTTATCAGGAAATACGGACGAGAGCAAGTTTTTTTTGGTCAGGATGAAAACGGGTATGAAATTGATTTTGTCGTGAATAAAGGGGGTAACTATTCATGCTTTCAAGTTTGCTATCGCCTGACGGATGAAAATTCAAAACGGGAATTTGGCAATTTGGAACTTGCTAAAAACTATCTTGGTGGGGATGGAACCGTGCTCTATCTGGATAATGCCCTCACGACCAGTTCTTCAAAACGTCCCGCCCGACCGGTGATCGAATGGCTCGTTTAGAATGGTATAGTTTTTTGTCCGGTGGGGGAGAGGCGGGAAAATGATAGAGATTAGTGGTATTGACATGATCTCTATCAATTGATAGAATTGACATATATGTTACAAACAACAGTGACAGCTATGGAAGCGCGGAAGCGATTCGGAGAACTACTCAATAGTGCGTTTTACCATGGTGTTTCTACCATCATTGAGCGTAAAGGGAAGGCAATCGCTAAAGTTGTCCCTATTGTCCATGCAAATGCCAAACTCATGAGAGACGCGCCTGATGCGCGCACGGTAGCAGAGGCAAGAGCGCGGCTGAAAGGGAGCGTCATTAAGTATATCAATCCTTTTGAGCCTGTAGGCTTAGAGGATTGGGAGGCACTGAAATGATCCTTTTGGATACGCACGCCCTCGTCTGGTGGGCAAATGAAACCGCACTGCTTTCCTCTCGTTCCCGCCTCGCTATCGACGGTGAAATCAAAAACGGCGCGGTCGCCTCTTCAGCGATGAGCGCCTGGGAGATTTGTCTACTCGTGAAAGCAGGACGGGTGACACTTGCTACGGATATTGAGACATGGCTTCGCGATTTGGAAATTCTGCCGTATTTTAGGTTTATTCCCGTGGATGTCCACATTGCCAAGTCGGCGGTATTTCTTCCGAACTGGTCCCACAAAGATCCTGCCGACCGCATCATCGTCGCAACTGCGCTTCGTTTGGGCGTGCCTATCGTCACCAAAGACGAGAAAATCCGCCGCTCCAAGCTCGTCCGGACTATCTGGTAATCTCTTTGATGTTTTTCCGGCGGGGGAGATGGGGTGATTATATACGAAAAAATCAAATTATATATTCTCTTCGTATATCATCTCTAGAACTCCAGCGTGATGTGCATTATGGTTTTTCTTTGATATAGCAGTTTTTGTCAATCCTCTGAGGAAAAAAGTTGAGGATTCCTAAAGTTTCCTTGCATGAGTTGTTCTTGGAACTGCCTCATTGTTCTCATGAAGTCTATTCTTTTGGGAAGATCATCAACGTTAACAATTCCTTGCGCCTGCAAATCTTGATGGGAATAGAGAAATTTATCTGTTGAATCATCAACAGACCACTCGAATGGTCGTCCGGTCCAGCCGGTGATGTGCAAATACCCATCTGATCTATACTCTACCTGTTCACCTATCTGATATTCTAAGTCACCAGGTACAGCGGGTACAGTGTGCCTCGGTAAAGCCTCAAAGCGTATTATGGTCTGGACGGTGGTCGTAGGACCTCCATGAAAAGACAACAGTCGACGGGCAGAATCCAGCAGTAACGATTCTCGATAGTGCTCTAGGACAAATAGAGCAGGACCTTTTTTATCATCAAAGCGAGTATACAGCCCCGCCATGGTGAAGTCAGGGTCGGTTTCAGTCATCCAAAACATTCTTCTTCCGTCCTCGCTGATCCTTTGCCATTCTGTAGGACTTATTTGTTCATGTTGCTCCTTTATTACATTCCCAAAAAGGCCCAATAGTTCAGATTCAAGATAATTCATATAAAAAACATCATATACTATCAGACTATATCTGTCAAATATTTACAACATTACTACTTGACAAATGGAGTAAATGTAGCTACAATGAGGCTATAGTGATGTGTTGTGAATGTACAACAACAATGGTATGAACGATATATTTTCTCAATTTCATCTGGACGGTAAGGATACGGATGCGTTTCTTGAGCTTGTCAAACTGGGCGCGAGTCCCGTGAGCGCGTGGGCCAAACGCGCCGGAATCAACCGCTCGTCCATGTATGTGATTGCCGACCGGCTGATTGCTGCGGGAGTTGTTTCACTATTCGCTCACCGGGGGGTCATGCATGCCAAGCCCATCCCTGTTGCCGATCTACCGGGAGTTCTCGAGCGCAAACGTCGGGAGATAGGGGAGGCCAAATCTATCCTCGTGTCCCGGCTTCCGGAGCTGGTCAAATTGGAAGCGACTCACGCGATCCGGCCGGCAGTGCAATTTTATGAAGGCCCGGCGCGGGTAGCCCTGATGTACGAGGAGGTCGTGAAGGAGTCATCGTTTGTGTCGATATTCCATCCAGGCCGGGTGAAGGCGAGTATGCCGGAGTATTTTCATAAAATTCCCCAGGCGATACGGGAAAGCGGGGGACGGGCAAAGGAGCTCATGGTCAAGTGCAAAGAAGCGGTTGAATACAAAAAGCTTTATGCATCAGACAGGCACGAACTGTCGATTTTACCGGAAGGAGTCACGTTTTCTTCCGATACGATCATCACCAAGCAGAAAATCTATTTAGTGGGGTACGGCAAAGATGCGGTGGTCGCTACAGAAATCTGGAATGAAGAGTTGGCACAAACACAATCTGTGCTCTTTGATTTGTTGTGGCAAAACTACGGGAGGTAAGTTGCGCCTCGGTGGCAGATTTGGGATAATAGGGGATACTCCCGAGGAAGGGAGTTTTTCATTGAGATACAATTATCACTATGTCGACTATTACTACAGCAGAATTCCGTAAGGGCGGGGTCATAGAATTTAAAAGCGAGCCACACGCCATTGTCGAGTTTCAGCACGTCAATCCCGGCAAGGGGAGCGCGTTTGTGCGCACGCGGCTCAAATCTCTCAAGACCGGCAAAGTGCAGGACTTCACGTTTAAGGCGGGGGAGAGTGTGACCGAGATTCCGGTCGAGACTCATGAGGCGCAGTATCTCTATAAGGAAGGTGTGAACTATGTCTTCATGGAAAATTTTACCTACGAACAATATTTGGTTAGTGAAAGCGTACTATCTGATTATCTGCCGTATATTAAATTAAATGATACCTATCAATTGCTCGTGCACGAATCGGATGTGTTGGGACTGCGGTTTCCCAAGAAAGTGCGGCTCCTTGTGACCGAGGCCATCGAAGGCGCGCGTGGAGACACGGTCGCGGGAGCGGGTAAAGTCGCCAAAGTCGAGACGGGGCTCTCTGTCACCGTGCCGCTCTTCATCAAAGAAGGGGATACGATTGCCGTTGATACGGAGACGGGCCAGTATTTGGAGCGGGCATAAATCAGTGATGATAGAATAATGGGATGAAGCGATGGATGAAATATGGGGTGATTTTTGTGCTTGGTGGACTCAGTGCATTAGGATACAATACTTCATGGATTTCTAAATCTTCACTACCATCATCAGCAAGGCAATCCGCAATTTCAGCAGGTGTTGCGACTTCGTCGGGAGTAGCCGGCCCCGGCGTAGAAATAGCGGTCGTGGGTCGAGTCATTGATGGAGACACGATTGAGCTTACTGACAAGCGGAAAGTCCGGTACATCGGAGTGGATACTCCGGAAAGTGTGGATCCCAGACGCACCGTACAATGTTTTGGGAAAGAAGCGAAAGAAGAAAACGCGAGACTAGTAGACGGGAAGACTGTACGACTTGAGAGAGATATTTCTGATACGGATAAGTACGGGAGACTCCTCCGGTATGTTTATGTAGGAGAAGTGTTCGTTAATGACTATTTAGTCCGTCAGGGTGCGGCAAGGATCGACACCGTTCCACCGGATGTGGCCCACCGGGAGCAATTTTTGGAAGCAGAGAGAGAAGCGCGAAGGGAGGGGAGAGGGCTGTGGGGGAGTTGTCGTTGACAATATTTGTATGATTGTTATACAATACTTGCCATATGATGACGATCAACATTTCTCTTCCCAAAACCATGTACGAAGATGCAAAAGCCTACCTTGCGCGTCGGGGGTATTCGTCGATGAGCGAGCTTTTCCGCGATACGCTTCGCGATTGGCTCTATCCCCGGCTTACCGAAAATGGATTTACCCCAGAGTTTGAAGCTGAAGTATTAAAGTCTGCCGCTGAACCAATCGAAAATGATGTAGAATGGGATGGGGTGACTCCGTTTCATAAATTTGTGATGAGCCATCTGCCGAAACGTCATGGTAAACGTACGATACACCGGAGCGTACCATCAAAACTACAGAAAAGTGGTACAAAACGATTCGAACCTCCAGGAGAGTATCACCCTGCGGCTGCGATGGTTTAAAAATAACCCTGACGACACGCGACTTGGCAATCACAAACTTCACGGAGGCATGGAGGGGAAGTACGCTTTTTCAATTACCGGCGATATTCGTATCGTGTATGAATGGATTGGTAAAACCACGGCTCGTTTCCTCGCTATTGGTCGGCATGAAACGGTATACAAGAAATCTTCGTAACCTGCTACACTATATTTACGATGCCGGAAGAATTTTTTGAAACCCTCAGTAATCACGCGACACCACCTGTGTATCGTTTTTTTAATGGAAAAGAGTGGGTGGAAAGCGCGAGCGGAAAAACGGTAGAGATCCATTCTCCTATAGATGATAGTGTGGTGGGGGCACTGCAGGTCGTGACGATAGTCGAGATTGACGCGGTGATGACCTCTGCTAAAACCGGACAAGCGAAGTGGGAAGCCACACCCCTTAACCAACGCGTAAAGATCATGCATTTGGCGGCCGACTGGATCCGGCATTTTGAAGAATATCTTTCAACATTGCTTGCAAAAGAAATTGGCAAGTCCATGGGAGAAGCCAAAAGTGAAATTGTCCGGACCGCTGACCTCATCGATTACTACGCCGATGAAGTCCAGTCGATGCGCGGGGAGACTCTGGATAGCGATAATTTTCCTGGGTATGACAAAGGACGGATTGGTCTCATCGAGCGCGTGGCATGGGGGACAGTTCTTGCTATTGCACCCTTTAATTATCCCGTCAATCTTACTGCGAGTAAACTCGCCCCGGCGCTCCTGATGGGTAACGCGGTCGTCTTTAAGCCGCCGACGCAAGGGGGAATAAGCGCGCTCCATTTGGCACAAGCATTTCTGAAAGCAGGTGTACCGGAAGGAGCGCTCACGTGTGTGACGGGGACGGGGAGTGATATCGGGGATTATCTCGTTTCTCATCCGGGCATCGATTGCATCACCTTCACAGGAAACTCAGACACTGGGGAGGCCATAGCTAAAAAGGCGGGGATGAAGACGTTGGTCTTTGAATGCGGCGGCAACAATCCAGCCTTAGTTCTCCCGGACGCGGATATGAATCTCACCGCCCGCGAGATTATCAAAGGAGCCTTCTCGTATGCCGGGCAGCGCTGTACGGCGATCAAGTATGTCCTCGGAATGCCTGACACCCTTGCATCACTTCAAACAGTCATCATGAAACAAATGCCTGAGCTTGTGCACATGGGTGATCCCCGGAGTCCGGAGACCAAACTCGTGGGACCAGTTGTTTCCATTGCGGCAGCCGAACATATCCAGTCGCTCATCGGTGAGACCGTGAAGGCTGGGGCAAAAATTATTACCGGTGGCAGGCGAACAAACGCATTCGTCGAGCCAACAATATTATCTGACGTCCGGCCGGAAATGCCGGCAGTGCGAGAGGAAGTATTCGGACCGGTGGTGTCTTTCATCACTGTTAAGGACATTGGGGAGGCAGTGGGGATCATCAATGCATCGCGGTTTGGACTGCAGGCCTCGGTGTTTACCCAAGACGAGGGGGCGGGGATTGTGGTGGCCAAGCAGTTAAACGTTGGCACCGTTCAAATTAATGGGAGTCCCCAACGCGGCCCCGACCACTTTCCATTTCTTGGGGTCAAACGTTCGGGCCTCGGGGTCCAAGGAGTGCACTATTCTCTCGAGGAAATGAGCCGCTTGCGCCCGATTGTCATCAATAAACCTAGGTAAAGGCTTTTTTCAGCAGTTGCTCTTTATACCACTCGGGGAACCCAGCGGTGGCTTTGCGCAAAATTTCATCAATAAAGAATGTGTAGAGTTCTTCTTTGATCGCTTCTTTTTCTTCGTCAATAACATCTTTTTTCAGCTCGACCATAAGTTTGCCAATATCGGCGGGAGTAAAGCTTAGCTCCCCTTTTTCGGTAAGGTGTTGTACCGATTTTCTAAATCTGGCATCGGTCCGAAAACTTTCCAAGAAGGTTTGCCATTTGCCTTTTCCTTCTTTTCTCTTCCACTCCTTTTTATGGCGTTCTTTAAACTGTTCCCGGACAAATTTGCCCAACGAAGGAAAGACCTGGTCGGCAATAAAGACCGTTTGCGCGTAGTTTTTTACCACAATTCCCTCAACGGTTTCGCCGCCCAAGCCGCTTGTACGATTGAGCAAATGGTTCAGTTCTTCAACATTTTTTATTTCTCCTTCAAAAAGAAGCGGTACGACCTCAAGATCCAACAGATCGCTTATTACTTTTAATTTTTTATAATCGACAAATCCGGTGCCTGCAAAATAGGCAGCAAACACCATGAGATGATTGTTGGGAATCCGTGCATACGGTAAGACATTGTGTTTTGGTGTACTTAAAAATTCCGTATAAAAGAACGTTTCCGGGGGAAATTGTTTTTTTATTTTTTCGCCAATTGCGACCACATAATCGATGGCACCCTGGAACATTTTTTCCGGATCATCAATATAGAGGTCTTTGCCTTTGCTGCGAAGCAGTAGGTTTTTCTGACTATCCAGACCAAAGGTAAATTGGCTGCCGTCTATTTTTTCCGTCACTTCAACGCTCCCCTTGAAGAGATGAGGGATGTAGGGCGAGCCGATGGAGAAAATTTTCGGATAGGCCGGTATCATATTACGTAAAGCGGATTTGTAGGTTACTGTTGAGCGCCTCTGCGAGTTTTTTGAGGAATGCTACCGATGGGTTTGCTCTGCCGATCTCAAGTCGAGAAATGACAGATTGCTTGGTGCCTATCCGTTGGGCTAGCTCCGTTTGCGTGAGGCCTCGTTTTGTCCTGGCTTCTACCACAGCACGAATAAGCGCAAATTCCGGTTGCAGCTTATCATATTCTGTCCGCAGCGCCGGATTTTGTAAAGCCTGTTTTTTCCAAACGGAAAAATCCATGTGTCGGTGTTTCATATAGCATATATGCTATATTAGTTCTCTTGTTCTGTCAAGGGCGGTGCGGAGGTCCCTGCGAGGCGTCTTATTCGTTTTCTTTTTGAAAGCGTGTAACAAGTAGTACGCATTGTGTGACATCGTATAAAAAATTCGGACCGCGATTTTACCAGATATTCTCAATTCATAAAGTTTGTCTTCAAGTTTTTTGATGTATGGGGGCTTGAGGTAGGGGCCATAGCTTTCCAAAAGTTCGATCGAGTGAGTTATTTTGGCAATAGTGGGCATGTCTTGTTCCTCAATGAATTTTTTTACCGGATAGTCGCCTCTTGTTGTTTGAAAGAATCGGACATTCCACGCCATGGGATTATTGTAGCACGCCTTCACCGTGTTGATTCGCACCCACCGCTTGATTTTCCAGAGAGAGAGAGTACTATCCAAGTAGGAGAAAATTATGGTTGAAGTAACAGAAGGCAAACCAGTCAATTGGACACCGGCGATGGAACAAACGCCCGCGCAGCAGGCGCTGCGGGACAAGGTTTCTGCTAGCCTATTGGCACGTGTTCAGGCGCCCCTGAAAAGGGCAACTCTGAGTGTCAAAGAGGCAGGCAGGGAGCTTGGTCAAATTATGCATAGAGTCAAAAAGGGGGAGGAGAGTTTGGATGAGGCTGAACGGGCACGTACGTATTTTGAACATAGAAAAGATGTCAAAAAAAGAAAAGCGGCAATGGTGCAATTAAATATGCAGGGGCTTGATCGGGAGGCAAGACCCGAGCCGAATCGTTATGATAGAGCGCGAGGCCTAGATGTCACGACTGTTCCGCCAGAGCGGTGGTTTCATGGGGGGTTGGCAGACAGAACATTTCATGTAGCGGAAATGGATTTGGGTGCTGCGCCGGAGAGCAGCGATCGTTTGGCGTTATTGCGAGTTGTGGATGTAGCTAACAAAGAAACACGGATTGTCCATAACGATGCAGTGGTGTATTGGAATCCCGCCGTTGGAGAAGAACGCGTATTTCCGAGATATGATTTGATTATTCACAAAGGGAAGCGGGGAACTATCGCGTGTGATCCAAAAACCATGCTCGCCAGCGCCATCATGACAGACGATCAGTATACATCGTTTACAGAAAATCGTATATTTCCACATAATAAGTTGATACTCCGGATTGGACAAGGGAATTCGATCACGGATGAGGCTTCGCGTGAGGCTGTACAAGAGGCGCTTGGATTGCTTCGCACCACAAAAAGAGATCCTATGTATGCTGATGATCTCAAGGGAATGACAGGAGTATTAGAATCGTGTCTTCAAGCTATTCCCACTCCATAGTCGTTTGGGGTTTGTGGTGATGTTTGGCTTTCTACCCCTTTCTACCTTTTAAGCTGTTTTTAAGTTGAGACAAAATAAACCACGTGGTGTATTTTGTCAAGGCTATTCAGATTTGATTATTAATATTAGCACTAATATCTGCACGACGATTTGCGCCTGCAGCTTGATTTCCAGAGAGAGAGAGAGAGTACTCTAAGCGTTGATGGTTGGACTTGACGCACAAGCTGAAATCCCTTCAATATTTCCCGAACCTACGCAATCTATTCTTGGTGGAATAGGGGACGGAAGACCCCGCGTGTCTCTCGGCGTGCCTCTGGGACAGATAAGTGCAGATAATCCAACGCCCGTTCAGCAAAGAGTTCTTGACATTTCCCATCCTCAAGTTCGTTATCACCTCGCGCAGAAAGTGCGCTATTTCGATCCTGCCACAGGTGCCGATAAAGTTGCTCCGGGGTTTGAAACGATTACCTATAAAAATGAGAAAGGAATAATCGTTATTGATCCTTTTTCCGAACAGACAACCGATATCATACAACCCGAAGAGTTTGCTAGACAAACGGCACACAGCGGTGGTGTTCTTCCCTTGGATTTGGCAACCGCCCGGCATACATTTCGAGAAAATAATCCCATTATTACACCAATGGTTAAGGAGGCATTTCATGCGGTAGATACTCTTATTTTTCATGGACTGAATGTAGCAGCGGTGGCATCATATGATGGAGATTTAAGCAGATCGGAAGCATCGACGCTTCGAGGGAGACTCAATAAGCTTTTAGTAAAAAGCGGTTGGGATTTTGATCCAAAGAGTAAGCAACCAAGGCAAAAATGGGATTGGAAGCCTCAATATCCACAGATTAAATTTTAATAATTCGTAGCTAATACTGTTTTACTCCCACTCCATAGTCGCCGGAGGTTTAGTGCTGCATGAGAATGGAGACAACCCCCTTATTGACAACACCCCGCAGTAATTGTAATATGTAATGCGTATGACACAACTCGTGGTCCGCATACCAGAGGAGCAGAAGCAGATGTTAACTCTCCTTGCCCAGCAGGGGCGGCAGAGCGTCTCTGATGTGGTGCGAGAGGCGATAGACGGGCATTTCCTATCCAAAAGGAAGAACGTAAAAAATGAGCTCCTGGCGCTTGCTGAGATCGGGAAACGGTACAAAGGCAAAAAATATTCTACGGATCTTTCTACCAACTACAAACGCTACCTTTATGGAGACAAGCGGATATGATTTTTGTCGATGCCTCGTTTTACATAAGTCTCCTCAAACCTACTGATAGTAATCACGATGCCGCAGTAGCTCTAGCCAGAGAACATGGCATGGCCCCAAAGCTCACGTCACAGGCGATATTGGGAGAAGTGGCAACGGTGGGATCGCAGCGATTCAGTAAGGAAGCGACGATTGCATTTGTTGAAGATATTCTTCGTGGGAGCACAACGACGGTCCTCTTTGAGACGCATGAGCTTGTGATCCGAGCGTGGGAGATCTTTAAGATGGTTAAAAGTAAGAATATAAGTTGGGTGGATTGCTATTCCGTGGCGATTATCGAGGCGTACAAGATCAAAACGGTGCTTACATTTGATAAAGACCTGGCTCGATTGGCGAGTGGGAAATAAATGGTTTTATTCCCATTCCATGGTCGCCGGGGGTTTGGTCGTGATGTCGTAGACGACGCGGGAGATGTTGGGTACTTCATTGACGATTCGGGACGCCATGACATGAAGAACGTCATGTGGGATGCGCGTCCATTCACTCGTCATCACATCCTGCGAATCGACGGAACGAATAGCGACAACTTCCGCAAATACCCGCGCATCTCCTTTGACGGCGGTAGAATGTGTGCCGGTCATGATCGCAAAGCACATATACGTTTTATCGTAGAGTCCAGCCTTTTTCATTTCATCCACAACGATACTATCTGCTCGTTTAATCTGCTCAAGCCGTTCGGTGGTGACTTCTCCTCGGATACGGACCGCATAGCCTGGGCCCGGAAATACCTGTTCCTGTACAGTCTCATTGGGCAATCCGATGAGTCGACCAATTGCTCTAACCTCGTCCTTATAAAAATTCCGCAAGGGCTCGAGGAGCGTGAGCTTCATGTCTTTCGGTAAGCCGCCGACGTTGTGGTGGGACTTGATGTGAGAAGCGTGTTTACTGCCTTTACTTTCGATGACATCAGAATAAATCGTTCCCTGACCAAGAAATGAGGCATCTTTTTGTTTGAGCGATTGTTCTTGAAATATGTCGATGTAGAGTTTGCCGATTGTTTTTCTCTTCACTTCTGGGTCTGTGACGCCTTTGAGAGCCGCCATAAATTGTTTTCGGGCATCGACGACAACGAGATTTGCATGGATAAGTTTTGTAAATATATGATGGACCCGTTTTTCCGTACCAGGTCGCATAAGACCACTATCTACATAAACCGGAATTAAGTTATTGCCGATTGCTTTCCCGATGAGAAATGCAGTGACCGTGCTATCCACGCCTCCCGAAACGGCACAGATAACTTTATTTTTACCGACGGTATCTATAATAGAGTGGATAATTTTGTTGGGATCTAATACAAAAGGGGAGAGTGACTCACCGCATATATCGATTGCAAAATTCTGCAGTAGTTCTGTCCCATGTTCCGTATGATCCGCCTCGGGATGAAATTGGACGCCAAACAATTTTTTCTTTTCATTAACTACTGCGGCGAAACGGACTTGTTTGGTAGACCCAACCGCAATAAAATCTTTTGGCAATTTCGTCACGGTGTCGCCATGAGACATGATAACGGAGAATTTTTTTCGGGGTAGATTGAATATACTGGTACGCTTATCAAGCGCTAATTCCTCGGGGCCGTATTCTTTTTTGGAATGTTTGACCGTCCCGCCTAAGAGATGTGCCATGAGTTGCCAGCCATAGCAGATTCCCAGTACCGGCAATCCGAGGTTGAACAGTTGTTTGTCGACAGACAGAGATGCGTCGTGACTGATGTCATTGGGCCCACCGGAGAGGATGATACCGTTGGGCTGGTTATCTTTAATATAAGAAAGCGCATCTTCGGGATTGCAATAACCCACGGGGACGCCAAGCGTGCGAAGCCTGCGGCCGATGAGGTGGGCGGTTTGGGATCCAAAGTCGATGATGAGGATCATATTAGCTTGCCTCGTCCGGCTGTGGTTCAACCGGCTTGTCATAAACAGACTGTTGTTTAGGAGTCACCGGGACGTATTCATAATAGTGACTATCGGGATCTCCATCTCCATTCATCTTCTCGCGTATTCGTTCAATTACTTCGAGAGGTATTTTTTTATTTGGTGTATCTTCTGAGCTCATAGTTATGGTGTAATAACGACTGAATCATGTTTGCCGATTTCACGGACATGGATACAGGAGTAGACTTTTATGCCGAGTTTTTTGACTTCCTCGAGTCCCCCCTGAAATACTTTATCAAATAATACCGCAAATCCGGCGATATGAACACCGCGCTTGAGGAGGCCCTCAATGATGCCGACACCCGTTTCGCCCGTGGCGCACACGTCATCGACGATGAGGATCCGGTCGCCGGGAAGGACAAAGGAGAGGTTGATGCCGGAAAATACGGACATGCCGCTGTTACTCGTCGTAAACGAGCGAAGTTCTGCGCGGAAAATATCTTTCCACGTCGTCGGCACGTTTTGATCTTTGCGGGAGCTGTGGAGACGCAATGTGGGGTTATCGAGGGCAAGGGCGACGGCGGTCGCCAGATAATTGCCGGAGTGGGGGATGCCGTGGATGATATCAATTTTTTCGTTTTTAAATTCGTGAGCGATGAGACGGGCGGCCGCAGCAAGGATTGATGGCTTCATGCGAAGGTTAAATGAAGAAGCGGAGACGTACCCGCGCTCGAGATCAATGACTTTGGCATCGCGGAGGAATTCCTGGTGGAGAAAGTCGCGATCGTTTTTCAGATCTTGTGGAGCCATACGCTATCTTACTGCGGATGCGTTATGCTTGCAAGCAGTCAGCGGGTTGGGCAGTGCATCGATATAAAGGGACAAATGGAGTAATTCCAGCCTCACGATTCCAAGTTTCGTCAGAAAAAAGTTGATAGGGCCCCTGAAATTCATTAGGGATCGTTAAAAATCCACAACCGATGCCACGAAACTGTATATTGTGTTGGGCGCATTGGGCGTGAATAATCCGCGCACTCATGATTGCCGTGGGAACAGTTAAACTCCATGCGACAATATGCAATATTGCATCTGAATGCTGGTGACTATTTTGTTCACTTAGCGTATCTTGTAAGATGGTAACAAGTTGCTCGTCTTCTTCTGTGCAATATGGATCAGGCGGCGGTAGTACTGCATGATATGATTGTATGTGAAAAAAACGGGCAACTTCTTGTGCAACGCTTTTCATCGTTGTTTCCCGGTCAAGTACTCCAGTCATGTAATATTGACCATCTCTATCTCCCCGATGGAATGAACGTTCAGGAGTCCAAGTCATTTTTACGTATCTCCGATGGTTGTTTCTTCCAATGCTCTTTGTTCATCTTCTTCTGAAGATTCAGATCCAGAAAGATAGATTACTTGAACATCTTTTTTTATTATTATCACCTTGGGCGCTGAATCACCGTCAGTGGGAGCGAGGTGACCAGGATTTTGCATTTCTGACACTGCCATAGGGTCTCCTTTTCTGCGCCGGAAATGTATGAATATGAATGAATACCATCTCCTCCTTCGCTCATGTTCATCTCGTGGTCTACGTCCACGCAGATGAATATTCGCTTCGGCGGATTATGGCTCGTACGCATTTTCTCTATGAATCGAAATAGCTACGAATCCACTAAAAATAGGGCGCGTGTCTAGCCCTATACTGGGAGAGTAGCGGATAGCAAGGGGCAGCGTCAAGAAGAGAAATCTGCAACACTTGCATTGTGCATGATGTGGGGAGGAAAACCGTTGGCCTGTACGAGCGCATGCCCCAGGTCTCTGTCTGCCCAAAAATGGACGTTGACGGCCGTCATGACCGTGAATGCGCGATGATTGCTGCTGTGGATGGCTCTTTCCTGTTCTGGCTTCCCGAGTCCTGCCATCGGAAGAACTAGGATTGTCGAGATATCCACCCCTGCTTGCTCCAAAAGTCCGAGCCCCAGGTTGACGCCGCCGTTAAGCGAGCTGCCCGTCGCGCGGAAGTCATCGACCGGGATGAGGACCTTAATATTCTTTAAATCATCTGTATCTGCCATGGAAGCCACCAGCGTGCGTGGTTGTCCGCCGGATGTAATAGGATGGACGTCGACCCAGGCGGTATGTCCCCCCATAGCGGGAGAGGGTTTTTTTCCGCCTTCTGCTTTCCGTGCGCGGATGATACGCGGGGGTTTAGATAACTTGAGTTGCCGGGCGAGTTCATGGGTGACTTCCGAGGCCAAGTACCCGGCTGAATTTTCGATCGAGAGGACGGCAATTTCTGCGGCGGTGACGCCTTCTAAAAACTTGGGATCAATCTGTGCGACGAGTATTTTTGCGAGCAGTCTGTTGACCAAAGGATCCGGATTTTCATTAAACTCGCTCCAGGAAAGGATGATGCCGCCTTCTTTTACCCGTGCGCGCTCGGCGATGAGGCCAACAACGATTTTTTCGGCTTCCCTCGCGTCACACTGGTCGACCAGTTCTTTCGTCACATCGTGAAAGTGGATGTGTGGTTCGCGGATAATTCCGCTTTCTGGTTGTATCATGAGGGATAATGCGTGTGGGCAAATTCGATTTGGTCGTCATTATAGCCTATTTTCTGTAAAAATGCATGAATTTCTGTTTTTGATTTACCCTCCTTGGTCATCGATGCGGTAAACGTCGTGATCCATTCGGCAACTTCGTGGGGGAGGAGGATCCAGAGGCTGGTTTCTTTGGCAAAGAAATTCGGGCGGAACACCGAGTGAGGTTTGTAAAAAAGAGCTGCGGTGGTGATGGATGCCGGGCGGAATGCCTGTAAATATTTTATCGCTCTTTGAAATGTCTTGCCGGAGTCGGCGATGTCATCGACCAGCAAGATATTTTTATCTTTGATCTGTTTGCCGAGCTTGCTTGTAATCGTGAGTTCTCCTTGTTTTTCTATATCCGTATAGCTTTGGATGGTGATGGTTGATATGGGTTTTTGGAGAAGATCCGTGAGGATGAGGCCAAGGGAAAGTCCGCCTCGGGCAATCGCCACGATTTCATCTATTGGTTTTTTGCTTTTTAGGATTTGCTCGGCAAGAAGAAGACTCAAGGAGTGGAATTCATTCCAGGTGACCGGAAGATATTGGTCTGCCATGCGTTATTATCTCTCGGTCCTTGACGGAAGTCAATGCTTCGATAAACTCAGCATTGATTCTGAGCTTGTCGAAGGATCAATACTTCTTTATAATAGGAATATGAAGCTCAAGTATTCTTCTGTCGCCATCTCCAGCCGTCCCGGCGCAGGGCGATCAACGCTTCTGAAGAATCTTCGCCAATACTTGGAGCCGATTCAATGGGAATTTTTTTCCGGTGGGGATTGGTCGCGGCAGTTTTCCATTAAAGCAGGCAAGCAGGACCCCAATGACCCCAAGCATCATCTGGCGACGGATTATGGGGATGAGGTGGATCTGCAGATAGACGTTGCGATGCGGGAGAAAATTTCCGACCCCGGCGTCCACATGGCAATCGAGAGTTGGATCGCCGGGTGGAATGCACGGGGAATTAAACACGTCCTGAAAGTATTATTGATGTGTGATGACGCGCTGCGGATTGACCGGATCGTCAACCGCGACAACATCACGGTTGAGGATGCCAAAAATCATATCCGGATGCGGGAGGAGAGCAACCTCTCTAAGTGGCAACGGATGTACAAGACCGATGATTTTTGGGATCCCAAACACTATGATCTGATTATCAATACGTACTCCCACGGACCCCTGGAAACGCTCGATCTCGTCCTCCAGGCCCTGGGCTACTTCAGCGCCAATGGACAAAAGCCAAATGTTTAGCATTGTGCCTGGATTTGACAAATGTATAACAGTGTAATACATTTATGACGAGGATTGTCATTAAGAAGCTACGTTGGCAGGAATGGAACGCCGAACATGTTCAGAAGCACCACGTTTCAGTCGCGGAGGCTGAAGATGCGGCGAAGCATCTGATTGCGCATAAACGGGGATACAAAGGCAGATACATTGTGATAGGAAGGACGGGCGAGAGAATTTTATCGATCATCGTACATAGAGAAGAAACCGGTCAATATGTGGTGATTACTGCCCGAGACGCAGATAAAAAAGAGCGAAGGAGGGTATATGAAAAAGAAAAATATTGATTCAATTCCACATTTTAAATCCTACTTTGAAGAGGCTGAATTTTGGGATAGCCACAGCTTTGCGGATTACTGGGATACGTGGAAAGACGTGGATATTGTGTTTGACTTGGATAGTCCACGGGAAGAAAGCCTGATTGTTCGATTGCAAAAGAGCTTCAAACACGCCCTTGCAAAAACTGCCATGCGCAAAGGGCTTAACGTCTCCACACTTGCACGAATGTGGCTCATGGAAAAGCTGCAGGAGGACGTGCGGTCGAGCCGCGCAGTACGGGCGAGATAATTCTTCCCATGAACCGCTTTAAGATGATTGCTTCCTCATATCTTATTCTTGTTCGTGATGGAAAAGTTTTGTTATCGCGGCGGTTTCAGACCGGATACGAAGACGGGAAGTATAGTTTGCCGGCCGGACACGCGGAGGACGGGGAGACACTGACTCAGTGTATGGCGCGGGAAGTAATGGAAGAAATTGGAGTTATCCTCGCGCCACAAGCATTCAACCTTGTCCACGTCATGCACCGGAAACATCTGGATGTCCGGATGGATTTTTTCTTTACTGCTGATATCGGTAATCAGAAGCCCGTCAACCGGGAGCCGAAGAAATGTGACGACCTTCGGTGGGTTTCGTTAAAAAACCTTCCTGTAAATACCATTCCCTACATCCGTCACGCGATCGAGTGCGTTCAGAAGAAGATTTTTTATAGTGAATTTGGGTGGGAGGAGCGGGCATGATTCCTACAGAAGAGCAGGCAAAACAATTGTGGGAGAAGTATGGATTGCCGGAAAAGAAGCGAGAGCACGTTGCGCTTGTGGCGAGGGTGGCAATATTTCTTGCCACAAAAGTCAAAAGTCAAAAGCCCGCCCGCCGGCGAGGCAGGTCAAAAGTCAAAATTGATGAAAAACTCTTGATTGCAGGTGCACTGCTTCATGATATCGATAAAAATGTACCGAAACTGCCGGGGGAACGGCATCCGGACGCAGGGGTGAGGATATTGCGGGAAGAGGGGATGGGGGAAGTGGCGGACATCGTCAAAACTCATTCGGTGCATGCCATCCTTGATCCGATGATTGCCCCGAAGACTTGGGAGGAAAAATTATTGTTTTTTGCCGATAAAATGGTCAAGCAGGAGGTCATCGGTGTTGACGCACGTTTCAAACAATGGAACGAGGAACATCTCCCGCCGGAAGAGCTTGCACTGCTAGCGCGGGCCTATCCCAAAGTAAAGGATTTGGAAGCGGAGATACTGAGGTTTATAGGGATGGAACCCTGGGAGGCGCTGTTGAAGATTCAGGCGTCGTTATTGGTTTAGTTTTCTCTTTCTCCCTTTTTCTCTCTTTTTCCATTTCGTTTTCCTTTTCTTTTTCCTTTTCTTTTTGTTCATCACGCGTTTTGTTCCTGGATTCATCAGAGAAAGATGGTGATGGGGTGAGTGTTGGTTTTTCTGATTCGGGTGGTTTGGGGGGTGGGCTTATCAACCGTTCTATCGCCTCACGGATAGGTTGGATGATTTGTTGGATAGGATTATTTGCGGGAGTCGGAGAGAGCGATGTGGTTGAGATAGGTATAGATTGTTCTTCGCGTTTCTCCCGTTGAGCTGATCCGGAACTTGCCCCTTGAATATTTTGGAGAAGTTTTTGTTGATCTTTCTGGTCAAATTCGGCGTCCCGTGATCGGTTCTTTTCGATCCATGGTAATTTTTCTCTCGGAAGGACGATCTCCTGAGGGGAGACTGATGGCGGGAGTTGCGACTGCTCGGCGCGGGCAATCACCTCCTGGTTGATAATCGTTGCCTGGCCTTTTTCTACTGTGACTTGTGAAAGACGGGTGCGGATACCATCAAGTTCCCGGACCGGAGCAACGGCAACTGCATTATCCGTGACGATAACACGGCTTTCTTTCAGGATATTGACCAACACTCCGAACGCCGTGCCCCGTACCGAAGCGACCGCCGTCGGGGTTTCCACTTCATAAGCGCTTCCCGGGTCGAAGAGCTTTTTGACTTTTGAGTACGTATCGCCGATGGTTTGATACACGCGAACCGTAACCGGGGTAAGATTCGACAGAGAAATTTCCGTGTTTTGTTCCATGCGCAGAACACCGATGTCAACAAATTCGATCGATGCCAGTCCTCGCGTTCCGGTTTTGACGGTGTTGCCCTCAAGGAGCGCCTGCCCATCGTATCCGGTGTTCCATTCGTTCCCTTGTTTCACCAAAACATCACCGATACTCATGATGAGGATTGCAGATGGCGAGGCCTGCTTGATGTTGGCCGAAGAGGACGCGGTTGCATCGGGAGACTGTGGTAGTTGCACGGTAGTCCGGTAGGACCGTATGAGAAGAAATGACGAAACGGCAATCGTCATGATGATGCTCGCGATTTTTATAGATCGATTCATATTAGTGGCGGTAGTATACTACAACAAGCCATGAAGATCATATTTTTTCTGACGACTGCCATCATCTTGATAGGGCAATGGATGGGACTGTTTGCGAGCGTTAGCCGGAGCTCAACGGATTTTTTGTTTACCGCAAGCCGGACGAAGAATACGGCCATAAGTTTAGTCGCAATTGATGACGTTTCCTTGACGACCATCGGCCGCTGGCCGTGGTCAAGGGAGACCCAAGCGAAACTTCTCCGGGTAATTTCCGAGGGAAAACCCAAGGTCATCGGATATGATATCGTCGTTGACGATCCGACAGAAAGCCGTGCGGATGCGGCGTTTCAAATGACGGTTCGTGATATAAGGTCGGTCGTCCTTCCGGCAAAAGACGCCCATGTGACGGTGGACATAGACGGGGACGGAGTGGTTCGTCGGTTCCCGTGCACGGGATCATTTGCGCTGTCTGTCGCTAAACGGTGGAATGCCGATGTTTTCTGTCCCGCAGACCGACTGATCGTGAATTATCGGTTTGACCCCAAATCGCTTCCGGTATTTTCTGCGTCTGATGTGCTTTCCGGTAAACAAATACCGACCACGCCGATCGTCCTTGTGGGCATCACGTCGCCGTCTCTGCAGGACATGCGGCGTACACCGCTTACCCATACGTTACTTCCGGGCGTGTTTATTCATATAAACGCGATCGATACGTTTGTATCGGGTAGGACACTGGTCGAGGCGTCAAAAATGATGTATCTGTTAGGGACCTCGTTGTTCCTTATGTCGTTTGCCTTTGTACTTTGGCGCCTCAAATATGTGTGGGGATTATTACTGCTCATCGTGTGGGGCATGGTCCCGGTCGTCATGGCGATAGTGGGATACGCGCGGGGAGTGCGTATCGATATCTGGTATATGGAGGTGGGACTGGTCGTCACGTATGCCGCCCAGTTGGCGGCGGAATATCTCTCTGAATGGCACAAACGACGGTTTGTCACACAGGCATTTGGGAAATATTTGAGCCCCCATATCGTCAACGCGATCATCGCCCATCCAAACCGGCTGACGCTGGGTGGGGAAACCAGACGGATTTCCGTGTTTTTTTCTGATATCCGGTCTTTTACCACTCTATCCGAGAGCATGGAACCAAAGGCGCTTGTGGCTCTATTAAATACGTTTCTTTCTTTTGCAACCACACGGATACTCGATGGCGATGGAACAGTGGATAAATACATCGGAGACGCAATCGTCGCCTTTTGGAATGCACCAATGGATCAAGTTGATCATGCGGTGCGTACAGCCAAGGCGGCAATCGCCATACGGGATGGCATGGATCGGTTTGACCGGTTGGCAATCGGCATTGGTCTCCATACCGGGGACGCACTGGTCGGTAACGTCGGTTCGTCCAACCGGCTCAGTTATACGGCAATCGGGGATACGGTCAATACGGCGTCCCGGCTTGAAGGGGTCACGAAACAATACGGGGTACCCATCGCATGCTCTCAATCGTTTTTTGATGAAGTGAATCGGGTAAGCCCGGGCGCGGTTGTATTTCGAAAATTGGATACAGTCATTTTGAAAGGGAAAAAGTTGCCACTCGTAATCTATGAGCTCGTGGGGGTCACCGGACTCGTGGATCCCGTAACGCAGAAAAAAATAGATCAGTATGCAAAGGGACTGATGCTTTACGAACGGGGAACATTTCACGAAGCCAAGGAGGTGCTTTCTCATCCGATTTTGAAAGGAGATATGCCTGCCCGCGTGATTATTGACCGATGCAAAGCGTTTCTGAAACATAAACCGTCGTCTTGGAATGGGGTGAGTGAGCTTCTCAGTAAGTGAATTCTTTTGGGGTTATTTGCATTCAAAGGTTATGCGGGCGTATACTGGAGATACATTTAAGGAGGGCCATATGAAAATCAAAATGATGTATTTCGTTGGATTACTCACATTTTTCATTGTTGCCACTTCCCGACCTGCATATGCCGCAGTGCCTTCGTCAAAAACCGTTGGGAAACCGACTGTCGTTGTGACCCTTGCGCCTGTGATAAAAGCCGCAACGGTGATCGAAAAAAAGCAGGAGTACTTACTTCCATTTCCCGGAATCCTTCCGGATCATCCGCTCTATTTCCTGAAACAAATCCGTGACGGGATCATGGACCGGTTAATCGTAGATCCGTTACGGAAGGCCGAATTTCTTGTCCTTCAGGCGGACAAACGCTTGAATATGGGAAAAGTATTGATTGAGCAGGGGAAGGGGACGCTCGCCGAGGAGGTAATCTCCAAAGGAGAAAAATACATGGAGCGCGCGGTCAGCACGCTCGCGGCGTATAAATCCATTGGGCGTCCGGCGCCGGCGGCCATGACGGACAAATTAGTTCGATCTATGGAAAAGCATAGAGAAGTGATGACAGAGATGATTGCCGACACGACAGGGCCGGTGCAATTGGGGTTGACCGGATCGTTTGAATTTGTTAAGAAACTACAGGGAGAAGTGGAGAAATTAAAGTAATCCGACCAATCCAACGATTAAGTCAATCCGACCAATCGGAAATACATTGAACACAATTAATACATATATCTCTTGTTGCACGTCATAAACCCCGTACTTTTTCCTCAAATTTTTTCTTTTGAGGCTGATGGAAAATGTTGACTCTCTTTGATCTAGAAATTACCAGTTGACGTCTCTCTGAACTCTTCATATAGTGGGTGAGGAGAGTCACGTGCCCCACTGATAGTGTTTGAGATTTCATGAAGTGTCCATACTGCAATCACGAAGAAACTGAGGTTTTGGAAACACGCGATAGCGAAGATTTGGCCGTGACCCGACGCCGGAGGAGCTGTGCCAAGTGTGAGAAGCGGTTTACGACGTACGAACGGATTGAGTCGGTGCCTTTGACGGTCATCAAAAAAGACGATCGGCGTGAATCGTTTGACCGGGAAAAACTAAAGCGCGGCATTGTGCGCTCTAGCGGCAAGACGACGGTAAAAGCCGAAGATGTGGATCGGATTGTGGATGAGGTCGAACGTGAGCTTATCGGCGGAGACACAACGGAAATATCCAGTAAGAAAATAGGGGAGCTTGTGGCCCGGCGCTTGAAAAAACTGGATAAAGTAGCGTATATTCGCTTTGCGAGCGTATTCCGGCAGTTTGTGGACGTAGAGGATTTTGAGAGGGAAGTGAAAAAACTTTTATAATATGGATCTCACCGGCATCAGACAAAAAGTATTTCTCGACCGATACGCGCTCAAAGATGAGGCGGGAAGTCCCACGGAAAAAACGCCGGAGGAGATGTGGCGTCGGGTGGCCCACGCCATCGCAGGCGTTGAATCTAAGACCAAGCGGGAGCTTTGGGAAGAGGCGTACTACCGCGCAATGAAAGATTTTGTATTGATTCCCGGTGGCCGTATCCTTTCCGGTGCCGGTACCGGATACAAAGTTACGTTTTATAACTGCTTCGTCATCCCGAGTCCAAAAGATTCCCGGCAGGGGATACTCGCGACACTGTCTCAAATGGTCGAGATCATGTCCCGCGGCGGGGGAGTGGGAATAAATCTTTCAAGTTTGCGGCCACGCGGTTCGCGCGTGAAAAAAGTGAATGGTTTTTCTTCTGGGCCCATCAACTGGGCAGAACTTTTTTCCGTTACGACCCGGGACATCATCCAACAAGGGGGGAGTCGGCGCGGGGCTTTAATGTTAATGTTGTGGGATTGGCATCCGGATGTCGAGGAGTTTATCACCGTCAAACAGGACCTTGCCCGTATCAACGGCGCAAATCTTTCTGTATGTGTCTCTGATAAGTTTATGGATGCGGTCAAAATCGATGCCGACTGGGACCTCGTATTTCCGGACAAAAGTGATCCGGAGTATGATGAAAAATGGGATGGGTATCTTCCTAACTGGTTGAAGCTCGGTAAAAAGGTTATTGTCCAAAAGACAATAAAAGCCCGGGCGCTGTGGGATCTCATTGCAAAAGCCGCTTGGCAGAGCGCCGAACCAGGGGTTGTCTTCATGGAGCGGTATAACAAATGGTTTAACAATTATTATTGGGAATACGTGAATTGCGTTAACCCATGTGGTGAAGAGGGACTTCCAAATTGGGGCGTTTGTAACCTCACCTCGATTAATCTTGCGGCGTTGGTGAGTGACGACGGAGAGATGGATTATGAAAGATTGACTGAAATTGCCAAAGTCGGGGTCCGGTTTCAGGATAACGTCATCGATGCTGATGTGTATATATTTCCGGAAATAAAAAAACGTCAGGTGGATGGAGAGCGCAGGATTGGATTGGGGACCATGGGACTGGGGGATGCACTTATCAAAATGAAGCTCCGGTATGGCTCGAAAGAAAGTTTGGCGGTCATTGACAAGATATACCGGACTATCCGGGATGCGGCGTACGAATCGTCGGTCGCCCTTGCCGCAGAAAAGGGTGCATTTCCCGGCATCGACATAAAAAAACATTTGGAAGGATACTTCATCAAGCAACTTCCCGAAGAGATCCGAAAGAACATGAAAAAGCACGGAGTGCGCAATTCCGTCATCCTTCAGCAAGCGCCGACCGGGAGTACATCACTTATGGCGGGCGTGAGCTCCGGCATCGAGCCGGTGTATGAGTTTGAATTCAAACGCCATGACCGGTTGGGCGAGCATGTCATACGTCACCCTTTGTACGACGCGTGGTATGCCCAGTTTAGCGCGAGTAATGGGCGTGAACCCACGAAAGCAGACCGGCCGGATTATTTTGTGTCCGCTAATGACCTCACTCCTGAGGATCACGTCTATGTCCAGGCGGCAATACAGAAGCATGTGGACGCTTCAATCAGCAAAACGGTCAATGCCCCAAAAACGCATACGGTCGAGGATGTGAAGCGTCTGTATACACTCGCGTATGAATTAGGGTGCAAAGGGATCGCGTACATGCGGGAGGGGAGCAGGCAGGGGGTATTGGAGCGGATAGAAGAGAAGCCTGCTGCGGTATCCGGTGGGGAAAATGAAGTAAAAGTCGCGGGTCAGTATGTGCCGGAAATTAAACCCCGTCCGATGGTCGTACACGGTTCGACGTATCAGGTAGAAACACCGGTGGGCCAGGCCTATGTGACGATAAACACCAATGGCGGACGGCAGCCGCTCGAACTTTTTATGAATATCGGCAAAGCAGGCAGCGATGTGACGGCGATGGCTGAGGCCATGGGCCGGCTTATTTCCCTTATATTCCGGATCGCTTCACCCGTCTCTCCAATCGAACGCGCGCATAAAGTGGCCGCGGAACTCATCGGCATCGGGGGAGCGCGGAGCCTCGGCTTTGGGGAAAATCGGGTGCGGAGTCTGCCCGACGCAGTTGCCAAAGTCATCGACCGTCATTTTGGATTTTTTACCAAGCACCGGTTGACGGATGAATCGAAGAGCGCAGGAGGAGACGTGATTGCGTCTCATGCGTTCAATGGTAATGGTTCGACTCCGCTCACCACAGGTGGCGCTGCGATGACGGCAACACTTGCCAATGGAACATCCAACGGAAACGGTCACACGCCGGAACCAAAAATGGAGGTTGATGGAGATAAAGAGCAATCCGTGGATGTCGCGTCCTACCAGCGGGCGGTAGCCCAGGAGCGCGTGGTGACGGTCGACCTCTGCCCGAGCTGCGGTGAGGGGAGCTTGGTGTTTGAAGAAAGTTGCAAGAAGTGCTACTCATGCGGCTATTCAGAATGCTAGAATAATAAACGAATAAGTGAATAATCCAATAATAGAATAAACGAATGGATTATTTGTATATTTTATTTGTTTATTAGTTTATTCGTTTATTGAAATTCGATTCGTTTATTCCCTATGTCCATCTACACTCGTACCGGGGATACCGGCTCCACATCACTGTTTGGCGGGAAGCGCGTACTCAAATGCGAGGAGCTCGTGGAAGTGTACGGGTCGCTGGATGAGTTGAATTCCTGGATTGGGCTAATCGCTGCGGAATTTTCCGTTCCTGATGTATCACAATTTCTCCAATTGATCCAATCAGACGTCTTCACCATAGGAAGTACACTCGCCGGATGGCCTGCCCGCAATGCCCTGCCCGAAGCTGCTGCATCGCTGCAGGCGGGTACGCATAGCGTTGCAGGCGGGAAAGGACACTTAGCCGATCTTGAGCCGCGGACAAAAGAAATGGAGACGCGCATAGATATGATGGAAAAAGACCTGATGCCGATTAGAAATTTTATTTTACCAGGCGGAGCGGCGATTGGCGCCCGGACCCATATTGCCCGGGCGATTTGTAGGCGTGTTGAACGGCAAACGGTTGCGTTATCACAGAAACAATCCATTGATCCGGTCATCATAAAGTATCTCAATCGGCTTTCGGACTTGTTTTTTGTTCTCGCCCGGTTTATAAACAAACAGGAGAACGTGGAAGAAGTGGTTTGGCGGGGGACGAAAAAATCCGACCAATGAATGAAATAATGGTACAATGATTCAATACGGTGAGACAAAGAGGAAGGCTGCGTAAATCAGCCACTGTGCCGCAACGGTAAAGTCCGGAACTCTTTATTTTTTTGCAATCCCGAGCAGGAATTCACAAAAGTCGTCAGTAATCAGTCGCCAGACGGTTGGAAGATTGAATACTGAAGTCAGGTAACTTATGGATCCTCTCAGGTGAGAGGATTTTTTATGGAATTCACGATACGACAGGCGACAGAAAAGGACTTTTCTCTCATCCAGGCGCTCAATGCCGCGCTTTTTGCGGAAGATCAGAAAAACGATGCAGCGCTTGATACCCATTGGCCGGTAAGCGTCGCAGGCGTTGAGTATTACATGAAATCCCTCATGGATTCCGGGAAAATTGTGTTCATTGCCGAGGACGATAATAATAATCCGGTGGGGTACATCATTGCCTCGATGGTCAACAAATGGCGGTACCGGATGGTGAAAACCGGGGAACTCGAGAACATGTATATCGTCCCGACGGCACGAAAACAGGGAGTGGGGCGTGCGCTTATCGAAAAAATTAAAATATGGCTGAAGTCTAGGCGCGTCGAGCGGATCTATGTTTCCGCCTATACCAACAACACGAACGCGATAGCGTTCTATAAAGCAAACGGCTTTGCGCCGTGGGAGACAGGGATGGAGGCAATCCTCTGATATGGCAGAATTTGCCCTCGCCGGGGATGAAGGCGGACACAGTTGGAATAATGCACTCGCTCACGCAACCTACGCGGAGAACGTGGCTACGCTTGGCGAAGAAACAGCGCGGCAATATCTGCGCGCAGATATACGGAGTTGGATCCAGGAACAAAAAGGACAGGAAAGTCAGTGGTCGCTCACACTTCGTGATGGAAAGATGATGACAGAAACAGGAGTGAGTTTGGATGAAATGACTGCAAATATTACCCAAGGGAGATACAGCAGTCTCGTGCCGGAGAATATAAAAGCTACTGCGCCCCTTGAGGCAGCGACACTGCGGGAGGCGACAAGGCTTGCGGTTGAGGGCGCGGAAAAAATTATTTTGCCGGAACAGCATTTGGATCAGGACGGCAATATCGTGTCCCGCTATCTTTCCGTTTGGACGAAGAATGCGTCCGACCCCACGCGGTATGACGGGTCAAGAATTGATTTGGGAAAAAATATACGGATTGAAGATGTGCGTACGGGTACGTCATTTACTGCGTTTGAACAGCAAGATAGTGTTTCGTTTCATCAGCACGCGCACCAAAAACAAGCATTTGTGTTGGCAATTCAATCCAATGCAAACAATTCCTTTGCCGAGATCAAAAACGCAATGGTGACGAAGATTCACCGGTCGCATCAGGAAACCTACTCGCGTCTGCCAGAAGAGGTGCCGCAGGAACGCCAACAAAAACAAGCAAGTACACAAGAGAATTACCGCCAGGATATGTTGACCGATATTTCATCAAGAGTGCTTCACGATACGCGCGAAACGGTCAGAGATGTGGCGGTTTATTTGCGCAGTAAAAAGATACAGAGGGAGATGCACGGGGAGGGAGTAGTGAAACGAGCGAATGTCCTTGAGGGCCGGAGAGGGCAACCATCCGAGCGCATAACGTTAGCAAAAATCCGTGAGAAGCCAGTGAGCGTCGTTGAGTTGACTGCCAAGCGTCATGTTCAAATGCAAAGAGACGCGCGGGCACTATCCGTGATAGCCGAGACCGGCCTTGCCATGCATGCGGCGCCGGTACTTCTGGCCCGGATTGCAGAACAATTGCCCACACCGGTCCGGGCGGTAGAAAAGAGTATCGCACGGCACGCGAAAAAAGAATTAAGAAGAAAGAATAAGGAATTACGGAAAGCAAAACGGGAAGTAAAAAAGAATCGTTTAGCTTCGCAAGAGGTGGTCTTGCGAAGCTGGGAGACAAAAGAACTGAAGGCGAGGAGGAAGCGGTTGAAGCTGCATCTGGAGGTGACGGCCGAAGGTCGTATTTTTACTTTCAATGATCGCGATAAGCGTAAACGGAAAGAGAGAAGAAAAATGAACATGGAGAAAGGGATCAAAAAAGTTGCGGCCGCAGAATTATTGACACCGATAATTTTGGAAAAGCGGGAAAAACAACAGATAAGAAAATTGTACCAGATGATACGGAGAGCGGAACGGACTCTTGACCGGATGCGAATGCCAAGACGCGAAAAAATAGTTTGGGTGAAGTTAGCGGTGGCAGATACGGAATTTGCAAAGTTTGCTTCGCAAGGAAGTGCCTCGCGAAGCGAAAAGGAAAAACGTGTGTTACGAAAGCCGGGCTTTCGAAGAGCAAAGCCTGGTTTTGCTGAGGATGTGCGATTGCAAGAGCGCATGGTTTTTGTCGGAGTACGGTTTGCGTGGATGGTGTGGATGATTCTTGGTCGAAAAGAAGCCGGTACGTCAAAGAGTACTTTCATAAGACATCGTCTAGCTTCGCAAGACGATGTCTTGCAAGACAAAGAAGAGACACCGTGGGTACTTTTGTCGATTATTCACTATTTAACGGCACTGCGGGAGCAGGGGGCGCAAAATACTACCAATACTACCAATACTACCAATCGTCAAATGAAAAAAAGAAAGAATCTATTACCTCAACACGCAGTCATTTTTGCGTATGCTTCGTGATATGATAAAAGTATGGATGGCTCATCTGCTGACAATACTACCAATACTACAAATATTACCAATACTACCAATAATCAAATTAGCCCAATTCAATCAATGGGTGGGCAATCGGGTAGAAGTATTAGTGGGAAAGAATTCGAAGTAGGAGGATTGGGACGTGAAGAGCCGGGACTTAAAGACCTAACGGGCAAAGAGATGGAACTTCCGAAGGAAGTAGCGGCAGCAGGAGTGTCCACGCAGCCCACGACGGTGCAACTGCCGCAGCCTGTCGCGCAAATGGGCGTGAAGGCGATCGGGGACGCAGTGGTGCCGGTGGCTCCGCCCGTGACCTTGCCGCTTACGGACGATCAGATTGCGTTAGGACTCAAGCAAAGCGTCACGAGTTCGTGGCGTTGGCTCGCGGAATTTTGCGTACGCAGACTGAAACAATTGCACAGAACATTAGTCAAAAGTCCAAAAGTCTAAAGTCTATAAAGTCAAAAAGTCTTTAAAGTCGATAAAGCGTTACATGAAGACTTTCAACTTTACGGACTTTACGACTCGTTATATGCCATTACAATTTACAGACCTCACTTATCAATTGGAAGTATTTGCCGTAAGCCTTTTATTGTTAGTGGTGTTTCTTGCGGGTTTGGTAATCCTTGGCTACGTCGCGTTTCTCATGTGGAAATATAGGAAACGCGAAGAGCGCAGTCTCGAGTATGTCCTCATGCAGATAGCCGTCCCTAGGGAAAATGAGATAAAAATAGATGCAGCGGAACAGTTGTTTGCAAGTCTTCATTCCATATCTCACGGCGGATTTTGGTCGTTCCTCAAGCCACAGGAGCACATCTCGTTTGAGATTGTCGCCAAGCGCGAAGATATCCGTTTTTATGTCTCGTGCCCACGCAAACTCATGGATTACGTAGAAAAGCAAATCCACGGGAGTTATAGCGGGGCGGATATCAAGGAGGTAGACGAATACACGATATTTTCTCAGACCGGTAAGGTCGCGTTTGCGGCGCTTAAACTCAAAAGTTCTAATTATTTCCCGATGCGCATTTATCGGGATTTACCGGTAGATCCTCTTTCTTCAATCACCTCGGTTTTGGCAAAAATGGCGGAAGGGGAGGGGGCTGCCGTCCAGATCCTCATCCAACCGGCGGATAGTAAGTGGCGTAAACTCGGCCGGGGATACATCTCCAAAGTGAAGAAAGACGAAGCGAATCCCGAAAAAGCGAGTTTTAAAGTGGACCCCAAGAGTCTCGAGGCTATCGAGGGCAAAGTGAGTAAGCCCGGATTTAATGCGGTTGTCCGGCTGGTCATATCTTCTCCGGATGAGGAATCGGCAAAACGGCATCTCGAGAATCTTATCGGCGCATTTGAGCAGTTTGCCAGTGACCACAATAATTTTACGAAAGTGAAGCTCCCGTTCAAACAGCTGTTTATGGTGGACTTCATTTACCGATATTTTCCGGTCATCAATTTGCCGCTCCTGCCGCAGCATAGCGTCTTATCAACCGATGAGCTAGCGACCATTTTCCATTTGCCGAATAAATCGGTTGAGACCGCCCACATCTTTTGGCTAAACGCCAAGCGCGCCCCTGCTCCGTCTCAGATTCCCTCGTCAGGATTATTCATGGGGATTTCCCGGTACCGCGGGCAAGACCGCAGGATTTATATCGGTGAAGACGACCGGAGGCGGCACATGTACATCATCGGAAAAACCGGTACAGGTAAATCACAACTTCTTGAAGAGATGGTCATGCAGGATATCCACGCCGGGCACGGGTTGGCAGTCGTTGATCCCCACGGAGATTTGGTTGAAAATATCCTTGCGCGCATGCCGCCGGAGCGGGCTGAAGACGTCATTTATTTTGATCCCGGAGACAGCGAGCGGCCGATCGGACTGAATTTATTGGAAGCGAAAACAGAATTGCAAAAGCATTTTGTGGCGACCTCGATCGTCGGACTCATGTATAAACTCTTTGACCCTATGAAAACGGGTATCATCGGGCCACGGTTTGAGCACGCAATACGAAACGCAATGCTTACCGTCATGGAAGCCATTCCCAACGGCACATTCATTGAGGTTGTGCAGACCCTCCAGCGGCCGGACTTCGTGCAGTCGTTATTACCATTGGTTAAAGATCCGATTGTGCGGCGGTATTGGACGGATCAGATTGCCCAAACGGCAGACTTTCATAAATCCGAGGTTCTGGACTACATCGTCTCGAAATTTGGCCGCTTCATTACCAATAAACTCATCCGCAATATCATCGGGCAATCCAACTCGAGCTTCGAGTTTCGGAAAGTCATGGATGAGGGGAAGATCCTCTTGGTCAATCTTGCTAAAGGGAAACTTGGTGAGGAGAACAGCAATTTCCTTGGACTTATCCTTGTTCCCCGTATTTTGATCTCCGCCATGAGCCGGCAGGAAATACCGGAGGAAAAGCGGCGCGATTTTTATCTTTACGTCGATGAGTTTCAAAATTTTGCGACCCCGGACTTTGCGCAAATTCTCTCCGAAGCCCGGAAATACCGACTCAATCTGATTGTCGCCAATCAGTTCATCGGGCAGATGGAAGAGGAAGTGAAAAATGCCGTATTTGGAAACGTCGGCACCGTGGCCTCATTCCGTATTGGCGTGACGGATGCCAACTATTTGCAACATGAATTTCAGCCGACCTTCAATGAGTCAGACCTCATCAACATCGACCGTTTCAACGCCTACGTCAAAACCACGGTCCACAATGAGCCGGTGAAGCCCTTTAGCATGGATTTGACGAAGGATATGAGCAAAGTAGTTGCCTCCAAAAATCAGGCAGTTGCTGCCGCCATCGTCCAACTCTCCCGCCTCAAATACGGTCGCAGCAAAGAGCTCGTGGAAGCGGAAATCGCCCAGCGGGCGAGGCTTTAGTCCTATAGCATTTGACTTCTTCATCTTCTTCTTCTAAACTCCATTGATACGTAGGCCAATAAAGAGCGTCACAAAGCGACGCGTTTTTTTGTTGGTTTACCATTATTTTCTAGCACGTTATCCCAGAACCAGACTTACCTCTTCGCAAGGGCTACGTCCTTGCCTCAGAGGGGCGTCGGTTCGGGACTGCGGTGCTCGGAAGCACCTTGACAATCTGCGGGAGGAATTCTTTGGTGATATTGGCCGGTTAAATAGGTTGAGATGATATAGTCTCAATCTCTCTGATCGGCCAATAAATTTTAGAGAGGAAGTGATGAGAAAAATAAAAAGAAAAAGAGGATTCCTGTTTTATGGAATGACACCTGGAGTAAATAATGAAAGGATTTGCAATGAATCACCTAATCAAAATCAATAATGAGGTGTTCTTCGAAGGCAAAGTTAACCCCGAAGTATTCGAGGCAGAGTTGAGTCGCATTGTCGCAAATGGAAACGCGACTTTAGAGCGAGTGAGCCCGTCATGGGGTAGTCCAGAATATCATTATCTGGTCACCAACGGTGAACCAGGGCTCGGTCCAAAGCTACATATTACCGGCGTAAAGTCGGTTTACAGCTTTGCGACAGAACCGATGACCACCTAACCCACCCCGCAGATTCAAGACGCAAGACCCCCTCCATCATCGGAGTTGTTGCCAGAAATGGCGATAATGTTGATGATGGAGGGGTGTATTTTAGGTGTTGAGTGACTTTTTAATCTCTGCAAGAGTGAAGCGTTTCTCCTGCAGTTTTATAATTTTTTTAATGACCCCAACCTGACTCACGTCATAGAGCTGGTATCCGCCGGGGGAGCGGGCGGCGACGGCGAGGAGTCCTTCTTTTGTCCAATGCCGGATCGTAGGGACTGATTCACCCGCGAGTGTCGCAAGCTCTCCAATTTTAATTTGTTTTTTATTCGTGATGACATCCGTTTTTTCTTTCTGCTCAACGGCATCGAGATATATATCCAACGACCGGTCGACCGATTCAAAAATTAATTGATAGTAGTCGTCCAGTGACTTTCCGAGTTGCCCTGCCTCAATACTGTCGATGTACCGTTTGCGATCCTCTTTGCGGATAATCGCCGGGGGGAAACCGGCCTGCATCAATACGAGGTTCATCAAGAGCCGTGCCGTGCGACCGTTGCCGTCGGTGAACGGGTGGATACTGACGAACCGGAAGTGCGCGTCGGCGGCAATCATGAGTTCATTGCCCTGTGCTTTCGTGAGCCACGTCATAAATTCATCGCAGAGGCGGGGGACTTTCATGGGGTTTGGCATGATAGCGCGGGAGCCGGCAATCCGTACGGAAACGCTCCGATACCGGCCGGCGTTGGCATCATCAATTTTTTGTAGAATCAACCGATGGAGTTCTAAGAGATGCTTTTGCGTGAGATCAACCCGCGTACGATTGCTCAGTGTGGCTACATATTCGATCGCCTGCGCATGATTGACTGCCTCCAGATGCTCGCTGAGCGTTTTTCCTTCTACCGTGAGACCTTTTTCCACAATGAGCGCAGTTTCAGCGCGCGACAACGTATTGCCCTCAATCGCGTTACTGGTATAAGTCAATTCGATGCTGAACCAATCGTTGAGGTTACGGACAAGAGCCAAAGGGAGTGGACGATGGGCATCAAGACGTTGCTTTTTTGCCTCAAGTGTGGCGAGTATCTGTTTCATATCTATAAAGTATAACGTAACACTTCAATGTTGTCAAATCGTCTCACCCAGAAAACTGTCTCTTTACTTTTTCTGCAGGACATATAGTGTTGAATATCATGGGTGATGAAATTACGGTCTATATTGCCAACATGTCTGAGGATGTGTGGCCTTTCATATCGAGCATCTCCGACAAAAAGATGTTTGAGTTTGAGATCGAGGATAACGCCCACCTCGGAGACCGCGACATCTTTGCTGTGGCCCCAAATGGCGGGATTCTCTACGTATTGCCGCGTCTGGTGAGCGAGACGTATCTCTCATATTACAGCCAGATCATGAATATCAATAACGCTCGGGTGATTGTGCCCCCAAAACACACAGGAGAGATTTGTGAAGACATACTGCGCAGTGAAGAAATAATGGGGGAATTAGTCAGCGCTTCGGGCTCAAACAAATCGCTCACGCTCCTCTCCTACACGACATCCTTGCAGTTTTTGCAGCTAGTAAAGGTTTTGCGGGAGCGGGGGATTGCGGTGCATACCCCGGAAGCGCCGGAAGAGGAAGATGCATGGATTGTCAACTTTTTTGGCAGTAAATCCGGCATCCGGCAGTTTGTGCAAAAAAGCGGGGCAGTAGAGCCGGACCTGCGTATGGCTGACGGGATGTTTTGCGTGGGGATCGATGACGCGGCGCGTATCGCCGCCAACAAATACGTCGCCCGCGATGGAGTGGTCATCAAAACCAATAAAGGGCATTCGGGGAGCGGGGTCCTTATCTTCCGTCCCGGCGAACTTCCGCAGCAGTATAGCGTGTGCCGCGAGAAAATCCGGGAGATTCTCTCGAAAGACGTATTCTGGGACCGGTTTCCCATTGTCATAGAAGACTATATCGCCTGTAATCCTTCTGTAGGCGGCGGGTTTCCTAATGTGGAGTTTAAAGTACAAAAAAGCGGGAAGGTAGAATTTTTGTATTACTGTGGTATGCGCGTGACCCCTCAGGGCTCATTCCGTGGTGTGGAGATACACCATAGCGTAGTTTCCGACAGCGTAGAGGCGCAGATGGTCGATACCGGATTTTTTGTCGGCGAGCAGTATGCCAAGGCGGGGTACCGCGGGTACTACGATGTGGACTTTGTCGCTGGTCGGGGAGGGGAGCTTTTTGTAACAGAATCCAATGTCCGGCGTACCGGCGGGACGCACGTCTATGCTGTCGCTAACCGAATATTCGGAAAAGAGTTTATGTATGAGACGTATACGCTCTCGTGCAACACCTATCCTTTGCCGCAGGGAAAAAAGTTTACCTTTATTTCAATGTTAGAAACGCTGAAGCCGGTACAGTTTGATAAAAAAACACATGAAGGTGTGATTCTTGTTTCTGAAAATATGTTAGAGATGGGGCAGATGCAGTACATCATCTTCGGGCAGAATAAAAAGCGGGCTTTGGAATTGGAAGCGGAAATGGAAAGGCTCCTTCTGGTTTGACGCTATATTCCTCTTGTAGATTATTTTTTCGATATTTAGTATTATACTTGTACAGTATAACTTTTTAAGTTCGATTATGGCTCGAGTTATTGATAGACGAAAAGCTATTTTTTTTAGAAAACAGGGGATGACGTATGGAGAAATCAAAAAGCGACTCCGCGTCTCCAAAAGTACTCTTTCTGAGTGGTTGCGTGATGAACCGTTAACAAACGATCAGATGGTTTCACTAGCGGTTAATAAGAAAAAAAGTAGAGAATTAGCAGTTGAAAAAACGAGAATCGTAAAACTTAATAAACGACAAGCGCGTCTGTCACAGATATACTCTCAAGAGAAAAAACGTTTAGTGCCTATCGATCTAAAATCACTAGAAATAGCTGGACTTTTTCTCTATTGGGGCGAGGGCAATAAAAGAACTCCAACGAGTATTGCTTTAAATAATACTGATCCGATGGTGGTAAAGTTCTATCTTTATTGGCTGCTAAAGATACTCAAAGTTCCAAAGGAGAGAATACACGTAAGCCTACATTTGTATAGCGATATGGATAGGGAGAAAGAGATGTTGTATTGGAGCACTACGTTGAAATTGTCTCTTACGCAATTTCAGAAGCCATATGTAAAGAAAAGTTTGCGTATGATGGTAGATCATAAAGGTTATGGACATGGAACATGTGGATTAATTTTTAATAACGCCCGACTGAAGGAACGCGTGCTATTGGGAATAAAGGCCATTGCCGAATATTACGCGACTAGGATATGAGATTTGGTATAATGCTCTCGGGGCCCGTAGCTCATCGGTAGAGCATCGTCCTTATAAGACGGGGGCACTTGGATCGTCACCAAGCGGGCCCACAATTTATTATTTTTTTATCTGATAAGTAGATACGGAGTAAATCATATGACGGAGCCAATCCCTCAATGCATCGCCCTGGAACCACGTAGAGAAAAAATTGGTGATCATACTGTTCTCACAATACAGATGACTTCAGATGGATCAGCGGGAGCAGACGTTGTAAAGAGTAGGGGTGGTCGTTTAGTACTGGTTGATGGTCCGGGAGCGACGAGTGATGGCAATAGAAAGAGAGCAGAACAGGTTGCTGAGTTGTTATTGACGAATAATGATGATCAACAATATATTGCATACCAGCGTATAGATTTAGGGAAAGGATATTCATTTGAGTTGAAAGCCGCGCAGGGGGGGTATTTTATCTATTGGGTGAGCGAGGATGGCATTCTTCGTCCTATACCTGGGTATATTGGCGTAGATAACCGTCAAATCGAGGTCCAATCGCTTCGTTCATCTTCTCTGCATGACGTAAGATACGCAATGATGGTCACTGATGGAGGATTGCAATTGGTTCTTCATCCCGAAGTGATAGGTTCTATCGCAAAAAATCATGCGCATAATGCGGTGAACATGGTTGAAAATCTAGCGAGTAATAATGAATTTATGCTTGCTCAAGATGACATGATTCGATTGTTGGAAAATTTTACAAATCAGCTTATGATTGGTGGTATTGAGGCAATAGAGTTAGCATATCGACCATATATTAAAGCCCACCAGAATGGTGATAAATGGCTTGATGACGATGCAACGTTTGTGCTAACGAGCATGAAGTGAGTGGCCACATGCCATGCTGATTACTTCTGCAATCCTCTCCAAAAGCTCTTCGGAGATTGGATGGATATGGGGCGAAGTGCTTTCACCACGTTGGGAGCCAAGACGTGTTTTTTGTCGAGTGAAAGAAGAACGCCTGCGCCGGATGTCACGGCGCCAGCCAGAACGTGGGCGTCATCAGGGTCTGTTATGACTCGACGAAATTTTTTGATCGTCTCCTCATTGGGGTCAGCCAGCAGTCGCACTATTTTGTCAGAGAGAAGTTGATGAAGGTCGCCTGGGGCGATATGCAATTTGTCCAGGTGCCGAACCACTTCTTCTATGACACGCGGCGTCGTGAGCAATGTCAATTTTTTTTGGGTGGCGGCCACGAGGAGTTTTCCCGACCCGCCGCCCGGAGAGGCGAGTCCGGAGAGGATAACAGACGCGTCAAGGAAGATCGTTAATGATGGCATCTACTTGGGATTGTTCACGAGCAGTGAGCGAATCGGCGACAATCCATTGTTTGAGCTGTTGTTTTGTAAATGAACGGAGTCCACTTTTGGCTTGTGCTAATGGCCTGATTTCAGCAAGTGGTCTCGAGCGGTAGAGAAGCGTGAGCGGTTGGCCCATCTCCATAGCAGCGATCACTTGGGAGAAATCTTCACGGAGGGTTTTTGTGGATATTGTTTGCATGTTCATAAATAAAGATTATCTTAAGATAATCTTTTTGTCAAGGTGGAGTTCCTTTTTTTTTGTCGTATAATAGAAAATACGTATGGAAGAATTTGTTGTATTAGTTGATGACAAAAATAATGAGATTGGGACGGCTCTCAAAGATGCTGTTCATACGACGGATACGCCGCTGCACCGGGGGTTTTCACTCTTCCTGTTTAATTCTAAAAAAGAACTGCTGCTTACCAAGCGATCCTCGAAGAAAAAAACGTTTCCGGGTGTGTGGACAAATACCGTATGTGGACATCCTGCTCCGGGGGAGGGGGTAACCGAGGCCGCCAAGAGGCGGTTGGATGTGGAATTAGGACTTAAGACATATGACATAAGAGACATAAAAGAAGTGGCGCCGTATCGATATCGGTTTACCGATAGCAATGGCATTGTGGAAAACGAGATTTGTCCTGTGTTGGTGGGATATTGCGATACTGACCCCAAGCCGGACCCCAAAGAAGTGGACGCGTGGAAATGGATGAAGTGGGAGGAGTTTTTGGAAGAAATCAAAAAGAATCCAAATGTCTATTCTCCGTGGTGCCGGGAAGAAGCCGCGCTTATAACTCCTCTAATTTGACGTTCTCCGTCTGTTTACCTTTGACGAGTTCGAGGTATTTTTCGGTGGTGGAGAGACGCTTGTGGCCGACGAGTTTAGAGAGGGTCATGATCGATGTCCCTGCCATGAGGTGGTGGGCAATGAAGGTGTGCCGAAGGTCATTGACCTTTGCCCCATCAATGCCGGCAATCCGGAAATAGCGGTCGATTGAGGTCCGGATGTTGCGGATGAGGAGGGCTTTGCCGGTCTTGGTAATAAAGAGCGCAGTGTTGGCCGGATCTTTGGCGGTTACCGCGTCCCGGGCCTTGAGGTAACTCGTGAGTGCTTCCTTCGCCGCTTTATTTAGTGGCACATTGCGTGCCGCATGACCCTCTTGGGCCGCAACATGGAGTTCGGTATCTTTGATGTCCGTCAGAGTAAGCGCCGCGAGTTCTCCAATCCGGACGCCGGTCTGGAGAAAGAGTTCGACAATGGCGTACGTGCGGGCGTCTCCCCTGCAAGCATCCCGCAGCGCCCGGTATTCAAGTTTACTCAAGATTCTCGGAGGTTTGACGTCATATTTGGGGTGCTCGATCTCTACGGCCGGATCGGCAGAAACCAATCCATTTGTTTTGAGAAACCGGAAAAACGTCTTAATCGAGTTGATTTTCCGTGAAACGGATTTGGGGGTATAGTTGTCCGATCCCAGCTTTTTGAGAAACGCATCCAATTCATCGCGGGAGACCTCTGTAATAGTTTTTTTCCCCATATTGGTGAGGAAGTCGGCGAGTTGTTCTATATCTTTGCCGTATGCTACGATGGTGGCGCGGGCACGCTTACGGCTCCCGAGATATTCCACAAACCGGACGTGGGCGGTTTTAAGATCAATAGGTGTCGTGGTCATGTATCGATTGTGTTAGCAGGTCGTGGCAGGAAGCCTATTTGGAGCGTACATACACTCTTGAGGCTGAATCTAATGACCTATAATATCATAGAAGAAGTCGTGACACAAGGGGGAAGGAGGGAGAGATCAGATAACAGATAACAGATAGCAGATAACAGATAACAGAAAACAGAGGAGAGAGGGGTGAGAGGAGAAATACTATGGAGAAATGGAGAGTAATACGAATTATTATCATCGTGGTGAGCGCGTTTATGATCGTAAACCTATCGCGGTCGATCTGGGATTTGTGGCGCCGTCGCGATATCCTAGGGGAGCGGCAGGCCGTACTCCGGCGTGTAGAGGCTGAGCACGCGCGGCTTCAAAAGGAGCTTGACTATGCCCAGAGCCCCGAGTTTATCGAGCAGGAGGCGAGGAATCGGCTGGGATTGGGGAAGGAAGGGGAGACTGTCGTATTACTCCCCAAATCTCAAATCACAAATCCCAATGACCAAACAAACGAAGAAAAGGAAGAAATAATACCCAATTGGAAGAGGTGGTGGAGGTTGTTTTTTTGATCCGGCTATCATGTTTCAGCACTTATGTGCTTCACATCAGCCGGACGAGGGTGGAACAAAAAAATCCGCTAAATGCGGAATTTTTTGTTTGATACCCTCGGTGTCAGGGGAGAGGATCGGACTCTCGACGGCCAGTTTATGATACTGGTGCTCTACCACTGAGCTACCCTGACAAAATACTCTGCTCCCACCATTGTCAGCCATAGGCTGATCCGCCTTTGGAGGAAGCTACGCTGGCGTGGGTTTCATTTTACGAAAAATAGCTGGAGAAGGCAAACAGAAGTCTGTGTTAGCCAAAAAAAAGACAGTTAATTTGGAACATCGACGGATTGGTGGGGTCAAATAACACCTATTTAGGTGAAGATAGTTCATGCAACATTTCTTCTCTACCTATTACCCTCGCAATATCATTTATTCGAATGGAAAATGATCCGCCGGGAAATTCTGCAACTGATCCGATAATCGGGAACCCATGTTCGTTTTGACCTAAATGTAGTGCATCTGGGGATGTGTCGAGGCTAAAATGCCATCCGATTTCTCTCATCCGTGCGTGGAAGTCGTTGGCTTTTGCTTCTCGGCCTGCCATCTCCAAGATCAAGTCACGCGCGTCATCGGGGGATAAGTCCTTTAGGGCAGCGATGACTGCTTCATCCTCCTCGCGTTGATACGCATCGACCTCGGGCTTGGATGCGGCTCGAATTAATTGAAGCAATACTTGTTCTGAATTTGATTCGGATATCATAATGACCTGATTTTACAGAGAGAGAGAGGAAAAGTCAAGCCTATAGAAAAAAAGTCAAGAGTGAAAAGGGTAAAGTGAAAAGTGCTACTTGACGATTATTCGGGGATAGTATAAACTATCACGTGATGGTTGATATTTTTGATCGGTTGAGCATAAAGAAGAAAAAGCTTGATGCGCTTAAGCCCCTTGCCGGGGAAGAGCGTGCAAGCCTCCAGGAGTGGCTAGACACCGAGTATACCTACACATCCAACTGGATCGAGGGCAATACGCTCACGCGCGAGCAAACCGCGCTTGTTTTAGAAAAAGGGATCACGATAGAAGGGAAGACATTGCGTGAACACGTGGAGGCAACCAATCATCAGAAAGCCATTGGTTTTATCCGTGCAATCGTCAAAAAAGGCCATCAATATATTTCCGAAAACGATATAAAAGACATTCACAGAATTATTCTGACGGGTATTGAGGACCGGTGGGCTGGTATTTACCGCCAAAGTCAGGTATTTATCCGCGGTGCCGCGACTGAGCCACCGCCTCCCAATGAGGTGCCCTGGCGAATGAGAAAACTCGTTGAATGGTTAGGGAGTATCCAGGGCGAGCATCCGGTGAAAGTTGCCGCGGATTTTCATCTCCGGTTTGTGGATATTCATCCGTTCATCGATGGGAACGGGAGAACGGCGAGGTTACTCATGAATCTTATCCTTTTGGGGCATGGGTACCCGATTGCCATAGTCAAGACAGAAGAACGTCAGGCGTATATGCAAGCGATTGGGGATAGCATCATGACCGGATCGCTCCAAAATTTCTATAACGTCATAGCCGGGGCAGTCGAACGATCGCTGGATGCGTGGACTGCTGCTGCACACGGGAAACCCGTTATCCCATATTTCGTTGACCAGGAAGGCGTAAAGCAGCCACTACTTTTTATCGGCGCGGTTGCTAAAGAATCGATGGTCTCTATCCCCACGGTACGCTACTACGTGTCACAAGGACTTATCCGTCCCACACAAAAAAGTCAGGGAGGATTTATGCAATTTGATCCTTCGATTGCCATCAGGATTAAGCAGATTAAGAAATGGCAACGCGAAGAGCGACTCACCATAGAGGAAATCAAAGCACGGTTAGTCCAAGGGTCTTGATCTTCTTTAGCCTTCCCCAGCGTTTGATTTCGGCTTCGCGTTTAAGCGCTGCGGATCTGGACTTCACTGATTGTGTATACACAATGCGAACGGGTGGATGGCTTCTCGTGTACGCGCCGCCTTTGCCTGATTTGTGTTCACTCAATCGCTTTTCCGGATCCTTGGCGATACCGGTGTAGAGACTCCCGCCCCGGCAGAGGAGGATGTAGACAAACCATCTGGTCATCGGATCATTATACACAAAACTTCGAGGATCATCGGAGCACCTATTCTGTATCCGCCATTTTTAATGGCAGAATTTCCTGGGGGTCATTCAGTGCCTTGAAATGCTCGCCATTCATAGTGGTTCCCGTCGTCATTCCGACTCCAAAAGAATAAACATCTCTGGCAAAAATAACTTCATCATCTCCAAGTGTCCTCGGGCTTCCGTCGATAAATATTTTTGTTTCGGGCGGAAAGATAACCGTCATGGGGGTTTGTGGTTGTTCAATGGTCACGTTGACCTGTGCCACGTTTTCAACTATTGATGCGGTCACTTCGTGTTCCGGAGTGCCGGATCCAAATTGTTGCATGATCCACTTATACATATTCGTCATGGGTTGGATTATAGCAAACTTTTATCGTTTATCGGCATGCTTACGAGTTTATACGTGGCCATCATGGGGCCGGTTATCGGGGGAATTGCTGATCGGTCAGTCCCGATGGCATTTCTTTTTATGGGAGCATTGATCCTCGTCGGGGCATTAGTTTTTCGGATAGGTGAGGAGCATGTGAAGATGGAAACTGCTTGACTTTGTGGCACAGTGTGCTACAATAATTTTAACTTATGATTGTGGTTCGTGGTCTCGTTTGGGATGATTGGAATAAAGAACATCTTTATAGACACGGAGTGACGCTAGATGAGGTTGAGGAAGTTTGTCACGGAAAATATAACATTGTTGAAAGTTATCGAAAAAGAATACAAGTGCTCGGAAAGACAAAGAATGGTAAAACGTTAACAATTATTCTTTCGCCAGAAGATAGGAAGCTAAAAGCTTACGGAAAAGGTATATATTATCCAATAACAGCGTTTGAGGAGGTGAATGTATGAAAGCACCAGATACGTCAATTTTTAAAGACAGGGACAAAGAAGCAAAATTTTGGGAGGAAAATTATCGGGAAACTTGGAAAACCGGAAAGCCTATAAAGGTTAGGTTTGCCAAAAATTTATCAATGACGCTCAATATCCGTTTAGACCCGAGTACGCTCCACACGGTCAAAAATCAAGCCAGAAAGAAGGGGTTGGGCCCCACGCAACTTATCAGAATGTGGATCATGGAGAAAATTGAAGGGAAGCACATCCAGCCGGCAGCAGCTTGATTCGGCTCCTTCCGTTCAGAAAAAATACACCCCCTTTTTGTCATCACCATTATCGCCATTTCTGGCAAATAAGTCCGACTCGGAGGGGGGTCTTGCATTTTAACTTACGGATATTTATTCTGTTATTGATTCTTCATCAGGTGTACAAAGTGTATCTATTGACAAAGTGTACATAATTATAGTACCGTCATGACATGATGCAATTAATTCCTATCAAAGAAACCCGAGCAAATCTTGCCGATCTTATTAATCAGGTGGCTGTGGGGGGTACGTCATTTATTATTACCAAGTTCGGCAAGCCAAAGGCAATGCTGGTGCCAGTCATCACGGACAAACGAAGACAGACCGGATTGTCCGCCTCCTTCGGCATATGGAAGGACCGGGAAGACATGAAAGATCCTGATAAGTGGGTGAGGAAAATTCGGGCACAGTTTAACCGGACGTATGATTAACTATCTCGTCGATACGTCTGTTTGTGTCGCTCATATCCGCGGGGATAACCTTGCGTTTCAATTTCTGAAGCAGTTCTCGCCTTCTCTATCCGCGGTGACGCACGCAGAGCTTATCCAGGGATGTGAGAATAATCGTGATCTACGGGCCGTTCATGCTATCCTGCGAGATCTACATGAGTTCTCTTTTACCGAAACGATCACGAAACAAGCGTTGTCATTGTTTGAGAAGTACAGATTGTCTCATGGTATACAATTTTTTGATACGCTGATTGCTGCAACAGCCCGAGAGTATGAGCTTACGCTCGTCACCCACAATATCAAACATTTTTCCTTTATCCCAGGTTTGACCGTCCGCGTTTGGGCAGAGCTTGCGTCCGAGGTTGTGAAAAAGTGATAGAAAAAAATAACATGAAAAAGCCAATCAATCCAAAAGTACGTCACCCAATCGTCGGAGAAAGTGGTCACAAGGATTCGGAGCAGTATCCTCCGTCAGACTGTGATGATTGTGCTATTTGCCGTGGTTTGAGGGAAGCGGAAGATGAGGGGAGAGATCTTTCAATGGAGGAATTGCATGCACTTTTTCAAAAGCAAAATACCCAAAATTAAATCAGAGAAATTTTCCAGTTGTTGACCCGGTTTCATAACTTCAAAGACGACAAATCCGGTGATGCGGCCTCCTGATTGGGCGATAAGTATCGAAGTATTGGGAGAAGTAAATTTTTTTTGGAAATACCGTTGGTCTGCTCCGTAGTCTCCGTAGGAAGCACGGTCAAGTGCGACGAGGCGGGGGATATCCTGATGAGAAGCTTCACGAATCATGGCACGCAGTATAGCAAAAATAGAGTGATAGCTAATTTAGCCAATCGCCCGCCGGCAGTTGCGCCTTGGCCGGTTGGAGTGAATCAAGGAGCGTATTCATTTCGTCTCGACGAGTAGGATCGACCGTGAGCGGAATAACCGTTCCTGTTCGTTTGTCCGTGACTAGGATATTTACACGATTATCATTCGTATTCACTTCAAATAGTATTTGTTGCTTCGGAAGCCCAGGGTCAGTCGTTTCCGCGGCAAATGTCACTTCTCTCGTGCCATCCGCTCGAAGTTCGACTAGACCACCAAGCGGAGTGAGTGATTCATCGCAGAAATGAGCCTCGCGAATTGCTGAAAAAAAGGCACGTGAAGATGCTTCTGAAGGGACAAATGAGTCTGGGTTTTGCATAGTATTTTCGACAAAATTTAATCAAGCTCCTGTCACAAAAAATTAGATATGAGGGCTAAAAGTATCCGGTTTCTGCCAGTCTTGATAATCCATTACTTTAAACTGCCATCCTGCCCCGGTAAGCGTACTATCGAGTACCTCGAGTAAATCGTCTCCCCTTCTAATCTCCCATGAACTGTTGCCATAGGGGAGCACTATATCTTTATAATCTCGCGCGAGAGATGCGGCTATTGGAGAAACGAGAAAGTGTGCCTCCCTAAAGCTCTCTCGCGGTAGTCTGATTACGTCCAGAGGACTAATTTTACCGGGTACGAGACCATGATCACCAAAGTCGCGCAAACGGAGAAGTCCTAATTCTGTTGCTCGTAGATGTGGTAAATCATGCGAAGCCTTATAGTCCCATACTGTTTCGGGTGAATATCTGTCTTCTCTGATATCGCCATCAGGTCCAATACTATGTGCACATAAATAGGCTACTACGATATCTTGCTTACCCCGCGATTGTGCCATGATGTAGGTAGCACTGACTCCCATATCCACCATTTGGTTCCGCGCCATTATTGTTGCCATTTCATAGGCATCCATCCCTCCGGTAGGGAAGAGCCTCTGTATTGTCTGAAGAAATGGATGTTCGGATTGTGTTGTCATAACGGCATTATAGTAAAAATGGACTGTATAGACAACATAACTTGCTACGTTAAGGGGAGTAATCGGAAATCGGAGCCTATTTTTTATCAAGCACCATCAACTCCATATCGACATGCTCAATGCCGTAAAGATCGTATGGTTTGGATACGGCGTGAAAACCACATTTTTCATAAAAGGCTTGTGCGTGCGTTTGGGCCTGCATCCAGATACGCTTTGGTTTTGATCTCATTGTTTGTTTGATAACGTAACGAAGAAGCCCGTCGCCCACACCCTTTCCTCTGAATCCTTTGTCGATAGCCATACGTTCAATTTTAATTTCTTCGGGGTTTGGACGCCTCACTCTGGCGGTGCCAACGATTTTCCTATCGACGAGCGCGATAAAATGCTCTGAAACTTTATCTTCTTCATCAGGTTCCCAGCCGGGTGCGCACTGTTGTTCTTTGATAAATACATCAACGCGGAGTCGGATGGCGCCAATGAATTCTTGTATTGTTTTTATCTGTTTATACGTGGTGGACACGAGTTGATTTTAGCATAAAAATGAAAGCATCTTTCATTGAATAACAGAAAAAAGTTCAAGCCTGCGTTGACGCTCCGTAGTTCGTTTGATAGTATACGAGAGTACTTTCATGTACCGCGGGGTAGTGTACAGTTGCACAGAAGGCTCGATTATGGGCTGCTCAGAGAAATATCTCAGGGTAGAATTCGGCTATATCGGTGAAACCCCATTCAATATTGAAGGGTAATACCGAGGAAAGGTCCGCCAGTTGGCGGAAATCCGTAGAGACTATACGCCGAATCCCGCTTAGCGGGAAAGATATAGTCCGACACTCTCAGGAATGGGAGAAACACGTGCATAATCTTCTAGGCTGGGTGCGACTCCCAGCCCCGCAACCGAGGGTATCAAATAAAAAAATCCGCTAATAGCGGATTTTTTTATTCCACCCTCGTGAGGTCGGTGCGCGCTTCGCGCATAATGACCTCAAACCTGCCTCCGCCCTCATGAGGCTGGTGGACAGCGCGAAGTGCTGGACATGATAGCCTCAACATGATGACCCGAAAAAGATATAATAACCCCAATGTACTACGTCTATATCCTCCAATCTTCCAAACGTAACAACTGGCTTTATAAAGGCTCAACATCCGATTTAAAACGAAGAGTCGCTGAACACAACGCCGGTAAAAATTTTTCTACGGCACCTTACACTCCGTTTAAGCTCATCTACTACGAAGCCTATTTGCTAAAATCTGACGCCGAGGCTCGAGAAAAATATTTAAAGACGAGTATGGGCATGAGAGTAATTAAAAAACAACTTAGTAACTATCTAAATAGGCAATAACTGCGGGACTTTTTTGCAATATGCCGCGTACATCTTGCCGAAATATTTACGCAGGAGTGTTTCTTCTTTGGCGATTGCCATACGGATGAGGATGAAGAGGGGAATGGTGGCGGCGAGGAGCCAGCTCATCAGGGCAAGTTCAAATCCTATGAAATAGAGGAGAAGCCCGAGATAGATGGGGTTTCGTGTATACATAAATGGCCCTGATGTGACGAGTGCTTTCTGCTTAGCGATGTCGTGTTGAGCCGGGACACCCCAGTTAGTTTTCATGACGATCTTGGCCCAGCAGGCGAGAGCCAACCCAAGGATCAAAATGGGAACGCCGAGCCAGATGCTCATTGGATTTTGGTAATGTGATGGAAGATCAAGTTGAAAAAGCTTCAAGGCTTGAATAGCCATAACAAAGACCATTAATACTCCAAACATTCCCCGTACTGTACGAAAATTTGCGATGAAGTGAGCGATGGGGGATGTATCGGTCATGGCCCAAAACAATATGTACCACATTAGACTTATGAGAAGGATGATGTGCGCGGTGTCGATCATAGTTGTTCGTTAGCGTTTAATGCAGTGGGATATAAACCAAGTGGCGATGCCGTTCGGCGAGATGTTTTCGTTATCGATTTTCAGACCAAATACTACGAGTTCTTCTTGTTTACACTTGAACGTATACCCATTGATTTCCAAAAACGTCATGGTGGAAAGGAGCGATGTGCGTTTATTCCCATCGACAAACGCATGATTTTTGATGAGGGAGTGACAAAGGGCTCCAGCTTTATCAAAGAGCCTGGGGTACAAATCCTCTCCATCAAATGTCGCCTGTGGTCGATGGACGGCGGCGTCCAATAGCCCAGCGTCACGTAGTCCGTGGGAGCCGCCACTTTTTTCGATAGAGAGATGATGGAGGAGGAGCACGTCTTCCGTGGTGAGATATTTCATGCGTGTGCAAGCTTTACAAATGCAGGGAGATAGCGCTTCAGGAGATCCTGGCCGACTGCGTAGACCTCTTTATCCAACGGAACTTTCATGCTCATATATTTAGCAGGCACGTCGATAACGAGGCGTGAACTGTCCTCCTGTAAATCAAGATTAATGCTAGATCCAATTTTGAGTTTGAGCGTGTCCAAATACTGTTTTGGGATCAAGACTGCTCCGGAATTGCCGACTTTGATGATTTTTTGTTTCATACTGTCTCCTTTGTTATAACAATATAATAACATAGTAGAGAGGCTTGTCAAGCGTCAAAGCCTGTGCTATACTACTTTTCAGTTGAATAAAAGCGTAAGGAGAGATTGATTGGGATCTTTCCAATTGATAGAAATATCAAAACGCTGATGAGGCTATCTCTTGAGGAATGTCTCATCCGGAAGCTTAACTGTAAAAATAAAGCACCATGTGTCGCATTCAGCGGAGCATGTAATGAGGTTTTTCTTACATATCTCCCGCCGTTCCGGTGGGATTTTTTGTAGAAAAGCGAAGTAGGGTGGTACCCCTTCAAATAAGAAGGCCCTTGTACATTCTCCACGATTATCGTGGATGATTTACAAGGGCTTTTTTAGATCCGTAGTGAAATGGAATCACAGGAATGTCTCCCGCATCACTTGCCAAATCAAAAAGATTTGGCTTAGCGTGCGGGATCCCGAAGTACTAAGCGGCTGGGGCTTTGGTGAAACTGGAATCATTCTAGTCTCCAAAACTAGCGTTCTCTGTTCGAAGCAGAGGAGCCCCGCAAGCTACTTCTGGGACAAAATTCCTATTCTCCGTTCGAGCCGGAGCGGATCTGCCTATGAATAACAACATTATCGGCGTGATCGGTGGCATGGGGCCGCAGGCGAGTGCGGAGTTTTATCGTATCCTCATCGATCAAGCGCGGCATATCTATGGCGCGAAAAATAATGATGAGTATCCGGAAATCATCATTGACTCAGTGCCGGTGCCCTATTTTATTGGTGATATGGAAAGAATGGAAGAAGCCGCTCAGATGTTAGAAAGCCGCGTGCGGCGATTAACCGTTTATGGCGCAACGACGATCACAATGGCATGTAATACCGCGTGTGTTCTCGCGGACCGACTGCAACTGCAAACCGACGTGCCATTTGTTTCGATTGTTGATGCGGTGGTCAAAGAAGTGTCTCGGAATGCTCCACGGGTATTACTACTCGCATCGCCAACGTCATTGCGGCTAGGACTTTACCAACTTGCTTTGGCGCGTCATGATTTGCCGTATATCGTCCCACAGGAGCGGGATTACCGGGAGCTCGAGTATATTATACGGGGAGTTTTATCCGGAGAAGATCGTGGAATGCTCATGAGAAAACTCGTAACGTTGGTGACTGGCTATCGAGAAAAAGAGAAGGTTGATGGGATTGTATTAGGATGCACGGAGCTTCCACTGGTTTTTCCAACGAATTATGACCTGCCGGTTTATAATTCACTTTCCATTCTCGCAAACACCATATTAAAACAGTATTATACAAAGGAGGCCCGCCTAAGCTACCTTTGAACCTTTATACTACTGTTCGTAGACGGTTCAAAGAGTGCTTGAGCGGCGGGTAAACTACTATGAATCTAAAAGATACCATCGAAAAAATACTAAATGAGAATAAGGTGGATTACAAATTTATCCCCTTGCCGGAGGATTTGCCGTTTGACGTGCCGTCACACGCCGCGTTTCATCACATTTCCCTTGCACAGGCGATGGTAACGATACTCTACAAAACAGAGAAGGGGATAGTCGCCGCAGTCAAGTGCGCCGATACCCAGATAGATCAGGAAAAATTCAAAAAACTCGCAGTGGTCAAGACGCTTGCATTTGCTTCCAAAGCAGAGCTGAAAACTTTGGGAACAGAAGCCGGACTTGTGCCGTACTTGGGACTTGCTATTCCGTATTTTATCGATGCAAAAGTATTGACGATTGGGAAAGCATATGGCATCGGCGGCATGAGAACGCTTGGCATGGTGATGAATGCTCTTGACATGCCGAAGGTCAACGGGGGGATGGTTGGAGATTTTGCATTCAACGAGTTGAAACGTGTAGTACAAGGGAAACGACTAGTGTCGGGTATCACGCCAAGTGGAGATGGGAGTCTGCATATTGGGAACTATTTAGGTGCAGTCAAGCAGTTTATTGAGCTTGCAAAAACGAACGAGTGCTTTTTGTTTGTGGCAGATTTACACGCGTTAACCACGATACAGGATAGGACTCAACTCCAACACAACTCTGAAACGCTCATCCTCAATGAGCTCGCGCTCCTTAAGGGATTTCTTTCCGAAAAGGAGTTTGGCAACCTGATATTTTATCGTCAATCAGATATTGGGCTTCATCCTGACCTCCAAACAATACTCAATAATGTGACACCTTTGGGCCTCATCAAGCGCGCCCATGCATATAAGGATAAGCTCGAAAGAAATATCCTGGAAGAGGATATTAATCTCGGTTTATTTAATTATCCCGTCCTTATGGCTGCGGATATCCTTCTTTATAAACCGGACCTCGTGCCGGTGGGGAAAGACCAGAAACAGCACGTGGAGATTACACGCGATATCGCAGAACGCTTCAATAAGATTTATCCCTCGACTTTGCTTGGGACGCGCAAGACCGCAGTATTCAAACTGCCGGAGGCGTATATACCGGAGGAGGTGGGGGCGGTGTTGGGAACAGATGGGAAACGGAAGATGAGCAAGAGCTTGGGAAATATCATCAGCATCTTTGACGATGAGGAAAAAATACGAAAGCAGGTGATGAGTACGTACACGGATCCGACCAGAATTCATGCAACGGACCCCGGACACACGGAGGGCAACATGGTCTTTACCTACCTAGATTATTTTGGACAAAAAACAAAAAACAACGAACTGAAAGAAGCTTATAGAAAGGGTCAGATAGCAGATGTTGAGGTAAAAAATTACCTGTATGAATCATTACTTAAATACTTTGCAAATGCGAGAAAAGCGTATAAGGAATTGGCAGCAAATCCTGCGGCCGTCAAGAAAATACTAGAGGACGGGGCGGCAAAAGCGAGGATAGTTGCAGGGGAGACAATGCGGGAAGTACGGGAGGCGGTGGGACTTATCAATCAATATTCAAATACTACCAATACTACCAATAAACAAATACTACCAATACTACCAATAAAGACTGCAAAACAATTAGGCAACGGAGAAAATGATGGCGTCATAACCATTGAAGAATTTGGCAGGGTGGAGCTAAGGGTGGGGAAAGTCGTTGAGGCGACCAACAAAGAGGGGAGTGAGAAACTCATACGGCTCGTGGTGGATTTTGGGTTGAAGAATAAGGGAGATCAGGGAGATGGGGGAGATAAGGGAGGTAAGGGGGATGAAAAAGAACTTCGCATTATTTTTACCGGCGTGCGGGGGTTTGGGTATACACCCGAAGACTTCCTCAATAAGCAATTTTTCTTTATCACCAATCTTGCGCCGCGAAAAATGATGGATGAGGAGAGCCAGGGGATGATATTGGCGGTCGACTCAAAGCCAGGCTTTCCAGAAGATCAAAGCCAGGCTTTGAAAACGGCAAAGCCCCTGTTTGTTTCTGCCGAAGGTCTCCCCGTGGGAGCGAAGATACGATAAATATTGACAGACTGCAGTATGTACGGTAGTATGATGGTCATATGATGAGTACGAACATAATCAGTTCTACCGATGTGCAGCGAAAGTTTACGCAGGTGCTTGCTAAACTGCGCAGTTCCGATGAACCGCTCGTGGTGGTGCGGGATAGCGTGCCGGAGGCGGTTATGATGGCATATAGTGAATATCAGGAGCTTACAATGCTCAAAAAACAATTGCTTAAAAAGAAAATGGAGGAGATATGGGACGCTATGCGTATAAAAAATGCCGATGTTTCCGATGAAGAATTAAACGCGGATATCGAACGGGCAAAACGGTATGCCAAACGTCATCGTTGACACTAATGTGCTCGTTCGTGCACTTCTTCGACCAGGCGGGAGTGACTGGCGCGTCTTTGACCTCGCAATGGATGGAAAAATTGCTCTATGGTATAGCCATGGCCTCCTTACTGAGCTTGCACGCGTATTTACCTACACACGATTGAGGAAGTATGATATAACCCGCGAAACGGCAGCAACGTTTATAGAGATGATTGTTGCATCCGGTAATGTGATAGTGCCCCAGTCAACGATTCTGTGTCGGGATCCTGATGATAATGAAATCCTCGGAATCGCGCTTGCCGTAGCGGGGAGTGAACCCGTGTATCTCGTGAGCGCGGATAAAGATTTATTGGCGCTTCGCGGTAGCATCGAAAGAGTTACCATCCTCACCCCGCAGGATTTTTTGAAACTGCCGTAATTTTTATCAAAAAAAATCCCTCTCCCGTACACCATTGTTGCTGCCACCATTGGCAAATGTCCGGTGTACGGGGAGGGTGGTGCTTGAGAAAAGTGGGGTTATATTAGCCCGAAAGCTATTAAAAACGTAAACCCCAAAACCATCAGGAGAGTGACAAAGTAGTCGCCAGGACTGATGGCAAGTATCAACATGATTACGCCCATACAGTTGAGAACGGTGTAAAGATATTGGCGTCTGAAGTTTTTTATGAAGACGATAAAATGACTCGTCTCCAAAATGCCGAGCAATAAAAGCCCGAAAAGCATCAGCGCGAATTCTCCTTGTGTTAGGGTTGCTAGAGGTTTTTGAGCGAACACCACTAGGGCGTACCCGACGAACAGGAGCGTAGACAACGCGTGGATCAATTTTGAAAAGTTTTTCTTTGTAAAAAGGTTCTTGAATCTTTCTGTGTTGCTGTTCATGATTATTCTCCTTGAATAATTTATTTCAATTTTCCTATCTCCATTGGATAGAAACATAGGCACAAGATGGTGTATGCGCATGTTGCTATCCAATGGGGGAAAAGGAGAATAGTCACGTTCCGCTTTTCTCAAACTGTAAAGGTGCCCAGATCAACAAACATACCGCAGCGTAGAGCGGGGTTTGTGCGACCTGTAGGAGGGATTTTACAGAGAGAGAGAGAGAGTTAAAGTCAATCCTATAGTATGATTTGGCTTGACAGGATATATATAAAGTATATACTTCGTATATATGCCAGGTAGTGAAATTTCGCTCAATGTGAAGACACATTGAAAACATTACCTGGTGAATGAGTGGATAACCACGTTGGAGAGTAGACTTCCGTTCCGTACAGGAACAGCGAAATTCTACTACCTGGTATGAATACTGCAGTTGTCAATTTCAAAGTCGATCCGAAAATAAAAAAGAACGCGCAAGCGGTGGTGGAGCGTTTGGGGTTTTCGTTAAGCTCTGTCCTCAATGCGTACCTTCGCAACCTGGTCCGGACGCGCACCGTGGAGTTTTCTGATGATGTACGACTAGAACCTACGCCCTGGACAAAACGGATGTTGAAACAAGCTGAAAAGGATACCAAGGCGGGATTCGTTTCTCCTTCGTTTAGCAACGTGAAAGACTCGATTGCCTGGCTTGACGACCCGAAGGCTCGATATCAGAATGGACATCCGGCACGATAAAGTATTCCGCAAGCAATACCGCAAGGCGAATAAGCATATACGTTTGGCCTTTGCAGAGCGATCTCAGCTTTTTCAAACTGATCCATTTCATCCCTTCCTTCATAATCACGCACTGGCAGGCTCGTACAAAGGATACCGGAGTATTAACGTGACTGGCGATTGGCGAGCGCTTTATGCGGAGAGTCACTCTGCAACCGGAGAGATCATCATAGAATTCAAATTATTTGGCACCCATAGCCAGTTGTATCGATAATACCGTGTCCTCTTAAAAGGTCTTGACAGAAGACCTGTTTATAGGTCATAATCATTGTATGACCACAGCGACTATATCCCAATTAAAAATGAATCCATCTGCCGTGATTGCGCAGGCTGCGGACTATCCGGTGGCGGTGGAAAATCGCAATGAAATAACCGCATATCTCGTAGGGAAACAGTTGTTTGAGCGCCTTACGGCTTATTTGGAAGACAAGTTGGACGCTGCAGCTGTAGCCAAGGCTGATTTTTCCAAGGGAAAAGATTTTGAGAAGGTCGCCCGTAGTCTTGGGATATGAAGATTACTATCCTTCCCCGTGCGGAAAAGGAACTGCGGAAATTTCCTAAGTTCGACCAGCTAGCCGTTGCCCAAAAAATTCGATTGCTCCCTAATCCGCAGGTTTCCGGTGAGGAAAAACTGTCCGGCTATCCTCATGTGTATCGTGTGAGGGCGGGAAACTACCGGATTGTGTATAAAAAAATGAATGAAACAATAATTATTGTTCTCATCCGTCACCGGCGGGATGTATACCGGATGGTGAAGGAGATATTGGGATGACTTTTCAGTGCTTTTCGCTTTTGACGGCGGGGAGGATGGGGAATCCTTATTTATGCGGATAAAATCGAAAGAAGCAGGCGGCGATAGGTGTCCAGATTATTTTTCCAGAATACGCAGTCCTCAATGTTTTCCGGGAGCAGGTCGAGCATCCGAAAGTCTTCGGCTAGGGTTTGCAGGAGGGTAAAACGAAGCCAGTAGGTAGAACTGCCGTAGGCCGCGCTGGTTACGATTTCATTCACCGTCTGTATTGTGAGGGGATTGACTGCGTGATAGGCACGAAGAAACACGTCCGCTTTTTCCCAATCAATAGGGACCAGGTATGCGTTGCGTGGCGCTCGTCCACAAAAAGCACCAATGGCCTTGTGGATTTCAAATGCACGCGGTGCAATTTTGGCGTTGTCCCAGTCGATAATGAAAAGTGTATTTGAGCTGCGTTCGATGAGGACATTATCCGGTGTATAGTCGCCGTGGATGCACTCCCACGGGGGCGGGAAATGAAGGTCATGATGTTGATGACGCAAGGACTCAGTGGTGGTAATAATCGTGCGAAGATGTGTAAGTTTATGACGTTGATTCGGATAGGTGCTGATCAACAAAGAATATTTTTTGCTAAATTGAGGAATCAATTCGGTGACTGCTTTCGTAGTTTTTGAAAAATCAATTTCTTTTAAAAGATCCTGATAGATGCTTCGATCCAGCTTGTGGAGCGATCCCAAGGTAGTGGCCGCCTGCTTGAGTACTGATATCTCAATGGCAGGAGCAGAGAGGGGGACATGATCGACATGCCTGGACAAAACATACAGCTTTTCCTCATATTTGGTTATGGGACTTCCCGATGAAGTGATGTTGAAAAGGGGTATCGGGATGTATTGGGTAATCAGGCGTTTCTGAAACTCAATGGATTGTTGAAGCGATTCAAGATCTGTATTGGCATATTGTTTGAGGATAAAGACGCCATCAGCAGATTCTATTTTCCATGTTTGATGCGCTCGTCCTGCTATCTCTGTCACGACTGATTTTTCAATACCGAACGAACGCAGGGGCGCTAGTAATTGATGTTGTGTCATGCGTAATGTGTTAATGGTGAAAAAATTCGAGTTCTTCACGGGTGGGGAGTGCTTCAAAAGAGCCAAGGCGGGTCACGGCGTAGGCTCCGGCGCGGTTACCGAGCTCCATCGCGCGCTTGAGATCCTTCGTTGCAAGAAATTCTGCTACGAATGCTGCGCGGAATGCGTCACCTGCTGCTGTTTCATCAACCGCAGAAACTTTTATTCCCGGGAAGTAGATTGGGTCAGTCTGTCCTTTTTCCAGTAAGACAGATCCGAGATGTCCAAGCGTGATGATGATTGTATTGGCGCCTTTCGATCGGAGTTTTTTAGCTGACTCTCCTGCACTTTTTTCATTTGTAACAGTAATGCCGGTCATACCGGTAGCCTCAAATTCATTTGCTGAGAGTATGTCGATCATAGGATAGAGACTTTCTGACATATTCCGAATATAGGGTGCTGCGTCACAAAAAATACGGATGCCACGGGCATGAAATTCTTTAATCGCATACGAGATAATTTCTGGGATGAGTTCCAGCGTGGTATAAAAACAATCGATGGAAAAGATTTTTTTGTCTATAGCAGAGAGGAAATCGGTAATAGTTTTTTTGTTGACGCGGGTATTGGCATCTTCATTGACGATGATGGTGTTTTTTGCCCGCGCATCTACATTGACCATGACTGTGCCCGTTGGTATAAAGCTGTCTGTATCAATAAAATCCGTATTAATACCTTCGTTTTTAAAAAGAGAGATGATCGACTCGCCAAATGTATCGTTGCCGATTTTCCCCAACATATAGGCTTGTTCTCCTAGTCGTTGCAGTCCAACCGCTGCGTTTGATGCTTTCCCTCCCGGGATAAGCTTGAGTCCCGTGCTAATAACTACGTCATTTTCTTTTGGTATGAAAGGAACCTTGGTAAACATGTCAATATTGATAGACCCTAATACCGCGATGTTTTTATGAGTAGACGATAGATTGACCGGGGATTTTTTCTGTGTCGTGAGAGAGGAATTTCGTTTCGATCGAATTTTTTGGCTGACTTTTCTGAGGAATGTCAGAACAAGGGATTCGAGATTGCGATCTGTGTACCGCTCACCCTGAAATGCTTCGTGGCGAATAAGTTCTCCATAATCCTTTTTTTGTGATAAGCACAGAACGGGCTTATTGTAGATAATAGCAAGTGTCGCCTCATGACCGACCTGGAAATTCTCAAAAGAAGCTTCAATAATCACGGCGTCAGCATTGGCAATACCTTGGCGGACAAATTCATAATGGACACGATCATGGTCCCCGAGTTTTTTGAGATTTTCATCACGAAACGAATCAAAGTATTGGCGGGATTTTTCCGGACTGATGACGGTGGCACCAGTCGACTCGATCGTTTTGACAATGCGGTCGATATAGGGTTGGTAGATCTTCTTGCCGTCGTAGGGACTGGTAAAGAAAATTTTCATAGTCGATAGTGATGATTATAGCACTAGGGGGAGGTACGGGAAATTACGGGAGCGTCGGAGAGATTAGGAGGGATTAGGAGGATGTAGGAGGAAGTAGGAGAAAGTAGGGGAGGAGTGGCCATCGCTCATGCATTCGAATTAGCTTCGTGGTATACTTGTGCATCGTACAATAATATAATCCGGCCAATTTAACCAATCCGACAAATCCGACCAATGAATGTGGGAATGAGTTAATAATGTAATGATATCAACATATGGCAGATAAGCATCCTATTGTTAAAAAAAATGGCAAGAATGGAAACGGGAACGGGAAACACGGGAAAAAGGTGTGGGAGTTTGGATTTCAGTTTAACGTCAAAAATATCTTCATTGGGCTTTTTATCGCGTTTATCCTTATGAGTCTTCTGGGAAGTCTGGGGGATAAGGTCAGTAACCTCGTGGAGAAGCCATTATCAACCATCATCACGGACGTAAAAGAAGGGAAAATTGATAAAATTGAAATAGAAGAGAGCCGACTCACTATCAACTACAAAGATGGCACGAAATTCATCTCCCATAAGGAGCCGCAAGAATCATTACTCAAAGTTTTTGAAGGCGCCGGGGTAGACCCCAAGGCCGTCGAGATAAAAGTAAAGGACCTCTCGCCCGGGGCTATGTGGATGGGGATCGTGTCCAATGTACTCCCACTAGTCCTCACCGTGGTTTTTTTCCTCTTTCTTTTCCGTCAGGCCAGAGGCGCGCAGGACAATATTTTTTCGTTCGGCCAAAGTAAGGCCCGGATATTTGCAAAAGATTTGCCAAAAGTGACCTTCGCCGATGTTGCAGGGGTGGACGAGGCGAAAAAGGAGCTTGAGGAAGTCGTCGACTTTCTGAAAAATCCGAATAAATATAAAGCATTGGGCGCACGCACTCCCAAAGGGGTCATACTCGTGGGGCCCAGCGGGACGGGAAAAACAATGCTTGCCAAAGCCATGGCAGGAGAGGCCAAGACGGCCTTCTATAGCATAGCCGGGAGCGAGTTCATGGAAATGCTTGTGGGGATCGGGGCTGCACGGGTGCGCGACCTTTTCGCTCAAGCTAAGAAAAATGCACCCAGCATCATCTTCATCGATGAAATTGATGCGATAGGTAGGATGCGTAGCGTCGGACTTATGGGTGGGCATGATGAACGGGAACAAACGCTCAATCAGATTCTGGTTGAAATGGATGGGTTTGAGCCCAATACGACGGTTCTCATCGTGGCTGCCACCAACCGCGGGGATCTCCTGGATCCGGCGCTTCTGCGGCCCGGAAGGTTTGACCGCCGAGTGGTCCTCGACCTTCCTGATATGGCGGGACGCAAAGATATCCTGGCTATCCACGCCAAAGGCAAGCCGTTTACGACGCCTATGGATTGGGATAAAGTGTCCAAGCGAACGGTCGGGTTTAGCGGCGCGGATCTCGAGAATATGCTCAACGAAGCGGCGATATTTGCCGCACGGCATAATAAAGAGGTCATAGATTATGGGGATATCGAGGAGGCCGCAACAAAAGTGAAGTTAGGGCCCGAGAAGAAGCGGCTGCAATCGGATCTTGACCGCAAAATGACGGCCTATCATGAAGCAGGACACGCGGTGGTTTCGTATTTTAGTCCCAATTTGGATATCGTCCACCGGATCAGCATCGTGTCGCGCGGTATGGCTTTGGGGTACACCATGGCCCCACCGGAAACGGACCGGCTGCACGAAACCAAGTCGCGTCTCATAGAAGAAATCGCCATGACCATGGGAGGGAGAGCTGCCGAGCAATTAATATTTAAGGAAATGACAAGTGGGGCAGCCAACGACATCGATCAAGCGACGAGAATAGCTAAATACATGGTGATGGAGTTTGGGATGAGCGAGATTGGACCCATCAACTTTGGTCCCCACATGGACGTGACGGAGTGGGGGAAGCAGTACATGGAGCAAAATACGATTTCTCAGGATATGCAGGGGAAAATAGACACGGAAGTCAAAAAACTCATCGATGAAGGGTATAAGAAAGCTGCAGAAATCCTCAAGAAGAATAAAAAGAAACTGGATATCATCGCCGCGGAGCTCGTGAAAAAAGAAACGCTTGAGAGCGAAGAGTTTGAAGCCTTGATGGGTGGACTCAAGCACCGAAGTAGCGCGAATACATTATAATATCTTCATGAATAGGCTCGTCCTCATTGATGGGAACGCTATCCTCCACCGCGCGTACCATGCGCTGCCGCCCCTTACTGCTCCGGACGGTCAGCCGGTGAACGCCGTGTACGGATTTGTGTCGATCCTCATCAAATTATTTCAAGATCTCAAACCCACCCACATGGCCGTAGCGTTTGACCGGCCGGAGAAGACATTCCGAAAGTCACTCTATAAAGACTATCAGGGCAAGCGGCCGGAGATGGATGCGGATCTCGTATCGCAAATTCCAAAAGTGCAGGATATGGTCCGGGCGTTTGGGATACCTATTTATGATAAAGCGGGGTATGAGGCGGATGATGTGATCGGCACGGTGTGCCGACAAATCACAAATCCCAAGCACCAAATTCCAAACAAATCCCAAGCACCAAATTCAAATGTTTCAAACATTGATGAAGTGATCATCGTGACGGGGGATAAGGATATATTGCAGTTAGTCGATGACGCGCGGCGCGTGAAAGTGTTTATGCCGACGAAGGGATTGTCGGAGGGGAAACTCTATGGAGAAGTGGAGGTCGTGGAGCGGCTCGGGGTGACCCCGAAACAGATACCGGAACTCAAGGCCCTCATGGGGGACAGCTCGGATAATTATCCAGGGGTGGCGGGAATTGGGCCAAAGACGGCGGTGGGGATCATCACACACTATGGGGATATTGATGCGTTATATAGGACAGTAAACAATAAACCCAGCACCCACGACATTACCCAGCACCATTCAAATGGTGCTTGGGCTAACGACCGGGGCATTAGGGTGCTGGGTAAACAGAAAGCAGGAAAAAGGGAGGGGAAAAAGCTCTCAGCTCACAGCTCCTCGCCTCGCTTACTCGCCTCGCTGAATCGGCGAAGCGGGAGCTCCGGCGAAGCGGGTCAGCTGTCAGCGGGAGTCATTGAAAAACTTCGAAACGGGGAGGAGATGGCGAGGATGAGTAAAGATTTGGCGACGATACGGACTGATGTGCCGGTAAAAATGGGGGAGCTTGCGCCGCTTGAAACGCTTGATACGCCGGAAGCCAGGGAGAAGCTTGGCGAGTTTCATTTTCCGTCGCTTCTTAAACGATTAACTGGGGTACAAGACGATAAGACGGGAGGACAGGAAGGCCCGCCGCCGCTGAAGCTATGGCGGGCGAGGCGGGCGAAGGAGAAAGCGGGGGAGCAGCAAGAGTTATTTTGATACTATGATAATAGAAGTTGATCAAAGCGGTAGGGTTGAGGATTTGAGCACGGGGACAGCAATAGCTTTCGCAAATGGAATAAGCGGTGCGGTGTTTGTGAACGCCGGAGCAAAAAGAAAGCTTATCGTCCACCTTCGTCGTAACAGTTTTATTCCCGCGAAGGATTTACCGGCAATTATATTCAGTGTCATATTATTTATTTTGATTGAAGACCACACGATAGATATATTGAAGATTGATGAAGAATATACAGGGAAGAACGAGATAATAGAAGAGACACTCAAAAAATTGTTTTTCCAAAATCGGATAAAAAGAATTCCTAGCGTCCGTTTCGTGAGGATTGGAAAACTAGCTGCGGCTCACAAGCTTGCCTGGCGCGTTCATCGATCAAAGGGGCGATTGGCTGAGACGAAACGAATTTCGGAGAAAAAGATTTTGAAGTATATACAATAGAAAGAGGTCGGGGAATAAAAAAAGCCGGTCTTATCGACATCACTCTCCGCTTTTACGGCGAGGGGTCGCTTCGAATCCGACTATGAAAATAGTATATCATGATAGCGTCAATTGTCAAATTATGAAAGTAGCATTGGTTCATGATTATCTTCGGGAGTATGGGGGGGCGGAGCGGGTGCTCGAATCCATGCCCCAGTACTGCACTTACTTCGCGCCGGAGGCTTACAGCCTCGCGCTCGCGAAGAGCGTGAGTACGGGGCTGCGGTTTCTTATCATTATATGAAAGTTGCCTTAGTCCATGACTATCTCAGAGAATACGGAGGCGCCGAAAGAGTAGTGGAAACCTTGCATGAGATGTGGCCGGATGCGCCGCTATATACCTCCTTCGTTGACTGGCCCTCCTTCGCCCGGGCTCCGGCGGGTAAAGTGGAGTTATTTAAGTCTTGGGACATACGGACGAGTTGGGTGCAGCACCACTGGTTCATCAAAAAATTTATTTCACCCCTCCGGTTCCTCGCGCCGTGGATATGGGGGAGTTTCGATCTTTCCGGTTACGACGTGGTGATCAGTAGTAGCGGGTGGTTTATGTGTAGAGGAGTGAAGGTGAGAGAGTCGTCAGTCGTCAGTCGTCAGTTGTCAGATCCCTCGACTTCGCTCGGGACGGGACGGAAGACCGTCCACGTCTGCTATATCCACCATCCGCCGAGGAATCTCTATGGGTATGCGACGGGGAGTGATTTGCAGAAATATTGGATCGTGCGAGTGTATGCGGCGGTTGTCAATTTTTTCCTGCGGCATTATGACTGGGAAACTGCACAAAAAGTGGATTACTTTGTGGCCAACTCCAAGGAGACGGCTAGGAGAGTCACGAAGTTTTATCGGAGGGAAAGCACGGTGATATATCCACCGATTGAAGTAAATCCCAAATCCCAAGCACCAAATTCCAAACAAATCCCAAGCACCAAATTCCAAGTTCATAAAAAGGAATATTATTTATCAGTTGGGAGGCTCACGTACAGTAAGCGGGTGGATTTGGCGATAGCGGCGTGTGCCAAACTTGGATTGCCGCTTAAGATCGTCGGGACGGGAAAAGAAGAGGAATCTCTCAAAAAGCTAGCTTCGCAAGGCCAGGCCTTACAAAGCAAGAATTTAGGAAACGTGGAGTTTTTGGGATCCGTATCCGATGAGAAGTTGGGGAGACTGTATGCCGGGGCCAAGGCGCTCATCTTTTGTGCTCTCGATGAGGATTTTGGGATGGTACCGGTCGAGGCGATGGCCCATGGGACGCCCGTCATTGCCCTTGCCCAGGGGGGAATCGTCGAGACGGTCATCGATGGAAAGACGGGAATATTATTTGACACGCCGACGGTGGAGAGTTTGGTGGGGGCGTTAGGGAGATTCGGTCCCGCTTCGCGGGAGAAATTGGGGAGAAATTGGGAAAATCAATGTAGAGCGCAGGCGGAAAAATTTGGGAAAGAGCGGTTTAAGAAGGAACTCAGGGACTTCGTTGAAGCGCATTTACACCGCTAAACTTGCATTTATCTTCGATTGGGTATAGAACTGGATTGCCTATGGCAATAGTAGATACTCTGGTAAGAGTTGTATTATGAATTCAGTGAAGGAATCATTATTAAAACAACCAGAGGCAGCACAGCGATCGTACTATCTGGATCACCCAACGCTTTTATCGCCATTTGAGACGCCATGGGACGAGCTAAGTCGACGTGGATATGTCGGTGGAGGTATCGTGCTACTTATCATAAACCAACAGGGTGAGTTATTGCTTAATCAGGTGCCAAGTCACCGTGAGAAACCTCAAATCGGACGGTTTGCAGGCCAGTGGAATGTATTTACAGAGACGATTGAACGGTACGTTGACGGCCCCAATAAAGGACAATTTGAGTGTTTTATAGATAATTTGGACCGCGCAATTGTAGAAGAAATTGGCCCGTTCGCTCTGCAAAAAATGTTTGTTCCCGACGATGCATTTCGGGAGACAGACTACCGTGATCCCCGCGCGCGTCAAAAAATCCGAGTCCATTGCGTCATAGTTGGTACATCACCAGACGTTCTTTCGCTCATTGATGATCATGACGCTAAGAAGAAAGCTCGAGAGCTTGGCTCTTTTTCCTGGATGCCAATAGCTTCATTGAGTGCCGTTAAGCTTGAACCCAACGCCAGACGGATCATACGAAGAATGGAACGATCGGGATATCTTCAGAGAATGTCTGACCGTGTCGTCTCCGGGGCACAGGGGACGCGCCTTGTGGATTATATTAAACAAAAGCGTGTCGCATAAATGGAGCAGGCCCCGTTTATGGTAAAAAAAAATAATTACATCGTCCCATCAGAAAAGTATTCAAAAGAATATTTATTTGCGATTTGTGGAGCAAATGAGGAAAAAAACGCATTAATGGTTGATTCGTTGCGAAAAAATGAGCTTCCCATTATTGATCACGAGGTGCGAATTTTAGAGATAGGACCGGGGAGCGGAGAGAGCATTCGGCGCTTGGACAGTATTATCCGTGAAAGCCCACTTGGATACCCGGTTCAGTTGGTATCGCTTGATTTATTTGATAATGATGAGCTTGCCTCGCGAGGCCCCCGGGTACGAATGCTTGAAGATTGCTCTCATGTCGTTGCCGGCAAGGCACAGAAATTGCCCTTCGGGAATGAAACATTTTCGGGGATTAACATTTCTGCTGTGTTGCATGAGGTGTATTCTTACGGCGGTGGATTACAGGAGGTACGGAAGGCGTTACGAGAAATGACCAGAGTGCTTATACCAAACGGGATAGTTTGTTATCGCGATATATTCGCACCAAATAGAGACTTTTTTCAGCATAGTGATCAATTGTATAAAAATCCGACGTGGGTCGCCTTTCTTAAACATTTTTTACCGGATTTTCTTACTCAAAGTGTTACCCCGTATACCAATAAGCAGGAAGCGATTCGTTTTTACCAATCAATCGATGGAGATGAAAAACTTCGGGAATGGAAGGACGTACAAACACATCTTTCAGTTCGTGTAGACGCCCCGTTGGGTTTACAAAGAGAGATACAACGTCACTATCTCACCTTACGCGAATTTCTTGTGAGCTGTGGCGTTTTGGGCATAAAAATGACGGATCCACGATGGAAAGGGGCAATCTATGCAAATCAACCAACTGTCATTCGTTTGATAGGTCAAGACAAACTCGCGGAGCAGCTTCTTCAGGCCATTGGGAAACGATCAAAAGGCACCAGAGGCTACGAGACACAAGGAAGTCTGCTCTTTGACAAGACAATCGACGTTTTGATGTATCGTTTTTTTGGCGATATAGACGAGGGAAATGAGAAGGCGAAAGAATATTTTTCAACATGGCAGGAGCGTGAAGGGAAAGAAAATTATATATATCTTGGTATAGCCGATTTTCTTGTAGAAGTTGCCAGGCAGTCGCTTCTGCAGTCAAAAAGAGAATTTGTATTGCTACCCGCGGCACCGCGGGATATAAAAATTGTCCCAAGACACTCGTATCAGACCTATTTAAGTACGGTTATAGAGACACCCTTTTTTGAAGGGAAACAGATGATTAAGTTCAAAAAATATCCAATGGAGGACGTAGGTATCATGATCGAAAATCTGATATCTGCACTGAGGGATTATATTTGGTTAGGGGAAAGAAAAAATGAGGCGTTATCTTCTCTCCATATGATGCTCACCGAGTCCGATCGAGCAAGGAAATGAGGATAGTACTATTGTTGGATTCGTTGTCGAATATCCGCAATATGCGTGGCTTCAACGTCACTATTTTCTAATTCACGTGAGCGGATGCGTAATATTGGGAGGAGATTTGAGGAAATCCATGCGTCGTGGAGAGTTTGAAGTTTATGAAGATATTCGGGGTTGACGTTTTTGTCATAGGCCGTGTTTCGGCGCCGGAGTCTGTCCATAAGATAGTCAACAGTATCAAAAAGATAGACGACGAGATTAGGTTGAGTCATATGGGTACTGAGTCGTTGAGATAGTTGTTCATAGAGCGCATACGAGTGATGATCAAACGCAAGTTTTGAATGAAAATCATTAAATGGAACATATGTATCCATGATGGCAATATTTCCATTTTTTACAATGTGTATGGCTTCAGTCCACCGATGAACGCTTTGGAGAAGAAACCATACCTGATTTTCGAAAATTTTTCCTGTGGATGTGTGCGCCGACGATTGAAATGGGTTTCCGTCTGTTTTTTCTTTATACACTGTTGCGTGAAGTGCCGTACCCAGATGGTCGGCAAACGTGGATTTCCCGCTTCCCGCTGTACCGAGCAATGCAATAATAGCGCCACTTCGTTTTTTGTTCATGATTTAAAGAGTATAACAAAATTTTTCTTTTCCACAACTTTCCGTTCATAACTTCGCCTCATTACGGTAATGACTCGATCGTTTGTATATAATCAGGTCGAAAAGATTTGGGAAAGAGCGGTTTAAGAAAGAGTTGATGGCATTTATACTTCTACATTATCACTCTTGATGCCGTAGATAGCGCACCAATCTTCTAAACCTACGCGGGATTGACCTTCCAGGACGGGAATAGCAAAATGGGGCGGCGGGTAGAGCGCTCCGGCTGCGGCAAGACGCTTGGGCAAATTATATCGTTTCCACCAGTCCATGAGACGGGTGACGGATAGGGAAGCGAGGTTGTGGCCGACGCCATCATCGGTGAGATTTACCCCGACCGTTTGATTGGCAACGCGAATGCCGCCAGGGTCTGAAGGATCTTTGACGAGTCTATACGTGATGAGATCATCGGGGCTAGCCTCCTCGTGTCCACGAAGATGGGCGGTATGCGGGCGGATCTGCATGATAATTTCTCCAAGCTCGGTACATGTCACGGTCCAACTGGCAAAATCATATTGAACCGCGGGGTCTTCGTTCATTTTGTTTTGGGGTATTTCGCCGACGAGGATTTCCGTGAGCGAGGGGTCAGTCTTCCAAGCTTCATACCCGCCGTATTTCCAGGGGAAATCCGGATTGTCAAAAAATTCTTTGATTTGGTCTTCTGATGTGAGCATGACCCAAGGAGCTTTTCCCCTGGGATCCGGAGAGAAACAGGTGCGCAGAGTCACGTGATTACCGCGGGCAAGAATATCTTTGGCGAGACTCATCATTTGATTCGTATCGGTAGCGGGAACAACCGTATACGGTAAACGGATTTCATCCGGTATGAGAGCGTTGATCATATATTGGGCACGGGCCTTGGTAGAATTATAGAGATCACGGCTTTTGGTAATAGCTTCCTGACCCAGAGCGACAAGCTGATTGATACCTCCTTCTGATGTACTGTACCGCCAGGGATTGCGGAGTTTGGCGTTAAACCACGCTAGCGCACTATCGTACTCAGTGCCGGTGAGAAGTTTATTTTTTCCGTTTTGAAGCCGGGGAATAATCCCTGTAAATATCTCCGCCGTCGCCCCGTCAATGGTGATTTCTTGTGGACTTCGTAATAATTTTGTGTTTGCTCCAAAGATGATCGGCATGCGTTCGCCGACTCTCGTCCCGACCCGCGCGATGTGGGAGCCTATGCCACCGTTACCCGCGATGAGTCCGAGGATGTTGGCGTATTGTGTGCGGTCCATGAGTTTGGTGATAACAGGAAGGGAGACGGAAGGCATGACAAGGATGCAGGGTTTCCCCATGTAGTCGCCCGCTTCATCAAGTGAAGAAATAATTCTTCCCGACGCATTGCCGATGGAAATGGAGATACCTGTTGCCAGAACATCCCCTGACTTCCGTTTTGCCCGGACGATATCCGGATCTAGGGGAGCAGAGAGGAGCGATCGCAATTCAGGTGTCGTCATGCGTCTGATGGCGTCTTCCCGGGAGGTTTTATTCAACCCAATAAGTTCATTCAGCACACGGAAATGCGCCATGGGTTGAAGCGGCACGTCGCGGGTTTGCAGAAGCCATACCTTGCCCCCGTCAAAAGTAAATTCAACATCTTGTGGGTAACGATAGTGCTTTTCCAGAACGCTCACGATGTGGGTAAGTTCTCGTTTGGCGTGATCCGGAACCGGAAGATCTTCGACTTTGGATTGTTGATGGGTACCCCGTTCCCCGACGATTGCCGTGCCTTGTTTGCCGCTTGCGAATGCTACAGAGGGAATGTGATCACCTGTTTGAATATTGCGCGTCAGAAGCACTCCGGCTCCGGCCTGATGATTTTTTCCAAGTCCCCAGACAATCTCCTGGACAATGGCAGCGGTCCCCAAATGGTCAGAAATACCATTCTGGCTGCGGTACTCCGATGCTTCGGGCGTATTCCAGGACGCAAAAACTCCATGGACGGCGGCTTGAATTTGTTCTTGGGGATCCTGGGGAGACTCTATGTGTGCTTCAGTATAGATTTGTTTGACACGGTCAATCATGGCCTGAAGTTCGGCGACGGGAAGATCAGAGACGCGCGTTGCTCCAAGACGCATGAGACTTTCTGTTCTGACTGCGTGGAGTATATCTTTCGGAATGCCGTAGGCTTGGACCCCGAGATGGATCATCATTTCGAGATATGATTTCCATGCGTTTTGCTCTCCGATTTCTTTTCCAAGAGCCTTGACGGTCCGATCATTGAGTCCGACGTTGAGAAGGGTGATCATCGCGCCCGGCATGGAAACTGGGGCGCCGGAACGCACGGATACAATTAAGGGATTATCCGGATTACCCAAGCGTTTACCGGAATTCTTTTCGAGACCGATGATTTGTTGGGAGATTTCGCGGGCGAGCTGATCAGAAAGCTGGCGGTCGGATGCTTCCCACTCGCACCACGCTCCCGTAGTCAGGATAAAGCCCGGAGGAACGGGGAGACCTAAATTATTGAGCTCCACGAGACCCAAGCCCTTACCGCCAAGAGCGTCTTTGGTAACAGGGATGGTAGACGTGCCATCGTCTATTGCCCGAGAAAATAGATAGGACCCGGTGGGGGATTCGAGATGATGATCATCCTTCGTCTCCGGCCGAACCTCTGGTAAAGAGGCCATAATAATCACGATTTGGCAGGAAACAACAGCGTGGGGCGCAGTATAGCAAAGAAGGGAGGGGAAGTAAAACTATAAGATAGTTTTATGGATGAATAATCGTTCCCGTAAATTCCTTTCCGGCGAGGAGATTGGAAATATTTTCTATATCTGGTCCTATTAAAATAACCGTGATAGCATTTTTTTGTGCAAAGAGCGCTGCTTCATGATCAAATGGAATATTAATACCCGGCTCATGTCCTTTGGGAAATAATGCGAGATAGTCATCCCAACTGATCGAATCGATTACATCGTTTTTATCCATTTTACCTTCTGTGACGCGGTATAGTCCTTGCGTCGAAGAAATATTGAGCAGAACCTGTTGATGAGCCTCGCGGGCTGCCTGAACCGCAACATAATCAGTCGTATGACCTGGTTCGCCTCCGCCCTGGATATAGACAAATCCATTTTTAAATATGTCACCTGGTTTTCTGACGTGGACATGAAGCCCATTGGCTTCAAAGATTTTTGCCACGACAAAGGCGTTTTCGCGGGTAACGTTGATGCCGATCTGATCAAGCGTGAGAGGATGAGAAACGCCCATAGCGCGGGCGTCGCCAATAAGTTGACGGGCCATGCCACCACCACCGATGACGGCAACGACCGTCCCCTCGCGGTCTACGATATCTTTGGTAAACTCCAAAAATTCGCAGATAAACCCGCGGTTGAGTTCATTTGGGCGTACAATAGATCCGCCAACACTGGCGACAATCGGGTGGGGACGATAGGATTCTACGTCTGAAAGTCTTGGCATAGAGTTCTATAACTATTACTACGATATGTTGACATTGAAGGAGTATGGGCAGGACTTGTTAGAGATTTATCAGCGCATTTGCTGCTAATTGAGCTGCTTCTGACTGTATTTGTACACGGGAATCAGTGGTCGCACCGCTTAATTGTTGTTTGAGCTTTTGAGAAAATATAGAACCGTATAAGATGTCAAAACGTGATTGTAAACGTAATGGTAGCGATGCGCGAACTAATGCATGAGCGTTTAAATCGGCAACTGGAAATTCTGCTTGAATTCCGATTCTTTCAGCATCTCCCATAAATTAAAATATAATATTGAATATATTTGGGCTCATTGACAGGATATATACATCTGATAGTATACACGAAGATATATTGTTGCGCCAGTTTCAAAAAGAACAAACGGACATAATGAGCACCGAAAATAATACTTTTGTTTTATCCCTTGGGGGATCGCTTGTGGTCCCTAATGGCGGTATTGATACCCAATTTCTTTCTGCTTTTAACACCTTCATCCGAAATCAAATCTCCTCCAAAAAAAGGAGATTTTTTATAACGGTTGGAGGCGGTGGGACGACGCGGCACTATCAGGAAGCGGCGCGGGTCGTACGGGGACAAAAACTGGTCGATGCGGATACGGACTGGTTGGGACTGCACGCCACACGGCTCAATGCCCAGCTTGTGCGGACAATATTTGTAGATATTGCCGATCCCAGGATCATCAAACACTATGAAGTGATTCTCAAAACCGATAAACCCGTCGTCATGGCGGCCGGATGGAAGCCGGGGTGGAGTACGGACTACTGTGCAGTGACGCTCTGTGTGGATTATGGGATCCGGCAGGTCGTTAATCTCACCAATGTCGACCAGGTGTATGACAAGGATCCTAAAAAGTTTCCTGACGCCAAGCCTATGACCAACGTCCGGTGGGCGGCATACCGGAAAATAGTAGGGGATACGTGGACGCCGGGGATGAACGTGCCGTTTGATCCGATTGCCTCCAAACTTGCTTCTGAACTCGGGGTGACGGTCAAACTTCTCAATGGCCGCGATCTCGTCAATCTTGCCCGCGCCCTTGATGGGAAGGCGTTTAAAGGGACGACGATACAATAAATACTACCAATACTACCAATCATCAAATACTACCAATACTACTAATAAAAACAATCAACGAGAGAAATGATAAAATTGGTAAATGATATTGTCGAACCTCTCGCTTCAAAATTTCCGTAGTTACGCGAAAAAGACATTTGAGTTTTCCACTGGTACAACGCTCATCGTAGGCCCCAATACGGCGGGGAAGACGAATATTTTGGAGGCGATCGCGTTTCTTGCGACAGGCAAAAGTTTCCGGGCGGATCAAGATCGGGAGGCGATCGGGTGGGGAAGCGAAATGACATGGATAAAATCTCAAATCTCAAATCTCAATGACCAAATAAGCCTTGAAGTAGTAATTACACAGGGAGAAGTGCAGGGACAAGAAGTGCCGATGAAGAAGTATCTGGTCAATGGGGTACCCAGGCGGCAGGTGGACTTCGTGGGCAATTTGCGGGCGGTCCTTTTTTGGCCGGAGCACCTCGAGCTCGTCACCGATAGCCCCTCGATACGACGAAAATATTTGGACAGCGTCCTCGTGCAAGTGGACCGTGAATACCGGAGAAATCTCTCTTCCTATGAGCGGGGACTCCGGCAACGCAACCGACTCCTGGATCTCATCAATGAAGGAAAGGCAGGAAGGGGGCAGCTCCTGTTTTGGAATCAGCTCCTCATTAAAGCCGGGGAATATATAACGGAAAAGAGGGGAGAGCTGATTGACTTTGTCAATAGATATAAGATGTCAGATGTAAGATATCAGATTGAATATGACAAGAGTGTGATATCGGAGAGCCGGCTCGAGCAGTATGCGGCCGAAGAAGTGGGGGCGAAGGCGACGCTCGTGGGGCCACATCGGGACGACTTTGTCGTCATGAAATCTCAAATCCCAAATCCCAATGACCAAGCAAATATTAAGCAGTTGAGTAAATATGGGAGCCGCGGTGAACAGCGGCTTGCGGTGCTTTGGTTGAAGCTTGCAGAACTTTCTTATATAGAGCAAGAGAGTGGAGAGCGGCCTATTTTACTTCTCGACGATATATTTTCGGAGCTGGATGAAGGGCATCGACGGCTCGTTGTTGATTTAGTTGGTAAGCAACAAACAATTTTGACTTCCGCCGATGAAGCCTCGGTGCCAAAAGAGATACTGGGGGCCGCCAAGGTGATAAGGTTATAATAGAAGTCAGAAAGTCTAAAGTCTAAAGTCTAAAGTCTATAAAGTCTATAAAGTCTATAAAGTCGGAAGGCGTAATAACTCTATGAAGACCGTAACTATTGAGGACTTGAAAACGCTATATGTGCCGGGGAGAGGGAGCCATAAGGGTCAGAACGGGAGGCTCCTCATTATTGGAGGATCCCACCTGTTCCACGCGGCGAGTCTGTGGTCGCTCACCGTCGCCTCGCGGATAGTCGACTTGGTGCATTACTGCAGCGTGCCGGAGAATAATGAAATCGTGCAAAAAGCGAAAGAGGAATTTAGAAATGGAATTGTGATAGCGCGGGGAGATGTGGAAAATTATATTGAAGAGGATGATTGTATCCTTATCGGTCCGGGAATGGACCGGACCCCTGAAACACAGGAATTGACGAATCGATTATTGAAAAAATATCCCAAGAAACAGTGGGTGATTGACGCGGGGGCTCTCCAAATGATGGATCTGTCGCTCATTCCGAAAAACGCCATATTGACACCGCACCATGGAGAGTTTGAAGGGCTTTGCCGTAATTTCCAATTTCCAATTTCTAATGACCAAATAATTTCAGATCAAGATAAAGTAAAATTGTTTGCGAAAGAATATCAGTGCATCGTGTTGCTCAAGGGCGAGAAGGATATCGCCGCCAGTGGCGGGGAATGTGATAGAAATGTTTGTACACTGGGGGAGTGCCGGGTGATCGAAGGCGGCAACGCCGGGATGACCAAGGGCGGGACGGGGGATGTGCTGGCGGGACTCATCGCGGCTTTAGCCTGCAAAAACGATCCGTTCCTCGCTGCGATTGCCGGCAGCTTCATCAATAAAAAAGCCGGGGACGCGCTCTACGCCCGCGTCGGTCCATACTTCAATGCGACGGATTTGGCTGGGGAGATACCGGTGGTGATGAAATCATTGGTTATTGATAAAGAAAAATAAAAAAATTTATGGCTCAAATTGAAATTTTATCCGGAATCGTTGTAACGCTTAAGACGGATCAGAAACAAATTGTCCTCGTGCCAATCTTTACGCGTGATGCTACCAATTATGTCGACTATGATCCAGTTGAACGCACAATCATGAGTTGGCCGGGAACACTTCCACTGAGTGAAATTGATTGGGCTGTGGAGCTGAGGAGACTTACAAGAGAGGAATTTGTAACCGCGTGGGTTGCATTGGAAATGGGAGATGACCCTGAAGAGGTCAAAGCCCAAGATAATTATCAGACGTACGTTGATCGCGCGAGGAAGCGAGCAGGAAGTATGTATGATACACCCGGGATGTTTTTTGAAGCCGTTTAGTATTCTTCAAATCGTTTGACAAGACGGTAAACGTATGTTATACATATAACATATGATTCGAACACAAGTGTACCTTACTGAAGATTTGTATACCCGTATCCAGCTTGAAGCGAAACGGGGGCAGAAGAAAGCTGCAGCGGTGGTCCGCGAGCTCCTTCACGTTGGACTCGAGCGCACTCAGCCCAACGCCGGCCGGGCGCTTCTCCAAATCGCCAAAATTGGAGCAAAAGGACCCAAGGATCTTTCTTCCCGCATTGATGAATACCTGTATACATGATGAAAAGTCCTGTCATAGCAGACTCCAGCGGGTTTGTTTCGCTTGTTTCGGCGACAGACAGCAATCACGCCCGTGCTCTGGCCGGCAGTGTTTCTATCCAAGAACAACATCTTCCGTTCATCATGCCCGGCGAAATAGTCACCGAGACGGTCAATGTTCTTGGTAAAAAAGTCAGTCACGACATCGCGGTACGAGTAGGAAAGAGCATCCTGGAGTCGCCGGATTTCACAATAGTAGAAACATCAACAACTATTCGAAAAGAAGCACTCGTTAAGTTTTCGTCACAACCGGCTTCCGTAAGTTTCACCGATTGTCTCGTGATGGCGACGGCTGATGCGTACAATACGAAATTTGTCTTCGGCTATGATGAGGTTTTCCGCAAAAACGGCTACATCCGCTTTGGCTTGGATGACCAGAAATGAGAGACACGGGGCCCTACTTCAACGCAACGACACGGTCAAACGTGCCAGCCCCGTCTAACGCGGCTCAAGTCGCGTTTGACGCGACGGATTTGGCCGGGGAGATACCGGGGGTGATGAAGGAGCTTCTTCCTGCATCGTAATTTTCTTTCTACTTTCCTCAAACTGCCTCCTTTCTGAGGCACCAATATGCCTTCTCCACCCGCGAAATGCAATGCGCCGTTCGAATTTGTTTGTACCCCGAGTTTTCATGATTTCTCCAGTTTTTCCACAAGTTTTGAGAGTTGATAGGTAATGGTGACAGCGAGCATGGTAATGAGGATGGCGTAGATGAGTAGTGAAAGAAGACCCCCGTTGGGGAGGTAGGGTTTGATGTAATTGCTCACGAGCTCCTGGATGACATTGTTCCAGGCAAGCGCTGCGACGAGCCCGAAGCCGGAGGCGGACAGGGTGACCATCTGTTTGAGAATTTCCTTGTGGAGTTTTTTCTTCTCTGATAGTTGTGTTTTTTGGTCCATGCGTTTATTATACCAGGTAGTGAAACTTCGACACAGCACGCAAAAAAGCGCGCTGCAAAGCGAAAACTTCGTTTTCGCGTCGAAGTTCTACTACCTGGTTATACAGGATTGAAATGCGGGAATATGTACTCTCCTAACTTCACCATCACCAACAAACTTCTTCGGCTCATCGGGACGATTGAGGCGGCGAAGGAAGTGATCGAGAATTCGCCCCTCGTGCCGGCATGGGAAGCCAAATTTCGCGAGGAGGCGATCGTCCGGACCGTCCACCATGGCACCCACATTGAGGGAAATGAACTTAATAAAACCGAGGCAGAACAGGTGTTGGCCGGCGGAAAGATTGTGGGACGCGACCGCGATATCCAGGAAGTGCTTAACTACCGAAATGTCCTCAAGTTCATCGAGGGGTACGATAAAAAAGAAATTAGCGAGGAAACCATCAAACATATTCATGAGCTTACGACCCACCGGCTACTACCCGACGAGCAAGTGGGGGAGTACCGCAAGACCCAGGTCGTCGTGAAAAATTCGGCCACCGGCGAGATCACCTTCCGGCCGCCGCCGGCCATCGAAGTGCCATTCTTGCTCCGGTCATTTTTGGAATGGCTCAATGGCACAACCGATGACCAAGTGCATACAGCGCTCAAAGCCGGCATCACGCACTATGAGGCGGTCCGCATCCATCCATTCCTGGATGGCAACGGGAGAGTCGCGCGGGCGACAGCGACTCTCGTCCTTTTTAAAGAAGGGTATGACATCAAACGTTTTTTTGCTCTTGAAGAATACTATGACCGCGAACCTATGGCCTACTATGAAGCGCTCCAAAGTGTCGGGAAAGCAGGAGGAAACCTCAACGTCTGGCTTGAATACTTCATCGAGGGACTCGCGATTGAACTGACGCGTATCAAGGAAAAAGTGAAGGGACTTTCTACGGATCTCAAGATAAAAAAGTCCCTCGGCGGACAGCAGATTTCTCTCTCAGAGCGACAGATCAAGATCATCGAGTATATCCAGGAGAGTGGGTTTTTGCAGAATAAATCATTTTTTGAACTGTTTCCCATGGTGAGCGAAGACACGGTACTCCGGGAATTGAAGGACTTACTCAAAAAAGGTATAGTGGTCAAAGAAGGAACGACGAAGGGAGCACGATATGTGCTGCGTACCTAGCGAATCCGACCAATCCAGACCAATAACCCAATTTACCAATGAATGTGAGAATGAAAAAATGAATTAATTCCTTCAGCTATTATGTCATTAACTCATTTATTGGTCGGATTGGTAAATTGGTTGGATTAAGGCATTATGAATTTAAATGGTCCTGGTATCACCTATCTCCTTATGGTCATTCCGACGTTGTTTGCGCTCATCGTCGTCGGGCAGGGCGTGTATAAGATATCCAAAGAAGAGAGCGATGGAGGACTCGTCCTTACGTTTGGGATTATCTTTCTTTTAGTCGTGGTGGCTGCCTACTATTTCTTCATACGCTAATAATCCGACCAATCCGAGACCAATAACCCAATCCGACCAATGAATGCTACAATGAGCCAATAGAGCAATAGAACAATGAAATGAAATAATTCACCTATGACGTTTGCAGAATTATCAATTTTTTTTCAAAAGCTTGAGGCGACCCCCTCCCGTAATGCGATGACGGAGATACTTGCAGAATTATTTACGAAGGCCGGTCGCGAGGAAATCGGCAAACTTTGTTACTTGCTTCAAGGCCGTGTGGCGCCACTCTATGAACCCATCGAGTTTGGTGTGGGAGATAAATTGATGATACGCGCTATCGCCAAAGCGTATGGAGTAGAGGATGAGATTGTGAAACGAGCGTTTGGGAAACTTGGAGATTTGGGAGCGGCCGCCGAGCATATATCGAATCAGGAATCCCGAATCAGGAATCAGGGAAAGAATAGAACAATCGATAACGTTTATCAACGACTTGTTGAAATTACGGGGATGGGGGGAGAGGGGTCGCAGGAGGGGAAGATTGAAGCACTTGCAGAACTTTTAGGATCCCTCGATGCATTGTCTGTACGGTATTTTGTGCGGATACCACTGGATAAACTCCGACTCGGGTTTTCGGACATGACGATCCTCGACGCCCTGTCCTGGATGCTTGCGGGTGATAAAACTCAAAGAGAGAGGCTCGAGGAAGTTTACAATATCCGGCCGGACATCGGGCTTCTCGCAACACAAATTAAAGAGCGCGGGATCGCGGGGCTGTCTCATGTAAAAGCCGTCGTCGGCGCGCCGATCCTTGCGTCTCTTTGCCAGCGCCTGCCAACCGCGGATGAAATGATCAAAAAGATGGGAGAGGTCGCCGTCGAAGGGAAATATGATGGCGTGAGGGTGCAAATTCATTACAGCAAGATAGCAAGAGAGCAAAATAGCAAGATAGAAAGAGTGAAGACGTTTTCGAGGAATTTGGAGAATACGACGGAGATGTTTCCGGAGTTGCAAGAGGTTGGAAAGCAGTTGAACGCTCACGACGTTATTTTAGACAGTGAGGCGGTGGGGATGGATCCGGCGACCGGCAAGCTTATCCCATTTCAGGAGACATCGACACGTAAGAGGAAGCACGATATCCAAGCGTCGCTTCTGAAAGTTCCTCTCAAATTTTTCGTTTTTGACATCCTCTATAAAGACGGGAAGGATTTGCTCAGTACTCCACTGTCGGAGAGAAGAAAGATTTTGGAAGAAACAATCAAAGAGGGTGATAGGGGAGGTATGCTCGTGATTGCTCCGCAAATCGTGACGGATTCCCCGGAGAGAATCCGGTCATATCATGACGAACAAATAAAGAAAGGTTTAGAAGGGGCGGTCGTGAAAAAATGGCATAGTCCCTATGAGCCCGGGAGGCGCGGGTACAGCTGGGTGAAATTTAAGGAAGAAGAAGGCAAGATCGGCAAACTTACCGACACCATCGATGCGGTCGTCATGGGCTACTACCGTGGAGAAGGAAAAAGGGCGGGGTTTGGGATTGGCGCGTTTCTCGTGGGGGTAAGAAAAGGAGAGGATTTTGTGACGATTACAAAAATTGGTACGGGAGTGACGGACGAAATGTGGAAATCACTAAAAACAGCGTTCAGTCGTCAGTCGTCAGGTATCAGACCGAAGCAATATCCTGAGGTCCCGAAAATGCTTGAGCCGGACGTGTGGATAGAGCCGAAGATCGTTGTGGAAATAGCGGGCGACGATCTCACCAAATCGTCCACGCACGGGGCGGGCGTTGCCGTCCGTTTCCCAAGATTAGTGAGAATACGGACGGATAAGTCACCCGCTCAGGCCACGAGTGTCGAGGAGATCAAAAAAATGTATCGGGAGCAGGGGGGGAATAGAAATTAATACTACCAATAGTACCAATACTACCAATTTCAAATACTACCAATAAACCAATATGAAGAATCCTTTATTTTCTGTCATCATACCGGCCCTCAATGAAGAAAAGTTTTTACCGCATCTTCTGGAGTCGCTTGCCGGACAATCCCAAAAAAACTTTGAAGTGATTGTCGTCGATGGGAAATCGAAAGACAAGACCGTGGCAGTGGCCAAATCATTTGAGAAAAAACTTCCATCCTTGCGGGTTCTGGTTGGAGAGAAGGCGAGCCTGCCATATCAGCGGAATTTGGGAGCAAAACACGCGCACGGATCGTGGTATATATTTGTCGATGCCGATACGGTCGCCTTGCCGTATCTGATCCAGCGGTGCATTGATCATATTCATACCATGAAGGCCCCGTTTTTCACTTCGTGGTTCCGCGCCGATAGTGAGGAGATCAAAGATGCTATTCTCATACTCCTCAATAACATTGTCATTGAGGGTTATATTCTCGTCAAGCGCCCGTGGTCGCCGGGGCCGTTTGTTGTGGTAAGAAAAGATATATTTGACCGGGTAGGCGGATATGACGAACAGAAAGCGTTTGGCGAGGACCACGATTTTTCTACCCGGTTGTATAAAAAACATGTACCCCTATCCGTATTACGCGAGGTGCTTTGTGTCTATTCACTCAGACGATACAGAAAACAAGGAATGCTTGGCGCAATGGGAGCGTACATCTACTCCGCAATATCTGTATTACTCACCAACAAATCACCGGACGGAGTTCCGGGGTTTATCATGGGCGGGCAACTTTATAATAAAAATAATGTAACATGGAATGAAAAGGTCGTTGCGGATATCATGTTGCATCTCAAGTCCATAGTAAAATTATTTCAATAATATATGAGTCAGAAGCCAACGATTTCCATAATCATCCCAACGCTGAACGAAGAAAAGTTTCTTCCGCACCTTTTGGATTCGTTGATGGAACAACATGACCAAGATTTTGAAGTGATTATCGTGGACGGGGAATCAGGGGATAAGACTGTTGAGGTAGCCCAATTGTACATAAAAAAGGTGCCTCATCTATCAATTGTTCATGCGGGAAAAGCTGGGGTATCATATCAGAAAAACTTGGGAGTGGGCCGGGCGACCGGTGATTATCTCGTATTTATCGATGCGGATGTCATCCTGTATCCATATTGTATTGAACGCATACGAACGTATATCTCTGATGGTAATCATCAATTTTTTACTCCTTGGTATAGCCCTGATACGTCTAATCCATCCGATGTAGCCGTGTCGCTTCTTGCTATTGGGATGATAGAAGGTGCACTCATGGTAAAAAAACCAATTGCCGCCGGGGTCGTTGGGGTAACAAAAGCCCTTTTTGAACGCACCGGTGGGTACGACCAAACACGGACGTTTGGGGAGGATTATGATCTGACACAAAAATTAGCAAGACTAGGGATTCCTCTCACCATCATCCGGGAAACACTTTATATTCAATCGTTTCGACGGTATAGAGAGCAGGGGAGAATGAGATTTTTGCAGGTGTATGCCAAGGGTATCCTGCGCGTACTGATCACTGGTCAATCTCCGAAACATATTAGAGGGTATGAATTGGGCGGACAGATTTATCGGAAAAAGAAACGGCCGACCGGATCCGTCATCAGGATTTTTCAGAAAGGGTATAAAAAATTGCTCAAAGACATGCTATCATAAAGCCCGTGAAGTATTGGAATGCACTCATCGTAACAATAGGATATTTTGGACTTCTTCACTTTGTCATACTCCTTTCTGTAGCAATCATGAAAGGTTCTTGGAGCGAAATGAATTTTTTCCGTTTTTTGGGCCTGCATCTTCTTTATCCGTCTCTAGGAAGCGGGCTCGTTATGATCATCGTATCCTGGAGTATGCTTGCGTTTTGCGCGTGGTGTGTAATGGTACTGAATAAGAAGAAATAACTATGCAGATTATTGCCGACTTACAGCTCCACTCCCATTTTTCCCGTGCGGTGTCGCCGGCTATGACTATCCCCAATATTGCCGCGTGGGCGAGGAGGAAGGGGATAGGATTGGTCGCGACAGGCGACTGGATGCACCCGATGTGGTTTCGGGAGATAGAGAGGGATCTGGTGGAGTTGGGGAATGGGTTATTACAAGTCAAAAGTCAAAAGTCACCCACCTCCGCTAAAGCTACGGCGGGCAAGAAAGTCAAAAGTCCTCATTTTATGCTTGCTACCGAAGTTTCTTCGATTTATTCCCAGGGCGGGAAAGTCCGGCGGGTGCATACACTCATCTGGGTGCCGACCATTGCGTCTGCCCGGAAAATTAGTCAGGAGATGACGAAGCGCGGCTGCAATCTCATGAGCGACGGTCGGCCTATCGTGGGGCTTTCCTGCATCCATATAGCCGAACTCGTGTTGGCTATAGAGCCTAAAGCGTTGATCATACCGGCGCATTGTCTTCTCCCTGATTCGATGATATTGGGAGATAATTTTGTGCCGAAACGTATCGACAAAATTGTAGAAGGTGATGGTGTGTTAACACACACCGGTGAGCTGCATAGCGTTACAGAAGTAAAAAAACGTTCATATAAAGGATTTGTTCTTCATGTACAACCTTGGTACTTCCGTCCCGGGCTTGTGACGACGCCGGAGCATCCATATTATGCTATCCAAACAATTAAGAAGTGTTCGAGTACCGGCGATATATGCCGACCCAGCAGATCGCACCTTTCTCTTTGCAAAAGAAAAGAATGTTTGAAGTATAAACCAGCATGGGTTAAGGCAGAAGATTTAACCGTAGGTGATATGCTCGTATATCCACGTTCGCAAACGATGAAGCGCGAAACAGATATGTATTTGGATGTAAATGGAGGGCACGAAAGTTTAATTCGCGCCGGGGGAACACGGGGGAGAGTGCTGAAAAACAGAATTCCCATAACGTCGGATTTGGGTAGATTGGTCGGGTATTATATTGCGGAGGGGTCCACGGACGGCGACAATAGTTTTTCCTTTTGTTTTTCTGAAAAGGAACAGGAATATATCGATGATGTCGTTCAATTAGTGAAAAACGTACTTGGCATTGATTACAATCGACTGTATCGTCGGAAACAGACAAAAGGTGTGGAAATTATTTATTATTCCAAACTCCATGCCCAGTGGTTCGCTCACCAATGCTACACACCAGGACAAAAACATTCCGCAAGCAATAAAATGATTCCATCTGTGCTCCTAATGGCAGATGCTGCTGCACAAGCAGAATGTCTCCGCGGGTGGTATAGGGGAGATCGTGGATATACGACGTCGCGAATGTTGGTACATCAGATGAAAGCTGTGTGTCTTCGTCTGGGTATTATTCCATCTATTATCATAAATAATGAAGCGGTGCATCAAAGAATAGGTAATCATAAAATTGGCAACCGGGTGATAAAATTTAACTATGATCTCTATTCAATGTCAAATCTTTCTTTCTTTGAGGATGCGTTTGATCTCAAAAAAGAAATGCCGAAGTCGCAAACAACGTTGGACCGTAGGCATGGATGGATCGACAAAATGAACGTCTATTTGCCGATAAAGGAAATAACAAAAAAAGTGTATGAAGGCGATGTCTATAACCTGGAGGTGGAAAAGGATCATTCATATATCGCAGAGTATGCGGTTGTTCATAATTGCTGGACTCCGTGGTTCTCGGTCTATGGCGAGAAGGGTGGGTTTGAGAGTCTGGATGAGGCATTTGGGCCGTATGCAAAGCATATTTATGCGATAGAGACGGGGTTATCGAGTAATCCGGCGATGAATTGGCGCATCAAGGAACTTGATCATCGATCGATTCTGTCTTTTTCCGATGCGCACTCGGGGCCGAAGTTGGGGAGGGAAGCGACGGTATTTGAGACTAGTCGTCAGTCGTCAGCTCTCAGCTATCAGATGATTTATGATGCGATACGTTCTTCAAGTCTGAAGACTGAAGACAGAAAGCTGAAAGCTAAGATTGCTTATACGATAGAATTTTATCCCGAAGAGGGGAAGTATCATTGGTCGGGGCACCGGGCGTGCGGGATACGGTGGGGTCCCGAGGAGACGGCAAAGAAGGGGACGACGTGTCCTGTGTGTGGGAAACCGCTTGTCCAGGGTGTCGTGCAGAGAGTTGAACAGCTGGCAGGGAGGAGCGAGGAATCACTCAAGCTATCAGCTGTCAACTACTCGCCTCGCTCAAGCTCCGGCGAAGCGGGTCAGCTGTCAGATAAGAAAACAATTCGGATGACGGGAAGCAAGAAATTTCCAAACAGGCCGCCGTTTGTGATGCTCGTACCCTTACAAGAGATAATTCATGAGTGTATTGGATCACCGGTTGCAAGCCCCAAGGTACAGGGGCCGTACATGACGCTGACAGATGCATTGGGTGGGGAGTTTAATGTGCTTCTGAACGCGACTATAGAGGAAATTACGAAGGTTGCGGGCGCAAGGATAGCTGAAGGTATCGATAAAGTCCGACGTGGGGATCTCGTCATCGATCCCGGGTATGACGGAGTATTTGGTGTCGTGAAACTCTGGCGCGACGATGAAGATAAACCCCTCGTGGACGCGTCGAAAGAACAAATGAGTTTGTTGTAAAATATGAATAAGAAAGAAAGGAGGGCGTATGCAGAAGAAATTAAAAAAGACTCCGGATTTTAAAAACGAAATACAAGAGTTTGAATTTTGGTCATCACACGATGTCACAGACTATTTTGATACCAGTAAGGCGGAACGGGTAATATTTCCCAATTTGAAATTAACGACGAATTCGATTTCGTTGCGACTCCCCGAATGGCTCTTGGCCAGTCTTAAACAAATGGCCAACAAGCGTGACGTGCCGTACCAGTCGCTCATGAAAATGTTCCTCGTCGAGCGGGTGGAGAAGGAGTTGGGGAGGGTGGGGTAGTATAGAAGTTTTGTTCAGCTATTCGTCTGTTAGGTACTGGTGGTGGAGCGGTGGGGGACAATCCGAAGGGGTTCGATAATGATTTGATTATGGTTTACTGTCAGCCGCAAGAATGTACCTGTCTCTATGTTGAGCGCTTGACGCATTTTTATTGGGATGGTGATGACACCTTTTGGTTGCATTCTGATGACTGCTTCGAGTGGAGGTTGTTGCATATGGAATTTCCCTTTTTCTGACTTTCTATAATTCTATATTTCTTGCCTATTAAAATCAAGGAACGAAACTTCCTCATTGACGGAGTGAAAAAAGTCATGGTATGGTGAAGAAGAGATCCGCCAGATCTTACCACTCGCCTTACCTACTATTTCCGCCAGAGGCGGACAGGCAGTAGCGCGGCTCGTGGAGTGATTTCTTGGCGGACATAAGAAACAGTAATTATTTGTAAAACTCGTAAACTGTTTCTAATGAAAGGTGGTGAGTATATATGGCAAATGGAACAACAACAAAAGGAAATGAAAATCTCATGGCCGCAGCTAGCTACCTGTTGGGATTTGTGACCGGAATTATCTTCCTGCTCCTCGAGAAGCAAAGCAAATTCGTCCGTTTTCACGCGATGCAATCGACCGTCCTTTTTGGCGGCGTATTTCTCGCTAATATCGCGCTTGGATTTATCCCGATATTGGGATGGCTCACAGGACTCGTGTTATCGCTCGTATCATTCATCCTCTGGATTGTGTGTATGTGGAAAGCGTTTCAGGGAGAAATGTACAAAGTGCCGAAAGTCGGCGATATTGCAGAAGCGCAACTGGCAAAGATGGCGGGAAAGTAATCGGAATGAAATTGATTGTTGGTCTTGGTAATCCTGGGCGAGAATATGAAAGCACCCGGCATAATATCGGGTTTATGATCGTGGACAAGCTCGCCCATGAGTTGGGAGGCATCGATGCTTCCTGGAAAGAAGACAGTGCCCGCAAGGCAATGGTAGCCCGCGTGGGCGACGTGATCCTTGCCAAGCCACTCACCTTCATGAATAACAGCGGACTTGCCGTGGGGGCGCTTATTCGTTTTTATAAACTCGCCCCCGCAGACCTCTGGGTCATCCACGATGACATCGATCTTCCTTTGGGAAAAATCCGCATACGCGAAAAAGGCGGGACCGGTGGGCATCATGGGATAGAGTCCATTGCGTTGGCAATCAAGACTGATGCGTTTATCCGTTTCCGTATGGGGATCGGGCGGGGGAAAGCAGGATCTCCCGATGCGCGGGATAAAAATCTTCATCATCGGTCCGTCATCCAGTTTGTGCTGTCCCGGTTTCGTCGTGACGAAGCAGGAAGCCTCAAGCACCTCGTAAAACACGGAACAGAAGCGGTTCGGATCGGACTAATCGATGGGATTGATAAAGCGATGAATCGGTTTAATTGATTCATCACGCGTTAGGAGAAATTAGGAGAAAATAGGAGAGGATAAGAGAAAACACTGCTATGCAGACCATAAGCGATATCCTCAAGAAGTTTAATCCCATCGAAGACAAATATATCTCGCGGGAGTTTCAGTCATATGGGATATTCCTTGCAGAAAATCTCGGGGATTACAAACATAAATCGCTCTACATACGCCTCGCCAAAACCGTGCCGCGGGCGATCCTCGAAAAAGCATACTCATTCGTCAAGGATGCTAATGCCACCAGCAAGCCCAAACTCTTTATGTGGAAGATGGGGAAGCTCCGGAAGGGGGAGGAGTAAAAACAAATGAGGAAATCTACGAATCTACAAATCTACAAATGAATGTAAAATCCAATTAAAAAATGAGGGAGGAGAGGACGGATTGAGAAGGACATAAGACGTAGGACTCAAGACGTACGATGGAAGATGTCAGAAGATGAGCGAACTCAAGACGGATTTGTAATTATTGTCAAAGTCGTTGGGAGAGGGGGGAGAGTATGTACCGATGATATAGAATTTGTTGCCTTTGGCCCCAAAATATTCCTCTCCGCCGCCGCTATTATCAAGCCTCGTTGCTCGGTATCCTGATATATTTCCAATGGTTGTTTCTGTAAATTCAGTCTCGGGGATACAGTATTTACGCAGCTGGCAGTAGTAGTCTCTCCGCCCCGTGGTACCGGGGTAATTGAATACTTCAATATATAAGTATCCACCTCCGGATTTAGGCGCGAGATGGAGATTGTCGGCGTTAAGCGTCGCTCCCCAACCCGTAGGGAGGGTGTAGCGGATGCCTTTGAGATCCACGCCGTTTGACTCGATTGGCGTGGCTTGTATGCGCGTCGTGGTGGTGGGACTTGGAGCATCGAGAAATTGAAACGTGGAGAGGATTTGGTCTATTTCTTGAATTATAGATGGCTCAATCTTGCGGTTATTGATATTATTTTTTGTAAGGAATTTTGAATAGATAACTGCATCTATATTAATTTTGTCCCTTGGATCATTTGTAGAAAACAATGGAACAAAATTTCCCTCTGTATCCGGAGTACGCCAATAAACAGGGTCGGTTTCCCCAGGATGCCTTTGGAACAAAATTGGAAAGGGATAGGGTTCTGGATGATCAGATATGGCAGGCATATATCCATCTTCAATTTTAGTTCTGAGAGCATTTCTACCGAGGATGGGAAAAACTTTATATTCGTGAAGATCTTGAATTGGCCCGAAACCTCCAAGTGGACTATACGCGTCTTTTATTGTAACGCGGAGTGTCCAATCATTTTTTACCACGTCGACAATCTCTACTGGATCCTTATCAGCTGAAATATCATACCTGCCCTTTTCTTTTAGGTTTTCTCCCGGGTTAAGCGTCCGATCCAAAATTTGCCAGCCATTTGGGTAGGAAAAATTGAGCCCGCGTGGGTTTTTATATGTTTTTAGCTCTTGGTTGAATTCAATAGTAGAGGTAGGGGAAGAGGTGAGTTGGGAAAAATTGGTGGAAGATTTTTGGGATGGAGTGGCTGCGTCATTTGGGGGTTTCTTTGATTGATTAAGGACGTTGGTGGCCGCGTATCCCATGAGAATGCCGAGGATGAGGATCGTGAGACCGCCGAGAAGCCATTTGAGTTTGGATGGATGGGGGACGGGTAGTGGAGGAGGGACGATTTGAGGCAAAGAGATAGAAGGATCACCCTCCTTCGCTAAGGCTTCCACCTTCGCTAAGGCTTCGGCGGACAAGGCGGCGGGCGAGGGGGGAAGAGGGGGAGGAGTTGGAGATGATTCGTCCATGTAGAATTATGATAAGTCTTTCTATTTTATCGATCAAGAGGAAGATACGAACGTATGTAATAACCACCACTTGACTTTATTTCTTGTTGCACATATAATTATGTGCATATGGAAACAGATTATAAGAAATTGATCTCAGAAAGCACAGCTCCGTTTTTTACCAGGAAGAATCTGGAGCTCCTATTGGGGGACAATAGACGCACGACAGACTATCGGATCACGTCGCTCAGACGGATGGGAATGCTCGACACAATCAAGCCCGGAATATACCTCAACAAAACGCTGTACCAAAAAACATCCGAGCCGGAAGAAATGGCGAGATATATCGGTGGCGAGATGGTGCGGGACAGCTATATCTCTTTGGAGTATGCGTTGGCGCTTTACGGAATATTGGCCGAAAGTGTCTATACCATCACGTATATTACGACCAAAAAAACCAGGAAGTTTCAAAGTCCACTCATGAGCTTCCGATACCGGAATATTAAGTCCGGGTTGTTTTGGGGATATACCAAAAAATTCTTTGGAACGCTGACATATCAAATGGCCAGTCCGGCCAAAGCGCTGTTTGATCTGATCTATCTTACTCCGCTTGAATCTGGCAGGGTTGCACGGGAATTTTTATTTGACTCACGGTTCAATTGGGGAGTATTTACACCCAAAGATATGCAAGAATTTAAAGAGATCGTGACAAAATCAAGGTCAAAAAAGATGCGAAACGTACTACAATACCTCTATGAGCGACACTAATACCTATCAGAGAAATTTGGTAAAAGAACGGTGGCAAGATGAAATACTCAGCTTTGTTTACCATGATAGCGTTTACAATAAACTCATTTTTACCGGGGGAACCTGTCTGCGAAAAGCGTATGGGTTAAACCGCTTGTCTGAAGATTTGGATTTTGATATCCCTATGGGTATCTCCGTAGATATCACGATGTTTGCCAATAATTTGGGAAAATGTTTATCCACAGGTACCAAGATATCCGGCAATAACGCGACGGTGTTTGTAAAATTTCCTGACAATATTTTCGTACGGTGTGATTTTTCCAAGGTTACAACAACAGAATATCACGTCCAAAAAAATTTGATCACTGCCGGCAATCGTCAATTTTTTGTTACTGCGTATGATCTGCCCACGCTTTTTGCCAATAAAATTGTAGCGTTTCTGAGCAGGAACTTTTTTAAAGGAAAATTTCAAACAATCCCATTTAAGGGGCGGGATATCTACGATATGTACTGGCTCCTCCAACTTTCGGCTAAGACCGGCTATACCCTCAAACCCAATGTCAAACGGTTGACGGCGCTGTTGCAAAAAAAGTCTCTCCCGGAAATACGGGACTTGGTGAAAGCCAAAGTAGAATTGGTAGATCCACAATTTGTTTATGATGATCTCTATCCACTGGTCGAGACCAAAGAATTTTTGAGCCAATTTTTGCAGGATTTTAGAACAGTGATTATCGATCAACTCGACTATGTGTTACGGTAACGTCGTTAGTCGGTGAATGTAAACGTGGAGAGGATTTGGTCAAATTCTGATTGTCTTGAAGTTTCAAGAGGATATTTGGTAATTCCAATTCTATATCCGTTCTTGATTACATATCTTGTTTCTCCTGTTCCCACGGCTTCCCATTTTAATAAAATAGTTTTTATACCATCGATTGTAACTTCGGTTTCGTTAATTATTTTTGATTCCGGTAAGTTTTCCTTTGTTTGAGTCTTCTTTTCTAATACATATTTTTTCAGCGAATCATTTACTGGTGATGACTGTATATAAATTTCTATCTTTAGTTCACCATTTTTTAATTCGTACCCCTTATCAGTCACTGGAAGTAGAGGACTGAGGATACTTATATATCCTGAATTTTCTTCCACTGTGTAATTTGATGGATATTTAAAACTGAAGGGATAATTAGGATTTGTATATGTTTTCCAATTTGCCGTGGGGTCAATTGTTGAGGTCGGGGAAACGGCGAGTTGGGAAAAATTGGTGGAAGATTTTTGTGATGGGGTGGTTGCGTCATCTGATGGCTTTTTTGATTGACTCAGGACGTTGGTGGCAAAGTATCCCGCGAGGATGCCGAGGATGAGAATCGTAAGACCGGCGAGAAACCAGAGAAGTTTGGAGGGATGGTGGACTGTTGGTGGAGGGGGGACGATTTGAGGTGAAGGAATAGAAGGATCAGAGGGAAGAGGGGGAGGAGAAATGGGAATGGTGTCCATGTAGAGACATAGTAAATGGTTGATGGGAAGTAATCAATCCTACGCACGATGTGGGCCGCGAGGGGGTACTGCGGGAGTATGGGAATGTACGGGAGGATAAGGGTAATTAGGAGTGGATAGGAGAGAGTAGGAGGAAGTAGGAGAGCTCGGGAGTCTACTGTGTGAATTGAAACGTGGAGAGGATTTGGTCAAAAAGGCCCTCAGTAAGAGTACTATTTAATTCCATTTCTATCGCGATGCCGGGGTAGAGAGGGTTTTTCGTATTGAGGATAGCTCCAATTTTTCCATCTCCGGGCGTGCCTCCGACGGGGCCCCGCCATTCTCCGGATGTTTCGTTTTTACCTATGATTTTTAGTATTTGCATACCGTTAGAATTATTCATCGGGGTGGTCAATAATGGAGGAAGTTCGAACACACTGTTGCCTACTTGACGTCCATAGTATTTTCCGTTTTTTATGACATAACCGAGTACGTCAGTAAAACTTCCACCTCTGCCCGCTTCGTAGTCTACGGATATGGTGCCGAGACCGAATTTATGTATTTGGCATCCTGTTCCTCCGGCAAAAATAGGGTTAATAAAATGATACGACGAGCTCGTTGGAAATGTTATACACAGTAGCGTACCTTTTTCCCCGGGTTCAATTTTTTCCATTAGGTCTCCGTAGGAATTAAACGTTGGTGGTAATTTGAATTCAAGATTTACTGTTTTTACCAGATACCTTTTCCAATTCGAAGTTGGATCATCTCCCTTCGCTGAAGCCTCCACCTTCGCCAAGGCTTCGGCGGACAAGCCGGCGGGCAAGGGAGTAGGAGAGGAGAGGGTGGAGAATGTGGAAGGAGAGTTTTTTGGTGGGGTGGCGACTTGCTTTTTTGATTGACTCAGGACGTTGGTGGCCGCGTATCCCGCGAGGATGCCGAGGATGAGGATTGATAGTCCTCCGAGAAGCCATTTGAGTTTGGATGGATGGGGGACGGGTAGTGGAGGAGGGACGATTTGAGGCAAAGAGATAGAAGGATCAGAGGGAAGAGGGGGAGGAGTGACAGTGGAGGAGTCCATGTAGATTTATAGTAAACTCTTGAACTTCATCAATCAACAAAATAAATACCACGCAAGAGTCGCGCGCTGTTGTATGTTAGTTTATTTTATGAGATTTCGTAATTGATCGATAGTAAGGTGGGATTGCTTGAGAATCTTGGCAAGAAGTCCTTTTCCGAGTGTTTTGGCGTGAAACGGGACAGTAGTACGGTATCCGGCCGGATGGCGAAGGTCTACGTGGCTTCCGACGGTTTTGACCTCTATAAATCCATGCTTCTTAAACGCACGGATAACATCGCGGGGGCGAACGTTGCCTAATTTACTCATGCAAATGCAAAAGGATAATCTTTGGGAACCAAAACTTTTGCTGTGGTCACAACCACGGTGTCGCTAGGATTCTCCGGTGAAGGAACCGGCTCTCCATCAGCTATGAGAGCATCTATCCGGCAACGGATTGCCTCAGTGATGTTTGTGATTGCCTTTTCGATGCTATCCCCATTGTCCGCCACGTCAAGGGCCGGTGCGTACGCTAAATAGCACGGTTTTCCTGACCCGGAATACACGTCTGGCTCGATGATGACGCGATAGTTGAGTGCTTTCGTATCCATGGTGAGCGTATTGTACGTTAGTCTCCTTCGTCATTCAACTGATGCAACCTTGTGGTAACTCTTAAACGGTTACAAACATTACTACGCAATAATCGCGCAATGTATCGCGCAGAGTTGGTCTACTCTGTGAATTTAAATGTGGAGAGGATTTGGTCAAACCATATTTTGTTTGTTGAGTTGGGATGGGAGAGTTGTATCATGTAGGAATCATCATTTTTTGAAAACCAAACAGTTGGGACCGCTTGATATTTTTGTTCACTAAACCCTTTGATCGCATTGATTCCGCCCACGGTTATGTATTCAATTGGTAATTTTCCCAATTCTTTTTCCCATTGTTTCGGGTGATTTGCCAGAGGTGTTCCATCGTCCTTGTTTAACCAGATACCCATTTGAAAATCTGAGGTCAATTCCTTGCGCGGTTTTGATCCGTCAAAATTTTGTAGTAATAAATTTCCATATATTTGTGTGTTTTTGTCCAAATAATCATTTAAATAAGATAATTCTTGAGGGTATGTAAAAGAAAATTTATGTTTGTCATTGGTATATGTTATCCACTGTGCAAACAGATCCGCTCCTGTTGCGAGTGTTGGGGCACCCTCCTTCGCTGAAGCTCCGTCGGGTAAGGGGGTAGGGGAAGAGGTGAGTTGGGAAAAATTGGTGGAAGATTTTTGTGATGAGGTGGTTGCGTCATCTGATGGCTTTTTTGATTGACTCAGGACGTTGGTGGCCGCGTATCCCACGAGGATGCCGAGAATGAGGATGGCAAGGCCGGCGAGAAACCAGAGAAGTTTGGATGGATGGGGGACTGTTGGTGGAGGGGGGACGATTTGAGGTAAAGGAATAGAAGGATCAGAGGGAAGAGGGGGAGGAGTTGGAGATGATTCGTCCATGTAAATTTATTGTAGATCGTCATCCCTCATCAAAGCAACGGGATGAATGCGGGAGAGTATGAGAGAACTACGGGAAGGCAAGAGAAATGAGGAGAGAATGAGGAGCGGTACCGTTTATGTGGGCGCAAGGCAGTAGTAAGTACTCGGACCAGCAGATATTTTTTTAACGATACGATAGAGCTCTAACTTTTTCAGTTTCGCTTGTGCCGTACGCTTGGGCACCTGGAGTATGTCTACCACATCAGCGCTCGTAATTTTTCCCATCGTCACGAGGAAATCGATCATCCTGAGTTCGTCTGTCGTGAGTCTGCGCGATGTAATATCCCCTGCGCCTACCTGTAAGCTCAGTATTTGTTCTTTTACGCGAAGTGCTTCCTCCCAAAATCCTTTGATAAAGTAGGTGAGCCATGGGGTGATATCTGCGCCATCTCGTTTTGCAAATGTTGTACCTGTTTGGAGAGCCTCGTAATAATTTTTCCGATTTTCATTATAAAAATCTTCTAACACCAGAACCTTTTTAAAATTCCAGGCAGATTGGTAGAGATGAAGGAGGGTGAGAAGTCTCCCCACCCTACCGTTGCCATCGGTGAAGGGATGGATCGATTCAAATTGATAATGAAGGATGCCCGCTCGAATAATAGGATGGACTGCGGCAGATTCGTTGCACCACGCGGTGAGATCGTCTAAAAGGACAGCTACTTTCTGCCACGTAGGCGGTGTATAGACTAATTGTTCCCTTCCTGACGGTAATGTATTGACGACATACACCGGTCCACGGCGCAACGTGCCGGTTTTTGCGGTGTCTACTAACCCTGTGATCACGCGACTGTGGATCGCGAGGATGTCTCCCTGGGTGAACGTAGAATTTTGAGAGAGAGTATCTATAAGTTCAAGCGCGCTGAGATAGTTTTGGACCTCCCGGATATCCTTGGATTGAGCCTGCACCCTCTTGCCGTCTGCGATCTGAAGCACCTGATATTCTTTCAGGGAATTTCCCTCTATGGAGGTGGAGGAATGGGTCATCTTGATCGTTGTAGCGCGGCGAAGTAGCGCTTGGCGAGCAGGGAGTAATGTGGCATGGTCCACCATAGCTTTGATTTGGGCAATTTCAGAAAGCCATGCAAGAATCTGATCGGAAATACGGTAGGTTGGTAGAAACATACCCTTATTATATCACGCAATAATCGCGCAATGGATCGCGCAAGAGAATGGGAGACTATTTGTTAAATTTAAACGTGGAGAGGATTTGGTCTATTTGGGACATTTCTCGTCCAGAGAATTGGCTTGGCCAAGCTACTGTGTAGAGATACGTATCTTTTGCAAAAACAAATATTGTTTGAGATTCGGCCAAACTCATGTCAAATTGTTTTCCTTGATAATTTTGTAATGATTTGTTTATTAGATTTGTTATGCGCGCTGGTGGATCCGAGATAGCTTTTATGGACCTTATGTAGTCGTCTATTGAATTGATGGCAATGTTATTGGAGACGTTTCCAAGAAGAATTTTTGAAACGGCGATATACAATCCTTTTCTTGTGTCTAATCCTTGTGTATAGCCAGGCGCAGTCAGATAGCCGCAATCACCATCATTTTTTACAAGGAAAAATTCTTTTGCATTCCAATCGTTTGGATATTTGAAACTAACATTGCAATTGGTTGTAAATGTTTTCCACCCTGCGAAAATATCAGCTCCTTGGGCGAGAGACGGGGTCGGGGTCAGGATAGAAGTCGGGAGAACGACAGATTGTTTAGTAGATGGACTGGGAACCTTGGCGCCTATGAAACCCACGAGGATGCCGAGGAAGAGGATTGATAGTCCGCCGAGAATCCAGATGCGATAAGATCGGTGGGGGACGGGAGGGGTGATGAATTGAAGAGAGGGAATAGAAGGATCAGGGGGAAGAGGGGGAATAGTCGGAGATGATTCGTCCATGTAAATTAATTGTAGATCGTCAATCCACATCAAAGCAACGGGCTGTTTATGAGAGCATACAGAAAGAGAAGGGATAGGAGAGGTTAAGAGAAGTTATGAGAAATTAGGAGGGAGTAAGGGTATGTATACTAGAACTATGAAACGTGTGCATCTGATAATTTCTGGTGATGTGCAGGGGGTGGGGTACCGGGCATGGGTCGACCAGGCTTCCCTCGGAAAGACTCGGGATAAACAGGAAAAGTCCATTACGGGGTGGGTGAAAAATCGGGAGGATGGGGCGGTAGAGGTGGTGGCGGAAGGGGAGAAGAAAGATCTTGAAGATTTGATTGGAGCGTGTCACAAAGGGCCGGAGGTTGCATTTGTGGAAAAGATACAGGTCGAGTGGGAAAAAGCGACCGGTGAATTTATGGGGTTTGAAGTTGTATACTAAGTTAGTTGAAATTCAAGAGTCAAAAGCCATAAAGTCTATGGATAAAGTGATCGAGATTATTAAAAAGAAGCCAGTCCTGTTTCTCGCCGTATCCGTGGGGTATGCGTTGGGAGTGGGGATCCTCAAATGGAAGATTGTCTGGCCTCCGCAGGCGTTCCTCTACTTCGGCGGGGCAATATTAGGCGTGTATTTCCTCGACGGGGCGGAAGTGTTTTTTGCCCTCACTCCTTCGCCGTTTCGTAGTGTGCTTTTTATGGCAGGTTACGCCGTTGTGAGCTTTTTTGTCGTAACCTCTTCCGGAAGTTTTCTGGGGGCGGGACTCGTCCTGTCCCTCTATCTTTCCCTGCTCCTCTGGCAGATCGGGGAGTTGCAGCTCACGGGTAACTTGAATAGTTGGTATGGGATGGTGGCGGGCGTGCCGAGCATATCCCAGCAGCGGTGGGTGCTGGTGGTATTGGTGATCATATTTATTCTCGAGACATATCTTTTTATCCGATAAGCATGGGATGTATGAGAAAAATGAGTCTTATGTGTCTCATGGGTCGAATGGGTATGAAGAAATCAAAATCCGCTCTCTTGTCAATGTGGGAGAAAGAGGATATCGTAGGATTATGAAAGAAAAGAAAAAAAGCAAAGTGACCACGGTGACACTCGAGCCCATCTATCAGGTGTGGGCATGGACGCTTCTCGCTTGGAGCCTGTACCGGTATTTTTTGAAGTTGCCGGAGTGGGCAGATGAATTTATCGCCAAACCCCTGGTGTTTCTCGGGCCGGTCCTTTGGTACGTCTACCACAAAGAAAAACGGACGATCGAAAGCCTTGGGTTTACGACCAAAAATCTTTTCATGAATCTCTATGTGGGACTCGGATTCGGGTTTGTTTTTGCGCTCGAAGGAATTGCGGCTAATGCTATAAAATACGGTAAAATTCAGATTAATCCGATTGCTGCGTTTGAGCAGTACGGAATGGTTATCTTACTTGTGCTCAGTGTCGCAACGGCGATAAGCGAAGAGATCCTCAACCGTGGCTTTCTTTTTGGCCGGATCATGGAAAAAACAAAAAGTCTTCCGTATGCGTCGCTTCTCTCAACGGTGTTGTTTATGCTGCTGCATGTTCCGATTCTGTTGACATCACTCCATCTGCAGGGCACGATGCTTGTGCTTTTCTTTCTCACGGATTTCATCCTGGGGATGGCTAACAGCTTGCTTTACTTCAACACGAAGTCGCTTCTGGCCCCCATCCTCGTTCATGTGTTTTGGAATATGACGGTGGCGTTATACCTCTAAAAGTCTATAAAGTCGGAAAGTGGGGGAGAGATTGTTTGGGAATGAGGGAGTTAAGAAAGTGATTTGAGAAGAGTGTCCAGTTGCGCGAGGGCGTCGGACTCAGAGGTAAACTCAATTGTCCCTTTAATATTAGGGCTTCCCAGGACCATGCGGGTGATCCGCGTCCCTTTTTCATACAGGAGATATGCCGGAATATTGTGCTCCTTGGCATACTCAATTTCCTGTCCGGTGCCGGTTGAGGGCTCCCCGAGGTAAATGACCATCAGGTCGCTTTTGGCGAGTTCCTCGAGATCCGTCTCGTACACCACATTTGCAGGTACTTCGGGATTTTTGATCGGATCCGTGCCGTTTAAGAAAGCCCAGAACCATTGAAATTTATTTGATGTCGCCACGCCCGCAAGCTTGAGATAGAAGACTTTGGTAGCCTCCGGATTTTTGAGATCAGTCAGTGGACCGGCGAAAAAGATACGCATATGTTGAAAAAGACAATAAACAGTAAACAATAAACAATAAAAAAAGGACAAGAATGATGAGATTGTTATTATACACCATATGGTATACTCGCTATATTATGTGGTGGAAAGTGGGGATCGGTATTGTGATTGTTGGAATCCTTGGATGGATTGGGTGGACGGTGACCCGGCCGGTGCCGGGGACGAAGATGGCTGATCAAGGGAGAGAGCATGTGTCGCCACAGGCGGTTGCTGATTTTAAATACAATAGTAATCCACCGACGAGCGGATCGCATCTTGCGACGTGGGTGAGGGGGGGAGTATTTACTTCGCCGCAAAGTGAGGGGGAGCTCCTCCATGCGCTCGAGCATGGATATGTGATTATCAATTATAACTGTAATGTGCACTTAAAAAGTCAAAAGTCGCCTGCCCGCAATGCTACGCAAAGCGTTGCAGGCGGGAAAGTCAAAAGTCTAAAAGTCTTTGCGCATGAAGAATCTGGCAGTCCGTCGGCAGATTTTAAAGATCCCACTATTGCCACCGGGAGCGCCGTGAATGGGAGTGAAGGGTGCAAGACGTTGGTAGAAAGTCTTACGGAACTCGCCAATAAGAAAAAACTCTGGAAACTCGCGGTGGTTCCGAGACCTCAGTTAGAAACGACGATAGCTCTTACTGCGTGGAATTATATCGATACGTTTGACAGTTTTGACGCGGGAAGAATTGAGCGGTTCATCGATTATCACCGCGACCAGGGGCCGGAGAAGACGATGGAATGAAATAAAGCAGGATAGCAAGATAGCAACACGAGTAAAATAGAAAGATAGTAAGGCAAGTAGGACCAGCAATAAAAGTAGGACAGGCAAGGCAAGACACGGAAAAATACTCCCTTGACAAGGGCATACAAGATGCATACAATAACTGTATGCAAACACAAAGCTTCAATATCGTTCTTCCCAAGGAACTCGTGCAAAAAATTGATGCCGTCGCAAAACGGGAATACCGCAATAGGAGCGAGCTCATCCGGGAAGCCGCATGGATATATCTTCAGCGTCGTATGGAGTGGGACGAGCTTTTTTCGTACGGTAAAGCGATGGGGAAGAAGATGGGGATAACGAACGAAGAGGATGTCAATAAAATTGTTTGGAATTATCGGCATGGGAAAAAGCAGTAATGTCCTTCGGGTAGTCATCGATACGAACGTTCTCGTTTCCGCCATCGTCTACGGCGGTATACCAAAACAAATTCTTGCGCTTGTGGTCGATGAACATATCACTGGGGTGGCGACACGTGTATTGGTAGCAGAACTTATCGACGTCTTGTCGAAAAAGTTTCATTTTTCCACACGGAGACTTGCGGATTCAGAGTCATTGATACAAGACAGTTTTCTCATTATTCAACCGGAGAAAACCATCGCTTTACTGGATGATGATGACGATAATCGGGTATTGGAGGCGGCAGCGGAGGGGGCGTGCGGATATATCGTGACGGGAGATACGGATTTATTGCGTCTAAAACAATACAAAGCTATTGCCATCATGACACCGGCAGAGTTTTTGGAGATGTTTGAAGGAAAAAATTAGGCCAGAGAAAGGCCGGGGATGCGGGAGAAGTGCTTTTTATTGCCGGTGATAAGGGTGAGATTATGCTCCATGGCCGTCGCCGCGATGAGGAGGTCAAAGTCAGCAAGTTTTTCTCCATCCGTCTCCAATTGAATTTTCAGGGCAATGAAACGCGCAATGATGGCTGGTGTTACCGGAAGAATCACCATGCGTAAATCTTGAAGCAGTGCCTCAAGCTGGGTACGCCTTTTGGGATTTTTTGATTTTTCAACACCATAGAGGAGCTCCGCATAGGTGATCACACTTATCGCCGGCGGCATGTCCGGGGTAATCGGGAGGATGTAGTGGTCTTTGAGATGAAAGATAAGAACATCTGTGTCAAACAGGTGGGTCATATCGCAGGCCAATGGCGTTTGTCACGACGAAACTTTTTTACGTCCGGGAAATCAGGCATAGAGCCCGCAGAGCGATTCCAGACATCAAGAAACGACTCATGTGGGGCATCGGTGTTTGACGGATGCATACGCACGATGACTTTGCCGGCGCGCTCGATGAGGGCTATTTTTTTCTCGTAGTAGACGCGATTGAGGATATCCGCGGCGTTTTTGCGAAGATCGGTAGCGGTGACGGTAAAGGTATTCATATAATGTATATAATATACAAAATATACAAAATAGTCAATAAGCAGGGTATTGCAATCGTGGTATACTGGGTGGTAGAGTAGAAAACCTAAGCCCGCCTAAACTTGTTTTGGTTTGAGCGGCGGGTCTAAGAAAGGAAACAAATATGACAGATATAACGATCACGGACGGTAATTTTGATAGTGAAGTGCTCAAGAGCACGGTTCCTGTATTGGTCGACTTTTGGGCGGTGTGGTGCGGACCGTGTCAAATGCAGGGGCCGATCGTGTCGGACGTGGCCAAAGCGATGGCAGGAAAGGCCAAAGTAGGCAAGCTCAACGTCGATGAAAATCCTCAGATGGCGCAAAAATATGGGGTCATGAGTATCCCCACGATCATGGTGTTTAAAAGTGGAGCGGTCGTGAAACAGTTCATCGGGGTGCAGAGCAAAGAGACGCTCCTGGGGGAGTTGAATAAATTAATCAACTAATAAGGGAATAAGTGAATAATTCAATAATGAATAAGAGAATGGAAAATCCATTTAATTATTCGATTATTCCATTATTCGTTTATTCGCTTATTTATTATGTATGATGTCATCATCATTGGCTCCGGGCCGGCAGGATACACTGCGGCTCTCTATACTTCGAGAGCTTTTTTGAAAACGCTTGTTCTGGCAGGCATTGCGCCCGGCGGACAACTCACGACCACGACGGATGTCGACAATTTTCCCGGATTTGCGGGCGGCATCAAGGGCCCGGCTTTGATGGAAGAAATGAAAAAGCAGGCAACACGCTTCGGCGCAAGCGCCGTAAGCGATGTAATATCCAATATACAAATACTACCAATATCAAATACTACCAAGCCAAATACTACCAATACTACCAATATGCCAATAGACAATGAAAAATATTTTGATGTGAAAGGACAAAGTGAGTCATATCAGGGGAGGGCGGTGATTGTGGCGACGGGGGCGCAAGCCCAGTACTTGGGACTTCCTTCGGAGCAAAAGCTCATGGGCAAGGGAGTCTCGGCGTGTGCCACGTGTGACGGATTTTTCTTCCGCGGGAAAGATGTCGTTGTGATCGGCGGTGGGGATACGGCGATGGAAGAGGCCACGTTTCTCACGACCTTTGCGAGCCACGTTACGATTGTTCATCGGCGCGAGGAGTTCCGGGCGTCGGCCATCATGCTCGACCGGGCGCGGAAAAATCCGAAGATTTCCTTTTTACTCAACAAAACCGTGGAAGAAATACTCGGGGAGAACGTGGTGAGCGGGGTGAGACTGAAAAACAATAAGACGGGGGTACTGGAAGACGTGAAGACGGATGGGGTGTTTTTGGCGATTGGACACAAACCGAGTACAGAGTTCTTGAAAGGTTTTCTCGACATGGATGCCAAGGGATATATCAAGATAGTCAAAAGTCAAAAGTCAAAAGTCGAAAGTGAGAACTCTAACACATTGGTGCAGACGGCAACCTCAGTTGAGGGGGTGTTTGCTGGAGGAGATTGTGTCGATTCCCGATATCGCCAAGCTGTGGTAGCCGCCGGTATGGGTTGTATGGCCGCTATGGACGCGCAAAAATGGCTGAATGAGCATCATGGATAAACCCCAAATGTACACCGCAATCGTGAACTCCGTAACCAATGTCGCGGGGGAATTTCATGTGGCCAAACTCAAACTTGTTGATCCCAAAGAAATGCAGTTTACCGCCGGACAGTATGTGATCTGCAAAATCGGGCCACCGAAGGGGAATCATACATTGTCTATTGCCTCAGCGCCCAGTCAAGACGGAACGATTGAACTTCTTCAGAGTGTCGCTCCCATGGGAGAGGGATCCAAGTGGCTTTTGGGACTCAAGCCTGGCGACCCGGTGCAGTTTTTGGGCCCACTCGGGAAATTTGTGTTGCAAAAGGAAAGCATACGCCCAAAAGTATTTGTGGCGACGGGATGTGGGATTGCACCCTTGCGGGGGATGATTATGGACAAGCTGTCAGTCGTCAGCCATCAGTCATCAGAAAGTAAAAACAGTCTGAAAGCTGAAAGCGGAGAGCTGATGACTTTATTCTGGGGCTTGCGGTATGAGACGGATGTGTTTTGGAAGGATGAGTTTGAGGGGCTCGCAGCTACGCATCCAAACTTTCGATTTGTGTTAACGCTTTCGCAGCCCGCTTCGACTCAGCGAGGCGAGCCGATGGATGCATGGACTGGTGCACAGGGGAGGGTGACGGAGCACGTCATCGGCGAGACACCGGATTTGACAAATTCAGAGTTTTACTTGTGCGGTACCCGTGGTATGATCGTGGACATGCGGCAACTTCTGACGGACAATGGGGTCGCTCCGAGCCAGATATTTACAGAAACGTTTTTTTGAAAAATGATGTCAATTCACTCTCGACCGGAGGAGAGTTGACAACATATTATACTTATGACTGATCATATCAATCCATTTGAAAGTGCGCTGGTTCAGTTGGGGAAAGCCGGAAAAGTGCTTGTCGAATCAGGAATTAGGAATCAGGAATCAGGGAAAACATTACAAGTAACCCTTCGAAAGCTGGAGCAGCCGGAACGGGAAGTGCATGTGAACATCCCTGTTGTCATGGATGATGGGACGCTCCGGATATTTGCCGGGTACCGCGTGCAGTATAACCGTGCGCTTGGACCGTACAAAGGCGGGATACGCTATCACCCGAATGTCGATTTGAACGAAGTGAAGGCGCTTGCTTTTTGGATGACGATGAAGTGCGCCGTTGCCGGGCTCCCGCTCGGCGGGGGAAAAGGAGGCGTCGTCGTTGATCCGAAAGAACTGTCAGCCGGGGAACTGGAACGGCTTTCCCGCGGATACGCCCGTGCGATTGCCGATGTGATCGGGCCGGATAAAGATGTGCCCGCGCCGGACGTGAACACCAATGGGACGATCATGGGGTGGATGGTTGATGAATACATAAAAGTCGTCAGTCGTCAGTCGTCAGTCGTCAGCACGAAAGACAAAGAGAAACTGCGGGGTACGTTCACTGGTAAATTGATTAAAGATGGAGGATCAGAGGGACGGGAAGAGGCGACGGGGTTGGGGGGACTATATGTGTTGCAAGCGGCGTTGAAGAAAATGGTTAACGGGACAGGAAACAGTAAACAAAAAGCAATGATGGTTGCGGGACGTAAGAAATTTCCCTTAGAAATTTCAACGTCCCAGCCGCGTTTGACTGTGGCGGTCATGGGATTTGGGAATGTGGGGTATAACATGGTGAAGTTTTTAGTTGGCGCTGGCTTTACGGTCGTTGCCGTGTCAGACAGCCGCGGCGGGATCCATGTGCCAACGGGCGTCAATCCGGAACTCACCCTCGCGTGTAAAAAGAAAAATGGGTACCTCGCGGGTTGCTACTGCTCGGGATCAGTTTGCGATTTATCGAAAGGCCGGCCGATTACCCAAGAGCAACTTTTAGAATTACCCGTTGATATCCTCATACCGGCAGCGTTGGAAAATGTGATTACCAAAGAAAACGCATCAAAGATAAAGGCAAAGGTCATTCTTGAAATGGCCAATGGGCCGACGACTCCGGAGGCAGATGAAATTCTCGCCAAGCGAGGGGTGACCGTGATCCCTGATGTCTTGGCCAACAGTGGGGGTGTGACGGTGTCGGCGTTTGAGTGGGAACAGAATCTCAAGGGCCAACATTGGACGAAAGAGGATGTGAACCGCAAACTTAGAAAGAAGATGGAGACGGCGGCGGGCGCGGTGTGGGAGGCCGCAAAGAAGTATAAAACGACGCTGCGGACCGCAGCGTTTGCCGTGGCGGTGGGCAGGATAATGAAGAAGTCATAAAATAATGGATATTGAGAAAAGTAATGAGTATTGACAAAAGTAATTGGAGATGATATGTTCATTATATGACTTACACCGTTTCCATAACTTCTCAAGGACAGATGACGATCCCCGCTGATATTCGACTCGCGTTGGGGCTTCAAAAAGCCAGTAAGGCGATTGCACGAGTGGATGGGGGGAAGATGGTGGTAGAACCTGTGCCTGATGTGTTAGACCTCTACGGCGCATTTAAAACAAAAAAGCGTCTTTCCTGGAAAAAAACGAGGGCCATGCTTGATGAGGCCTGGGCCCGTGGTGAAATATGAAGAGATTCCTTCTGGATACGAACGGGCTTCTGCGATATTCTCTCAAAGATATTCCTGTACAATCAGAACAAATCGCACAAGTATTTCGGTTAGTCAAAAATGGAAAGGTGGAACTTACGATACCGCTCATCGTATTTTTTGAAGCGACGTATACACTGACGAAGTTTTATGGATATACACGGGTTGCAGTAAAAGAAAAATATGAAACTCTATTGTTGGCCCCGTATATCGATATACCTGATCGGTATATCCTGCGAGAAGCGTACGCGACATGGGCGCAACATCCAGGTGTGAGCTTCGCAGATGCCGTGCTTCTTCATACGGCAAAGTTGGGAGGAAAAGAACTTTTAACATTTGACCGGAAGCTTAAGCGTCTCGCTGAGAAGACGGAGAAAGACGGGGATTGACAGGGATGAGCGAGTATGGATACTATGGGTATATTCTGCATTGCTGCCCCAAAATGATATAATCATCTTATGAGCGAAACCGGAGAAATGCCCATGCCCCAAGAAATGAGAACGGAAAACCCCGTCGTGGCGAGCGTGAAGGGCGCCATTGAACAGGCCACGGAGAACGAGAAGGGCGGCCTCAATGACGAGTATTGGAAAATACGCAAAGAACTTCAGGGCCGTATAGAGCCGTGGCACGGTGGTGGCATCATAAAGATGTACGTGCAGCAAATGGACAAGGTGACGGATGTCCTGTGGGGTGGGGAAAACCGCAGTTGGGGAGCCAAGCTCATGGAGGTGAAGGACCGGGTCATGACGAGACTGGCAGGAACATTTATTGGGTTGAGTTCTGCAGCATTTGACCTCGTCTATAATGCAGGAACGTGGCCGGTGCGTCGTTTTCTCCCTGTGATTCCGATTCCAAAGGACATAGCCAAACGATTTGCTGTAGCGACAACGCACGCACTTACCACAAAAGCCGCTGTGGAAGCTGCTGCTCTTATTGCCAGCAAAAAGTCGACAGAAGTAGTGGGCAAGGGGCTAAAAGTTGCAGGAAAAGCAGAGCGGGCAGTAGGCGAAGCCATCGTCACGGCGCCGGAGGTGGCGGCCACCATGCTCCAGAGGCGTGCGGAAAAGGCAATGTATAACATATTGCATCCTAAAGACGTGCAAAAACCGGTAGCTAAATAATCCCATGTCAGAACAGACCATCAATTACGGAGAAGCAATGTTTAAAGACATTAATCCCAAGGCGGTCCTTAAAGGTGTGGGGAGGGCGGCCAAGGGCTGGTGGGATGAATTTAGTCCGGGGACGATGGGGGCAAAAGAGTTGGAGTCGTTTGAAAACGTCGTGAGCCGGGTGAAAAACGAAGATCTCCGGGCATTACTTGAGCATAAAAATATGAAAACGCTCGTCCGTGGGTTTGGGAAGCTTACTGGTACGACCACCCTTGCTTGCGATGCGTTTGTAGCAACCTTTCCATGGTACTTGAGATGGAAATCAAGATCAGCAAGATTAGACGCATTTGATGTAAAAGCAAATGCAGAGGCGGGGGGACGGGTATTACATCAAGAACACTTAAGACAAATTGATTCTCCAGAGGGCCGAGAGCTAATCGATGCTAAAAAGAAAGAAGCTCTTGCTAAATTAACTAAAAAGCAAGCGTGGAAGGATTATTGGCGCGGATCGCCACAAGATAAAAAAAACTTAGCAGCAGCCAGTAAACAAGCAAGGAAAGAGTTGCTGCAAAAGGCAGATGAATTAATAGTAGATAGAACGGTAACGCCGAATGTGTTTACCTGGGATGGCAAGCAATTGGTGAATGAGGATGTAGATAAACGAGTAACGGGATATGTCTGGGGCGAAGGGGTTAAGATGGCTGGGCTTGCTGGAGGTGAAGCGGCGCTGTTTGCGTTTCGTCCTGTTACTCGGCTTGCAAAATTACATATTAAGGCTGGAGAAAAGGTCGGGTCGTGGGTTGTGGATCATATCGTCAACAATATCGTGAGAGGGCCGAGTGCCGTACCGGCCGGGCCGGAGGCCAAACCCGCCGGGTGATGATCCTGTCTTCGATTTGATTGGTCCGATTCCTCTTGACAAGTCCGTTTTACAATGTATAATGGACTTATGTACGCCAGATTGCTACGTCCGCCGACACAAAACAGCTTTTTTTTGTTTGGATCCCGGGGAACGGGGAAAACGACGTGGGTGAGGTTTCAGTATCCCACCGCGCTCTATTTCGATCTTCTAAAAGCGGAAACGTATGATTATCTTGTCGCCAATCCAACGCGGATAGAAGAGGCTATCCCAAAAGATTTCAAGGACTGGGTTGTGATCGATGAAATCCAAAAAATTCCTGCATTACTTGACGAAGTCCACAGGCTTATCGAGAACAACCATTATAAATTTATTTTAACCGGATCGTCAGCGAGAAAACTGCGCCGCGGCGGGGTGAATTTGCTTGCAGGGAGAGCCTTGATCTACAACATGCACCCATTAACCGCAGCAGAGCTGGGAAAGGAATTCCATCTCAAAGAATATGTAGCATTTGGCGGCCTTCCGGCAGTCTTTGCTACTCAAGACAAAAAAAATTACCTGAAAAGTTATATTCAAACGTATTTACAGCAAGAAGTTATTCAGGAAGGGATTAGTCGAAATGTGGGTTCGTTTGCGCGGTTTTTGGAAACCGCAAGTTTTTCCCAGGGATCGGTCGTCAATATGACGGAAGTTGGCAGAGAAGCCTCGGTGGGGCGAAAAGTGGTAGAGGACTATTTTAGCGCTCTGGAGGATTTGATGCTGGGAGTACGACTACCGGTTTTTTCTAAAAAGGCAAAAAGGAGATTGGTCAAACACAATAAATTTTATTTTTTTGACGTGGGAGTCTATCAAGCAATTCGTCCGATGGGGCCTTTGGATCAGCCTGAAGTGATGGGCGGGGTAGCGCTTGAGAGCGTATTTTTTCAAAATTTGCGGGCAATTAATGATTACCTGGATTTGGGGTATACACTCTATTATTATCGGACGGCGACAGGCGTTGAAGTGGATTTTATCGCCTATGGGAAGCGGGGGTTGAAAGCATTTGAAATAAAAAGTAAAAAAACAATCTCGCGCAGTGACATAAGCAGTTTGGTAAGTTTTTTACAAGATTACCCCATGGCAAAGGGTTATATGCTCTATGGTGGGAGCGAAAGACTTTATATTAAAAACATTGAGATACTCCCGTTTGGCTATGCGGTACAGAGTCTTGCTACAATATTATAACCCCAACTCTGTAGGTGAAACAATTTTTTTGAAAGAGTTGAAATAAGTTGGGCATTGATATGTGTTGGCGTATCGCCTATATTTGACATAATGGAAGAAAAGCTCAAGGCAATTATCACCAAAGTAGAGCAGTCGGATTTTTCCCCGGAAGAGAAAGAAAAAGTGTACCGCGCTATTTCCGAGGGACTGCGGGCTACCGTCCTTCCCATCCTCCTCAAATGCATGCCGCAAGCGGAGCTCGATGAACTCACAAAAAATCCTGAAACGATCACCGTAGACCGATGGGTGGGTTTAGTGAGCATAGCCATCAAAGATGAACGGGTGGGACGGGAAGTGCCCATCAAGATTGATGAGTTGATTGTGGAGATAAATGGGTTGCTCGCGAAAGAAGGGATAGTGTAGAAGTCAGAAAGTCTATAAAGTCTATAAAGTCTATAAAGTCGATCGATAAGGAGAAAAAATATATGGCGGAAGATAATTTGGATTTGGTTAAATCGGAAGTGAAGCCCATGACGCGCGGGGAGCGGATTGCGGCGGGGATCGGTAAGTGGGTGGAGAACCAAATGCCGCCGGCCGTCGGTGAGCGGTACAAAAAGACGCTGACGGTAGCCTCCGAGCGGCTTTGGGGTAAGCAGCCAGAACTACTTGCAAAACTTCAAGGCCCGATTGAAACCGCCGCTAAAATAGCGGGCTGGGCGGATCCGGTGGTGAAGGTGGCATTGAGCGCGGCGGCGCTCTACGGTGGAGCACTGTTCCTCATGAATCCGGCGGGGGCGATAGCAGCAGGAAGCGCGATTGTGGAATCCGGGAAAGTACTTGGAATAGCGGCGATAGCAGCTGGGGCGCGTGCGTTTAACTACGTGGTGACAGGGGTGACTGATTTAGGAGATCGCGTCCGGCAGACGTGGGAGAAGATCATTAATCCTTCAAGTGCCCCGGTTTATCATCCGGAAAAAGATGTAGAGCCACCTCCTTTTAAAGAAAGTCCTCCAGAAATACCCCCCAATTGATTCAAAGTATCATTTATAACCAAGAAACAAGGTGTTGACAATCTTGTACAAAGTTGTACTATATTGGGATATATGCAACAAGTAACCGTTTCATGGGCGAGGGAAGAATGGGCACAGCTCGTCAACCGCGTCTTTGCCGGAGAAGAGTTTCTCGTGGTGAAGAATAATATTCCCGTTGCGCGTCTGCTTCCTGTAGAAAAAACGGCTCCAACAGTGCACCGGAAAAAGATACTTCCGGCGGCAAGCACGCTCCTTTCTCACTTTACCGGCACTGCGGCCCAGGTGGGCCTGCTTCTGAGACAGCGCGCATGGAGGACGAGAACATGATCGTGGATACGACGGTATTTATCGATCTTCTCCGCGGTGAACCCAATGCTCAACACTTTTTTCTGCAACCATCACAGGATCTCATGATAAGCAGAGTAAGCGTAATGGAGTTGGTCGACGGGTTAAAACAAAAGCGTGACATCTTGCTTCTTCATCGGCAGTTACGCCAACTCCAGGTAGAGATAGCGGAACTCAACGTAGATATATCCACACGGGCAGGAGCCATCCATGAGATGTACCATCATGCACATGGCATCGGAATTGCTGATGCGTTGATTGCAGCTACCGCGATGGAGCGCAATGATGAGCTTGTTTCTCATAACGCAAAGCATTTTATGTCCATTGAAGGGTTACGCGTCGTCGTGCCATATAGGTAATAAAAATGCTGCTTGCAATCTCAGGGAAGATGCGTGCATAATAGATGAAATAATGATGTTGCCCAAGGCGGGTGTAAGGAGGAAATAACCTATGGAAGATAAATTGCGGGCGATTGTGACGAAGATAGAAGCATCGACACTTAAAGATGCAGATAAAGAGGAGCTCTACGCGACGATCAGCGAGGGGCTGCAGGCGACGGTGTGGCCAGTGCTCCTCAAATACATGCCCAAGGAGGAACTTGAATTCCTCGCGGCAGACCCCAAGAGCCGGGTGACCGTTGAGTCCTACGCCAAGCTCATTGAGGACACGATCAAAGACGGGGTCGCTCTCAAAGAGATCGAAGGGCTTATGAATAAAGTCTTGGAAGAAGTGGATAAGGCGTTGGCGGGGGAAGGGATCAAATAATAGAATAATGGAATAAACGAATAATAGAATAATGGAATAAAAGAATGGAATAAGAGAATGGGCGAATAAAAGTTGAGGGATAAAATATGGCGGAAGCAACGGCAGCATTACAAGAGTTGAGTGTGGGAGTCGGGGAGGATCCGCTCGTGAAAGCGAGCCAGGAGATGCGCGACCAGGTGAAGCGCGACGAAACGATGAAGCTTTATCTTGAACGGGTGAAGCAGCTATCGAAGAAAGACAAAGTGAGTCCGATGGATATATCCCGGCAGCTTCTCAAGGACCTTGGCGATAAAAATGACCCGAAGGCATATCTGGAAGCAGTGAAAGTCCTCTCATCCGGCGTCCACCGGGTGTTTGGACCGATTCTGTTTCCGAGACCGCCGGTAGCAAATCCAGCATCATAATATAAATTATCCAATTCTCAAATTATCCAATAATCCAATAATCCAATAAAAAAATTATGGCAGAAGCAGGAGGACCGACTATCGCAGAGATGCAGCCCAAACCCGCGGGAGTCGTGGATAAGGTGAAAGGTGCACTGCGCAAGATGTTTACAGTAGAGGGCCGCGCCGAAGTGATGGCGCAGAAGCAGATTGATGCGATCCTTGCACAAGTTCCCGAAGAAAAGCGCGTAGAAGCCATGAAGATGCTCGAAGCGCGGCGGCCGGATCTGGTGGCGGGCAAAATGGAAGATGCAAAAGGGAGTTTGGTCAGAGATGCAGTGGTGGTATCTGCAATTGCTGGAACCGTTTTAGTTGGGGCAGGGGCAGTGTATTGGCAGAAAGATAATATAGGAAAGGGAATAGGCAAAGTTGGAGAAACGTTCATGGGTAAATTATCTATTGATAATAAAGTCAAGGTTATGTCCGCGATGCAAAATGTAAATGATTTTCGAGCAAAAGTGGATCAACAAATTAATAACATAAGAAACAGAGTTACTGGACTGTGGCAAAAGCCATTGGATATAAAAGTGGGTACATCTTCTACCCCTGATATAAAAACAATTTAAGTGGAACCTCCGAAGACTTGATTTTTAAGCCAATTTTGTGGAGTTTGTGGGGAGGTAGGTGGGGGAGGACAACATAACGAGAAGGACAAATTTACAAAGTAACAATACAACAAAGGAACTTCTGATACGGCTTCTTAAGGTTTGACTGCAACGATTTTGACAACGAGTCCATTTTTGGTACAAAAATGTACCAATTTCTTCCTCTTGACATGTTTCGAGAAACTATGTACTATACATAGTTAATGGAAACATTAAATATAACTTCGGCTACCAAATTGCTCTATGAATCAAACCTTCCGGTCTTTACGATAAAGACGCTCCGGGATATGTTTGTCACCCGCCTTCCGGATACCTTGTATGTGTATCTGCGTAAACTGATCCGCATGGGAATACTCGTAAAACTCGAGCGGGGGATATACGTACTTGTCCACCGCACGCCGGATGCATTCCTCATCGCGAATGTTCTCCACGGTCCATCGTATATATCTTGCGAATCCGCGCTGAATATGCACGGCATATTGTCGCAGTTTCCCTACGAAGTGACGAGTGTCACGACCAACAAGCCCATCCAAAAGACGGTGCAGGAAAGGCTCTATTCTTACGGGCATATCCAGCCATCACTGTATTGGGGGTATGAAAAAGTCCGCGGCGCGCTCATCGCGCATCCTGAAAAGGCCATCCTAGATCAAGCATATTTTGCCGCCCGTGGACTACGGCAGTTTCCTCTGGACGAATATGAGGTATCTCGGATAGACAAAAACCGTCTCGCATCGTATATGAAACGCATGCCCCACACGCCACCTGTGCAGGTGATACTCGATAAAATACAAAAGGAGGTATTGCTATGATAACGATGGATCAAGTGCGCGCTTTTGCCAAAGCGCTCAAAACAAATGACATGACGGCGCTACGGGAGTATTTGCAGTATCTGTTTTTAAGTGTGCTCTATAGCCAGCTTGCCAGTTCCCGTATCTATTTTAAGGGCGGAACAGCGATCCATCTCATCTATCACGCACCGCGATTCTCAGAGGATCTGGATTTCACGGTGATGCTTCCTCAAAAAGAGTTTATGAAGACGATACATGATGCATTTGGGTATCTGACCAAGCACGAACGATTGATATTTAAAGAACGAAAGACCATTGCTGGAAAGCGGTATATGATGAGCACTAACGATCTCCCTGGATATCCGCCGACGTTCATCAATCTTGATTTTTCGTTTCGGGAGGACGTACTCCAGCCGGAAAAGTCCGTCATTACCAGTGATTTCCCGATCGCTTTCACTGGATTTATATGGCATTTGTCCAAAGAGGAACTCTACGCCGAAAAAATACGGGCGATCATGACAAGAAAGAAAGGGAGGGATCTTTATGACCTCTGGTATTTGTCGACACTCGGCGTACGTCCGGATGCGGTAATGGTTCAAAAAAAGCTTGCGTATTATCAGATGAACGTAGAGAATTTTGATGTGATACTGTCACGCTGTCGCGATTTTTCTGTGGCAGACTTTATCGCCGATCTCCGGCCGTTTGTCCCGATAGAGGAGCGGGCAAAACTTTCTGATTTTTATGACTACGTACAAACGTATCTGAAGAGGGTCATCGGTCATGGGAAAAAGTAGAGGGATGAGGAAGAAGGAGGAGACACGAGTTAATACTACCAATACTACCAATCATCAAATACTACCAATAAGCAAAGAAGATGAAAAGATGATAGACAAAAGAAGGGAGAGATTGTTGCTGTCTCGACTGCAATCGTGATAGGGTAAGAGTATGGGAGAGGGAAGCGACGCTTCAGAGCAAACACTTCGCGGGATATCGGTCAATGCACTCAAAAACGAACTCACGCGTGTTTCTCCGGTCGAGGGACTTAAGTGGTATGCAAAAATATGGTAATGCGACACTGGCAGGCATTGCTGCGGGAGCTGCGGTTATCGAGCTGGGACCGGTGCATGGACTCGCCAAGCTCAATGCGAAAATGGAGACGGCGATTGGGACCCGCGTCGTAAAAATTGTCGATCGGATTGTGAGAGGGTGGTGACGATGTGGAAGAATTTCGGATTTTAATGTGGTAGAGTAGATATATGGTTGAACAGACGATACTTCATGGAGAACCCCAAGGATTGAAGCCGGAGGCGGCGGCAAAGACTAAGCCGATAGAGATATCTGCAGATACCATCAATGAAGCTTCGAAAATGCTCGGCGAGGTGAAGGATAATGGAAAGACGTCGGAACAAAGTGTAGAGCAAATGTTGCAGTCGTTTGAGAAAGACATGCAAAAGGGAGGCATCAATCTCACGCCGGAAGAAAAAAAGATATGGAAGGAGAAATCAAAAGGGGCATACAGTGGCCTCTCCAAATCTCCAGAGTCCACAGCTGACCCCGATGCGATCAACCTCAACGACTATGCAGATTGTATCAAGCGGATACACGGAACGTATGACTTAAAAAAATCTACTCCGAAGTTTGCTGCCTATACCGCCCTCATGATGGGAAGCAATGCATTAGCAGTCACCGGTGAGCTTGGGATGACAAATTTAATAGAAACGACCATAAAAAGCGCACAAGAACTAGCGAAACTTGAAAGTGGCGAATTAACGAAGGGAAAATTAACGCGGACCCTTATAAAAGCCTACGGCCCAATGTTTCTTCCGTTGTTATTAGCTCTTCCGGCATCCGTCGTAGACGTCATGGCACAAATTGGATTTGAAAAGGAATTGCTGCCACTTAAAAGCATGATAAACCGTCGCGTCGCAGAGTCAGTGTTTATGCGGGACTTTGAATTTGTCCATGATAAATCTGCCGCCGAAATACTCAATGCCATAGATAAAGGAAAAAGCGCGACGATGAATTTGCTTACCATGACGTATACGGGTATCATCCCGGAACTTACCGGTATATTTGCTACAGTCATTCCGCAACTGCGCGCCAGTCTCTTTGCGGGACTTTATGGTGCGGCAAAAATACCATTGTTGTACCTCACGTCCAAGGAGAAAGTGATAGCAATCAACCGTCAACGACGGGAAGAACTGGCGCGAAAAGATGATATTGACACAAGAGTGTTGACGTCTTTGGGAAGTCTTGAGGTTATAAAAACTTCTGACAGCATGGATACGGCTATCACACAGCTAGAGGAGACGATGAAAGAGCGTGAGGAGCTGCAAACAAATCGTGCAATTGAGCAGATAAAAGTATCAAAAAAAGGAGATTTTCTTTTACGAGTAACGGATATTGTCGCGCCATTTGCCGCTGCTGGTATTAAATATGTGACGACTAAGGATCCGTTTTCAATACTGGCCAAATCGTTTGGCAACAAGGATGCTAACGCGAGTAAACAAGTTGAAGAGGTAGTTAGTGCGTTTGGAGAGTTTTTTACTAAATCAAGCTCTAGTTCTACCGACAATATATCTACAGCAAAAAATATTGCTCGAGGGGGGCTTGCTGCTATGGAATTTCTCCGTGTATCCGTGGGGCAAAGTATTGTGAATATGCGTGCCAATTCCATCATCAACTTATTTACGAACCGCATCCAACCCGCCATTCAGGACTTTAAGAAGATGGAGGAACTGCTGGGGCCGTATGATCAGGTGGATACGCCGGAGGGGCCGAAGGAAAAGGCGAGGATGGAGGTCGATGCGTTGGGAAACTTTGATATCAGCGTCAAAAACCTTTCATTCAAAGATATTCTCCATGATGTGTCTTTGGATATTCCCCAGGGGTCGTTTGTGACGATCAAAGGCCCGTCGGGGATCGGGAAGACCACATTTTTCCGGCATCTGATGGGGCTTTACGGCGCTAAAGATGGCGTGGTGCAGTATGGAGGCGTTGACCTGCAAAACATCAAAAAGTTTGGGGAACAATCTATCTACAGCAAGATTGCCTATGCCAACCAAAACCCGCAGTTTTTTGAAAATATGACGCTGCGGGAAAACCTCCTTCTCTGGACCAAAAAGCCCACGACGGACATTGAAATCCGGCAGACGCTCCATGATTTGCGGCTCGACGGGCTCATCGACCGCATGGATTCGAAGGTGAAACATTATTCAGGAGGGGAATTGCGGCGGATTGGCATAGCCCGGGCGCTCCTCAAAGACCCGCGGGTCTTGTTCCTCGATGAGCCGACGGCAAACCTCGACGCGGAATCCACGAAGCAGGTCTTGGAGATCATCAAGGGACTGCGCGTGAAACGGCCGGAGATGACGGTGGTGGCTGTGACCCATGACCCAAGTTTTGAGGCGATAGCGGAGCGGATTGTAGATTTTAAAGAGATTAATAGGAAACCGGTGGAGCAGGTGTACGTGGGGGAGGGGGATTACAATACTACCAATAATCAAATACTACTCCCGCGAAGCGGGATCCACGATGCTGTAATCCGATAAAGATCGGAAACAGCATCGGGACAATACTCAAATACTACCAATAAAAATTAAGAGATATTAAGAGGAAAAAGGAGAAAGTAGGAGAAGGTAAGAGAGAAAAAGAAGAGGGGCGACCCGCCTGCATCAGCCATGCTGAAAGCATTGCGGGCAGGAGCTAGTCCACCTGAAGGGTGGAGAATGGATTGACCAGCATATAAGAGAGGGAGTACCATGGAGACATGAACACGACTATTGTGCTTCCCCAGTATGATGCGATTTGCGATGCATTTCGACAGTACGGCGTGTCGTATGCTGCGCTGTTTGGCTCGCGGGCATTCGGAGATAACAGGCCGGAGAGCGATTATGATATCGTTGTGGAATTTTTACCGGAGTCAAAAACCACGTTGTTGGGAATGATCGAACTCAAACTACGCCTGAAGGATTTGCTTGGAGCAGACGTAGACCTAGTGACCAAACGAAATATTTCCCCCTATATTCGCGATAGTATTTTGTCTTCTGTTACACCTCTCTATGGACAGGAAAACTGACACACTCTACTTTTTGCACATCCGCGACGCGATAGCGCTTATAGTAGCCTGGTCGGACGGCAAGACGATTAAGGATTTTGCCGGAGACGAGAAACTGCAAAGCGCGATCATCCGCCAGCTTGAAATTATCGGTGAAGCTGCTCGTAATGTGAGCGATGAGCGTAAGCTGGCAACGCCGGAGATTCCCTGGAGGCCGATAACGGACGCGCGTAATACGCTCATTCACGGCTACTTTACCGTTGATGAAAAGAAAGTATGGGATATGGTGCAAATCGATATTCCAGTATTGCAAAAGCAAATTGTTGCTCTTCTTCAGGATGTGGAAAAAGAATAATGATGAGGCGATTGCCGAGCGGATTGTGGACTTTAAGGAGATAAATCGGAAGCCGGTGGAGCAGGTGTGGGTGGGGGAGGGGGACGGGAGGGGGAGGGGAAAGCAATAATCCAATAAGCCAATAATCCAATAAAATACAGATGGGAAGATACCCCACTTCGCCAATGCTACGCGGGGCGAGGCGGGCGAATAAGGGGAATTAGGAGAAGATAGGAGAAGATAGGAGAAGGTAGGAGAGGATAAGAGGCGGGAAGATAGAAACGGAAAAATGAGGACTCCATAGGTGGAGTCCATTTTTGTATACTACAGATATGGCAAAGCACCATTCGACTTCCATCACGACGAAAGGAACACGGTGGACGAGGAAGCGGCTTATCGCGCTGGGTCTGCCGGCGGTGCTTATCCCCGGGATCCTCATCGCTATGGCGTTGGGGTGGAATCCTACCAAGCTTGCAAGTGTCAAGAATTATCAGGAGATTAAAACTATTTTTCCGTCAAGCGGGATAGTTACTCACGTCGTTGATGGAGATACATTCGAACTAAAAAATGGCGTTGGGGTCCGGATGATCGGGATCGATGCGCCCAATAGGGGAGAAGCGAAATGGGATGAGGCGCGCGTGGCGCTTGATGAATTGATTGACCGCAAGCGGGTGTACCTGGAGTACGACCGGTACCAGGATGATAAATATGGGCGGATCCTCGCCTGGATATGGGTGGGCTGCGAGCGGGAGCCCTCCTTCTTGCCGGCTGACTATATGCACCTGACTTATAACTCATCGCGGGAGGGGCTCTTGGAAAACCCAAAGGGGTGTAGCGAGGGGAAATTAGTCAATGAAGAAATGGTACGCAAGGGATTGGCATCGGACGAAAAATATAAAGAGCGGGGAACGCTCAAATATGAGGGAAGGATGGGAATCAATATTACCAATAATCCAATTATCCAATAATCCAATAATCCAATGGGGGAAGATAGGAGAGGATAGGAGGGGTAAGACATAGGACGTAGGACGTAAGAGATAGGATAGAAGCCGGGGAGACGTAGGACTTAGGATATACGACATAGGATGGAGGATGGAGGAGACAAGGGGAAAAGGGAAGATGCGGGTGTATTGAATAATTGTGCGTGTGTGTGATACTGTCAGTATATGAGTGAAAATACTCCGAGTAATCCACAATTTGTCGGGCAAGGGGATGCGTCCAAGCAAACGAGAGAAGCGCTGCCGAAGGATGAGATGATGCTTAATCCTGAACAAAAACAGGTGGTCGAGGTGATGCAGAGAGCAGGCAAGGAATTTGAAAAAGATCAACTGGATGCGCGAGAGATGGCGGCCACTCAACTTAAAGCACTTCATGGAAAAGAACTTGTCGATGCAGGACTTAATCAGATGAAAATTGGGGTGTGGGAGACGGTGAAGTCACAGTTGAAGTGGACGGTCGGGGGTGGATTGGTGGGTGCAATAGTCGGTGGGATTGGGGGAAGCTTATTTGGACCATCAATTATTCAGAGCGATTTTGGCCGTTCCAGGCTACAAGGTATTATAGATTCTGATGATGCCTCCAGATTCAAAGAAATGGGTTTTGAATTTGACCCTCGACAACTATCATCAATGGGACCTGTGATTGGCAGCACGGGCGGGGCAGTCGTTGGTGCTAAGATCGGAGAAACAATTGGTTTTGAAACTGCAGGACTCGTTCATAATAAAAAAATAGCTACAAAAAATAATTTGCCACCTGTTAAATGGTATGACTGGGTAATAAGTAATGTAGGACTTTCTGGTATGAATATGCTATTAGATGGACGTAATATTGGTCTAAGAGGATTTGTTGGGAGAATTATTCTTAATGAAGTGTTTAATCCTCTATCTGTCGCTGGAATGCGGGCTGTGGGGAAGGGGCTGTGGGAGATGAGGAAAGGGTAAACTCATTAACAAAGTGACAAAGTGACAAATTAACGCGAGATTACGGGAAGCTACGGGAGCGTAAGGGATATGAGGAGAAGTTATGAGAAATTAGGAGGAGTTAGGAGGGAATGAATATGCAGGATTTAAAACAGAAGATTAAAAATACCACACTCCTCAGTGATGAGGATAAGATTGCCATCTTAGTTGCCGTGGATGGGTATGGGGAGGCGGATATACAGGCGCTTGAAAAGATTATTGATGAGTTTGATGCGGCACATACCCAGGCTGTTGCTGATTATAAAAAAGCCGTGTATGAGACGCTGGATGGTGTTGTTGCAAAACAAAAACCAGAAGATGTCCCCAGCATGCAGGCGGCCACGGCGCAGATAAAAACCGGCGTCGACGCCCTGCTTTCTGCATAACTTCTATCTATGATATGCTCATATCAGCACTATGAGCGAATTAGAACGTAAAACTCCTGAGGTAGTCCCACTACCAAACAATCCGGAAAAACCGCAGGAAGAGGGGCCAAAGACCGAAATATCCCAAGAGTCATTGGATGCGTCCAAAGCAGTCGCCGAAGCAATGATGGCGGGCAAGGCGATTGAAGCGGATCAATCCAACACCCTTCTGGATTCTGTTGCCCGCGATTTAGCAACGCAGGGCATTACATTCACTCCGAAAGAAGATAAAGGATGGCGGAAGAATGCCAAGAGCTTCTTTGGTCAAACGTCCCGCGCGGTACGGGAACCAGGGGGGATAGACGCCAAAACCCAAAACGGATTCTCGGAATTTCTCCAATGGCTGCCCGAGTACCGGTCGGTCGTCAAGGATGTATCGGATAAATATGGATTCTCTACCAACGCCGGACCGAAATTGCGCGTCTGGCAGGGAGCGCTCATCGCGACAGCCGCCATTAACGGCATCGGGCCGCAGTACGTGGCGTGGCATTGGGTGAATAGGATACGTCGGGAGGATATGAGGAAAAATATTCAAGAACAAAATTCAATGGTTGCGCTTGATGCTGGCATTCCTGTAATTACCGAAGTCCCATTGAGTAACGCTGCATTACGCCATGAAACCCAGAAGGCACTGGCTAACGGATTAAATCCAGGTAAAATTGATGGGTTAAAAATTCCTTACGCTCAGCGTTTGATCATGGATCAACTCCCACTGCTTTTTTCGCTTTCGGCCATTCCTCTCGGGCAACTGCAGGGAAAAGCGCATGAGAAGTTCCGGGAAGGGATGGGAGAGGTGAACCGATCCCTTAACCGGCGCATTTCCGACTCGATCCTCATGCGGGATTTTGAGTTTCTTCATGATGCTTCTGCTGGGGAGCTTATCAATAAGATTGAACGCGGGCGTTGGGCAGTGACGACCCTCATTGCGCATCATCATATCGACATCGTGCCGCGGCTCATCGCCACAGGCATGTCCGTCGCATCTCAATTTGCACGGATGGATATGGTTGGAGGGGTGTTAAGTTTGCTTCGTGTACCGTTCATCTTGAGTGCTGCTAAAGAGCATATTGATGAGTCGATAAAGTGGGGAAAGGAAGAAGGGAAAAAGCGGGCAGCCATAGAGTCAACCATCGTAGGGATCCTCGGGTCTGCAGAAGTCGTCAAAACCGATGATGTGGAGACAGCGGCAAAGGAACTTCGGGATGCATTTGATAACCGTGATGACGTGCTGAGGGGCAAAGAGCGGGCGCTGACGGCAAGCGAAAAGGGACACGTCCGGGTGACGCGGGCGTTTGACTACGGGACGCCTGTGGCGAGCGCTCTTTGGCGACTCATACAAAATGGAGGATCTGATGATGTAGTGCCGTCGGAAGCTCGTCAAGGAATACTACAGAATATAGCGGGGTGGCCAAAAGATAGAGTCCGGGGCGCGAAACAATCGTTGAACAATGTTGCTCGAGTACCATCGAGGCTAGGAAATATAAAAACGATGGGACCTCCTGACTACATCATCAAAGGCAGTGAGATACTGGAAAGCGCGCTGTCATCCTCGCGCAATCAGGAAATTCTCAAAGGGAATATCGCCTCGCTCGTTGGGCTTTATACCGGGACCTTGAGAACCGCAGTGACGGAAGCCCGCAAATTTGAAGAATTCTTGGGATCGCAGGATGCCCTTGACCGACCGGACGGGCCGAAAGAAATAGCGCGGGTGGGCGTGGATTCTTTGAAAAATCTGGATATAACGGTCAAAAATGTATCGTATAAGAATATTCTTCACGACGTTTCTCTGGATATTCCACAGGGGACGTTTCTGACCATCAAAGGTGAGAAGGGAAGCGGGAAGACGACACTTCTGCGTCACCTCATGGGGCTTTATGGGAAAGAAAGCGGAGCGGTGACCTATGGAGGAGTACCGATAGACGGCATAAAGCAATATGGGGATCAGGCATTCCAGCGGGTGATCGGGTATGCCAATCAGGAGCCCCACATCTTGCCCCACATGACGATACGGGAGAATCTCTTGCTTTGGTCACGTAGAAAGATTTCGGACGAACGGCTACGGGATACCCTCAATGAACTCGGGATGGGGAAGTTTAGCGACAAGCTTGACGAGAAGCACGCACACTTTTCCGGTGGAGAGAAGAGGCTCATCGGGATTGCCCGTGCGCTCATCAAAGATCCGAAGGTACTATTTTTGGATGAACCGACGAGCAATTTGGATGTACAAACAGGGCATCAGGTCATGGAAATTATACAAGAATTGCGGAGGAAACGGCCCGGTATGACGGTCGTGGCCATCACCCATGATCCGGTATTTGAGACGATAGCCGAGCGCGTGGTGGACTTTAGCGAGCTTAATAAGAAGCCGCCACTCGTTGACGGGCAGGTCTTGGTGGGGGAGGGGGATTACAATACTACCAATAAACAAATTTCAAATACTACCAATACTACCAAGTAGAAATATTACCAACAGTCCAATAGAAGAAGATAAGGGGAATTAGGAGAAGGTAGGAGAGGGTAGGAGGGGTTTGGTTTGACAGGATGGCCCATAGTGTGATATAGTCCCCTGCATTATGGCAAAAAGCCCAGAACGATCCGTTCTTCAAGACGTATTGAGTGCACACCAACTCGCCGGTAAAATTCATGTAGATGGCGCTAAACCACTCACTCGCGTGGGTGGAGCTGCTGCGATAACAGTCACCGGTGTCGCGCTGGAAATGATTTCCAGCGGTAGTACAGCATTAATACAAGAAAAATTTCCTTCGATAAAATTTGACACGCTCCCTACATTATTTCAAGAATTATTGGAAGATGGCGTCGTGGCCGTCGTTTATGCTGTGGCAAATAAACAACTGAACGAGCCGCTTCCAAAGCTTAAACTGCGTCATTTGACCACATCGACCCTTGGAACGATCCTCGTGTCCGGCGCGGAAGGGGTAGGGGGAAGAATAAAATCTTGGAGAAAGTCGAAAACTGAAACCAAGACTGCTATTGATAATGCATCGGCGGCTGCGACATCAGCAGTTTTAGCAGCAGCTCACATTGATGAACAAGTTCCTTCGAGTGATGAAATATCAACACCTAAAACAACGATTATCGTGACAGAGGAAACGACACAGAAAAAATCCCTCCTTGACTACATCAATCCGGTGACGGCGCTGGGGGCAGATGAGGCGCGGATGGCCGTCATGGATTGGTATCGTGCATACAAGGCTGTGGTAGCCGGCACGCAAGATGAGTTTGTGAAAGCCAATAAGCCGAAAGATCAGAAAGAACCGACGTTGACCCGCGAAACGACGATGATCTATGTTGTGCCGGATTTGGCGATGGCATCTGCTATGGTGAATACGACGACGGGTGAGGCGGTAACGACTTCGTAAGACTTCAGAATCTACGTTTCCTACGTGATCTAGGTATCCTACGCTGTTTTACAAAGCTAAGCTTTTTGAAGATCAAAGCTTAGCTTTTTTTATGCGAACTATTGACCGATAGGTCTCTTTTGCCGTAGGCTGGTAGTATGGCAGAAGACCGGGAAGGATTATCTCCTCAAGAACAGACACCCCTCAATCCTGAACGGGCAAAATCGGGCGTGCGGGAAGCAGTGCGGGGGGTCCTGAACGGGTACATCAATGAAAATCCTGTAGTACGGGAGCAGGCGAGAAATTGCGAGCGGGTCAATGCCGCCCTTCCAGAGGGGCGGGCAAAGGACGCGATAGGACTCGCCGTGGATGCGGTGAAAGTACCGCAAGCTGCTTTTGCAACAGTGCTTGAGTTTGCGAAAAGAATACCCGGAATGTCTTTTGTCACATTTTTTCCAGAAAAGTTCAGTCAATTAAAAGAAAAAGTCGTCGGCTTTATGGCGGAAAAAGTGGTGGAGTCCGGGCCGGTGCAGATGGGAGTGCGGACTGTAGATGGGATCGTCGATGGGATACTCGGAGAACGGCGGCCGGCTCCGGCCAAGGCGACCCTTGAGAATTCGCATCAGATCCTCGTCGGGATGGCGAGGGCGGAGACCAAGAAATAAATACTGCTCCCGCGAAGCGGGATCCACGCTGCTGTAATCCGATAAAGATCGGGGGTCAGCAGCGGGACAATACTACCAATAAACGAATATATGGAAGAGCAGGTATCAGAAATGGAGAAAATTGCCGAGGCGGACACTCTAAAGCAAGAGGTGGCGGAAGCACGCACACAAATTGAGCTGGATATGAAGGAGCCTGCACAATCTACCGCCGACGCGGCGGGAGAAGTGGGGATGGTGCAGGAGATGTGGAATGTGATGAAAACACATGGAAAAACATTTGGAGAGATTACCTGGAAAAACGCAAAAGCAACAGCTGCGGGCGGACTTTCTTTGGTTCCACTTCTTGGTACAACAGGGACTCTCGTAAAATTCGGAGCAGCTGCAGAAGCAGGAAAGGTGGCGTTAACGGCTGAGAAAGCTGCGTGGGGGTTAAGAGGTGCGGCGGCAGCGGAAAAAACAGCAGCAAAGGTAGTTCAAACTGCGGCGAGGGGTAAATTGTGGGAGACGTTAAAAGCTATACCACGAAACCCTATTCATTTGGCGGCGGATCCGATTCATTCAGCACAAGAAGCGTGGGGAGCGCGGAAAGAAATAGAGGAAGTTGGCAACACAGCAAAAATAGTTGCTCGTCTAGAGAAGGTCGGGGTAACAGGGCCAAATGCAAAACGAACTGAGCGGGCAATAAACGATATGATGAAAGAGGCCCAAGGGACATACTCCGGAGCGAAAAAACAATTAGGGAAAGATGTGGTGATCAGTGGAGGACTTCATCTGATGCATAAAATTGATCCGTATCCTGATGTGCCGCAAAAACTCGCGTTAGTTGCTGGATTTGCGGAGTTTGTGTTACCTGGAGCAAACATTGTGCCGGCAGTTTGGCAACTTGCTCACAATTATAATGAATGGCAGATCACTGCCCGTAATTTAGTACTCGATATGGGGAAAGTCGTGATGAAACGGTTTGATGGAAAAATCAAGGAAGTGAAAAAGCCAGATGTGGCACAAGCGGCGGCTGTGTTTGCTCAGCCGGTTGCGGGGTAATTATGAACAAAAAAATTGCATTGGTGAAACTTATCCGCAATAGCTTTATTCTCCCCAACGAGGATAAGCTTATTTTGTTAGATCGCGTGAACGCCATGAGTGGTGGGGATGTGGAGGAGTTGGGGCGGTTTTTGGCAGAAGAACATGACTTCATTTTGAAGAATGAAACGGGCATACGTGGGAATGTTGGGGAGATCATGGAGACGGTCAAAACTTGGAAGCCTGAAGCATCAAAAACGGAAAAGCTCAGTGAGCTTGATAAGGTCTACGTCGGGGTAGGCAAGCCGATAGTGTGAGGCTTGGTGAAATCTAGCCTTAAAAGGTGAGACCCTTCAAGGCTGAAAATATGGGAGAGCAATCTATAGGACAATTACCAGTGGTGGAGGCGGGGAAACCGGAGATGAAGACGGTCCCGGGAGTTGATGTGGTGAAGATTGGGGATTCGGAGAGGAGGAGGCCTGAGGAGGCGCGGGTAGCGGGTGTCGTCGGGGCGACGATGGAATTTTTGGGAGACTTGAGCAAAGCGAATCTTGCAGCGAAAAAGGAATTGGGGGAGATAGCGTCGACGAGAGTTGGAAAAGCGTTGACCGCGGGCGCCATAGGCGGAGGACTGGAGTATCTATCTGAAGCAGCACTCGGAATGGCGCTCAACATGGTGTTGTCTAAGATACCGGTCGGAAATGAAGCAAGCATTGCGCAAGTAAAGAAGCTCTTTGGTGGTTCCCTCGCGCAGGAAGTAATTGCTGATAGCGCAACATTCGTCATGTATCAAAAAGGGAATGAATTTATCGGAAAGGGATTACCGCAAATACCTTCTTCATATTTAGTTTCTTCGGCCATGGTAAACGTACTTGATTGGGCAGCGAGAAAGGGATTGAATAAGCCAAAAGATGCATCCTATTTAATAGAGGTCAATGAAACAAAAGATACATCTGAAAAGGTAATAAGGGAGTTTAGAGCAAATAGCGTTGAAGAGAAAAAGATCGGGGCTCAATCCGATAATTCTGAAACAACTCAGAAGAAGAGTAGGTTGTCAGAATTTGGTTTCGCGGCAGGGAAAGTCGCAGACTTTTCTAATCCCGTGACGCTTTTTGGAGCGGCGCAGGTGGTCGAAGGAGTGTCGGCATACATACGGGCGGTCGGGGAGATACGGAGTGCACGCAAAAGCGGGGGAGCCATGAAAGTGGATGCGCTCTTGGAGGAGGCGAAAAAGGCGAAGACCATGGGAGCTGCCAAGAGAGATAAGCAGGAGAGGTTTTTGGAGTTGTATGAGAAGATGGGGAAAGATGAGTGAAAGCGCCAAGGAAGTGGCTTTGAAGAGACAAAGCCAGGCTTTCCAAGGCTAAAGCCAGGCTTTGGACACTGGATCCCCGGCCTCGCGCGGGGATGACAATGAGGGCGCGGGGATGATTTTATGAATACAATAAAACAAACAATACAACACTCGCATCTTCTTAGTGATCAGCAGAAAATTAATTTGCTGGTGGAGGTAGATGGGTGTAGTGAGGAGGAGATCGCCAAGCTTGACGAGGTTTTAACGCGGCATGAGGAGAAGTATCAGGCATTGTTGGCCAAGTATCAGGCGGCGGTGAATAAAGAGCTTGCAGGGATCCTTTCTGATGACGGGAACGCGCCAGCGGTCCGGGAGGCGGTGGAGAAGATACGGTTGGGGGTCAAGACAATAATAAATTAATACTACCAATACTACCAATCTCAAATACTACCAATACTACAAATACTCGCAATAAATAAACAGAAAGATAATTAGGGCATCTTGGTGGCCACTGAGGCATCAAAAGAGCCGACCCACTTTTGGCGATTATCGTACTGTGGGCGATTATCGTATGTCCTGGGTTCACGTGCTGATGCATCGATCCGGACCCAGCCGGAATCCATGATAGAAACCCCAAATTGATTTCCCTGCAGGCGGTTAATCGTTTCGATGGCGCTTTCCTGCTTTTCTACCGGAACATTTTCATGAATAAATTTAATGGCATTCTCGCGGGTCAGATCGCGCATCGTGATGCCGACCTTTTGGGCATCCTGGGCGCGGTAATGCTCTGGCTTGATTTGGTCGAGGGTGTTGACGAGGACCGGTGTGTGGCGGGGACGGTCGGGGAGATTATATTTTTTATGGATAAATGTACGCAAATTATTCCCAAGCAGCCGTGTATTTACGGTGGCTCCCTGGCGGACCAGGTCGTCGGGGATGAGAGCGGCAACTTTATATTTTAATTGAGGTGACTCGAGGAGCGCGCCGCGGACGGCGTTGACCAAGAGATTGACCGCTTCCACAGTGAGTCCCGCGCCGGTGAGGGCGACTGTGACGATTTTATCGGTTTTTTCCAATAGTTTGTGAGTTGTCGTGCCCGCGGGGAGGGCATCGCGGACGAGTTTATATTGATTGATCATTTCATTGTGCACGTAGTCGGGGTTAATGAGACGGTTGCCCCCTTTGCCTAATTCATGACGAACCGATTGCGTGACGGATTGTTCGGCGTTTTTTTTGACGTAAGTCCAGGGGTTGGGGAGTTCAAAGCGTACTAAGCCATAGCCTCTATTGTCTTTTCTGATGGATACGCTATAGTACTCGCCTTCTTTTTTAAAATTTTGCAATTCATCTAAGAGTCCTTTTTGTTGACTGAGTGGAACATTTTGCGTAATAAAATCTTTGGCTTTAGTAGGTGAGTAGTTGCGGCGTTCGACGGGAATGCCGGTAGGAGGGTTTGCCATGGACAGCGTCATCGGATCATCTTTGCGACGTTTTAATTCAGCATCGTATCGTTCTAGAGAAATAACGCCCGATCCTAGCATCGTGCTTAATTCGGTGTAAGAAACGTTTTGAATTTCGTGTTCTATCTTTTTTTCTGTTGTTTTTTCAGGTTGAGTGTTGGATTGTTGATCGCTTCCGTGCATTTTATTATTGAGAGCGTCTATACGGCTCTTTTCTTCTGCAGATTGTTTTTCACTGAGTTTTTGTCGGAGATCTCTATACTCCTCATCGGTAATAACATTTTTCCGTTTAAGAATCAGGAGCTGTGATGCGTTTGCCGCACTTATGGTTTGTTCGATTACCTTGAGATTAACAAGATTATTATTTCCTATTGATTTGATGACAGAGGCAAATTTTTTGCTTTCTAGATTATGAACTGCTGTTTCGTTATTCATGATGATTGAACTTGTATAAATAACTTATTTTTCTATACACTATCCATTGTATGACAGAAAAAGGGGAGATGAAAGGGGAAGGCAAGGAAATTCCAAATCACAAATCCCAATGACCAAACAATAATGACCAATGACCAAACATACAATGACCAATGACCAAATATAACAATGATCAAACAAGAGAAAAAATTGACAAATAGGAGATAAACCTCTATATTCATCTCAGATAGAGGTGAGATGTATGCTTAATCCAAAATCCATTAAATCCATTTCTGACCTGCGGGAAGATCCTTTGGGAGTCATAAAAGTCGCTGAAGAGCTGGGCGAACCGGTGTGTGTCGTCCATCGTTCAAAACCCGTGGGGATGCTTATGAACATTGCTCAGTATTATCGTTATCGACAGATTCTTGAGGATTATAAAAAAGGCATCTCGTCTTAAAATTTTTTTGTGATGTATTACCTATGACAGAAACGATGGACAGGCCAGTAATGACACCTGAGAGGGCGGAGAAGAAGAACTTCGCTGAGCGGTTTTTTGAGCGGTGGAATACTGAGCTCAAAAAAGTGAGTGATGGGATCAATGAGGCGGATCGGGAGGCCAGACTCAAGCTCCAAACGCTTAACGCGGATGTGCTCCGGCGGGCGGGGCTTAAAGAAACCGCATATGGGATTGCGCTCACATCATTAAGTACGGCAACCGCGGGATTTGGCGCCGGGCTTGGGGCTCTTGGCGGAGCCGTGGGTGGGGGACTTGCAGGGGGAGTAATCGGCGGATTGGCCGGGCTTGCAGGATTTTCTTCGACTGGGCCAGGAGCTATCCCTGCATCCGTTTTAGGTTTTGGTGCCGGTCTGTATACAGGATTTATTGGTGGGGGGCTTGCCGGATCGGCGGCTGGATATTATGCGGGAGTAGAGCTATCTGGTTGGGTATACAGTAAATTTATCAGAAAGATGGATACAGAGTTGCAACCTTTGGCAAAAATAGACTGGTTCCTCGGACAAGTTCCGGGTCTCAATCCACCGATCGTGGGAGGGTTGCGCAATATGTTTGAAGGATTTTTTGGGCTGGCGGCGAAGAGGGAGGAAGCCGCTGCGGCAATAAGCAAATAAGAGAATAATGGAATAAGTGAATAAGCGAATAAGAAAAAATACTACAGTAAGGTTATGTAATCAGGATGGATTCCGGCGTTCGCCGGAATGACACAACGATATGGATCCATTGAAAAAAAAAGTACAGGAGACGAAGCTGTTTACGGACAAGGAGAAGATAGATATCCTGGCCGGTTTTGATGCGATCACGGGTGGGGACCGGGTGAAACTCGAGGAAATTATTGACGAGTATGACGCGAAATATAACACGGCGACGGGGACGTTTAAATCCAATATTAATGAAGAGCTTGATAGCATTGATCGAGATGCGGCGCCTGCGGATAGTGATCGGATCCGCGCTTCTACCGCGAAAATACGTACGGGGTTGAATGACGTAATACCCAATTAATGAGCAAAAAGTAGGATGTTCAAACCTACGTAACCTGGAAGGTTCATATACATATAATGGAATCCATTGAATCCCCAAAAATACTACAAACACAACAACCGAAGAGCCTTGAGGGAGAGATTATTACGGGCAGGGGGCTCAAAACGTATGAACGCATACTCGGCTTTGATGCGGAGCTTTTGCGCGGGGAAACAGTCCTCAATTTCGGGCCGGGACTGACGCACTTGGAGCAGCAATTGGGGGAGCGGGGTGTACCATCGACGGTTGTCAATTTGGATATCATCAAGGAACCGCTCATTAGCGCAAACGACGTGGTGCGGTATGGGGCGACGCTTAGTTTGGATCTTTATCGCCGGCTTCTCGAAAAGTTTGGTGGGGATACGACGAAAGTGCGGGCGCTGCAAAAAAGCTTCCTGGGAGTCAAGGATAAAACATTTGTGCAGTATGACGGACGGAAGATACCGTTTGCCGACGGATCGTTTGACCATGTTTTGGCCCTGTGGTCCACATATCAGATACCGGCCGAACAGAGGGAGGGAGTGTTTCGTGAACTTCTGCGGGTGGGCCGGCATATCCACATCGGACCGATTGGAAGGGGTGACTTTCATGTCCTTGGGCGGCTTGCGGGTGAATTAGGGTTTGATGTCGTTGCGTGTGCGTCAAGTTACCTCTCAGAAGCAAAGCGGCGGGTGGGACTGGGCTACAGCATGAAAACGACGTCGGATTACGATGCGTATCTCAAACAGTCGGCGAGCGATCGAATCCATGAACCATTGATTGATGACCTCACCTTCACCGTCCCGGGGATCGGCACACGGATGCTGCATCCAATCCAGGGAGGCAGTACAATAATACTGAAGAAGAAAGAAGGATTTATGGGAGAGCAAAGTACCGATATCCAGTATGTAGGCGTCGGAAAACCGGAAGAGTTCAAGCCGATTGTAAGGGGAGAGGGTGAAGCAACACATCCGGCGGTGGGGGCGGTGAAACGGATGGTGGCGGGCTGGTGGGAACGGGTGGGGCCGGGGGGAGTGGAGAAGTCATGGGTGAACGCACATAAAAATATCCTTGCGAACATCAAAGAGACAGAGCGGTACGCAGCGTTTGAAAAGACTGGGGAGACGTGGCGAAAGGTGGGGAAATTCTTTGGTATTGCTTCAACCGTTGTTGATTTTTCATTGAGTGGATTGGGGTTGGTCTTGATGGGGAAGGGGTTGCAAAATCCTTTGCAGACGGAAAATGTCATCGATGGCAAAATAGGCAAGAGCAATATTAATTGGTTGCAAAACTTTTATTACAGATTACAGATGGGTAAACACTGGAAAACTCCTTTAAAGAATATTCCTAATGATTATATTGATAAGCATTTGCCTACTTTAGGAGTAGCCGAATCATTAGTACCCGGCGTTGGGGGTGTAGGCATTGCATTAGGCGTGGGGCCGGCGCATATCAGCTTGAGGTTGGGGGCCAAAGTGGCGGAGTTTTTTGGTGTAGCCGCGGCGAAGGTGGAAGATTACATCGGGTCAGGTAGGCTCGCGGAGCATGCAAAAGCTGTGGGGGAGGTGCTCGACAAAGGGGTCCGGGTAGCAGCAAAGAATCCGGATCTCGTCCCTGAAAAATACCGGAAGACAGTCCAGACTATCGCTGAAATGCGTGAAGATGAGGAGCGCATACAAAAAGAACAAGGGCTACGAAATAGCATGGAAGAGAAGGGTCGTCGGCAAGGTGAATATAAAGCGTGGACGGAAGGCATGGATCAGGGACTGCGAAGCTATTATGAGCAGAGCGGTCAGTGGCCGCCGTCTATGGAAGACTACTTGAAAGTACAATCGGGTGTTAAAAAGGATCAAGCGAAGCAAGAGCAAATGGCGAGGGAGAAGAGAGGGTAGGAGAAACTAGGAGAAACTAGGAGAAAATAGGAGAAAATAGGAAGAAGGAGGAGGAGGGAGGAGAGAGAATTTAATACTACTCCCGCGAAGCGGGATCCACGACGGCTGTAATTCCGATAAGAATCGGGGGTCAGCATCGGGACAATACTACCAATATCAAATACTACCAATGATAGAACGAGAAAAATAATGAGAGTTACGGTTTGAGGAGGGGGGCGGGCGTGGTACACTATATCCATGACTGACAAAGCCAAGCGGCCATATTTTTTGTGGGATTATGATCTGACCGACCAACAGGTGCGGGAGATTTTGCGTGGGGATAATGAGACGGAAAAAATTTGGATGATGTCCCGGATCATAGAAAGCGCAAGATACCAGGATGTATGGAACTATATGACCTATGATGAATTGAAGTCTTCCTTCCATGAGCTAAAATTAAAGGCCCCGATTCGACGAGTTTGGGAACACGCATTTTCCATATGGGAGTAAACGACGCATTACAGGATAGATTCTTATCGGTCTTTTTCCGCAGTCAGCTTGGTAATGATTTTTACCTTACCGGTGGAACGGCACTCGCCAGATTTTATTTTCATCATCGGGAAAGCGTAGACGTCGATCTCTTTACGCAAAATCAAGGTATGGATTTTGCCGATACCCATCAAGCCATATTGTCCATGGTATCCGGACTCGGACTCTCCGTGGTGAGAACTATTTCTGTTGATGCATTTCTCCAGTACATATGTGAAGATGCCCACGGTGTGGGGCTCAAGATCGATGTGGTCAAAGATGTGCCGATTCATTTTGGTGAGATCGTCCAAAAGGACGGTATCCGATTAGACGCGTTGGAAAACATCGGAGCAAACAAAATACTCGCTGTTTTTGGGAGAACCGATGCGAAAGATTTTATCGATTTGTATTGGATTTTGAAAAAAACAGATTTTACCTTTGACCATTTATTTGCTTTAGCAAAACGCAAAGATGTGGGACTAGAGGAAATATTTTTATCGTATGCATTGGATAAAGTTACCGATCTCGTGACGTACCCCACCATGCTTGTGGATTTGCCATGGGATGCTATCAAAATTTTTTATCAAGACCTCTCACGACAATTGCTTTTGAACATAAAGCCGCAATAGTTTTTTTTTTGACGAAAGAGTGTCACGGTTTGAGGAGGGGGGCGGCGAGGATTTTGGCTTGCTTCAGAAAAAACTTCTTGAGGACTTCGAGGGATAACTTTTTCTTCATGATGGGCATATCAGTCAGGTCTTCGGCTTTGGCAAAGAGCGCGGAGAGATAGAGGGGATCGATGTCCAGCTTAAATTTGTGCTCCACAGACTGACGTAAATCCCAGATGGTGTATTTCTTTAAAAGAAAATACAAATCCACAAAATCTTTAGATGCCGTGCGCTGGCTCAACGCGAGGAGCTTATTGACGGCGATATCGCCGATCGTGTCAACGGCAAGTCCATCCAGGATATTGGTTGGTTCGAGATGTTTGAAATCGTAGAAGACAAAGTCAATTTTCAGAAGCCCACCTTTGGGAAACGAAAGGTCGTAACGCAGACGCTCATGGATTTTGGCAAGCGTTGACTTGGCATGGAGATGGGTGACAATTCTTCCTACAGCGGCAATGACCGTGGATTCTTCAAAAGGTGCGTCGGTAAACAGGTCAATATCCTCGCTCTCCCGGTGATTGAGGTAACAAGCGGAAAGGGCGGTGCCGCCGGTGAGGTAAAATTTTTCGACGAGATATGACTCACGACGGACTTGGTCAAGAAATTGTTGTTGTATATCGGTGAAATGGTGCGTCAGCGTTTGCCCCATATGAGATAGCGGAGTAAATTGCGCCGGAGCGGATCGATATCCAGGTCGAACCAATACTTTTTGACGAGCTTTTTGGATATCTTACGCCGGCCGGGGCCCAAGTTAATCATATTCTGGAGGATATAGCGACGGCCCCAGGCGGTTTTTTTCAAGTCTTTTTCGCGGTAGTCCCAGAGATGCATGAGGCAATTGTAGCGGGTGTTGACAGGGGGTGCAACCGCGCGGTAGAATAGCAAAGCTATTGCGAGTGCGAGCTATCTTTTCCTTTTTCATGAGAACAATCAATCAATATACAAACCGAAATCCGTTACGGAGACGTTTGCGCGTTGATTGAGAGTTTTCTCTCTGAAGAGAGAAATGATGCCCCGCACGCCAAGGCGGGGTTTTTTGATTCCGAGCGAAGCCGACGGGCCGTTAGCTTAGCTGGTAGAGCGCAGCATTTGCAATGCTGAGGTCGGGAGTTCGAATCTCCCACGGTCCACCAGGACGGTTCGCCCCGAACCAACCTTACTTGCTCGTCCCGCTTAGCGGGACCTCGCAAGAGCGGTGGTACGGGGTAAAACTCTGCCCGGGTCCACAACGTAAGAAATTTCGCAGGGGTTAGGGACGAGTATGTAGTATTTAGGATTCCTCTATACTAGATACTTTTTCCTAAATTGTGAGCTTGCTCATTAACAATAACGATAATGACTTTATCCGACAAGGTGAAATTCCGGGTCGGATAGAAAATATACAAGTAGTTGCATCGTAAGGGGGAATCCATATGTGGATCACCCTTCAGCCCGAATGAAAGATTTCGCAAGAAATTTTAACGAGGGTAATAATTTTTTTAGAAAGGGGACAAAAAAACCTTTTGTTCTCTGCAACGCTACAAGCTGACAATGGATGCCTTGGGCGCTCATGCCGAGGAAGGACGTATATGGCCACGATAGTCGCCGGGGAGGAGCCATACTCTCGCGATCCGGCGGTTTCCGAATGGAGAAATCCGGCCAACGTGAGTTGGTCAACCCATCGTAAAGGCAGCCGTAAGGTTGTTATAGCAATGGGTGGGGCACCGCGTGAACTGAAACATCTAAGTAACGCGAGGAATATAAATCGTAATGAGATTCCGTTAGTAGCGGCGAGCGAACGCGGAACAGTCTAAACCATACCGCAAGGTGTGGGGTTGTGGGGCGGGAGTCATAGGAGTATTGAAGGTAGGAGAACATCTCGGAATAGGTGGCCAGAGAGAGTGAAAGCCTCGTATCCGAAACTTTCAATACCTTTATTCCGTTCCCAAGTACCGTGGGACACGAAGGTCCTGCGGGAAGCTGGGGGAACCATCCTCCAAGACTAAATACATGAGTGCACCGATAGTGAACGAGTACCGTGAGGGAAAGGTGAAAAGCACCCCGGAAGGGGAATGAAATAGTACCTGAAATTGTCAGCTAACAAACAGTGAGAGCCCTGCAAGGGGTAATCACGTGCCTATTGAAGAATGAACCGGTGAGTTCTTCTGTGCTGCGGTCTAAGTCGCTTCAAGCGACGGAGACATAGTGAAAGCGAGGGTGAATAGCCCGTTTGTAGCACGGATGAGACCCGAAACCGGGTGAGCTAACCATGGGCAGGGTGAAGTCCCGCGAAAGCGGGATGGAGGCCCGAACCCGTCAGAGTTTCAAATCTGTGGGACGACCTGTGGTTAGGGGTAATATGCCTATCGAACCCGGAGATAGCTGGTTCTCCCCGAAATATATTTTGGTATAGCGGCCGATCAAGCGATGGAGTGGTAGAGCACTGAATGATAACGGTTTCGCAAGGAACCGTCTTCAACCAAACTCCGAATACTTACATCGTTATTCGGCCAGTCAGACGTGCGGGGCTAAGCTCGTGCGTCAAAAGGGAAACAGCCCTGACTCACATCTAAGGCCTCTAACTCTTTGCTCAGTGGTTAAGGAAGTCATGGTTTACAGACACCCAGGAGGTTGGCTTAGAAGCAGCCATCCTTTAAAGAAAGCGTAACAGCTCACTGGATGAAAGCCGTGGCGCCGAAAATGATCGAGGCTTAAGCAAAGGGCCGAAGATTGAGATATTGTTGCCGCAAGGCAATAGTGTGGTAGGGGAGCGTTCTGTTTGCAGTGAAGATGCCGCTGTAAGGCGGGTTGGAGCGGACAGAAGTGAGAATGCCGGTATGAGTAGCGTTTGGATGTGAGAATCATCCATGCCGAATGCGCAAGGTTTCCGAAGCAACGTTCGTCGACTTCGGGTAAGTCGGATCTAAGGCGAGGCCACAATGGCGTAGCTCGATGTAGAAACGGTTGATATTCCGTTACAAGGGAGTGTCGATGAAGACCCAAAGGAATGACAAAATGAAACGTGTCCGTGTCTCGATTCGTCGGGATTTAAGCTTTGAAATAGTGATAATTGGTAAATCCGTTATTGCGATTAATTGAAAAGCGAATAGGAGTCCGCGCCGCGAGGCAAAGGCAACACAGATAGTTTCGTTTTCGAGAAAAGTTTCGTTGGGGAGCACTTCTTTTCCGTACCGCAAACCGACACAGGTGCGCTGGTGGCAGACCACCAAGGCAAGCGGGCGACAATGGTTCAAGGAACTCGGCAACAAAAGCTGGGCGTAACCTATGGGAGATGCCCTTCCCCGAGCAATCGGGGGCACAGTAAATGACACTACGCGACTGTTTAACTAAAACACAGGTCTCTGCGAAGCCGAAAGGCAACGTATAGGGGCTGACACCTGCCCAGTGCCGGTAAGTTAAGAGTGGTTGGTGACTTTGAGCAATCAAAGAGGCCGATTTCTCAAGCTCCGGTGAACGGCAGCAATAACTATAATTGTTCTATGGTAGCGAATTTCCTTGTCGGGCAAGTTCCGACCCGCACGAAAGGTAGAACGACGTAGTGACTGTCTTGAACCATTACCCGGCGAAATTGAAATGGCTGTGAAGATGCGGCCTACTTGCACTTGGACAAAAAGACCCCGTGGAGCTTTACTGCATCTAGACACTGAGGACTTTATTTTGACTGTCGAGCATAGGTGGGAGACTTCGGTCATCACTGGAATACCACTCTTCGAAATGAGGAAATCTGACTTACGCCTACATAAAAATCTAGGCGGAGGACACTGTCTGGTGGGCAGTTTAACTGGGGAGGTTGCCTCCAAAAGTGTAACGGAGGCGTACAAAGGTTGGCTAATCCTGAATGGAAACCAGGACGTGTCGTGCAAACGCCAAAAGCCAGCTTGACTGCGAGGCGTACAGGCCGAGCAGGGACGAAAGTCGGTGTTAGTGATCCTCGGATCCCTCGTGGGAGGGACCGGGCTTAACGGATAAAAGCTACCCCGGGGATAACAGGCTGATCGCTTCCGAGAGTCCATATCGACGAGGCGGTTTGGCACCTCGATAATCCCGATGAAGTCGGGATCATGTCGCCTAAAGGAGTAATCCTTTTTGAATAATTCAGCTCATATCGGTGAAACTCTCTTTCTCTTTTGAACCGGAGTGAAGGGTAATACCGAGGGAAGTTTGATGTACCGTAGTGGCACATCATAACCCCGTAACGACTGATCCACGTTCATGAAAACTGAACGTGGTGAGATAGATTTAATTTTTTTATACATCTATCACACGCTGGACACCCTTATGACACAATGAAGGGTGGTGGTATAGTCTATGCCATTGGAAACAATGGACAATCATGGTCGGCTCATCCTATCCTGGGGCTGGAGAAGGTCCCAAGGGTCCGGCTGTTCGCCGGTTAAAAGGGTACGCGAGCTGGGTTCAGAACGTCGTGAGACAGTTCGGTCTCTATCCAGTGCAAGCGATCGATTCTTGAGGGGAGTTCTCCCTAGTAGACGCGATGAGCGTCATGCTCTTCCGATCTGTAAAGATCGGAATGTAATTGGCTTATAACGGTGAAGTCTTCTGATAGTTGTGGTACGATAGATAGATGCGAGAGGACCATAACATCAAAGATAATACCGTGGGAAGTCGACAAGAATTAAAGATACAAGACGTAGCGTATATAGCAGGTTTCTTAGATGGTGACGGTAGCATTATGATGCAGATTAAGCGTCGATCAGATTCAAAATTTGGTTGGCGAATTATGACCACAATCTGTTTTTATCAGGATGCACGTCATGTACAACCATTGCGATGGATTCGCCGCATGTTTCACATTGGGTACATTTCTGTACGTAATGATCATATGGCGGAATATCGTATCAATGGCTTTGAAGAAACCCATCGTATTTTGCAACTCGTTAAACCGTTTATTCGGTTTAAGAAAAAACAAGTTGCATTACTGCTAAAAATTCTTCCGTTGCTTTGTCGAAAAAAATTGACTGATATGAGTCACAAAGAACGGATGAGAGTAGCAGAGGTAATTATTTCTCTTCGAGAATATAATTATCAATCGCACCAGCGGAGATACACAGATGAATCTATAAAAGCTATACTTGATTTTTAATACTTTGTTTGACCCCGTAACGACTGATCTCCATCATTATGTCGCTAAGCGACAACGATGGAGTGAGATAGATTGAGTAACAATCCATCAAACGCCGACCCCCGCACCAAATGGAGCAGGGTGAAGATATAGTCTAAGCTCTTAGAAATAAGAGAATAACTTGACGAGAGGACCGGGAGGAACGGATCCCTGGTGTGCCTATTGTCGGACAACCGGCATCGTAGGGTAGCTAGATCCGGAAGGGATAAGTGCTGAAAGCATCTCAAGCGCCAAGCCCACCCCAAGATGAAGAATCGTTATTCAGATCCGTTGTAGATGACAACGTTGATAGGCGAGAAATGTACGCACGGCAACGTGTTCTAGTTTACTCGTACTAATCGATCGAAGTTGTGGAGAACAAAGGGTTTAACGGCCACTTTGGGTTCTCCCTTACGTGCAATTACTTACAAAAAGTCATCAGTCGTCAGCTATCAGTCGTCAGACATTGCGCATTTGCATTGTCTGAAAGCTGAAGACTGAATGCTGATAGCTAGGTACAGAACCGCTTTCGTGTTCTGCCGTCTTTTGAGCGACGTGGTCCCACCCCATCCCATTCCGAACTGGGAAGTGAAACGCGTCAGCGCCAACAATACCTGTTTCGCGAGATTCCGGGAAGATAGGTCAAGGCGGTGGAACAGGGAAGCGGTTTTTTGGTGGGAAAAATAGATAAAAAATATCCCCACACCATGCTCGACAATTGTCGAACTGCCAAACATGGCGTGGAGGGTGAGAGAGACTATTTGGTTTTAGTGGTGGCGACATGCGCGTATTTATATGAACCATCGTGGAAAGGTCGCGCCCATGGATCAATTGTCCTTACATCGCCGTTGAACATGTCCTTATGCTCCTCAATCCACTTTTGACAGGCTTCTGCCATTTTTGCGAATAGAGTGCGTAACGGTAAGACATATTCGTCTTTGGCTGAAAACTCGAGCAAGAGCCACCCATCAGGTAGGTTAAGCGCCTGCCACAATGAAACGGCTTTGTCGCCCAAACGTTCTCGAGCAGCATCATCCTCTTCAAGAATCCAAGCCAACTCGAGGCTATGGTCCACGATCGCAAATTGCGTATCCTCGTTTAGATCCAGATTGGTGATTTTAGCCACAACTTCACGTAGCCCCATCACGACCTCTGCGTAATGGCCCCTCTTGATCAATTCTCCACTTCGATTTTGAACGAGCGTTAATACTGTCATGTTGATCTCCTTTTAACTTACTTGATTAAAGCACCTAACTTAAATCCCCGGCCGTAAGGCCGAGGGATGGAGTGATCCCTGCATCTTTTTTCGTTGGGCTACAATAGGAGGTATGGAACTGGTACATGGATCACACTACGTGTACTGTTGTGACTACCATATTG
>JAUXTO010000018.1 GCA_030679255.1 Candidatus Gottesmanbacteria bacterium | reverse complement strand
AATATGGTAGTCACAACAGTACACGTAGTGTGATCCATGTACCAGTTCCATACCTCCTATTGTAGCCCAACGAAAAAAGATGCAGGGATCACTCCATCCCTCGGCCTTACGGCCGGGGATTTAAGTTAGGTGCTTTAATATATTGTGCACCTGATTCCGCAAAATCTTCTCCGCAGGGAATATCTTCTCCAGTTAAACCTGAATAGGAAACAACAGGATTTTTTCGATAGGATGTTTTCCCATCCCAACCTCTCACGCATCCAACTGCTGCTTTATATTCTGCCGGAATAGCAGCAAGGCCTTTGGAGTCATATGATTGATGAACTCCATTGATAATATCCGCAAACGGAACCCACGGTTCCACAGCCTGCGTGTGTTTGAGTGCCCAGACATGAAAAAATTCGTGATGAATGTCAAAAGTATTCATGTTTCTCGTCAAATCCACATGCTGAGACGACCACGACGGAAGGGCATACCCAATGGGACCTTTCGTTCTCATGAAAGGGAATCGTATTGTATCGTCGCTCGTAACCCTCGTCGTCACGAATAGATCCTGATAAAAGGATTTCGGGAGTTTACTTAATGCGTCCATAACCGCAAAACGGTTCTCATTGTTATACGATTCTATCGCAATGTGACCACAAAATGAGGACTTTTCAAATTTACCATTTACACACTGTAGCAGGCAATCGCCGGATGGATCCGTCATGGTACTTCCTGCTTTACATATATCTCCGGAACGCCCAATACATTGTCCATACAGGCATCCCCCATCGCATTGTTGTTTATCTGTGATACTGGTCGATCCATCGTCTAATACATATTTCTTCAACTGTTTATTCCCATCACAGACCAGATCCTGGTAGTAATCTGCAGAGAATTGACCCGTAGAGGAATATTCCTTCCATTTTTTATCTGCATCACACCTATACGTTTTTATCCCTGGTCCTTCTCTGCCAATATCCTGAGAGTAACTACCTGGAACACATCCATCACGGAAGCATATGGGCGCGCCCTTGGCATCCGTTTGATTCGTGGAACAACGAGAGATAGACGCAGTGGGCATACACCGAGGGTAATTCGAATAGCTCTCATCGCAGATAAAATTATTCGTACATGCATATACTGGCTGACCATTTATCCTACTAATGACACCGGATTTGTCCTGGGAGCATGCAAGTGTTTTCTTCCAATAATCTGCGTTTCTGTTCATTTCCACCGGTTTTGCCAATCCATCTCCAGCGCCGGTACACGAGACAAACTCGGGAGACATCGAGAGCAACCGGGAACTCATTACAATTTCCGTCCTTGGATTTGATGTTCCAAAGCACGCATTTGCGTCACATACCCCTCCGGAACATGCATTTTGGCATATCGTATACCTACGTTTTTGCCAACCGTATGAATCCATCTCTAAGGTGATCGCAACTTTTCCGTCTTCGCTGCAAACCATATCCATGCTATTCTTTTTTGTCTCACAACACGTACTATCTCCTCCACACTGATACCCGGCAGCGCAACCATCCCGACACGTTCCGTACGAACATAATTTTTGATTATTGGCAAGAACAATGGGTATGTATGGGGGAAGTGGCTTGGTCGAACCAAACCATGTGGGGATTGTCCGGACTATCAACCGTACGCCGATATCCGCGCCCATGATGACGCCACCGGCAGGAAACGCTTTGAGCATCAATCTGAACAAAAACGGGCATTTGCCGGTTTTCTCATCTTTCTCCGCCGCATAGACCCGGGAGACCAATCCGGTATCGGAGAGACAGTCGGAAGCTTTTCGCTGATCTTCTTTCAATTCATCCATAAAGCGCTGCCCGATACGATTAAACTCCCGGACAAAACGATTGGTGAGATATGGCTCAATAGCTGCCTTCACCCCTACGCCATCCATTGAATCAATCCGGGTAAACCGGGCTGCTGATCCGGTATCTTCATCGTATCGGACCCATGGGCCTCCCGGTATCCTAAAAAACTCATGCAACCCAATCTTTTTCTCTTCCCGGGACGTATCATCCCACAGAAGAACAGAATGATCCGTGGGATCAATAGAAACTACCCGCAGACGCGTCCCCGGAATAATTTCATCCGGCTTGACGCTAAACACTTCGGGAATACCACCTTCTTGCGATAAACCCACAACTAATTGAACAGGTAACGTACTCAGTGTCGGTTTTGGCTGTGCTATGGATTGATGAGTCAACAAACTCAATGCGATGAGGAATCTCTGCACCGTCCTCCCTGATGTGAGCCACCGGTATGCCTCTATCGTCGGGGCCCTGTAGCTTTGACCGGCGCCAACTGCTATATTCTTCGCTACGTTCGCCAGCGCCCGGGCCGCAGCACAGCCCACACGCAGGCCACCGGTAGTTCCTAAAACCTGACCGGGTGAGCCAGCGGCGTAGGCTTTTGGAACGAGGGAAAAATTGGTTGACAACGTGGGTGATGCGGGAGTAAAGTGAGGAACAATGACTTTCTCATTTGAACTGACGAGGCCCATGCTCCGCGTGTTTTCCGCATCCGCGACTAATGCAGGCATCGCGTGGTTTGCCGCAGTATTTGTGACGAGGGATCCGGTCGTGTTGACTTTTGACTTTGCCACTGGTATGTTATTTTTGTACCTCGCGTATAAAGCGGAAGAAATTTTGGAGGAACTATGATCAATCTGGATCCCATCATTACTCAAGCCCAAATTGCCTCGTTTCTCGGCATCATTGCCATAGCCGTCGTCTACTACGTATTCGCCAAAAAGCCCGTCAAATCCCGCAGACCTTGATCCGTCGACAAGCACCTGCTCGTTCGCCGGTAAAAATCCCGTACGATCATTGCATAGGTCATTAACTTTTTTCTCAAGAGGCTTGACGAGCGCTTCTCCAATGATCTCTGCAGCCGGATCGGTCAGTTGCTTGGCTTTCAATTCAAGAGCCGTCAATCCTAGCTCCCCAGATATCACTTCCGCTCCTCCGTCTCCTCCCCCGCCGAGGCCTACACTATTTGTAGGGATTTGTTTTTCTAATTGTTTTCCCCACCACGTCTCTGAATAATATTCTCTCGGAAGAAATCCTGCGCTTGGGGTAAATGATTCGAGATACTGCTGTTCCCACCATTTCGAAAAATCATCCTGAGACTTAACCGATATCGGCAGTCGGATAGGATGAAGTGGATCGATAGTAAGCATCAACGCAATATCGTCATACGACGAAACAAAGTGAGAAAAGGTTGATTGCCATACCACTATCATTTGCCTGATATCTACTATTGATTGTGCTCGTTTTCGTAATAATAAATCCCGCTGTTTCGGACTTATCTGAGCTCGCTTATATAACTCCGTAATGAAATGATCGTATTCTGCTTTAGAAAATCTCTGTAACCTACCATTGAGATACGTAACCAAACCCTGAGAATCCTGATGTAAAGTAAATTCTCTTATCAACGCAGTCGGCACTTCTAAAAGATCAAAAAATACTCTATTTATTATTCGTTCGCCTGGATATGCGGCAGGTCGTTCAAACTGACCATAAAGATCAGGGGAAGTAGCAAAAACAATGTCAGTCAATCGTAACTGTTCTGTCTCAGTCAACCCTTCAAGGGTACCAATAAGTTGTGTATCTGTTGGGATATTTGCACTCCCAATTTCATCAATCTTCTGCGCATGGATAGCTTCATGCTTTAACGTCGCCAAAGCTGCATTTCTCGGTTTTGATGCAACAGAACCGTCACGCACTCCAGTAATATTTTTTCCATTCAAAGTCGTACGAACATCAAACACAGAGTTACCAGTTTCCCCAATTGTGTTAATCACCATGAATGATCTGTATAAATCTTTCATGGCCGTCGGCACGAGACACTGCCCAACGCAGCCAATCGGCATCTCTCCTTCTGTCCAGATAATGCTTTCCGGCGTTACCGCATGAAACCGCTGATACTCAGCGCCCTGAGCATGAATAATGGGGAGCACCTTGGTATTGTAAACATCCAATACAGGACCCCAAAACGGCTCATAGAGCATATATCGTGCAAAATTTATCGCGAGAAGTCTAGAAAACAATTCAGGAATATATTCTGGATTCATTTGGCTTTCGGAAAATGTACGTAGCGCCTTTTTAAAATCGCTACCACCACTAACCGGGTTTGTTTGATCCGCAAAGGTCAATAGATGAATCAACAACCGCTGATCTCGTCCTATCGGCGTATCAGCATCCTCAAGAGTTGCTGCTAAGCCAGCCACAAGTTCACCGACATGATTGATTTTCCCTGCTGGTATGACCATTGCGCCTGCGACTTGGCGACCCCTTTGCACAAACTCCTCTATTTGTGCCGTAGGTAATTCAACTGTTTTTGGACGTACAGATCCTTCAATGATTTCCGTTTGATATACCGACAAATATCTAGGATTCAAAGTGTATTTTCTTTGTCCCCGGCTACCCTTGCGGTATGATTCATATTGACCTCTTTGTATATCCTCCGTTGCCCTACCGACATGCCAGATAAAGTCAAATTTATTTATAATAAATTCGACAATCTTGAGTCTGTCAGCGTCTGCATATCTAGACCCTACGATATCTTGTATCTTTCTATTTACCAGCCGCATGGCTTTGTATGGTTGCTGATCATGCACAATCGCCTCTCGAACATCTGTATCAGTTAATAATTGATCCAATAAATCTCCATACTCCCGTGCAAATCGGACAATTGGTGCTTCCGGACCGCGATACCATCCAAATTGGATCGCCATGCGATTAAACAATGAGGTTATTCTCTTTTGTAACGCTTCGAGCCATTGAGGTCGAGAAGGATCGTGGGTTATCGTACCCACCGTATCGTTCACCCCTCCCCCAGCCTTGGCCTTGGCGAGATCGATGGAGGGAGCGACGGAATCATCCGGAATGACATTTTTTAATTGTCTGTTGGTGATTGGATGATACTTGGACACGTATGAATGACTGGTAATGGCTTCAATAATATTTTTGGTCAGCTCGCTTGCAGACTTCGGACGCAGCGCAGGATCGACTGATAAGGCCGTTTGAAGCAATTGATTCACTGTTTTCACTACTTCCGGATCGATAATTTGGGTATTTGCCCATCGTATCGATGATAATGGAATGTATTTACTACTATCAATTGAACTAAACCTTAAATAAAGCACTGGATATTCTGCATCCGGATCGGGAAAATATGGATGCAAACCACCTAATATTTCATACAACGTGACTGCGTAGGAATATATATCTGTTTGTATAGTCGCAGGTTGATCCTGCGCTAACACTAATTCAGGGGCCATATATATCAAGGTCTGTGCGCTGTTTCCATACCCTGAATCGTCAACTAGTCCCGTCGATAATGGCCTGGAAAGAACCGCTGAACCCAAATCGCTTAACATCGGCCTTATGAGACCGTTGCCGAGATCCTGGATCAGGATGTTCTTCGGTTTAATATCACGATGAAAAACTCCAAAAGCATGAATGTGATCGATCGCAGACCCGATCTGTGCAAGCACATCAGCCATGGTGTCTGAACTAATAGCGTATCCAGGTTGAATGATCGAACCTAATGTTTTATGTTCATCCGCTAATTCCGTCACCAATCCAACAGTGCCATCAGGAAATGCATGCAGATCATATACTTGGAGTACATTATAATCAGAGAATTGAGCTAATATTCGTGCTTCACGTCCTAGATCTTGATCATCCGAACCGCGGGGTAATACTTTTATTGCGACCGGAACATTTCTCCAACGGTCAAATCCTTTATAAACTTTCGCTATTCCACCTTTACCGAGTAACGTGTTGTAATCAATATCATACCGTTGGGATGCATTGCGAAATATATCATATGCTTGATCTCCCACTCTCCGAATACTCCCGAGAAACCATTGAGTCAATACGCGGTTGGGCATCTGCCAACTCGTGTTTTTGACAAAATCAGCTGCTCCACGGGCAACTTCTGCGGCCGCCCGGGCTACAGCACAGCGGGCGCTGGGACCGCCGGATGGAGCAAAGCCGTTGTCTGCATAGACTTTTGGCGTAAAGGAAAAATTGGTTGACAATGCAGTTGGCTGAGTGGTAGAGTCGGGGGTGATGTTTGCCATATCCCGAAAATCATTTGCAGAAGCGTTTGGAGCATTATTTATCAATCTATCATCCGGATGGATTGGCATGTTAGTCATCAGTCCGGGATTTATAGCGACATCATCAGAAAAATTTCGGTCGCTCTTGTTTCTCCATCTCCCGTTTGGTATAGTATCGTTATTCGTTGCCGTATGGTTCATCGAAAGGGGTAAAAAGCTATGACTATCGACCAATTCAGTAAATTTTTGGGTGACGCTGCGTCCGCGTACATGCTCCTCATTATTGCTGTGTTGCTGTTTGCTCTCCTGATTTTTCGCACCTCTCCCCCCAAGAGGGAAAGCAAATCCTGACCCGTCAGCCAATTTCTGCTGTCCACCCGGTATAAATCCCGTACGATCATTGCAAAGATCATTAACTTTTTTCTCAAGAGGCTTCACGAGCGCTTCTCCAATGGCCGCTGCTGCCGGTTCGGTCAGTTGTTTGGCTTTCAATTCAAGAGGCGTCAATCCGGACTCCCCGGGCATCACTGCCGCTCCTCCGTCTCCCCCGCCGCCGGTGCCGCCGGGGACAGGTTGCAAAACATTCTTTTTAGGCAGAAATTTAGCCACAAAATCTGATAAAACAGCGTGAATTTGCTGTGGTATACTCACCAATGGAGTGGGCCTGCCAGGTTGGGAGCTGGGAGTGACAAAACGTTCATAAAATGATATAAGTACATTACTTCTTAGGTCCAGCTTTTTTACCAACCTGGCGAGATCGCCAAAACCCGCGAAAGCGGGTTTTTTGGTGGCATTTGGCTGTGCGGCCTGGGTATGGAGGGACGGGAGGTCGGAGGCGAGAGAAGTACGAAGGGACGATTGAAAAGGAGTTGGAGGACTCCGATCTCCAGTCGGGCTGATCCCCAGAAGCTCCCGTACGTTATCGTTGGTCGCCACCATATCAAGGTATGAATCTAACGAAAGATTAGGATTTTGTTCCAGTACGTTTACGAGTCCCGCAACCAACCGCTCATACTGGGCCATGAGCGTACTTGCTGCATTTTTATTGGATGTTTCAATAAGTCTGACCGCCTCGGCTTCGACTATTTTTCTACTGGCTAAATTGGACGTATCCATCGGTCTCTCTCCTCCCCCGCCGGCGGGAGAAACGGATTGCAATAAATCCGAATGAGCTTTAGCTTCTGCCAGCGCATCAATTGCGTGCTGAGCAAGCTGATCTGCATTAATTTGAGGATTTGACCGAAGTTCCGCTTGTACCACCCGTTCTCCGGCTGTCGTGAATTGTTTACGATCACTTTGTTTAGTGCGTCTGACGGAAAATATACTCCTTAAACTGCTATATGTTACCCCGTAAGAAACCTGTTGGGCTGCATCAAGCAACGTAACAATTCCTTTCCGCTCAAAATTTTGAAGCATCAATTGCAGCTTTGCCGTCTCTCCAACGTAGATGCCATCCTGCCCCAATGCTCCAATAATATCCTGAGTAAGGGCTGTGTGCGTTGTTTCATCTAAATACGATTCAAATGCAACGCTAAATGCAAAATCTATAGAAGTAATACCCAAAGTATCGAGCACCTGTTTAAGCCGTTGTCTCGGCGTATAGGTATACGCAATATTTTCCGCAAAGACACTCTTTCCAGGCGCCCCAATCGTCCAGTTTCTATCAAAAAGATTTTGCGTACGATTGGCATCCGTAATACCCACGTACCGCAATGCGATGCCAAGGTCCCTCGCTCGCCGGGCAATACGCCGAGCTTCTTCCATGCGCTCAGGTCTCCATACGGCAAGAAATTTCTTATTACCGAAATATTGCTTCATTTCCTTATCACTCCTATTTGGGTTTTCAAACAAAGCAGCGAGGACACGGCCAAAATTTCCTACCCCGGCCCCCTGGTCGAGAATCGTAAGCGTGTGGTCACCAGACAGTGCTTTCTTTTCTAGAAGATCCATAAGAACTGTCTCAAGGGATAGACCTTGTGGGTTTTGGTCAGGAAAAATATCTGAATAATCAGCGTACCCACGGCTGGTCTTTTCATCTTTCTCCATGTCGGTGAATAAAACATCATAGCGGCTTTTTGTTTCTGTTCTTTGCGGAACAACTGATAAAAGATCATTCAAGCTCATGTAATTCCCTGTCCCGCGATCATAGACATAAATTTCTTCAGGCGTCAGTCCATAATAAACGGCCATCGCAAATAACTCCGCATAATTTTGTTCAATCATCACATATGAACCATCAATAACCGAAACCCGAACCGCAACCACATCATTCACCATATTAAGTGATACTGGATCCATGATATTTCTCGTAGATCCGAAGAGTTGTTTAAGTTTTGCCTTATTGACGTCACTTCCATCAGTAGGATTGATACCATACATCCTGCTCGCCAGTGAAAAACCAGTACTGAAATGATACGAAAAAGGGAATTTCATCCTGACGTTTCCGGAATTGAGCAAATTGAGTAATTTATTTTCTCCCTCTCCTCCCCCGCCGAGGCCAGCGGATCCTACGTCCTTAGGGGTATGAGCATTTTGTGGTTTTACGATATCCTCAATGCCATCTAATACCCTCGATATTTTTCTCGCGTAAAATGCCTGTTTTCCCCGATTTGACAGATATTCAGTAATTCGTTGATCATATTCCTGAGCGGTATCGGCAGTGGAGGTTTCTTGGATTCCTAAAGCAGGAAATTGTTCGTCTCCTTGTTCGTTGGAAAGATAAATCTCGACTTTTTTCCCGTCCCACCGAAATGCAGTGATAATCTGATTTGATTTTGATTCATTTGTGGATACGATCATCTGAATACCTTTACCACGTATCTGAGCCGTCAATAAGTTGTGTTGGGCTATGACTCGTTGCACGTCGTCGTCAGTCGGCCAGTGCTTCATGAGGTCTGCGATTTGTCCATGGGCTTGCGCTACATGTTGTTCAAACACATCTCTCTTCCCCTGGTTGAGGTCTTCTTGTGCTTGATCCAATAATGAACTTGCTTGTGCCACAAGCGTAGGCAACTCCGGAGGAATAGGAATTGTACTCAATAATTGATCAGCAGTAGGTGTAAATGACCCGAGAGATACCTGCGTAGACACCGGCTGATTAGGCGTCAACGCTGGCGCTTTCTGAGAATCTGCAGGTGGCTGTCCGATCGGAACAAATGCGACGGGAGGTTTTGCAGGTAATCCAAGTGTGGTAAATGGAACGCTGGCGGTTTGTTGTCGCAGGAAAACCATATCGGTGGTCAACGCTGCAAGCAAACGAAATGTGAGTGGGTCGACTTGGGTTATATCCCCAATTGCCATATTATTTACCACTGTATTTATATATGGCTTCACTGCAGGGGCATCAAAATAATCCCTTTCAGATTTACCAGGATGATCCCGCATCTCCTGAATCAATGCTGCAAACATTTTTTCATAATCGGTTACAAGTGTATTTGCTGCATTTGTTTGGCTAGCACCGATGAGTCGTGTTGCCTCATCGTTTACAAACTTCCGGCTTGCCAAAGCAGACGTATCGATGACCCCTCCTCCTCCCCCGCCACCGTCAAACGTGGCTGGGACGTTTGACGTCCCGCCGGTGCCGCCCTGATCACCGAATAATTGTTCCCATTGATATAGGGCGCTACCGCGAAGATTTTCGGCAACCACATGGTTGGGGGCTTGGGGAAGTATATTGCGGATAGAATCACTGGTGGCATGGAGCCCCTTTGCCACAATGATCGTAAGTGGTGAACACCCGCCCGTCCGGGCTGCCAATACTTGACCGTCGGCTGCGTAGGCCGGAGGGATGAGGGAAAAATTTGACATATACTCTCGAGTTGTATTAGATTGTCTGTGCATGGATAGATTATTCACCCCGCCGAAACGTGCCGTGTACTCCGGATTATTTACCAACCTGTCCGTTTGTGAGGAGGATCTATGAACGATTTTCGCTCTGTTATTGACACCGCCGGAGTAACGTATCTGTTGCTCGTTATTACGTTTCTCCTCATGTACATCGCCTTCTTCAGAAAAGACTCCTCCAAACGCCCCGAGCGGCGGTGAACCGCCAGAATTTGACAATCGCGCATCTTTGGTAGTACTGTATGCATCAGTGAGACTATTTTCGTTTGTTCGACCATCGATCTTCGCCGAGGTGTTTACTAACCTCGCGGCTGGCTGGTTTGGATTGCTTCTCATTTCTCCATCATCACTCCTTCGCGATACAATGATCGGAACGGTAGGGGAAGTTGCAAAAGCAATCGTCTCTGGTATACTGTTTTTAACTCTCGCGGAGCTTACTTCACGCAAAACCATATGATCGATAGCCAATTCATGAGTGACATCATCAATACCGGATTCACCATGTCCATGTTTTTGGGCATTGCGACTATTTTGTACCTCAAATTCTTGAGTGGTAGCCGTCAAACGCGAAAGGGGTAAATTATGGCTCTCAAAGATTTTTTGACCAACGGATATGTCCAACTTGTTTCTTTTTTGAGCGTTCTCGCGCTTCTTTTCTGGTATACCCGCGAAGAATCCCGATCCAAGCGGCGGTGAAGAAATGGTAGCATCCCCAAGCACAGCCGGGGTGGGGAGAGAGCCGGTGGGACAGCCTTTTTCTAGATCTGTTGCAATTTTTTTCAGAGCATCCGCAATCGGGTCGGTAATGCGTCGAGTACTATCAGGAGTTGATGCGCGCGGCGACTCCGCAAGATGTGAGCGGATAAAGGATGTGAGCTTGGTAAGATCACCACTAATCGCCGAAGAAACAAAATCTACATACACAGTGTTTTCTTCCGGATCCGTAACAAATCGTCCTTGTCCCATTTTTGCCAATGCAATATTTGCAAGAACATGACCAAGTCGCCCGTTAAAATTACTGACAGGATGCATATCCTGAAACTCTGCGATCAACTCTGCGGCCGTATGGGCGGCAGTATCAATATCCATGGGTTTCAAACCATTGAGCTTAACCAGAAACGCATCCAGTCGTGCAGGCACCTCACGAAATGGTATCGCGTCTTTTCGGCCCCTAATTTTTTGTAAATCAGCATGACGCAAGACCAGCGGATCACTCGTAATTCCGTCACGAAGTTTGGCTTGCAACGCAAATATCGTGTCCACCGTGATGGTCTGCCCCGCATACCGGTCTATATCACCCATCACGCTTGCCACATTTTGATTTCGAAGACGTTCATATACTGATAATTGTCCGTCTTTCCTAATGAGAGACTGAAGAATCTGCTCCAATTGTGCAAGGTCTTCCCGAGTAACCACAGGGTTCTGTCCTTCCGCAAATTCTTTCACTCGCAATAACATCTCCTCTTTTGACAAATAAGCATCATGTTTCCCAAACCGACCAGCTTGAACTCTTCCCTCCTGCACTAACCTCGGTATTTCCTCCGAGGATTGCCGAAAACTATAGTTTTCACTTGAATGATCCATCAAGGCCTTCATTGCTTTGTCTGTAAGAACGCCGAGCAACGTAATGACATCATCATGAGATGAACTATCACCAATAGCCAATAGATCATCTCGCAGATCAAGTAGCATGGAAAAAACCGGAAAAAACAGAGTGTCCCACGAAAAATTCAACGAACTCGTATCAGAACCGACGATAATCCTATCAAGCCATTCCAACGAAGGAACCATTTCTCCAAGACTGTCTATCGAATAAAGATTTCCCAGCTTCAATAACAAGATAATAATCTGTTGACGGTATACAGGATCAGAAAGCAATCGGGCTACATCTATGACTTTTCTGGGTGTTTCGTATGACCCGGGTATTGACAATCCCTGCAAATCATCCAACCTAAATTCAGTCTGATAATCCGTATATAATCCATAGAGACGTGTTGCGACCGGCCCCACTGGTTTTTTATTTGTCACGAGGGATCGATCTGAATGATATGGAGACGGAAGACTGGTATAAAGAATCTCAATCTGCTTACGGAAACCAGTCAAACCGGCGCGCAAATCCTTCGCATCTGTCTGTTTACTATCTATAGTATTCTCCGCATCAGACAACGATCGTTGCATCTGTTCCAAATGCGAATATTCGAGAATCTGATCGTCATGACTTAATTGACGGAATTGTTCTGCGGTAATGAGTGGGACAAATTTCAAATTTTGTATTTTATCTTCTAATGCACGGTTAAATAGATATGGGCCACCGATTATTGGGGTTATAGATGTTAAGTTTTCTGCCTCATCCGGAGACAATTTTCTGTCTCCCGGCGCGTCCGTGTACCCATCCATATATTGAAGATAGGTCGTTCCGTCGGGCAACGATGGACACTTGCCTTCACAATATTCCGGCAGGTACCGGTTCAGCGCACGCGTAATCGTAATATATCCTTTCTTCATACTTTTCAAAATCTCTGATAATACTCTGGCGGGAGTCATGTGCTTGACTTGTGCGGCTTCCTGTACCAACTGATACAAACGATGCGTCGGTAAATCATAATATCCGGTAAATTTGGAAGGGTCTACTCCGGATAACAAGCGGGCATAAAGCTCCACAAACGCTTCCTCCGTCGTGTCAGGTCCATACGATGAGCGGTTGATGCTAACCATACCCTCAAGCAATTGATGCAGCATCTCATGTGTCTTGTTTTGGGCGATGAGCCTGGCGTAGGCATCCGTACTCAAAGCCTTGGTATATGCTATTGGCTCGATGACGGAGACAAACCCATCTGAATTTCCATGAGCTCCGTATGTCCTATGACGGAGATTAAGATTAAAGTACCACGCGTCTTCCCCCCTTTTGACATACCGGCTGCCTTCAAATTCCGTCATACCTGTTGCGCGCATCTGTGCATTAAGCTCCTGCAGGCTCTGCCGGTAATAATCCTGATAGGTATCCGGAAGAAATTGGCGGATCATTCCCTGCTCGGCAAGCAGCAACCCACGGATCACGCCCTGAGGCACGACCCCATACCCATAGGATTGTGATTCATTGGTAAACATCCGGTCAAAATCCTCTCCAACCGGAGTATTGTTCAATTTTCCATGCATATAATCGAGAATTTCCTCTGCCACTTCCGGCGTCTCCTGAAATTCACTTCGCAGTATCTGATCAAAATTTTCCGGATAGATCAATGCAGCCTCCCAAAGGTTTCGTATCCTGATCAACATCTCCCCATACTGCCGGACCATAGGCTCCTGACTCTCTTTATTTTTAGTAATTGCCTGAGAAATAAAAGCAAGAGTACCGATCCGGTTTGTCGATAGCTGGATGGTTTGGGCAAATTGTTGGATTGCCGGAACATCTCCATCCTGAGGAACTGCGTCCACTCCTCCGGAAAGGGCAAGTGAGGAATGGATACGGAGGAGCTCTCCGTAAAGCGTACGTAATGCTTCAAATTGCACGGACTGGTCAGCGTCAAGATACACGCGTACGCCTTGTGCACCTTGGTAATACCACCTGTCCGCGTCACCCCGATAGAAGATATGGGACAAATACGGGTACGAAACAGCCTGCAATTGAATCCGCCGTGCTATCCGGGCAGCTTGTTCTATGATGGATACTTGATTGATAAGCCTCTGAAGCTCCTCCCCGGATAACCGATCATCAGACCTAGCAGATGAGAGCCAGAGCCTCACATTGAGCGACTTCCCGTATGTGGAAAACTCAGATGGAGCACGCAGAAGGGTAAATCCGTTCTTCCCCGGGGTAAATACAAATTGCGCACTTCCCAATTGGATGGTGTCTCCTGACTTTAACTCAATCCTCATATCCTCCATTGTCAACACTGATACGTCATTGACAAATGAACCATTCGTGAAGCCACGATCTTCATAATAGTATGTCCCATGGTCCACAATAATCTCTCCGTGATTTCGTGAAACTGACGGATCACCGATGGATATGTCTCGATCACCGTCTCTGCCGAGAGTGACCCGGGAAGAATCACCCGGAATTTCAACGCTGAATCCGAACTGTTCATCTCCGGATGCTTTCGGTTTATCCATCGATGAACTCGTTGGCCCTCCTCCCCCGCCGAGGCCGACGGGATCGGGTCGGGGAGAGAGTTTGTCTTGGAGATATAATCTACTCTCGCCCACAATTTGCTGACCCGGGCTCATCATCTGCTGCCAACGGGTACGAATATCTTGCAAGGCCGGATTGAATGATCGCTGTGTTGCGTTCCAAAGAACAACGATCGGCGGCTGGGGAAGATCATTACGAGTATAATCACTCGCGGCGAGAAGTCCCTTTGCTGCGGCCAAGGTCAATTGCGAACACCCGCCCGTCCGGACTGCCAATACTTGACCGTCGGCTACCCCTCGACTGCGCTCGGGACTTACCGCATAGGCTCGGGGCATGAGAGAGAAATTTGACAACAGATCGCTGCCGGTGGTACTGTAGGGAGCAATGAAACTGTGCTCTCGCAGAACACTCATGGAGGGACTGGCGGCCGTATCATTTAACCTCTCCTCTGGCTGGTTTGGCGTCGTACTGATCGCTCCCAGCTTGACCACTGCATCATTTACCGCCTCTGCCACATTGTTGACGAAAAATATTTCTTTTGGTATAGTGGGATTGTTGATAGGCCTTTGGGTATCTGAAAGGAGTAAATCATTATGATAGGAACTATCCAAATCCAGGACTTCTTGACGAATACGGCTATCGCCTATACGCTGCTCATGATGCTCATTGTTTTGTTTGCCTACGCCGTTATCCGTACGGATCGATCTCATCGAACTCCCAGCCGAACTTCCGGGAAATGAGGACAGTCTCCAGTCAAACGCTCCAAGAAGTAAATCTTGCGCATTTTTACTATCCCCAAGCACGGCCGGGGTCGGTCCGTAGCCTTGCCCTGCCGGCAGGCGGGCTTGCGCGAAGGCTGGGGGAGTGGGAAGGAGGCCGATGCGACAGTCTTTTTCTAAATCTGTTGCCGCATCTCCCAGAACGTTTGCCAATGGAAGAGTGAGAGCAGCTGCATTTGTCCTCACCCTCCCCCACCAGGCGGAAAGGGCCTGAAGTGCCCGTGATATACTTGAATTTGGTGTGGGCTCGGCACGTTCGCTAGGCCGGCTTGATAACCCAGGCCTACCGGGTGCGAATCCCGGCGAGTCCACACCCAACATCTTGACAAGAATGCTATAAAATGGTATCCTCTTTACAAGGTTATCAAGCCGGCCATTAAGCGAACTTGTTATGCTTACCAAGTAATCCCTGAAAGGGGATTTTTTGGTGGCCGTGGGGATCCCCGCTTCCTGGGCATCCTTCGCCACCTCGGTTGGAGCGATAGTGACAGAATCATCAACCCGTTGCCGCGATCGTTGTCTCGTAAATATTTCCCAATTTTTCCGAAATTCTCCGGCAGTTCCGAGCCAGAATTTCACCCCTTCCCACCAGACCGCTCTGGGCAACGCGCCGCGCTCCTGGATGGGAACGCGGTCATACGCTTTCTGCTCGCTCTTGACTTGATCCGCCAATTTCTGCCATTCCCCCAGTCTTTTCTCCCAGAAGGATTTGACAAAGGAAAGGATGGGAAGACTATCGACCTGAAATCCCGTTTTGCGCCGGGACAGGAGGACTCCAAGTTCATTCATCAGATCCCAAACTGGCGAAATGCCGACGATCATGCCTAGGCCGCCAAGCGTGCCTGCCGACTGCTGCAACGATCCGGTAAATCCAATTTTTACTTCGTTTGCAATATCATTCACCCCGGCCCAAATCAGCACCGCACGATCTTTCGATACATCGGTACTGCGAATAAGAGCTGGTATATCCCGAAGATTTCTGCCCGCCAGGGCATAGACCCGATATCCTCGCTGTTGGGCTGCGGCATAGCCCGAAGATGAATTAGAATCTCCAAATGCAGAAATACCCCCAGTACCCTTGATCGGGACCTTTTGTTCAGCCCGGCTTATCGCACTAGCCATCGCAGCAGATCCTTGCGCGTTCAAGTGCACGGTGTCGATTCCTTTGGCTCCCGGAGCTAACGGATTGGCTGCAAACTCCGGTTTAATACGCTCTCCTTCAAAAATCCCAGCCGTGTCAACGATAATCATCCGTCCTTTATATTTGCCTTCCGCAAGCGCGCGATATCCGGCATTGACACTTGCCACTTGAGCAGGACCTGACTTCACGATCCTCGTGCCATTGTCATATTCGTAATTATGGAGCGGCACGACCATGACGACCGCCTGAGGATTTTGTTCAAGCACTGCTTTCACCGCGTCGTCCATGCTTTGCACGACCGCATATGCTGCTGACATATTTACATCCGGCGCGAGTGGAGTGGATGGCGCAGGGATAGGGGTCAACACCTTTGAGGATGCCGGTGGAAGTGAGGTAGTCGATTCTTGTGCACCATAAACGTCTGAGGTTATTATTTTTCTTACCGGGCTGTAATAGTTGATCGTATTGGAAACATCAGACGGTTTGTATGTCCACTCACCCATACGATAAACCCCGTTCCATCCGGGCAACGCATAATGAAAATTTGTGGATACGAGTATCCTATTGGGCCACCATGGCTCATACTGATCTGGTGAAAATTGAGTTGCCCCCATCGAACTCGCCATCTTCAGGGGAAATTGAGCAAGTTGCTGGGCAAACCGGCTGCGATCATTTTTATAAACGATGCTTTGATTTACAATCATCCTGTACAACAATCCATCATCGATCTCTCCCTGAGGACCAAGCCAAGGGGTGTCTGTCATAAAACTTTTGCCCTTTTGAAGTTCGCTTATAATACTTTGTGTTTGACGAAGTAACGGTATTAGATTTCCATCCTTCACGGCTCGCGTACCTGAGTCGGTGAGAATCTGTAATAAAATTTGACCCATGCGAAACTCACGCCCAAATGTGCTTCCTCCCAACTGACCGTCCCCCGTACGTAGACGCACATACCATAACACTTGTTCGCCATCCATCGTATACGTCTTTCCTTTTTCAAATGCTAATCGAGACTCCAAAACTTCACCAACCTCGCTATATTTTGTCACATAATAAAGCTGAGTAACCGGCGTCACTTTCATCCCCTGGGGATACAGGGCATTAATCATATCCATGAATCCATAAAATCCACCGATCGTTACCGAGTCCACGGGCCTACCTGTAAGCCATTCAAACCTCAGACGCGCATTTACAAGAGGACTTCTCAAATCATCATGGTCCACTCCCGGTAAAGCCCGATCCTCAGAGTAAGGAGTTGATGGATCATCAGCTATTGCAGTCATCAAGGATGTATTGATATAGTGACCATCTGCCATAATAAGGAGCCTAGGAACATTTACAATATCTATTTCGCCGGTTTTTGTATTTACGTAAACCAGGATGTTTTGATCATTTCTTGATATATTAAACGGAAGCTCCTTGCCTTTCGTGCCAAAAACTCCAGTCGGGTCATCTGTGCTTCTGCTGTCAGAGCCCATTATAAGAAATGACACCACGGGATTTTTTAGTACTGCGTCTTTTTCAGCTTGTGTAGGATTATCTTTACCAAGTACCCGTAACCAATATGTTGACCCTTCTGTTTCTGCGCGTGTCTCCCGTAAATTTTTAGCATACGTCAAAAATTCCTGAGAAAAAAATGCGATAAGTGGATTTTTAGTAGATTGTGCTGTCTCAAATTGAGATAATACTTGACTCTCATATTCATTTACAGTTGGCACATCCTCTAAAGATTTAGGCACTGTTTGACTTCCACCATCAGGATTATCCTTTGGTATTAGAATTCTATTGCTATCGATAGGCGGTTTATAATATGAAGGGTCCACTGATCTCACAATGCTAGGCGGAACCGTATATGATTCGACCATCGGTGGCGCAAGCATGACTTGCGTCCAAATCGACCCGGTAATAATCGCGGTAGATATAATTGGAACACCAATGATTGAACCGACCATCCGCACTCCCCATCTAAATGGAAGATTACGATCAAATGCCCGTCCGAATGACTGCCATCCAAACCGAACCTGCTGGGCAAACTTCCTGCCTAGAGATTTTTCCTGGGTTGTTACTGAGGAAAGATAGATTTCCCGCAATCCACCTTTTTGTATATCGATCACTATTGCATACGCATCATTGATGAGGGATAACTCTCCTTTTCTCTGTGCTTCTAACCTCTTGCCAATAATGGGAATCCATTCCCATCGCGAGGGCTTACGATATCTGATGGAAAGAGTATCATGTTTTCTTTTAATACTTTGTAAATTGTCGGTTCGCTTAACTTCCAATATAGCAAAGTAGTCCCTCGTGGCGTTCTTTGCAAGTTCCAATAAATATTGGAAGTGCTGATCATTTGTGACTAAACTATCCGCATTGTCCAATGCATCCACTGGTGGTGGCGTCGTTGTCGCCTGCTGGGTAGTAAGCCTCTCGAGGAACGACTGGGCGTCGGCGAGAACCTGGTTGGCATACGCATCGTCCCCGGGTAAATCAAGAACGGCGACGTGGAGCAGCTGTTCGGCGTGATTCTGAAATGCACCAAACTGACGCAATTCTCCAATCTGTGATCTTTTCTCCCGTAACTGACCCTCGTATCGTTCAAACTGCGCGCGTGCGTCTATCGCCGTCTGAGCAGCCGGACGGAAATCCTGGGAAAGATATCGGTCCAAATCCCCCGCTAAACGCGCGGCGTCGACCAGATACGATGTCCAGGTATTGTCAACCAGAGAAAGACTATCCCCGGCATTATTGATAAGTTCACGCACAAGCGATCCTTCACCGGACGTATCACGCGCCTTCACCCCATCAAGCATGCCCTGCAAACGCACTTTTTCCTGGGCAATAGCATGTTCAGACACAATCTCCACAAATGACTCTTCCAGAAGATCCTCGAGATTGGCGCTCGTTAAGACGATGGATTTTTCTCCGATGGCAGCATCAAACACATTGCGACTTGCGATCACTTCATGAAGCGCTTTTTTGACGCTCTCTTTGTCCGCTTTGTCCCCTCCCGCCAAGATCTGTGCATGAAAAGCATCCTGCTCAGGGCTCCCCGACTGAGCGTTAAACAAGTCCGTAACTTCCTTCATGGGCTGGACAGCCCTGTCCCACTGGATTTCCGGATGATCCACTCCCAACTTATCTATTCTTAATTTTGCGCGTATCAATAACCGCCATATGTCTTTACTATTTTCTGCCAAATAATCTTCCAGTGATCCTCCTGTGAAGCCCACGGTGACTATTTTCACTGTGTCGCCGGGGAGTCCTCCAACCCTCGTGCCCGTACTGAGCGCAGTCGAAGTATTATGTGCCACGATGCCGTTGCCGACGAAGTTATGGGTGCCGGCAATTTGGATATCATAGACATGGCGGCGGGCAGTGGGATAGAGCGCGGCAATCTTCTCCCAACCGTCTACTGTCCGGATCACCATACCGGGCTTGAGATACTTGACTTTCTGCCAAACCGTGGTATCATTTTCTTTAGTAAAAAGACCGCGTGGACTGCGAATCCCTGTAAACTCTGGGTGTAACAGTTCTGAAGCCAAGAACCCTCTGAGGATCGAATTGGCCCCGGTCTTTTTCTGTTTTTTCTCTTCGTAGTTTCTTGCTCCCGTCGCTAAACTATATGCTGTCCGATGTGCCGGTGAATTTCTCCCGATCGACCACACGCGAATCGTCGTTTCCGGCATGATGGTTAACAAATATTTTATGATCCACTTGTCATATCCTGTATACTCCTCATCAAGCACGACTTTACCCGGATTTACACGGAAATATTGGAACAAATACGCCACTGCATGGGCAAATAACTCAGGACCAAATCTCTTGGGCATATTGCGAGACCGCCACAGAGATGCCAACTGTTTCTTAACCTCCTTCGTGACGGTAATAGAAAATGACACATCATCGTTTGCCGCAGCAATGACCGTGTCATGACGAAGATCTTCCATACGATAGGACTGGTCCACATCAAAAGAGCGACGCAGATCCGCCGTCTCCATGGGTTTACCCGTACGAAGCAGATACGGATGCTCTGCTGTGGTCTCGATGATTTTGCCGGAAGCAGTAACAAGACGTTGGACCTGCTGGATGCCTTTGTTCAGAAGCTTCTCTACTCGAGCCGGCTCAAATAAACCGGTAAATTCGTTGAGTGAGAGGATCTCATCGCCTTCTTCAATCTCGTCAATGCGGATATCCTCCCAGTCGCTGCCGCTCCAAAGCTCCAAATCCCAAGCTCCAAATCCCAAAGGATCCGGGCCAGCCCCTTCTATCTTCCTATCCTGCTTTCTTGCTTTCTTCCTTCTCCGCTTGAGGATCGTATCTCCGGTGACGCACTGGGGATCGACTTTTGCAATCGGCGCTCCTGCCGCCGCCTTTCCCGTTCCTGGTTTTCCCGATGCGGCAGGAGCTTGTGGCGCGCCGGCAATGGGTGGAGCAGAAGGAGGAGTGCCGCCAGTCGGGGGTGATCCGCCATCGAGAGACCCTCCATCGGGAGGCTGGAGAGGTGATCTTCGCCAAATCCAGTTAGCAGATTTATCATCTTTTTGAAAACCATTTTGGGTATAAAATTTGTATAACGCATCCAACGCAACTGTTTTATCAGATTCTGATATCCCTCTGGGCAGCAATTGATTCCACGGATATAACTCTATGACATCCAATGAAGTAGAAGTCTGATAATCTTTCACAAGCCTCGATCCTATACCTTTACTTTGATATGCAGGGTCTACCAATATATACTTGATAATTCCGGTATTCTCTTTTTCAACTGATAAAGTTGTATTAATCAGCCCAATAATAACACCGGATTTGTTTACTGCCACTTTCACTGATCTTCCGGTTATAAAAATATTACCGCCATCTCTTGTTTTTTTCACTAAATCGATGTCATACTTATCAACGTTTTTTGAGATTATACGATCTAAAAAACCATTAACATCCGCTTCTGTTGGATTCTCAATAATAGAGTACTCATCTGGTAGAGCTGGAGGGGCTGAACTATTTTGTAAGATGGCAAAGAGTGCCTTGGCGTATTCATTCAGAAGAGATTTATATTCTGCTTCTATGACTCCGCGGTCCGTTGGGGTGATGTTGTGTTGCACGAGAATGGCTTCGATGGCGTCTTGGTTGGTTTTACCTTCGTACTCTGGAGTTTCTCCCGTGTAGGGGGCGGCGAAGAACACGTCTACCGTGGGATAATCCGACGCGCTGCCCCAACTCCCCTTCTCGAGGGCGGCTAACGCCTTCATGACATCGGAGATAAAGGTTGGGACATCACCAATATTGGGAAGCGTGATGGCCCGGATGAAGACGGGGAGACGGGTGAGGAAATCTTCCCATTTCTCTTTGGCCTGGGTCGCAAGAGGGGCTAGGACATCGTAGGCGGAAGCTGCTGGAACTGTTGAAATCACCATGCTCTCCACGACCCTAACAATCCCTTTTTTCATATCGTCGTCGATTGGAATACCTTGATCAGTAAGCGTCCGCACAACGATGTGTGTCACAAGATCTTGAATACTGGGCGCAGGAAGGAATAAAGGACCACTCGGACGCGAAGGAGAATCACTTCCATCGTTTTTCACACTCGGCTCTAAACCTTGGGCGAGCCTGATTTGGCGATAGGTATTCCACATCTGCAACTCCCACCAATCGCTATCCCACTCCCTCATGTTCACATCGGCACTTCTGACATATTTCAAAAATACTTGCTCCATCTGATCCCGTACATCTTGATATGAACCCGTTGCAACAGCTTGGTTGACAACCATAGCACGCTCATCTAATGCTGTGTCCTTAATTACAAATTGTATAAATTCTTGTAACTCATTTCCCAGCATTTTACGAGAATATAGCAAATACTCCTTTTCACGAAAAGTATATGTAGTTTTTCTGGGTTTCATTTGCTCACCAGTACTAAACCCATAAATAGATTCCTTATAGATGAATTTATCGGTAATGAGAGCAAAAACAAATGATGCTGCATCAATATTGTCTTTCGACATAACAGTATCGTTGATGATTTCAAGGTATTTTTTAACCTGTTCGATATACGACATAATTGTGCTGATATATTCATCTGTTACACCAGTGGTATCAGGATGAATTACTTTCATGAGCCTTCGGTTGGCGGTAATAACATTAGCACTATTGTTTGAAGCATCCGTCGTTATGTTGAGTGCGGCTGCGGCAACGGACCTCATTGATGATTCACTGCTCAAAAATTCGCTCCTTACTCTTTGGTATACACCCGCTATTTCTTGACGGACACCAACTTGTTTAGCAAACATATCAAGTATTGATAGTGTCTTCCCTTCTTTTGAGACTACCTTAGGTGGATTATCCGCTACGACAACCCAATCCTTATGCGTTTCATACACAATCTCTGACACGACTTGGACAAAGCTGAGATACTGATCATTGGATATGTGATATGTGCCACTAAGATTACTCGTATCGATCAACTTCCCAAACATACGCGTGAGAAATATATAGATTTGCGCTATATATTCCTGATCGGTTTGTTTTTTTGAAAAGATCGAGTTCATAGCGGACTGTACGGACTCAGATTTCCAAAAAAGACTGTGCGGTGTAAATATCTCTTCAAGCATCCTGCTTGGCAATCCGTCTCGAAAAAACCGAACCGACAAATCCGGAAGCCGATCTGCATACCGGGGAATTGAATGAAGAAGGATAAAATTATGATAAATATGATCCCGCAAGCTTCCTGTTTTCTGTAATGCGGCTTTCGTCTGTTCCCATGCTTTGCCGTCATCAAATAACGCGTGTAATGTATCAGCCTCCGCTAAACTCCATGCCAGATTACCTTCAAATAATTTTGCATTAAATCTATTTCTCGTTTCATATATTAAAGAAAGAGATGGAAAAAAGCGCTGAACATCTGCAAGCGCCGCAGTAAACCGCTGGTTTTCAATAAATTTATCCGTATCAGTAAATACTTTCTGTATGAGAGCCTTGCGCGTCTCTGGAAGTAATGATATCCCGCTTCCATCCATGAGCCAATCCATTCTTCTTTCTGATCCAATTGCTTTAACCCCAAGCCCAACCACTGCCTGCCGCTCCTCTGGAGTCATCACGGATAAAATTCCACCATCATCCTCCCGCGCAGTCCACAATCGCAGTGCTTCTTGTGCCGCTACACGGCGAACGTCATCTATATAGGATTGCTGCTCAATCGGAGTAAGTGCAGTCAATGTAGTATCCTTCATAGCATCATCAAAGAGCGTCATCAATGGATCAGGTAGATAGTTTCTCCAGATAGACATCGAATCTTGCGCTTCCACCGTATAATTTCCCTGTAACATGTTAGATTCGATTCTGGCTGGAGTAGCCGTTAGATCCAATTCAAGCATCCCGACAATGTTCACGCTAGCCACTTGATCGAACAATGCTTTACCAAGACGCATTCCAATGCGCTCAACGGCCTCTGTACGCTCTTTGTTTTGCTTGCGGATGCCGTCTGCCATAGTGCTGATTTGAGATCGGATCAAGCGTGTCACTTCATCCCGAAACATATCAATCCCATACAAACCCGATGCTTCACCGATGATTCCATCCGCAGCAACTTGGGCAAACGATTGTGCTTGGATCGTATCACTACGAAGTTTCGCCTCCGCTTCTGCTGCGGCTTTCGCGTCTTTGTCTGTGCCAATATCCCGAAGGGCAACTTCAAGACGTTCATAGAGTGCGGTTTCCTGCGCGCTATACGTTAATCCTCCAAACCATGAACGCATGGTAACACTTACCCCTCCCACCCTCTCCAAAAATTCTTCCCAAGCGCCTGCGTTATCAATCGCCATCCATGCCGCATCGATGAGCCGAGCTTTTTCGGCTGCAAAGCCCGCTCTCGTCCCATTTAGGTACATACTTTCTATCGCAGATCGCAGCGTGATGATCTTTTTCTTTCCGTAGGCAACCGGCAGCGTCAATTCCTGATTTTGAAGGGCAGTCCAAAGTGCATCACGCACGATCGGAACCGTGTCAGAGCCTTGAGTCCCGGCACGCAGCCCAGCGATACGGCCGGCTACGGCAACCACTCCCTTCTTTTTTGCCAGAGCCGGACTACGCACAAACGCATCGACCATCTCATGGGTCGCCCGCCAAACGGCAAAATTTTGTTCAATCTCAAGCGCTCCCTTCACTACAGTCGGCTGACCAATCGCCCGGATATTTGTGCGCACTGCCGGGATAATCGTCTCTTCTATATACGCATCAAATGCCGGCCCGAAGACGGTCACGTCCGTTGCGACTCCTACGAGCAATCTTCTCACGGCTTTTTTTGCTCTTTCCCTCACATCAACGATTAATTGGTCTTTATTCCTCAATCCATCTTGCCCCTCTGCCACCGCCGCCCAATCCACGCTTTGATAAAACCCGATGAGGAAATCCATATCCGATCGAAGGGTATTCCACAACCCATTGGTGTCGGTAAGCCCTACCACAACAAGTTGGCTCGCTACCGTTTGACCGGGCGATACCCGAAACCGAACATCATTAACCGAAAATTCAGATCCGGTGGGCTGCTCTCTCGCGTCTGCCTCTCCTACCCAATAGAGCGTGCCGGTCGTGGCTTCCTTGCCCAACAGGAGAGGCATATCCCCCGCACCTGCAAACGACACCTTCAGATACTCATCAAATACACGGATACTCCCCTGCCCATCAAACCATATCATTTGACCATTAGCGAGTAACAGCGGTGAAGAAGCAGGCGTGAGGAGCGCACCAGATTCCCTCCATACGCGTCTTCCATCCTTGGAGACATACACCGGAAAATCGCCTAATTGCGTGACAACAACGGTGCCGGTGGATTCTACGAGTAGCGGCGCACCAGATGAATTCTGCAGAAGGGTACCGATCGGAACCGGCGTACGCTTGTTCGCCGCATCGACCGATATCCATTCTCTCGTACCATCTCCTTTTACCCGGTACTGAAGCGTCGATCCGTCCAAAAGTTCACCCGCATATTCATAGCTCGGTGTTACCGCGTCGGCCAAGGAAGACGCAGTATGATTAATATCAAAATCCTGATTCTTTGTCCTATCCCATGGCTCGGCAATGAGACTAACTTTCTGCAATGTACTTGGCACAATCACGGTCAAGGGCATTTGGCCTGCTGATCCAAACTGGAAATACCAAGCTCCCGCGTCCGCTCCAACCGACAAAGCAATGTGTCCATCCGTGGTACGTAATACTTCGACTGCGCCAATGGTAACTCGTTCCTTGTAGATAACGGCTCCTACTGAAAAATGGCGCGGATCGACGCGAAGCGTCGTGCTATCGGGCAATACAATATCCTCAAGAGTCGTAATTTCCCGCAGAAAAGACCCGTTATGGATATAGACGCGGGTTGGATTTACTCCGCGTGTGAGTATCGTGTTTCCCGTCGCCACGGTAACGACATCATACAAATCAATATCGTTCGCCGTAACGATCGCTGCCTTCTTTACTGGCTGGGTAAGCGAAATAAGTGTGCCGACGGCAAGCGGTCCGGTGACGATATGCTGGCCACCCCGGAGCGCATATGTATAAATATTTCTTGCCCCTTCATCATCTCTATAGTTGGGAAATGCGATATATGTATCTGTTGAAACGCGATAGTCACGTTGCACAACGATGATATCGACAACACGATCTCCGATGATCATCACTACGTTTTCTGTGCCGGTCGCAATCACCGTTCCCTTGGGAAAAAACATAAATCCTGTGTTGGCTACCTCTTCAAATACTCCCTGTGAGGTCATGCGGAACGTGCGGCTACCTACTACTTGTTTGGGGGATGAGGTAATGTCGGCGATGGTGACCGGTGAAAGTGTTTGGGCGGCCTTCACCCCATTATCACCTGCAACGAGAACCTTGAGCGCTTCCAATGCTTTCGTAACATTTCCGATTTCCTGAGGAGTAAGCGCGGAAAGAGGAGTATCGAGCCACGCGGGAACGGCCAATCCATATGCCAAAAATACTCCGGGTGTAACGGTGTCTGAAACGCGTTGTTTCAACGTTTCACCTGCAGTATTCTCACGACGCTGTTTCTCAAGATTCTGCGATTGGGCCTGAATGCTCTCTGCGGTAGGTAAACCAGCTCGACCCGATGCGAGTGCATTGTTGATCGTTTTTAACAGATTTGATCGATACCCGCCAATCAAGTCAATATAGACTTTATTCTTTGCATCATCAACTCTAAAATCATCTCTAAAATAACTATTTAAAACCCTATATATTTTTTCTAACCCCCCAGTATTACCACTTTGGTAAATCTTCGATAACTCATTTGCATCAGCCTTATATCCTTCTATATATGCATCTATGTGTTTTTCGATGAATCCATATTCAAGCAGAACTGATTTCAAATATTTTATATACTCCTGATTATATTGACTGCTAAATCCTTCTATTTCATTTTTTTCATGTTCAAACTTATGCGTGTAAATGTCTTTACTCACTTTCTCCACCAAGTAGCGTAAAATAACATCGAGATATTTCTCTGGTGTATCTATCCATGAAGCGTCAAGACGTAATTCAAGTCGAATATTATTAAACATCATAAAACTAAATGCCAATCCTGGTTGTTGCAATAACTCTGCCAAACGCACATTCTTCCCCTGAATTATTTCAATGACCTTTTCCTGAAGTTTGACTTGATTTCCCACGACTGATGGTAATTGATCCTTCGGTGCTTCCTCCTTTACAATCAACGCGCTTGGTGCAGTGGATAGCAGATCAAGCACTGCCTGAATTTTTTGCTGAGTTGAGGCGGGCTGTATTGGTCTGGACTGCAAGATATTGAAGATGACGGTGCCGTAAGTCTGGATGAGGGAGGTGTATTCGGGTGGGGTGACCCCGTCAGTGTTGGTCGAAATTTCATGAGCAGTCAGGATTGCTTCGATGATTTGTTGATTGTTTTTTCCGGCATAGCGGGTGTCGGTGCCGGTGTACGAAGAAGCAGTAAGGAAGGCGTCTGGAGAGTCAATGCCCGTCGCGTTCATCCCGGAAGTCACTTTTTCCAGTTCTTCGAGGGCTTTTTGCACGTCAGAGATAAAGCTACGGGCGACCAAAAGGTCAGGAATAGTCAAGGCCCGAACAAAGACGGGGAGACGGGTGAGGAAATTTGACGCGTTCTGCCCGGAATCTTTCCATACAGTAGACAAAATAGTACCAATTCGCTTTCCGTCATCACCAGACAGTCGCGTGCCGATATCAAATCCAGTAGCGATTGCTGGAGGAATCGCAGCGGTTACTGCTACACGAATCGCTTCCACTTGTGCCGAATCCGTAACCTTCAAACGCTTGGCAACAAATGTCGTGATGGTATCGCCCACTGTTTCTCTCTGATTAGGTGCATCGATAATATCCCGAAGTCCGGGCCGGACTATGCGGAGGACCGGAAGGAATCCTGCAACCGTTTCACGTACTCCCGGCTTCTCAAGCGCTTCACGCAGACGCTCGTCAGGATGATACTTTCCATTCAGTACAACATCCACGATCGCACCAATATCGGCATCTGTTTGGGCTTTTTCATAGGAAGTACCACGTGGTGAAAAATTCTTTTTAGCGTCAGCAAAGGATTGAAATAGAGCATCTCGCTTTACTTTATATGCTGCATCATTTTTTTCTCCTTTAAGATCACCCATAGTTGCCAATGACTTTTCTGCAGGAAGTATAACTTCCCGCATAAATCCTCCTATGTCCCAATTATTCTCACCCTCAGCAAAATTCACGCCATGCAACAGTCCATCGCCGAGCATTTTTCCAAATGTAGGATGCGTAACCTCGTTAAATCTGGCGATAAACATGATGAACTTTTGAATTTCCGGCGGAAGACTCTCTAACGGTATGACCTCCTCGCCGATTGGAGATTTTGTTGTGAACATATGCGCGTCGCTCCCTATAAAATACATAGGATCAATACGAGCCAGAATGGGAAAAATTTCTCTCAACTGTCCGTCTGCATTGCCTAGCATGGGTTTGTGCAAACCTCGACGCTGATCTAGAAAATTCTGGTCTGCACTTTTTACTCCTCCATAATCAATAAGCTTGAACGCCCCATCTCTTGGTTCCTTCCCCTGTTCGTCAATATAAAAGAACATACTGTCACCTTTAGCAAAATCCGCATTGAATACGTGCGGGTTGATCGAAGCAGCTAACATGATACCCCAATACTTCTTAACAAAACCAAGTGCAAAGGATAGTTTTTCTTTTGGAGATAATTTGTCATATTCTACTGATACGATCAGGTTATCGTATGAAATATACGATCCGGGTTTGTATTCCTCACTAATCGGAAGCTCCTCCATGACCATATATGAATAAGAGGCACTCGTATCTCTTTGAATACGCCCAGAACTATATACTGTAGGGGTACCGGAATTTACAAATAATGATATTTTGGCCGATTCCTCATCATTCGGACTCAGGGCAACTTTCACTGCTCTCGGTTCGCCTTCGGGTGTATTGGCAAAGATGACGAGTGATGCGGCACCGTGATCATCGACGTCACGAACTGTCCATCCTCTGAATACATCGCTTTTCTGGAATAGCTCAAGTGCCTGATGCTTACTAATTAAATCGTTCGTTCCATCTGCAAAACCAAGTTGTTTCAATTTTACTTCCAATTGTTCTTTCGAAAGTGGCCGACGGAGGTTGGATGCCGGTTTTTTCGCCGCTCCGGCATCTTTTTCTTTCTCCGGCTCCGGGGTCGTTGTCGTCCATACCAAATGGGTCAGGATGGTGGTCGTCTGGGCGTGCTGGTAGGCCTCCTGCGGCGGGGTTTTGAGCATCGCCACGGAGACGGCGGCGGCGATGAGCTCTTCGCGTCCCACGTTCTTTTGGGTGATCGTGACAGTGGGATCGTTCAACCGTATGAAGTGCGTGACTTCCTCGGCGATGATCCGCTGATACAGAACAGTTACGTTTTCACCACTTAACATATCAGCTTTAAGGTAGATGCCTTTTTTCGTCGCCGTCCCCAGGTCTCCCTGCATCATGCGGGTAACCACCTCTGGGGATGGTGCCGGTTCACCGTTTGCCTTAAACAGGGCAAGTAAGCCTGCTTGATCGGTGTAATAGAATGGTGTGATCTTGTTTTGATCAAGCGCAGCTTTGATCGCTTCTGCTTTGCCGGAATTGATCGCCCGACCGATCTCCGGCAGTCCCTGCTCCGCATACTGTCTCATGACCCGCTGTCCATACTTTTCCGCCAAAAATCGGAACGTCTCAAAGTTCACGCCCATGCGCATAGCCAGTTCCTTTTCACCAAATTGAAGTGCAGTTTCTATGACCGCATCACGCGCTGCTAAAGCCGGAAGGACTCCTAATTCGAAGGACCGAGTGACGACGTCACGAATCTGATCCTGGCTCGGTGGAGCAAACGGTACCGCGCGGCGGGCCTTACTCGCTTGGATAAATCCTTTAAGTCGGGTTTGCTCCTGCTGGGCAAGCCGCTGGGCGTCTGCGTCCCTTTGCTTTTGCGCCCGCCTCTGCTCATCTTCATCAGCCCTACGACGGGCTTCTGCTTCATCGCGAAGCCGCGTCTCCTCAGCAGCTTTTTCACGGGCTATCCGTTCCAACTCGAGGCGCTCTTGCTCCACTTTCTGATCCCTCGTTAATTGCTCTTTCCGACGTTTGGCTTCTTCTTTCTCCGCCTTCTTTTGGGCATTTGCTAACTTTATTTTTTCCGCGCGGGCGAGGCGATCTTCATCGGCTTTTTTCTGCTCTTTCAGTGCGTCATCCGTTCGCTTCTCTGCTGTAGCAAGAATGGCTTTTGCCATTCCATCAAGAAGTTCTGGCCTCCGAAGAAGGGCCGGTCGAAGATCAGGATTATTTGGAAAAACATCTACGGCTAATGCCTCCTGAATATTTGCTCCCGCTTGGGCTTTTGTGACTAATTTATCGTATGCCGGTTTATCAAATACTTTCTTGCCTGCCGCCGGATTCAGGCGGGCGAGACGGGTATCTGTTTTATCAACAACATAGGCATCTAATGTTTCTGATACGGATACATACACGGCATCTTCGTATGCCGCAAGGGTCTCCGGCGTGATTCCTAATCGGGTGACAACCGCCTTATTCACCCCTTTGGTAAGCGCCGTATGAATCATCCCGAGTATCGTGAATTTTTCATCGCCGCGGGCGATAGCCAAAAGAATAAGCCCGGTTGATTTTGCATTTGCCACAAGCAATGCGTCCCGATTTGCGCTGATCTGACTGACTGCTTTCGTCATGTCCCGTGCGTTATCGATCGTAACTAAATCGGCAAGACTCTCTGAAACTTCACGGGTTGCTACTTTGGTCTCTTGGAGTAATTCTTGGTCTGTTTTTACCGCAGCGTCGAAAATGTCCTGCAGATCGGCAAGGTAGATCCAAAATTGGAGTGGTGGTTGCGTTTCTTTCACAAGCTCGGTAAGGGTCGCAACCGCGTCCCACGCCCAAATCGCTTGATTTCTCGCATTTTGCACTCCCCTGACCGTAGTGAGCGCTCTTTTGGCCATTACAACCGGATCTTGCGGTGCGTTCTTTGGTGGATCCCGTTGGGCGAGCAGCTCCAATGCAGCGACCATCACTTCCGCGTCCCTACGATCCACTGCCCCCTTTTCTGCAACAAGACTTGCGAGATAGTCCGGATCCAGACCAATGATATATGCCGACACTTCCGGATCAGCACTCAATTTTTCAAAAGGAGCAGTGAATGTCTGGATAGTCTTCGCAGTATTTTTTTGTTCTGCCGACCGCAGGTCATTCACTCTATTCATCGCCTCTTCAAGTGCCTGTTCAAATTTCTGTCTAGCGCCGTCCGGATACTTCCCGGGCAGTTTCTCTAAAAATCCGGGCAGATCTGCGAGTTGTAATTCGGTCAATCTTTGTTGTTTCATCGCTTCGGCGACCATGGATTTAAGCTCCGCCTGGCGGGCGCGGGCGAAGGCCAGCTGGGCGGCGGGGGTCCGGTTGGTCCACGCTAACTCCCCTCCTGCATCCTGCATGAGATTGTGGAAGAGTTTGCCAAATTCGATATTGGCCATCGTGTCGATGAAACCCAAATACTCTTCCGGTTTGGCCGGGTTGTAGCCCGGTACGGGCACGTCGCGGCGGATGTACTCGGCCATGAGAGCCCAGGAAATATTGGTCCGGGGGTTGGTATAGGCGCCATCCGGTAGGTACGCACCCACTTCCTGATCGGCGAGGGCAGCAAGGTTTCCCAGACCGTTTCGGGCCCGATGAAAGAGCTTGGCAAGACCGGTGAGCGCATCAATTTCTTCAGTTGTCTGGGTCCATCCCTCTTCGACAGTCGCACGGATACTTTCTTCGTAAGATTTATTTGATGAATTGGTATAATGGAGGGCAATATCGTACATCCGTTTCAGGAGCCATGGTTGGGGGAGGTCAAATTTCTTCGTAAACGGATTGGTTACGAGGACTTGGCGTTGGGATAGAGAATACAAATTAACAAGGGTATTTTGAAACCCCTCTGCCTCCTTCATCTCTGGCCCGTTGATGTTGAAATTAAAGACGCGGCTGACAAGCCCATACCCGTCTGTGTTTTGATCGACGTTCGTCTCGATAATCATCTGCCCAACTAATCCCCGGATGAGATTCCACTCGTCGTCATTAAGAGTACCTGCTCCGTACTCCTGAGCTTTCGCGCGATAGGCAGACGCATCGTTGCCCGTCATCAAATCCCAAATCGCTTTTGCCCGCGCTTCCGCGCCCGGGTGATGTTGAAGCTTGAATACGGCGAGTTTGCCATCCACAATCCCCATGAAGTTGCCCATTTCATGGTGCTGTGCAAAAAACCGAAAGATCGTGGGGAGGAGCTCGCGGATACGCGTTTCCTCCATGCTTGCAAGCGCCGTCATACCGTGCTGGGCTGCAAACAACCGGACAGACCGGATGAGCTGGAACGCTCCTGCCGTATCAGGATTATTCAAAATATGGACGAGCATATCTTCGATAACCTTTGAGTGCTGAGTCCCCTGCCCGTCCGTATCGGCATGGAACTCCCGGACCCGCATCGATTCTATTGAGGTGTTGTGCGCGACGATGCCGTTGCCGACGAAGTTATGGGTGCCGGAAATTTGAACATCGTATACATGCTCACGGGCTATCGGCACAATGCTCACGATCCGCTCCCAACCATCGATCGTTGCTACCTCCAGATTGACTCTGATATCCTTTACTTTTCTCCACGAAGATCCGTTTGACAGATCGAGACTTCTCGTATATACTGGGGAGACAAATTGACCGCGTGCGCTCTTTACTTGGTCAGGCGATTTCCCTAGGATATGATCGTCCTTACTTTGCAAAGCGCCTAGATTCTTTCGGGAATCGCGGTCTTTTTTGTTACCGAAAATATCCTCTTTCTGTAAAAAGCCGATAATCGGCTGTTTCCCAATAAATGCGCCATGAGCGGCATAGTGAGCTGGTGAATGCTTGCCGATAGATCCGAAATACACCATCATGTCCGGATCAAATCTATGTAGTATCTGCGAAATTTCCTCCAGATATCCGGGGAATTTCAAATCAACGGTCAAATGTGTCACGGCGATGTTGCTTTGTCGAATAATTCTCATAATCGCTGCTGCCAATACGCGTGGTCCGAGATACTTCAGGTGATTTTTTTTCTTAAATAACTTTTGGAGTAGTCTTTTGACTGTTTGTTCGATCAGTATGGTCTGCGCAAATGATTGGTTCGCAACGGATACAAACGTATCGACAGAGGTGTCCTCAATATGACCGGATAAATCCACTTCAAAGCTGCCAAAAATCCGCTCAGGGAATATGGGCGGCTCTACAAACCGCGGATCGCGCACAAGGTAGGGGTGTTGTGCTGTCGTGCGAATATGCTTTCCGTATGATGTCACAAGAAGATAGGTTTGTTGCATGCCCTTATCCATGAGTTTTTCCACAATCTGGGGGACAAACTGGCCGGTGGCTTCGTTCAGAGACAGGATCTCGTCGCCCGCCTGGATGTCTTTGATGGCAACGTCCTCATATTCATCCTGTGATATACTGGCGTCAGGTGGAAGGTGAACCTCCGACGAGGGGGCGTCGTCTGATAAGCGAATGGTCCCGTCGTAAGACGGGATGGAGTGCAAGTCTCCCGCCTTCCGCCCACTTGACATAACCGGCATAAGCGATGTATCATATATAAGCTTATCGGACGACGGAGATATTGTATCTCCTTCACCAACAGCCGCTTCGAAAGAGGCGGTTTGTTTTTTCTCCACACCATCTAAATCTGATCCGGCTCCGGCTATCTTCCTCTCTTGCTTTCTTCCTTTCTTTCTCCTCTTGAGCTTTGTATCTCCGGTGACGCACTCGGGGAGTTGGGCCGGAATTCCAAGCGGCGATTGGCCGGGTGCTGTTCCCGGTGCGGGAGGCGGGACTACCGGTGCCGCGATGGGAGGGATCGCCATGACCGCGTCAATCGGTTGCGGCGGATTCTTCGCCCGCTCCTCGCTCTGCTTCCCCTGGGTGAATGAGAGTATTTGATACGGTTGCGTCAGTAAATCATCCGGCACGATGGCGATCGTCTCCGGAAGGACGTCACCGGCCGGAGGAGGCGTAATAGGAGGAGCAAAAAGTTTATTTTCCCCCAAAAACTTGAGGAAATTGGAGAGGTTGACTTCTACAGAATCCAACGCTTTGTAGCCCGAGTACGGGAGGCCGGATTGTTGGTTGGCATATGCTTCAATTGCCGCGGCGAGTTTTGTACGGGTGGAGACCGCGGGCTGGACATTCGAAGGAGTGACGTTTAGCGCATCAGCAATGAGTGTATTGACGGGAGGTACAATCCGCTCTAGTATGGTTTGCAACACGTCTAAATACTTTTTTTGCACAGTAGCATCCGCAAGCATTGCATTTAAAGCATCCTGAAATGATTTCTGCTTTGTCTCACGCAAAAACAACTCAATCACGATATCCTGATCCAGAAATAGGTCAAACATTATTCTACGGAAATCAGATTCTATACTCTTTACGGATGAATTTGTGGAACCCTTGTTGATTAGTCCTTGCAGTGAACTCCTGACATTTCCTACAGCAAAAAACATTGACTTACGAACATCATCTGTCATGGCAGTGCTATCCGTCTTCCCCTCGGTCTTCGTCATCCAGTACGCAGCAAGACGCGGGAGATCGAACATATAGAGTGGGTTATCGAGCTTCGTCGATGAGGATTGTTTCTGGCTTACGAGTTCGTTGTACTTGGCTCTCAATTTATCTGCGACCAGATCGCCCGTCGTTTTGGCGATCTTGCCGCCCACCTGTGCATCATGGAGGGCCTGAACCTCTGGTTTTAATTGTGGAGATAGTCCGGTTTTTTTGAAAGCGGCTTCATTGACGGCGTTGTAGTCTTGGCGGGTGATTTGAACATCCAATGCGATTTCCACAGCTCCATTAGATAGGCGTCTGATTCCCAATACTGCTCGAGCCGCGTCAACAAGGGCCGCTTGAGTGTTGACAGATTTACTCGGAGTTGTGTGATAGGTCGTACTTGCCACCACCACAGCTTGATCGATAATCGATTTGTAGACTGCAGAACCAACAGACACATGTTGAAGCGCCACTCTTTCGCGTCCTGTTTCTCTCTGAAGCTGATGGTAGAGGACATCGGCAAACGGCATGGCGCCGGAAGAATTCAGAAGATCTTTCTTTTCTTCTTTAAATTGTTTTACGGTTTCCGGTAGCTCTCCCCATGATAGTAGAAGCGCTGAACGATAGGTATTCAATACCGTTTGCACCGCTCCGGCAGGGTCTGTTTGATTTTCCACAGCCGCCTGCAAAGCCAAACCAATCATCGTTCTGGTGTCGCTGCCCGCATCTCCAAGCAGAGTGAGAAACGACCCGATGCGTTGTGGGACGAGGCCTCCTTGCCACTGTCGAAGTGCGGCGGCAATATGATCCGCTGCGGCGCCCAGCGGGAATATTCCGGGCAGGAGGGATTCGATGGATTTTTGGGTAATAGCGGTTCTTAACTGCACTGGCAACGCCGCGTGGATGGCCCCGGCGAAGGGAAGATAGTCAGGAGCAGGTTTGGGTGACTGTGCTAGACGGAATAATTCATCATCCAAAATATTTTGGATTCTTCTCAACCCATGAGACGATATATAGTTGTCTGAATTAAAAATAATCTCGACCTCACTATCTGTGAAATGCTCATGAGTAAGCGACGCGAACGCATGGGCTATTTGGGTCGTTTGTTCTGGTGTTAGTGCAACATCCGGCAATGCCATCCATTGATCGGTGAGTGTATTGCGCTCTTTTCGTGCTGCTTCAAGCGCGTCGCTCAACCGGCGATATTCCGGATCAGTCAAATCTGAATTTTTTGTACGCTGAGCCAGCATGGAATCATGTATTCCGGTAATCTTCTGGTCAAACGCATTCAGCTGGTCATTCAATGCATTTTTCGGCTGATTTGCATCCAACACCGCACTGATAACTTTTTGCACATCAATGATGGCCTGGAGATCCTGGGAGAGAGGGTCAGAAGTGGCAGGCTGGGAAAAATGTCTCCTGGCTTTTGCAACCGCTAATTGCAATTCATCAAATGCGTTCCACGCATCTAACAGTGGGTGTATGGCAACGCCGATATCTCTAAGACGATTCCGATCCTGAATTGTTTCAATGCCTGCCAATACGGTCCGTATATCCCCGGCGTACACCCGCCATGAACTGACACTCAACGTTTGCAACGCCCTAACAGCATGAGCCACATCCCCTCCGGCAATCGCGGTTTGAAGCTCCTCAAGTGATTTCTTTACCACCTGACTCTCGCGGTCGCGTATAGCTCTGACCGCAAGAGACTCAAGATGAGCCTTTATCCAATCAAGATCTTCTTGAGTATAGACAATCTTTTGCTCGGTCAACATTTCCTTGATGGTGCCGGTCAACACGGCACTATTCGGATTTTGCCCGTTGGCAACACCTGCAAGCATGTCCCGGATAACCGGCTGCATCACGTCAAAGAATCCCTTGCTGCTACCTGTCTCATCAAAAAGCCATACCGCCATGACATACTTAAACGTATCGGCAAATGTGCCCACTGCGTCATGGGTAAATCCTGATACATCTGCAAAAAAACCACGCACCCATAGGTCATCATTATCACGAAGTTCTTCTGTAAAATGCGTCAGTTCATGACCAATTCCATCAGTCCCCTTGTCTACCTTCACACCGTACGTCTTCCCAAGTGTAAATCCGGCAGAACGATCCAAATAAAATGTCCGTTTCCCTGTTTTTGGATCAAGCTTAAATGCCCCCAAGGCATTCATGCCTTCGATGAGAACAACATCTTCTATCCCGAACCTCCGGCCTGCCTCTAACGCCAATACCATGACACGGATCTCTTCCGGCGTTTGCGGCTCCACCGCATAATCCCACGGATGTTCCATGTTTTTATGACCAAGTGCTACAGATTTCGCCTCGCCCACACGTCTCGCAAACGCATCTGCATCGCGCTCTGCTATAGCACTCAAATGATTGCTTCCCATATCTACCGCCACTCCAAGACGACGCAATGATTCCGCTTGTGCGCGTGCGGCATCTGCGCGTGTCTCGGCCATAACTGCCATACGGCGCTCAAAGAGGCTCATGGTCAACGAAGGATTGGTCCTATCAACGGAAACCTTCAAGAGAATAATCAGCTTCACTAACTTTTTTGCCAAGTCCCGTTCACCACTGTTTTGCAGTAACGAGAGCAATGCTTTCGTAGAAATATCTGAAATTGTTCCTGCATTTATCTGGTTTGCAACCTCGATGATCGCCGGATCGATATTCTCAAACTCCCGATCGTAGTTATCACTCGTCTCCCAATCGTGCGGTAATCCTTCAAAAGAAAACTGCGGAGACTTCTGCGTCAGTGTTTTATAGGCAAGCGCTTTGAAGAATGTCGCAGCGACATGCTTCTGGATGAGTGGGAGAAACTCCGTTTCATGCTCAAAAGCACTTCTGTTACGAATAAGCGCCAACGGAATCTGTATCGTCAGGTGTAAATCTTCTATATACCGGCGGTAATTGGGGGGAATAAGCTCCAGAAATCTCTCCGGAATTTCGGACACACGAAATGCCGCGCCTTCGACTATCTGCCTGGGCATATCCGCATCATCAACTGCAATAATCCGAATGGCACCATACTCTTTGGCCTGACGAGTGATCGGATCGATGCCCTTCATGACCGATTCTGCGAGTATTTCATGCTTAACCTCGAGTGGACGCGCAACTCCATCCTGACCCACGAGGTAAATGGTAAAACTGCCTGTCGAATCTTTGTACTGAGACAGGCCGGCAAACATTTTCCACGATTGGATCGCCATGAGATGATCAAGCTCCGGAATGGTCGTATCTGCAAATTTGATCCTTCTGACGATGACACCTTTGGATAGCGACGGATCGGTAATCTTTCGTACACCCGAAAGCCGAATAGACACTACTTTTCCTGACGCATCCTTTTTGACGGTAAAGGTAAACATGAACGCCCGAGTACCATTATTAGAAATAATTTCCACCCGATCGACATCCTGAAATATGGTGTACTTGCCTGTCCCGAAAAATCCGGTAAGATCTATCTGGCCACCTTTCGCTTTGGTAGATTTCGCAAGCACCAGGGCAAGCTCTTCGAGCGCACCGTGACCGTTGTCACTGGCTTCTTCTACAGATTCTTTACGGCCATTACGCGTCTGTACGTAGTGATCGACAACCAACTTCCCTTCTGTCCCCTTCGTATCATCCCGAGTATTTGCCGCTATCTCACCCGTATGAGCATTCGGCTCACGCTGGACGTTGATGTCCTGAACAAGCGATGTCTCCGCGTCAGAATTAACCGGTATTCCATTTGGACTCGTGGCATCAAATTCGGCCAAATGGGATAAGAAATACTCAACACTCATGACATGCTCCCCATCGACACCAGTGGGACGACTATCTTCTAACTGCATCATTTGCGAAATAGCTATATCTCCTGATGGAAAACGTACGTCCTCTCCTTTATAATCTTTTTTTTGCATTTCTTCGTCGGTCAACTGACGAACGAGTTCTGCGTCATTGATCAAAAATGCGATGAAGCTATGGGCACTTCCTATTGTTGATATCGGTTGCCCGTTTACCACGGCTCCCAATATGTCCGACGATACACCGGTGAGCCCAAGACGTAAGCCCTTAAAAAACTGCCCCTGAAGCCCCGGGGTCGCACCTACAATGCGCTGCATCTGAGACACTACCGTCGCCATGACCCCTTGATGATCTGCAAAACTACGGAGGAAGTGAAAAAGAAGCCTCAATTCCGCACGGCTCACGTCTCCCTCACTGTCCCGGTATGCATCGACAAACCGGCGAAATGCCGGAAATGCTTTCAAGGTCTCCGGCGTACTCTCCGGGGAAAGTCCCACGAGCGCAAGCGTTTCGATGTCCAGGAGTGCCGGGGAAATGACGAGTTCTTTTTGGGTTGCGAGCCGGAAGATATTTTGGAAAAGTTCCACGATATGAGCTTTTTGAGCACCTCCGGACTCTTGAGACACATCAGCACGCGAAGTCTCAAGATAAGCAGAAAGAAGCGGCAGAAGCACGTCCATGCGTTCCCGGATACCATCTATAAGAAGATCGGACAGATCCACTATTTCGGATGCAAGGCCTGTAGAAAAACGGGCAAGAATCTCTGCCTCCTGATCCTGGTAGATTGCAGCGATCAATTCCTGAAGTTGCTTCTCAACATCGCCTTTATACTCCTCCGGAACAACAGTAAGAAGCGGAGCATAAATGGCTTGAATGCGGTCGACAAGAATTTGTTTATTGACGCTATTTTCTCCCAGGACGCTTCTCTCCCAAAGGAGGCGCGCACGAATCTGTTCCGGGCTTAAGGGAGAGGCAACTACAGCGGGCTTTCTTTTATACCGATAATATGGTTCAACGTTCCCGCCCATAAGTTCTACCAGCCGGATGGTAATCCCTTGGCCAAAAATAACATGATTCCAGGTCTTTAGGGATATAAAATCTTTTGCTGAAGTCACTGATCTATCGGCGACCGGAGTACTTGCGAGATAGTCATCGATTATGGCAATCATCTTATCGGCATCTACAGTAACTCCAAATGCTTGATACGAAAGAAGGCCCCGCTTGCGAATCGCTTCTTTCAGTTCATCAAGCGAATTCGCTTTCAGATAATCATCAGCTATGCGGGCATCCGGACTCGCTTTAGGATCATAGGAATGCGTCCAATCATCCGAATCCAGATATAATACGCGTCCGGTATCGGGATTAGTGAATACATAGCGAGCGCCGTCAAAATGTACACGTGCGTAGGAGAGATCGACATCCGTTTCTCCCGAAGCACCTCCATCTTTTTCTTGGATCATCCAATGATTCGCAGATGGATATTGATATACAAATGTCCTGATTCCATTTGTTCCTTCTTGACTTTGAATATTTGTCGTTAAAATCAATTGTTGCTGGTCTATAGTTCCCAACGGTCCGACCGTCTTCATGCTGCCATCAGGAAAGAATTCAACATATTTATTTCTATGATTAATTGCACCTACAATACCAAGGCCCTTACGATAACTGATATACGTTCCTTCAAACTCATGCGTTGATCCGTCTTTTAGGACAATAACAGATTTGTTGTTCTGATCACGAGTATCTATAAATACATTACTTACCGGATCATAGGTAAGTGTTTTGTTAAAAACGTCATAGGGCACTGGCGTAGTACTGTTATGGAACGGCTGCGTCGTCCCCGCCCGTTGTGCAGCATCTGAAATCATCATAAATCCGGCACGGGTAACGGAAAATGTATAATCTGCATTACCGACCATGGGACCACCCAGTTCTCCATCCGCCGTAAACCATATATTATTCGCCCGAAAATATGTCTTGTCACCCGACCAGATAGTCTCAATAGGCTCATAGTTATCTCCAAAATCCTGTGGATTTAATACTTTTCCTGTTTTATGAATATATATTTGCAGGTGTTCCTTAGTATCCGTAAACACAGTATAGGTACCGGTAGGATCAGGGGTGATAGATTTGATGTTATTTTTAGTAGAAGTGATAGATTGTAGTGGCATGGGATCATCAGCCATCTTCATGATTTTTTGACCATTTGATACATCAATAAATCCGAGTGCTCCATCCGGAAATTTAATATATACATGAGTCCTAATTATTTGGATCTTGTCGTCGGAAATCAGATTCGCAACCTTTGTGACCACTCCCGTGTTTTTATCGACCGTCCAGACATATTGATTCCCGGCATCTTTCGTAACCACAATATCCGTCGTCTCGTTGGCAACCGACTGAAGGATAAATTCATGACCTTTAAACGAAAGTGGATCTACCATCAATTGACCACTACTCACAACAAATACAGACGTAATCTTGTTATAACGGTCTAAGGAAATGATATTCGATCCGTCGAGGGATATATTTGAAGATCGCGTTAATGAAATGCTCTTTTTGGTTCCATTATCAGCGTACATCACAACCTCATGATCCCCGTTAACAAATTCAATCATCACGGTATTTTTTCGTAAATACCATACTTGGAGAACATTGTGATAATCGACATTTCCGGTAATTGGATTAATAAGTTGTGTTCTATTCCACTCGGGAACTAGTGTATTGCCGACCAAAACATCTGCTCCGCTTCCGGTTTCTTCGAACGGGAAACCCGTGAGAAAATGTTGTACTGCCTCCCGATCGATATCACCGATTGCATGAGTCGTATCAGCGCTGATCACTGCATTTTGTTTTGCTCCAAATTTTTCATAACTCGTCACCACTTCATCTGCCGTGAGCACATTAAACCGCTGGATAAGTGAACGATACAGAAGTTCCTCTCCTTCCGAAAGCGGACCCTTTGATCTGCGATTTGCCAACCCAAGAAGCCTGGCTCCCAACTCGGGCGGGACTATGTATGCGTGATCGGATTTGATGATTGGGAGGCGGTCCGCCTCTGTCATCTCCCACCAGCGATCTTTATACGCGCTCACCGGGGCAACACTTTCTTTCGTAAACGGTACAACGACAAGGGGAATTTCCTTCCTTCCTCCAAACTGTACGCCCGGCACCACGATACCGCCGAGTTCCTGAAGCTTAACCGGCCCGCTCCAACGAAACAAACGCTCATTGAGATAGATGACCTTCCCGGATGGAACGACGAGCTTCCGGTAGCGAGCATCTTGAGGAAGAATTGTGTATCCTTGCGCTTTCAACTCAACCAACAAAGGGTCCAACCGCTGCATGGCAAACATACGAATCGCTTTTGCAAGTTTTTTGGCTTCAGGAAGGTCTGATGACTTCAACCGCTCTATCCCAACGATAATCCAGTTTACAACCCTAACTTTCTGGAGAGGAGAAAGCGTTTTGTGATCGAGGACTCCGCCAATGGCCCGTTCTAGTGCGAGTTGTAGATTGTTTTTTCCCCCTTTCACCGGCCCCGGAATAATCACCCGATCCCATTCTTCAGACACTTCCGCCAAGAGCCCTAGATCTATCAATAAACCGCCTTGTATCGTGGCATCCGCAGCAATGTCTCCCGGGATATCAATTGCTTCGATGACAACGCCGTCTCTGGCAAATGAAATTCTGTGTGGAGCCTTCGGATTTTTGTCATGAACAACTTTCACATAGTCGGCCAGTTCGCGTGAAACATCGAGAGTCTCTTGTTGTTTCTCCCCTTGTCGTGGGACAAACATATTGGCAAACGCCCGATGACCCATACCTGATCCGTTATCTTGGATGATAATTGTACGCGCACTCACCCGTAGAGTAATGTCTCTTCCTTTGCTTTCCTCCGGTGTATACGGCGCAGCAGTGCCGGGTACATACTCTTCTTTAGTCTCATATCCGTTCACCTTTTGTGGCGCCGTCTCGCCGTCTTTCTGTGTGGTAATATTCACCTGACGAATATAGGGAAACCGCGTATGAATATCATTAACAATATCCTCCTGAGACACCGGGTGAAGATCATCGGCCTCTGACGCGCGGACCGGAAGGGGCTCTGAGAGCGAAACACGGACAATGGTACCTTTTGAGGGATCGACGCCAAACTCCCGCAGGACGTCTCCCGATGAAACTTTTCGGGATGGAGCAATGTACAATTGACCATTCGTGTCCTTAAGAAATGTGATGCGATAAAAGGTGTTCCCATCCGTAGACGTCACCACGTCAACCCTATCGCTTCCGGACATACTCAGCCAGTCAAGAATCTGCTTCACCCCTTTGCCAAACTGGCCTATTGGGCGACTGCCTGAAACGAGTGCAAGAATCGCATCGATGCCGTTTTTGGCTGCCTCATTGATGGATTGAACTTTGGGTCCTTTGCTCTGACTTTGCACGGTAATACCAAGTCGTGGATCTTTGTAGGTGCTTCTGGTAGGATCTCGGGGGTCTGCGTTAATGAGGTCAATGATACTTTTCCGATAATTACCATCGGCAAGCTTTTCGTAGATTGCCTCATACTTTCGATCTGCCGACGCCCTCAACTCTGCCTGAAGAGAGAGTGCTTCGAGCACCTTATCTACCTGCTCAAGCGTGAGTTCTTTCCTGCCGAGGCGATACTGAGCATGAACGTAATGCTCATAATCAATACCGGAAAAATGCTGTGTACTGTCTTTGTATTCATACGAAGTCGGGCTCTCCCGAACAACATCCGGACTGGCGTTGGGGATGACATCAGGTTCGGACGTGGAGCCGGCGCCACCGCCGGGACGGGGAGTGGAGGTCTTGGCGGCCTTTTCGATATCTCCCAGGCTCTCCAAAAATTTGATGATGGCTGTGTCTAGGTCCAGGGGAGCGCTGAGAACATTGCGGTAGACTGCAAATTTTTGGCTGTACATCGTTTGAGCGTCCGTATCCCCTCGCGCCTGGGCAATCCAGGCTTGGGTGGCAAAGTAGAGGAGCCAGTTTTTATCCGCCCATCCGAATAAAATATTGCCGGCCTTCCTCATGATAGACGCAAAATCTCCCACTCCCGGCTCGGTAACCGGTTTGCCGTTTTTGAAAAGAAAATGGGACTCGAGCTTCGTCTTAATCGCAGTAAGTTTAGCGGGGGCTGTAGGATCATTTTGAGCCTTGGCAAAATAGTACTCTGCAAAATCTTTCTGGATATTTGCTATGAGATCGCTACAGAGACTGCACCCGTCTGGCGCTTGCCGGCCTATCGGATCAAGAGAGGGAGACGTTGAGCTTTTTACGAGAGCGAGAAAATCTGGCAGAGTCATTGTGATTTTTTGATTTATGGGGGGTGTGACCTCTATCACCCCGGTGCCAGAATCATCAGTGACAGCAGGAGAAGTTAGGAGAGAGTTAGGAGAAGTTAAGGGTTGAGCTGCAGCTCGGGCTGCCTGAGACCGGGCGTTGCGGGCGAGGAGGATACGGGCGACGTCTGTCTGTAGTGCAGGAGTCAGTGCATCCGAAGCGAAGTGATTCAGATCAAACACATCACGCATAAATCCATCAATAGTTTGACCAGCAACCGGGACGGTAAGCTGAAGGAATATACTTTCCGGAGTCACCGTGGAACCGTCTGGTTGTATGGGTATTACGAGCGTATCTGTGAAGGTTCCCACAGCATTAATAGCTGTAAGGAGATTGGCAAGAAGCGCGGGCGCACGAAGAGGGTTGGTCGTAATAATGCGGGTGATAATGGGAATGTAAAGACGGGCATCTTCAAGAGTACCGATGCCCTGAAGTGCTCGTTGGATGGGATCGAGGGCAAGCGCTCTGTTAATGAGTACCACGACAGCATTCATCGTGTTCATATTTTGACCGGCTATTGTCGGAGCATTCATGACGAGCCGTTCTATGAATATCCTGGCAGCCGAATCAATGGCAATCCCCGCCTGCGTAAATGCACCGACGAGCGCGTCCGTGATGACTTCGCTGGGGAGGGGAAGGATAGCGGAAGGCTGGGTTTTCGGGGCGGGTTGGGTGGTAGGGGCGGTTGGGGTTTTAAAGAATGGTGGGACGGGTTGCTGGACTGGCGCGGCGGGCTGCGGGGCTGGAGCGGCGGGCTTGGGAGCGGGTTGAGCTTTCGGTAAATTCAGCCACCTGGCTTCTTTGAAGCCAGTATCTAGATTTATATGATATTCGCCACCGGAAGGCAGAATCCAATCACCAACAACCTGCCATTCACGGGAAGGAGCAAAGGATGGGGGCGGAAATACATATTTTGGAGTAGCCGGCTGGGGAGCGGGTTGTGGTGCGGCAGCGGCGGCAGGAACGGTAGATTTTGACAATTCTATAATTACTTTTTGAATATTTGCAAGATAATCACCTTGATCAATCGTCTTAAGCACACCAACAGCTTCTTCCTGAGTCAATAATCCATTAGTAATTAAGTCTCGGATCGTCCTAATAACGTACTGATCATACCTATCTGTATCATTCAACAAACCAGCAATAGATTGTGATGAATTAACAATGCTTCGTACCGCTTCAGCTTTTTGTGTTGATGTTAATCCTATCCCGTTAAGATATATATTTTTCCTTGAGAGACTCGTGGATCCTAAAAATAGATCATCATCTCGCACTCCAATACCTGACGACCGTACTACCGGTGAAACAGAATGAGCATCAATAATCGTGCTATTACCTTGATATGCACCAATACTCACTGTGTTATTACTCAAAACACCCAACGGTGCTTTCGCCGAATCAAAGCTTGCGTCAATCGGAACTTCCATCTGATTATTGGTATCGAACCGTCGCCAAATTTCCTCAGAAGTCCCATAATCGCCCACGCTCTGTGCTCCCGCAAGGTAGGAGACTTTATCGGAAGGACTGAGTGTTTTCCCTCCGATAGTATCGCCGGATCGAACAATCAGGACTCTCTTTTTGCGTATCTCGATTGACCCATTATTATTTCTTATTTCATATCTCGAGGAAACAGCTGTATCTTTCCACTGATTCGTTATTTCATTTCCGGACCGATCAAACGGTATACCAAAAGCGTTAACATAGACATGCTCTCTCAGGTCTCCACTTTGGCTATCGGTAAATTCGATTGTTTTACTTTCAAGCTCTGAATACGTATTCAATTTTATTCCACTGAATGGATTCAATCCTTCAAACACCATGACGATATTGTGACCAATATTCGTACGAACGCCTTGCGTAAGCTCATATTCTCTTCGAGTCCCTGCCGGATCAGTCTCGACATACGATACGATAAGAACATTTCCCTTATTTAGGATGGTGACATTACCCGGAATACCATCAACTGTTGTCGTTGTTATAACCTCATCGCTCTTTACTGTCGATTGCGGGGCGGGGGCGGCGGTAGACGGTTGAGACAGAGTAGAAGGAGGAGTAACTGTGGAGGGAACGGCGGTCGCGCCGGAGGCGGGGGCCGCGACGGGGATATTTAGCGAGATATTCATCGTCTGCAGGAATGGTAGGTCGATGCCTGGGAGGGTGAGCGTATATTTGTAGACTTTTTCAAACTCTGGTGGGCGTTCTTGTAAAGTCACCACTGACGTTTCCCTTTTGTTTGCAGTTCCTGATGAAGCGGTCGACCGTTTGCTGTACGCGCGAGAAAGCTTGCGATCAAGCCCCTCGGCCTTCCCGTTCTTCAAGTAATCCCCCACGACATCGGGATTATGACCATGACTGACCATGGCGCCATCGGCCACTCCCATGATCGAACGGTATAAATCAAACGTACGGATCTCTTCACTAAACTGCCCATGATCGGTCATCGCATTAAACAACGCCTTGGCAAAACCCGGCTCTTTAGAGCGAACGAGTTTCCCGATGTTACCGTTAATGCGATCGACAACTTGCTGTTGGGTAAGGCCCTTTGCTTTGACCTGGCCATCAATCCATCGTAAAGCCCTAGCACTCAACCGGTCATCACCGGAAAGAAGTGCGCGGATATATTCTTTTTGATCTGTCCTCGTAAAATCATCCGGAGTAAATATATAGCGAGCGTATACCGTGGTATCGGTGTGCTGCATGATAGATGTGTCCGATCGGGCCTGGACGTAGAGACGGCTGGCTACAAATTCACGGTACGGAACACCTTGTCCGTCGACGATAAACTTCGCATCCTTAAGTGCACGAAGCTCGCTCCAGCTCACACCGTTTGCGACAAAGCTAAATGCTTTTGGTTTACTCGGATCACCATACCAAAGGTTCCCTTTTTGGGACGTTCGATCCGGAGGGTTATCACTACCCAACTCTGTCGCAAAGACCTCTAGCGCCCAAAGGTTGAGTATCTCATGGTTTCCCGCAAAGTCCTGAACAATAAACTTTTTTTCCAATCCGGCACGTCTGGCCTGATCGATAAGATCTTGTATCTTCTGAATAATCGCCGTACCTGGTGTATCCGAGCGTCCCCTAAAGAGAGATAGCCATCCGTAATAGTCCGTCACAAATTGGGCAGGTTTACCCGCATCATTTTCACCGCGATCGAGCTTGTCTCCTAAGAATGTGAGAATAAAGGGATCATTATTGCGCTCTATCCAATTGGTATTGAGTGTCCACGCTTTCGTCAATGGATTGACGGTGATGATGTTCTCGTCCAAAAGTAACTGTTCAATTGCGGCGATATCTCCGTGGATGTCTGCGACAGTCATGCGCGTACCTTTAACCGCAACGAGTTCAGACTGCGGTATCACTCTCGTATTCGTCTCTGATGAAAGACCGGCGAGAATTTGGTCTACCATCTGACCGACACGGTCGCCCGTCTCGATCTGGGTCACGTATGCTGCGAGGACCGCCGGAATATCTGCTTGGTCGACTCCGAGACCTTTCAAGCGATCCGTGATCGTCCGCATCGTCGGGGATCCCGTGTCCGTCAGCTCGTCCCGAATGCTACCGGAAATTCTTGCCCGCAGGGCCTGGGAAAATTCTGCAGGAGGGGTACGGGTCGCGGGTCGCTTGGCCAATCGCGTTTGCATGTTTGTCTGAATCTCCTCAATCACCCGGTTCGTCTCTGCTGTAAAAACGCCACGGACATCCCGAATCGTGGCATCAGAGTAACTGCCGGGGACAACAGGGATTGGGGAGGTTGGGGTAATTGGGGATATTGGGGTCGTTGGGGAGGAAGGAGTAACGCCGACTCCATTGCCGCTGGCCGGTGTGGGTGCTGATGTGGCCGGGGCCGGGGTGGAGGGGGCAGTAGGCACATAACTTCTCACCAAACGCGCAACTTCAGCGATATCCGTCTTACTATTTGGTTTGAGCGTCAGAACATATTGCGCCATCTGTTCAATAACAGCAGGACTTTGGAATAATTCAGGATTTGACTTGAGTAATGCATTGACCATCTTTTGCGCTCTGACTATCGGCGTATTTGACGCCCCTAAAATATTTGCGTTTTGCGTATAAATCTCATCAATGATTGCTTTATGAGCGTTCGTAAACACGGTGACTGGACTTGCCGGGGTTGCTTTTGCGGCGTTGATTGCTTGGAGCTCCACTTGGTCAGGACTCATGCGGAATTGCTCTTTCCCTACTTTCCAATACCATGGCTTAGCAAATCCATAATCATTGATCAGCCGGTGCATGTCATAATCCCAAAGCATTGACCCGGCCTGCTGGGCAACATAGAATGTCATCGCGGCCAATAAACCAACCACGCCACCAGCTATCGGTCCTACGAGAGGAATAAAGCTCAAGCCTACCGCAACTAACCCGATGGAAAAAGGAAGAATCAGGTACCCAAATCGCGTGAGCGTCCACACGGCGCCATTATTGATAGGGGTCGCGTTGACAAGCCAATTGGGAAATATCCAAAGTCTGTTGCCCACCGTCGCCCAATAATTGGGTCGCACCGCCTCATAACCGGCTAGCTTCGAATCGTCCCCGAGAATAAACTCCGTCACCCCACGCCATGCGCGCCATCCGTCCCAGAGAAGCAATACGCCTCCGGAAAACGACCGCGTCCCGATCCAACCAAGGGTATCCGTAACCGCATTGACCGGTGTCCAGTCTTTACGCCCGATCCCGAAGGGCGTCGTGTTCATGTAATGCTCTGCAAGTCCCTCGCGGCTTCCGATGAGGATATTTTTAATGGTCTGGGATAGACGCGATCCGGGCTTGACCCAGTCTTCCAGGATATTCATGGTCGCTACATCACGAATGAATCCACCGAGTGCGGTTTTGGCAAACCAACGGGCGACGGGACGCACGACAACGGACACAAACGCGCTTCGTGATATCCTGCCGGCGTCTTCCATAAGAACCGGGATAATAAACGGTTGCATGCCGGGCATGGAAAGAATCGCCGCGCGTGAAGCAACAAGCGTCACCGCGCGAAGTGTCCGAACCATGCCTGACGAGATGACCGAATCTTCATTGATCGCAAATGGGCCGTATGTTTTGACGGAGGCGAAAGGGTCAGCAAATATCACTTCTTTCACAAGTACATGGACGGTTTTGCCGAGTATATCCCACGCTCGGGAGATACCGCTTGCAAATGGCCATGCCTGACTATCCTCATGAATCGGTTTATAGTAATCCTGAGGCATGCCGGGTGATAGTTGGCTCGTAGCGGGAGCTGATACGGGAGAACCTACGGGAGTTGTAGGAGAAGTTACGGGAGCCGGGGCGGGTTGGGAAACAGAGGAAAGAGGAGGAGTAGAAGGAAGAGAGGGAGCAGAATTTGAAACTTTTGATGGTGAAACGACGACTGATGAAGTACGGGTGAGGATGGCGGCATAATCAATGCCGAATATAAATTTCTTCGGCGCTCCGGCGCGTATCGACTGCATTTCCGGAGAAGAATCTGTGACGAAGGTTTTGATGGCTGCTTCGGCTTTTGACTTGGCAGCGGCAATCTGAGTCTTATCTCCGGACAACACCGCGGCTTCGTAGGCGATGATGGCATCGATAGTAGCTGTTTGTTTGGCCTCTACCTGTGACGACAACAATACATCCGTCTTCTGACCTAATGCCCTCATGAGTCGAATGCCAACGTCACCTTGAAGCAATTGTTTTGCGCTCTCTACGACCCCCGCATCCGGCAACGATAAACTCTCATAGACTTGAGCTCGTTCGATAGGGCTCATGACAGCATCAGGGGTAGGAAGTGTCGAACTCGCAGAAAGGAGACTATCAAGATTATCAGTGATTTCTTTCATTGATCGGACGACTTCGGCCGTACCGGAAGTGGCGGTAGACGGAGTCGAAGGAGCAGTAGAAGTCGGTGCGGCAGGAGCAAAATCCGGATCTTTTACGCTGAGCCACGTCGAGAAAGCGTTAAAAAGATATTTCGATAAACGATCCGTTCTTGTTGCGCCTACCCGATCCAGTATAGCTCTCAAACGGGCAACGTAGTCCGGCGATAGTGAAGTTAAAAACTCCGGAATTTGCATAATTGCACGGCTGAGGGATGCCGGTGGAAAGATAGCGCTCAGCGTCGCGCGGAAAAGCACTTCAGTGACGTTGGTAAACGGTTTATCCCCTACAAACGGACTGATACCAGTGGCCCGGGCGCCGGTGACGAAGGCGGAGAGGCGGGCGGCGACGGCCGGGGCATCGGCGATGAGGGCGCCGGAGATGGCGGTAAGGGCGTGGTTTCCCGCTACCCGTTCAGCAACCGTGAGCTGCGCATTTGGATCCGTTTTGCCCGCAAGCGCCTTAGCGATCGCTTCCTCTGCGTTGGCCCGGGCTATGACGATCGTGTCAGTTGCGAGCTGGATTTGCTTTTGGGCCTCGTCGGGGGTACGGCCTTCGGATGCAGTGAACTTGTCGTAGTCATGATAGAGTGCCTTGGTGACGGCGTTTTCGTAGGCCGCGACGGCGGAGAGAAGAGAAGGAGGGATAGAAACACTAGATGGGATAGAAACACTAGAGGGAAGAGCCTGAGTGATGCGTTCGGCGAGGTCGGCGGCGAGCCTCTTCTCAATATCAGTCCTGGTTTGACCCACGGATTGAGCGTGGAGGGCGTACGATTCGGCTAGCCCAACCTCTGCCACGGTCTTTTTACCGGTGGCGAGGTCTTGGGCTACTGCGTCGGCGACAGGTTTGGTCCAGGGGCCGGAGCGGAGGTCGACGGGAAGTTGGGGTGATTGGGGTATTTGGGGAGATTGGGGGATTTGGGGAGATTGGACGAGTAAACGCTCAAACTCTTTTGCCTGTGCTTTGGCTTGAGCGAGGTCATTTTCCAGGGCATCTCTCTTGGTCTGGTCTTCGGGAGTGATGAGTTCCTGCTCCACCTTGTTTCTGGCATCATCAAGTTGATCAGCGCCCACCGTATACACTTCATTGCCGGACTGAATGGTAAGTGTCCTTACCTGATCAGATATCTGAAATGGTTGAAAATTAACATTAAAATCGTAATATGTCTCGCCTGCACCACCGGCAAGCGGTGTGACAATTTTCGTATCTTTTCCAATCGCTAGCATCACCCGATTACCCTGACTGTCAACCGCGATAATATGGTCATCGAGACTCAAAGAGCCTGACGTACGGAATGATTGTTGTGGAATAGTTGCAGCAAATTGATCACGGGCAGAAGCGGCCTGTGTAAGCGCTTGTTGGGCGGCGACAAAACCCGCAGCGAGAGTCGTTTGTTGAGAGGTAGTGAGGGGAGTCGTGTCAGCGGCAGTTCCACGATTGGCAATCTCGGCGGCGAGGCGGTTGGCGGTGCCAATGGGATCGTTGGGAACAGCGGAAACTGATGGCGCTTGACCCGTTTGATTTGCTGCAGCAAAATCGGTATTCTTTTCCGTTGGGACCAAGCCGCGAGCGATAGTTTTGGGTATATCCTCTGCTTTCACAACACCATTAACTCGGTCGAGATAATCGATGAGATTTTTTGACTCATTGAGAGCGCCGACAGCGTCTCCTTTCCCATTTTTCCGGTCACCACGAAGTACAAGGTCCGCCTCGGTAAAAAGATTTGTTTTGACCGTACCATCCTGTTGTGTCAACGCATCACGAAGCACCCGCTTGGAAGACTCCGGCAAAGATTTATAGGACTCGCTCTCGTAGGTTTCAACCAACATTTTCTGGATACGGTTCACCTTTTCAAGTAAATCCTGTTTACCGGTCACATCGCTTTTGCCGATGGAAAAATCCAGCTCAGCGCGGCTGCGGAGCGTCTCGCGAAGACCGTCAAAAAGAGCCGCCTGCGGGACTTTGCCACTATTCCAGGCTTGCGTAATCCTTCCACCTTTTGCTGCCTCTTCCATACGCGCAATAACATCGAACCCGACGTTTTCGGCGATGCGTCCTAGCGCATCCAGCTCAGACTGGGCAATGGCACGTTTCTCTGAGGCACGCAATACCTGATCGGCGAGATTGCGTATCGCTGCCTGATCGGTAAATGTGCCTTGATTCGCTACGTCTACACCACGAACGATCGCATCAACCCGAGAGTATGCATTCGTCCCAGCACCACCATTCAGTCCACGGTCGCGTCCCACCCCCTGGAGAAAATCCGTGAGCGTCGTATTGTTGTTGGCAAGAACGACAAACCCATCCTGTGCTAAGGTCACGCGGTCTACCCCATAATGCTGTCCGATTTCATAAATCTGATATACCCGCTTGCCATCTGTCCGGGCTGCCGCAAGCTCGCTATTGATGAGTTCTTTGGCTGAAGTGATTGCTGTATTGTTCGTTTCTGCGCTCACGCGTTTAGCGTCACTATCAGTAAGCATCCGGCGCGACGTTTCGACCACTTTCCCACTTCCGTCGCGGCCAAATTCTACGGCGTAATGTTGACCATTCGGATCATTGACGATGACCACGACACCTTTGCCGGCATACTTCCCGCTCAAATCTTTCGCTGCCTGCTCACGGGCAAATCCAAGGAGTTCTCCCTGGGGAATACTGCTATCGGTATTGACGATATGCGTGACTTGTTTGTCTCCCTGCCCGTCAACAACCGTAGAAAACGTCTCGCGCAGTTTCTCAGTAGTAGCCTGACCCAAACCCACGATAGAAGCAATTCCGTGCTTGGCCGGGGAGCCTTTTACCGGATCACCGAAGACGAAATCAAACTGCTTGACCCCACCGCTGCCGAGTTTAATACCATAAACCCGATCAAACTGTGCTGCTACCCGATCAGGAGTCCCCGTAAACCCGTAAATCTCGGAGAAGTTTTTGAGAAACTTGGCATAATTGGTACCGATACTGCTTTCGCTTATCGATACATCCCGAAGCGGTGGACTGACGAGATCCTTCACCCCGCGGGAGGAAAGTACTTCAAACCCCACCTGGGCAAGCGCAAGCGAATCATACGCCCGGGAAGGAGTCCTGCCGGATATCGCGCCTCCTTCGGCAAGGACGACAAACCCACCTTTACCAGCCGTAAAGTCATTGCCCGGCACTTGGGCAAACTGATTCACAATACTATTAAACGCTGCAATCCTCTCCCGCGTGTTGGCTTGTACTATCTTGATGGCAACGCTACTGTCTCCAGCAAAAGAAATTTCATTCAAAAACCGCGCAAATGCCTGTTCGCTCGTGACCGGCTGACCCGTTTCCAGCCCTTTTGTCCGCAAGTACTCCCGTATGGCGGTCTCGCTCCCCGGAACTGCCTTTTCCGTCGCGGCAATCGCTGATTCCAAAAGATCGCGGTAACTTTCGGCAAGCACTTCCGCTTTCCCCACCTTGCCGCGGCCATCTGCGCGCGTGATACCGGACTCTTCAAGCATCGCCTCAAGCCCCCGTTCGGCAAGTGTGGCACGAAGCTTCTTTAGGGTTGCCCCATCCAAAACCTCCGTGAACATATCGATCTTTGACTGTCCGTCGGGACGGTCCGCAAGCCGCGTCCGGCCACCATGGGTGATGATGTAGTCGATCTCCAGGCGCAGGGTATTTTGGGCTTCATCAGCAAGGAGCACCGACCCCTTGGCTTTCCGCAGAAACGGCTCACCTTGCTTGCCTTTGATGGACTCAAAAATCGCATCTTTGGTCGTGACGATGATGTTGGCTTCCGCAAGGGCTTTGGTATGCGCGGGGCTTCCTGGATCAAAATTGTTGGCGTCAAACTCGACGATTTTTTGCCCGACTTTCGTAAAAAATTCCGACGGGGAATCTTTAAAAAACGCCGCAACATCAGCCGTCGTATTGAGGATCACCACAACCGGCGAACCGGTGATGCGGGCCTTGAGAACCGCGACACTCGGAATAATCGTGGTCGTCTTTCCTATTCCGGTGATCGCCTCGTAAAGCGTGCCGCGTTGTCCGGTCTCCCGGCCTAAAATGGCGTCAGCAATATACTGAACTTGATTTTTCTCTCCTTTTTCAAATCCCCAAAATTGCTGGTCGCCTTTGGCTTTCTGGATATCTGCAATGCCTCGTTTCAACTCTGCGATGACCCGCTTAGCGCTCCTCGTTTTGGCAATCGACTCATCGATCCAAAATTCTGTCCCGATCTTCCCTTCAACGAGTTGCGGCTGTCCGTTGCTCCCGTTTTTGGCAATGAACACATCACCTTCCCGCACTTCTAAGAGCACTTCTTTGCCGCCAATCTCACTACGGGCGACACCACTTTTCCCTGCCAATTTAGGCTTCAATGCAGCAAACGAATCCGCTGCGATTGCTTCTCCATTGATGGTTACAGTGACTTTTCCGCTGCTATCGACAGGAATATCCGTCACGCGCGATTTGATGGTCAATGATTCTTTCGTTGCAAATGCGTTCGCAACTGCTTCGGGACTGTTTTGACTCCCAACGTACAATTTATTTCCATATTTGACCACGCGAACGTTCTCTCCGCTGGTTGTGACATCATACACGCCATCGGGTGAGCCAGAGAGGGTATCACTCAAACTTTTTATCGTATCACCTGCACCGCGAAGTCGTATCTGTTTACCATCGCGCAGAACGCCTTCAACTTTGGCAGTAGCCACAAATCCCGTAATTTCCTGCCGGTTGTATGCGCGGGCCATCTCACTTGCGGCAAGTGCGCGATTGAGCGGACCGTCACCCATACGGTCGACAAATAACCGGAGGCGGCTTGGCTTCTCCACGGTTCCCCAGACTCTTTCCTGTGTACTTTCTGCCGTAGCATTCCATACATCCCGTGCCCATACCTGACGCGTTTCTATCCCAGCCTGCATCGCGGCAATGCCACGCGGACGAGGCTTAAAGTTCAAACTATTTGCCACCGAATCGGCAGCAACCCCACGAGCAGCAGCATTTTCAAGAACTAGCTGTTGTTCTATGATCTGTTTTGTGGCATCTTGAGCTCGTCTGATGGCTTCTTGGGATGGAGATGCTAATACATTTTCTCCCAACGCATCTTGTGCTGCCCGGAGTGATTCATTGTAGACCGTGGTACGGTCGAAGATCTGTTTGACGGCGGTGGGGTCCGCCTTCGCCGGAGCTTCGGCGGATAAATCGACGGGCGAGGCGGGAACAGTTGTCTTGGGAGGAATGAAGGCGTCTTTAAGACGCTGGGCGAAGGATTTAGATAACGGAAGGGATTCTAACTCTGTAATTCGGTTGGTTGCTGTCTCCCAGGCTTTATTTGTTGTGGCGTATTTCTGATTTTTCTCCGTCAGTAATTTCCATGTCTTATCCAAAGCATCCTTGGCTTTCTGCGCCCTCGGATCGAGGTCTATTACGCCATCGCGCGCTTTATTAGCTTCACGGACCCTCAGTTCTGCATCATTTTTGGTTTCCTGATAGGCAATCTTAGCGATATCAACAACGGCTTTACTTGTTTTTCCTTCTTTTAGTTCATTATCCAAACGCGTCAGCTCATTTTGCGCCTGAGCAACCCTCACTTCTGCCTGGCGTACCAATTCGTTGGCATCCAACACTTCTTTGCTTGGTTTGGATTTGACTTCATTTCTGGCTTTGGTAAGCGCGTCGGTCTGCTTTTGTACCTCTAATTCCAATTTTTTCCGCTCGGACTGCAAATCCACAAGCTCGCGGTCATACTTTTTTTCCAAATCCTTTTGCTCCCGGAGTTCTTTTTGCAGTGCCTGACCATCCTTCGCCACGGAAGCGAGATCTTTGAGGGCTTTCCGCTCTAAAAATACCCGATCGTTGGCTTGTTTTTCTTTTTGTTTGGCAACGTCGGTATTTTTCGTGGCCTCAGTTAATTTTTCCTTTGCTGATTTGTTTGCAGCCTCGATATCAAGCGCAGTTTGTTTAGCTTTGCCAAGCTGATCATTGGCCCGAACAACCTCTGATGTCCGCGCGATGGCATCCTCCAGCGCTTGTTTTGCTGTGGTTAATTGATCACGATATGTTTGCTCTGTCTGGCGCGCGCCCACAATGACGCTATCGCGCACCGCCTTATCCACGTCGCTTTTGAGTGACGCGCGGCTTTCTTCTAACCGTCTAATTTCCGCTTGTTTTTCTGCGAGTAATCGTTCCTGAAATGCGACTTCACCTTTTTCTTTGGCGTGTAATGCGGGCTTTTGCTCCGATTCTTGTCTGGCTTTGGCAAGAGCAGATTCATATTCTGTAGTACGCACTGTACTCCTATCTTTTGCGTCCAATGCTTCTTTTTCCAGCCGTGCAACTTCCCGTGATAGTTCACTTTGTGTCTGTTGTGCGCGCTGTGTAGCAGTCGCGGCCGTGCTCTGAACTTTTTCTGCCTCTGCAGCGGTTCGGCGAGCAGCAGCATCAGGAGAAAAAACGTCACGGAGGCGGGTCAGAAGCGGCTGATTGGCGGCGGCTGCCGGAGCTTGCGGAGCGCTCCGCAGTTGAGCGAGGATTTTGTCGACGACACTGCGGCCGACGTCGGTAGCTAGTCTCTGTTGCGCTTGAGATTCTTCGGGATACAGTCTTCCGAGAATTTCCGTACGGACATACGAGCCAACGGGGGTATCACCGAGCTTGGCAAGTCTGGTCCCGGCGCCGTCACGGGCTTTGACTTTTTCTGCAATCGTCGTGTTGGATTGCTCAATCGCTTTTTCAGCCCCTTGAACAATCTGCTGTTGGGCTTCACTATGTTTGGTCAGTGCATCATATGTTTGTTGGATATCCGCAGGAATTTCCGGAAGTTTCGCCAGTGGTTTATCGCCATTAACGACTTCCAAACTCGTGATGTATGCATGTTTTGCTTTTGCTGCAGTGAGCAGTGTTTCTGCTTGCTGGACCTTTGCCTCCCATCCTCCTTCTGATTGTGCCGCGTTTTTATATTCATTAACTCTTGCTTCAAGATTGACAATCGCGGTAAAACGTTCTGCGCGTGATAAACTACCAACCTTTTGGCCAAGCGCGAGCTCTGGTTCGGCATTATCAAGACGGGTTTGTGCCTCGGCTTTGACGGCGCGGGCGGCGGTGACTTCTTTATGAAGAACTTCCTGTCGTCCCTTGTATGACGTTGCTTTGATAGACTCCTGGGCTATAACGACTCCCTCTTTAGCGCGTTCGTAGGCCACATTATACGCTTTCTCAGCTGCGGGAGTCTCTCCTGCGGGACGGGTTCGTGTGACCAATGTGTCTAATGTGGCTAATGCGTCTTGATGTGCCTTAGCTTTGACCGGATCACTGTCCGCAGGGACTTTGTACCCGCGGGCGGCTTTCAGATCCGCCGATTCTGCCCGGTAGCGGGTGGCGGCCGTTTCGAGCGCTTTGGCTGCGGTATCAACTTGGGATAATTTCGATGGGTCTGATGAGGCTTCTGAGACGGATGAGTCGAATGTTTTTTTAGCTTCGGCAAGCTTTATCGCGCTGTCCATCGCTGTGTCTTTGGGATCTACTTTCGTCCGGGCTATTGCTTGGGCCACTTTCACCGATTCGTCGAATGCGACTTTCGTCTCTGCATAATCATTCACGAGCTGCTTACGCGCGGCAGCAATCTCCGCATCAGTCGATGTCGTTTTGACTGAAATCTTTTTTTCTTTTCCCTGTACGTCTGTGAATGTAATTTCTTTATCCGCCCTAACCGTGACCTTACCGGTCTTGGCGTCTACGGAAAGCGCGCTGTTAAAATCTTTGGCCACGTCCTGCATAGATGCGAACTTCTTTCCCGAATCTTTGGTTGAAGCGGCAGTCTCCGGCGGATGACCACCGGGTTTGAACGCATCCCGTGTATGAATCGTCGCTGTCGTCAAAAACATGATGGCCGTGCCACAGCTCTCCCCGGGCGCAAGACCGACGAGGGCCGCCGTACAGGCGGAACCGGCTAATGTCCCATTGACCCCGGCATCAAGGACGGCGATAGCTTTATTGCCGTTTGTAATAACCTTGCCCAGAGCGCTTCCCGGAGGTTGCCTCGCGGCAATCATCTGCGCTCCACCATTAAGAAAACGAAGCGCCGTCACCGCCGTAAATCCAGCCTGGATACCGCAGTTGACCCCTACTCCTTCGGTGCCGCAAACATGCAACGCCTCGCCGCCAAACGCTGCGATACCCAACCCATTAAGACCTAACTGCGCGGGCGCGCTGACCATAGCGCGTTCAATAGCTTGCACCGGTGCGGAAGCAGCGATGGCTCCTTCAAGTCTGCGCGCGGCCGACGTAATCGCGCCCACCTTGGACCCACCAACAATTACGTTTTCTGCTACTGCAACTGAATTTGTCAATGCTGCGGGCTTATTCAAGATCGCCGCGCCACCCTGACCCGCGGAGATCGTCATAAATGCCGTCATGAGGGCAGACCTGCCGCAGGCTGCCCCATCCATCGAGGATTTAAACGAACATGCCTCGGCTGTCCCTGCCCAGCTTTCGCCGGCCAGATACTGACCCATGCCGGTGCCCACTGCGTTGAGTAACCCTTGACCGGTGATAGCTGTAGTCCCCCCCACAAGTCCCGCTGCCGGTACAGTAAATGCCAGAAGTGTGCCATACAGTTTACCGCCGGACATAACGGTGCCCCGGGCCATGTCACCAAGGCCAGCAAAATACTCAATATTGTTACCGGTTGCACTGCCTCTTATCAGCCGCTCTTTCCCTTGCTCGGTCGTCACATGACCACGGACGGCTGAGCCGTGTGTCCAGTTGACGAAATCCAGCGCGTTTTTCTCCCCCCAGTCCAGCTTTTCTATATATTCCTTTTGCGCTACGGCGTTCGTTTCCAATTTATACGCTGCCTGGATGGAATTTTTGCCGTGTATTTCCATTTTCTTGACCAGGGACAGGTTATCTTGCGCATCAATACCGCTTTTGAGGTTATCAAGCGACGTGCCCAGGGCAATCTGGGCCGCGACATTGACGATTCTTTTCTTTATTTCGTCATCTTTGAGCTTGTCATTGTCTTCCAGCGTACCGCCAACGCTTTTGACGTACAATTCTGCCAATCCCAAAGCGAGCTTTTCGTCTGCCGGACGATAGGCTTGGGTGACTGTGCCTTCCACGAGCTTTCTCTCGAGCTTGGCAAGCTCGCCTAATAATGGAATGTTGCTTGCAAAACCCAAAACCGTATCAACATACTTCACGACAGGATTAATCACTGTTTCGTCCCGCTCCTTGTTATACTGATTCACCAGATTCTGGACATCGCCCACCTGCAATTTTCCGGTTATCACGCCGTTGACCGCCCAATCCGGATCGTCGGCAAAAACTTTTTTGGTTTTGTCGTTATTCCCAAACTTGGCATCCTGCCCCATGAGCCACATCTGAGCTATTTGTTTTTCCAGACACTGGCGGCCGGTGGTACATCCATAGTCTCTTTGTATATCTGCAAAATTTGGATCTTGTTCGATCTCTTTTGAACGACTCAAAACGATACGCGTGTCTGCATCCTTCGTGCGCTGCGCGCTCACGTAGTCAGCTTGCACGATGGGGAGATCCTTTTGGAGTCCATAAAATTCGTCCATTTTATGGTTAATTTCCGGACCGACCATAGAACGAACTTTAATAGTTACTGCTTCCCTCCAGGATGTTTGCTTCCATGCTGTGGCAAAGGCGTCTGCATTTTTCTCTCCGGTATAAAGCCCCTTCACGTAGTCTGATTTCGCTTTCTCATCCGTCAGGAAAAAGTCTGAGAGCCATTTGTCCTTTTGATAGGTCTCAAAGGCTTTCTTTTGGTAGGCGTCAAAATCTGCCGGAGTCTTTTCCTTATTTCCCGATTGGAGGAGCCAGGTCTGATAGTGATCGTTTTTCTGAACGGAGGTCTGAGCAATAAGGAGCACGTTGCCTAGGTCCGTGGGCTTGGCTTTCACTTCCTGCGTAACTGTCGCGCCATCCCGTACATACGTGACGGGCATAGTCCCATCAGCCAGTAGTTTCTTCGGATCCGGCAGTTCACCGTTATAGAATTTTTGTTCAAACGACTTTCGAACGGGCTCCGGAATTCCGGCGGCCTCCTGCTGAGCGAGTAATTTCGTTAAAGCTTGCTTTTGTTCTTCATATTCTGCCTTGGTGGCTTCCCTCTTCGTGCCATCTTTTTCTATAACTGGATTACCGGTTCTCCATACCATCTCCAGCGCCCAATCTTTTCCGTCTCTTACGGCAGTATTTATGAATGCAGTCTTTATCTTTCCTTCATCTTTTTGAATCTCGCGGACGAGATCATAATTATCTGCGTTTCTTACTAACTCACTGATTGTTTTGGCATACTGATCCTCCAATGCATAATTATCTTTCTTGCCTGCGGATTCCAACCTCGCGGCATAGAGATCGTTCATTTCAAAACGGGTTTTGACTTCTACAAGCTTCCGATCAAGTTGGACGACTTGAGGACTATTTTCGCCATTACTTCGGACAATTTCCGTCCTCGCTGTTTTTACAGCCGGATCAGAATCACACGATGTTTTTCCTGTTGCAATACAGGTAATAAACGCCTTTGCTGCAGCATCCGTCCAACCGGACGTCTGAGCATAGGCATCGGCGAGATTGGCTTCTTTAACGCCTCTCGTCTGCTCGATCTCTTGTTTTAACTTGTTATAATCCTGCCAATACTGAGTAATATCATGATCCGGCATGGTAGGAAGTTTGAGCTGGATATCCCGCATCGCGAGCTTTTTGTCTTCGACCTGAAAATCAACGTCAAGTGCGTTCAAACCCGCCTGGTAGCCTTCTTTGAAAACGTTGGCCTCATTGGCCTTGCGAAGATCCGTGACATATTTGCCATACTGTGCAGTGAATGCTTTTTGTTCCGCGGATACCAGGACGCGACCATCGACATCTTCCGTACTTGTACAATTCGGTGTACAGGAAGTGTAGGCCTGGAGAAGCTTTTGCTTATCCACCGCGAGTTTGGCTGTATACTCGCCATTGGTCAAATATGTATTGAACTCTTTAATCCTCCCGTCATCCAGGCCCAATCGGGGAGCATCGACATTGACAATGTTGAGAATCGTTGCTTTAGAATTTTGAAAAAACGCAGCTGCCTTGGTCCGACACTCGTCGGTATCACACTCGGCGAGGCCTTTTTGGAGATTTTGCACCGAATCCTCCATAGTTTTTTGAAGTTGAAATACTTCTTTGACGACCGGCGTTTTGTCCGTGACGTCTTTGTCGATATCATTTTTGACATCCGACGGGAGATTGCTTGTGCCTGCCTCAAAAAGAGCTGAGTCCGAGTTCGGTCCGGCGGATGAGACGCCAAACACTGCTTTACGGGCCGCTTCTTGAGCGCCAAGATTGACGAGGAATGCTTTTTGCCGGTCGACGAGCATGGCCTGCTGCTGGGAAGTGAGCTGGGCTACTTTACGATCGAGCTTGTCGCCCATCACTTCCAATCGTCGTTCATCCCACTGGGTCGCCTGTGCTTTGCGGTCCACATACGTCTTCCATTGGTCAAATGCATCGACGGCGCCGGTGGCTGCAACGATTTGCGCGAGAGATCCACCATTTGCAATAAACGTTTTAACCGCTTCTTCATGCTTTTTTTCATCAGATTTATAGGTGGCTATGGCCTCCTGATACGCATCTTGAGCTGCTTGCGGGAGCGCAACAGCGACCGTGCTTTGAGACTGACGAACATTTTCCTGAATTATGTCATTGGTCTTTGTCCAGTCTGAACAGAGGTTGGCGGCCTGATCGTTGCAACCACCGCCAGGGATAGCAGCGCAGAAACCCTTGCCGCAACTGTTACACCATAAACACCCTGCATCACCAAACTTCAGTTTCGTCGGAGGGTTAGCGAGTGTGTAATTATCAAATTGCTCCTGGGTGAGTGGAGCAGTCGTCGTGGTCTTTGATGAAGATGCCAATTCGGTCGCCGCCGGGGTCGGGGTGGGTTTGTAATTGGGATCGACGACACAGCTCGTTTTTTCGGCGTTCAATTTAAACCCTGCGTCGCAGGATTTGTCGCCGCCGCATTCTTTACTGCAGTAGCCTTGGCCCGCACTCCCGCACCAGGTACATTGATCCGGGGTAATCGTCTTTTGGTTGGATTTGACGGCTTCGCCGGAATTTTTGTACATCGGGAGCGTGGTGATTGTGGTCGTCGTTACGACGAGCTTCGGGTCGGCCTTTGCGGTAAAAAGGCCGGCGGATGCGATTTCGGCGGCAATCTCCACTGAGGATTTAGTCCCTGCGGACGCTCCGGCAAGCTTACCCGCAAGCACCCCAATACGGATAAGCTCGGCGGCAGTTTTACCTTTTCCCGCATCACCCTGAAGTTGTTGAGCTAAAAGTTTTTGGATGGCTTGGATGTTGGCCGATGCATCGGCGGAGAGCCCCTTACTGTCCTTGACCCCGGCGGCTTTGAGGGCCTCGGCAAGCATGGTTTTGCTCGCTTCATCGACCGCCCTGCCGATGTCTTTAGCCTGACGCCACTGCTGACTCAATCGAATTTTTGCCGGCAAATTGGCTTCTGCCACGGCGTGGGCTTTTTCCGCGGCCCCCCGGCAGTCCAAATCGGATTTGCCGGACTTTTTACAATCTCCCCAGGCTTTCTCCCCGGCCTCCCCCGGATCGGTGTAACCTTTCGGGATGAGAGAGGCGGTGGTGGAGGTCGATCCTGTGGAACTCGTTGTCGTTGTGGTCGTCGCTGCGACCGGAGCGGTGGTAGTCGTGGATGCGGGACCAGTGGGCTTAGCACCTGATGTAGGAGGAGCGCCAGCAGTTGATACTGATTGATTGCCAGATGCTAGTGGTGGTTTTGCCGTCGTGGGAACAGTCGAAGGTAGGCTACCAAATCTTTTATTCACGTCATCACGGCATGCCGGAGTATCACAGTCAGCAAGTTCTTGTCGCTTCAGCTGTATCTGTTCAAAAGTAAGGGCAGGGACGACACCGGGAGCCTTGGTCGGAGCGACTATGGACGTTTGATTAAAATACGAAATAATAGCCGCCTGAAACGCCGTGCCTGGTTTCTGTAGATTACATTTAAACAAATCCCATCCTTGCGCTTTCGCGCATGCATCGCCTCCAACGCTTTGATCCGGTGTTTGCTCCGGCGCGTCTTTAAATTTATCTCTGGAAGTTTGTGTCGATGTACCGCTTTTTCCTGTCGTACCTTGCGCAATCGGCGGGGTGGATCCCCCATTCGCCGGAGAAACGTAGGCAATCGGCGCGGGGGTCGTCTTGCCAGAGGCGATACCGTAACAATCCGCTACAGTACCAGAATCACTCCGAATACATTCATCATAATCTTTCTTAATTTGACTAGCGGATTTGGCTGTTGTGGCGAGATTGAGCGACGAGTTCGTATTGGATACATTCTGGGATGGAGGCGTCGTGGGCACTGTGGAAGTCGTCGTTGATGGTGGATTAATGGGAACGATACGGGGAGGGAGCGTTGACGTTGGAGTGATACCCAATGCGATACGCTCATCCGACGTTGGCGTGACGTTGGCAGGAGGGGGGGTCGTCGTGACAGATTTTTCAAGCTCGTCGTAACGGGACAACCTCGGTTTTGGCGTAGGAGTCTCTATTTCTGTTGGTGTAAAAGGCGCTTGTGTGACGGTGGGCTTGAAATAATCACACCGGGAACTGTTGTAACCAAACTGGTCGTAACAATCAGTGAGCTGATCAGCTTTGGTCGTAGGCTTAGGTGCGTCCGTGATGACAACCGGGACGGGGACAGTCGTGATGCTTGCATCGGGAACGGGGGCGTTATTTACTTGATTGGTCGTTGTATTTGTCGTGGTCGTATCGACCTGTTGTTGTCCACTTCCACCTGTCGTATTAGTCGTTGTATTTCCTGAATTGGGACGCCAATCATCTCTTTCCGTGGTCGTCTGGGTGGTCGTCGTAGTACCGGTGGTCGTTTGATTGGCGTTATTTTCCGTGAGTTGTCGTGCCCGGGCGGCTTCACGATCTTCGTCGTATGAGGTCGTCTGGATGGTGTTGTTGCCGCTTGTGGGACGATCATCGTCTTTTACGGTCGGGGGTTTAACCTCTTGATAGGCGACTTCTTGTTCTTGCTGAAGCACCGACGCTTGCTTTTCCTCATAGGCAACTTCGTTTTGCGTGGCGCGCATCGAATCGGTGATGTCAAGATTAACCCCTCCCCCTCCTCCTTCATCGGACATGGCGGCCCTGCTCCGGACATCCTGCTTATCCTTTTCGACTTTCCCCACGATGATAAACGTCGTGAGGGCGAATACGGCGAGGAGGATGAGGGGGAGGAGGTGGATGAAGCCACCCGATGGACTCATGCGACTCATGGGTCTCCTGTGTCTCATGGGAGACAATAACGATATCAATAGAGAAAGAAATGCATCAACGATGGGTAAACGGAGAAATGCGTGGGATTTTAATTTTTTATTTGTATGCTTGAAATGAAAAAAATTCCTGGGTAGTGATCCGGGCATGCAATCTTTTTTCACCAACTGTTTCAAACCCAACGAAAACCGCTAGCGAAAAAAGTTATTATATATACATAATGACGCGCGCGAAAAGGGTGTGTCAAGGACGAGTTTGCCCCCTTGACAAGGAGCAAAAAAGAGAGAAAACTAGAGTGAGTATGAAGAAAAAAATTACCCGCAGAAATCGGACCCATCATCACGTCGCGCACCGCACATCGCGGGCTACGTCTCCCCACTATCTCATCGTTGTACGTAGCTGGATGTTCCTGGTCGCATTCGCCATGATGCTCGGGCTTGGAGCCATGATGGGGAACTTTATCAATAATCAGCTCAACCAGTCTACCCCCCAAGTGGCGGGAGCGAGTACTTCAAAATAAAATCCACTTTTTCCATTTGACACATGGAGCTCATGAGAGTAATGTGTCTCATAAGACTCATGAAGTATTTCCCGGGCCCGTAGCTCATTTGGTAGAGCACTGCATTCGCATTGCAGGGGTGGTCGGTTCGAATCCGATCGGGTCCACCCATGGAAAACTCACAAAAAACTGGCGGGATAGAAAACACCCTTGTCTACTGGCTTGCCCAGGAAATTTCCCACCTCAACCATATCTTCATAACCCGCTATATCCCCCGCACTACGAGAACCTTCGATCAAATGGAACAGGCGAACCGCTCAGGAAAACAGAATCTCGTCGAAGGGAGTCTGGAAAACTCGGTTGAAAGCAATCTTAAGCTCTCGGGCGTCTCGCGGGCAAGCTATGGGGAGCTGACCGAAGACTATAAAGATTTTCTTTTCAAAAAAGGGTTCCCCGTATGGGATAAAAATGATCCGCGGGTGTTTCGACTTCGAAAAATTCTCATCGATATTCATGAGACTCATGTGTCTCATGACGCTCAGGCGTGGCATGAAATCCGTTTTGATGATCAGGAAAGCTTCGCCAACCTCATGATGACGCTTTGCATAAAACAGGGCTTTCTCATGGATCGATTTTTAACAGGCATCAAAAACCGTTTTGTCCGCGAGGGAGGATTTCGGGAGAAACTATTCCTTGCTCGCCGCAAAGCGCTCCATGAGACTCATGGGGCCCATGAGACTCATTAGTCTCATGGAAGTCAGGGTGGACCTGGGGGGAATCGAACCCCCTACTTCTCCATGCCATGGAGATGTGTTACCGGTATACCACAGGCCCTCGAATAACTGATAGTGTACCTTCATGAGACCCATGGGTCAAATGAGACTCATGTGACCCATGCGTCTTATGTCTATTTCAAAAACGACAGAGGATTGAGAATCACCCCATTTTTCCGGACTTCAAAATGAAGGTGCGTGCCCGTCGAGCGACCCGTCGAACCCATGCGGCCGAGGACTTGGCCGCGGGCCACGCGGTCGCCCACTTTTACATAAATTTCGGACATATGTGCGTAGAGCGTCGAGAGACCATCGCCGTGGGAAACAATGACATGGTAGCCGTAGCCGTACCGGAGATATTGCACATCCGTCACGACTCCTGCGTCCGCAGCCGCAATGCCCGGTGCGGCGGGGTTGGCGATATCCAGGGCCATATGGTACCAGACCGGATACTGAGTAATGATGCCGTTGGTCGGCCAAAGGAGTTGGCCGGATCCTCCGGCAAAAGATGGAGGCAAAGGACGGACAATCGCCGGGGCTTCCGGCTGGATGCCGTCCGGTATGATAAGGGTCTGGCCCGCGTTGAGAGCAAACGTATCGAGATCGGCAAAATCATTAAAAGGGAAGTTAACGATCTTTTGTGATTCGGTACGATACTTTTTGGCAATACTTTGAACGGATTCTCCATCTTTGACTTTGTGGACGATGCCGGAGACTGGGGGAATTTTAAGTTCTTGTCCTATGCTCAAACTATCTCTTTTTAGATCATTTGACCACTTAATAGTATCGATTGATACACCAAATTTTTGCGCGATAATCGAAAGTGTGTCACCGGATGCGACCTCATAGCTAATCACCTGATCCCGCGGTTTTTCGGATTGAGTGGTCTGGATGCCATAGGAGGCTGGATCATCGAGAGATATGACGGTCGCCGATGGCGATGTGATGTCCACAAGGTTACTGGCATACGTCCCTGGGTAGGAGTTGGAGAGGATGGGAGCCGAAACGAGTCCAACCATGAAGAGCACGCCGAGCGAGAAATGCAGAAACGGCCGCTGATAACTCCCCCGCCGGGCCATGAGGATATCGACGACGAGTTCTTTGTTCCGCTCAAATCCCACGCCAAAGTGACGGAGTTTCTTTTCAATATAGAGTGACCAGCCGTGGACCCACAGTCCTACGTCATCGCGGAACTCGCGCAGGATTTCTCTCATGTCTCACCACATTACCCGAAGTCACCCTATTAGTCAAATACTTGTGCTGGGAGACCAATCGCGGATACTAAGCCGGTACGCGCTTCTTAGACAACCAAAATACCGAGGTCCTTTTACAGCCGTAGTATGTTTCCTATAAGATATAAATGATTCATAATAGACAAAAATCAAACGATAAAATTGGAACCAATGAAGCAAAATAAAAGTGGATGAATAATGCCGTTTAAACAGTGTAAATTCAGTATGATACAGTGAAAAAATATTATTTTAACCTATAGTTGCTCCTTCACTGGTGTTGAGAACTACCCCATAGTATAGCCACGGCGAAAAACACCGTATTCCCCTCATTTGACATCCTCTTGATTCTCTTTCTTAATAAGTGCATGAGAGGTCCATCTGCTTCGCAACCATACGCAAACCGCAGTCATAAACCCGCTTCGGGAATCTCTTTTCCCGCGTGTATTGCTTTACTCAACCGTCCTCAGCTATCCCAATACCCCCTATGATATCCATACCAAACGATAAACTTTTTACTATAAGTCAAGCCGCTAAATACCTCGGTATTTCAAAAAGCACCATGAAGCGCCGGGTAAAATCCGGGATGATCAGCGCCATCAAAGACGAAAACGGTGTCCATGTGATAACACAACAAACGCTCAACGTCATACGTCCCCAAAACGGGCAGGTAGGAGCGAACACTCAAGGACCCCTCACGATCAGCCAGGCGGCAAAACTGGCCGGCGTATCGCGCTCCACACTTCGGCGTTGGGAATCTGCGGGAATACTCTCGAGCAGCCGTACGCCAGGCGGGGAACGCCGGTATGAAGCCGAACGGATCACCAATCTTTTGACCTCACGCACCACCTATCAACGTGTTCCAATAATTACAAAATCAAATATATCAGAAGATATAAAACAACCTATTATCGACTCAAGTAATGCGAATACGATACAAAATGCTGAACAGTCAGATTCTTCTGATGCTCAAATCATAGATCAACCACCAACTTCCCAACCCACGAATCAGGATCTACAGAGAGATATCTCAAAAATAAACACCGTTTCATCTTTACAACCTATATCAAATAAAATCAAAGATGATCTCTCTGATACATCCAAACACTCTTCTTTGTCCTCAACCGGAGACACATCACGTCCCGTACCTATTCCTGAAGAACCTCTGCCTGCTTCGTTTTCCCTCCCGATTTTTCAGCCACAAGACCAAGCGCCATTGATACCAAGTCCGCATGAAAAAAAACAGCCGCTATACCGAAAATTTTTCCATCCGTACGCGCTCATTGGATTGGTCGTCCTGGTGTTACTCACTTCTACGATTTTATTTTCCCAAATAGCCGGCATCAGAAGTGGATCAGAACGTACTTTACCATCTCAAGCGGCGCTCATTCCTGCTTCAAAAGATGCGTCACTCCCCTCTTCTTCTAAATCTTCATCGGTATCCAATCAAACGGGAACTGTACTCGGAGCAACTGGGGCGACAGGAAGCTCAGGGCCAACGGGGTCCACGGGAGCAAGTGGGGAAATGGGAGCAACTGGGGCGACAGGATCTGAAGGTTCATCCGGCGCTTCCGGAGCATCCGGTGGATCTGGGGCAAGTGGGGCGAGCGGACCAACCGGTGGAACTGGGGCGACAGGATCCCGTGGTGAATATGGACCAACAGGTCCTACGGGAACAGCGGGGGCATCCGGACCATCCGGAAATACCGGAGCAACCGGAGGGACGGGAGCCAATGGACCAACGGGTCCCAGCGGACCAAGTGGGGTAACTGGATCCACAGGAGCCACAGGGGCCGCCGGACCCACGGGATATACTGGGGCAACCGGAGGGACGGGATCTGCAGGACCAACGGGAAGCACGGGAGGAACAGGAGCCGAGGGAAATAATGGGCCCAGTGGATCCACAGGAAGCACCGGGACTACGGGAAACGCCGGACCAACGGGAAGCACAGGAAGCACTGGCGCGACTGGATCGAATGGTCCTACAGGAAGCACAGGAAATACAGGAACAGCGGGAGGATCCGGACCCAGCGGGTCCACAGGAAGCACTGGGAACGCTGGGGATGCCGGCCCCACCGGATCCACGGGTGCCACAGGCTCCGTCGGCCCCACTGGAACAACAGGGGCATCTGGTTCCGTCGGCCCCACTGGAACAACTGGTTCAACCGGCACAACAGGAAGCCAAGGACCAACGGGTGGAACAGGATCCTCTGGTGATTTAGGCCCCATGGGATCGACAGGTTTTACCGGTTCTACTGGATCAGCGGGTCCGACAGGTACAACGGGAGCGACTGGCAATGCGGGTCCGACTGGTACAACGGGTACGACTGGATCAGCGGGTCCGACTGGTACAACGGGAGCGACTGGATCCACAGGTCAAGCTGGACCTACAGGAACAACGGGCGCGACGGGTAACATTGGTCCTACTGGTGCAACAGGGGTCACTGGGGCAACCGGCAATGCAGGGCCAACAGGAAGCACAGGAGCCACCGGTACAACTGGTCAAGCAGGGCCAACAGGAAGCACAGGAGCCACCGGTCAAGCAGGTTTAATAGGACCAACTGGTTCAACGGGAGTGACTGGTGCCACTGGATCAGCTGGACCCACAGGAGGGACTGGAGGTACAGGAACCGCAGGAACCGCAGGGCCAACAGGAAGCACTGGCGCGACGGGAGCAGCTGGAGAATTGGGTCCAACCGGTTCTACCGGCTTTACAGGAGCTACTGGTCAAATAGGACCAACAGGAACCACTGGTACAACTGGTCAAGCTGGACCAACAGGATTTACTGGTTCAACTGGTGCGACTGGTCAAATAGGACCAACGGGAACTACTGGCACGACTGGTCAAGCTGGACCAAGCGGCGCGACTGGTGCAACTGGAGTAACAGGCTCGACAGGCGTTTTTGGACCAACAGGATCAACTGGAACAACTGGGCCTACTGGCACGACTGGTCAAGCTGGACCAACAGGATCAACAGGAGTAACAGGAACACTTGGTTCGGCTGGACCGACTGGTTCAACAGGAGTGACTGGTTCCACGGGAGCAACAGGTACTAATGGACCAACAGGATCAACTGGTGGAACTGGCTCGACAGGATTTATTGGGCCCACCGGATCAACAGGAACCACGGGAGCTGCTGGACCCACGGGATACACGGGATCAACCGGAGCCACGGGAGCTGCCGGCCCCACCGGATATACCGGATCAACCGGGGCAACCGGAATAAATGGGCCAACAGGAGGAACTGGAGGGACAGGGTCCGCAGGAGCAGGAGGACCAACTGGATCTACCGGATCAACAGGTGATAATGGACCGACAGGATCGACAGGATCAACTGGTATAACAGGACAAGCAGGTCCCACCGGATACACGGGATCAACCGGAGCCACGGGAGCCAATGGTCCAACTGGTAGTACTGGAGGGACAGGACAAGCAGGTCCCACCGGATACACGGGATCAACCGGAGCCACGGGAGCCAATGGACCAACAGGGAGCACGGGAGGGACGGGATCAGCCGGACCCACCGGATATACTGGGGCAACCGGAGGGACGGGAGAAGCGGGTCCAACTGGGGCAACCGGAGCTAATGGTCCCACCGGATATACCGGGGCAACCGGAGGGACGGGAGCAAATGGGCCAACAGGGAGCACGGGAGGAACGGGAGCTGCCGGACCCACCGGATACACCGGATCAACCGGAGCCACCGGAGGGATAGGCGCTTCCGGTCCGACGGGATCAACCGGATCAACGGGTGCCGCAGGACCAACCGGATATACCGGGAGCACGGGAGCCACCGGATCGGCTGGACCGACGGGCTACACAGGAGGAACAGGAGCCACTGGGAATAATGGCCCCACCGGTTCAACCGGAGGGACGGGATCAGCTGGTCCCACCGGCTACACCGGAGGAACCGGCGCCACGGGAAGCGCTGGGCCAACAGGAGGAACAGGAGCCACTGGGAATAATGGCCCCACCGGTTCAACCGGAGGGACGGGATCAGCTGGCCCCACCGGCTACACCGGAGGAACCGGCGCCACGGGAAGTGCTGGGCCAACAGGAGGAACAGGAGCCACTGGGAATAATGGCCCCACCGGTTCAACCGGAGGGACGGGATCAGCCGGACCCACCGGATATACCGGGAGCACCGGAGCCACCGGAAGCGCAGGACCGACGGGCTACACCGGCAGCACCGGAGCCACCGGATCAGCCGGACCGACCGGATCCACGGGAGCCA
>JAUXTO010000017.1 GCA_030679255.1 Candidatus Gottesmanbacteria bacterium | reverse complement strand
GATACTTCGTGTCGACCGTAGGCATCAATGATCAGGTCATCATGAGATATATCGAAGAACAAGGAAAAAAAGATGCAGGGCAACTCCGTTTCGGAGTTGCATAATCATAAAACCCCGACCGTAAGGTCGTGGGTTGATTATGGTTAAGTGGTTAACAAAAAGATAAAAACGTAGAATATGGGAGAGAATTTTGGTATAAAAAGTACCTTGATTTATTCCTTAGTAAGGAAGAAGTAAAAAAGTCAGAGAGTTAATCAGCATATGAAAGCTTTCATCCCTTTTTTTACATATTTTCCAGAGATAGCCGACGAAGAGACTAATGTGGTTCAAATTCTGAAGTCAGAAATAAATACTCCTCCAATGGGAGCATATGCTATTGTTGAAAACTTTTGTGATGACAAGAAGTGCGATTGTCGTAAAGTGATGTTTAACGTGATTGCTATAGACCAACTAGGAAAAATCTTGGCGACTGTTGGTTATGGTTGGGAGTCTGTTAGTTTTTATGCTACTTGGGCCGATGGTGATCGAGAATTAGCTAAACAGATGGTTGGCACGTATTTAGAGCCATTATGTACTCAATCAAAGTATTCAGAATATTTTTGCAGTTTCATTGCAGATATGGTTAAAGAGGAATCATTTCGATCCAGAGTAATTTGCCATTATCAGCTTTTTCGAAAGTTTAAACCACATAAACAAAACTGACATGAATTCACCAGACTTTACCCTCGATAAAATTAAATTCGCTACAGATGGACCGACGTTTGAGAAAGCCGTCGCTCTATATGAGAATGGTAAAGTAATCCAAGTAAAAGAAGGTATTCGATCGTATACGGCAGTTGTTAAGGGCACAAAACCATATCGAGTCTCAGTGGAGGCACGACGATATGATTACGGACATTGTACTTGTTATTTGGGGCAGAATGATACTCTTTGTAAACATATGGTAGCACTGTCTATTTTTGCAGTAATGGATGGCAAACCGCTTACAGTAGAGGATAAAAAACAAGTCTACAACCCGACTTGCAGTGGTCGGTTGAGAACTTTGCCTGATAAAGAAATATCAGGTACAAAAAAGGCAATTACTACTGCTCTCCGTTATATCAAGCCTTATATTGGTCCGTCTAGAACTTGGTTTGCTTACCAGAATTCGCTCTCCGAAGGGTGCAACAGGTTATCAGCGATTGTTTCTAATTTATCAGTAAGTGCTCAAACAGCCGGATTGTTGATTGATTTACTGCTGAGATTAGACAAAAAGTTGTCTACTGGCGGGGTAGATGATTCAGATGGTGAAGTGGGTGGATTTATCGAGGAAGTGGTGGGAGTGTTACAGGAATTTGTCAAACTGGACCCAAGCTGCACTAATGCATTCGATAAGTTAAAAAATCGAGAAACATGCTTTGGCTGGGAAAAGCCGCTATTAATTACGTTTACACCGGTTTGATACAATCAATACATGAAACTATTTCTCACGTCTTCTGGAATTACAAATAAAACTCTTTCTGATGCACTCCTTCAATTATTAGGTAAACCCTTTGTGCAATCTCATATAACTTTTATTCCAACTGCAGCGAATGCTAAGATGGGAGAAAAATCATGGCTTGTGAACGATATGTATAACATAAAGCAACTTGGGTTTCCGACCTTTGACATAACGGACATAGCAATTGCACCAAAAGAAATTTGGCTACCAAGTTTTGAAAAAGCAGATATTCTTGTATTTGGTGGGGGAAACACGACATATCTTTTAGAGTGTATGGAAAAATCCGGAGTTGCTTCTGTTATAAAAGATTTATTAAAAAATAAAGTGTATATGGGCATCAGCGCTGGAAGTATGGCAGCCGCAAAGACAATATCAATAAGTAGTGAAAATATTTTAGATTATGAACAAACAGGAGAATTGAAGTCTATTCATGGATTAGGGTTGGTTGATTTTGAAATACGACCGCATCTAAATTCAGATAACTTTCCTAAAGTGAGATTGCCACTGTTGCAAAAAATTGCTTCTGAGACCGGAATACCCTTTTATGCAATTGATGATGACACTGCCGTTCAAGTTACTGATACGAACGTCTCGGTTGTTTCTGAAGGAGAATGGAAAAAATTTAACTGATTCTTGAATCGCAATAGGTCCAAATATCGTCTATCGCTCGTAGCCATAAAATGACCCACACACCGGGGGTGTGTAACAACGGCGCGGATTCTTACTATGCCGCCCGGGGATTTCGTGGTTGGCTCAAGGTCTAAACTACACATCGTTCGGGCATGCAGCAAAGTCGTTCTGAAACTTCTCCATCCATTGCTTCATTGCGTCCGGGGTCATGTCCATGTGTTGTTTTTTCATCGCATTCATAGCGTCGATATGAAGTGTGTCTCCCTTGGCAATCATGTCCATTGTGTGCGCTTGACTGTTTGCGATCATTTCTTCAGCAGTCGCTCCGTGGATGAGTACGTCACACGGTCCATATAATTGTTTGCACGTCATTGTTTTCATATATTATTATCTTCTTACATGTGCATTGTAGCATATTGAGATTATTAAATTTGTTACTATAGTGGGTATGATTGATGGTTTCGGATTGATTATTATCATTATTTCCCTTTTCCCTGTTTTGGTGCTTCGGTTTTCCGGATCGTTTGTAATCTTTGCATTGTTGGCCATCGTTGCCATATCCATCCACGGGATCTACCTTTTCGGGTCACAGATACTTTTGTTGCTTTCTATCACGTTTGCCGTCAGTACTGTTGCAGAACTCATAAGCCTCAAAACGCCCTTCGGTATATTCGGAGCGAAATACAAATACAATATTCATCACAAGTTTTTTTCTTCCCGGATTTGGTTACTGGGGGTATACCCGTTAGAAATTTCTCTTGCGTGGGTGATACTCAAATACCTTTCTTATTCCTTGGCTATGCTCATCGCGCAAGCATTCGGTTTGCCATACCCTGCCGTAATTTTTGGCACACCGCTTATCCTTTTGTCGCTTGATCTTATTCTGGATCCTGTCGCCGTGAATATCAAAAAACATTGGACGTGGGAAAAAGGTAGCGCGTATTTTGGCATACCCCTCCGGAATTTTTTGGGGTGGTATGCAGTGGGACTGGTTGGCACACTTCTCTTCAGTTTGTTTGATCACCCGAAGGGAATTACTTTTAACATTCTCTATCTACTGCCCATTATGTTTTACGGATCGTTTATCAAAAATTCATTCCTCTTATTTCGTCTCAATAAAAAAATGGCGATAGTCGGCGCCTTTCCCGCTATTTTTTGGACTATCCTGAGTACCATTAGTTTGATTATTCTATTTATCCGGCAAGCGTAGCTATTTTTTGAACCTCGGAAGGATTGCAGCCAGAAGTTCGTCCATTCCCTCGCGGGTCACTGTCGAGAGAAATACGTGGGGGTAGGGCACAGTGCGCGTTATGACTTTTTCTCGATTTAATTCAGGAATTGCATCAATTTTATTAAATACCAAAAAAACTTTTTCTTCAGGGATTCCAAGTTGGTGAAGGATGTCTTCTACGATGTCTATTTTCCCAAATATATCCGGGTCTGACGCATCGATGACATGGAGGACTACGTCAGCGCTTATGGATTCAAGAAGCGTTGAGGTGAACGCTTCGATAAGCTCCGGTGGAAGATCTTTGATAAATCCGATGGTGTCGGATATGATGATCGATTTTCCTAATTCAGGCATATATATTTCTCCGACGGCGCTATCAAGGGTCGCAAACAACGCGTTTTCTACGAGGTTTTTTTTATGGGTGAGCGCGTTAAATAGCGATGTTTTGCCTGCATTGGTGTAGCCGACGAGCGATACTGTCGAAAGTCCCGCATTTCGGCGGTGTTCGATTTGTCTTTCCCGAATCCCCTTGAGTTTGCCGAGATCTTCGGTCACGCGTTTCATTTCCCGTTTCCAATGCCGTTTCATGAGTTCGGTATTGGTTTCCCCTAGCCCTCGCGTGCCGATGCCGCCTGCTTGACGCGAGAGGATCATCCCCATGCCGTAGATACTCGGTCCCATATGACGCATTCGCGCCATTTCTATCTGAAGTTTGGCCTCTGTGGTACGGGCGTGCCGGGAAAATATGGACAGAATGAGATCCATCCGGTCCCATACCTCAATTTTAGGATTAGTGTCCCAGTACATTTTTGTCAGATTAAATTTTTGATTGGGCGTAAGTGCTCCATCCACGACGATGACATCGACTTTATGATTATTGATGTAGTCAGCTACTTCGCGGGCTTTGCCGGGGCCAATGTAGAGCGGCCGCTGCGGCACTCCTTTTTGGAGGATGATGTCGACGACCGTTGCGTTGCCTAACGCGGAGGCGAGATTCCAAAGCTCCGTGATATTTTTTTCAATCTCCGATTGGGCAAGCTTTGCGTCGGCCAGACACACAAAAAGCATGGTGATAGGTTGACCCGAATGTTCCATGGAACTGATTATAGTCTATTAGGATATAATCACCCTATGGATCCGAGACAATCCCTCCTAGATCTTCTTGAATCTTTTGTGCCCTACGATAGCCAGGAAAACGAATCGTCAAAAAAAGTCAAAGACTTTGTTCTTACCCATCCGGATTGTTTTGGTCACTCTGTGTTGCCCGGGCATGTCACGGGTTCGGCGTTCGTCGTAGATAGGGACCTTGAATATACGCTTCTGACGCATCACAAAAAAATGAATATGTGGCTTCAGTTCGGTGGACACTCCGACGATCACCCAAACGTCGTGGAAACAGCGATGCGGGAGGCCCGGGAAGAGTCCGGACTGGACGATATCAGATTGTCGATTTTAGGAAATAGCATCTTTGATATCGATGTTCACACCATCCCGGCAGGGGGTCAGATGCCCGATCATATCCACTACGACGTGCGTTTTTTACTTATTGCCAACAAGGCGGATCAGTGTACCGCGAGCACAGAGTCAAATGAGTTGGCCTGGATCCGGCTTGAAGATGCTGCTGACTATAATGCCCGTCCTGAGTTTTTGCGGATGGTGGAGAAAGTAATGCGGCTCCGAAATAGTGGTATACTTTCTTCAACTCATGATCACAAGCCATAAGCCCACATATCAAAAGTCACCGTTCCGGGAATACTTTAATATCTTAAGCGATGCGGACAAGGGCTCGCGGGATTCTAAAGAATTCGGATCGATTCTCATTCTGACGCTTGTCGAAGAAATAGGGGAGATGGCGCGGGCGTATCTCGCCGAACACGGACGGAAAAAGACGAATCTGGCGGCACAACGGGATGAAACGTATGAGCAGGAGCTCGGGGACATCCTCGTATCCATCCTCCGGTTTGCCCGGGTCAAAAATATCAACTTGCATGACCGGATCATGTATTCGCTTGAGAAAATAAAAGGCCGGCAGATTGCCCCCAAAACATGAACCGTTTCCTTGTATTGTTTTCCGGTGTTGCTCTTCTTTCCGCGGGAGTCGTCGGATGGAACGTTATCCGTCCGCGGTCACAACCGGACACGCCGACCGTGCTTGGAACTTCAGCCGTTTCCGGTCAAACACACTTTGATGCACTGAGTATTCCCACCGAAAAGAAGATACAATCCCCAACACCCAGCCCAATATTTCTATCCCCTACATCATCGATACAGGTGCCTCTGGTTACTGTAATTGACGGCCCGGGAGATCTCATTGAGGGAGATATGGCTTCGTTTACCTGGTATGTGGATGTCATGCCCACAACCATACGCACGACAACGATTTATTATGGTACGACCAGCGATCCGGGCGTGCTTGTCACCCAAGCGGCACCTGATCAGACGCAATACACCCGGGCGCTTCAAGACTTTATGGATGGGACATACGGCGTACCGCTTCGGTTTGTGGGAAGTATACCCATCAATGCGCCAGGCACATATTATTACCGTGGATATGCCCGCATCGGAGAAAAACACTATTGGAGCAGTGAACGGAGTTTCGTCGTAACATCAAAACCAAAACACGATATAAAAGTATCCAATTTTCCAGCCATTGTCATATCGGGAGAAAATGCGGCGTTTACGTGGGATATCTATGGACCGGCGGCAACGAGCGGATTTACGGCCATAGTCGGCGGAAAAACATCTAAACCCAGAAAGCTCGAGAAAACGGTCGATCTCCCTCAGACGCCATATACGTCCCTCACGCAGGATTTTAACAGCGGGAGCTTCGTCGTACCGCTCCGGTTCATCGGGAACGCGAAAATTACCGATCCCGGCGTCTATTATTTTCGTGCGCTTGCCTTCATCAACGGAAAAAATATTTGGTCTGATGAATATTCATTCATAGTGAAATAATCGTATCGTTGTAGTAGTTTTCTATATTCATCATGATGAGAGCAAGTGATATTTTTGATATATATAATCAACTAACACATCTTGATATTGAAATATGGCTGGACGGCGGGTGGGCGGTGGATGCATTACTCGGAGAGGAAACGCGGCAGCATGAAGACGTAGATATTGTGATAGAGCAAAGTCATGTGCCAAAACTTCGTACGCTTTTAGAAACAAAAGGATATCGGGATGTACCGCGCGATGATACAAGTCCATGGAATTTTGTGTTAGGAGATGATGCGGGCCATCTCGTAGACGTGCATGCGGTGGTGCTTGATGATAAGGGAAATGGCCAATACGGACCGTTAAAAAATGGCATCATGTATCCAGTGGCATCGTTGACTGGTAGCGGAGTGATTGCCGGACATCCCGTGAAATGCATTTCGGCAGAATATCTTGTCAAATTTCATTCAGGCTACGAACTTGACGATACTGACCGACAAGACATATTCGCATTGTGTAAAAAATTCGGAATTGATAATCCGTTTGCCCTTGTATGAATCGATACGTTATCCCCCATGCGTCAGGCGGACGAGAGTGGTGACCACGGCAATCGCTGCCAGAAGCGGGAGGACCACACGGAGCACGTGTTTATGACCCGCGCGGTGATGCAGTTCCGGGATCAAGTCCGAAGCTCCCAGATAGAGAAATATTCCACCGGCTACCCCCAGAAAACTTGGTAAATGTGGGGTAAGAGCGGAGCCTGCGGCAAGCCCGATCATGGCTCCCGGGATGGTGGCAAGCGATTGAAGGATATTGACCGCGAGTACTTTTTTTCGTGACCAGCCCTGATTGAGAAGCACGCTAAAGTCGCCGATTTCCTGTGGGATTTCATGGGCAGCGACGGCAAGAGTCGTTGTCAAGCCCAACGCAGGATTGGCAATATAGGCGACCGCAATCACGATGCCGTCGAGAAAGTTATGGATCGTGTCCCCGAGGACCAGAAGTATTGGGAGTGTTTCCGTATGATCGGCGTGTTCATGCTTGTCTGCGCGAAATCCGTATCGCATGAGGAGCCGCTCAAGGATAAAAAATCCTATAAGGCCGATCATGACGGAAAGAAGGACGGGATGCGCGTCGCGACTCAACTCGATCGCTTCGGGGATGAGGTCGGTAAAGCTTGTCGCGATAAAGGCGCCGGCGGCAAAAGAGAGAAGAGATGTGGTGATGGCTTGTCGTACTTTGGTGCCGATTGCCAGGAGGAGTAGGCCTCCTGCAAGTGAGAATAATCCGCCAATCAGACTATAAAGAAGAAGTATTGCCATTATTGAGCGTAAAACGCCACGATGTAGTATAATATATATGTAGGTATTACGCGACCCGCAATGCGGAAACGGCATGCGGGCGTATTTTTTTATGGACATTCGCAATATTGCAATCATCGCCCATGTCGATCACGGAAAAACGACGCTTGTCGACGGGATGCTTAAACAGACCCATACGTTCCGTGATAATCAGGTAGAGATGGGTCAAACCACTATTTTGGACGCCAATGATTTGGAGCGCGAAAAAGGGATTACGATCCTTGCTAAAAACACGGCGGTCATGTACCACGGAACGAAGATTAATATTATCGATACGCCAGGACACGCGGATTTCGGTGGCGAAGTCGAGCGCGTCATCAACATGGCCGACGGGGCGCTTCTGGTCGTGGACGCTGCTGAAGGCCCACTCCCGCAAACCCAATTTGTTCTGCAAAAAGCAATGGAGCTTAATCTCAAAGTCATCGTCGTCGTCAATAAAATTGACCGCAAGGACGCCCGTCCGGAGGCTGTGCTTCATGAAATTGAAAGTTTATTTCTCCACCTGGCCCATCATGAAGATCACCTGACCTTTCCGGTCATTTATGCCGTCGGCCGGCAAGGGAAAGCGTGGGCGAGCTACCCCGAGGACATGGAGGCGCCGGGCACGCTCGAGCCGCTGTTTGACGCAATAGTGAAAAATATTCCGGTACCGGAAGTTCACGCTGATAAACCGTTTAAAATGCTGGTATCGACCCTCGATTTTGATCCGCATAAAGGAACATTTGCCATCGGAAAAGTGAGTCAGGGGACCGTGACGCCCGGTCAATCGATCGTCCTTCTCAATGAGAATGAAAAACTCGGGAGTTTCCGTATCGATGAAGTATTTACAAGCGTTGGGTTGGCCCGTGTTCCCGTATTAAGCGGGGACTCTGGGGATATTGTCGCCATGACCGGCGTCTCGGAGGCAGCAATCGGCAATACGATAGCAGATCCATCTGATCCGAGCGGGTTTCCGGCCATCCATCTCGAACCTCCAACCCTCAAGATTACCATTTCCGCAAATACGTCACCCTTCGCGGGACGGGAAGGGAAATTTTGTACCGCACGTCAAATTGGAGAGCGCCTGCACCGCGAAAAACAGACAAATATTGGTCTGATCATCGAGGAAAACGGGGGAGGCAGCAGCTTTGTCGTTGCCGGCCGTGGAGAACTGCATTTGGCAATTTTACTCGAAACCCTTCGGCGGGAAGGGTATGAGATGCAGGTGGGCAAGCCGGAAGTCATTTTGAAAACGATAGATGGCATATCCTCTGAACCTTTTGAAGAAATCACGATTGATATTGATGCGTCATTTGTGGGTATTATCACCGAAGATTTAGGGCGACGCAAAGCCGAACTTTTGGATACGCATACCGATGACCGCGGTCAGACGCGGATGGTATATAAAGTGACGAGCCGTAATCTATTGGGATTCCGCGGAGACATCTTGACGAAGACCCGTGGTAACGGCATTTTTTCGACACGCATTATTGGCTATTTCCCTGAGGTACCGCGCGTGCCGAAGATCCGCAACGGTGTCTTAGTAGCGTTTGAAACCGGCAAATCTTCGGGGTACGCGCTCACGACGGTGCAGGATCGGGGAAAAGCGCTTATCGGTCCGGGCGTACCGGTCTATGAGGGCATGATCATAGGACTCAACAACCGGCAGGAAGATATTGATATTAATGTATGCAAGTTTAAAAAGTTGACGAATATCCATTCCGCTAATGCCGATATCGCCATACAACTTGACCCGCCGGTCGTCCTGTCTCTCGAGCAGTGCTTGGACTTTTTGGAGGAAGACGAGCTCCTCGAAATTACCCCACTTAATTTGCGGCTTCGCAAGCGATACCTCACAAAGCTTGACCGCACCCGCGCGGAGAGAAAATAGTAGTTCGAGTCTATCTGTAATAGCCAATCCTTCGAAGTTTCAAATTTTCCCTCATTTGTCGTTTTTCAATGTAAAAAAAGAATCGATTTTGCATGACTGATAGTGTATAGTAGAAGAGACGGTCGCACAGAATAATGTACATAATACAACGTGTATGAGGAAACTACTGAAGCCAAGCGATGTGCTTTTATTGGGGTTGACTGGAGTTTTGGATGTTTTTGAAGAAGTGAGGGATCCGTTTGGGATTACAGCACAAGGCTGTAAGGCGCTGTATGGATGGGTACCCGCACGATATCGTCGACACAATTTTTCTCGTCTCTTAACGCGTCAGTTACAAACCGGCGAGATTGAGAAAGTCATGAAGAATGATGACGTGTACTTACGTCTGACATCAGCGGGAAGTGAGAAAATTGTACGTGATTTTCCGATGCTTTCATTTATAAAGAAGCCATGGGATAGGAAGTGGCGTGTGGTGATATTTGATATAGCAGAAGTACAAAGAACTACTCGAAATGCACTGAGAGATAAACTTCGTGAATTAGGTTTTGGGATGCTTCAGGAGTCTGTTTGGATTACCCCTCACGACGTCGGCATTGACCTTCGAGAGTTTTTAGAAAGCAAAGGACTGGAAGATGGTGCATATGTATTGGAAATTTCTGCAATTCTTGCAGGGGATCAAGAGTCGTTGGTTCGGAAGGTTTGGAAGCTCGATGACCTTCAAGAGTCATATCAAAGAGTTATTGATGAAGCAAATGATATGCAAAGAATGTATAGGGAAAGTGGCTATCGAAATCAACAACAAAAAGATCTACAAAAATTAGGAAATGAAAAGAAGGTTGACCAAATGAGAAAGATTCGACAACGCTATATTGAGACGCTGATGTCTGACCCGTGTTTACCCAGGGAACTTCTTCCCAATGAATGGCCAGCGGAAAAGGCTCGCCGTGTGGTACAGTATTTGTATAAAATTGGTAGGGAATAAGGGGAATTTGATTCTATAATTAAGTATATTGAAAGATGCGGTCGCACATCATAATATACATACAAAGGGAGAGTAAAAAATTTAGAAGGACAGAGATAGGATGATGAAATCATGATGAATGAATTCGCATGGCAATATGGGCTCCTCGTTTTGGACGAAAAGCGATCATGTATTCAAGAAGTCATAATAAATTTACGTATGAAGCTGGATGATGAAATGAGAAAATTATTAGTCCGGGGGCCTAACCGGCCGCTACCGTCCGTAAAAATGGCAAGGATCCTTGCTGCTTCGTTTGATCAGGCTGCAAGCAATTTTGCATTTCGGATATATGAAGATAAAACATTTCGAAAGCTTGTGGGGTTTGAAAATTTGGAGAAAATCGAACAAGATCGGGTATTCAATGAGCTCGTGGTGGCGACCATTACGCTTATTATGCTCACGCTTGATGCAAAAGACCTTCGAACCGTCGAGGAGATGGGAAAATTTTTTTCATTAGTCCGCGATGAAATTCCGAAGCTGCATAGGGAGACCCTTGCCGGATACGGGATCGAAAAACAGTATTTGGATCTTTGGGACAAGCTAATTGCTATGCGTTATCGGCAATATAGTGAGGATAAACTAGAAGCCCGGTATGCGGCCATGCAGGTGGAAGCGGCGCATAACGAAGACGGCACTCTGGATCGAAACGATATGGCAGGCATTACACTTACGGTGCCGATTCAGACGGTTGCCATCGGGGCGCATCATCACATTTGCCGGAGTAAAACAGAAGGAAAAGATGAACTTTTTTTGTGTCTTTTGCGTCATCTCCAGAAGCTTTATCTCGAGATTCGCATTCCTCTTGAAGGAGGTCGCATCTCTCCGGTGATGCGGCTTCGTATGAATATTTGGCACGCTTGGAGACGTCTATTCCCAACATAACCCCATGACTGTACCTATTCTTGATCTAACTGATCGCACGAACATGTTCTATTGGCAGACGAACCGGAGGATTACGGCCGAGCAGCAAAAGGATATTTTTCTCACACGACACGCGCGACTGAATGACGCGTTGCTCCTGCTGGCGGTTTCAGCGGGCATGAAGAAGGCAGGATTTTCCGGAGACGATACAATCGTTGCCGCGAGCGACCCCATCCTCGCTTTGGGATCCGTCAATACCGCCGTACCGATTAGGCTCAAGAGCGGTCGTACTATCGTCATTCGTATGCATCCGCCTGAAGTCAAAAATGGTTACTTTTGGGTAGAAGCACTTGCCACCAAACTCGCTAAAGCTTCAGGCGTCCCGACGTATGCCACCATAGTCGTTGATGATACGCGCGGGGACGTTCCTTTTGACTATATGATAATGACGAGGGAGAAGGGAAAATCCATACAAGAATTGCTGCCGATGCCCATGAATCTTGAAGAAACGTTAGTGATACAAACCGGCCGGTACGCAGCTCTCATTCATTCGGTCAAGCCGGAGGGTTTTGGATTTTTCCGTAACGATATCGCAAAAAAGGAAGGAAAATTGGTAGGGCAGTACGATGCACTTGAGGAGCATATTCATGCGGCACTTGCCGAAGATCTTGCTTTCCTTGTCGATACACAAACGATTTTGTTTGCACAAAGCAAAACGATCGAATTATTATTTCATCGTCATGCGTCACTTTTTACTGGAGCAACACCGGTTCTTATACATAATGACATTGCTGATTGGAACCAATTGACCGATGGGAAGCAAATCACCGGGATGATGGATTGGGACGAATGTGTGGGAGGCGATCCGATCATGGAACTTGCTGCATATAATCTTTTTTATGGTGAACGTCGGATGCGTTGGTTCGTCCGTGGGTACGAAGAAGTGAAGAAACTCGGTGACTGGAAAGAAAAACTTGAATTATATAAGCTTCGATATCTCGTATCCAAGCTTCACCTTCGAAAAAAGCGTTCACGTGTCGAAGATTCCGAGTTTCTTCGGGGTAATCTTACCCGAGGGCTTGAGGCCCTGCAAGAAGTGTTCACATATTTTGACGTCTAACATTGTGTTGGAGCGTACAGACGAAACAATATGTGGTATAGTAGACTACTGGATATGAATAAAATAGCACTTGCAATTGTCGGCGTTGTCCTCCTTCTCGGTGTATGGCTGGTGGGCAGTTATAACGGATTTGTGACGCAGGGCAATGCGATAGACGGCCAATGGAAACAGGTCGAGGTCCAGTACCAACGCAGGTTTGATCTCGTCCCCAATCTCGTCGAGTCGGTGAAGGGTCTCCAGAAGCAGGAACAGAAAGTTTTCGGCGATATTGCCGAGGCGCGCACGCGCTATAGCGGGGCCTCAACAGTCAATGAAAAAGCCGGAGCTGCTACTCAACTTGAGTCCGCATTGGGACGGTTGCTCGTCATCATGGAAAATTATCCGGAGCTCAAAAGCGATACAGCGGTTGCCCGACTCATGGACGAACTTGCCGGTACGGAAAATAGGGTGGCTGTCGAGCGCAGGAGATATAATGAAATCGTTCAAAGCTACAACACGTCGCTCTCGGTGGTCCCCGGCAATATCTTGGCTGGCATCTTCGGATTTTCCCGTCGGGCATATTTTGAATCAACCGAAGGAAGTCAAGAATCTCCGAAAGTCCAATTTTAATCCCACACTATGTCACGACTTTTTGTGGTGTTCGCCTCTGCGATTTTTGCCGTACGCATAGTTGCCGCCACCACGATTTCCGCCCCCACGGGTCATGTTACTGATGTTACCGGAGTGTTGAGCCCTACCGAAAAACAATCGATTGAAGATACACTTCTATCCTACCAGGAATCATCCGGAAACGAAATTGCCGTTGCTCTTATCCGTTCGCTTGATGGAGACACGATTGAAGAAAAAGCAGTACGTCTTTTTGAGGCATGGAAGATAGGAAAAAAAGGAAAAGATAATGGTGTGTTATTGTTAGCTGCCATAGACGACCGCAAAATGCGTATCGAAGTGGGGTACGGCTTGGAGCCACTTCTCACCGACGGAGAGGCAGGGGAGATCATACGAAATACGATCGCTCCGGAGTTTAAAAAAACTCATTATGCCGGCGGAATCTCAGCGGGCATCAGTGCAATTGAAGGGCAACTTTCGGGATCGGTAACGGGAGGGGGTTCAGCTTCGACCAAACAGGATGATACCTATAGCAATCTGATGGTCGTCATCGTGCTTATCGCATTGTTTTGCCTGCATGGGATATTTGTCTATTTTTGTTCATATCTGGCGCGCAGCAAAAGCATCTGGTTGGGAGGTCTGGTGGGAGGGGGATTGGGCATGGTGATCGGGCTCATTCTTCCTTCGTTCACAACAGGAATAATTGCGGGAGGGGCATTGGGCGGCCTCGGATTCATTTTAGATAGTTTTTTATCAAAACGATACACAACACTTAAAGAGACCGGAAAGCCCACAGATTGGTGGTCGACTGGAGGTGGATTCTGGGGAGGAGGCACGAGTGGCAAGAGTAGCGGGTTCGGCGGCTTTGGGGGTGGAAGCTCCGGCGGAGGTGGCGCCAGTGGCAGTTGGTAAGGGTTTATGCTATAATCATTATTACCTCAGAAACATCTTCTGCGTCTGCTGCGACTCGAGATTTTCCGTTAAGGTACACTTGTAAGGAGTTTTTATTATGGACAAAATCGTGCTCTCCACGCGGGGGTTAACGAAGACCTTCGGCGGATTTACTGCTGTTGACCACATTTCCTTTTCCCTGAAGGAAGGCGAAGTATTGGGTATTTTAGGCCCAAACGGTGCCGGAAAAACGACCACACTTTTTATGCTTCTTGATCTGATAACCCCGACGTCAGGTGATTTGACGATGTTTGGCATGCGGTATGCCCAAGACCGGGAGAAGATTTTACAACGGGTAAATTTTGCCTCCGCGTATATGGATATGGTTCCCCGGATGACCATCATGGAAAATTTGCTCATCATGGCGATGCTCTATCAGGTAAAAAATCCCCGGCAGGTCATCATCGTTTGGGCTCAATCCATGGGAATAGAATCGATACTTGGGCAGGAATACCAAAAGCTCTCTGCAGGCCAAAAAACCCGTGCACAAATGTGTAAAGCATTTTTGAGCTCTCCCGAGATTTTGCTCCTTGATGAGCCCACGGCAAGTTTGGATCCGGATATATCCGTGACGGTGCGAAAGCATATTCTCGACGCAAAAAACCGTGGGGTAAGCGTCATCATCACGTCGCATAACATGGCCGAAGTTGAAGAAATATGTGACCGGGTGTTATTTATTAACCACGGAAAAATTGTCGCGGAAGATACGCCGGAGGGTCTGGCGCAGAAAGTCAGGAAGGCCCGGGTTCAGCTCATGATGACGGACGGCCAAAAGCGCACCATTGCCTACGCCAAGCGCGCCGGATTTCCCGTTACGGCAAATGGCAGGTTCGTGACGATTGATGTAGACGAGGATGACATTGCGTATTTGCTTGCGGGGCTTGCAGACAAAGGAGTGCAGTACGGTCAGATAACGATTGATAAACCCACGCTTGAAGATTATTTCATTGCCGAGTCCCGGAGGAACATATGAACATCATGCGTGTGTGGGCTATCATTGTGAAGTTTTGGTTTGATACCAAGCGGGACATGTTCCGTCTCTTTGACGTGTTTTGGTGGCCCGCATTTAATTTATTTGTCTGGGGACTATTGAGCACCTATCTCACACAATTGTCCAAAGGATCCGTCAATTTTGTCCTCTTGTTTCTTGCCGGTACGATCTTTTGGTCTTTTTTTGACCGCGCAAGCCGTGACATTTCCCGGTCTATGGTCGAGGAACTCTGGAGCCGGAATTTGCCAAATTTATTTTCTACTCCGCTGACCTTGACCGAGTACCTTGCAGGTGTATTAACGGTTGCATTTGTGAAACTCGTGATCGGAAGTATATTTCTGCTGGTCTTGTCAAAAATATTTTATGGATTTGAGATCAGCCTCCTAGGGTGGCCGGTCATCGGTATCATGGCCGGACTTATGATATTTGGATGGAGTGTGAGCTTTTTTATTCAATCGTTTGTGCTCCGGTATGGGCATACGGTGGAAGTTTTTATCTGGGCAGTGACCGTACTCCTCCAGCCGTTTTCCTGTGTCTTTTATCCGCTCAGCGCCCTGCCGGTTTGGGCGCAGTGGGTGGCGCGGGCTTTTCCGTCGATGTATCTCTTTGAACAGATGCGTGCGATTATATCAGGTACCCCGGTCCGGTCGGGCGATATCATGATATCGATGGCACTCAATGCTGTGTATCTTATACTCTCTGTTATCTTTTTTTACCGGACCTTCCGGTATGCCAAATCTAATGGACTTCTGACCAAGCCTTATTAAACGTTCGTTGTATCACAATAGAGAAGAGGGAGATATAATAAACATCCATATTCTTTATGTTTCAAAAAATACGTGCCAATCGCGCGCTTCTTGCTATTCTCTTCACGATATTTGTTGATATGTTGGGGATTGGCATCCTTATTCCGGTTATACCACTCCTTTTGGCGGATCCCCGGTCGCCGTATTATTTACTTCCTGGCGGCTATAGCATGCAGCAGGGATTTGTACTTCTCGGATTTCTTACGGCTTCCTATCCGTTCATGATGTTTTTGGCAGCTCCCATATTGGGTCAATTATCCGATGTCTTCGGAAGACGCAGAATTCTCGCCTTTTCGCTGTTTGGGACATTTCTTTCGTATGGCATTTTTGCCATAGGTATCATTATGCGCAATATCCCCCTCCTTTTTTTCTCCCGGATGGTCGATGGGATTACGGGAGGAAATATTGCTGTGGCACAAGCTGCTGCCGCTGACGTGACCACCCCTCAAAACCGCGCAAAAACATTTGGTCTCATCGGAAGCATGTTTGGGCTGGGATTTATCATCGGTCCGTATCTGGGCGGCAAGTTATCCGATCACACCCTGGTTTCCTGGTTTAGTGCTGCGACCCCGTTTTGGTTTGCAGCAATGCTAAGCGGTTTGAATGTTCTCTCCGTTGTCTTCTTTTTTCCAGAAACACGGGAGTCTATTGAGAAGATCTTGCATATTCGGTGGGCACAATCATTTCATAATATTTTCCAGGCATTCACCGCCCGGGGTATGCGGGGACTTTTTACTGTGTCATTTCTCTATACCAGCGGGTTTTCATTTATGACGGCATTTTTTAGCGTGTATCTTATCCGCCGGTTCGGATTTAGTCAGGGCAATATCGGGGATTTTTTTGCATATCTCGGGATTTGGATTGCGTTCACCCAAGCGGTGATCACACGAAAATTAAGTGCACGGGTGAGCGAGTCGAACATTCTCCGTTTTACCATGCTGGGGACGGCGATTGCATTTATGTTATTTTTTGTGCCCCGCGTATCCTGGCAACTCCTACTCGTCGCGCCGGTATTGGCTATCAACAACGGGTTGACGTACGCAAATCTGTTAAGTCTCATCAGCCGTTCTGCTGACGCATCCATACAGGGAGAGATTATGGGAATTAATTCAAGTCTCCAAGCGTTGGGGCAGTCCATACCACCCATACTTTCAGGGATGGTTGCCGCCCAATTTAATCCGGAGATGCCAATCGTGGTCGGAGCTACCATAGTGTTTCTCTCATGGTTGTTGTTTATTTTTGTGTTTCATAATCCACTCCGCCGGAAGGTGTATCATGAAGGGTGATATGGTTAGAGATCTTCAGGAAAAATTTTTTCAGATAGCAGCAAAAGAAAAACGCATTATCTATCGGTTATTTTATTTGGCATATATCATCATTTTCTGGGTTTTTGTGTGGGGGAGCTTAGAGATTATCCGTCAGACGCCCAATGCATCATTTGCGTATAATCTGGGGGTCTGGTCGGGGAGAGCGGCGGTCACCATGCTTGCGGTTGTTCTTATTCCCGGCATATTGGGTCGCTTCGGGATACAGATAAAAGTGACTCGGGTGTTCACGTTTTACCGGAGGCAATTGGGAATCACCACGTTTCTCCTGTCATTTACCCACGGGATGCTCGTGCGAATCGTGGCCCGCATTGCGCTTGGATGGTATCCTATCAGTCGCGCGCCGTTATTTGAATTGTTCGGATCTCTCGCGTTATCCTTGTTATTTTTTCTGTTTATCACCTCAAACGACTGGAGTGTCGGACGTCTTGGCCTCTGGTGGAAACGGCTCCACCGGTTTGTCTATGTCATCGTCTGGCTTATTCTTTTTCACACTATTCTCCAGCGGGTAAGCGTATGGAGCGTGATGATTAGCGCAGTTGCAATGCTTGAAGTAGTATCGCTGATATATTCGAAATATTAGCTTCGCAAGGCCTGGCCTTGCGAAGCTAGTTTTTGCACGTTTCGATCCACAACTGTGTTTCTTTATGGAGCAGCAGGCTGTGTGGAAGGCGGTGTGTAAGTTCCCTGGGATGGCGAGGTGCCGGTATATGCAGGCTGTGTCGAAGTAGAGGGGTAGCTTGGTGATCCGCCGCTCGGGGGCCGATACTCGTAGTTTTGTTGCATCATCTCGCGATTCGTTTCAAACTGCCGCTTTTGAGTTTCTTGATTCTGTTCTATTTGTTTTTTCTTGAGTTCATACTCGCGTTTGGAAGATTCTTCACGTATTTTGCCTTCGGTAAACCCCGGACATTTTTCCGGGTGATCGGTGCACCAGTTTTTGCATTCAGCTTCAGTCCGGCAGCCGGAAGGACCAACATAATTTTTCATGCCGCCGATTGATTGAACGCCGGATGACGGCTGTTGGATGCTGTTGCGATCGTTACCCCGGAATCCGGGACACTCATCGGGATTTTCTTGGCAGTACTTTTTACATGAGTCATCACTGTCGCATTTTCCTGCCATGAATTCCTTTTTACGGCTCTCTATCTCCATTTCTTCCGGGCCATTCATTTCATCATTTTCCTCTTGTTTTTCTCGCCGTTCAGGCAGCTCCGGACGGTCAAATCCATGTTTTTTGGCAAAGTTCATGCAGCGCTCGGGGTTTTGCTCACAGACAGATTTACACGATTCCATGGATGTGCATCCAAGTTCGACTTTTGCGTTGTCAATAAGTTTCATTTTTTCCTGAGGATTATACCGTTCTTTCTCTTGAGAAGGAGGCCCCTGGTATATGCCGTTTTTTTTGGCAAACGCTTCACAACGGGTTTGATCGGTTTCACATATGTTTTTACATGAATCCATGGACGTGCAGCCCAATTCCGTTTTAGCCTTTTCCATGAGTTCGGTACGTTTTTTAGGATCCATTCCGTCGGGACGCCCGACTTCTTTTTGGAACCCTTTCTTTTTAGCAAAGTCCATGCAGGTTGTTTGATTACTCGACTCTTCGCAGAAGTCTCGGCATTCCTGCGGTCCGGCACAATTGCCTAAATCAACGATGGGGAAAGTGATATTGTATTCTTTTGCTTTCGTTTCCATCATCTGCTTCTCTTCCACACTTATGGTGGTGACTCCCAAAACATTACTTTCCAGTTTGTACTTCCCATAACTCCAGCACGTGGCTTTGTTTTGGGGAATTTCGCAATAAAGGGAGCATTCCTTCGCGTCACGGCAATATCCGAGTTCGGGGATAGGGTACGTAAGGCGGGACTGAGCGGAGACCAGAGACGGAAAAAGGAAAACGGCAAAAGGCAAAAGAAAAATGAGCAGGTTTTTTTTCATAGTTATCTCAGTGCATCAAACGGGTTTGTATATTTGGTTGATCCTGATGGACTGGAGGAAAAAGGATTTTGATAGCTGGTCGTTGGTTCGGCAAACGGATTAATGGGGGTGGGGGAAGGAGTTGTCGTTTTACCAAATGATGTCGCGGGTTTTGATTCGTCAAAGGGATTTTGAAACGCGGGGATCGGGGTACTCGCTGATGTTTCGCTCGAAGGTTGGCGGACTGAGAGGTAATAATTATAACCAAAATACCCCAATACTCCGATGACGGCAAACGAAAGAATGGCAATAGCAAGTTTCATATACCTACTAGTAGTGTGGCCTCAAACGCAGAATAAAGTCAAGCCCCGGCATCAAATTTACCATTTTGGGCGGAGGGTGTAGCGTTTTGTTCTCGTGCCGCCGGATTTAAGTGTTGCGGTGACGGTGAGCGCGGCATTTTTTATGGAGGAATGCGGCGTGCAGACTCCTTTGCTGCAGGTACCAAAGTAGAGATCCCGGCTATCGGTTGTCCCACTTGGAGTGATCGCTCCTCCTACTCCCTGTGTCTGGCCGGACCCGGAGTAACTTAACATATAGGAAATCTTGGCGATTTTATCGAGATTGGCGAATGTTATGATCACACTCCTCGAAGAAGATGATAGCTTGGCACTGGAATAGGAAACACCGGCGACAACTTTTGCCCGGGCGACAGGAACACTTTTGATCACCCGGGATTTAGCGGCATGAACCGGCACGGAGAGAAGAAAAAACGTGAGGACGATGATCACCATAAACATGAGACGGATTGTTTTCATATTGCATTATGAGTATAGCACACCGATAATAGGAGGTAATGAAGAAATTTGGACTTCCGATATTCGTTGGTTTGCTTATCGGAGGAATATTGAGCGCCGGATATCTTGTTTGGGTAAAAAGCCGCGTGGTGAATGCTCCGATTTCGACGCAGCAGGCAGTATCTCCAGTATCGCTAGTATCTCCAACATCAGCTCCCGTCAAGCTTCTGACTTGGAATGATCCCAATGGTTTTTCATTTCAGTATCCTGAAGGATTGGTGGTTAATAAACATGACGAAGACCGCGAAAACTATGCACATCTCGAGTTTACTCACCCGGCTCACCCCGGGAATGTCGTCGTATGGGGTAAAGATGCTGCAAAGGGCGTCTCCGATGCAGCAAGTTGGATAAAAAATGAAAAGCGTTTTATCGGGGCGGCCATACTCGATACGGTGTTGGGAGGGAAACCAGGGAAGAAAGCGATACTTGAAGGAGTGACCCGCATGTTGGTGACGGGGACGGTTTTTGATTCGATCGTCTGGACGGTCGAAGCGAAGCTTGAAGATGCGGAATTTTGGACGAGTACGCAGGGCACCATGGTCAATACATTTGTATTCGCCGCGCCAAAAACGTCGGTATCAGAATCCTCTGCGGAACCAGCGTCTACGTCAGAAGATGTGGCGGTAGATGAGGAAGTGGTTATAGAATGATAAATCTACCAATCTACAAATCTGCAAATAAACAAATGAATGTCGAAATATCAAATAATTTAATGGTTCAATCTTGTAGATTTGCCATTTGAAATTTGTAGATTCCTGAGTAATCTGCTATACTCAGGCGGTCCTGGGAACAAAGGCAAGTGACCAATCCCTGTGGGAGAATTAACGGGAAACTTCTCGATAACGCTCCTTAGGCGTTTACGTGTCCACTTCAAGACCTAAGGAGAAAGGAAATCCAAATATGGCTACCAATTTATTTGTTGGGAATCTTCCCTACACCATGGACAGCGACGGCTTGGGGCAGTTGTTTGCTCAAGCAGGAACTGTCACGTCTGCCAAAGTGATCTCGGATAAGTATTCCGGTAAATCACGAGGCTTCGGATTTGTCGAAATGGCAACCGATGAAGAGACAAAAAAAGCTATTGAAATGCTCAATGGCAAGGATGTCGAAGGACGTGCACTCGTTGTCAATGAAGCACGACCACGGGAAGAGCGACCACGAAGATAAGATAAAAAGAAATTCGTAAAAAACAACCCCGCCGATGAGGCGGGGTTGTTTGCGTGGGGGTGGCTTTTTTTGGTACGATACGGCTCATCATGTTCCAAAGTCCTACCTACGGAAATTTAGAATTACCTCAAATTCGCGAACATATCCTCGCGTTTCTTGCTGCGGACCCCGAAAGTAAGTATCAGTTGGTGGTTGGGACCGATTCTCAGCCACACAATGCGGCGGGTGTGGATTTTGTCACGACGATTGTCGTGCATCGCGTGGGACGTGGTGGTATTTATTTTTGGAAACGGATCGTCATCAAAAAAAAGTACGTCCTGCGGCAACGGATGTATGAAGAAGCGACGATGTCTCTCGAGATGGCAGAGACGGTCGTGGCCCTCCTTCATAAAGATGGGGTGACCAAATATGACGTGGAAATTCATGTGGATATCGGACAATTTGGCAAGACCCGTGAGATGATCACGGAGATCGTCGGTATGATTCGGGGGTCAGGGTACGCGGTGAAGATTAAGCCGGAAAGTTATGCGGCGAGCAAGGTGGCGGATAGGTATACATAAGTCAAAAGTCTAAAGTCAAAAGTTAAAAGTCAAAAATTGAAGACCGATTGGTTTCTTTGTCCGATTGAACGGAGAATTTTCGGTGTCTTTTCTCCAAATTGGGTGAGGAGGATCATGGCAGCAATAATATACGGTTTGTAGCCGGCCTGGGTATACGTTTGTTTTTTATATTTTTCAAATACTTTTGCATCAACCTCTCCTTCTTTGCAGCTCACGCCACTGATATCGGCAGGGAGACAGTGCATATAGAGCGCATTACCGTTACGCGTTTGTTTCATGAGTTTTTCGGTACACGTCCAGTCTTTGTGTTTCGCATTTTGGGCGAGCGCTTCGCCCTCGAGATGTTCAAGCCCCTTCACATAGTTTTTTTTCAAGAGCTCGGTGCGGCGACTCATCACGGCATACGATGCCCATGACTTGGGATAGACGATGTCTGCATCTATAAATGCCTCTCTCATGTCATGGGTGATCCGAAATGTGCTGCCGTCCTTTTTGGCTTCCCGCGTAGCAAGGCTTTCAATCTCCGGAATGAGGTTGTAGCCCTTGGGATAGGAAAGGGTTACGTTAATGCCAAAGCGGGGGAGGAGGGCAATAATTCCCTGCGGCACGGACAGGGGTTTTCCGTAGGAAGGGGAGTAGGCCCAACTCATGGTGAGGTTTTTCCCACGGAGCTTATCTAACCCGCCAAAATAATTGGAGAGGTGGAGAAGATCGGACAATGATTGCGTCGGGTGGTCCTCGTCGCATTGGAGATTGATGACACTCGGGCGCTGGTCGAGTACGCCATTGGCGTATCCCCAATCGGCAGCTAGGGCCACTTCTGTCATATAGCTGTGGCCCAACCCTAAAAAGATGTCGTCGCGGATGCCTATCGTACGCGTAAGAAACGAGAGCATGTTCACTGTTTCCATAATCGTTTCCCCATGAGCGATTTGGGACTTTTTTTCATCGAGGTCTTCAATTTCCAGACCCAGTAAATTTGCCGCTGCAGAGTAGCTGTATTTTGTGCGCGTAGATTTATCGCGGAATATGGAGACGGCCATGCTGGAGGAAAAAACTTTTGGTGATATTCCTTTGCGGTGCCAGTCGCGCAAGGTCTGGGCGACAGCAAGCGTGGCTTTAAGATGATCCGCGGATTTGTCCCACGTCCGCAGAAAGTCACGACCGTAACCGGATAGATGAAGCTTGTTTAGATTGTTCATAGCATTACCACGAGTAGATGAGCTGTTTATATACATCAACTGCATCGTCAATTTTTTGTAATTGTACGTACTCATCGGGTTTATGTATAGTATCTTTTTGGCCGGGTCCAAATGTAACAGCGCTGATTCCTGCGGCAGTAAAGGCACAAATGTCATTGGAGCCGGGGGAGATGGCAACCTTCACACTCGGAATAAGCTCCTTGAGTTTTGTTACGATTTTAGAATCCGGCTTGGTAAACCCAAAGGACGCGGGTTTCCCAACGAGGGTTATTTCAACGGTTTTTCCCAGCGCTTTCTGCATGAGAGGAATAACTTCGGAATGTATTTTTGGGGTCGTTCTGACATCCCACAGTGATGAGCAGGTGGAAGACACTGAGTTTGGTGATGAAGTGTCGCTTTGTATGCCCGTTAAACAACATGATGGACTACCGAGTATTGGATCGGAAAATTTATTGATGAACGATTTTTCCAACGAAACAATTTTTTCAATCGCTTTTATGTTTTCTATAACGGCATGGGTCTTGATATTTTTTGGTTGAGATCCATGGCCAGCATCGCCCTGTGTCGTAATTTGTAAGAACATATTACCCCTGTGACCAATTTCTATCGTTTGAAGGTCTGTGGGTTCGCCGATAATGGCTGCCACTTTTTGGTACTTCGTAGCATATTTTTTTTGAAAATACTGTACAAACGATTGACTTCCCGATCCGTCCGTTTCTTCGCCTGTCACAAAAACAATAAACACATCTATGGGCGGGGGAGACGCTTGGAGTTGTAACGCCAACAGTAGGAATGACGCGATCGCAGCTTTGTCATCGCTTGCGCCTAATCCATATAATTTTCCGTTCTTTACGACACCGGCGTTTTGTCCTGATGGAGGATAGGTCCAGAGGTTTTCCTGTCCGGGTTTCACCGTGTCCATGTGCGCGTTAAAGATTAACGCCTTGTTTGCATGCGCCGCAAATGGAATTATGACATTGCCCTGTTGCAATATAGTTTGCATACCGTGGGCACTGGCCCAGTCCATGATAAAAGCGGCCAATGCGCGTTCCTGGCCGGAATATGACGGAATCTTTACGAGACGAGTAAGTAATGTTTGTGTGCTCATAGAGTTCCTTCCTCAATAATTTTTTTTGCAATAGCCCATGTTTTTGATTTTGCATTGCTCACCATCTGTTTTTTGGTCGATACCCATTTGCGTGCGTCGTGGATAAACGTTTGTCCGTGTGCAAGAGATATCGCCATGGTTTTTTTGGTACTTCCTCCGATGTGTGTCCGCTTTTCAAGCGCCCTCTGTGGGTCCATGGCGTCTTTGAGTTGTGTGTTCGTCACACGAAGCGTAATGCCTAGCGTAGACGCTTTTTTCATAATATCCTGAGCAGATATAAGAGACAGAAGTTTTCCGCGTTTCATGGATTCGTCCACGACCTGGCCTACTACTTTATAGACAAGCCTGTATCCCACGCCGGATGACTGCGAGATAGCATCGGCTACGTCCGTCGTCATCGAATAGTTTGCGGTGACCAATTCCATCATTCTTTTTTTGTTGACCGTCAGGCTCGCGAGTACGGATGCAAGCGTCCCCACCATAGATAATGTTTTTGATAATCCCAGGTCAATATATTCTTTCACCTCGCGGCTATCCCGGTTATATCCCATGGGTAACCCGGACAGAATATTACCAACTATCGACGTGAATCCTATGAGTTGGGGTGCTGTTGCGCGCACGAGTTCCAACGCGTCAGGGTTTTTCTTTTGTGCCATGACGGACGAACCGGTAATTGGATGCATACGCTGAGCGACGTCGTCTCCAAGATTTATCATGCCGTATTCAAATGTCGTAAACAGCAGGAGATCCTGGGCAAGTTTACTCGCTACCAGGCAGATGTCCCGCATGCCCGTCAGATATCCAAGTTGCACAAATCCTCTGGACGATACGACATCCTGCGGTATTTCCCAAACCTTGGGAAAACCAAGAAGGTCCGCGGTATAGGTGCGGTCGAGCGGCCAGCTCGTTCCATAGGATTCACATGCACCCAATGGACAGAGATTATACGTTTCGTATTGGTCCGTAATGGTTTTTATTGCTCTCGTAAATCCATGAAGATACGCAAGTGCCCACTGGCCAAAACTTGTTGCCTTGGCCGGTTGCATATGTGTGTAGCCCGGCATAACCGTTCCTTGATGTTTTTTTGCGAGTGATAGAAGTGCCGCAAGAACTGGCTGCGTGTTTTCAATGAGCCCGATCATTGTGTCGCGAAGATAAAGCTGTTCGGTCACCATCACTTGATCGTTTCTACTCCTTCCGGTGTGCACGCTATATCCGGCATCTCCCGCTTTTTCCACAATTTTTGCTTCCAGAGAAAGTTGCGCTCCTTTTTTTGGGTCGATCGTGAACTGATCCGCATCCACTTCTTTTTGTATATCAGTGAGCGCTTGAAGGATGGGCTTGACGAACTCTTTCTTAAGAATGTTTTCTTTATAGAGCATAAGGACATGCGCCAGTGTCCCCCAGATATCATACGACACCATCTGGTGGTCCAGCGCTAATTGTTTTTCTGAAACGATAAATCCCGCGGTCACAAGGTTAGGTTTTTTCATACTGTTTCTCCTAATACTGTTTCGAGTATCGCCATTTGGGCCCACATTCTATTTTCCGCTTCATCCAGGATGACTGAATTTTTACTATCGAGTACTTCTTCGGTTGCCTCCACGTTTCTTCTGACGGGCAAGCAGTGCATAAAGAGGGCGTGATGAGTGAGTGACATTTTTTCTTTGGTCACGATCCAATGTTTTAGCTGATCTCTTAATTTTTTTTCTTCTGACCAATTACCATAGCATTTTAATGCTCCCCAGCTTTTGGCGCAAACCACGTCGCTTCCCTTAATTGCTTCATTCATAGAATCACTGAAGGCAAGCGAGCCGCCACTTTGTTTGGCTCTGAGCGCCATGGCGTTTATTATCGATGGTTCCAGCTCCCAGCCCGGAGGATTGGCGATGACAACGTCCATGCCCAGGTCGCAGGCGGCGAGTATTTGAGAATTGGGGGTTGCCATGGGGAGCGCTTTGGGATGATAGGCCCACGTGAGTACATATTTTTTCCCCTTAGGATTTCCCAATTTTTCTTTGATCGTCAAAGCGTCTCCCAGACCCTGGCATGGGTGGTAGACGTTGGATTCCATATTGATGACCGGTACGGTGGCATACTCCATGAATTTTTTGATAACGGTATCTTTTTTCAACATTTCCCAACTGGATACCTCAACACTGTCCGATGATGTCGTGATAAGGTCGCTTGATCTGATTGCCAATGCATCACAATAGCGGGAGAGCACCCCAGCCGCGTCCTTGACGTGTTCAATGGTGCTCTTGTCCATAACTATTCCATTGCCGTATTCAAACGTATAACTTTCCTTGATTGGCAAATCTATGGCACATCCGCCAAGTTTTAGCATCGCGACGGCAAAAGAAACCCTGGTTCTGAGCGATGGGTTAAAGAAAAGCATGCCAAGTGTTTTTCCGGCGAGCGATTTCTTTACCGATCCGGATTTCATTTTGAGCGCAAGATTGACGAGATATTGTATTTCGGACGACGAATAATCAAGTGCCGAATAGAAATGTTTTATATGCTTGTTCATACACTTGCCTCCTTCATTTTCTTTTCCAAAATGGCGATTGTTTTGGGGATGGCGTGTTGATTGCTTTCGGCCGGTATCCCGAAATTATGTTCGATATACTCAACGCCGACGTGACTGTTGGCGACCGGTCCGGTAAGCATGTCGATCGTGAATCCTAATTCCGTCATTTTCTTTTTTGCTCCCCAGGCGGCCATCAAATCATTGGCGGCGACCACGGTCATCACAACATGTTTTTTGATAGAGGGATGGGTGATAATTGACGCCACGTTATATTCTCCGATGATGCCGTCTCCAAATTCTGCAAGGATGAGGTCGGGCTCTCCGTTGTTCAATTCCGTGATGATTCCACAGGCGGCCTTGATCGCATCCTCAGCATTCCCGCAAGTCGAAGGCAGCCCGGCATCGACGAAATCCATAACGGTATCCAGTCCGTTATCTTTCATCTTAAAAGGATCCTGCATAAACGCGACTCCCGTGAGCTTGGCACCCATAACGGTTAACCCATTATTTCTAAAGTGTTCTGCCAGTTTACAAACGAGCGTCGTCTTGCCCGAATCCATACAGGTGGCGAGAACCGCCACAATCGGAGCGCTTTTGACAACATCATTTTGCCAGGGAATAGCGGAATGTTTAATATTGAGCGTTTTTCCGTGATGAAGCAAGGCTCCCAATACTTTTACTTTCATGGGCGTTCCCCAGCGCTCGTTGACGCCGACTATTTCTCCCACGAGTCCGCTTTCACAAAGCCAATACAACTCATCGCCGGGCTTGAGTGCCTGCGGTATGTCACCGGCAAATTCTTTGAGGGCCCTTCTTTTTCCGAGTACGGCCGGCACCACGTCGCCCTTTATCAGTTTTCCCAATCTGCCAGTGGTAAATTCCAGCACATTATTTTTCCCTTCATCGTCAAGCGCTTCCACAAGAATAATGAGTCCTTCTTCTGGCACGATAGACCTTCCGACCTGTACCTCGTCGGACAACGGAACATTTTTGACTATTGATGGTATTTTTTTAAGTTTCATATATTTATCCGACTTTAAATGCTTTTTCCCATGCTTCTTTTTCTGAAACGATTGTTACAAATGGTACTTGATGCCTAAATAAAATTGTCCGTTCACGATTTTGTTTGGTTCCATACCACCAAAGGCCATCAACTTCATAATCACGCGTAGCATCAACTTCATCTTCTTCGATTGATATAAACATTCCTGCTGGTGATAGAGTTTTGAGAATAGTTCCTGTTTGGAGAAAGAAATATAATTCTTTCATATCGATCCTCCTAACGTTTTTGCCTTTCCCGCCAGAACTCCTTGCAACCCATAAATTTTGCTGAAACCTGCCGCATCAGCCGCGGTCCAAAGAAGATTTTGTTCGCCGTACGTCGCGATGCTTTTATCCATAAGCGAATACGGGCTCTTGACGCCAACGACGACGATGTTTCCTTTATGAAGTTTCATTTTTACGTCACCAGTGACTACCGTTTGGCTACTATCAATCATTGCCTCAATATCATTCACGACCGGATCGAAATACAATCCTTCATGGATAAAATTTCCGTATGCTTCCGATACACTATCTTTCCAATATGACTGCCACTTTGTGAGCACGAGTTTTTCCAGTTCCTTATGGGCCTTGATGAGGATCAGGGCTGCTGGAGCTTCAAAGACAACCCTTCCTTTGATTCCTAAAATCGTATTTCCCAAATGCATTCCTTTTCCTACACCATGTTTGGCGCCGAGGTTGTCTAAATAATTCATTATTTCTATTCCACTCATCGGTTTGCCATTTAGAGCCATCGGTAATCCTTTTTCAAAAGAAATAATAATTTCCTCACCGTTTTTGGGAGCAGTATCAATGCTTACGACTGTCGGGTACACTTCGTCCGGCGGTAATTCCCAGGAGTTTTTTGTCTCCTTGCCGCCGATTGTCGTACCAAGCATTCCCTTGTTGATTGAGTAATCTTTCGAGGATTTTTCAACGGCTATCCCGTGTTTTTCTAAAAACGCGACTTCTCCTCCTCTAGTAATTCCCAGCTCTCTGATCGGTGTAATGATTTCCAGTTCCGGCGCGAGCGTTTGGATGGCCACATCAAATCTCACCTGATCGTTTCCGGCTCCTGTTGACCCGTGGGCGACTGCTTGTGCGCCAATTTTTTTTGCAATTTTTATAACTTCTATCGCCTGGATAATTCTTTCCGGACCGGCACAGAGCGGGTAGACGCCGCCTCTGAGAATATTTCCTTTGATGACGTAGGAGACTATCTTGTCATACAGAGATATTTTTCCGTCGATAACGTAGTGTTTTTTGACATCCAACTCTTTTGCCCTATCTTTAATTTTTAGAATATCTTTTTGTGTAAATCCACCGGTATCGACCGTAGCAGCATAAACCTCGTACCCTTTTTCTTTAAGATATGGCACGCAAAATGATGTATCGAGTCCACCCGAAAATGCTAAAACGATTTTTTTCATATTTTTCTCCAACAAAAAATCCGCCGGTTCAGAATCTCACAACCGTGTGTGAAACCCTGAAGCGGCGGACTTCGCTAAAGCTTCGTCCGCCAAAGACGGACTAGCTTAGCAATATACGCGGTGCCACGCTTCTTCGTAATCCGAGTAGACCAAAATGGCTACATAAAAACCTCTGTGTCAGCCCCTCGACTTCGCTCGGGACTTTGCCTTGACAGAGATAAAGATTACCTTATATGTTTCCTAATTTCCTTTCGGATTTTTTCGGAAACTGGCTCGGGAGCTCGAGGCCCTTCGACTAGCTCAGGGCTTTCTCCTTCATCGCCATATTGAATTGTAAAGGGTAGTATACCATATATTTTCCCAGTGTCAAAACTTGTCATGTTTTTGAGTGATTGTTTTTTGCTGTTTGGATGTACTATGATGGGTGAGATAAAATACAAAGTTGACGATTTTTCATAGCCCGCCTACGCTTGCTTTACGACTTTTCAGTACTATTCGTACACGTCGTAAAGGGCGCGTGACTCGCCTCGCTGAAGCCATAGCGAAGCGGGGCGGCGGGTTTAAGAAACACTAAACTCATTTTATTCGTTAAGTGTTTCTAAAAGGTGGTGAATACATAATGAACAATAAATTAGTAGTAGGATTGCTCGTTCTTCTTGTCGGGGTCGGCGCGGGGTGGTATTTCCTGAAAGGGAATTCTACGTATCCGGACATGACAAAAAAAGATACAAGCGTCGTGACAAAGGAAACTCCGGCGGTTGAACCAACCGTTTCGTTAGGATCAGATGATTCAGCGACGGGAGCCTCTGGTGGCGCGATGGAGAAAGGTGGAGCGACAAAAGCAAGTGCCACGGTTACCTATGATGCGCAGGGATTTACCCCAAAAAGTGTCACCGTTAAAGTGGGAAGCACTGTGCGATGGGCCAATAAAGGAACGCAAGGTATGTGGGTTGCCTCCGCCATGCATCCGACGCATCAATTGCTTCCTGGTTTTGATCAGTTGAAAAGCGTCACAAACGGCGGTACGTATGAGTACACGTTTGTGAAGGTCGGTACATGGAAGTACCACAATCACGTATTGGCATCAGATTTCGGAACAGTCGTGGTTACGGAGTAGGCGTAGGACTTTCGGTTGGTCGTGGTGTAGGGAGTGGAGCGCACTGGCCGCTCGTGGGTTGGGTACCGATGAGAAAATATTCAGGGCGGCCATAGTAGCAGGGGACACTGATGACGCCGTCAGGACGCGGGAGTGTTTCATCAGGTCGGTCTTTGAGGATATCCGTCATGATGGCATTCCAGATCGGCGCGGCGCCGGTAACTCCGGAGACAAGGTAGGGATTCATCGGGCTGTTGTTGTTGTTTCCCACCCAGACGGAAGCAACAACGCTTGGCGTGTAGCCGATGGTCCAGTTGTCCCGCAGGTTATCGGTCGTGCCGGTTTTGACTGACACCGTTTTACCGGGGATGACGAGCATCGAGTTGGGGCCGAAGGCAGCAGTCCGCGCATTATTATCACTTAAGATATTTCCAATGATCCAGGCAACTTCCGGTTTGACTGCCTGTGGGCGTTCGTTTGATTTATTTTTTTCGAGAATTCTGCCCGTATAATCGCTCACCTCTGTGATGGGTAATAATTCTACTCTCGTTCCCAAATTTGCTAATGTACCAAAGACTGAAGCCATATCAAGCATAGTGACTTCTCCGCCGCCTAACGTAAGCGCGAGTCCATACCTACTTTCGTCGATCCAAGAAGTGATGCCCATAGCCCGACCCTTTTGGATGACAGCCGGGACGCCGATTGCGGCTATCGTGCGTATTGCCGGGATATTATAAGAATTTCCCAGCGCGTACCGGAGAGGCACAAAGCCATGGAATTTACTGTCATAATTGACCGGGGTATAAGCAGGTGCACCGATTTGCGGATAGGAAACCGGACTATCATCAAGAATTGAGCCGGCAGTAAACCCTTTTTCCATAGCGGCGGCATAGGTCACCACCTTGATGGATGATCCTGGTTGCCGGTGTGCAACCGTGACATTGACGTTGCCTTCACGCGTGGTATCAAAATAGTCCCGGCTTCCGACCATCGCAAGTATTTCTCCGGTTTTTGGATTCGTGACGATCGCCGCTCCGTTGCCGACGCGAAGGGAGGCAAGCTTTGTAATATTGGTATTGACTATTTCTTCGACACGTTCCTGGAGGCCCAGATCAAGCGACGTTTTTATTCGCAGGCCCCCGCGTTCGACGAGCCTCGGGCCGTAGCGGCGTTCAAGAATTTCTTTAATATACATGACAAAGTGCGGAGCGCGGATACCGATCCGGGGTTTTGCAAAGCGGATTTCCTGCGCGAGGGCTTCCCGGGCTTGAGATTCAGTAATATACCGGTCTTCGACCATTCTCCGGAGCACTTCTCCCTGGCGGGAAAACGCCCGGTCGACATGCGTGCCAAATGGTGAATATTCGCTCGGAGCAGCAGGAAGTCCTGCTAAAAGTGAAGCTTCAGCGAGGGTTAGGTTTTTTGCCGATTTACTAAAATACGTTTGTGCCGCGGATTCTATACCCCACGCAGTGCCCCCATACGGCACTTGATTGAGGTACATTTCTAATAATTGATTTTTTGTGTACAGACGTTCTGCCCAAAAAGCGAGAATGATCTCTTTAATCTTTCTGGAAACGTTTATTTCCGGGGTGAGGAGCGCTGACTTTATGAGCTGTTGTGTAATAGTCGATCCTCCTTGAACGCGGCCCTTGAGCATGGTTTCCCGTGCGGCGCGGGCCATGCCGGAGAGGGAAAATCCCTGGTGGGAATAAAAATTTTTATCTTCAATGGCTATCGTTGCCTGGATGACGTATTTTGGAATGTCGCTCAAAGCAAGTGGCGTGCGGTTTTGATCGGCGTAAATTTCATACAAGAGCGCCCCATTTCGGTCAAAGACCTTTGTCGTCACATCAAGATCGCGGACTGTAAGGAGAGTAGGGTTCGGGAGAGAGCGGAGCCAGAGATAGGCAATGAGCGGAATCGCGATAAAAAATATCGTTGAGAGAGATCCTAAGATGAAAACCATGAGTGGATGGAGCCCAATAAATTGCGGTAGGGAAAATTTGGGAAGTATGTCGTTCCATCGTCTGTTCTTGCGTGCGTATTTCTTCGGTTTGGTTGATGGTATTACCCGTTGTATCCATTGACGGAGGAATAACTTCCGGACGCTTATTGCCACGCGCATACGCATCCGTATCGTTGTTACCAATATTTTGACCGGACGGGATTGTAAGGAAATTTTTTTATAGGATACGATTATCAATCGTATGACCCACCAAAAACCCATCCGTACTCCATCTCCGAGAGCCATAAGAATATAGGCAAGCGCAAGAAAAAAAACGACCGGTCGGGACGGTGCAGATGTAGTCCTTTTTATGTTTTTTGGTTTAGGAAGCATGATGGACGCGTTATACCACAGACTATGGGTCGGATACAAGCAGAAAAATAGTTGGAATCCGACCAATCCAGACCAATAACCCAATTATTGGAACGATGAGGAAAAATGATTGAATCATTACGTCATTGGATTATTCATTTGTCGGATTGGTAAATTGGTCGGATTAATTCATTTGATTAATATAGCCCTGCCCTCCGCGTGCGGGCAGTCCAAGCAATAGGTGGATATACCATCGGAGAGCACGGTGTGTTCCTGCATTTCCACATTGTCTGTTTTACCGGCGGGTGCTAGATCGCCGGTTTCTTTATCTATGAGTACCGAACGCTTCAGATTTTCACGTTCCTTGGGTACGGTTCCATTGATAAAATATTCAAATCGCATTGGACATCCTTTGTCCTCGCCATCAGGGTTGGGCGCCTGAAGTCCGGAAACCGCACAGATTTGGGATCCGACGATGCCGTCGGGCTGCTTGGGCCACACATCGGGCTTTCCGTTTAGTGTTTGTGTCATAATCTTGTTCCAGATGGGAGCGGCTCCGGTCACGCCGGAGACAAGCGCTTGATTCATTTTTGAATTATCGTTGTTGCCGACCCAAGCCGCTACCAACACCTGAGGGGTAAATCCGATGGTCCAGTTATCCCGGAGGTCATCCGTGGTGCCGGTTTTGACGGATACGGCATGATTGGGAATATAGAGATTAGAACGGGGACCGAATGAATCCTGGCGCGCATTGTTGTCGAGAAGTATGTGCGAGATGAGAAATGCGGTTTCCGCGCTTACCGCCCGTGGTCCCTGGAGCAAGAGTTGGGAAGGGATTTCTTTTTGGAGATTTGGATCTTTATATTCAAAGAGCACGGAGCCTTGTTTATCTACGACCTTCAGGATTGATACTAAATTTTTGCGTATTCCGCCATTTGCAAACACTCCAAATGCTTCGGCCATATCCGTCATGCGAACCTCGCCACCGCCAAGGGCCAATGAGAGTCCATAGCGGTCAGCATCAGTGAGGGTATCCAAGCCGAAGGCGCTCGCCGAAGCCACCATATCGCGGACTGAGTTGAGGTACAGCATTTTGACGGACGGGATATTGTAAGAGTTTCCGAGCGCCAGCCGGAGCTGAACAGGACCGCGGAATTTCCCGTCATAATTTTTGGGGCAGTAATTGGGCTGGTCAAAGTTTTTAAAACACGTCGGAATATCCAAAAACATCGTCGCCGGGGTGACGATGCGTTTTTCCAGGCCGATGGCATAATTAATGGGTTTGATGGAAGATCCGGGTTGCCGGAGGGCGGTCGTCACATTAAACGTTCCGGAAGGGGAGGCAAAATAATCCGTAGACCCCACCATGGCAAGAATTTCGCCGGTGGCGGGCTTCGTGACGAGAGCGGCGCCGTTGGTCACCGCAAGCCTCGCTAAGTCTTTGACCTCTCCGGCTACGGTCGCCTGGGCATATTCCTGGAGCGGGAGATCTAAGGTCGTTGTGACTTTGAGCCCCCCGCGTTCCACGAGTGCTTCTCCGAATCGGTCAACAAGTTCTTGTTTGACATACATGACAAAGTGGGGAGCTTTGATGTTCGGTGCGTTTTTATAGATGAGCGTTTGTGCGTCGACAGCGTCGGACTCTTCTTGCGTGATATAGCGGTCTTCGACCATTCTGCGGAGCACTTCTTTTTGGCGGGTCTTGGCATATTCCGGATGGGCACCGTAGGGCGAATAGAGCGTTGGTGCCTGGGGAAGACCGGCAAGAAGTGAGGCTTCGGCAAGCGTCAATTCACTTGCGGATTTTCCGAAATATTTTTCTGATGCGGTTTCTATGCCCCATGCCGTACCCCCATAGGGGACTTGGTTGAGATACATCTCAAGGATTTTATCTTTGGGGTAGAGGATTTCGACCCAAAAGGCGAGGATGATTTCTTTAATTTTACGCGTGACGGTGCGCTCAGAAGTTAAGAGTGCTGATTTAACAAGCTGTTGGGTGATCGTTGAACCGCCCTGGAGTTTGTTTCGCGTGACGGAGGCGACTATTGCTCGGATCATGCCGCCCACCGGACTGATCCCTCCGTGCCGGTAAAAATCTTTATCTTCGATGGCAATGGTTGCCTGTTGGAGATATTTAGGGATGTGGGCGAGTGGTATCGGAGATCTGTTTTGGTCGGCGAAGATGTCGTAGAGCAAATGTCCGTTGCGGTCATAAACTTTTGTTGCGACCGGGACGTCATAATTCCCAAGCTTGGTGGGAGAAGGGAGGTCTTTGAGGATAAGGAGGTACGAGACAAGGACAAGTCCAATGGGCAAAAGCCAAAAAAAATATTTCGTCCACCGGGGCAGTTTTTTTTTGGGCGTAAGAAGCTTGGAATTTGTTTGTGTGGGTTTCATGCTTCCTATTATATAACGAAACAGATAAATACCCGTTGTGTGTCGTCACTCGAGAGTTTAAAAAAAGTAACTGCAGAATTATCTAATGTATGTTAAACTACAAACAGAAGGCGATAAATAATTATGTATACACTTCCCGAACTACCCTACGCCTATAATGCACTGGAGCCGTATATTGATGCGGCGACGATGCAGATTCATCATGACAAACACCACGCGGCATACGTGAAAAACGTGAATGACGCACTTGCGAGCTTGTCACAATTTAACAATACCACAATACAACAATTGATGACCCAACTAGCTCAAGTGCCGGAAGATGTGCGGATGAAAGTGAGAAATAATGGGGGAGGACACTACAACCACACCCTTTTTTGGACCGTGATGGCTCCCAACATCAGCGGAGAACTCAGGGTGCCGAGCGAACGGTTTGCCACCGTTATGGACGCCGCGTTTGGAAGTCTGGAAAAATTTCAAGAGCAATTTAGTGCGGCTGCCATGGCGCGGTTTGGTAGCGGTTGGGTATGGCTTGTGGTGGACGCGAGGAAACTCGTCATCATGGATACGCCTAACCAGGATAACCCATTGATGGCAGTAAAGACCCCTATTTTAGGGTTAGACGTGTGGGAACATGCGTATTATCTCAAGTACCAAAATGTCCGTGCTGATTATGTGAAAGCGTGGTGGAATGTCGTTCATTGGGCAGAAGTTGAAAGGCGCTATAAAGAAGCAGTACAATCCTGATACAGTGGCCATCTCCGATTCATCATTTCTTCATGAGCGTCCCCCCGCCGCTCCCATCATTTTTGCTGCCAGTCAACTCCAGGGCGGGCGAGAGACACAGGAAGATTATTTCATCAATTTTAACGATGAGTGTTTTGTCGTGTGTGACGGGGTTGGAGGACTCCCTCAAGGGGAGGTAGCGTCCCAGCTTGCCGGAGATACGGCCGTGTGGGCCTATCGTCTTGTCCGGCAAAAGCATACGTACTGGAAAGACCGGAAATTATTACTGCAAAGAATATTCCGCACAACCAACATGAGCGTTTGGCAGAAACAACGGGAAGAAGGATTTGGAGGAGGCATGGGGACTACGATGCTTGTCTGCATTATTATCGACCGGCATTTTTATATCGGGAGCGTAGGCGACAGTAGTGCATATCTCGTGCGGGGGGGCGTGATGACAAAATTGACTACAGAAGATGTTGATGCATCAGGATCTTTGACAAAGGCTATTGGGACAACCCGTTATGGACTTATCCCATCGGTCGTTACCGGAGATTTTATTGCAGGTGATAGCCTGATCATGGTGACGGACGGAGTTGGGCAGGTTATGAATACAATAAAATGTTCGGAACTCTTGAAGCAAAGCGAAATAAGCGCGACAGAACTTTCCAATGTGGCGGCGACTATACTCCACTGCGCGCAGGACTCTGGCGTCACCGATAATATGACGGTGTGCCTCATGAAGCGGATCTAAATAGTTCACTTCGTTGACATGGGAGGGGTACCGATGTCACAATCATAGAATATGGACGATCAACCTGCCGGAGTCTCGTCTCAACCGCAAAACTCGAACGTAGCACAACCATCATCCTTAACCTACGAAGAAACGCCGGTCATTGAGTCCGTCCCCCAGGAACCTCCACAGGAAATACCATTTCCGTCCGAGCTGCCAAAACCCATACATCATTCGTTTGGAAGTACGATCGGCATGATGATCCTTTTTTTGTTACTTTTTGCCGTCGGGATGGGGATAAGTGTGTTTTTACGTCAATATTTGGGTTCGCGGTCTGAACGTTCAACAGTCGCGGAAACGATTCAGCCCACGCCGACTTCGTCCCCAACGCCCTATGTTATTAATCTCTTGTCTCCCACAGCGACTCCCACAGCCACGATAGCACCGCGATCGGACGCGTGGATATCCTATCCGGTCGTCAGTGGTACAACCAAACAACCGATTGTAGGGGTCACCTTTCAACTTCCTCCTGACGTCCTGCCGCCAATCTGTGATGGTGGAAACTGCGCGTCGCAGGGGACATATCTTCCGGGTGGATCGCGTTTCACCGTCGCTCCCCGTGGGCGGGGACAGCTCCTCGTTGATGCGCGGGGCAATGTAGGGCTCACCGACGCATCCGGCAAATCATTTGTCATAAAGCAGGTGGTGCTGACGAATGGAAAGAAAGCGCTCGAATATACCGGAAATTTTGGAGGGTCTACCGTCGGTGGATATACATTTAGCAGTATGCATGGGTTTATGATCGAAATTGATGACGGAATGACTCTTGAGATGAATAATTTCGCCCCAGCGGGATTAACGGTAGACTTTGTGGGCGATGAGGCGGTATTTACAAAAATCGTCGCAACGGTCGAAAAAAATCTGCAGTCTCTCACGACCCTTACACCAACACCGACGCGGGTAGTCACTCCGACGGGGACGCTACAACCTACTCCTTGAGAGAAATTTTCAATTCCCGGGCCAAGGGGAGATGATGAGAGGATCAGTCGTTTTTCTCGGTAGTTTGCTCCAGATTTCTTCCGTCACAAAAGGCATGAACGGGTGGAGAAGTTTCATGATCGTGAGGAAGACGTGTCGAAGAACCGCTATTGCCTGACCATCACCTTCTTTAAACCGTTCTTTATTTTTTTCCAAATGCACATCGGCGAGCGTATGCCAGGTAAAGTTATAGATTTTCTGAGCAGCATCGGAGAATCGGTATCGATCAAGATCCTTCGTGACTCCGGCAACAAGCATATTCGTTTGGGAAATGATCCGTTTATCATTGGGATTTTTGAGCATTTTATGCATGTTTTCATCGTATATTGTGATTTGGTCATAGGGATTTGAGATTTGAAGGTTCATTTCAATGAACCGTCCAATGTTCCACAATTTATTGGCAAAATTCCGCATCCCACGGATTTTGTCTTCCGAGAGCGCCTGATCGTTTCCCGCTCCCGTGCCAAACACGAGCGCCATCCGGAGCGCATCGGCACCGTATTGATCAACCATTTTGAGAGGATTGATGACATTGCCTTTGCTCTTACTCATTTTTTGACCTTGTGCATCCCGGACGAGTCCATGAAGATAGACGGTGGTGAACGGCACGCTGCCGGTTAAATGAATGCCGAGCATAAGCATCCGGCATACCCACCAGGGGAGGATGTCATATCCCGTTTCCATGACCGTCGTCGGATAGAAATAGTCAAAGTCTCTTGTTGCGCGAAGCGTTGCGAAGGGCCATTGTCCCGAGCTAAACCATGTATCAAATGTATCCGTGTCCTGGGTGAGATCGCGGCCCCCGCACGTCGGACACGTTTCTGGCTTTTCCCCATCCGTCACAACCCATCCGGAGAGTCTTATTGATTGAGCGTTTGACTTATTGGTAGTATTTGCTCGCCTCGCTATCGCTTTGGCGAAGCGGGTCGGATTCTGCGCACAAAGTGCGCAGTGCCATGCCGGGATCCGGATTCCCCATACATTTTGACGGCTGATGTTCCAGTCATGGAAGTTCGTGAGCCACTGTTTGGCTGTTTTTTCAAACCGCTTCGGAACAAACGTCACTTGTTTTTTATTGATCGCCTCGATTGCCTTTTTTGTCATCGGGGCAACTTTCACATACCACTGTTCCAGGGGAAGCGGCTCGATGACGGTTCCGCATTTCCAGCAGGTACCGATCCGATGGGTGTAGGCTTCATCGATTTTTATCATCAGTCCATCAGCTTTGAGATCTTCAACCATGAGCGGCCGGACGATGGCCACTTTTTTACCATGGTAATTTTCTGCCCGTGCCCTATATTTAGGATCAATGTCTTTTTGGGAGAGAAACCACGAAAAGTCCATCTTTCCGCGGAAATCGATGATGGGAGTGACGGGCAGATTAAATTGCCGTCCAAGCTCAAAATCATGCGGGTCATGGGCCGGTGTCACTTTCATGATGCCGGTACCAAATTTGGGATCGACGTGCGGATCAGGGATGACCGTCATCGTGATGGGACCCAGGAGCCCCATAATTTCTAATGTTTGTCCGATGTACTTTTTATAGCGCTTGTCTTTGGGGTTGACAGCGAGAGCCGTGTCGCGGAATTTCGTTTCCGGCCGGGCGGTGGCGATAGTGAAGGGGCCGTACTTAATATAGTAGAGAGGGTCATTGCGCTCGACGTAAAGGACTTCGAGGTCCGAAAATCCGGTACCGTCTTTGGTGCAGTAATTGACCAGACGTTTATCGCGGTACACAAGTCCTTCGTCAAAAAGCTGCTTAAAAGATTTGTATACCGTTTCAACTATGCTAGGATCCAGGGTAAAAACGTTTCGACTCCAATCGAGCGAAAACCCTAACCTTCGGAGTTGGTTTTCCATCGAGCCGCGGTTTGTGTGGACAAAGTTCCAGATATCTTTATACAGTGTCTCCCGGTCAAAATCAAACCGGCTCTTTCCCTGTTTAGCCAAATGTTTTTCATACACATACTGCGTCTCAAATCCTGCGTGGTCGGCCCCGGGCATCCAGAGCGTGGGGTCGCCCTTCATGCGGTGATAGCGGATCATAATGTCCTCGACCACATACATCGCATGCCCGACGTGCAGGTCAGCGTTAGCGTTGGGTGGAGGGAGAAGGATGGAAAATGGCTGCCTGCCGGCAGGCAGGGCTTCTTTAGGAATTAATTTCGGGGTAAAATATCCCCCGGTTTCCCACATCTTATATATGGCTTCCTCAACTGCTTGCGGATTATACGCTTTGTCCATGTTCCATATTGTAACTGTTTTTCTTGACTTTTGCAGAGAGAGAGAGAGAGTACCTTCCCAGTTATCTATCTGCCTGGAGGAGGTGAAATGATATGGCAATTCAAAAGATTGAAATTGGAGAAGATGGCAAAGAAATTCTTCATGGAATATTGGTGCCAGGAGAAAGACAATACCTAGCATATGGTGAAGCGAAGTGCATAATTGAGGCGAATGAAAATGATGAAGTATTAGTTGTTACCTTTCAATATGTTCCTGATGATAAAGTTCGTTTGGATTTGAACCGTGTATCCCAGGAAACCCTTGAGAGTATATTACATACAGAATCCTTGAAAAGCGTGACGGTTTTTCCTGATAATGGCGTTCCTTCTGTGACATTGAGTAATGTGAACGGACATGGATCAATATCAGTAGTTTCGGTGGAATAATGAGAGTGAATTTCGGGACGGTCCGGCGGCGCTGATCATGACGGAATTGGTGGCATAAAATAAATCATGCTATTTTACTCCCGACCGGAGGGAAATTGGCATGATTTTTTCGCTGGGGGAATTGTAGGAGCGTTTGGTATATAATAGTCCCGTGCAGCAATCCACGATCCCTATTACGTTTGATAAATCACACTTGACTACTATTGGCACCCGGCTCTATGCGGAGAGCCTGGATCTCGTGCGAGAGCTCGTCGCCAACGCCTACGATGCTGATGCGAGTGTCGTCAAAACCGGTGGCATGAATCTGGCATGCTAGAGCTTTGTGGAGGGAGGCATCATTTTTATCAACCGTGATCACCCGTTGTTTGTCCAAACTGCTGACCGCGAAGGGTTGGGAGGGTATCACTTGGCGCGACTCATCACCCAGGAGCTCGTCAAACTTGCCCGTTCCGGAGAGATTGCTCAGGCGTACGATTGGCAGTCGCGGCTTCTGACCGATGCTTTTGTCATAAAGAAATCTTCTTCATAATCAGAAGATCACAATATTATGCACGTGCATAGTTTTGTGATGGCCAGATGCGAGATGCAAGGAAGTAGGCGGCGGCGTTGTCCGGTGAGATTATCGCAGCTCTTGTTTTCTCCTTGTGTCCAGGTAGGCACCAACTCCTTTTTGAAGGAATGATTGGATATCGTTAGTGCTATAGCGTTTTTTGAAAAATTGTATTGGCGTTACGGTAAGATCAGCAAAGTAGCAGAGCTGTTCCAAAAATTGCGCTTCGACGAACTGTGTAGGGTATTTTTGTTTTGCCCAGGCAATAATATCTTGGAGTACCATGCCCTCTTCGCGCAAAAGCCAGAAAAGATCTACATAGTCCCGCCACACCGCGCGAAGTCCGAGCGTGTTTGCTTTATTTGCTGCGATATCTACTATTGTAGCCAGTGAGATAGATGGCGTTGGTATAAGTGGACGGATGAGCGGGTAGTCAAACCATACGAAGGTCACTTCGATATTCCCATGGGTCGTGAAGGTGTATTGATCGGATGTGTTGAGATGAACCTGTTGTATGGAAAAATGTTTTGCAATGGCAGATCGGAGGCGCGTACTTACCTCTTTATAGGTGAATACATCAAAATCAATCGACACGCGGTGACCAAGTTGTAGCGCAAGGGCGGTGCCGCCGGCAAGATACCCGTCGCCACGGAACTCGGCGAGCTGTCTAAACACTTTTTGTCGTTCAGGATCTAATATCTCGAGGAATATTTTTGACATAACGATGTTCGTTCATGGGAGTATCTCGCAGATTAAGAAGGAAGTTTTTTATGAAGTAAAACCGTGGTGCGCGGTAGTCTTTATACGGTACTGTGGCGAAGACGTGCCGGATGCTATCTCGGGGATAGGTTCGCAAGACCCAGAACATATCCTCCAGTGATCCGTGTGAAAAGACCTGATGGATGATGTAATTTTTATCTTTCTCCAAATCCATTGTGTTGACCTCTGCTGACCAGAGGGCCCCTTGGAGATCTTTCGGTGGGTGAGCCATATATCCCAAGTATACCAGGTAGTGAAAACTCGACAAGTGATAGATCGTGCATCACTTTGGGATGCAGTCGAGTTTCTACTACCTGGATACCCCACTTCCTTGACATTTTTCCAGAGAGAGAGAGTAGGATTTTAAATTAATTAAGATTACCAAGTAGAAAAAGGGAGGAGTTTTATATGTCAAATCTAGGAGACTTAGAACGAGTTGAAGATGCGTTCGAGAAAATTGTTTTAGAGGCGCGAGTTGAAAAGGCAAAACATGATGGGATGAATACGCTGTTCGACACAGGAAGTCTTGGTGCCGCACTAACAAATTTCGCTGAAAATTTATCGGACGGGAGTCCCGTGATTAGTGGATCTGTCATCGATTTGACAACTGGAAGACCGGTATCATATGTTGTATTTAACCCATCGGTAGAGCAGATAGCAGATCATAAAAAAGGTATTCTTCCTCGCGTTAGCGTGGCTTCCGTTCCCAAAGAATAAAAATTTTATATCTATATTTCTACAACCAGATCAGGAGTAGCAGTAATTGTGGGCCAATCTGTGGATATACCTTTAAAAAAGGCAGCAGCTCCGATCATGACGGCGTTGTCAGAATATTTGGTATATAATAGCCCCGCGCAGCAGTCTACCATCCCCATTACCCTTGATAAGTCGCATCTGACGACTATCGGCACCCGGCTCTGTGCGGAGAGCCTGGATCTCGTGCGGGAGTTGGTCGCCAACGCCTACGACGCTGATGCGAGTGTCGTCAAAATCGGTGGCATGAATTTGGCATGCTAGAGCTTTGTGGAGGGAGGCATCATTTTTATCAACCGTGATCACCCGTTGTTTGTCCAAACTGCTGATCGCGAAGCGTTGGGAGGATATCACTTGGCGCGACTCATCAGCCAGGAGCTCGTCAAATTAGGCAACCCCGAACACGTCGCCCAAGCGTACGATTGGCAGTCGCGGCTTCTGACCGATGCCTTTGTCATAAAAAAATCTTCTTAAGTGATAGTCAGATATGAAGAAGGAGGCGGCTACAGCGGCAATGATGATGTTGCGTAATTTTTTGCTTGCCGTTCCAAAAATTCTGTAATTTCCTGTGGTGTATGAATGCCACCGATATAGGTAATAGAAAAATCTTTTATGTCTCCAGTGTAGGAGAGTTGTTGTAAAAAGAGTTTTTTCGAAAATTCATTTCCGAAGCGTTTTTCGGCATCAGTGATGATTTGTGCGAGTGTGACATGCCGGTCTTTCAAAAGAAAAAAGAAATCTACATAATCGCGCCATGCATTGCGTCTCCCGATGGTCATTGCTTTGTCTGTGGCTATATCGCTCTTGTCGCAAAGCGGAAGTGCAGCCATGGGAATTGGTGGATAAAGCGGTGCGTACCAGTAATAGAGAAATGTGATTTCTATCCCGGAGGATAGTTCTACGGTGAGTTGGTCTCCTGTGTCGACATGTTTCATGGGTGATTCATGGAACAGTTCTTGGATGGATTTGTAGAGCGTACGCGGAATGGGTCGTGGGATAAAAAGATCAAAATCAAAGGATCTTCTGTGTCCTATCTGGAGAGCAAGAGAAGTGCCACCGGCAAGTACTGCGTCTTTTGCGCATGCGCTTAATTTTTTTAGAACAGATATCCGCGCGTCATCCAAGATCTCGAGAAAGAGTTTGGTCATAATGATTTTTGTGTGTTAGCGCATCAGGGGTATTGAGAATAAGTTGAGAAAAGTGAAAGGCCTGCGGAGAATAGAGTTTCATCGGTTGTTTTTGAAAGACTTCCCGCACCATATTGGCTCCGTAATAATTGAGTAACCATACCATTTGTTCCCACGAGCCGAATGCCAGTATTTGGTGTACGATATAGGCTTTATTTTTTTCCAAATCAAGGTCTTCTATTGCTGCAGATTTCAGTACTGCTTGGAGCGACTTCGGCGGATGAGCCATATAGAGGAAGTATACCCCATTTTCTTGACTTTTGTAATTTAGGGACGGTCCCTGAATATCCTACAAGTTATTTTTGTGGCAAGATGGTTGCCAGGTAGGTGTCCACCTGATCGTTGAGAAACGCCTTGATCTCCTCATCGTTGTAGGATTCTTTCAAAAATGTAGTTTCTGCGGGTTTTATATCTTCAAAATAGGTAAGTTGAGGGAGGAGAAGCTTTGCGTTGAATTCTCCTGAAAATTTTCTTTCTGCGAGTTGTATCACATTTTCCAGCGTATAGAGATTCCATTTCAGAACAAAAAATAGATCGACGTAGTCCCTCCACGCCGGACGCCTGCCGATGGTATAGGCTTTGTTTGCAACGAGATCATCCATATGAAAGAGCGGGATGGACGATGTTTGCATGATAGGCCGTAGTGGTTTAAAAGGGTGTTTTGCAAAAGTTAGTTCAACATGCTCCGGCGTATAGACGGTGAGAAAGTCTCGGGTTTGGATCGTTGGATAGACGTTCGTGCCGAATACGCGCTTCACTTTGGGAAGAATTGTTTTGGGAGGCGAGTCGAGAGAAAAACAATCGAAGTCAAATGACTTCCGATGACCAATCTGAAGCATGATGGCAGTGCCTCCGGCCAGGACGAAGGTATCGGCAAACGCGGCGAGTTTATCAAACACCCGCTGCCGCTCGGGGTCGAGTTGGTCCAAAAAGAGATGTGACATAGTTTTGTTCGTCAAGCTGGGTATGTTGGAGAGAAAGGAGGTGGTTTTTTGTGAACCAATAGATATGATTTGGGTACATTTTCATTGGTTGATGGACAAATGTATCGACAATTTCCCGTTTCGGGTAGGTCCCAAATAACCACTTGAGCTCATCCATGGTGCCAAACGTGAGGATTTGGTGGATGATGTAGGCCCTGTGTTTGTCGAGATCAAGTTGATTGACATCGCTTGACCAGAGTGTCCCTTGCAGTGACTTCGGTGGGTGAGCCATATATCCCAAGTATACCAGGTAGTGAAAACTCGACAAGTGATAGATCGTGCATCACTTTGGGATGCAGTCGAGTTTCTACTACCTGGATACCCCATTTTCTTGACTTTTGCCCAGAGAGAGAGTACCTTCCAGATTATCTATCTGCCCGGAGGAGGTGTTTGAGATGGCAGTTTTTAGAGTAGACTATGAACAGAGAAATCCAAAAGCTCATGACAAGGCTGATGTTCCAGAGTGGTTAAAATTTAAAGATTCAGCAGTACTAAAAAAGGGAAAACAAGATGTTGGATTCGATAGCGTTAACGTTCCAGTCAATGTAGGGGCCGAATCGATTACTATTTTTATGCGTGGTGTTGAGAACGACGGTAGTAGAGATTCTGTGGTGGTGCCTCTATTAAATGGACGTTATGACGCAGAACCAAAAACATTAGACTGTATCATGCAAGCTGAAGCAGTTTTTGATTTTGTTGATCTTTTTGGTGAAGATGAGGTTTTGTTTATATATTCTAGTAGCGGATCAAAGAGAGCGTCTGTTGTTTATCAAGAGGAATCTGGGAGTTGATCTGTGAGCGAAGAATTGAAAAGCTCAACGGACAAATCAGGCGCAGCAGTAATGTTGCGCCAATTTGTGGATTCACCATTGAAGTAGGCGCACGCGGCGATCATGACGGCGTTATCGGTGCAGAGAGACGGGGGAGGCGCGAAAAAAAGTGGAGAGTGTAAAGTGGAAAGTGTAGAGAGAAACTTTTCTCGGAGACGTGTGTTGGCTGCCACACCGCCGGAGAGGAGAATGGATTTTGCCTCATATTGTTTTGCCGCGCGAATTGTTTTTTTGACAAGAACATCGGTAATGGCTTCCTGTATTTCGTGGGCGAAGGCGCTTGTCATTCCGGCCTCCGAGCCGGAATCTTTTTTTGAACTGGATCCCGGATCAAGTCCGGGATGACACTTTTTCCATTCCCTCATGACCGCGGTTTTCAGTCCGCTGAAGGAAAAATTGAGCGTTTTATCATCCATCATTGGTCTAGGCAATTTTATTTGATTTTTGCTATTTGCTATTTGATATTTTGAAGCAGCAGCTTCTATTGCCACTCCACCGCCGTGGCCGAAACCCAACAGACGGGCAGTTTTGTCAAAACATTCTCCTGCTGCATCATCCAGCGTCCCTCCTATCCACGTCAGGTCTTTGGCTGACTTCATCAAATAAAGTTCTGTGTGTCCGCCGGATACGACGAGGGAGATGGAGGGGAATTCAATAAGTGTTTTCCTCGACTGCGCTCGGGACGAATTTTCACGATTGGAATCGAGAAAATTCGCATACATATGGGCAAGTACATGGTTGACGGGGATGATCGGCTTGTCAGTGACGAATGCGATGGTCTTGGCGGTTTCCACGCCGACCAAAAGCGATCCAATGAGTCCCGGTCCGACTGTGACGGCAATAGCATCAATTGATTCTTTAATCGTTTTTCTTATCCAATCAGGAAATAATTCTCCACTTCTATGGAGAAGTGTAGAATTGCTAGTGGCGAGGGGTTGGAGAGATTCTGAGATCACGGGGATGATGCACTCGAGTTGCCTGCGTGCGGCGATTTCGGGCACGACCCCGCCGTATTTATCATGCATTTCGTGACTCGTTGCCAGAACATTACTGATGATTTTCGTTCCATCCTCAATAATCGCACAAGCCGTTTCATCGAACGATGTTTCGATTGCGAGGATATTCATGACCGAATTTTACTCGAGTCCAAGGAGCTTCGCTAGTTGCGAGGTGGAAGGAGTGGGGACTTTGGAGACGACGACGAGCTCGGCATCGATCTTGGTGGCCTGTTCCCGCTTGTTAGTTTCGACCGGGTCCCCTTGGGTGATTGCGATAATTTGCGGATGGACGCGCTCTACAAGGTCAAAGTATTGTTGGTGGGTATTCATCACAGGAAGCGCGATCACTTCGTCAACACAAGAGAGAGACTCGAGCATTGTTTTTCGTTGTTCCTGCGTGTGGATGGGACGACTCTCCCCTTTTTTCTTTCGGACGTTTTCGTCCGATTCCAGGGCCACCACAAGATGGTCACCCAACTTTTTTGCTTCCTCAAGAAACCGGATATGTCCGTAGTGGAGGAGATCAAAACAGCCGCCTACCAGCACGGTCCGCTTCTCATCATCCTTGTTGACTGATTCGTCCTGAAGATGTTTCATGTAAAATAGTCATCCTCGCTGGAATTATCCAATAATCCAATTATCCAATACTACCAATGAATGTCGTAATGAAGCAATGATTTATTGGTCGGATTGGTACTTATTTTGTTCCTCTTAGGAACACAGCCTGCCACGAGCGAAAGTTTGAAGCAAAACTCGTGTTCTGCAACACTTCGCTGCCCCGGGTGACTTTATATTGGAAATTTGTCTTTGCTCCCCATGCGGCAAAGTCTACCTGCTTCACGACGCCAGCCGGTAGGGTCGGGTCATCCTGATAGAGGTCCGGCGGGGGAGGAGTGATGCCGCTAACGACGTGATTGTAGATTTCCGCTTTTCTTCCGTCGCTCGTGCCGTAGAGCTCAAACGTCAGGGTCATATTTTTCGTATCAGTCTTTGTTTGTATGAGGATATATCCTGGTGTGTCGTTTTTGATCTTGAGGTCGACTGATGGCGCAAAAACTGTGGCATCGAGGCCCGCTTTGTATCCTGCTTGTTCGTAGTAGGCCACGCGATAGGCGTGCGCGCGCCGGTCGATGATCGGAAGCCCAGCGGCGAGTGCCGCACGAAATAGTGTCGTCGATACCTGGCATACGCCGCCTCCGTCTCCCAGGACCGTCCGTCCGTCTTTTATGATGTAGGCCGGCTGAAATCCTGTCGCAGCAGATACATCGCCGAGCGCATCATTAAAAGAAAACGTATCACCGGGCTTGATAAGAAGTCCATGGAGTTTTGCACTAGCCAGCGCCACATTGTGGACACGTCCCGGGATGGAGTGGGCAAATTCCGAGTATCCCCGTCCGATGAGTTCTTTGATACCAAATGCGTTGACGCGGTCCGTCGTCATTGAAGGTTTTACGGGATTGACCGGGAGGGAAATGACGATCGTAGTGATATCAGCAGTCGGGATACCGGAAACGGCATCGCTGAACCGCTTTTTAGTTTCCGCCAGATCTACCTCACGGCCATCTTTCGATAAACGGAATGCAGTCACTTTACCGCTACGAAACTCAAATAATGCATCAGTCACCGGTATATTGATGGCAAGGGAAAGATTGTTAAGCGTGTCGGACAGCACGTCCTCCTGAAATCGGAAGAGCGGAGTGAGGTTTGTGGGATTGGGTGAAAATTTAGTAATGAGATCGGTGAGGAGATTGCCGGAACGGCCGACGAGGTAGGCTTGGGTGGCTGAAAGTGTCGCATCATATCCAAGCCCCAGGTCCGTGCCGGACACCGTCGCGACATTATTTTCAAAGACAAACGTGAACGTTGCTTTTTCAAACGGGATATTTTTGGCCGTCCAGAAGCTCTTTACTTCATGAGGAGTTTTACCGCCGAAATTTGTGCCATTGATGGTAACATTCGGATACACCCGTCCGGCATACACGGCATCAAATACGCGGATTGTGACGACGGTTCCGAGTCCTAAGATTACTGCGCTCAGCAGGAGTGCGATGATGCTGTCACGAATTCCCTTGTGCTTTCTCTCTCCCATGGTATGATAATTGTACTTGATTTATGGACGAACCACCTACACCGAATACATCGCAAAATCCAGAAGAGGCTTCACCTCAGGAAACGTTTGTTGTGCCAACGGTCATACCGGAGGGTGGTATAACGTTTGATCCTGTATCCATCGCAATGGATACCGGAATACCGTCAGGTGATAATCCTCCGCAAGATGAACCAGTTCCTCCGTCCCCGCCGCCAAACGCGGCGAGCGATAACCCCTTTGTTCCACAGGTTGTGGTGTCACAAGCAGGGGAACATATTGCGACAGCTGGGGGAGGTCCGATGAAAAAACGTATGTTTATGGTACTCGTATTTATTTTGCTTATCGGAGGCCTCATTGCCGGCGGAAGATTTGTCATGACGTTGTTAGCCGGATCCAAAGAAGTCACCATCAACTATTGGGGGCTGTGGGAAAATGACGCCACCGTGCGATCGATAATTGCTGAATTTGAAGCAAAAAATCCTAAGATAAAAGTGGCGTATACGAAGCAATCTCCCCGTCAGTACCGCGAACGCTTGTCTGCCGCCATTGACCGTGGCGAGGGTCCTGATGTATTCCGTTTCCACAATACGTGGGTTGCCATGATCGCAAAAGATTTGGCACCTATCCCAAAAACTATCATGACCCCTGCGGATTTTGCCTCTTCATTTTACCCGGTAGCATCCAATGATTTAGTCGCGGGTACTACGATCTACGGCATTCCCCTGATGATTGATGGCTTGGGTCTTTATATAAATGAAGAGCTGTTTGCGAAGGCTGGAGTGAGTGAACCCGTAACATGGGAGGATGTCTTGACGATTGTCCCCAGATTGACCGTCAAAAACGGCACAAATATCACGACATCGGCAATTGCTTTGGGTACTACCGGCAATGTCGAAAATTGGAGTGATATATTAGGCCTCATGATGCTTCAAAATGGGGCCAATCTCGTGGGACTTTCCGGAAAGGAAGCGGAAGAGACTATACTCTTTTACCGAAAATTTGCTGATCCCGTTGACCCCATGTATACCTGGAATGAAACGCTTGATAACAGTATCTACGCCTTTGCCATCGGTAAGACGGCCATGATCCTTGCTCCTTCGTGGCGAGTGTTTGACATAAAGCAAATCAGTCCGGATCTCCGGTTTAAAATTGTACCGGTGCCGCAGCTTCCCGGTAACACCGTGAGTTGGGCTTCGTATTGGGTAGAGGGCGTATCCGGGAAAAGCAAACTTCAACGACAGGCGTTTACGTTTCTTCAATACATAACGAGTTCGGAAGCGGCAACGAAACTTTACTCAGAGGCAGCCAAAACGAGGCTTTTTGGTGAAGTGTATGCGCGCACTGCGTTAGGCAGTACGATTGAGGCAGATCCTTTTGCCGGAGCATACGCCAAACAAGGGAAGAGCGCGAAATCGTTCCCTCTCGCGTCACGGACATTTGATAATGGCTTGAATGATAAACTGATAAAGTATCTCGAAGATGCCGTAAACAGCGTTGCTGCCGGATCGGCGCCAAACGGTGCGCTCGCTACAGCTGCCCAAGGATTCCGGCAGGTGTTGAGTCAGTATGGACTCACGAGTAGTACTGCCCCATCTACTCCTCAATAATTTCATGAACATAACAAAACGTGATGCGTTGATCACGGGTCTATCGTATGCCGATATTTTTGATTATCCATTGACGGTTGATGAACTCCAAACGTGGTTGCCATTTATTCCTGCAAGACACTCTCTTGCAGCCTCGCAAGAGCATGTCTTGCAAGGCTATCATAGTATCGCCGATAACATTACGTACTACTCAATACGTCCGGGCAAGCGGTTCGTTGCGTTACGAAGCAAACGTTTGAAGTTATCCTCAAAAAAATGGAAGCGTGCCCGATGGATTGCCGGATTACTCCGGTGTATTCGATCGATAACCCTCGTCGGGGTGACCGGAGGACTTGCGCGGTCCAACGCCAACGAACAAGATGATATAGACTTTTTTATTCTCTGTAGTCCGAAAACAGTATGGATTACCCGCGCATTAACGACTATTCTTCTTGATATTTTTCATCTCCGGCGTCGTCCAAACGATAAGAATGTCAGCAATCTCATCTGTCTTAATATGTTTATGAGTGAGGAAGGTCTCGCGTTACCTGCTCGGGAGAGGGATCTGTTTTCTGCGCACGAAGTGCTCTTGATGACGCCACTATGGCAACAGGGAGAGATGCATCAAAAATTTTTACTTGCTAATCGATGGGTGAAGAAGTTTTTGCCGAATGCATGGGAGGAAAAAGTCAAAAGTTCCCGCGAAGCGGGATCCAGCTCCGCGGGACAAAAGTCAAAAGTCAAAAGTAAGACGCAAAAAATGTTTGCATTGGTCATTGTGATTTGGTTATTGAGATTTACTGAAGTACCCGCTCGTGTACTTCAGCTGTGGTATATGAGCAAACGCCGCTCTTCGGAGGTTGTCACGGATACGGTCATCCGTTTCCATCCCCAGGACGCCAGGGAATGGATAAAGAAAAAATTAGGAGAACGGTTGGCGCGTTTTAATATACCCCTTGACAAGATTTTTTATGCGCGGTAAGATAGCAGTCACTTCATAAGACTGCCAAGAAGTTTGCACCGTTTCAGAACTATTCACTGGTTTATTTCAAAGGAGGATATATATGACAAAAGTAAACATTCAACCGTTATTTGATAATGTACTCATCAAACCCACCCAACAGGAAGACAGACTCCCCTCAGGTATCGTTCTCCCCGATAGCGCGAAAGAAAAACCCCAAGTGGGACTTGTTATGGCGGTAGGAACGGGCGCGCAGTGCTGCTGGGATGATTCCGGCAAAAGCGGCAAGGGCGATGATTGTTGCGGCGGAGGCTGCGGCAGCTCGAAAGGTGCCATGGTCGTCAAAGTGGGACAGAAAGTAATGTACAAAAAATGGGGAGGCAATGAAGTGAAGGTTAACGGTGAAGAATGGATGATCGTAGAGCAAAAAGATATATTGGCGATAGTAGAATAAAGGAGGAAATACCTATGGCAAAACAACTGAAATTTTCTGAAGATGCACGTCAGGCTCTTATCCGTGGAGTCAATATTTTAGCAAAAGCGGTGGTGACCACTCTTGGTCCGAAGGGCCGGAACGTAGCTCTCGATAAAAAGTGGGGTGCACCTAACGTCGTCCATGACGGCGTGACGGTTGCCAAAGAAATCGAACTTGACGATCCGTTTGAAAATATGGGTGCGCAGCTTGTCAAAGAAGCGGCCAGCAAAACCAATGATGTGGCAGGAGACGGGACGACGACCTCGACCCTTCTCACCCAGGCCATTGTCAATGCAGGATTTAAAAATGTTACTGCTGGTGCCAATCCCATGATGCTCAAAATCGGGATGGAAAAAGCAGTCGAGTCGGTCGTTGCTGAGATTAAAAAGATGAGCAAAGCCGTCAAAGACGCCGATGTTGCTAAAGTTGCTACGATCAGCGCCCAGGATGACAAAATTGGAGCACTCATTGCCGAGGCACTCACCAAAGTCGGCAAAGACGGCGTGGTCACGGTTGAAGAGGGCAAAGGACTGACCATGGAAATTGAGTACAAAGAGGGCATGGAGTTTGATAAAGGATACGCAAGCCCCTACTTTGTGACCATTCCGGACAAAATGGAATCGGAGATCAATGATGCATATATCCTCATCACCGATAAGAAGATTTCAGCAATTGCTGATCTTCTTCCGTTCCTTGAGGGATTTATCAAAGTCAGTAAAAATCTGGTCATTATTGCCGACGAAATTGACGGCGAGGCACTGGCCACGTTGGTCGTCAACAAACTGCGCGGGACATTTAATGTGCTCGCGGTCAAAGCGCCGGGATTTGGCGACCGCAGGAAGGCGATGCTTGATGACATTGCCACGCTGACCGGGGGCACGGTCATCAGTGACGATACGGGCCGCAAGTTTGAAAACGTGAAAGTCGAAGATTGCGGACGCGCCGATAAAGTCTGGGCGGATAAAGATAATTGCCGAATCATCGGCGGGAAAGGCGTCAAGGCTGCGCTGCAATCGCGGATTGCCCAGATCCGCCGCGAGATGGACGCCTCGACCAGCGACTTTGACCGCGAGAAGCTCCAGGAGCGGTTGGCCAAGCTTGCCGGAGGAGTCGCTGTCATCAACGTTGGGGCCGCGACAGAAGTCGAGCTTAAAGACAAAAAGGAACGCGTCAATGACGCAGTTGCTGCGACGAAAGCTGCGCTTGAGGAAGGTATCGTCCCCGGCGGTGGGGTCACGCTTCTGCGGGCACGCATGAGTTTGCCGAAGTTCCGTGATACGCTCACCAATGTCGATGAGAAAATCGGCGTCGACATCCTTTACACCGCGTTGGGCGAGCCCACGCGATGGATCGCCAAAAACGCCGGAGCCGATGATGGCTGGGTCGTCAAGACGATAGAGGAAAGCAAAATTGCCGATTATGGCTTCAACGCCATGACCATGGAATTTGGTTCCATGCTCCTGGCAGGAATCTTGGATCCGGCAAAAGTGACGAGGACAGCCGTTCAAAATGCGGTGTCCGTGGGTATGATGATTCTTACGACCGAAGCGCTCATTACGGATCTTCCGGAAAAGAAGGAAGCTGCAGGTGGTATGCCCCCCGGAGGCATGGGGGGAATGGGCGGCATGGGTGGGATGGACTACTAAAATAATTGAATAATAGAATAAGTAAATAAACGAATAATCCAATGAGCTCCCGCCACGGCGGGGGCTTTTGGTAGTTGTGGTATACTAGAGGAGATATGAAAGATACAAACTATAATTTTTTATCGAAAAAATATCCTGATCAGTGGGTTGCTGTCGAATCTCGAAGCGGTAAGGTAGTTGGAGCCTCGAAATCAGCAAAACTTGCATACGAACAGTCGCAAATAAAAGGAATCAAAGTACCTTTGATGATGAAAGTTCCCAAAGAGTATGGCACCTACATCCTCATTGCGAGTAGCGTATAAATCGTTTCCCGCTACGCCGCTTGAGCCGTTTCCCAACAGGCAATTTGTCCATCGACCCGTTATTGATATTCTTTTAGTGTTCGGCAATAAATCGATCGAATATCAGGTGTTGATTGATTCAGGTGCTGATTTTTGCATCTTCCATACGGAAATGGCAGGGATTTTAGGAATTCCTGTTACTCAGGGAAAGAAAATGACGTTTTATGGCACCAGTGGTACGCCGCAAACCGCATATTTTCACGACGTGCACATAGAAGTGAGTGGATGGCCCATGAAGCTCTACTGCGGTTTCAGTTTTGATATGAAATCACTACCGTATGGCATCCTCGGCCAAACAGGATTCTTTGATCGATTCAAAATTGAATTTGATTACCAATCTAGACGCATCGAACTCAAACCAAAGCGATAAATTTATTTTATACGAAGAGTGTAGTTTTGGAGGATGACGCTGTACATGAGATAGGTTTCTGCGCGTTCGTCAGTGAACTGTGGATGGTGTTCATGCGATTTTAAATCTTTCAGTATTGTTTGAATATACGGTTTTATCGGTGCAGTATCGAGCGCGTTGATCCAGCGGAACATTTCGTGGAAAAATATTTCGGCAGAAGATGATTTCCTATACATCATATTCGCCACGCGAGAGAGATCGTTGGAAAGAGATCCGATGAGCATCTTCGTTTCTGTCATAGGGTTCGTTCGCAAATAGCTTCATAGGTATTTGTGATTACAAACCCTTGTGCCGCACCTTCAATAAAGATAATGATCATAGTATTATGGATGCGGCCATAGGATGAGCTTGAAGAAAAATTTAGTCAATTCGCTATATATTTTTTTCACCTGTTCGCTTTGGATTTCATTTTTCAGATTATGGTCTTGCGGGCGGATATTGATGAAGGAATTGAAGTCTACCTCTTTCGTTTCCAGATCGATGCCTCCTCCCCAAATGTCTGATTGATGCGATCCGGATTCGAGGAGTATTTTTTCTCCCTCAAAATGCCGGTCCATACCAGCGCAGCAAATTTTTTTGCGTATATCGATAACCGTTTTGATATATATCCCGAATCGTTCTTTTGCTTGGTCTACCTGCTCGGTCGTTAATGGTAGTGAAGATGTGACAATCATAGTGCTTAGTATACCGTTTCAGCTTAGCTTTGCAATAAACGTTTTTGCTATACTACGGGGATGAAACAGTTTTATTTGGCGGAAATTGTGACGAAAGATAAACTCGTTCATCAGGGGATATATTACTCTCCTTCTCGTAAAGCTCCCGCCTTCGCCAAGGCTATGGCGGGCAAGACGGCGGGCAAAGCCATCCTTTGGATCCATGGGTTGACGAGTACGTTCTATAACAATGTAAAACTTTTTGAATTGATTGCTGATGCGTGTGAGAAAGAAGGAATAGGGTTTGCGGCGTTTAATAACCGCGGGCATGACATTGTGACCGGCATCAAAAAAATTGATCCGCGTGAACCGAATGAATATACGAGGGTGAATGGCGGCGCGGGATATGAGCGGTTTGAGGACTGTGTGTATGATATCGACGCCGGTATTTCATTTCTCGTTAAACAAGGATATTCGGAGATTATTCTGGTAGGTCATAGCACCGGCGCGAATAAAGTGTGTTACTACGCCGGGACGAAAAGGGACAAGAGGGTGGCGGGAGTATTATTACTTTCTCCGGTGAGCGACCGGTTGGAGCCCTCTCTGGATAAGGAAGTGATTGAAAAGCAATTAGAGGAGATGAAGAAAAAAGTTATCGATGGGCAAGGGGATGTGTTGATGAGCAGCATTCATGTATTTCCGGTGACGTCCAATCGGTTTATCAGTATCTTTGAGCCGCATTCAACGGAGGACGTCTTTGATTATGGAGATGCCTCACCGAAGCTTGCGTGTTTTTCTGCGATCAAACAGCCATTGCTTGTCATTATTGGTTCCAACGATGAATATCTTGACCGGCCGGTAAAGAATGTACTTGATGTTTTCGCTCGACACGCCCGGTCGCTACGCTATAAAAGCGTCATCATTCGCGACGCACTGCATAGTTATAGCGGAAAAGAAAAAGCAGTCGTCCATACAATTTTCCGTTGGGTGAGGGAAATCTGATACAATCGCCTCACTATGCCCCAAATTCTTTCCCCAGCTGATTATGCGTATGTCCAGGAGGCAGTCGTTGCAGCCGGTAAAAAATTACTGCAAACGAGCAATGCAGTTCTTCACACCAAGCGCCATGCTCTTGATCTCGTCACTCAAGCCGATTTGGACAGTGAAGCGTTTCTTCGTGAGCGATTGACGAAGCGTTTCCCAACAATGGGATTTTATAGCGAGGAAACCGCCAAAGAGTCGGAAAAGGAATTAGAGAATGAATTGGTTTGGATAGTAGATCCTCTTGATGGGACGCTTCAGTTTTCTCGTAACTTGCCGTTTTTTGGCGTTTCCGTGGGACTCATGAGGCAAGGGAAACCCATTGCCGGATTTATTTATCTTCCGAAGTTTGATGATTTGTATCATGCACAGAAGGGGAGTGGAGCATGCTCAGGGCGAAAGAAGATTTACGTTGCAAAGCGCGAATACCCCGCCAAGTCAGTAGGCGTTTTAAGCTATACCGGATTAAGTGGTAATCAGGAGCGGAAGCTCCATGATATATTTACTCAAGACAACGTCATTATGCTTCGCATAGGGAGTGCTATATTTCAGTTGGCTCATACTGCCGCCGGTCATTACGATTTGTATGTTTGCATTAATAATGCGCTTTGGGATCTCGCTGCCGGATGGGCGATAGTTGAGGAAGCGGGCGGCACAGTTGAAGTTTGGATTGATGAGAAAAAGAAAGTAACAGGCAACTTTTATCATGTCAGTTTTATTGCATCGAGCCATGAAACGGTCCAACGTTTATTACTGAAACTCAAATCTTTATGAAAAAACAATCTGTTCAGATTCCTGTAAGGCACAAGATTGCTCTTGACGGTTTAATAAGAAAGCCGGATGGAAAGGGTCCGTTTCCGGCGGTCATTTTTGTATCGGGGTTGGGGATGACGATGCATGAATGGAAAAATTCATTTGACGAAATTGCACAGAAGTTGATAGATATAGGGATTATGACGGTGCAATTTACATTTCCCATCTTTGATGCAGAGGGAAGATGTCGAGAACTACCTCTAAAAAGACGTGGTGAAATTGTTGAGGATGTTTTATCTTGGGTTCGGAAGCGAAGCGATGTGCAAAAAGAACGAATTGGAGTATTAGCCCAATCGTATGGCGCAGTGACTGTTCTGGGAATCGATACGAGGCGAATACAAACTCTGCTTTTCGTCGGCGGTGCGTATTTTCCTTTGAAAAGTATCGCCCGTGTGTATACAGAAAAGGGAGTAAAGATAAATTACAACGGCGACACTTCACTTCCGAGGTCCAGTGGGGAAAATACGACCGTAGGGAAAGAATTTTGGAAAGATATTAAGACATTTGATGATATCGGTCGCGCGAAAAGGCTTCGCTTTTCTGTTTTTATGGTCCACGGAGATCAGGATTCAAAAATACCAATAAGCGATGCGCAACGCGTATTTGATGCAATTCCAAGTAAGCGGAAAAAGATAAAAATTTTTAAGGGTGGGGATCATGGAATTGTTGACGTACTCCGCTCCATGCGGGAGGAGCTATTAAAAGAAGTGGTAGAATGGTTCAAGTTTACGTTATGAACGATGTGACGATAACAGAAGCAAGCTTGAATGATGTTGATACGCTCTTTCGGTGGGGGGAGGAGAATTGGGAGCTGTGGGGTGGAGAGGAATCGAAGTGGTACAACAAAGAAGAGCTGGCAGCTCTTATCGGGATAAATAAAGAGGACCTCTTTTTTATCGCGCGATACGACAAAAAGCCCGTCGGCATGTGTCTTACCCGGGTATTTGAAGGATGGGCATATCTTGAGTCGCTGTTTGTGATAAAGGACTATCGCGGCCAGGGCATCGGGACAATGCTCGTGAATAAGATGGTCGGGCCACTAAAAAAAAGGAAAATTCGCAACCTTTCCATCCAGCCGGAAGTCGAAAACAACAAAGCCCTCTCCCTCTACAAAAAACTCGGCTTTGTCCAGGGATTTACATTTCACTGGATGGATAAGGCGTTATGATAAACTATTGAGTAGTAATATATAAAAAATTTTATGGATACACAACATAAAGACACAAAATTTCTCGGACGGGATATTCCAGCGATACCGATTGAAGTCGCGAATGTCTGAAGGGGCAGTGGTAGAAGAGATCAAATATGTGTTATTTAAAGGAGGTTAAATGAAAAAGTTAATTTCGACCAATCCAGCGAAGAATTATGAAGTATTAGGTTCTGTTGATGTATCTACGTCAAAAGAAATTAACAGCAAAATAACTAAAGCGCGTTCGGCGACGGCAGCATGGAAGGCATTGGGAGTCGTCAAGCGCATAGAATTTTTACAACCTCTTTATCAACAATTTTTGAAACGTAAAAAAGAGATAGCATTGCTCGTGACGAGAGAAATCGGGAAGCCCATTACGGAATCAAAAAGTGATTTAGATTGGGATGACGGATATTTTCAAGATTTTCTTGAGCAGGGTCCAACATACTTGGAAGATGAGATTTCTTATCAGAAGGATAAGAAAGTACATAGATTGGTCTATGAGCCACTAGGCATCGCCGCAGTCATAGTCCCCTGGAATTACCCATTCGGTAATTTTTTATGGGGCGTCGTCCCCAATCTTATAGCAGGTAATACTGTAGTTTTTAAACACTCCGAGGAATGTCCCTTGATGGGGAAGTTGATTGACGAGATGATGGACACTCTTCATTTGCCAGAGGGAGTTTTTTCTCAAATATATGGAGGTGGGAAAGTTGGGGAGCAACTGGTTAATGGTGATATTGATCTCATTTGGTTTACCGGAAGTACTGGGACAGGAAAAAAATTGTATGAAATTGCAGGAAAGAAATTTATCAAAGGAGTCATGGAATTGGGAGGATCCAATCCAGCCGTTGTCTTTGAGGACGTCAATATCGATACAATTATTGGGACACTGTATACGGGTAGATTTATGAATTGCGGGCAAGTATGCGACGCGACAAAACGGCTTATCGTCCACAAATCAATATATGGCGCCTTAGTGAAAAAGCTTGAGGAACGATTGGCAGATGTCAAGATTGGCGATCCGGAAAGTGAAGGCACACAGTTGGGTAGTTTAGTTGCCAAGCGACAGTTGGAACTATTGGAAGGGCAAGTTTCAGATGCGGTTACCCGTGGCGCCAGAATTGTTTCTGGCGGTAGCCGACCGGTTGGTTTACGCGGTGCTTATTATCTACCAACGCTACTCACCAATGTGAAACGACCGATGAGAGTCTGGAAAGAGGAGGTATTCGGCCCGGTGCTTCCTGTGATTCCGTTTCAAACGGAAGAAGAAGCGATTGAACTTGCAAACGATACGCCGTATGGACTTGGTGCACAAGTGTTTTCTAAAGACGTTGATCGGGCCCTTAGGGTGGCCAATAAAATTAACGCCGGATGCGTTGATGTCAACGAAGGAAATCATTGGCAGCCGTGTACACCATTTGGCGGGTTCAAGGGATCAGGGAAGGGAAGAGAGCACGGTAAACCTGGATTCCAGGAGCTTTGCCAGATAAAAGTTATTGCGTTGGGATAGAAAGGATATGAAACTTAAAGATAAAGTAACGATCATCACCGGTTCCTCGCGGGGGATCGGGCGGGCGACGGCACTGTTGTTTGCTCAAGAAGGGGCGAAGGTCGTCATTAACTATATCAAGGAAAAGAAACAGGCGGAAGAGGTGGAAAAAATTATTGGTAAGAATAATTGTCTTCTTGTTCAGGCGGATGTTTCGACGGAAGAGGGGGTCAAAAAATTAGTGGAGGAGACAATAAAACGGTTTGGTAGAATTGATATTCTCGTCAATAACGCGGGAGCAATCGGCGAGAGAGGATGGAAAACAGGGATAGAAGCGTGGAGAATAACTTTAGATGTAAATCTTACATCGGCGTGGCTCATGACGAAGGAGGTTGCTCCCGTGATGGAGAAACAGGATGGTGGATCAATTGTCAATCTTGCATCGACCGTCGGCATGCTGGGGGTCGCCCCGATTCTCGCTTATTCGTGCGCCAAAGGGGGGCTCGTCTCGATGACCAAAGCATTTGCCAAAGAGCTTGCCCCAAAGATACGGGTCAACGCGGTCGCGCCAAGCAATGTCATGACGGATATGACCAAAAGTGCCGGACCCGACCTTATCGAATTTTTTCGTAAGGAAACGCCACTCAAGCGGATCGCCAAGCCGGAAGAACTTGCAAAAGCAATTTTATTCCTCGCTTCTGATGATTCAAGTTACATCACCGGCCACACATTGGTCGTGGATGGGGGATATAGTCTGAAATAATTCATGAATAATTCTGTGTTTACCAAGTGGCTCGATCATTTAGGAAAAGCATGGGTGATGCGGGATCCTGAAAAGGCCGCGGGTCTATGTGCTGAGAACGTTTTGTATTATGAAGATCCATTTCAAGATCCGCTTAAAGGACGTGCGGCTGTACGAAAAATTTGGGAGGAAGTTCCGAAAACTCAAAAAGATATTCATTTTTCATCCGATGTTATCGCCGTGGCAGGTCAGACAGGTATAGCTCATTGGTCTGCGTCTTACACAAAGATTTCCAATGGAAACAGGGTAGCACTAGATGGAATATTCTTTGTGACCTTAGATGGAAAAGGTTTGTGCAAGGAGTTCCGTATGTGGTGGAATAGTAAGATCTAAGACAAATTCCTTTTTAAGGAATTACCGAAGTTATGGTTGGCAGGGCGTCGAGAGGGTTGATGGCGAAGCCGTCTTGGTAGATCTCCAGATGCAAATGGTTGCCGGTAGACCATCCGGTTGAACCCACCTCGCCGAGTATGGTATTTTTGTCTACTATCTGTCCCTCTTTGACCTCCACTTTCGATAAATGGGCATACAGAGACTTCGCGCCTTTATCATGTTCGATAAGCATGTGCTTGCCGTAGCCGAAGGGATATGCTTCAACCGACAGGACTGTGCCGTCAGCGATGGGTTTGACTGGCGTCCCTTTGGGATCTGTCATATCCAGGCCAGGGTGTCCCGGGGAAAAGCGGCTCGTGAGTCCGAATCGCGTAAGTGGCCACTGAAAGCGGGCCATCGTCGGCACGACCTCGACGATCGTCTCAACCGTCTCCCGCATAACTTCAAGCTGGGAGGTGATGGCGTCGACCTGAGGCACAACAATTGCCGCGACAAACGCGAGGCTCGCCAGATTTAGACCCAGTATTTGTCGCACATGAAACCGCTCCAGTTTTTTGCGCAAGATAAAGCTCACGATATTGCTTCCGTGGTAATGCCGGGTGATTCGAGTAAAAAGGTTTTTCATATGAGTATATCCACCGTCGCTTCCTTCGAGCCTTACCTACTATTCGTAGCGCGGCTCGAAGAGCGCTCCTGGCGGATTGATGGTTGGTAAACTCGCGAATATGAATTCGTTCATTAACCAACCATCAAAAAGCCACTCCTTTTGGAGTGGCACAAGAAGACAATAATAGCACAAATACGCGCTAAAAGCAAATTTTAAACAATGGTAAGAAAGTTGTCAGCGGGTTACTGTCTGTGCTATGATGGTCGTTACTATGAAGCGGAAAATAGGATTTTTCACCGGGGTTTTAGCTATTATTCTTCTGTTGTTGGGTGTCGCAAAGTATTTTGGGGGAATGAAGCCAAAAGAGGGCGCTCTGACGATCCAAAGCACCCAACCGGCAAGCGTATTTTTGGACAATAAACACATTGGGCGGACACCGGTACAAAAATATGCGGTGGTACCGGGCGACTATACGATCCGCATCGTTCCGGAGAGCACGGTCGCGTCTTTGGCGTCCTGGCAGGGGAGTGTGAAAATAGCCTCGGATATATTAACCCATGTAAATATCAACCCAGCAGAATCGGAGTTTGCCACAGCAGTCGAGACCATGTGGCTCGAAAAAATTTCGAGTAAAGTATCGGAACTGGACGTGGTCACCAATCCGGATAGCGCGACGATTTCCCTTGACGGACAGACGAAGGGTATCACCCCGTTATCGCTTCCCAGTGTCGCTGCCGGACCACACGTTCTCGCGCTTGCGTCCCCCGGATTTGTCAGTCAGAGTATAAAAATACAAACGACCGCCGGATATAAACTATCTGCGGTCGTCAAGCTGGCATTATCCGGCTCTCCTCAGGAGGCATCTCCTTCCCCAACACCGGCATCGGGTTCGCCCACGCCTACTGGGAAGACGACGCCTACGCCCACCGGGAAATTGACGCCGACCAAGGCCGTAACTTCTGCCGATCCGGTCAAGCCCTTTGTGACTATCAAAGACACCCCGACAGGATTTTTACGCGTCCGGATGGAGCCGAAGACGTCTGCTACAGAGTCGGCTCAAATCAAGCCTGGAGAAAAGTATTCTCTGTTAGACAGTCAGTCGGATGCAAAGGGAACGACGTGGTATCAAATCAAATACGACGGGACGAATAAAGGCTGGATTTCGGGGCAGTACGCTACGAAGACGGAATAATTATCCTCCTATCCCATATACCACCACGAGGACCATGCCCACCCAGAGGATGACGGTGGTGAGAAGCGGCAGGTCGCTGGTCAGGATTTTCTCCGGTGATTCGCCTTTTCCTTCATAAATAAGCTGCATATAGCGCATGATGCCGTATAAGACAAAGGGGATCGTGACCATCATCCATTTCCGGCCTGATATATCAACAAAAAATTCGCCGTAGTTGCGCAGAAAAAATCCTTCATTGTAGGGTTGGGCAAGAAATGTGAAAAAGGTGTAGGTGAGAAACGTTGAATTAGCAAACATTGCCGTATACGTATCCAGGAGTTTTTCCGAATAATGGGAAAGGGAGACTCTGGTATCTTTTGGTACGACCCCTTCATAACTTTGTATAAGGGTAAGTTCTGCCCGGCGCTTTCCGATAGCCAGAAATAACGCGAGAGAAAGTGCCGCGAGCGCAAGCCATATGGAAATGTGATAGCCTGTAGCCGCCACTCCGGCATACACACGCAAGATATAGGCCATCGTGATCGTGAGAATATCTATGACGGTAAACCGTTTAAGAAACAGCGAGTATCCATATTGCAGAGCCAAAAATACGACGGCAAAAATAAAAAAGAGATTTCCGATCCGGTAGCTCATCCACAGTCCGGCTCCTGCGAGGGCAAAAGACATGAACATCGCTTGTCCCACCGTCACCTTGCCGCTTGCTATCGGGCGGAATCGTTTAAATGGATGTTTTCTATCTTTTGGTGCGTCAAGGATATCGTTGAGTATGTAGTTGGATGAGGACAATAAACAGAAAACAATAAACGCGAGGGAAGTGCGCCACAAGAGATCGCCATTGAATAGTTGTCCGGTAAAAAGGATCGTCGTGAAGATGGCGAAGTTTTTCAACCATTGTCGCGGTCGGGCGGATTTGAAAAGCGCGAAAAGAAGTTGATCCATGTGAGGAATCCTCCAATGATAACGGCAACCAACAATAATGTGAATAATTTTTGTTGACTGTTGACCGTGAGGGCGATCCACCCCAGTATAGCGGACACCCCCCAGTAAAACAAGGCAATCCGACGCTTACCCCATCCTAAATCCAAGAGACGATGATGGAGGTGTCCGCGGTCTCCCCAGACCGGAGATTTGCCTTTACCGAGACGCCGGAGGAGTGTATACACTGCGTCGATCGTGGGGATACCCAGGACGAGGATCGCCGTTCCGAGTTTGCCAAACGAAAGGATGCCCAAGACTGCCAGAAAAAACCCGGCTAATGTTTTCCCCCCATAGCCGGGCATAATTTTTTGCGGGTATACATTCCATGGGAGAAACCCCAGGAAACTGCCTGCGACCAGGAAAGCCAGGATGGTGACGAAGATTTGTGTCGGGTCAGCGCTGCTATAGCGGAGAGACAGAAGTCCGAGTACGAACGCGCTTATCGCGACAAATCCGGGCATTTGGCCGTCTACCCCTGCCGACCACCCTACGATATTCATCGTCCAGATGATCCAGATAAATGCAAAAAGATCAGCCCAGACGAGGATAGAGTGGTAACCCCAAAAATCAAATGATAATCGCCACGTATCAAGGGCAATAACGCCGCCGGTTACAGGATTGGTTATGTATGGTATGCCTGCGCCGGCTCCGACGACGACCAATGCTGCAGTGATATTTGTGGCCAACCGGAGATAGGGATTCACGTCTCCCTTATCGTCTGCCAGGCCGACAACCGTGAGAATGGAGATGGCAATCATGATACCAATGACGAGTTTTGTCACGGGCAAAAATAGAAGGATCGTAATGATTGTTCCCAGATAGATAGCTAAACCTCCTGCCCTGGGGATGATACCGGTGTGGGTATGCGCAGGATGAGGGCGTGTGACAGAGTCATCAATCAAGCCAAATCGTATAGCAATCCTCCGCACCATGGGAGTGGCGAGAAGGGTGATGAGTGTGGAAACAAGAAAAGCCGGAATTGCTTGGGACATGAATGGTTATAGTACAAGAAATATTATTTTTGCCATCGTCACAAGGGAGAGTATGGCGACCAACAGTGTCGTGACTGCAAATAGTTGCGTGAATATAAGCATATCCCGGGTGAGAAATCGGGCGGCGAACGCATTGATGATCATGATCACCCATGAGCCCACGGGGAGAAGGATAAGCCACAATGGATGGGCAAGCCGTTCAACTCCCCACGGTTTTGAGTACCAAAGCGGAAGAAGTGGAGGGAGCCGTGGATAACGCCAAAAAAGGAGGAGTACAGAGAGGACAATACATGCGAAGCTAAGCTTACGACTCAATGAAAGAACCCAATTTTGCTCGATATTCATAACCCTTTTTTTGTTTTTTGTGCAAGTGCGTATGGCGGGGCACGGTAGCTGATGGTGAATGATCCGTCTTCGGCGACTAAGAATGCGCGGGATGGAGGATACACAGGAAGATCAGTGATCATCTGATCGTTCGTGACTAATACGCCTCCCACATACCATGGAAACGGGACACTGTGGGGGTTATAGAGGAATACCCGGCGTCGGTCGTCGGAGTAATATTGAGTTTCAAAAAAAATGAGAGGACTTGTTGCGAGAATGATATCGTTTTTTCCTTTCAGCGCGTTGACTTCCTGTATCGTCGTACGGATGTCGAGTTTGGCGTGTTGGGAGGGGTACCACATATTAAATGCTAACGCACCAAGCACAAAGCACCAAGCAACAAATTTTTGGATAAAGGAATTTTTAATGGCTTCTATGGCAAGAGCGATCAGGAATATTTCGGCTATCGTGACACTGATGAGATAGCGGTTGACGAATAAAGGTTTGATGAATGACACGCCGATGACAATCGCGAGGGGAATAATGGCGCTAAAAAGGAAGATGGTATTGCGGCTGCGTGTTGCTTTACCCCGTAACGCGAAGAAAAACATCACGAGCAGGAGTAGCGATAGATTGGCGGTAAATCCCCAGAGGTGCCATGGTGTACCTTCATATCCCAGATACATATTGCCCAACACTGATCGCACTAAATTCCAATTAACCGGAAAGTACCAGGAATCCTTGAGTGTTGCCGCTTCACGTATGACCCGGATCAGCCATGGAATCATCGCGGAGAATGCGAGGATTGAGCTTACGATCATGGGCTCGCGGAGAAGGGAAAATGGCTTCATAAGTTTATTCCGATGGAATGTCATCCAATGAATGCCTTGGGCGGCAAAAAGAAAGAGGAAATATGTATGGGTATAAAACCCTAATAGAGTGGCGATGACCCACAAGCGCCACCGCGACTCACCATACGCATAAAGCGAGAGCACGGCAAAGAACATATACCAGCCATACGTACGGATTTCAAATGCGTAATAGACGAGCATGGGATTGGTAAAAAAGAGGATGGGTGTGACCCAGGAGAGCCAGTGTTTGCGGAATAGCTTTTCACTCCAGAATATGACGACGACGGTCGCCAGGCTAAATCCTAACAGTGAAAGGCTTCTGACGGCGATTTCACCCGTCCCAAAAAGGCGGATCCAGAAGTGAAGGAGGATATAATACACGGGAGGCTCAAAGGTAAGATTTTGGAGAATAAATGATAGGGATTTTTCTCCGACAAAGATAGAAAATGCTTCATCCCGCCAAATGCTTTGGGTAAAGTAGAAGAGGGGTGAGTGGGCAAGGAGCCAAGTGAACATGTGTTTATTATACCTTTTCTGTCACCCGATATTCCAGACGTTTTCCAAGCATAAGTCTTGTGTGCGCATCGAGGCCCGGGAGCGCTGCGAGAAAAAATGAAACGATCGGAAGCGTGAGCCATTGGAGATAGAGAAACGGTAGTTTCCAGGCAGCAAACTCCTTTGGTCGCGGGGGTTTTACCCGCAGGTCAATTACAATAACGACCAGCAGAAAGACCGCTGATAGCGTGAGAATGCCGGAGGAAATCTGCGCGAGATTGTGGCCCAACACCGTCCTGCCGAACGCGGGATTGAGGATGGGAGGGATAGCGCTTCCCAACGTCAGGATAAACCAATTGGAGGGCCAGAAAATGTGATGCTCGAGGAGGAAGAGGAGCCGTCGCAGCCGGTCATGAAGGGCTATGTGATTGTTGAGAAATACACCCCGGATGACATAGGGGATGTCCGAGACGCCCCACGCCCAGCGTTTGGATTGTTCATACTGATTGATGAGCGTACCGATAAATGTCCGGCTCTCGGCTGCGTCAACCAGGACAGGCAAAAATATCCCGCGGGTGGCGACTTTTTCTCCTAAGGCAAAGTACACTTTAAAAAATAAATGATAATCTTCCGGGATGACGTCCACATCCCAGTACCCGACGCGGACTGCCGTCGCCAGAGATAGGGAGTAGGTAGAAAAATTGATAAATCTGCTTTGTTGGGACAGGAGCGCCAAATTCCAAATACTTCCCAACGTGTTAATGACCCGGGTAGGGAGCGGGATCCGCCAGATATTGGAATAAAAAAGAATTGCACCTTGATAAAAATGGAACTCCCGATCCGGATCGTCAAGAAATTGGCACGTAAGAGCCGAGAAATATTTGGGGTGCGGCAGTGCGTCCGCGTCGCAGGACGTGACGGTGATCCGGTCGACGGGTATATGCCAATCCGCCAGCTGGCGGACTAACCGTTTGGCGGCCCAGGCCATATTACTTGATTTTCCGGCGACTTCACCGTGATGGAGGATATGACGCGTGACGAGGAAATGGCCGAATTTATTCTCAAATTCTTCTTTCAGAAGGGTGCCGGTCTCCCTTGCGTTAGGATCTTTATCTTCGGTGGCAAGCACAATAACGAGCCGGTCGTGTGGATAGTCTTGTTTCAATAAATTTTCAAGAGTCCGGCGGAGGATATGAATAGGCTCACTGTATTGCGGTATGATGATGGCGTGATGGAGGCCGGAGAACCCCGGAGTGATTTGGGCCTGCGCGCGCCAATCGACTTTGACATGGGCCTGGAGAGTAAGAAACGACTTGATTGCGTGGATGGCAAGCGTAAAGGATTTATATAACCAGTAGACGTCGAATGTGATGATGAGGTAGGCAACCATCGCCGGATGGGAGAACGAGAGCCAGAGGGGCATGGTAATGAGAAGCCAGCTCGTGCCCGGCACGATAATCTCGAGGAACCGGCGTGTTTTATTGGGATACCGTGTAAAGAGTTGGCGCATAAATACGCTCTTATTATACCACTCTTAAGATTATTATCGAATGTCCGGAAATCCGATGATATCAGCTCGGCGGAATAGGAAATAATAAATAAATACTTTTAATGCCCGTGTCAACAGCCCAATTCCCTCATTGCCGCGGCGGCCGGAACTCGTGACGATAAGGTCAGGTCTATATACGAGTTTACCTATTTTCATGAGACGTCTGGCCATCTCTATATCCTCGGCGATTTTGAAATCAATTGGATATCCGCCAACCTTTAATCCGGCGGTACGGATAAAAGCAGTATTTTGTCCTGGTGCCCAGGGAATGCGTACTACGTGCCACCAAAGCCAATTGCCAATTTGTTGTATTGTATTGACGTAAATTCTGTACGGAAGTTTTCCGTCGGGGACGATAAAGTTGCCAAATACACCTACCACATTCGGTTTTGAAAGGGTGGCCTCAATGATGGTGAGCCAATTAGTGGGAACGAGCGTATCAGCATCGGTGAATGCAACAATATCACTTTTTGCCGCCTCTAATCCTTGTTGACGGGCAAACCCTATGCCCCGATGAGGGATTGTAATGACGCGGGCTCCGTGTGCCTTGGCAACGGCGGCTGTTTTATCCGTTGATCCGCCGTCTACGACGAGGATGTCATCAGGTATTCTATCGAGACGATGGATAGAGTCAAGGGTGCGAGGAAGATATTTTTCTTCGTTGTAAGCCGGAATGATGACGGAAATAGTCATATTTTTCTTGTTGTCATTCCCGCGAAAGCGGGAATCCAAGTTTTTTGAGCTGGATCCTCGAGTCAAGCCCGAGGATGATAGGTCCTTGATTATATTACTAAGAGCTTAGGATATTTGGAAGAGGGTGCGGGCGTTTGCTGTCGTTGCCTCCTCGACTTTTTTGACGGATACCCCATGAAGTCGTGCGATTTCTGTGGCTATTAGCGGAATATACTTGGGTTCATTGCGCGAGCCGCGGTGGGGGGCAGGAGTCAAGTACGGGGAATCCGTTTCGAGAAGGATCATCGATAGGGGAATGGAAGGGATGATGGATTGGAGGTGTTTCGAGTAGGTGACGTTGCCGTCAAATCCTACAAAAAATTCCCGTTTTTGTGCCTGCCGCACCTCCTGGAGCCCTCCGGAAAAGCAATGGATGACCCCGCGTGGTTGCGATGGAAGGCTGTCCAGTACGTCAAAAAAATCATCATACCCATCGCGGCAATGGAAGATGACCGGGAGATCATACTTGAGCGCAAGCTCCAGTTGTTCGGCAAATAGCCGCTTCTGTTTGTCTTTTTTACCAAGAGCTTGTTCTCCGGAGTATTGATGATAATCCAGTCCGCATTCGCCAATAGCGACGAGTGGCGAAGGTTCGTTACCTCGTTTTTTCATGGTTTCGATAATTATTTTTTCTAACTCGCGGACATCGGGGTCGTGCTGGGCTTCATACGGGTGGATTCCCACTGCGGCGAATATGACGCCCACGTGTTTTTTTGCAAGGTTGACGGCTTGCAGCGAAGAAAAGAGATCAACGCCCGGATTAATAAATTGTTTGACTCCGGCTTTTTTGGCATTACCGATGACCATCGCCTGATCCGTATCGTATTGGGGAAAATTGAGGTGGCAATGAGTGTCGATGAACATAAATACTACCAATAATCAAATAGCGATTATGTAATGCGGGGGAACAGGGATGGCTGCGGCTGTATTGGTTGTGTAGAAAACTGGTTCAAGACTTTTTCTGCGGTATCCGGGAGAAACGGTTGGAGGAGGGTCGCGATTTCTATAATTTGGTTGATGGATGTTTCAAGAACGTCATGGAGCGCGTCGCCCTTCAATTTCCATGGCTCATGTTCATCGATATGTTTATCCGCGGCTTTCACTTTTTCCCATACATACGCCAACGCATCATTAAACCGATATTGCTCAAGCGCCTTTTTATAGTCTCCACTGTTTACTTGCTGAAAGCTGACCCGCTTCGCCGGAGCTTGAGCGAGGCGAGTAGCTGAAAGCTGAAAGCTTTTTCCTTCCGCCATTTTTCCCACCCGTGCTACTAAATTGCCTAACCCATTTGCCAAGTCGGCATTGTAGAGTTCCTTAAATCGCCGGTCGGAATAATCCCCATCGCTATAGCTTGGTATTTCGCGGGCGAGATAATACCGGACTGCGTCCGTTCCATATTGTTCAATAACTTTTATGGGATCTACTACGTTGCCAACCGTTTTACTCATTTTTTGTCCATCGACCGTGAGATACCCATGGGCAAAGAGCTGTTTAGGTAAAGGGAGTCCTGCGGATTTGAGGACCGCAGGCCAGTAAATTGCATGAAAGCGTAAGATTCCTTTGCCTATGACCATAAGGTCGGCCGGTGCCCACTTGGCAAAAAGTTCATCATTCCAGCCTAAACCAATTCCACTGTAATAGATGTTGTTTGCGTCAAACCAAACATACATAATTTGATCAGTATCTCCCGGGACAGGCACTCCCCATCCTTTGGCCCGTTCTTTAGTGCGCGAAATAGAAAAATCTTCTAAGCCTTTTTTTATTAAGGCTACCATCTCATTTTTTCTGCTTTGAGGAATAATCGTGAGAGTGTCAGTAAAGATTAACTCCTCGAAAAATTTTTGATATTTTGACAACCGAAAAAAATAATTTTCTTCTGCAACCCGATCAAGTTTTTTGCCGGGATGTTCAAAGCATTCTCCGTTTTTACTGAGTTCATCGGATGTATAAAAAGCCTCACAACCCACGCAGTAGAGTCCCTCATAAGATTTTTTATAAATATCTCCGTTTTTTACGCAGAGCTCCCACAGTTTTTGTGAAGATAAAAAATGATTTTTATTTGTCCCGCGCTGCCAGATATCAAAGTGAACACTGAGTTTTTTGGCTACGTCAAGAAATTCTTGCTGATGAATATCGCAGAATTTATGTGGTTCAACGCCAGCCTTTTGAGCGGCTTGAATAATCTTTAGCCCATTTTCATCAGCTCCGCAAAGATATAGGACGTCTTCACCAAGAAGCGTGTGATATCGTCTGATAACGTCTGAGTAGACAAACTCCTGTGCGTGTCCGATGTGCGGAGCCGCGTTTACATACGGTATCGCGCTGTGGAGATAGAATTTTTTTGTCATGATGCGATTTTACCGCTTCCGGAGCATGAGCTCAAGGGAGAGGAGAGAAGCGATGAGAAGCATGGGGTAAATGATCTCCCGGAGTCCCCAATATCTGAGAATGAGAAGAATAAGAATACCTGCGGTTATGAGAAGAATATGTCGCACAGTATTGAGAAAATAGAGGAGAAAGCTTGTTATGATGATAGTGATTATAATAAATATTGTGATTACCGCCTGCCACGAATCAGGGGTATAAGAGTTAGTAAACCAGGCAAGCGCACTGATGCCGGAAATACACACAAAGAGCCACCGGACGGAATGGTGAGATCGAAGCATACCGTTTCATTGTAGGATGTTTTATGTAGGTGATACAATGCTCGTGAACTATGCAACCGGATTTTCTTATCCTCATTATTGTGATTGTGATGGGATTTATTGTCCTTGGATGGTTAGTAAGAGGCGGGTTAGACAAGCTAGGAAGCAAAAAAGAAGATACGACGATGACGGAATGGCTCAAGAGCATGCAGGCCTCCGTTGAGCATACGAACAAAACGCTTAACGAGGCGATGCGGGGACAAACCGGGGATGTCTCTCGATTGCTTCAGGAAAACGGAAAACAGCTCAATGAACGGCTTGATACTGCCGCTCGAGTCATTGGAGACCTCAAGAAGAATTTAGGGGAAATGAGTGAGGTCGGCCGTGGTATTCGGAGCCTTCAGGAATTCCTCCAGTCGCCGAAACTCCGCGGCAATATCGGCGAACAGGTGCTCACCGATATGATTGGACAGACCTTCCCCAAAAATTCATTTCACCTCCAGTACTCATTCAAATCCGGTATGAAAGTGGATGCGGTGCTTAAGACTGACGCCGGGCTCCTCTGCATTGATTCCAAGTTTCCCATGGAAAATTTTTCCCTCATGCATAAAGGGGAAACGGAAGATATCCGATCCCGTGCGAAGCGCGAGTTTATGGCGGACGTTAAAAAACATGTGGGGGATATATCTAAAAAATATATTTTGCCGGAGGAGGGTACCATGGATTTTGCGCTCATGTACATCCCTTCCGAATCCGTCTACTACGAGATAGCCAATATGGAGGAACTCATGGGATACGCCCGGAAACTCCGCGTCTATCCCGTATCTCCGAATACGCTGTACGCGCATCTGCAGGTATTGCTGCTAAGTTTTCAGGGAAAGGATCTCGAACAGAAATCCAAGCAGGTATTCCAACTCCTTCGCGCAATCCAAAAAGATTATGGGAAAGTCGAGGAAAACCTTGGAGTCCTCGGCCGTCACATCACCAACGCCCATAACAGCATGAGCAGCGTGTCGTCATCATTTAACCTTCTTGGTCAAAAGCTCGTGCAAACGCGCGTGATTGGGGATCGTTCGGAAGAAGACCGTCCCGAGATACTCCCAAAAGCATCTTGACAAAAGTTATATAAAGTTTATATAATATCACTATATGGATACACAAATGATAAATTTCTCCATCCCTACAACCCTTTTACGTCAGATGGATCGCCTTGCTAAAGAGCAATCGAAAACCAGGAGCGAATTTATTCGGGAGGCAATTCGTCAATATTTGTATAAGAGACAGGAACAAAGACAAAACATTGCGTCGATACAAAAAGGCATATGAAAAATGCACTTATTCTCCACGGAACCGCCAATGATGCTACGAGAAACTGGATACCGTGGTTGAAAAAAGAATTAGAAAATCGGAATTATCGCGTATGGGCGCCAAATTTACCAGGGGCTGAAACACCTAACATCGAACGCTATAATCAATTCATTTTTTCCCAATGGAAGCTTGATCACGAGTCAATTATTGTTGGTCATTCATCCGGAGCAGTTGCAATCTTGGGGCTTTTGGAAGCATTGCCAGACGATGTCGTTATCGATAGAGCTTTTTTGATCGCCGGATTTACCGACGATTTGGATTTTCCTCCAGTAAAAGAAATGTTTGTTAAACCATTTGTATGGAATACGATACGGAGAAGGGCAAAGAAATTTGTATTGTTTCATTCGGATAATGATCCCTATGTTCCATTATGGCACGGGAGAAAACTCCAACAACTTCTGGGAGCAGAGCTTGTTGTTGTGAAGGGTCAAGGACACTTCAGTATGACCACATGCCCTGGGAATAAATATAAACAATTCCCGGAGCTTCTCGAAAAGATTCTTATCAAAACTCATTCTTGATTTCTCTCGATAAAAAAAGTGCAGGAGAAGGGATGCGACGCACGTTTTTTTATTTTCTCCGATAGTCCAAGCGTTTTTTGAGGAGGTTTTCCCGGAAGCCACCCTCTTTGGCGTGTTTTACCTCCAGACTTTTGATGTGTTGTGACAATAAATATCCCTCCATCCTGCAAAAAGTCAAAACCATATTGGCGGCTTCTGCGGGGTCGGAAGACAATATTGGGGTATTTAGGGAATTTGGGGAACTTGGAGAGCTTTGGGAGTTTGGGGAATTTGGGAGCCAAAAAACCCTAAATGCCCTAAATTCCCTAACTTTCGGATGGTCTTTCCCCCAGATCGGGAGATTGCGTTGACGCAAATAATCTTCTAGGTCTTTGGCCAATTCTTCGTTGGAACCATTGGCGACTCCCACGAGCATAATATAACTACTAAGTGACTCACCGGTATATCCTTCGGCGACATTTTGTGGATTACTGCGTGCGGCTCCGTTGACCTGTTCAACGAGTTTAAAATTAGGGTATGTAGGGTCTTTGGGGGATTTTAAGAACCGTTGGCAGAACTGGAATGTCAGATCCTGAATAACTTTTCCCAGCATGTAGACGATTAAATACTCGTAACCCGGCCTCGACTGTCCCATTGGTGTATTCATACTAAATACCCTAAATCCCCCAAATTCCCTAATTTTTCTCATTTTATCACTATCCAGTCCGGTGAAGGTGTGGCCTTGAGAAAACCCGCAACTCGTCTATAATGCCTTTGTAATGGCAAAGACTCCTGTAGAAGAGAGACAATTGAATACTGAGCAGAAAAAGGCCGTGGTTTTCGGGCAGGGGCCGCTTCTCATCATTGCCGGTGCGGGGACGGGGAAGACCACGGTCGTTACCGAGCGGATCAAGCATCTTATCACGTCTGGCCTCGCCAAGCCTCAAGAAATTCTCGCCCTCACATTCACAGAGAAAGCCAGCCGGGAAATGGAAGAGCGCGTGGATATGGCGCTTCCCTTTGGCACTACACAGATGTGGATCAGCACCTTCCACGCGTTTTGTGACAGGATTCTCCGCAATGAAGGCATCAATATAGGATTGGATCCCGGGTTCCGGCTCATGACAGAGGCAGAAACCATCCTCTTTTTCCGGAAAAACATATTCAAGTTTACTCTTACGTATTTTCGCCCGCTTGGCAACCCGAATAAATTTATTGCCGGTATGATGCAACATTTTTCAAGACTTAAAGATGAGGATGTGAGTCCTGAACAATACCTACGGTATGTTCAGAAAGTCAAAAGTCAAAAGTCAAAAGTCAAAAGTGAAGATGCGGAAGAAAAGGAAAAATTTCAAGAACTTGCCCAAGCATATAAAACCTACGAAGAGCTGAAGGTGAAAGAGGGACTCGCGGATTATTCTGACCTCATCGCCAACACGCTCAAACTCTTCCGGACGCGCAAAAATATCCTGGCCCGGTATCAAGAGCAGTTCAAGTACATCCTCATAGATGAATTTCAGGACACGAACTTCGCGCAGAATGAAATGGCTATCCTTCTCGCGGGAACGCGGAAAAACATCACGGTCGTGGGGGATGATGATCAGGCCATATACCGGTGGCGGGGAGCGGCCATAAGCAACATCATTCAGTTTCGTAAGCGCTTCCCGAAATCCAAGATCATTGTGCTCACAAAAAATTACCGGTCGACCAAAGAAATTCTTGACCGGTCTTATGACCTTATTCAGCATAATAATCCGGATCGCTTGGAAGTCGCGGAAAACATCGATAAGAAACTCGAGAGCATGCGGAGAATAAAGGGCGAGAAGGTGGAAGTCATTTATACAGACAGGGTGGAAAACGAGGCGGAGGAAGTGGCGCGGGAAGTCAAAAGTCAAAAGTCACCTGCCCGCAATGCTACGCAAAGCGTTGCAGACGGGAAAGTCAAAAGTGACGGAGCAGAATACGAGTGGAAGGATTTTGCGATACTTGTGCGGGCGAATAGTCACGCGGAGCCGTTTGCCAGGGCGCTCGGCAGGGCAGGGATACCGTTTCAATTTTTAGGACCGGGACAACTGTTTCGGCAGCCCGAAGTGAAGGATCTCATTGCGTATCTTAAAGTTCTCTATAATTTTGAAGATAATGTCGCAATCTATCGCGTGCTGACGATGGAATGGGCAGGGGTATCACCCCGCGATGTAGCCGCGCTCATGATTGAATCCAGAAAGTTTGGAACATCAGTATTTGAAGTATGTGAAGGAAGTACGGACGAAAATATAAAAAAAATAGTGACAATGATTCATCGGCATTTGGGGCTTATCAAAAAAGAAACAGCGGGGCAGATTCTCTACTATTTTTTGCAGGATACCGGGCTCCTCACTCAGATGACGACGTACAAAACGGTGAAAGAAGAGAGAGCCGCGGCAAATATCGCGAAGTTTTTCGCGAAACTCAAGACGTATGAAGGAGAACACGATGACGCTAGCGTCTTTGCTGTCGTCGATTGGATAGATTTACTCATGAACCTTGGGGAGTCTCCTACGGCTACAGATATGGACTGGACGGAAAATAATGCCGTGAATATCCTCACGATTCATTCTGCCAAGGGTCTTGAGTTCGGGGTTGTGTTTCTCGTCAATCTCGTCGATGCCCGGTTTCCGACGAGAGAACGCCACGAGCAAATCCCGATTCCGGATGCACTCGTAAAAGAAATTTTACCCATTGGCGATTTTCATTTAGAAGAGGAGCGCCGGCTTTTTTACGTCGGGATGACGCGGGCGCGCGATTTCCTGTATCTGACTGCGGCGAAGTTTTATGGAGAAGGAAAGCGGGAGAAAAAGCTTTCACCCTTCATTGGTGAAGCGATTGGGGAAAAGGAAGTGTCAGCGAGTCAGCGAGTCAGCGAGTCAAATAAAACAAATCAATTACAACTTCTCGACTGGGAAAAGATCGAAGAAAAAGAGTTACAGCCGGTCCGGCAGCCGGTGACGTATCTATCATACTCTCAGCTTGATTCATTTATGACCTGTCCCTTGCAATATAAATACCGGTATATTCTCAAGATTCCTGTGCCGTCCTCGGCCGCATTATCCTTCGGTGACACGATGCACCGCACAGTCCGGGCGTTTTATGAGCTGGTCAAGGCAGGGAAACATCCAACGAAGGATGTATTACTTGAATTGTTAGAGAAAAATTGGTCGCCTCTCGGGTATGGAGATAAGAAGTATCAGGAAAAGATGAAACATCACGGACGGGAATTACTGGAAGGATTCTATGACAAAGGATATGATCCAACACGAATTCCAAAAGATTTGGAAGCATCATTTAAGATCCGTATTACCCCAACGCTTACGTTGGGAGGGAGAATTGACCGGGTGGATACACTTCCTGACGGCAAACTTGAGATTATTGATTATAAAACCGGCCAGGCTCCCAAAACCCGTGACCCAAGCCGCGACCCACAGCTTACCGTTTATGCCTTGGCTGCTACTGATGAAGGGATTTATAAAAAAACGCCGGATCAGGTCATTGTTTCTTTCTATTTCTTTGAAAATCAGGAAAAGGTATCTGCGACCCGAACGATGGATCAGTTGACGGCAATCAAAGAGGAGGTAGCCCGGAAAGCAGAAGAAATATCTACAAGCAATTTCCGTCCGACGCCGGGCAAGCACTGTGACTTTTGCGAGTTCAGATTGATTTGTGAGGCATGGAATTAAGAGTAGACGTATAATAAAAACTATGAATAAACTAACTTCTTTTGAAGAATTACAAAATCCTGTCTCTCCACCCAAAACATTAAACGATGATAATCAGAATTTGCCCGTAGACACAAAAAATAAGATGAATTGGTTGTGGTGGACGGTGGGTGGATTTGTCGTATTGATTTTAGGAGGCATTGGAGTTGGAAAAATATTATATACACCACCACCGATTTCCAATCCATCTTCCGATGTATATGTTTCTCCTACTCCAAATTTGGAACGTAGTTCACTCGGTTCGAGTATAGCTTCAGTAGACAATACTATAGATTTCTTTTTTCCAAGAAACTCACTTCGTCAAGGGGCATCGAACGAAAAATTTACCGTTTCGTCAACTCCTGGATCTGAAACACTCGACCCATGGAGAGTTATCAATCACGCTGAACTAATTGCGCGGGATGAATTATTTATAAAACCATTTAGAGTCACAACGCATTATAAAGATGATGCTATTAAGCATTTACGAGAGGATTCGTTATCCGTTTATATTGCCGAAACAAATAAACGTGGGTATCTCACCTATACTAAAAAACTAAAAACAACATTAAATATAAAAGAAAATATTGCTACCGCCGAAGCAATGATTTCCGGAGACTTCGGTTTACTGGGAGAACTTCTTTGTCCGGCTGATACAGACGAAGATAAGTATGACTTTGATGGCAAGATTGCAGATCGAATATTTTTTAATAAACCGAGACATATTGTGTTTGATATTAAAGCACCTAACTTAAATCCCCGGCCGTAAGGCCGAGGGATGGAGTGATCCCTGCATCTTTTTTCGTTGGGCTACAATAGGAGGTATGGAACTGGTACATGGATCACACTACGTGTACTGTTGTGACTACCATATT
>JAUXTO010000040.1 GCA_030679255.1 Candidatus Gottesmanbacteria bacterium | reverse complement strand
CCCAGCGGGCGGCGGTGCTATCTATTAGGTTCCCCCGCGCGAGCGGGGATAGGCCCTCGAACAGATCGTCACCGCCTTCTTCGTCGGAGGTTCCCCCGCGCGAGCGGGGATAGGCCCTACTCGCAGCAAAGATCGCGGTGGAGCAGCGTGGTTCCCCCGCGCGAGCGGGGATAGGCCCCACAGAGTCGTGCCTGATGCTGTGGTGCTGCTGGTTCCCCCGCGCGAGCGGGGATAGGCCCTGCCGCACAGTGGGCAAGTAACGCCTTTTGGCGGTTCCCCCGCGCGAGCGGGGATAGGCCCTATGGCGGTTTGTGGCACGGCTCCCACTTTCGGGTTCCCCCGCGCGAGCGGGGATAGGCCCTTTTCGGGTCGGTCGCGTAGTCGTGCTGGATTGGTTCCCCCGCGCGAGCGGGGATAGGCCCTACCCGGCTTGGCGCTATCACCCTTGCAAAGCGGTTCCCCCGCGCGAGCGGGGATAGGCCCTATTGCAGCGGGCCGGGACAAGGGCTACGAATGGTTCCCCCGCGCGAGCGGGGATAGGCCCCCGACAGCAGTCAAGCCGCCTTGTACAGTTGCGGTTCCCCCGCGCGAGCGGGGATAGGCCCTGAGCGGAACGACATGGACTGACGTTAGCGCAGGTTCCCCCGCGCGAGCGGGGATAGGCCCCCTGCGCGCCGCTACCGGCTGGACGCAGGAAGGGTTCCCCCGCGCGAGCGGGGATAGGCCCTGGCGAGCAGGTCGGAAATCAAGTAATCGTTTGGTTCCCCCGCGCGAGCGGGGATAGGCCCCAGCGGGCGTGCGCAGGATTCGCGTGCGCCTTGGTTCCCCCGCGCGAGCGGGGATAGGCCCTGGCACCAGGGGCAAGCGCAGCGAATGCCGGCGGTTCCCCCGCGCGAGCGGGGATAGGCCCCCGAGTGGGACTGCCCAGGCTGTCACTCTGAAGGTTCCCCCGCGCGAGCGGGGATAGGCCCAGAAAAACACCTGCGTCTTGCCCGCGAGGAAAGGTTCCCCCGCGCGAGCGGGGATAGGCCCGAATGCGACCGCATTGTTTGGCGCAATCAGTAGGTTCCCCCGCGCGAGCGGGGATAGGCCCTGCGGCAGGGTCGGCGGGAATTCCGGGTATGCGGTTCCCCCGCGCGTGCGGGGATAGGCCCAAGACCGGCTGCGTGCCAAACGCCAGTGCGCCGGTTCCCCCGCGCGAGCGGGGATAGGCCCGTCACATCCACCACGCCCGTGTCCGGCCTGCGGGTTCCCCCGCGCGAGCGGGGATAGGCCCGTCAAGGTTCTGCCGCAATTGGACGTGGAAGAGGTTCCCCCGCGCGAGCGGGGATAGGCCCT
>JAUXTO010000032.1 GCA_030679255.1 Candidatus Gottesmanbacteria bacterium | reverse complement strand
GGGGCCTAGGGCACCCGACCGCCGAAACGCAGGTTCAAATCCTGCCGCAGCCATTTTTAAATATAACGCATAGCTAACAGGGCGCGGCCCTGAATTTCAACAAACACAACCGCACTGATTCCGCGCTCCTGTTGAGCGACTGGTTATGCACGGCATCCACTTGGAGATAACGATGAAACGATGGAAATCAACAGTAGGCCACGAAGTTGAAAACGAAAAAATAGATGCGTTCCTAACCGAGGTAATTGAAGTGTGCAAGAAACATGGGCTGTCCATCGGGCATGAGGATAGCCACGGAGGGTTCTTGGTGCACAAATTTAGCAAGGATAATGCCGATTGGCTGATGAACGCCGACGATGAAACGGATAGTGCATAACGCTATGTTCAGGCGGACGCCGGAGGAAGGACTTGAACAGCAAGATGAGCTTTGAAACACACTAATTTTAAACCGCGCCCGCTTCGGCGGGTCGCCTGGAACTAAGGGTTATATTTATGAGCACTAACATTAACATGACAGAGACCGAAGCTAAGCAATTGATAAGACAGATTGCAGATGAATTTGGTATAGGAGAGCTTAGCAAAACGGCACCAATAATACTGACAAATGTACGTAATTCAGTTGCGCACGAATTTTGTATAAAAGATCCAAGCGATGCCGCACTGTCCGCAGCAAAAGCATTACCTTTCGGGAATCCGGCGAGGGAATACATATTTAATGCCGCTGGCGTCAATGATGATGAATAAATATAACGCCTAATTAAGGCGGCGCGGTAGGATTTTGAACAATACGGTGAGCGGTGAACGCTCGCCTTGAATTAATAGTTAGGCTGATTATGGAACATAACGCAATTGACTACGACGCCGTTTATTTGTTTATTCGTGATCACTACCTGAACAGCAGGTTTGAGGGCAGCCCAATGCGCAGAGAATATCCAAATTATCCTAATTTAGTTGTACGGAGCACGATAGAACAAATTGGAGCCACCGGGCGTGGATTTATTTCAATGTACGAGAGTCGCACTGGACGCGTGATAATTTTCGACGCAGCCCTTAATATTTTGAACACTGACGAACCTCCCGCCCAGATACAGCGTAAACCAGGACTAATAACTCACCTCTATGGACGATGATATAACTATTATCACGGATGGTCTTGAGTTCGCCATCGGGTGTCTGGAACGTGGAATATGTCCATGCTGCTTAAATGCTGGAGAGCGCCGCGATAATGAAATCGATATGTTTGGTACATGCGGACGCTGCGGCTATAGGCTGCTGGAAATTGTTGAGGCGTCAACCGACCCTAACGCCGTGTTAAGCGGAAAGCCGCGCACGGAACTTTAACAATAAACGATATTATGGCGGCTTTTCCGCTTGAACGCACAGTTATACTTGAGGATAAATAATGAGCTTATTTAAAAAACTTTTCAGACGCGGAGACACCACTGTTAAAGTGGTTGATAAACGCAAAGCCGTAACCCCTATCGAGCCAATAAATATAGTTGACGAAGATGATTTGGCAATGAGCATAATGCTTACGGCAGCATTCCATTCGGAAAACGGAGTAATCGGTCATTTAGAAAATGGAACGCTTACGATTGATGACGTATAACGCCATAGCTAACAGGGCGCGGCCCTGAAAGCTGAACAACACAACCGCATTATCCCCGCGCTCCTGTTGAGCGTAGGTTAGGAATTATTTTAGATAAAAACATGACTGATATATTAGATTATCAAACCTGGTTCAACCAGCAGATAGCAACAACAGCGCCTAAGAAAATGGATATTGATCTTCCGTCTCAATTTCAAATTGGCGATGAAATTGAGATTGTTGTTAATGGGTTAGGGATTGTTTCTGGAACCGTTTTCGCAATTAAGTTCTCTGGCAACGGAACGGTAAATTATGACTTAGCTATCCCTATTGCTAGCACATCTCACTACACTATTATAAATGACATTAGGGGGTCGATGAGAAAGAAAGGCGAAGATCAATCCGCAGAGGATTTGAACCTTATTGGAATTGAAGAAATATTGCCGAATATCAAGCGCAGTATGTTTCATTTGGTCGAGTGATGCCTAACTCAAAAGTAACCGGCTGGCCGGGGGGCATAACCTAAACGAAGCGAGGATTTATGAACCAAAACGAAACTACGAAACCGCCACCCGTCGGCCAGTCCGAGTTGACTGACGGGTTAGAGCGTCTTTTACCATGCCCGTT
>JAUXTO010000024.1 GCA_030679255.1 Candidatus Gottesmanbacteria bacterium | reverse complement strand
GCTCATATAATATTGAAACTTAACAAAAAAATCACCTTTAATTGGTTTTTCCATTTTCACTAAAATTTCATCTAAGTGATGTGACAACTCTTTGATGTTGGTCAGATTTTCATTAAATAGATTCAAGTAAAATTCTAATTCTGAAAAGCTATTTATAATATTATCTTGAAGTTGATGAATAACATGAGTAGTTTTTTCAAACACGTCAAATACCAATTTATATTCATCTGGCATAAACCCTTTATTTTCTTCATTTCCTGCTGAAACACTCATCGCTTTTTCTATATAATTTTTATAAATAAATAGCACATCATAGCTGTTAAAATCAACCGATGTTTGCGACATAAAAACTACATTTAATTTTTCAGAGATAGCTTTGTTTTTAGGATTCTTAATCATAATTACAAGAAGATTCTTCAATTCATAAAAATTATTAATAAATCTCCCTTTTAGTTCAGACTGTTTTTGACGAGATATTTCAAATCGTCTTGTAAGGTCTTTATCAAATAATAGCATCCATTTATAAGAGGTTGTTACTTTTGTAAATAATATATCTTCATACTTATCGGAATAATATTTTTGGTAATATTTACTGAAAATATAATTATGGTACTCAACATCTTTGATATTGGTTATATTTTCAAGGACAACTTGAAAAATAACTTGTCTATCAGGCACCTCGTAATCTTTTAATTTTATTGCATTAATTACATTATTGTAGGATTCAATTGTTTTTTCAACAAAATGAATAGAGCTTTTAATCTGCTCACTTAAATACTTTAGTCTAATAATATCCCCTTCCAGTTCTTGATTTTTCTTTTCATTATCATCCCACCATGTCTTAAAAAATAGGATAAATAGTGCTGTGATGATTGCTGCTATTGAAATTGCTAACTTATAATATTCAAAACTATTTTGCATATTGAAACAGAATTACTTTTCAGTAAAAGTAACGAAAATCCATTTGCGATTTCTAAAACACCCCAAACCTACTCAAAATAAA
>JAUXTO010000019.1 GCA_030679255.1 Candidatus Gottesmanbacteria bacterium | reverse complement strand
ATACTTCGTGTCGACCGTAGGCATCAATGATCAGGTCATCATGAGATATATCGAAGAACAAGGAAAAAAAGATGCAGGGCAACTCCGTTTCGGAGTTGCATAATCATAAAACCCCGACCGTAAGGTCGTGGGTTGATTATCAACGGATGTTTTCTCAAAGCCCTTTCTCCTACACGTTATGCCTATTTCCGTGATCAGGTATTTGATGGGAAAGAGTATTGCGCCCGGTGACGCATCTTGATACAGTAATCATGATGGAAACACCAATACCGGAAATTGACAAGACGCCTTCGGTGGTTGACCGGCTGACAACCGCGGTCAAAGCGGCCGGCAAGCGCGTGGTTGATCAGTACCGTTCCGATAGCGTGGTGGCTTCCTGGGATGAGGCAATTGCGCGTATTACCAAAGAAGCCAGTCCAAATCTAGATGAGAAACAAAGCGCCGAGCTTGCCCGCCGGTTCCACGGATTCGCCCAGGCTGCCGGCATGTCCGCAAGCGCGATCGACGTCCTCCTTACCGCAACCGCCACGTATCTAAGCGTATCTTTTTTCAAAGCTGTTGGAAATAAACCGATGAATACAGAAGGTAATTTGCTGGCGTCAAAGGTGCTTATGACGAACGATTCATCAGTTGTTAGACTTCCGGCACGGCATAATATCAAAGGTGGTTCTTTTTTTGGAGCGACGGCTCTGGGCGCCACCGTATTGCGTCCCGCACGGTTTCTCCTCGAGCTTCTGGGCAAAGGCGCGGGGTTTGGGGGAGAGAAAGTAGTAGGTATCATCCGCCGTATTACGCAGGGAACCTAGGGAGGAATCTAGCTTCACAAGGCAATGCCTTGCGAAGCTACTTTTTTCCCATTCTCTGGAAGTCCTCCCCTTTGTCCTTGCATTGTACTCGTCCGCAGTGATATTCTGAAAGAAAGCATGACCAGGTAGTGAAACTTCGATTGAAGGCAGGACTAATCACACCTGGACTGCGTTTATAATCGTTATCGATAAAAACAGAGGTGCTGTTCTTGAAAAAGAACAGTATCGAAGTTCTACTACCTGGTGAAACCTTTTCTTTTTGCTTTTCTTGGTTTTCTTCTTTCCGGACTCCTGTTACTCGGTCTTTCCTTCTTCCTCCCGTGGTCGGGGATTGACTGGGGAGCATTGAGCCTCAAGCCCGCGAGAACGGTGACGGTCGTGGGGGAGGCCAAAAGCAAGCTCAAAAGCGAAATTGCCTCGTTTAGCGCAGGCGTGAACGCAATCAATGATGATAAAGAAAAGGCAGTAACGGAAGTTAACAGCAAAGTGAACGCGATTATCGAGTCCGTCAAATCTTTCGGTATCAAATCCGCTGATGTGAAGACCCAAAACCTTAACATCTACCAAAATCAGGAATCCTATTACGAGGATAACCGTCAAAAGCAGCGCCCGGGCCAGTGGAGTGTGAGTAACTCCGTAGAGATTAAACTGCATGATGTTGACCGCGCTCAAGCTCTTGCTGACCTCCTCGCTAAATCCGGAGCCAACAACGTCTACGGCCCGAATTTTGCCCTGGATGAAGATAGCACCGCCTCCGACGCATTATTTACGGATGCCGTTGAGAACGCCAAAACCAAGGCCGCCAATGTCGCGAGAGCCGCAGGCCGCAAGCTAGGCGCTATTCTTTCAGTGACCGAAGGCGTATCGGCCACCGGCCCCATCACGCTCCTTCGTATGGAAGGCGGCGGTGGAGGTGGGGGAGGCGGAGGTGGCCTCGAACCCGGCACCGGCACGATCTCCAAATCCGTAACGGTCATTTTTGAATTACGGTGACGCCACTTCTTTTTTTCGCGCAATTTTAGGGTATTGGGATATCCGGTAACAGCGTCCAGAACTTTCACTATCAACGCAAGTTGGCACGCCTTAGTGGTTTCGTACTCCATGTCTATTCAATTCCGAGAGGTTTCTGGATTTACCTACTCGCGTTTCTCAATGCTTTCTCACTCCTTCCCTGATGAAAGTTGATAATTTAGTACGCACGTGCTTGGTCAATTATCAACTTTCGATAGAGTATGAATCGTGTTAAGTCAGGATTTCATGAGTTTCCGGTAGCGTTCCCACGCCTTTTCAGCGGGGAAATCCTTTGGAAGCAGCGGAAACGGGAGTTGAGGATCGTCTTTGAGGATAGCCAGATAGTCGATGGAACATTTCGTTTTTGAGATGGACGGTTGCTTTCGGTATGTTTCCAAAAATTCCTCGTATCGCTCGGTAAGTTTGTCCAGATGATAGACGCGGATGATAAGGTCCGGAAGGGTTTCGTCGCCTATGGTTCCGTCACTGCCTAACTTCGATATGAGTACGGTACCGGGTATCTCATGGTCATCCATGAAAGTTCGGAGGAGAAGTGATGGGTTATAGGGATTGATCCAGAGACTTTCTTGAAGAAGCGCGCCTCCGGTCCGGTGGATATATTCGCGGAGGATGTCGCGGCTTCTATTGTGATGCGTTGGGATATCGTAGGATACGAGGTAGACGTGCGAGTCCCACGGCCGATCCGTTTTGTAAGTAGGGATGAGCTCTTTGATCCGTTGTTTCCCTAGTTTTGTAATCGCGATCGTCGTCCGGTCATACTTTTTCGGCCGTTCAATAAGTCCTTGTTTGGTCAATTGATAAATCGTCTGCTTGATCGTTTTGTAGTTGAAAGTATCGAGCATGTCATGGACATCCTCTGCCATACGGTTAGCATCACCCATGGTTTTTACGCCGCCGATAGAGGCCATCACGTATAGCTGAAGCAAGACGAAGTTCGTCGCTGTGCCAATAAGTCCATCGGTAGCTGAGAGGATCATTGATCCGATGCGTCGTCGTGCAGTCGCGTTTTTCATACCTCTCTGTTTACCACTAACTATACCCCTAACATTCTGTCAATTATCGATCTTCGATGAATTTAGTATATTGCTCATGTACGTGCTTGGTCAATTATCAACTTTCATTTGGCATTGAATTGGCAAGTATTGAAGTGATAGGGGAAGTTACCGGTGGTTGCGTTTTTTGGTATGAGCGGCTAGAATTCGGTCTATTATTGGTTTAAACGTGATGAAGGAGTCTTATGGTATACGAAGATTTTAAACGAAATTTAGCAGGTGTTGTGGGGGGGGGCAGCCGAAGCGCTTGGATTACGAGAACCGTGGGATACTGATTTATCCATCGCGATGCTCGAGCACGGCGTTACCGATCCAAAGCAATTACCACGAAATGTGCGTGTTGGGATCTTAGGGAGACACATACATGTAGGATTGGATGGACTATCAATCGAACCAGACGTGAGTCAGTTTATGTATAGTTGTGCTACATTCGGACCAGACGCAGTGGCGCAGTTCGCTGAAGATGGCACTGTCGTAATAAGGCAATTATCGGTTAAGCCCGGCCAACAATATCGTTCGGTAGAAGAGACGGTTACAACTCTTCGTCAGATAGCCCAAGAGGGCGGTTGGCGAAACGAATAACCATAAATCTCCCTACGAGGTACAGGAGGGCAATCACCTCAAGAGTCAGCAGTCCGATTTTTAGACGGCTCGGTTCGTACGAAAAAACGACCTCATGGGTTCCAGATGGCGCGGAGACGGCGAGATAGAAAGGGAAGACGGTGAAGGTTGAGGCAGGTTTGCCGTCAATCGTCGCGCGCCAGTTTGGATGGAACGATTGCTTGAGAACCACGATACACTCGGTACAATTATTGCCCACGGTTACGGTGGCTCGGAAGATCATGTCTCCTTCCGAATCTTCTTTCTCAATGGTTGCGGTGTTGTATTGTTGTAGGGTTAATTTGTTGAATTGTTCGAGAGATTGTATACCTGGAGGCATATAGACCGGCGGCTCTTTGAATAGATTATGTTTGGACCCGTTTGGTATGACATACGTCACTTCGTCAAGCATTTTAAAGTTGGGCAGACCGGTCGCCTTCGGATAGCCCTTGGCAAACGTCAGTTCAGGATACAAGCCCTGCTCATGGGCACCCGATTGGATCCAAAACCGCACCACATTGCCGTACGAGCGTTTATCGGTAGCCACAATTGCCGGCCGCACGCCGGTCATAAAATATCCAACGGATTTATTGTCATCCCGGCCCAAGCCTGCCCCGTACCCCGATACGGGGAGCCGGGATCCATCTTTTTTCAAGCCCGCAGTGACAGATAGCTCAACCTCATATAATTTCCATGTTGGTTTTTCCGCAATAAGCCTCCAAAATTTCTTTGGCTCCTGTTTAGGCGGAGCGGCCACATAGCGGATGCCAAACAGGTCGTAATCACGCGCCCTATCTTCATTAAAATACTGCTCCACATCCGAGTTGGGCGACCACGTTTCCGGGAGCCACAGGACGCTTGGGATGCCATAGGTCGACAGATCCATATAGTACGGGGTTTCCGAGACGCGGAAGTCTTTGCCAAATCCGCCACCCCGCCCTGCATAGACTCTTCCTGATGGTAAATTTCGAATCGCGGCAAAAAGCGCTGCCTCATCATCTTTTACCTTTGCATGGTTTTCTATTGACTGCTTTATCAGCCGGTCATTGTGTCGTGCGTACTCGATGGTTTGCTTATAGATCGGAGGTCCCATAAGTCCCATAAGTCCCATAAGACCCATAAGTCCCATGAAGCGAACCGGTAAACGGCTCAGACGCATGATTATCCGAGACATCATATCCCATAGCCACCATATACCTATAGGCATCAAAAACAGTCCCGCCACATGGAGCCCTACGATAAAGCGGGACAGATGAAACTCCTTCATGCCCGGGATGAGATCGATAAGCGGCCCCCATGTCGCGCGTCCAAAATACATGAGGAGCCAGAAGAGGAAGAGAAGGGAGAAAGGTAGATAGGGATAAGTATTTAGTATATTGGCATCTGTTTGCAGGTTTTCCCTAGTTCCTAAATACTTCTCCCTATATACTTGAGCTCTCGGACATGCCGCTCCAATCAGTCCCACAATCACAAGTACTGTCATCCAAGGACCTCTTCCCCAGTCAAAGAGATCACCGTTGAAGAGTCGCGTCATGATCTCTTTGGCGCCGTAGGACGCAAATTTCCACGGCGGATCCCAGAAGGAGATGTTGTGGTAGTTGTCTGCAAGGAATATGGGGACGACCCAGTAACTGAGAAAGAATATGACGGTGGCCGAGAGAAGGATGAGCTTCGTGAGTTGGGTTTTGGTTACTTGGTAGATATCTGATGGCCGATGGGACTCAAGGATCATCAGAAGCGGGCGGGCCAAAGTAAGTGGGACAAGGGAGAGCATCGCCATGATGCCCAGACCCAAGTGCCCCATGGCAGTGGCCGTGAGGAAAAAGACCGCAGGCCAAAATTTGGTGCTTTGAGCGAAATAGCGGTAGCTATATGCAATCGCCATCGGCAGAAATATCATGCCAAAAAGCTGGCTCGATAATCCAAATCCCCTCCATAAGAATGATGGGGGATCGAGTCCATAGAGTCCGTCCGTCGAGATATGGCTTGCCAGGAGTGCGCCGACGCCTACTATCACCCAAGGTAGTTTAATAATCCGTAACGCGAGGAAGACGGTAAGAGGGAAGAGAGAGAGTAGGAGGTAGATCACCCAGTGATAATAAGTGAATAATGAAATAAAGGAATAATTAAATAATTGAATAAACGAATGGAAGAAACGATACGTACCCACGATGAGTATTTGCGGCACGTGGGAATAGTAGAAGGGGAGATTATATCCCTCTGCCCAGTTGGGAACCCAATGATCTGCCAAGTATGATACTTGGCAGAAAGCACCAAGCGCCAAATTCCAAGTACCAAATTTGGATGAACACTTTTTAGATGCAAAATCCCATATTTGGTTTGTCCGGTCAACCAGAGCATACTGGAATGCATTGTCATTGGGATCGATGGAAGCCCGGGGTTCCATCCGATAGAGCCAGAGGTTAAACCCGATGGCGAAGAGAAGCATGCCGATACCAATTAGTTTTTCAAGATGTTTCATAACTTAGAGTCGAAAGTCTATAAAGTCGAATGTCTATAAAGTCAAATACTTTACGGACTTTACGGACTTTACGGACTTTTTGACTTTACGGACTTTAAGGACTTTTTGACTTTACGGACTTTTATGGCCACAGCATCGGCCGGAGCCAATCCACATGATCATCGTCACGGCCGTCCCCGGCATCCGTCGTGATGAGTCCCAGTTTCCGCACTCCCGTCACGTTCACTTCCGCATGCCGCGGATTTTCATACCGTCCGATTTTCTCCGACCGCCATAACAGTCTATCATCGCCGTACACTTCAAAGACCGCCGATCCTTTTCCTCCTGCTTCTGTGTCAATCCCGTAATCGGTGATCAATGTTTTGAAGTGCCCGCCGATATCATAATTGAGAAAGCTCGGTGAGTGGAGGCCCAGACCGCTCCGATAAAACGCATACTGCACCGAGAGATATGATTGTTTGGAGTAGCCTAAAAATGCATTGACGGGCATATCGGTTTGCCGCTTTCCGTAGCCTACTTCGGCGACGTAGGGAGTGAGTTTAGTAAGCGATACTGGTTTTTTCGTGATGAGGGGGAGGTTGAGGGCAGTCAAGGCGGCAAGAGACACGAGACAGGAGACAAAGAATGCGAGCCTGGATTGTCGCGCAAAATGCCAAAGAATGACGCCGAATAATCCCAACAACACGACGGAGGTCATGATCGTGAAAAAAGGCTGAGTAAGAAGCGTGAGCCCCGGGATTCCGTTATTAGGATAATTGACGATGAGCGCTGTATGGAGATTGTAGAAATAAAAGATGGTGAAAAGTGTATAGAACATTGCAAAAAGACGGATATTGATTCCATAAGACATGCTCTTGTAGCCTCGCAAGAGCATGTCTTGCGAAATGAAAAACGGTGCCCACAGCAGAAGAAACACGGACAGCGGAAACGCATACCGGTCATGCGACTGTGTTTGGAAAAGAAAAAATGCCCCATTGACGAGGATCAGGGATTCGAGGAATCCTCGCAAGAGCATGTCTTGCGAAGCTGCAAGGAAGTGCCTTGTAAAAGTCTGCCGGAGTACCGCAAACAAATACACCCCCGAAAACAATACCAGACCTACCGTCTTCGCATTCATGATCCCCACGCTCAAAAATTTATCACTCATCGCCATGCCTTTGGCTCCGGAGAATATCCACCAAAGGTTGTAGGCGTTCAGGCTCATGAGAGGGAAGTAGTCATAGTTTTCGGTGAGGCTTGCCATCACCCTGGCCATGTTTCGCGAGAGGAAAAATTCGATATTCAGGCCGAAAAAACCGAGTGTGCTGCCGGCTATAGCGCGGACCAATCCCTGGTATCCAAGCGACTGCCAAACGAACAGAAAAAACACCGGGCCGTAGATCATATTTTGGAGCTTGGTCATGACGCCCACCATGTAGATCACTCCGGCAAGCACAGGCCACCTTTTGAGGACGGCGACCACAGCCGCAAGAAATATAAATACCCCGACGCTATCGACTTGCCCCCACCACGCCCCGTCGATGAGGGAGATGGGGGAGAGGAGGTAGACAAGGGCAAATAAAAAACCGACACGAGAAGCTCCAAATTCCAAATTCCAAATTCCAAACAAATTCAAAATTCTAAATCCCAATGTTCCAAACGTTTGATGCTTGGAATTTGGTGCTTGTTTGATGCTTGATGCTTGGTATTTGGTGCTTATCCAAAGAATGATTCCGGCAATTCCAAAATCTGCCATGATCGGCAGCATTTTCGAGATGGTCAAGAAGAGAAGATTGCTGTTATTCCAAAATTCATTAAAGTTATGGGGATCGGCAAAAAGTTTATACACCCATACCATGACGCCGAGCGTATACATAAATGGGGTAGGGTAGTTACTGTTGCTCACCTTCAGGCCCTCAATGACACCTTTGTCAACGACCGCCAGTCCCCACGCCTTCCAAAACGACACATCCGCCTCAAAGCCAGGATTGGGGATGAGCGCGAGACGCACAAAAAGCGCAATCAGTATTCCCACCCAAAACCACTTCGGAAACTTCATAAAAATTATTGTAGCAGAAAAATTTGCATTTTTTTGATTTAATCAGTATTATACTCACCATTGTTATCCGTATAGGAGAAAAATATGGCAAAAGGAGATACGGTCACCAGCGGTAGTGTAAAATTTTTGACTGAGGATGGTGTCATGCCAGATATAGTCGTATTTAAGGCTTGCGGTGATGCATGCCCCAAGATAGAAGAAAATTCTGCGACTGAGGGAGCATCGACTAAATTTGATATGAGAGAAGGTAGTCACCCCACGGATCCTAGTAATATCAATGCAATAGCTGCGGAAAAGGGCTATACCTATAGGGGGCTTTGTACCAGCGCAGAACATTGCGGCACACAACCACCAGCTAGCGAAGGGCGTCGGATGGCGTGCTTTACGAGGTAAGTAAAAGCAGAATTTGATTTTATTTCTATAGCCAGGAAACATACTCCACAATCTTCTCAAACACTCCCGACCCGAGCATTCCATGAAGAACGGTTCGAATTGTGTTCCGTTATGGAATACAGTATAGTGCACACTATTCCTAAGGAGGGAGTACGTATGAGAAAAGGAGAAACGATTGCAAAAATTGGTACTGGGGAAGCATTAATACAGTTACGCGCGTGTAGCTCTAATTGTCCGTTTGTAGAGCCTCAGGAAGGGGATGACGGGAAATTACAAGGAGCGATTGTTGCGTTTCATAGTACTTTTGGGGGACCGCCAGGGTTTCGGGACGCAAGCGCTTTTTCGGAGCAATATGGTTATTATTTTCAAGGAAATTGTTGCCAGTGGGACTGTAATGGAGCGAACGGAAATGCAGGATGGTGTTTTACGAAGAAGATTGAGTAACAAGTTATTGTCCCCAAGCGACACTGTCCACGATTTTATCAAACAATTTCCCTTCGATAATTGCGTTTGATAGGTGGATGAGGAGATTCGGTTTTGCCGGAACTTCCAGAAACACATCGTCAAAGGGGGATACGCCACCCGCCGTTTGAAATTTCACCTTGTAGCCTTTCAATCCTTTTTTATTGGTGAATGATGTGATCTGTTTGACTCCGGTCAGATTGTATTGTTTGGACCAAAATGATTCGATATATTCTTTTTTGGTCTTTTTGACGTACGGAGCGCGTTTGTCGTCGTTGGATAAGTTTTCCACGCCGACCAGGACATTGGCTTCTTTAGATACATTGTTCCAGGTGATGGCATACGCATCAAACTCATCGGTGAGAAATGGCTCAAGGGTGAGTGTCTCCGGGACGGAAAAAGTATAGCCATACTTCGTGCTTTTCACTGTGGTCCAGGGTACCGATGCATCAGTTGTGAAACGAGAGCGCTCCGCCTCCGCCACGTTCTCTTGCGCTGACTTTTGACTTTCGACTTTCCCGGCCAGAGGCTGGTCCGCCTTTGGCGGAGACTTTTGACTCTCTGTCGGACTTGGCCCCAAATACGTTATCCCTCCCGGCAAAACCACCGTCCCCGGCCGGGGTTTGCTGTATTGGTAGGCAAGGAATACGATGGCCACTAGAATTAAAAACGCCCCCCCGATCACCGGAAGCGTTTTAGAGATATCACCAGTGGGCTCTTCGGATACTTCATCACTCATGGTTCGTTAGTTCGTTGCGTGCGGGTACCGGCTAGCATTGAGGACAGTTAGTCCAATGAGCTTATTCTTCTTTTTCCGTCTAATGATGCCGTCGCTTCCTTGTTGGGCATCGTCGGATTTTTGGGGAGCACCAAAGTTGATATACAGGACATCCGCTTCTTTGTCATAGTCTACCTGTAGATTAGAATTGCCAGCCTGAGCGAGCCGGACGAGGTCGGCTATGGCTGGGGTCGCGGAGTTTATGATGGTTTGCTCCATAGGATTTTTCGTTTGAGGAGCCAACGGAAATCTGTCGTCACGTATGCGGTGAGCACGAAGCCATCCGTGGCGTCCCTTTCTTTATATACTATCACGATCCAGTTTTTTCTCCTAGGTTGTTTTCGTACCGCGAGCGTGTTCCCCACGGTCGCCTTGGAAGATGATGTCTGGGATGTTGATGGCTCGAAAGACGGTCGAGTAAGAAGCAGTGTCAATTTCTTTATGGGAGGAAGTGATATGGAACCAGCGTTCGTGAGTGAGGCGTATGAGAACGCCATTTTTGGAGCGCGCTGTACCGAGGATCATACGGAGTCATCATACCACAGAGGTAATTTGATGAAAAAAAAACACCCCCCCAATTACCAGACAAAAAAAACAAAACCAATATATATTGGTCAATAATATATTGGTTATTTATTTTGGTCGTTTTTGTTGTTTGGCGGATTGGGAGGGGAGTGTGTCTTGCGGATCATTAAGTTTTTGTGGTAAATGCGCTCGCGACCATGAGCCCTCCACCCCAGGCGCATGCACTGATAAACAGTGCGGCCAGCATATTGCCTAACAGCATCGGTGTTGGCACTTGGGCCAATATATAGAAAAACAGGATGATGCTAAGGATGGTCCACAACACTCTAAAAATTGTTAAACTTTTTGACATAGCTGCCTCCTTTTGGCATAAAAAATACTTTTTTTCACGGGTACAATTTTTCCGTTGTACCAGAAGAGTCCGGAGTCGGCAGACGCTCGTGGTACAACGGAATTAGAAGGAGGCACGTTGTTAATGTGCAAGACACATAGGTTGGACAACCAACGCGGTCAAACGATCTCCCGCAGATAGAAGGGTTTAACGGTGAGTTCGTTGTCTATCCTATAGTGGGGATTTTACAGAGAGAGAGAGAGAGAGAGGAAGTCAAACGAAGTGTGTATTCAAGTATCTTCCCGTATTTTCCCGTAAGCTCCCGTAAATCTCCCGTATGTCTGTATCTGTTCCGATTTTCTCCGAACATCTCCTACTTCCTCCTAAATCCTCCTAATTTCTCCTGAGCTGTATTCTGAACTCCTGGACGGTTTGATCGGTAGTAAATCCGTGGGGGCCGGCTGCCAGCTCTACAGTCTGACCGTTTTTAACGGCGCTGCCGTCAATCATAGCGGTTGCAAATTCAGGCTGTATGGCTGCCGAATACTTTTCTCCTGCGATTAATGTGAATGTATTGGTCGATCGGGGAGCAGCAGGTTTTCCGTCCATATCGTATTGTACACACGCGCCATTTATACATCTGAATGTCTGACCCAAGGAATAGAGTTTACTTAATGGAGTACCGGGGGCTGCGGGATTTCCCATCGGCAAATAATTGGTCAGCATAAATATTTTATCCGGCTCGAGACTCTGCCAAAACACAAATCCCACCCTGTCCATGACGAGAAATTTGGTCTGGTGTTTGATTAATGATTTTGTCAGATTGAGGCCTGGCCCCTCCTTCGTCCCGCCCGGCGGGACTTCGGCGGGCAAGCTTGTGCCTAGTTTTTGCACGAACTCCGCATACGGATGGCAGCAAATGTAGTAGCCGTCCGGCCGGAAGACGTAGGAGCCCACCATGTCATAGACGGATTCATTGGGTTTAGTCACGCGCAATACATCGCGGATCACCTGGAGTTGTTCGCTGTTTCCGGCCCCCGGCGCCACGCGCTCCCGGTATTGGAGGAAGAAGGATGGTAGGAGGAGGACTGGAACGAGTATATAGGGAATAGTATTTTTTCCTAACCCCAATATACTATGACCTAAATACTGGATTGCAATCGCCGCCAACACACTCGCAGCCACAGACAGCGGCAATAAATATTGGACGTATGGCACGGGGAAGAGGAGCACGAATAGAATATTTCCTGCAGTAAAAAGACTCCAAAAGATAGCCCACTGACGGTTGATTTTGAAAAGTATCACCAATCCGACCACCCCCAACATCCATATAATGGTATTGACCGCCCACGGCAGACTTACACCACCTCGTGAGAGGTAGATAAGTGGATAGGGAGTGAATAGGAGAAGGGGAGAAAATCCATGTTTGCCCGAAGTCACGGCAAGCGCGTCGCTCGTGAGACTCGTGACTGCCTGGGGGATGAGATTGTTTACCCACAAGTAACCGAGGAATCCTAACCCCATAAGCCCTGCGCCAAGGACCCATGGAAGGAGAGTTCTAAAGGCCACTCCCTTGGCGGCTAGCCCTGAGCGAAGTCGAAGGGCAAGGGGTGGCCTTATGAAATTTTGAGAAAACAAGAGGTAAAGAAGTGCCGGCAATCCAAAAATGATCTTCGGAAATACGAAAATGCTCGCGCCAAATAACATCCCCGACATCAATAATGTAGCCTTAAAAGGTCTCACCTTTTGAGGCTGAAAAATAATCAAGGCACTTGCAAAATAGAAGAGCAACATCACCATGTCCGGCCGGATATCGATGGTCTTGTCTATGGTGACGGGGAAGGTGAGAAAGATGAGGGTGGCAAGGATCGGCGCCCACACCCCGGGTGTGTGGGTATTCTGGTGTTGAGATAGAGTCGCTATTGACTGTGCCATTTTATACACGACTCCGGCACATAATCCGTAGATGAGAAACATAAAGATCCGGCTTGCGATCAGAAAGTTTATTGAGTCACCGGTCAGCCACAGGATGGGGGAGAGTGCCCAGGGAAATCCCGGCAGAATATAAAAGAAAAAGTCGCGGTACGGAAGATATCCATTGAGGGAGAGCCAGGTCCAATGGAGGTAGGCAAACTCATCCGGATCAAATGCCCGGGTGAGAGCGAGCTGCAGCCGCATGAGAAGGACAATGAGTATAGTCAAAAAGAGTACTGCCTGAACAATTTTTCGCGGATTTATTTGTAGATTTGTCATTGGTAGATTTGTAGATTACTATCCTTTTTACATAGTATACTACCCCTATGCCAAGAGTTTCATGGGATCGAGTCATCATTATTCTTCTTATTTTATTGGCGGCTCTTTTGAGCGTTTCCCAAACGATTCTCTATCTATGGAATACCCCTCCGGGGACTGTCTATCCGTTGGTTCATAATTTTGTTGAAGATTATTACATATATTTGGATATCATGCGGCAGGGATGGGATGGGTGGTGGGTCGCCACCAGCAGGATGACACCGGAAATCTATCCCCGGATGGTCGTGAGCATATTTCTTCTCACCCTCGGGCATATAGCGCGTCTTCTTGATATCTCTTTACCTATAGCGTATACGGGAGCGCGGATTTTCGGAGGATTGGCGCTCATGGTATTGGTCTATCAATTGATCCGGAAAACATTTCCACAATCTATTATAAAAAGGATTGTCGCATTCTGCTTTGTCCTCTTTGGTACGTATTTCTGGGGATGGGGGAGTAACGGCCCAATTGTTGCAAGTCTCCCCCACGCATGGACGGAGCTTGATCCCATCTTCCGGTGGTCATTTGTGCCGCATCATTTATGGAGTAAAGTGGGGATGCTTGCCGTATTTCTTCTAATAATAAATGGAGAATCGCCGGGTCAATTTAGAAAATTCGTTTCCCTCCTTACGATCGTCGGCCTTGTCGCGGCGATGGGATTTACCAACCCCGTGGTCTACGTCACCTTCATACCCACCCTTCTTATATATACCGTCCTGACGCTCCGAAACAAATCAAAGCCAGGCTTTGAAATTATAATGGTCATAATTTTGGTTGTGACCGCCGGATTTGTTATGCTTTATCATCGTTACCTCCAGATGAACATATTTCCGTGGACGAGCTATCTTTTGTGGGAGCAGACGCTTGACTATAAAGTAAATCCGGTTGAGTACGCGGTAAGTTTCGGACCAACGCTCGTATTGTTTTTGCTTGCAATTCCCACCATCTGGCGTTTGGGGCGGGTGGGAAGTCTCCTCCTTGCCTGGGCCGCGAGTAGCTGGATTATGCTTTATATAATAGGTCCTTTCGTGCCGGTCACCCCCGAGCGGTTCCTCGGCGGCTATCAATTCATCCCCCTCGGTATCGGTACCGCCGTCTGGATATTTAGCCTTAAAAGGTCTCACCTTTTAAGGCTGGGTGATGTAACTGCGTTTAAGGCCACTCCCTTGGCTGTTTATCCTGAGCGAAGTCGAAGGACAAGGGGTGGCCTTATGAAATTTGTGTTGATATCGGTGTTACTTCTTTATTTTTCCGTCGGTTTGATTGCCAGTTTCCGCGAACACGCGGGGTATGTGGCGGAGAACCGGAATAATATTCAAGTCTATATACCAAAGGAGCTCATGGATGCATTTTCTTATCTATCACAAAACAGTCAGCCCGAAGATGTCGTGATGGCCCCCTACGAGATCAGCACGATGACCCCTTCATTTACTGGTAGAAGAGTGGTCGCCGGCCACGTCATGTTTACCAAGGACGTAGGCGCCAAACGCGCCGCCATCAATGAATTTTTTACCACCCGCGATCCAGTCGTCGCCAACCGCATTCTTTCTGCCCATAACGTCCGTTGGATCCTCGCCCCGTCCGCTTGGATTCCACCACAACGTAGTGGTGTTGTGAAGCGATTGAGTAATAAGGATTTTCAAGCGTATTCTCTCCAATGACAATGTAAAGTTTTTTGCGTAGAATGGGGGACATGAGAGATAAAGTATTTGGTTTCCTTATTATTTTGTTTCTTCTTGGCTCCCTCGCCCCGGCGGCGTATGAGATTGCCCATAGCAACCGTCTGCAATCTAACCGTGAATTCGAACTCATCCATAATTTTCCGACGGACTTTAATTTTTATCTCTCCCGTATCCGGCAGGGGATAGAGGGAAATGTCGTGGTCCGCGAGCAATACACGAGCGAGCCGCATCAGGGATCATTCATCCACATTTTTTATCTTTTCCTGGGGTGGCTTGGGGCGTGGGTTCGTGTGCCCTGGCATCGGGCTTCGGACGTCTACCACGTCGCGCGCATCGTCTTCGGAGGATTTCTCCTCGTCATGATCGTCCAGTTTTGTAAGAAAACGTTTGAACAAGGACGTATGAGTGATGACATAGGACATAAGAATAAATCGGAACGTCTTGCATTTTTTCCCTACGTCCTAGATCCTACGTCCTACGTCCCGATTCTTGCCTTTCTCCTTGCTGTCACCGCCTCCACCTGGCCCAAGATTGTTGCTGTCATTAACAATCAAGTCGTCCCCGCAACGATTGCCAATATCACCAACTGGCGTTTCGGCGGCTACATGCCGTGGTGGTCCGTCATGGACAGTCTGCAGCGCATCACCTTCATCCCGCATCTTCTCGTGGGGCAAGCACTGATTATATTTTTGATTATGGCCCTCTCCGATGAGGCGACCATGAAAAAGCCGGGCAATTGGGTATTTCTCGGAGTGATCGCATTCGCCGAAGGCATCATATTCCCTCCGGGCTTATTGTTTATTATTGTCACCATTGGCGCCCTAACATGCCTTGAACTATCATATAATCTAAAATTGTTAGCTTCGCAAGGCCAGGCCTTGCGAAGCTGGGCATATTTTTGTCGTTCCGGCCTCCGAGCTGGAATCTCGCTTTTAAGAAACTGGATCCTCGGGTCAAGCCCGAGGATGACAGGAAGGGTGGTAGTCTTGATTTTGGGTCTTCCTTCTCTCATCTATCTCTCCCTCATGACCTCGTTTTATCCATGGAAGCGGCTCGTCGAGTTTGACATCGTGAAGCCCCTGCCGTTTGATTACATCGAATACTTGAAGGCAGTCGGGCCCATTCTTCCCTTGGGGATCATCGGACTTCTGGTCGCGCTAAAAATGAGAGACCGCAGGATGTGGCCTGCCGCGGCTTGGGTCCTCGCGTGGGCGCTTCTCCTTTTTATTTTCAAATTTATCCCGGCCCAGTCGCCCCTTCGCTTTAGCGAAATGATCCCGCACGTCCCGCTGGGGGTCCTGACGGCGTATCTCTGTTGGTTTGCATTTCATTGGAATTATCAACAAGCACCAAGCATCAAGCACCAAATACCAAACAAGCACCAAGCATCAAGCACCAAATACCAAATGTTTGGATCATTTGGAATTTTCCTCAGGAGTATGCTGCGCTTAATGGTGTGTATATTGATTACGATATTGATAGGTGTGGGTTTCGGGGTGATGTCTTCCTCATTCCTCTGGCAAAAGGACTTCATCGATCACAAGATGCGGGCGACTTACCCGCTCGTGCCGACGGGGAGCTACGTCATGTATCCGCTGAAAGATTTCATTGCCGCTATCCGTTATATCCAGGACGCGACGCCCAGCCGCAAAACAATTATTCTTTCTGAGACGACCGCGGGCAACTATATCCCGGTCTATGCCGGCAATACGGTCTATGTGGGGCACGCCAACACGGTCGACGCTGAAGCAAAAGAAGTAAAAGTCAAAGAGTTTTTTTCCGGCCGGATGAAACCGGATGACGCCAAAGCATGGATGACCCGCGAAAATCTTCATTGGATATTTTTCGGTCCGCAGGAGAAAGAGGATGGCCCGCCTGCTCGCCTCGATTCGGCGAAGCGGGGCGGCGAGGCAAGGGGAGTAGGGGGTCTTGTCAAAATCTATCCGTTCCTCACAGAGGTGTATAAGAATTCCTTTGTGACGGTATACCGATCGCTATAACCAGCTCTTGGATTATGTCCGCAACGTATCATATATCGCACTATAGGGAGGTAGCCCAAGTCGAGAACGAGCATTTCTGGTTCCGTGCGCGTGGCTCCATGCTTGCTGGACTTATTGAACGGTTCATTCCAAAAAATGATCGCCGGTCATTCCTTGAAGTAGGATGTGGGACCGGCATCATGCTGCGCGTGTTAGACAATCTGGGATATCGTGTCGTGGGCTTGGATGTCAATGAGGCAGCGCTCACCTATGCAAAAAACAGTTGTCCTGCTGCCCGGTTTGTCCGTCAGTCCCTCTATACATTTCAGAGCAAACAAAAATTTAGCGGGGTCGGGGCATTTGATGTCCTTGAACATCAAACGCGCGACCGTTTATTTTTACGACGGTGTTGGGACATGTTGGAAAAAGACGGTACGTTTCTCTTGACCGTACCAGCAGGGAAGTGGCTTTGGAGTAGTCTGGATGACATTGGCGGGCATAAGAGGAGATATGAGCCGGGTGAGCTCAGGGAAAAACTCCGTACTGCCGGATTTCATGTGCACTATATGAATTATTGGAACGTGTTTTCCCTGCCGTGGTATATCCTTTTCAGGATGTACACCAAGCGCCAGACGTCTGTCCCGGTCGTCCCCATGTATTTGCGTGTCCCACATCCTTTGGTCAATGCTATGTTGTATTATTTGTTACGGTTGGAACAGTTGTTTTTTCTTTGGTGTCCGTTCCCGAGAGGCGCAACCCTCGTGGTGTACGCGACGAAGGTAGGCGTATGAGATCGTTTTTCCGTAGGGTGTGGCCGTATGGTGTGCCGATCGCGTTCTACGCGCTGGCGGTCGCGGTGGTGTTTGGCCGCGCGCTCATTCCTGGAGCCACGGAGATGATCTGGGGCGACGATATCCACCGGGCGTATTATTTTTACCGGCAATTTTTCAACAACTTTTTGGCTCAAGGCGTCTGGCCGTGGTGGAATCCCTACAACTTCGCAGGGACTCCGTTTATAGCCCATCCGATCGTCAACATGTTGTATCCACCGAATTGGCTTTTCGTACTTTTGCCCCTCAATATTGCGTATTCGTGGCATATCGCCCTACACCTCCTGTGGGCGATGACGGGGATGTATACCCTGCTTCGCAGGGAATTATCCAATAATCCAATAATCAAATTATCCAATGAAAAGAGCAATTTCTCTATCTTATGTCCTATGTCCTATGTCCTCCATCCTATTGGTCCGTGGATCGCCGGTCTCGTTTTCGGTCTCTCCGGCTTCTTTGCCGCCCGCATCTGGGCCGGGCATGTGGATGTGATTGCTGCGGCCTCGTGGATGCCGTGGGTGGTATGCGCCTTTGGCGCAATCTCAAAACTCAAAACTAAAAATTCAAAACTGGAAGAATACACACAAAAATACCAGGAGCGGCGGAGGATTGTTATCGCTGCGGTAGTCTTGGCCATGCAGTTGTTTGCCGGGTATCAGACGATGGCTATGTTGACGCTCGAGGCAGTGGGGATCATGGCAGCGATCACGTTTATTTCTCAACGGGCAAGTATGAAGAGGATAGTGATCGTCATTGCGAGTATCGCCTTGAGCGTGCTTCTGGCTATCGGACTTTTTGCGGTGGTCCTTCTCCCTCAACAGGAGTTTTTTCGTCAAACCATAAGGACATACGCTCTTCCGTATTCCTGGATTGCATACGGATCGTTTGAGTGGAGGAGTTTAGGGCAATTTTTTAACCCATTTTTCTTTGGGGATCAACTCACCTATAGCGGCCCGCCACCCAATTTTGCCGAACATGCGTTTTTTGTGGGACGAGTGGGGTTGCTCGTTGTTCTGGCAGTTTTATTGTTTCGGTTACCGAGGGTACTTAAGATACCTAAGTCACCTATGATACTCGCGTTCGGTTGTATCGCCTTCTTTGGTCTCTGGGTATCCATGGGTCCCAACGCCCCCATTGACTTGCAATATATCCTCTGGAAGCTTGTCCCCACGTATAAATTCCTTCGTATTCCTCCGCGCCATCTCATCCTCGTTGCCTTTGGGCTCAGCGGACTTATTGGGATGTCCATTCACGCAATCCGCTCTCAGCACATTGTGAGAATCGCGGGAGTACTCATCGCGGCGGAAATGATTTTTTACTCCCATCACTTCATCACCCTCAAGCCCGTTCCCGAGACGCGCCACGACGTTGACCTTATTAAGATTCTTAAACAAAACCGCGATCCGTATAGAGTTCTTACTAACTTCGGCGCGTGGGCACCACCCCGGGATAGTTTTGATTTCGACGCGGGGATGCAGTACGGTGTTTTTAATGCGACCGGCTACGACACGATGATACTAAAACCGTATTATGCATTTATTGATGCGTCCAATGGCAAGACGACGCCGAGTATTCTCGATCATGATGTGCAGATTCCGTACTTGAATATATTTTCCAAAGCCACGGATTTCCTCAACATCAAATATATTCTCCACCCGCGCGCGTACGATCCACTTTTTGGTACGAAAGACCCGAGATTCCGTCTCATCCGCGAAGATGTGGCTCGTGATTATAGATTGTATGAAAATACCACGGTCTTCCCAAGGTTCTATTTTGCCGATCATAAAGAGGGGAAGGTGAATATCGTAAAATATTCACCCAACGAAATCATCCTGTCAACCCAGTCCACCACTGGGGCAACACTCATGAGTTCCGAAGTATATTACCCCGGATGGGAAGGATTTATCGATGAACAAAAGGTAGAGATAATCAAGGCAAACAATGCATTCCGAGCACTTTTTGTCCCCGCAGGAAACCACACCGTCATCTATCGGTACAATCCCAGGATTTTCGTCATCGGGGGAGTCATCTCGTTCATTACCGCGGGTATCATGGTATTTTTATGGAAGAAGTCTTATGATATCCGCACCTCTCTATGAAAACAAAAGAAAAAATTGTGTTCGTCACCGGCTCGTCCCGTGGCATTGGGCGGGCGATAGCGTTGGGATTTGCTCGGGAGGGGAATATCGTTGTCACCCATGCATCACATCCGTCGCCGGAGAGCAAGGATGTCCTTAGGCAGATAAAACGTTTATCACCCAAAAGCAACGCGGTGTATTTTGACATCACCGATCCCAACGCAGTGGCCCGCGGATGCGCAAAAGTTATTTCCCAATTCGGTCATATCGATATTCTCGTCAACAACGCGGGGATCGTCCGTAATGTTTTATTTACCAAGATGAGTGGAGAGGATTGGGATATCGTCATGAAAACCAATGTGTATGGTGCATTCTTTGTCACCAAACAATTACTTCCCGGCATGATTGCCTCCGGGTGGGGGAGGATTATTTTCCTTTCTTCTATAAGCGGGCAGCGGGGAGATTTCGGGCAAACGAACTATAGTGCGTCCAAAGCGGCCCTTATTGGATTTACAAAGTCGTTAGCCAAAGAAGTGGCGCGCTTTGGCATTACCGTCAATGCCATTTGCCCGGGACTTGTCGATACAGAAATTCTTAAAGACGTTCCAACTTCTTATATGGAAACAATGATCAAACAAATTCCGCTGGGACGCAAAGCCCAGCCGGAAGAAATTGCCAGTCTCGCCGTCTATCTGGCAAGCCCCCAAGCCGGCTATATCACGGGCGCGGCCATCCCCATTAACGGTGGTTGGATGTGACGCGTGCGTTGACCGAGTCCGCAACCGTCGTCGCTTTCCCGTACGTAAATATATCTGCTAAACGCAGGTACACCAAGACTCCGATCAGCCACAATTTCAATAAACCCAAAAAGGTATACCCGGAGCGGCCGTATTTGCGGGGAACGTGACGAACGGGGACGGAGGTTATTTTTTTTGTCGCACGGAAGACGAGCCCAGGGAGGTATACAAGCGTTCCTTTGTATTGGCTTACTGTGTGGGCTACAGATTTCGTCATACAAAAGAAGCTCGTCAGCGTCACGTCTTTGGGCTTCCCGAATACCTGCGCCATCAGGTTATGAAGTCTCGTACCGATCCTGCGGACCGGATCTTCATTGGTTTCATACTGTCCATACACGACGTCGACATCCCGATCGGTCAATGCATCAAGCAAAATGACTGCTTCCTCCGGCGGCGTTTGCAGATCATCGTCTAAACAAACCACAATGTTTCCCCGTGCAAATTTGAGTCCGGTGAGAATTGCATTATGCTGGCCAAAGTTTCCAGCCAGTTGGATATATATGATGGATTTGTTTTTGGTAGCTAAAGCTCGGACGATGCGGTCAGTGTCATCCGTCGAGCCGTCGTTCGTATAAATAATTTCTTTATTTCCCGGGATCGAAGGGGATAGGATCCTCGTGGTCAGTTCCCGCACGGACGCGGCGGCATTATAGAGAGGGATGACGAATGAAATTCGTTTCATACGATAAAGTGTAACACCATTTCCACGCGGGTAACCTTCGGGTGGACGAGATAGGTGTAGACGTTAAGTACCGCTGTGTTATTGAGCGATATCTGTGTTTGTATGGATGTGTCGCCGCGTTTTTTTAGAATAGAAAACATCGAATAGTACAGAAGTTTCCCTAATCCTTTTCCCACGAGCGATGGATCAATTGCCGCAAGGCGAAGGTTTGTACCATCCGGGTTTTTCGCGATGATAAAAAATCCGATAACAACACTGTTGGCATCAACAAACGCAAACACTTCGTCAGTGCTCTTCATGCTCGTTTCTACCCATCCGATGAACCGCTTATTCGCCCCACGCGCCGGAATATTTGGATCCAGATGATACCGGTCATGCGTGAAGGCTGATCCTGCAATTTTTTTGATGGACGGGAGATGCGACTTTGTCGCGCTAACGAGTCGATACCCCCGCATGGCATGTTGAGAAAATGCGTTTGGATTCCAGTCGGAAAGGTCAAAGGAAATCTCAACGGCTTCCTCAATAACGTAAAAGCCCAAGGAAGTAAGGATATGTAAATGTTTGATATCAAGCGGGGAAGTTTTGAGAAACAGCAGATCGCCTTTAGCAAGTTTTAGTTGTTTCGTAATCGTAAACAGAAGATGTTTGGCTTCCTGTTTGGTCGTGAACGTAAACTTCTTGATCTGTATGGTGGTATTGTCCAGATACTGGCAATCCCAGGGGATAGCGGCATAGGTAAGCGATGCGTTGCGCACGGTGATGGTCCGTGGAGTTACGGTAAACATTGGACACAAGAATAGAGCGTTTTGTTTCTATTGACAATAGCAAGATCTCGCGCGTTGTTCATTCTCTGTTGCAAAAGGAGAACTGGGCGATACAATGAGAATCGTGAGAGTACTGAAAAATCCGTACATTGTCGCTGCCATTTTTTATCTCGCCATCGTGCTCTTTGTTTTTTGGCCTATCCTGTGGCCTGCGCCGGGGACGCTCGTATTTGGCGATGACATCCATCGGTCGTATCATTTTTTCCGGCAATTATTTGGTGACGCTCTTGCCCGTGGGGAGTTTCCGTGGTGGAATCCGTACCTGTTTTCCGGCGAGCCGTTGATCGCTAACCCGTCGCTCGCATTTTGGTATCCCGTCAATTGGCTCTTTGCCCTGATGCCATACCGCTTCGTCTACTCATGGATCATTCCGCTGCACATCTTTTGGGCGATGCTGGGGATGTACATCCTGATCAGAAGTGTAATGACCAATGACCAATTACCAATTTCCAATGGAATCAAAAACAGTTCTATCCTACGTCCTATGTCTTATGTCCTCCATCCTATTGGTCCCTGGATCGCAGGATTAGTCTTTGGCCTTTCCGGCTTTTTTATGGGGCGGATTTGGGAAGGGCATATAGAGCTTATCCTTTCGGCCTCCTGGATGCCGTGGGTGGTATGGGCAAATGTCAAATGTCAAAAGTCAAATGTCAAATGGAAAACAAATTGCGTTATTGCCGGGATAGTATTTGCCATGCAGATTTTGGCGGGGTATCAGACGATGGCGATGATGACCGTCATTGCCGTCGGCATGGTGTCCGTGGGTCAATGCATCAATGCAAGAAGTGTGAAACCTTTTTTATATGCAGGACTCTCGGTAATTATCGGGCTTGGCTTATCAGCTATCCAGATTCTTCCCGGTCAGGAATTTTTTCGCGCAAGCATCCGGACCTATCCATTGCCCTACTCATGGGCAGTGTTTGGATCGTATACGATCGGCAATCTCAAGCAACTTATTGATCCGTTTGTCCTCGGATTCCCATGGAGTTATAAAGGTCCAAGTCCCAATTTCGGCGAAATGGCGGCATATATGGGCAAGGGGGGACTATTGCTTGCATTGATTTCTATCATTGCATTCGTCATTCATGTCCTTCAAATGATTATTAAACGAAGTAACCCCGTCACGAAATTGTTCACTCACGACCGCCAAGTATTAGTATTTGGCGGTGCAATGGTGTGTATTGCAATCTTCGGCCTGTGGGTTTCCCTCGGCTGGAACGCGCCCATCGACCTCAATAAAATTCTCTGGGACACCGTTCCAATATATAAATATCTCCGAATCCCTTCCCGCCATCTTATTCTCTTTGTCTTCGGCATGAGCGCCCTCGCCGGCATCGGCTTGAATTATTTGAAGAATCTTAGCTTCGCAAGGCCTGGCCTTGCGAAGCTAGCTGTTTTCATAATTTCATTGTTTATCACTGTTGATATGCTCTGGTTTGCAAAAAACTTTGTTGTCCTGCGGCCCGATCCGGCGACGCGGCATAATCAAGAATTAGTGAGCTACCTTCAAAAGAATTTGGGGATGGCGCGGATTCTTCCCAACTTTAACGTCGGCATGGGGACGCGCGATGCCCTGGATTTTGACGCTGCGATGGGTTATCGGCTCTACAGTGCATCGGGGTATGACCCGGCTATCCTGCGCAACTACTATGAATTTGGGGCCGCCGTTGCAGGGGTCGAAAACCCGGACGTCCAGCAAACTGATGTACAGATTCCGTATTTAAAACCGTCTTCGCGGTATGTGGATTTTCTCAACGTCAAATATATTTTTGTCCCGTCCTGGTTTGACTCGGTTGCCGGATCTTCGCCGAAGTATAAATTAGTTATGGAGGAAAACAAAAAAGATTATTTCCGTCTGTATGAAAACACCACCGTGTTACCCAGATTTTTTCTTGCTTCACAGATTGTTGGACTCCCTGATCGCCCGTCCATTGCCCGTGCCATCCGGGCAGGGGAGCATGATCCGGGAAAAGTCGTTTTAGTGCAACAAAAGGATGTTCCCTCTGATGTTGCGTTCAATTGCGGTAGTCAACCGCTCCCGCCGGTTACGGTCGCGTCCTATTCCATGAACAAAATAATTTTGAAGACCGATACGCCGTGTAACGCCATGCTCGCAACCAGTGAGGTGATGTATCCGGGCTGGCAGGCTACCATTGACGGGAAACCGGCGAAACTCATTGAAGGCAACCTTGCGTTCCGGACGGTCGTCATTCCCAAAGGGAAACACACCATGGTCATGGTTTACCGGCCAACGGTATTTATCATGGGAATCTTTGTGAGTCTCATGACCCTTCTTGGCTGTTTGATTTGGATGAAAAAGCGGGTATGATCAGGGCGTACCATGATAAATTTATGATGCAGATCTCATCGACAAAAATATATACGTCCGGGAAAATTATTTCGCTTGCCGCCGCAGCATCGGTCATCCGTCGGCTTCGTCAGGAGGGGAAAACGGTCGGGCTTTGCCACGGGGGATTTGATCTTCTGCATCCCGGCCACGTCAAACACTTTGAGTCGGCTAAAAAACTCTGCGACGTACTTGTCGTTTCTGTGACGAGCGACCGGTTTGTAGAGGGCCGGAAAGGCGCGGGGCGGCCGATATTTCCTGATACATTACGCGCGTACATGATTGCCAATCTGCGGATGGTAGATTACGTTGTTGTTACGGACGTTAAACTCGGCGTAGACGTGATCAACGCGCTCAAGCCCTCGATGTATATGAAAGGTCCGGATTTTATCGGCAAACAAACGCCGGGGATTACCAGTGAGCGTGAAGCAATAAAAGCCGTTGGCGGCACAATGGCCTATACCGATGACCCGAAGCTTTCGACGACGGAAGTCATCGATTATATCCAACAGAAGATCCCCTCAAAACGATTATTGGTTGTTCTTGACCGCGACGGAACGCTCATCACAAACGACGATTTTTTAGGCCGAACAGAAGATTGGAAGAAAAAAATTACCCTTAACATGCCGGTTGTGAGCTTCCTCTCCTACATGCAGACGAAATATAAAACAACGAAGATAGTCGTCAGCAATCAATCCGGTGTCGCGCGGGGATACTTTGATGAGAAAAAAGTGGATGAGGTTAATGAGGCAGTCAATGATTTACTCAAAAAACAGGGAATTAAAATCGACTCTTGGCAGTATTGTCCGGATGTGGATGCCGAGTTTGTAGGATCCCACCCTGAGATCGCCTGGAAAACATCCTTTGTCAAAAAGACGACGAAGCGTAAACCTTCTCCGGCCATGGTGACCGACGCGCTCTTTTCGCTTGGTAAAAAAATGACTGAATTTGACAAGGTGGTCGTCTTGGGCAACAGCGATGATGACAATGGTCTTGCCCAGTCGATCAACGCGAAATGGATCGATGTACGCGGGGCAAGCTATGAGGCTCTTCTTGCAGTACTCGGAACTATCCAGACAAAATCATGAAAAAGTTTTTTCCATTTTTGGCCTATGCCATCCTTGTTCTCGTGGTGTTTTGGGGAGTTCTATGGCCACCGGAGGGAAAAATATTATTTGGACCGGATATCTGGCGGTACCATTATTGGCAGCGGCAGTTTTTGGGGGAGTCGCTTAAACTGGGAACTATTCCGTGGTGGAATCCGTACATTTTCGGCGGTCAGCCATATCTTGAGCATCCGCAAATTCCCTTTTGGTATCTCCCGAATATTTTATTTGTATTGTTGCCCACCAATGCTGCTATTTCCTGGTACATTGCCCTGCATCTGTTTATCGCGATGTCCGGGATGTACTGCGCGCTTCGCGCAATGTCAAATATCAAAGGTCAAATGTCAAAAATTGCCGCGTGGGGGGCGGGAGTCGCCTTCGGATTGTCCGCGTACTTTGTGGCCCGCATTCCAGCCGGACACATCGATATCATTGCTGCATCGGCGTGGATGCCGTGGGTGATTTTAGCTTTCAGCTGCTCGCCTCGCTGTTTTGGCGAAGCGGGTCAGCTATCAGCTATCAGCAGAAAAAACATCGCGTTTGCCGGGGTGGCGTTGGCCATACAGCTATTGGCTGGTCATCCGATGGTTGCAGTGTTTACGCTGGAAGGAGTGTTTATCATGATGTTGATTTATCAATGCTATAATATTTTTCAGTCATTCCCGCGTACGCGGGAATCCAGAGTAAAAACTGGATCCCCTACAGGCACGGGGATGACAACTCTTAACCTATCTATTATTTTCCAACCAATGGTTCGTGTCGGAGCTGCAATATTAATCGGATTTGGTCTGGCAGTAATCCAACTTCTCCCCAACGCCCAATTCATAGCCCATAGCATCCGGACGTTTTCGTTTCCGGATAGTTGGGCCCAACTTGGGACGCCGACAGTCGGACACCTGCTTGAATTTATAGATCCATTTTATTTTTACTCGCGTCTGCCGGACTCGGGCTTCGGATTTGAGCACGTGGGGTACTTTGGAAAAGTATCGCTTCTCTTTGCACTTCTAGCGGTCGCCTCGTGGGTCGTGAAAAAGAAAACATCGTGGGAAATTCCGGCGTTTGTCCTCGTCGGTATTTTTGGGATATGGATGTGGTTGGGGCAGAACGCGCCCCTCGATCTTTTTTCTTGGGTTCGTTCGTGGATGCCTCTCTACAGCCAAATCCGTATTCCGGCTCGGCACATCGTGCTTTTTGTGCTGTCGGCAAGTGTATTATTTGGAATTGGATTGAGCATGGTCAAATCAAAAATATTGCAGGTGATTGTTGTAGGTTTACTCCTCCTTGATCTCGTTCCGTTTGCCCGCCGCCACCTTTCATTGGTTCCCATTCCGGAAAAAAGCGAGGATACCGCATTAGTTTCCGCGTTTATCAATGACAAAAGTCTCTATCGTTTTCTCCCGAATTTTTATCACGGCGATCCCCTGCGGGACGTCCTCGAGTTTAACGCGCCGATTGCGCATAAAATTCAGTCCGTATCCGGTTACGATACGCCACCACTTCGCAATATGTACGAATTTCTCCTTGCCGCCAACGGGTACAAATTTACCGACGTGCTTTCCTACAGCGAGTCCACCCCGCCGTTTCGTGCTATCACATCACCGTACTTAAATTATCTCAACATTAAATACATTCTCGTGCCGATAGCGAGTGATGCCATCAAACATATTTCAACGAAACAATTTGAGTTAGTGAGAGAAAATAAGAATCGCGGATGGAGGTTGTATGAAAATAAAAATGTAAGCCCTCGCTTTTTTATCGCAACGAAGATGCAAAAAGAACCTAATAGGGAAGCGGTATTATCAGCAATCAAACGTGGGAGCGTGGACCCGAAAACGACAATCATCGTGGACGGGACTCGAGTGGATGTATCGGGATTCAATCCGGATTGTCCGGCGGACACTAAAGGAACGGTCACTGTCAATTCCTACGGATATGGAAAAATATCACTGACCGCGGCTACTCCCTGTAACGCGTTTCTTGCCACAAGCGAAGTTATGTATCCGGGATGGAAGGCAACGGTTGACGGCAAAAGCACTCCGATTTTTGAAAGCAACGCCGCCTTCCGGACGCTCTATCTCCCGAAGGGCACCCACACGATCGTCTTTTCCTACCGCCCAACGATCGTCCTTTGGGGCGCCGCAATAAGCATATTGACCATACTTGTCATTATCTTTAGCTTCGCAAGGCCAGGCCTTGCGAAGCTAGCTATTTAGCTTTTTTCTAATATTACGTCAATCAACGTCGATAGCTGTATCATGGAGAATATAGGCTGCGTTTTCATTTTCATCAAATCCCTCAACGAACGACTGATATGATGTCGTTCCTTTTTTTCCGAATTGAGTGAGTATTTCCTTTCGATTCACCCATTTGGTCTGTCGTAATGCCAAATATTCCTTATACGAACTATACTCCCAGCTTCGCAAGGCCAGGCCTTGCGAAGCTAATATTTTCGATTTATCTAATCCGAGTGGGTTTCGGTGAATGTATCTCGAGAGGTAGAGAAGCTGGTCATCGGTTTTTACAAGTACTGCTTTATAGACTCCTTGAAACAATGGACCAACGCGTTTGTATTTTTTGTTGAAATACATCGTGTAGCGTGTACCCAGGGAATTGACGAATCGGTCTATGCCATCCTCATCTCTTTGATGCACGAGAAAATGAAAATGATTGGGCATAAGACAATAGGAAAGCAGGGTGAGATTGTCATAGAAATTATTTAGCCTAAGCAACTTTATCGCTTGGCCTTTTGCCCTCCAGGAAGCAGTTTCATCCATAATGGTCGCCCGAAGAGTGATTTCATCCTTGGGTTCTAAATACGTTTTGAGGTAGGAGAGAAATACACTATGATCCTGACGATCCCGAAAAATTTTTTGCTTATCCACGCCTCGGTTGTAGAGATGGTACCGGGCGTCTTCCTCATATTGTTTGGTTCGATTTTTTGCTGGCATACCATCAACCTATCATAGAATTTCTAGCTTCGCAAGGCCTGGCCTTGCGAAGCTAACTTTTTGGATTATTGGTCGTATTTTGTCGAAATGAAGACGAACACATGAAGACGAGTGCTAGACTTTGAAAATAGCAACGAGTACTATCTTCATACAATAATGATTATGAATACCAATCCCACGACACACAAATTTGTTGCAGTGCTCAATAAGAAAATTGAAACCGGCAAGCTCATGAACGCTTTGGGACATATGACGGCTGGTCTTTCTGCCCTTGTGCCGGATAAAGAAGCCATGCGGTTTGATAGCTATAGAGACAAGGATGGGGGAGTGCATCCCAGCATATCCGATAATCCCTTTATCATAGTATCGAGCGATAACTCCAACCAGATACGTACACTAAGGAATGCACTTAAAGAACATTCTATTCCCTTCACAGATTTTACAAACACCATGACCGTTGGGACGTTCGTAGAGCAAAAGCAGAGAACAAGCGAAACGGTTGAGGTGGAACTTGAATATTATGGCATCTGTTTTTTTGGTGACCGTATGACTCTTTCTGAATTAACCAAGAAATTTTCATTGTGGAGATAGTCGGGCAGGATAGTATTTAGTAAACTCTTTATGCTTACTGATCATCAGAAAACGAAATTGAAAGCCGCCCTTACGGAGGCGATGAAAAATTCCTATCCTAAAGGTGCCGCCACTACCTATGCTGCAGCGGTGCTCACCAAATCCGGAAACGTGTACGCGGCAGCCCAATATTTTTCCGATACATATTCATTGACTCTCCACGGAGAACAGTGCGCCCTGGTTCACGCCGCAGCCCACGGAGAAGGGGAGGTCGTTACGATGGCGTGCTTGAGTAATGAGAAACTTGAAAAAGGACAATTTGCTTATCCCTGCCACATGTGCAAACAGCTCCTGTATGAAAGCCAAAAGCGGTCAGGCATTCCCATGACGATCCTTCTCACTCACGAGTCCGGCGAAGAAAAAGAACTGATGTTGGACGAAATGCTCGGCGCCTTTCTCTGGCCGAAATAATAGTTTTTTGAGACACTCTTGAATCTTGCCCCTCGCGTGCCTTGTGCCGGCGAAGCTTTGATTGCAAAAATAAAGCGGAGTGGTATATGATGACACCCATGCAGGAACCTATTGACCGCGCGAGTTTCCTATCATCATTTTCCAAAAGTCATAGCGCCCGGACTGTTATTGAGGAACTGGGAAAACTTCGATCCATGAAGATCCTCGTCATTGGGGAGGCGATCATCGATGAGTATCACTACACGACGCCCATGGGGAAATCCTCCAAAGAACCGCTCGTGGTCCACCGCTACGCACGGGAAGAATCTTACGCCGGCGGGGCGTTAGCAACCGTCAACCATACTGCGGCGCTTTCGGACAATGTCACACTGGTCACACTCTTAGGCAAATCTCCTTCTTGCGAACCGTTCATCCGTACGCATCTAAAAAAATCGATTAAGCCGAAGTTTTTTTTCCGGGAAGGGTCGACCATTATCAAACGCCGGTATATTGACCAATACGCCAACCAAAAATTATTTCAAGTGAGTTTTATCTGGGACGATTTCATCAGTCCGACACTCGAAAAAACCATTGCGGTGTATTTGAAACGCGAACTTCCGAAATATGACCTGATCATGGTCAATGACTTTGGTCATGGATTTTTGACCCCAAAACTCATCCGGCTCATTACCCGAAAAGCCAAGCTCCTGGCCATCAACGTCCAGGCTAATAGTGCCAACTATGGATTTAATATCATCACGAAATATCCGCGGGCAGATATTGCCACCACCGATATCCATGAGATTAGACTTGCGACGCATGACCGCTATAGCGATGTCTTGAGGCTTGCCAAGATGGTCGCACGGCATCTCCATACCCAGACGCTTATCGTCACCCGCGGCGCTCACGGCAGCACCGGCTACAATAAAGAAAAGGGATTTGTCGATGTGCCGGCCTTCACCGATACGATAGTTGACCGGGTAGGGGCAGGGGATGCGCTGTATTCCGTCATTGCACCGTGTTTGGCAATGGGCATGGATTTATCTACGGCGCTTTTTGTGGGAAACGCTGCTGCAGCGATCAAAATACAAACCGTCGGCAATAAAACACCGATTACGTTTGATGATCTGACGCGATTTATATCAAAATTATTGCGTTAGAGGATGACACAATTCTTTATCCTATGACAAATAAGAACGTGTTGATCACCGGTGGGGCGGGGTACGTCGGAGCAGTCCTCGTGCCATTGTTGTTGAAAAAAGGGTATCGTGTCCGTGTTCTTGACTTGTTTCTGTATGGCGACGTATTGACGACGCACAAGAATCTTGAATGTGTCCGGGGGGATATCCGCGATCCGGCTGTGATCAAAAAGTCCCTCAAGGGCATTGATACGGTCATCCATCTGGCGTGTATCTCCAACGATCCGAGTTTTGAGCTCGATCCTACCTTAGGCAAATCCATTAATTTTGATGCGACGACCGCGCTTATTGATCAGTCCAAAAAAGCAGGCGTCCGGCGATTCATCTATGCCTCGAGCTCAAGCGTCTATGGCGTGAAAGCCGAAAAAAATGTTACGGAAGATTTACCCCTCGAGCCTCTCACCGATTATTCCAAATACAAGGCACGTTGTGAACAATATTTATTATCCAAACAAGATGGTGATTTCACTCCGGTCATCATCCGGCCCGCGACGGTATGCGGGTACTCTCCCCGGATGCGGCTGGATCTCTCGGTGAATATTTTGACAATGAGCGCGCTCACACAAAAATCCATTACTGTTTTTGGCGGAGCGCAAAAGCGCCCGAATATTCATATTACCGATATGTGTAGGGCATATATGACTCTTCTTGAGTCGCCAAAGAAAAAGATCGCAGGAAAGATTTACAATGCAGGGTATCAAAATTATTCCGTCATGGAGTTGGCTCTGATGGTTAAACGGGTATTGGGAGATCCATCTATTGTCATTGACGTGAAGCCCACGAACGATAACCGTTCCTATCACATCTCATCAGAAAAAATTAAGAATGAGTTGGGATTTACTTCCCGTCACACCGTCGAGGAAGCGATAGGGGATATTAAAATTGCCTATGAAAGAGGACTATTGCCGGATGTACTTACAAACAAAAAATATTACAACATCAGGGTCATGCAAGCAAACTTTCCTAAGTACCCTCGGTAATATAGGTGATCTATGATAAAAATAGATAAAAAGCTATTCTACGAAATGCTCCGTATCCGTATGGTGGAGGAGGCGATAGCCCGAGAGTATCCGAAACAGGAAATGCGCTGCCCCACGCACCTTTGCATCGGGCAGGAGGCAATTGCGGCAGGTGTCTGCGCAGCTCTTAAAAAGGAAGATGTGGTCTTCTCCACCCATCGCTCCCATGGACATTATTTGGCCAAAGGCGGGAGCTTGAGAGCAATGATAGCCGAGCTTTATGGGAAAGCAACAGGGTGTTCCGAAGGCATCGGTGGCTCAATGCACCTTATCGACCTGGATGCGAATTTTTTGGGAGCCGCCCCTATCGTTGCATCCACCATTCCCGTTGCTGTAGGAGTTGCGTTTTCGCGCACGATGCTCAAGAAGCCGGGTATTGCCGTTTGTTTTTTCGGCGATGCGGCAGTCGAGGAGGGGATAGCACATGAAGCCATGAATTTTGCCGTTCTCAGGAAACTTCCGGTCCTCTTTGTTTGTGAAAACAATATGTATTCAACAGTCACGAATATCCTTGACCGTCAGGCCCGCCGTCCTATCGCAAATCTTGCCAGTGGCCATGGCATGACCGCTCAAACCGTGGACGGTCAAGACTCGGGAGCGGTGTACACAGCCGCCAACAAATTTGTCGGGTTCATCCGAAACGGGAAGGGGCCGGGTTTTTTGGAATGTCTGACGTACCGGTTTTTGGAGCATTGCGGACCTCACGAGGATGGGCCTGCGCTGCGTCCGGCGGGGGAGCTCGCGCGATGGAAAAAGAATGATCCGCTCTCCCGCATGGGACGGCTTTTTAAAGGAAAAGAGATTGATTCCATGAAAGAAAAAATCAGCAAGGAAATCCGGGACGCTTTTTCCTTTGCCCGCAAGAGCCCTTTTCCATCGGTGAATAGGGAAGACGAACGGCTTGTGTATAAGGAGGATCATCAATCATGAGAACCGTAACCTACGCCCAGGCGATAAACGAGGCCCAGGAAATCGCCCTTACCCGCGACCCGTCCGTGTTTGTCATCGGCGAGGGCGTGCCGGACGCGAAGGGTATATTCGGGACGACCATTGGACTCGCACAAAAATTTCCCGGCCGGGTCATGGATATGCCCGTTGCCGAAAACGGGATGACTGGCATCTGTGTGGGGGCCGCTATTTCCGGCATGCGCCCGATTATGGTCCACGCGCGCATGGACTTTACGCTTATGTCTTTTGACGCCATCGTCAATACTGCGGCAAAGTGGTACTTTATGTTCGGCCAAAAGCAAAGCGTTCCTCTTGTGATCCGTATGGTCGTGGGGAGGGGATGGGGGCCGGGGCCGCAGCACTCACAAAGTTTACAGGCTCTTTTTGCTCATATTCCAGGTTTAAAAGTGGTCATGCCTGCTGTCCCCGCTGATGCGAAGGGCTTGTTACTGTCTGCCATTGGCGATAACAATCCAGTTATCTTCATTGAACACCGCTGGCTCCACGCCCTGACGGGAGATGTGCCGAAAGGATATTACGAAGTCCCGATCGGGAACGCGCGGGTTGCTAAAGCTGGGAGGGATGTGACGATTGTCGCCGCGTCGTACATGACGATTGAAGCGATGAGAGCTGCCGAGGCACTCCTTCAAGAGGGGATTGCCGCGGAAGTGGTTGACCTGCGGTCTATCCGACCGCTAGACCGCAACACCATCGTCAAATCAGTGCAAAAAACCCACCGTCTGATCGTCGCTGATACCGGCTGGAAATCCTTTGGCATCGGAGCGGAGATCGTGGCAATGGTTGCCGAGGCCGGGGTTCATTTTGCTATGCCGCCGGTGCGTATTGCGCTCCCGGATATGCCCACCCCTACGAGCCCGGCACTGGCTGGATCGTATTACCCCACGGGCATCGATATCCTGCGAAGCGCGCTTGTGTTGTGCGGGAGGAAGCAGACAGTTGTTGCTCGCATCGTAAAGGAATACGCCGCGGCAATCACCGAGGTACCCGGATTTTCCCCCGACCAGCCCGACCCTACCTTCACCGGCCCATTTTAATCTTCATTGCACAAAATTCTTTCCCGTGCTAGAGTAGGCGATATCGTATGAAATCACCAGCATGGACATTGCCCTACGCGTATCTCAAAAAACAGTTCGAACGGCCGGGCACGTATCTTAAAAAAATTGAAGCCGTTGCCCGGCGCGGGGATTTTACCTTAGGAAAAGAGGTTGCTGTTTTTGAAGCGCAGGCTGCCAAAATACTGGGCGTCAAACATGTCATCGGGGTTGGCAACGGTACGGATGCGTTGTATCTTATTCTCAAAGCCCTTGGCATCGGGGTAGGAGACGAGGTCATCACCGCCCCAAATAGTTTTGTCGCGACAGCGGCGGCTATCGCCCTGACCGGCGCCCGTCCGGTGTTTGCTGATGTGCGGGATGACTACACTATCGATCCAGCATGTATCCAAAAAGTAATCACGAAAAAAACAAAAGCCATTATTCCCGTCCATCTTACGGGACAACCGGCGGACATGAAGCCCATTATGGCTATCGCCAAGCGCCACCATCTGGCAGTCGTTGAAGATGTGGCGCAGGCATTTCTCGCTCGCTACGGCAGCAAATATTTGGGGACCATTGGGACGGCGGGGGCCTACAGTTTCCATCCTATGAAGATTCTCCACGTCTGGGGGGACGGCGGCATGATTACGACCAATGACGCGACACTCGCCACCAAGCTCAAACTTTGGCGTAACCACGGGTTAAAGACGAGAAACGAAGTTGAATTTTTTGCCCATAACAGCAGGCTGGACACCATTCACGCCGCGATTGCCTCCGTTCTCCTGCCCCAGATGCCCGGTGTCGTCAAAAAGCGCCGGTCGCTTGCCGTCCTCTACGATCGGCTCCTCAAGCCGTTAGCTGGGCATGTGCATGTACCCGACAGAAATTTGTGTACAGCTCCTATTGTTCACACGTACACCAATTATGTCGTGATGGCCAAACGTCGGGACGCATTGATCACGTATCTTGCCAAACAAGGCATAGAGGCGGTTATCCAATATCCCACCCCGATTCATTTGCAGAAAGCCGCACGGTATCTCGGATACAAAAAGGGAGATTTCCCGGTGTGCGAGCGGCAGGCCGATACGATCCTCACCCTCCCGTGCCACCAATATATGACGGGCCGTGATGTGGGGCAGATCGTCTCCGTGATCCAAAAATTTTATACCAAGGTATGAAAGCCGGAATAAGTATCATCATGCCCGCGTATAACGAAGCCGGCAATCTGGATCGCGCGGTCTCTTCTGTATCGGATGTTTGCAAAAAATTGCGCATTCCGTACGAAATTATCATTATCAATGATGGCAGTAGCGATGATACAGGGGCAGCCGCCCAGAAGATAGCCAAAAAATCTCCTCATGTGCAGGTCATCCAATCCCCACAAAATATGGGATTCGGACACGCCTTCCGTTTGGGACTGGCACGAGCCTCCTTTGACTACACGACCCTGTTTCCAAGCGACAACGAGATGAAAAAAGAATCGCTTGAAGATTTGATCAAAGCCCGCAATAAAGCCGATTTTATCTCGGCCTATATGGCCAACCCCCTCATGCGCACGATTGACCGGAGAATAATTTCCCATCTGTTTGTGACGGTCTGCAACCTCTTGTTTCACCTCGATCTGCGCTACTATACCGGGCCGTTTATGTGTAAAACGTCGCTCGTAAAACAAGCGGGGCTGGCGAGCGATGGGAATACGTTTCTTGCAGAACTCCGGATCCGCCTTATTGGCCGAGGAGCAACCCTACTCGAGATTCCATTTTTGTTTGAACCGCGAAGGAGCGGGGTCGCGTCGGTATTCCGGTGGAAAACGATCTATCATACCGCGAAAATTCTCGTTGACCTCGTATCAGAAGATATAACCGGAACATTGAGAAAACAGTGAGGATTTCTATGGTGCAATTTTTTGTGAGTTTGGGCTGGTATCTCCTGACTGCTTTGATTCATGTTATTCTTCACCGTGCCCTCGCGTTGGGATTTGGAAAGCTGACGAAGAATAGTTTTCTTATTTTTATTCCAAGCGCCATGGTCATTGGTTGGCTACTTTATTTCAAGATACCCGGAACTCTACCAATGAGCGCTCTATTTCTCTTTCTTCTTTTTTCCGGCGCGCATTTTTTGTTTTTCATGAGTTTCTTTTTTGACGCACGGAGTCCCTCGATGAAGGTATTGTTTCTTGTCCGGCGCCATGGTCCGATCACGCGGGAGGAAATTCTCACGCATTTTTCTGATGCGGAAACGGTCGTCAACCGCGTGAATACCCTTCTCTATGAGAAATTCCTCGTAGAGGGCGGTAACCGGTTGCATGCAGCTCCTAAAGCAATCCCCATCGCACGATTCATGACCTGGTACCGACGGCTCATGAAATGGGAGCGGGGAGGGTAATCTATGGATATCTTTATTCTTGCGGGATCAGTGGGGACGTTTCTGATTTTTTTGGCCCTTCACGTCCTGGTTCTCCGGCAGATTTCTGACCGGTCGGTGATCCCGGTCTTTTGGATGACGTACGTTTTTGTGAGTATGGCGGCCCATGTATTCCTGGGCATCGTGAGTAGTATGCGTGGTATGGGTGCCGTCCCGACGTTGGGCATTGTGGCAGCGTCATTCCTGCTTTCGACCCTTCTCACGGGCAATTATTTTATGGGGATTTTTGGCGTCATGGAGTCATCAATCAGGATGCGGGTGTTGGGCGAGGTCGTCCGGGCGGGACGCGCGGGCGTATCACGAAGAACGCTTCTTACACACTATAATCATATGAAGATCGTCGACAAGCGCCTCGCGCGGTTTGTGGCGTCAGGGGATATTGAGCGAATGGGCGAGGTATACGTAAGCCGTAAGCCGTTTACATTTTTTCTTGTACCGGCTCTGATGCTTCATTTCTTTTGGTGGGTGTATGGCAGGACGAACATCGTCTATAGTAAATAATACATGACGAAACAGACTAAATTATTGATTTGGCTTTTTCTGGGGGGATTGGTATTCCGCCTGATCCTCGCGTTTAACGCTTACAATACGATAGTTTTTGACAGCAAAGGCTATTCGGATTTTGCTATTCAATTTCTTCTAGGGAAATGGCCCATCGACTGCTGTGCCAAAAATATGGGCTACGGAGCGTTTTTGGCGGTCATCTACAACTTTTTTGGAATTGAAAATCTTACTGCCGTCCGATTGGTCCACATCGTCATTGATCTCACTTCCGCCATCCTTCTTTATGAAACTGCCAAAAAACTATTCAATCAGAAGGCAGCGTTATTCTCATTTATTATCTACCTCTTTAATCCCTTTGTTGCCGCGTTTACCGGCCTAGCTCTAGCCGAAACCGTGAGTATCTTCCTTGTATCACTTTTCGTGTATATCCTTTCGCGGCCGGCGCTTCGGACGCACGCGTTCCTTTGGCTTGGCTTTGGGCTGACGGCCGGGCTTCTTCTTTTTACCCGCCATTCGTTTTACTACTTCCTGTTTGTCTTTTTTGGAATACTGGGATTTGGGGCTTTGAGGGAATTTGGGGTATTTCGGGGAGGGAAATTATTGGCGTTTTTGCTTGCCGGTTTTCTCCTCGCCTCGTCCTATTCGCTGATCGTCAATTATAAAACGTTCGGCAAAGTCTCGCTCGTCCCGCCGTATAACCTCAAGTATGAAATCATCTACCTCAACTTTTTCCGGTGGAAGTATCCGGAGGTCGAGTTTAAAGGCGAGATTCCCGAGTACGGGCAGGTTGTCCAGAGCTATTGGAACACGCCGCTCGAAGGCAAAGCCGCGCATTCGGAAAAATATAAAGGCATGCTTCTCGCGCGTCTGCCGGGGGAGTGGCCCACGTTCCTTTCCAATATTGCCATGAACGTCGTGTGGCTGTGGGATAAGGATCATATCTATACGTATGTTGATAAATTTTATCCGTGGGATCAGTGGCCCATGCGGATCCTGAATATAACCCTGATCGGGATGTGGTTCGTGGGGATACTCCGGCAGGTAGGGGGGAAAGGTAAGAAGGTTTTGGGCGAACCTGTTTTTCTTTTTTCAACACTCTTGTTTTGTTACATTACGTTCCTCTTCCCACTCCTCTCCAACGAAAGTCGCCACACGCTCGTCTATTACCCTATTTTGAGCCTTTGGGCGGGGAGTGGGGTAGAACTGCTCATTTCATTATTGTCATCCTCGGGCTTGACCCGAGGATCCAGTGTTAAAATGAGGAATGGATTCCCGCCGGAGTTTACCCGTCGCGGCGGGCGGGAATGACAACAAGGAGCGCGGGGATGACACATTGATTTGACTCTATGAAAGTAATAGTCACTGGTGCGTCGGGATTTATTGGGAGCCACCTGGTCGAGCGGCTGCTTTCTGATGGGCACAAGGTTACTGCATTAGACTTCGTCGTATCGGATTTTATCAAAGCCTTCAGGAAAGAAAAAAAGTTGAAGGTTCATGTATTGGATTTAGCCGACGAAACGGTCGTCAATCCGGCATATTTTCAAAACATTGACTGGGTCTTTCATCTGGCAGGATACTCTGATATTGTGCCGTCAATCCTGCGTCCGGCCGAATATCACCGTGCTAATGTCACCGTGACCGTCAATGTATTGGAGGCCTGCCGTAAGGTCAATATTAAGAAGTTTGTCTACGCCGCATCCTCGACGTGCTACGGCAAGAATCCGCCCGTACCGACTCCGGAAACAGCGCCGATAGCTCCCCAGTTCCCGTATGCACTTACGAAGTATCTGGGCGAGCTCTACGCCCTGCATTACTTTCAAGTCTATAAGCTGCCCGTCGTGAGTTTACGGTTCTTTAATGTCTACGGCCCGCGGTCGCGCGTGTCGGGTGATTACGGACCGGTGTTTAGTACCTTTATGGCACAAAAAATTAACAATAAGCCGTATACGGTGGTGGGGGACGGCAGTCAAAAACGGGACTTTACGTATGTGAGTGATGTGGTGGCGGCGATGATTGCGGCCGCGCGGTCAAACGTAGTTGGAGAGGTGTTTAATGTGGGTACCGGTAACCCACAGAGTGTCAACAGACTCGTTGAGTTATTAGGCGGGCAAAGGCGCGTCCATATCCCCAAACGCCCCGGCGAGCCGGATAGTACTCACGCCGATATCACTAAAATAAAAAAAGTATTAGGTTTTCGACCTCAGGTTTCTTTTGAAGAAGGAGTAGGAGAAGTCCTTGCCCACATCCACGATTGGGATAAGGCCCCCATCTTCACCCCCGCAGCGATCAAAAAGGCAACGAAGGATTGGTTCCGATATTTGGGGTGAAGTCCTTCAGCATTATCCCCACAGTTCTACATGCCCCAGCGTTGATGCTTTTTTGAAGTAGCCTTTATCACAGGTTACAAATACCCCGCCCTGCATAAGGGCCATGTGGTGGTACGCGGTGTCATAGACGGTCGTATCGAGTCGGTAGGAAAGTTCGACAATCGCCTGAACGTCTGCTGATGTTATTTCCATAACGGGAAGTGTTAGCGCGTTAAACTGTTTCAGTATTCGTGTCGCGGCGGGCACATCGCGGGTAGAAAAGCGTACCCCATTGGCAAATTCTATGATCGTGAAGGGGAGAATATGCACCAGAGAAGCATCGTCGTGTAATAATCGGTTGAGCTTTGTGGCTGTGCGATCGTTCGAGCCAAAAAGAGCGGTAAGGAGCACAGATGCGTCAGCGATAACGATAGATTTCATACAGCACTCATACGGCGGCCGGTATGGATGGCAGTAAGAATTTTGGCCGTTGGGAGTTTTTTAGTGATTTTGCGAAGAGCGAAAAATTCTTCGACAGGGCCTTTGGTAAGTCTTTTTTTCATGGATTCTTCGATGAGTCTACTATGAATCGTTTCGCTCACATACTGGCTCACTTTGCCGGAGCCGATCTGTTGAGCAAGGAGCGTATAGACGTTCGTCGGAATACTGATGGTGATACGTTGAGTATTCATACTGTAAGTATGAACTATTGTACTACTTCCGATCAATGTTGTCAACGTTGACTTTTGTCCAAAGAGAGAGAGTACTCTCCTGTTTATTGTCCTGCCTGGAGACGTATTCGTATATTAATTATGCAAGAAGTGCATTATCCATTTGATCGGAGAGGACCGGAATATAAAGAAGTAGTAGTGATCGTGGGCTACGAATGTCCGGAGTGTGGACGCCCATCGTTACCACCAGAAGAAGTTGGACACAGGGGAATCGGTTGGCATGAAAATGCGGAATATGGGGGATACTCTTGTCGTGGAGTCGGTTTAACGCCTCGTCCAATAACAGTGGCATATCGAGTGCCGAATTTATTTCAATAAGCGTTGTTTGTGAGAAGGTGTATACTTTCTTCTAATGCGTATCCTCAAATCCACAGTTATTTTTGTAGGTTTCCTTATTGCAGGTTTCCTCTTCCGCCTCTGGATTGCGCGGCTCGTTCCTCAGCCGTTTGTTTATGATCAAGATGAATATTACGGGTATGCGCTCGGTATTATCAATAAAGGCCTGCACGCGGATTTGTACCGGCTCTACGGGTATCCGCTGATCGTGGCTCCACTTATCGCGTTGTTTGGGGTGAAGTCCGCCATGCCGTGGACGGTGTTTCATGCGGTATTGGATACTATGACGGCAGGGTTGGTGTATGGGATAGCCCATAAAGTATTCAAAAAAACTGTACCGTCATGGATCGCCTTTATTCTCTATCTCTTTAACCCCTTCACCGCCGGATACGTGGGGGTGCTGCTTTCTGAAGTCGTCACGGTGTTTTTAATCACATTAATGAGCGTGCTCTTTATCCGATTCTTTGAGAAAAAATCATTGGTAATCTTCGCATTCTTGAGTTTACTCTTGGGATTCCTCCCTCAAGTCCGGCCGGTTTTTATTGTCCTTTCGATTGTCGTCTTTGGTGCAATCTGTTGGACGAAATTATCCTCGATGAGGAGGGCAAAAGAAAGAATGATCAACGGTCTGATTGCACTTGTCCTTTTTAGTCTTCCGTTTTGGTACACGATTGCGGGCAATCTGGTGTATTACAAACAGTTTAGCGTGCTTGGGGTCGAGCCCACATTTGTCCGTGAACTCTACGCAAGCCTCTACATCGGCCGCGGGATGCCCTTCACCGACGAGAAATGGGGCGACTGGCCGGTAGAGGCCCAAAACGCGTGGGGCGCGTTCACTGCTCCCAAAGATCGGGCTGGACGGGAAGAAGTTGCCGGGCGGCACTTGACGATGGCCGCGGACATCATCAATCGTGATCCCGTGGGATTTATTCAGTCGCGGATTGCCAAAATGGGGTATGTATGGGAGAAGCATTTCATCTATCCCTACGTCATGGGCAAGCCATCGCCGGAGGCGAAAGCCTTGACCTACTGGGGAAATCTCGCAGTACTCTTATTGGCCATCGCAGGGATGGCGATGGCCTTCAAGAGAAACAAGGCGCTTGTCTTGGCAGTGTTCATTTTCTTTCTCTATATTTCTCTCGCTCACATGTTTTCGACGAGTGAAGAACGTTTTTCGCTCCCGGCATACCCGTGGGTTGCGGTGTTTGCAGGCTACGGGATTTGGAAGGTAGTTGGACTGTTGGGTTTTTCCCACCAAGGGAACGCAGGAGGGGAGACGAGCCCGAGTTTGTTATCGTAAATAAGCGTCAACGGAACTCCTTGTACACTCACTGTGTAAGCGATTTTATGTTTGGGCATGTAGTCGGTGATGCCCCAGTAGCGGTTAAAAAACGATTGCCGGTTGAGGACCACCACGTAGTCGGCTTCATCAAACCCTTTTTTGTTGACGCGGGCGAGAAGATCGGGACGAAGATATTTAGCCGCCGAGTCGCCGGCCATGAGGACGTGGACATAGCTATCCTTCGGCGCATTGGCGTTGAGCCAGCGCATCGCAGCTTTTTGTGAGGTGCCCCAGTACTCCACGTCAAAGTTTTTCCAGGCTCCCCGTATGCCGCCCGCGCCGGTTAGAAACGCGCGAGTCGCGTTTGACGCGACTTCCGAAATGCGTCCAGTAGTCGCGTTTGACGCGACTAACTCATTGAAATAGGAGATCTGGTAGGGGTGATAGCGGACGATGGGGAGGATGAGGGAGAGGAGGATGATCACCATGAGACTCATGCGACCCATGTGACTCATGCGTCTCATGACGTTTACCGCTCCCACCGCGGCAATGGCGGCCAGTGGAAACACGACTTCCTCAAAATGCCGGATGCCGTCGATGACGCCAATCTTAGGATTGAGGTAGCGGGTGAGGGGGAGGAAGAACCAGAGGAGGAGCAGAAGGCCGGTGGCCTTTTTCAAATCCCAAATCTCAAATCTCAATTTCCAAACAATTATCAAAATTCCAATAAGAAAAAATATAAGCGTGGGAATCGGTGTCGTCACCCCCAGGTACCCCAATGCATAGTGCCAGGGGACGTTGATGGCACTTTTATAGATCGTGCCGAAGTAGAGGACTTCGAGATTGAGTGTATTGTCCAGAAAGAACCGGAACATGTAGATCAGCCGGTCAATGGGATCTTTCCAAAATGGGAGCCAGAGGAGGAAGGCCATGAGGGGAGCGAGGAGGAAATATCCAATGACCATCCGCCAGCTGGCGGACCAATGACCAATAAAAAATGATTTATCCTTACCCCTATATACTAATCCCTTTATACTCGTGAGGAACATCCACATTCCCGCAATCACCGGCACCAACAGCGTATTCACCTTCGTATTAAATGCTATTGCGAAGGCGAGGGTGGCCAAGATCAAATCCTTCAACCGTTTATACCGCGCGAGGCGCCAGAACATATAGATGGCCAGAGCAAATGCGGCTGCCTGCGGTACGTCCTTCATGTTGTTATGCAGGTCCCCGAAGTAACGAGGCAGGAGCGCAAGAAACGCAAAACCGGCAAGCGCAGTCGCCAAGCCGAATGCTTCCAGAAGAAAAAGATAGAGGATGAAGACTCCGGCAACCCCCGAAACGATAATGGAGAGGTGATAGGCGTTATCAAACGCAAGAAGCCCGAGCCATTCATGAAATATCTGGTACGTGATGGTGGGCGCGATGAGCATAAGCGGCCCAAACGGCAGGTCATACGTCCCGCGCGGGTCAGGCATCGTGAAGGGGATGTTTTTCGTTAAGCTCTCTTTGAGTGGGATCCCAAGGTGATAGAGCCCCGCAAAGAAATGATGGTGGAAGTCCCACGTGATGCCGTAGTCATCGATGATGACGAGGTGAACAGCGAACAGAAGGATGGTCAGGACGAACCCGGTAATAATATGTTTTTTATTCATTTCATTGTTTTGAATATCGCGATTACATCGTTTTGAAAAACCATTGTAACAAATTTTGAATAGTCCGCCAGAGTGGGGGATATCGGTTTGGAAATAATATATCCTATCCGGTGATCTTTTAAGAATTGATTCGCTTCAGTCTCGCTCATTTTCCCTCCGAAAAACTTCTGCCGTTTGGCTTCTTTCACATCGGGGTAGAGCGTATGGATGGGGTGGCCGGAGAAGGAGATTTTTCCGGTGAATACTGGCACGAGCACTTCTATGGGGATAGCCGGATCAACAAGCACGACCGGACGCTCTATGACAGGGCCAGGCCCTGTCACTCTGAGCCAGGTGAGGGCGTCGGCGATGGGGGCGGGGACGTGGTTGTAGATGGTGTCCATGAGGAGTTGCGGATTACGGGCCGGGGTGATGCGGTCGATAAATTGGCGGGAGATCGCGGGAATGGTGAGGATGAGATAGGCAAGTAGTAATGCCACGCGGATAGTGGTGAGTGTTACTTTATTTTTTAATCTCCGATGAAGCAAGCCGGCTAACTGCACCAATCCTTCCACCCCGAGGATGGCGAGCGCCGCCGCGTAGGGCACCGGGTGGAGGAACCGGACCGGAGAGAGGGCAAGAAGTCGGGGGATGGGAGAGAGAAATAATGCAAAAGAGAGGAGTCCCCAGATCACAAAGAGGATGTGTAATGGATTTTTTTCTTTGAATACTTTTTGCATGCCGAATGGGATAAAGAGTAGTACTGGACCTATGGAAAGAATAAGGATCGATGGGTTGTTACGGACCTGTTGCACGAGTTCCCAACTGCGGGCCGCGAGAAATACTGCCTGGCGGGAAAATTCCATCTGCGTTAACCATGCTCCGGCCCCTGCGGCAATGAAAAGACACACCAGCAGCGCAATTTTTTTGTAGATCGCGGCATTGGTCATGACCGCTGTGGTGATAAGCGCCGCCACGCCAAATACGAGCATTTGGACAGGATTGGCACTGGCTGCGATGGCAGCCAGAATGACCAATGAAAGAAAAGAGCGTAATTTTTTATTTTGTAACCATGCTAACATGTTACCATGTGACCCACTATAATCCCGAGTAATTGATTTCGAGGCAAGGAGATGGGAAAAAGTGATTGCAAGGAGGATAAACAAGATGGACTGCACTACATGGTAGGGGACCCCGCCGAGCCGACTAAACACCGGAGCAGGCGAGAACCAAAATTGACCAAGAAGTTCCATTTGAGAAAAACCCAATATACCTAGCTTCGCAAGGCCAGGCCTTGCGAAGCTAATAAAATTCGTCGATGTGAGGATTAGGAGCCAGGTGGTCAGCCGGAGGAAGGTATTTGTGGGATAGAGAAGTTTCGTGAGCTTATACCAGACGAGGCAAAGTGCGATAACGAAAAGAAAGAGGCTCACGTTGTAGGTGGCAAACGGGGAGAGACGACCCCAACTACCGATGTGGCCAAGGCTTACGTAAAACCAGTAGTACCACGTTAGGTTTGTCGGCTCATTAGTGAAGAGATTCTCCATCCAAATCCACCGTCCTGCGGCTCCCTGGGCCATCGCTCCCACGTAGAGAAAATAATCGGCGAATGAGTGGGCAATGCCGGTAAATGTTTCCCCGGGTTTATTGAGGGTCCACTGGATGATGACATGCGCGCTATTGATAAGTGTTAAGCCCGCGGAAACTATTAAAACTATCATCCATTCCATTCCATCATTCTAATGAAACGGCTATAAAGATTCCAGGACCGTTGCAGAGGGCGTGGAAAAAAGTACTTTGAGAAATGGATAGGCAAGCCAAAACCGTTTGATATCACCGTCAAATTTCGTGAAGAGGATGTAGTGGATTTTTCTATTGTTCAACCACTGCTTGGCTTCATTCGTCGTCATTTTTAATTGAAAAAATTTCATCACGTCCGACTTTTTATTTTCATTATGTATGGTCGCAAACGGGTGGCCGGTGTAACCCGTGTGGCCCGTGATGGCGGGGAGTAGTGCGTCCATATGGCTTGCGGGGTTGCCCAATACAACATCGTCAAATGACCCTTGAGTCTTGAGATATGCAAATGCCTTAAAGACGTCATTGGTCAGATATAACAAGGGGGTACGTTCCTCTGGCTTGACGACGAGCTTTTGTCCGAGTTCCCATTTGAGAGTGGGGAGGGAGATGAGGAGAAAGATAGTAGATAGACAGATAGTAAGAGAGGAGATTTTTATTGATGAAATATATTTATGGAGTTGACTGGCCAAGAATTCAATGCCCAGGACTCCCAGGATGCCCCACGCGGCGTACATGGCGGGGAAGAGGACACGGCTATTGGAGATACCAATGAGTTTGGGAATAGGCGAGAAATAGAGCATATAGCTTACCGATAGTAAAATAATAGAAAAGATCTCAATCGGGCGGGCACGTTTTATTGTGGCTATTGCCCCGATGACGCCGAGGAGACTAATCGGGCCAATCGAGAGAAGCATGAAGAGCGGGGTCGTCGTGATTTGCTGTCCCGCTTCCCAGAGTTTGGATTGGATATGCGGCTCTAGACTTGATACACCATTGTAATACCAGGCAGTCGCCCCTACGCCCACACTGATCACCAAAAGGGTCATCCATGAAGCTGCTTGTTTGGGACGGATAATCATTTGGGTCATCCAAAGAGTCCCAAGAAAGATGGCGCTCATGACGGGGTTGAGACTTGATAGTAATACCAGTAATACAAGCGGGACCAGCAAGACCAGCATAGCGGGATATCGTTTTGGACGGAAGAAAAACCATGCGTGCATCGCGAGTAAAAATAAAAGTGTTTGGACGAGTTGGTGCGGGACGCCGCCCAAGCGGTCGAGAGCAAAGTTTGGCGTTTTCCAGAGTTGAAACGGATACCACATGGGTTTTCCCCCTACCCAAATGTGATTGATGAGGGAGGTCGAGAGGGCGACCAGGAGAAAACCGATGAACGCTTTCGTTTTATCCTTCAGAAACGTATGCGCCATGAGAGAGAAAAGGGTTATGAGCACGCTAAACGAAAGGAGCATGACGGATAGGTTATAACTTATTTCGGGAGATAATCCGAAGAGCCCGCCGAGTTTGCCGAGGAGTATGTTTGGCCAGAACAGAATGCTTGCCGGCGTTGGTTCGCTCGTGTAGCGGTTGAAGGTCAGCCACCCACCATGGGCGCCCTGGAAGAATTGGTTGAGGTAGAGAAAATAATCTTCATAGTAATGCGTGGTCCCCAGATACACTTCTCCGGCCCGGGTCGCCATCACGCCGGAGAGAAAATTAGCGGAGTTGGCAAGGGTGAGGATAAGGGCTACGAAGACAGGCAAGAATGTGCCCATAGTTATGAGAATGAAATGCGTAGATTTGTCCCAAGTGCGGTGGCAATACGCTTAAGGAATCCAAGAGAAGGATTACCATTCATGGCCTCTACCCGCGAGATAGCTGCCTGAGACGTTTTGACGCGGAGAGCAAGATCCCGTTGGGAAAGTTTTTTGGCAAGGCGTTTTTCTATGATTCCCCTGGAGACGAGATATTCAGCCTCAGAATCTTTCCAGGCCTTACGAAATCCGGGATCTTTCAAGCTTTTTTTTAGATCATCCTCAAATGTGTAGTAGCGAATTTTTCTTTTTTTCATATACAGATTTTATATCATATATGATGTCACTCGTCAATGACTCTGTTGCCAGTCACTCAGTCTATGTTGGGCAATCTGCAGTTCCCGCGGTGGTGTTTTTTGTGATTTTTTGATAAATCCATGGAGGACGAGTACGGTGTTTACCAGTGGGACAATGTATATGACTCGTATATTGTCACCCCCGAGGATGCGTATTTCCCAAAGTGGCGTTCCGGTCAATTTTTTTGTATGGGGGAGGATAGAGGAGAGACCGTACTGGCTGATCGTTTGAAATATTCGGCGGATTTTTGCTTGTTGGCGTTTCTCAAGCGAAAGAATAAACTCGCGTATAACGTTTGTGCCGTTGGGTGTGGCGTAGTAGAGTACGTTCGTTTTCATTTTCCTTTGCTATTCTATGCTACAATTTCCCATGATGCAACAAAGTTTTGACGGTAAAACTATCCTCATCACCGGGGGCCTCGGATTTATCGGGAGTAATCTTGCCATTGCCTTGGTGAAAGACGGGGCAAAGGTGACCATCCTCGACAATCTCACTCCCGGGCTGGGGGGAAATGTTTTTAATATTGAACCCATTAAGAAGAAAACCACCATTATTCATGGTGATGTCCGCGACTCGGCACTAGTGGGGAATGCCGTCAAAGATAAAGACTATATTTTTCATCTCGCCCGTCAGACGGATCACATCCTGAGCCTTACGGATCCCTTCCCCGATATCGACGTCAATATCCGCGGTACTGCAATTTTATTGGAAGCGTGTAAAAAATATAATCCTTCGGTCCGTTTGATCTATGCCGGGACGCGCGGCCAGTACGGGAAACAAGTGAAATTACCCGTCCGTGAAGATGCCCCGACCAACCCGCGTGGGATGTATGAGATCACGAATTTGACTGCCGAAAAAATGGTGCAGGTTTATCACGACGTGCATGGAGTCCGCTCGGTTTGTCTGAGGTTGACCAATATCTATGGCCCACGAAGTCAAATGCGTCATGACCATTATGGTGTCGTCAACTGGTTTGTGCGCCTTGCTATGGACGGCAAAACGATCCCGGTCTACGGCGACGGAAAGCTCAAGCGAGACTTCTTGTATATCGATGATTGCATTGAGGCCATGCTTCGTTGCACACTAGAGCCATCCTGTTACGGCGAGATAATAAACGTTGGTCAACCCACAGCGAGCGATTTTATGACACTCGCCAAAACCATCGTCCGGGTCGCCGGATCGGGGAGTATCAAGCGAACGCCATTTTCCCCGGGGCGGGCAGCCCAGGAGCCGGGCGACTTTACGAGTGATATCACCAAAATAATAAAATTGACATGCTGGAAACCCGTGACGAGTTTGGAAGCAGGACTCAAACAAACTGTTGCGTATTACGGGAAATACAAAATACACTACTGGTAACTATGATCAAGCTTTCTTCTCTTTCCCTTCTCATCCCGGCGTATAACGATGAAGCGACGATAGAAAAAGTTGTTGCGGAAGCCGTTGCGGTGGGCCGGCGGGTAGCAAAGAAATTTGAAATAATCGTCACGGATGACGGATCCCACGATAGGACAGGGCCTGGCCTTGTCAATCTCATGAAGAAATATAAAAATATCCGTGTCATCACCCATCGGACGAATCAGGGGTATGGCAGGACGATAAAGGAACTGTATTTTGCAGGCCAATATGAGTGGCTCTTTACGATCCCCGGGGATTATCAAATCGGGGCGAAGGAAGTGCAAAAATTGATACCGCACATTGGAAACAATGATATGATTTTGGGCTGGCGGGTCAAACGCCACGATCCGACTAACAGACTTTTTTCCTCGTGGATTTATAACACATTGCTCCGATGGTTGTTCGGTGTCACACTCCATGATGTTAATTCGGTACGTCTCCTTCGCCGGTCTGTTCTGACCTCTCTGCATCTGTCATCTTCTTCCGCGTTCGTCGATGCAGAGCTCGTCATCCGGACAAAACGGTTGGGCTTTTCGGTCACAGAAATTCCCATCGCTCACCGTGCACGCTCCGATAATGAAGTTGGTGGAGGCAACAGTTGGCGTACCGTCGTTCAAACAATCGTCGACATGATACGATTTTTCTTATGAATGTACGTCAGTTCATTTCAGTTATTCTCTCGTTTATTGCTTTTTGTTTATTGTCTATTCTTCTTTATTGGCACTTCCAGCTTGGCATGACACGCTATTTTGATGTCGATGAATTTGCGCATTTGTCGTGGGCGTTTCAGATGTTTTCCGGCCGCCGGCCCTATGTGGATTTCCTTTTTTTCTTTCCGCCGGGTTTTCATCTTTTTCTCATGCCGCTTTTTGCCTTCGGAGGCGGGATCGCGCCAATTTTTGCGGCGAGAATAGTTCAATTTGGTATATTTGTCTTATTGGTCGGGGTGACGATGCTTCTCTTTTGGCTCATGCGTCGGTCGTGGACTGCGATCGTGGCCGGCGTGATCCTTGCATTTCTTCCCATGCCGTTTGATAAATTCCTGGAAATCCGGCCGGATACTTTGGCCGTCTTGTTCGCGATGCTCGGAATGGTTTTTCACGTCTTAGCCTCGCAAGACATGCTCTTGCGAGGCTGCAAGAGAGTGTCTTGCGGGATGGTCGCTGGTTTTTTCTATGGCATATCCCTGCTCATCCTTCCCAAAACTCTGCCGCAGGTGGGGGTGGCGGTGGGGATAGAGTTGCTTCGTGCTATCCGATTCCCGGAATTCCTGTCCGTCCGGCAGGCGGGGAAGAAGTTAGAATTCCGGGAATCTTTCAAAGGGCTCGCGCATCTTCTTGCCGGAATGTTTTTACCTATATCTATATTTGCCCTCTGGACGCTGACCCTTGGCAATATTGATCAGGTAATATACTCACTCACGAAGCTTGGTCTTGAGGCCAACAAAATCAGTCAAACCTTCATCATGATGCCGGATTTGTTTTTCTATCCCAACGTCACGTTCTATGGGACGGCAGGATGGAACGCGGGACTGGTCACCAATCACGCCATGTGGCTTACCGCTATTTTCGTCGGACTTTACCGGCTCGTTACTCCAGGAAGGTCTTGGTCAGAGTTTTTGATCGCCTCAACGTTTTTCGTTTATGTCATTTTTTACGTCCAGATCGTCCCGCTTAAACACACGCAGTACCTCATCCCCATCGTTGTATTCATCGCGTTTTACGCGGCCGATGCGGTGGATATGCTTTGGCGCAGAAGTGTGGAGCTATCGAAAAACCATGCTAATCTCCTCCCGACCGGAGTTTTTTTAGCACTGTTTATCCTCGGTTCGATCCGGCTCATGCAGGTTTTTGTGGCGGTTAATAGTCCCAAACGCGGTTGGACCAATGCCGATACGATCAAACAATTGACGATGCTTTACAAAACGATCCCCACCACAGAATACATCCTTGATCTGACCGGAGAAACCCTCTACTATAAGCATCCGTACGTGGTCTGCTGTACGCCCTTTGGGCAATCAGCACCGTACTTGTCCCGCCCCCTGCCCGCGCTTATTGAAGCGCTACAAAAAACAAACACGAAGTATATTTTTGAAGGGGGAGTGAAACGCGTGACGACGCTTTTGCCCGTAGATCAAGCCTATATTGCTGCCCACTTTCTGCCTAGCCCTACGATAGGGGGATTACTCATACGAAAGTAATACTACCAATAATCCAATACTACCAATATCAAATACTACCAAGAATAAAAGTACGTATTGGCTTCGTTTGGTAGTATTGGTAGTATTTGCTCGCCTCGCTGAAGCATCGGCGAAGCGGGTCGGATTGGTAGTATTAAAAAATTATGAAACCATTCCTTTCTCTCATCATTCCTTACCACAACTCGTCTGAGACCATCGGGCGGCTTCTCGGGTCAATACAGGGGTCGAAAAAGGCTCCCTCATATGAGGTGATCGTCGTTGACGATGGATCGTCGACGAAATTCCAAATCCCAAGCTCCAAATTCCAAACCCGCCTTCGCCAAGGCTTCGGCGGGCAAGTAAATTCAAAATTTTCACTTCGTGTCGTGACGCTGCATAAGAATATGGGGCCGGCGGTGGCGCGCAACAGAGGGGTAAAGGTAGCCCGGGGGAAATTCGTCGTATTTCTCGATAGCGACGTCGAGCTGTTTCCCGATACGCTGCACAATTTAGCCAAGATTTACCAGGATGATCCGGATGTGGTCGCCGTCACCGGTGTATGGGTGAAAGAGCAGCGCAGTAAAGCTTTTTTTCCTAACTACAAAGCCCTGCGCGACTGGTCGTATTGGATCAACGAGCGGGACAAAAGCGGGTACTACTTTTTATTTTCCACTCGCATTGCTTCGATTAAAAAAACCGTCTTCCAGCGCCTCGGTGGCTTTGACGAGACGTATCCGGCCCCGCTCGTGGAAGACATTGAACTCACCTATAGAATAGCCCGGCGCTACGCAATTATCTTTGCCCCCAACGTCCGCGTCCGGCACGAGTTTGAGTCCTTTTGGCCCGTCGCCAAAAAATATTTTCTGCGGGCATACTACTGGACGAAACTTTATCAACGTCGGAAAAAATTTGATCCGGTGGCCACGACATTGCAGGAAGCGCTCACCACGGTGACTGGTGTCGGTACGGTCTTCTTCGGACTGATAAGTCTTTTGCTTCTCCCTACGCTTCCCGCAATGTCAAATGTCAAATGTCAAATGTCAAATGTGGTGAGTATTTTTTCCTGTTATTATCCATTGGTCATTGTGTATTGGTCATTGGTCATTCTCTTCCTCCATCTCTTCCTCACCCGTAAATTCCTCGCATTCATGGTAAAGGAGAAGGGGATTGTCTTTTCCATCAAAGGCTTTTTCATGGGGCTTATCCTTTACTGTTTCATCTTCGCCGGAGCCCTCGCCGGACGGGTGAAGCACGACGGATAATTCTTCTCAACGTTTCCCGCTTCTTATGGTAGAGGGGACAGGGGTTCGGTCGCTGATTTTTTGGGAGCCGGAGTGAGAAGCGGTTCATTAGTTTGGACCGTATTGGCGTTATCCAGTATTGCTTTTTCCTTCTCCGTCAAAAGATTGCGCAGAGCATCAAGCTCATTTTGGCCTTGTGTCGCGCCGTCACTGCCTGGTGTCACATACTTGAGTGCTTCGCGGATAGCCTGGGCGGCCGCTAAATATTTTTTTGTTTCACGGTAAACGAAGCCCAGGTTGTAGTAGGCATTGGCAAAGTCGGGTTTGAGCCCAATGGCCGCGATATATTGCTCCGACGCCCGGTCAAACTTTTGCTGGCCCACGTAGGCGCCTCCCAATCTGAGCCGGAGCGCGGGATTGGTGGGATCAAGCTGCATGGCCTGGCTGTAGCTGGCCACGGTCCACTGGTCCGCGCCTTGGGCGACTCCCGTGAGCTCCTGATAGACGGCGGCAATATTTTCCCAGACGAGGATATTGTTGGGCGCGAGATTGACGGCAATTTTAGCCTCACGGATGGCTTGCTGGACGAGTTGAGTGGCTGTTTCCCGGTCTTTTTTCACCTGTTCGGGTTGGGCCGAGGAGCTTGCGGTGCCGGCCAGGGCATTGGCGAGGCTCAAATTGGTTTGACTGTAGCTTGTATGAAATCTCGCAATCCCGGGGTTCAGAGTTATCGCTTCAATCTGTGCGTTGTAGGCAGCCGTCCCTTCGCGTTTTTGGAGAGCCGCAAGAGACCGACCAAAGGCGAGTTCCGCACGGTATACGCGTATAAGACCATAACTCGCCCAAAGGGTGAGGAGAAGGATTAGGCACCCCAATCCGTAAAGAAGCACTGGTTTTTTGGGGAGAGTAATATGTGTTTCGTTTCCGTGGGTATCCATCATGAGTACCATGATGAACACAACCAATGCCGGAAAACTTGGCGGGAGGAGGATGAACGCAATCAAGGCAATAATTCTACTGATGAACACGGCGACTGTGTGTTTCCCGCGTATCAGAGAAACGAAAAAATACCCCAACGCTGTAAGTCCCAGGATCCCATAAATCGTCGCAATGTGAAAAAGAAATGACGAGCTGATCGCGTAGCGGGTACTCCAGGCCCCCGTCATATTGAGGATCGCCGGACGTCCGGCGGTAAATGCGGTGATAAAGTTTTCCGCGCCCACCCCGACGAACAATTGTTTGAGATTTTTCCAACTCTCCAGAAGCACTTGCCACGCGGCCCAGTAGGGGAGCATGCCGGAAAGGAGGAGGGGGAACGCTTGAAATGCGGTGAGGATGAGGCCTCCAATGGCGGCAATCGTCATCAGGATGGCAGCTATCATATGCGTGTCAGCCCCCTGCTTTTTGCGGTGGATTATTTCGCCGATGAGGAGGGGGATGGTCACGGCGAGTATCGTCATAAGTCCGACGCTCGTTCCCACGGGGGTCCAGAGGGGATCAGCCAGATATGCAAGTCCGGCAAGTCCGGTAAGACCGGCCGCGCGGGAAAGGCCGAAAAATTGATAGATGGCGACGAGACCCGTGAGACTCACCACGGTATACAAGACCCAACGCAGGGTCCCGCGGGATTTTTCATCAAAAAATGTGGATCCCAGGAATGCCAATAGAAATACCGCGATCATCGTCCCTGTCCCTAGGGGCGTCGTGAAGGCTTCTATGCGGCTTGGCATGCTCAGTGTGCCATCAGGAAATCCCGCGCCACCAAAGAGTGCTTTGATCGTGGGGACGAGTAAACTCACGAGCGAAACGAGAGAGAGGCAGCCCAGGGATTTGGTCGTGGCATTCCAGGAAAACGATAGGGAACGCGACGCAATCGAGCGCCATATCCAGAGCCCGGTCACGATGAGCGCACTTGAGACGAGGAGCATCCATTTATTCGTATCGTAATAGTCCTGAGTGAGGGGGAGAAAGTAAAGAGGAAGTAATCCGGCAGTCGCGATGATCGTCCAACTGCCGATGTGATCCGCGGTTGTTTTGTGGGTTGGGTGCATAGGATATGGATACTATACGCAATGAGCTGATGGGACTTCAAGAGGTCAAAGTTATTTTTTTGAACCTAGTCCAAATAATCCTGTCACCTGGCTCCAAACCATGGAAATTCCATTCGTCCACGTGTTGACCAGCCATGTGAATATGCGTCCGGCTGGTGCAGTTATTTTCGTGGTCAGAGATACGTTTTGCTTTGGAGGATCGATTGGGGCAACGTTTTGTACCGCCACGGCGCGTGCCTGGTCGATTTGCGTTTTTTGTTTGACCGTACGTTCTTTAGAACAAGTGCTCTCATTGAAATCTATATAAAACCGGGATGCAGTATAGAGGGCAAGTTTGGATCCAGCTGGGATGACGGATTTTATGGCCGTAGTATCGGCAGACGCGTACTCTTTCCAGGTTTGACCGCTCAAAAGGGTTGTGCCAGAGCCCACCCAGAGACTGTCAATCCGCACCCCTCCACCCGCATCAGCTTGCAGTTCATCGAAGATGGTTCCGGCAGAACATGAGGTAGCTCCAAGTTTGAGATAATTCCATCCTGGGGAAATTGCTGCACCTGTGAGCGACCCGTAGACGGTTTTATCATCGACATCGGGCGGGGGAGTGGAAGCGGCCTCGGCCGTGTGGACAAAAAGGGAAAGAGATAGGAGGACGATGACGATCAATCCAATACGTTTCATAGATTGCATAGAATTTTTCCCTTCCATTCAGTATGAAATGGCCAGGGTATCGGTGTCAAGGGGCATGAAGCGCCTGTCATTCCCCAGCAATAATGTCCTGTTCATTACCCAGGGATTTTGTCCTGTTGTATGGCTAGACTTGAATTGATATGTTTGTCATTCCCGCGAAAGCGGGAATCCATATTGCGCCTTTGTAGAAGTCAATTAAACGTTTTTAACTGTATAAATGGATCCCGGATCGCGCTTCGCTTGTCCGGGATGACGAAGAGTATAGGACATTTTCGCTGGGGAATGCCGTAGGACATAATCGCTGGGGAATTACAGGGGCATGAAGCGCCCAAAAAAGTAACAAAAAAAACAAACTATATGTCATCAACCCCGAAGGGTGGGGGTCAAAAGGGTGGGGGTCATTATTCTGCGGTGGTGATACCCAGATGGCGGTCAATATGATCGAAGCGGTCGGTGATGCGTCCGTGGTCGATGGCATGGGCGGCTTGTTCTTCGCGACGGGCTTTGATGTCCCCAACGAACGAGTCCAATTTGATGTACATCTTGTCAATTTTTGCTCCAAGGGTCTCCGTCACCTTATCCGATATTTTACGGATAAGTTCCGGTTCATTGCGTGCAAGCTCGACCCGGATAAACGTTTGGGTTTCATCTTTGGTAGCAAAACGCTTGAGATCATCTTTGGTAGCAAAGTTTTCTTTAAGATATTGTTTATCTTGCTTGGTGAGCATGCCCATACTCTACCGCGTGAACCATGGCGTGTCAAGTTCTTTTTTCACCATGGTATTTTACCATGGTATTTGTAAGAAAAGGTGCGACCCGCCTGCATGAGCCCAGCCCGCATCGCTACGCGAAGCGTTGCTGGCGGGTATGCGGAAAGCATTGCGGGCTCGTCTCGCTGAAGCTCAGGCGAAGCGGGCAGGAGCTAGTCCACCCGAAGGGTGGGGTCAGAGTGTCAGTTGTTCATGGTGTAGGCGCCAACCTTTTTCTCCACCACCGAGACTCGCTTCTCGAGTTCTTCATCATTTTCCGTGAGTCGATCGTGGCTGATAGAATGGGCGGCAAGCTCCTCGCGGGCATCTTTGATTTCTTTGGAGAGCATATCCATGCGGGTATAGAAGTCATCTTTTGAAGGCAAGTGACTGATGAGGTCTTTGACGACCTTATGAATCAACTCTTCAATTTCCTGAAGATCCTTAAATGTGAGCATGGTTTCATGCTACTTCGTGAAAAAAGTCTTGTCAATGAGTTCTATTTGCGAAGTTAGTCCACCCGAAGGGTGGTGCTTACAATTCCCCGAAATTGTCAAATTATGGGGAATTTATTCTCTTACGGAGTACTCAAGAACGAATATCTAACTAATGTACGAAGTTTTTCTTATCAAACCCGAAGCATGGGGGCCAAAGGCCGTGTCAAGAAGAGGTGTGAACGTAAATCACCCGAAGGGTGGTACTCAGGGTGTGGGTCACCTTGTGGATTTAGATGAACCTTGTTTAGGTTCTAATAATCTAAAAACAATGAACCATAGTGCAACTGCAATCAAGAAAAGCGCGCTCGCTATTTGTGCATTAGCAGTAATTTGTAAAAAAAATTCTCTACTCATACTTTTTTATATATTCTTCAAATTTTATTGCTAGCCACGAAAATAGGATAGCAAAAAAGATATCAAGTGTCAAAGACCAAACATCTTCAATATTGGCTAGATTAGAAAAGTTGGGTGCGATGAAGATGACTCCGATCCAACCCGCAGCAAGATTGGTAAACAATCCTGTTAAAAATTTAGCTCTCGGTAGAGTGAAAATACCTATCACACGAAGAGTGTATCAAGAGATAAAATCTCTGTCAATTGAATGGCAAATTAAAAAGAAGGGGTGTGAACGTAAATTACCCAAAGGGTGGCGCTTACAGATAATTATTTGGTGTAATGGTCGAAAGGGTCGCGGTTGGATACCGATTGAGAAATGCCTGATTTGTCCGACGAGAAGAGGATTTTACCTCAAGTCCTATAAGCGTATCTCCTTTAGAAAGAACCAGATCCACTTCTGATCCATCGGTTGTGCGCCAGAAATGGAGCTGGTAGCCAAAATGACCGTAGACATTGGCTTTGTAGCATTCCGATACGACAAGATTTTCAAAGAGTGCTCCGCTGTCCGGTCGCGAGTTCATAGGATTGAAATTACCAATGATCGCATTGCGTAGTCCCACATCAAAAAAATAGACCTTGGCCATTTTTCCGATCTCTTTTCTGCCGCTTTTCATGTAGGGCGGGAGAGTAAACACGATGGAGCTTTGTTCAAAAAGCGTCAGGTAGCGCCGTACGGTTTTGACGTCAATAGAAAGTTTTTCCGCGAGTTCACTGAAGTTGACGAGATTTCCTGTTTGAAACGCAAGGAGCTTGAGGAGGTTCCTTGCCGCGGATCTGTTTTCGATAAGCGATAATTCCAAAAGGTCCCGAAACACGACGCTTTCCGCGAGATTGGTCAGGTATAGTTCTTTGTTGGAGTGACCAACGGTAGCCGGATACAGTCCATACCGCATCACAGATTGGGTGATGGCGGAGAGATCAAACGGGTATATCCGTTCGGAAGGAAATTTCGCATGATCGCCCGTGTGACGAAGGATGGGGTAGTAAAGTTGCTGTGCGCTCCCCGTTTGCACAAGATACTCGCTCATCGTCAACGGAAATAAATGGTACTCTATCTTCCTACCGGCTAAACTCTCTGTGGTGCGGTTTTTTATCCAAAATGCTGAAGATCCCGTCACGATGAGCCGTATCTCAGGTAACTGGTCATACAGTATTTTTACCGCTCTTCCTGGGTCTTTGAGCAGATGCACTTCATCGAGTATGAGCATGGTTGTGCCCCGAGGGACGAGCTCCCGATATGCACTGATATCATATCGATCCAAAATACTGCGGACATGCTCGTTGTCAACTGTTGCGTACTGCGCTTGGGGAAAGAGTCGGGTAAGCATGGTTGTTTTGCCTACCTGGCGGGCGCCGAGAAGAATGAGTACTTCTTTGAAGGTACGAACATGGGTGGTGATAGCAGCATCCAGATGACGGATTGTGATCATACTCCCATATTACACCGGATATTTATGGATGTCAATGATAGATTAATACGGTGAATACAAATGATATTAAAATCTGGGGTTCACCCGAAGGGTGGGAGTCAATGGTGTGAGTTACCGTTTTTCTACCGTTTCCAACCGTCTCTTGAGGTCGTCTATTTCGGTTTGCTGTTTGTTCATCCTGTCTATGACATCCACCCCACCAACATTGAGCATCTTTGTTGATACGGTGTTTGCCTTAATTGTGTCTGCAGTAAAGGTACGCAGATCGCCTTTTTCATTGAGCTCGCCCATGTAATAACTCAGTGACACAAAAGCCTCAATTTTGCTTGCCCCTCCGAAGCCTTGGCGAAGGGGGGTCCATTTTTCCAGCGCCCTTCCGACGACATATCCTGCCTTGGTGGCTTTCATCGCCAGTCCGGGTTTATCACTTGAGGTTAAAAAGTCGCCAACTTCTATAGTAGGGGATTCCGGGTCAATCTTCACCGGCACTCTCCCCGCAAGGGCGAGCATCCGTTTATCTTCCTTGTTCTCTCCTTCAATACTTCCCATCAAGACTCCGGGATTGGTCGAGATGATACCGATGAGTTTTTGATCATACGCCTTCTCCGCCTTCATCAAAACTCCTTTATTGTCTACGTCTTCCCCGTTTTGACTTTTGACTTTTGATTTATGACTACCACATCCCCCGCAGCGATGGAGCTGTCACCACTCACATAATATTCTGCCAAGTCAGCCGAGGAGGTATTGGTGGCACCAAGATAGAGAGTGCCATAGATTCCGGTGTTTGAAGGAGCTTGTGCGTTAGCGGAGATTGAGGTGGCAGTCGAGGCTGCCGGTGAAGTCGTTCCGGAAAGAGAACCAGTATACTCTACTCGAACACGACCCACTGACCCTGCTCCACCGTATCCACCAGTGCCAGGTCCACTGCCGGTTCCCGATCCTGCCGAAGCGGTCACGATGCTTGTTCCCAAAGTGATGGTATTGCCTGTTATGAAAATTGAGCCTCCCGTGCCTCCTCCTCCACTTCCCGCTCTGGCATCTCCATTTTGGGTAGTTCCCCCTTGACCATTTGAGGTGATTGTTCCGGAGTTTGTTACCGTAGATCCGGCAATAAATATTATTCCTCCACCTGCGCCACCCCCAGCACCCGCATGCGATGCCACAGGATCATTCCCTCCAGCTCCACCTCCGGATCCTGGAAATAATGTTGTTAATGCTGCTAAACCATGACTTGTTCCCCCCGTACCTGGAGTACCGCCGTTTGTTCCACTTGATCCTGTAGCTGCGTAACCACCTCCACCTCCACCTCCATAATTACCACCGCCTCCTCCGCCCCCAAGATTAGCATTACTACTTGCAGTTCCATAATTTCCATACGATTCACCTTGGAGAGCAGGATTGCCGGGACCTGCCCGGAAACCTAAATTAGTCGTGGTAATACTCGTTCCGGCTCCGACACTTACCGTCCCTGTTGCTCGAAAGGCGACGATTCCGGTGAGGTATCCGGCGGCACCGGTGGGAGTAGTTGTCAACCCCTGCCATGCCGAAGCCGTGAGAGAACCGGAGCCGGAGAGGGTGACGTTGGTGTATTGGGGGATACGTTGGATGACGACTTTTTGGTTGGAAGCAGTAGTGCCGTTGAAGGATTTTGTTATAGCGGTCGTAAAAGTTACCGTGCTTATTGAAATATTTTTTATTCTCATGAATTCGTAATTTCCTCCATCTGCCGAGTCGCCGGAAGCTCCCTGAATATTGATGAGCAGGACCTCGTCGTTTGCGACCAGGCCATTTGTGAGAGTGTCCGAACCTGAGTAGCGAGTGACACTGGTGGCGCTGTCTGCTGGAGCGTTGACGCGATAGGCAATGCCATCAGCGTAACTTCTATCAGTATTTATCGTTTGTGTGTTGATGTTTTTTGCCGTGGAAATGGTGACTGCACCATCTGCTCCTGTGCCAAAATTTGTATCGAGTGCAGCATCGCTCGGAAGTGTCGAAAACCTTCCCCTTGTGCCCCCACTGCTATCCAAAAAGTAAATACTCCCCGTCCCCGTACTCCCCGTGCCGGTGCCGGTGGCTTTGAGACAGGCACTGCTATTTGGAGCACCTGAGCATCCAACGGCGCTTCCTCCGATTGTCGTTCCTGCGGCGAGGGTGCCGACGCCGGAGTTGTCGATCCGCGTCACCCCTGCCGTCTGGAGGGCGCCGGTAGAGGAGTCAATGTTGCCTGCAACTTCGAGCTTCGCTCCCGGAGCGGTAGATCCGATCCCGACGTTGCCGGCACTTGTAATCACCATGCGAGTTGCCGTTGCTCCTGCTTCTGGTTTTGTATCGAAGTAGAGATGTCCTCCACTATCTAATCCTGCATTGACATTTGTTGTTTCTAGCACAGAATAAATCGCGCTGACTACACGAGCATTTGCATTATTTGTTGTAACACTGGAGTTATTTGGATTGACAAATGCTAATACGCCTGGCACCCCTCCATCACCATTTATGCCCCTAGCTAATTCCAGTACTGAACCCTCAGCATCATTAAGTGATACATATAGCGAGTTTGTTCCCATTCCACCAGTGTAAAGTCCCGGGCTCGACGTCCCGATGCCGACGTTGCCGTCTCCTTTAATAACCATTTTAGGGGTTAATACCGAACCAGTCCACACATCAAAAGAAAGACCTACTGTAGGACTTGTATGAAACTGTCTTATTGCAGAATACTCATTACCTGCTGCATCCGAAAATACCAAACCCCCAAGAGCAGAACCACTTGTTGAAAGTCCTGAAATTTTAAGCACAGGAGGAGTAGCACCATCCGCGCCCTGTATATGAAGTTTTGTCCCCGGCGTCGTCGTCCCGATGCCGACGTTATCTGTCGTGGTTGTCAAATACACATCAGTCCCTCCATCCGTCCATCCGCCTCCCACAGCTGCTGTTACAGCAGACGTCTGGGTCGTGCCGTCGGGGAATTTGAAGCCGCCGGTCGTGGATTCAACGATTCCCAGGACCCGGAGTTTGCTGGTACTATTAAAGTCAGCACTCGTGATATTGGATCCTATGGATACATTCCCATCTCCTTCGCGGATGAGAAATCCCGTGGTCCATGTGTTGGGTCCGCTTTTATAATCAAAACGAAGCGGTCCAAATGCAGTGCGGAGTGGCTGGTTGCCTGCTTGCGTCATGGTGCCGGAGTAGGAGGCTGTTGATGCTTTCAGATCAAGAGTACCGACCTCTGCGTGCGCCGCAGGGGGTGCGGAGAATCCGACCAATCCGACCAATAACACCAATATAAATACGACTCCCGCGAAGCGGGATCCACGATGCTGTAATCCCGATAAGAATCGGGAACAGCTTCGGGACAATCCGACCAATGTGAGAAATTTACGACGAATAAACGTGCGGGCAAGGGACATGCTCTATATAGTTGTATGGAGTTTCGGGCGGGATGTCAAGATGGGAGTTATGCTTGTGCGCTACGCGTGGACGGAGAAGCGGGCGTTTGGCAGGCCTTGTGCTTCAAGCTTCGTGAGATTGACGAAATTACTTGCGTGGTCTATGTCGATACCCACGAGTTTTCCTTTACTATCCAAATCCATGAGGACACCCGGCACCACCTCACGGGTATCGGCGCTGGGCGTATCCATGAGTTCAATGTAGAGCGTATCGGTAGAGCGTATCGGTGTCTTGATAATAATGAAATTTCATTGTACCTCCTGTCGAAAATTTCTATCCGGAAACGCGTTATGAATGTACTATACCACAAGGAAAATTATTTTTTTCGGGTGAGATGTCAAGGGGTAGCCGTACCCCAGGCGATGTACTGTTTGATGAGGGACTGGTACGGTATGTTGATCGCGTTGGCTTTTTCCTTGACCCGGTCTATGAGGTACTCCGGGATGCGGATGGAGATTGCCCGCGTGGTGGGCTTCAGGTTTGGAAAACTTACGGGCACGAGGTCTTTGGGTTCGTAGTACTCGGACAGATCAAGAGCCCGCCAAAACTTGCGTTCTTCGTCCTCGTTTTTAAACGTCGGTATGTTCAGTGGTTTTTTCATAGACCCGTCGGGAGTTATGCCCGTTTGGGTTTTGATGATTTTTTGATAAACACGACATAAAGAAGCACTGCGGCGATGACATATAATGTAAGAAGCAGTGACCCTGTGTTGAGTACCTGATCTAAATTTATCGGCATGATTATTTTGTATATTTATTGACCAATAAACCTCCTGTAATAACCAAGACCATTATACTGAGTAAAAACCATATTACCGGTTCCATGATGCCTCCTTTCTGTTGATAATGAGAAAGCTTATCGTATAACACGATACCATGAGCCCTATACCGACGAGAAACAGCGATAAGGAAAACTCCTTGCCTGATAGAAATTGTCCGAAAATAAGGGCCCCTGCAGTGAGATTGCCTAGATCCATGAGTTTTTCTGAGAATTGTAGCCGATACTGTTGATGTGCTTTCATCGCATTGACTCCATTAAAAACATAGTACACAATAAATATATGAAGTACAAGTACTCTCACGGATTTACCCTCGTCGAGCTTATGATCGCTGTCTCGATCATTGCCCTCATCTTGGGCGTCATTTTCATCAATTGGCGCGTGCAGATCAACCGGGGCCAGGATGTGCTGCGGAAAAAACATCTCACGGACATTAAACGTGCCTTTGAAGAATATTTTAACGATAAAGGGTGCTATCCGTCGGCGACTGTTTTAAGCACGTGCAACGGTACCGCGCTTCAGCCGTATCTTGCCGCGATTCCTTGTGACCCGGTATCCAAACTCCCGTATAAATATGTCCCAGTCAATGATGCAAATTTGTGCAGTGGGTACCGGGTGTTTACGAGTCTGCGGGATACAAGCGACGCGGACATCGGAAAACAAGGGTGTAATGGCGTGACGGGGTGTGGATTTGGGGTCGGATTTAATTATGGCATATCTTCCGGTGCGACGGTGGCTCTACCGGGATTTAATCCCAATTACACGCCCACACCGACGCCTCCCTTCCAGACTGGATTTAATGCCTGTGATGCGAACGGAATATGTAATTCAACTACGAACTTGAGTACTTGTCCCGTGTCATATGCGGATAGCAATTGTTATAATCAATGTAGTCCGACCCGTTGGGATAATCGTTGCTTATAATAGACATGGTAAACGGTAAAATGTAAACTGAAGAAGGCTATGAAAAACCATACAGTGAAACATAAAAAGATTTTTCCGTTTTCAGTTTTCCGTTTTCCGTCCTCTGGCTTTACGTTGATGGAATTATTGGTCGTTATGGCCATCCTCGGCATCCTCGTGACGGTCGGGCTCACGAGTTACAAGAGTGTGCAGGCCAAGTCGCGTGATAGTAAACGGAAAAGCGATCTCAAACAAATCGCCACTGCTTTGGAATTCTATTTTAATGATTATGGGACGTATCCCAGTGACACAAACTTTCAAATTTATGGTTGCGGAACAGCGGGGACATCGGTTTGTGAATGGGGGAGTCCATTTCAAACGTTGAAAACTGGTGGGACAAATGTGAAAACCATGTACATGCCAAAGTTGCCAAGCGATCCCGCAACCGGACGCGTGTATTATTACGATAAGACTGGCACGAGTCCACCTTCATATCAACTCTATGCACGACTTGAAAATACCCAAGACAATGACATACCACACAGTGGGACCACTGCTCAGAGTTATACAGGAACCAATTGCAGCAGTGGATCCACAAGTCTCACCTGTAATTATGGTGTGTCCTCAGCCAATAAAACGCCGGAGGATGGGAGGACACCACTTCAGTAATATGAAAAAAGGATTCACCCTCATCGAGCTTCTTGTCGTCATAGCCATTATCGCCGTCATTATTGGCGCGGCGGTTCCCAATCTTCTCAGTGCGCGTGAACGGGCAAAAGATACCAAAAAGAAATCAGAAATACAGCAGCTTAAGCAAGCACTCCGGTTGTACTATAATGATTACAATAGTTACCCTACTAATTTTAACGGCGGTATCGGGAAACAGAATTATATCAAGGGTTGTGGAAGTCTCGGTACTAGCGAGTGTCCAATGACACCAGCGTGCACAAGTGCCGCTGATTTTACTGCAGGAGGGACTGATGGATGCGCTGTAATCTATATGAAGAAGTTTCCAAGTGATTTAGGGAGTAGTATGTTTTATTATCCTGTAGCAAGTAATACTGATGACTTTTGTCTCAAGGTGCCTCTGGATAATGCCTCAGACGCCGAGATTGCCAAGAGCCAGACGAAATGTGCGACCCCGTGCAGCGGCAAAGTCAGCAGTACCGACTACGCGGTATGTGCTGATTAATTGATAATCCAACCCCAGTACAACACTTACCTCGTCTCACAGTCTGGCGTCCGTGCAGCCGAGGGGCGTCTGTACGGGGCTTCGCATCTAATTGATAATCCACCCCCAGCACCAAGCTTGCTTCGCGCCGTCCCGCTAAGCGGGAGGCTCGCGAAGGGCGCTGGTGCGGGGCTACGCAGTTAATTTATTATCCACCAGTTAAACTGGATATCCTGGTTCAGTGCTTGGTCGACCCCCACGGTGAAGTCCAGTCCACCACGCTTCCTATATATATAGAGGACCTGGTTCCCTGTCGAGGAGACGGGAGTGATGTAGATGAGAGACTCCCCGGTGACGAGCGCGTTGGGAATGGTGATTTGAGTGGACCCGGCAGGAAGGGTAGCAGTGCCAGCAGATGGCGTGGCCAGCAGATTCCGGGAATCCGTTGAATTCCCGGAATCAACACCGCTGATGAGCAATTTTCTAAATGTTCCTGATCCGGAAGCGATGATATCTCCGGCGAATATCCCAGATCCTGACGCTGTGATACTTGCAACAGTTTTTCCTTCGCGTTCGATGAGGAACCGGCCAAAGCGGTCGACGAGGTCTGCGGATTCTGTCCCGGTCCCCCCATAACGGGTAAGGTCTATGGTTAGTTCGCCGTTGGTCGGGGAGAGTCGGTTGACTCCCAGGACGCCACCAATTGCTACATTTCCTGAAATGGCCAGGTTGCCGGTCACGATGACGTCACCCGCGGTATTGACGACGATGGTGCCATTCATGATATCAAGGTTTGCTGTTTTATTCTTTTCTATATAAAGAGTATCAGAAGTAGTACTGATACCATCAGTCCCAACGAGGAGGGGACCGCTCGCCATGAGCTGACCGGAGACGGAGAGGGAGTTGAGGATCGTAACGGGTTGTTCAAATTGGACAAATGTGTTCAATTGGTCCGACGTGGTATTTGGGATAAGCGCGAGAAGCGCACTGCTGGTTGCGTCTAACGCGACTGATGTCGCGTCAGGAATGATGGATCCCGCGTCCGGATCTGGTAACCCCGCAGACGCTGCTTGACCATCCCGCACGCGGGCGATGAGATCCAGGAGTTCTTCGGTGGCGATTACAGCAGGCGTCGGAGTCGCTGATTCTGAAGCCACCAGTTGAGTAATATTCGTCACATTGTTGGTGATATACGTCGCCCCAATGGTCGATGTTTGAATATTTCCAATCTCTCCAAACCGTGACACGATCCGGTCTGCATAGAGAGTGCCGGAAATGGTTGCATCTGCTGATAGCTGTAAGCTGACAGCGGATAGCTCTCCTGAAAGAGTGGCATTCCCCAAGCTGTCAAACGTGGCAGCCGGCGTTCCTTCCTTGGTATACACCCCAAATGTCTGGGTATCGCCAAGTGTGAAGCCAATCCCAGCTTGCCCACCGAAGCCTTGGCGGATGAGGGCGCTCTCCGAGGCAATGGGACTCACGAGGTCTGATGTCTGACGTCTGATGTCTGAGGTCTCAATAATCTCCCGGATATACTCTGAGAGTGGCTTTCCTCCAATGGTTAAATTCCCTACATCAATACTTCCGGCCACTAATTCCCGGATGTTGGCTCCCCCTGCTGTGAGATTGGCAATGGTGGCTTGGGAAGCCGTGAGGAATTCTTCGATGGTATTGCCCAGAGTATCTTTAAGGTTCCAGACAGAGACCCCTTGATCATTGGATGCTTTGACAAGAGTCAGAGAGACGCCGGAGAGGTAACCTTGATTGTCTGTCGTCATGAGCGGGGCATCAGGATCATTGATGATATGTCCAATGGATCCTTCATCTCTCGTATTTTTCCACAGATCACTATCAAACCGGGGAGCGGAGAATCTATAGGAGACGGTTGTCGGTTTGGTTGTGAATATCATCAGCTTCATGGTTGTCGGATCCACTTCATACCAACTCCTCGTGTTGCCGGCAGGGGAGAGGAGGACGACCATTTGTCCGATGTTTTTCTTGAGAGCAGTAACTTTAGAGAATAGCCAAAGGTCAGAGCCTTCCGGTTGTCCTTGGAAATCTACTGTTGCCCGGTATCCTACTCCGGGGACAAGAGTACTTGTATACACGGATCCACTCAGCTCTTCTTTGATCCCTACCATGCTGGGGACATAGGTGGCATACTTTTTGCCATTAATGGTGTAGGGAGGGTCGAGGGTGCCGGAATCCAGTTTTCCTGCACACACCCCTACTGCTCCGATACACACCGTTCCACTACCGGCATCAATGGTAATAGCTCCGTTACTTGTCGAGGCGATGGTCCCTCCTCCGGTGAGCTCTACATCTCCATTTATCTTTAACGCTGTCCCTGAAGCCGCAGGATCCAGATAGTAGGTGGTATCGGCACTGTCTTTAAATGTGGCAGCGACGGCATTGCCGGTGTCGTCTATATAATAGGATGTGCTATGGAAATAGATATCCCCGGTGCCATTGGGATCAATCGTAAGATCTTCATTGGCGTCTGTGGTCGATATGGTAGCCGTCGTATCATTAAGTCCCAACGTCAGATCCCGCGCAGAGATGAGTCCGGTG
>JAUXTO010000008.1 GCA_030679255.1 Candidatus Gottesmanbacteria bacterium | reverse complement strand
TTTAAAGCTCCCTACTTAAATCCCCAACCGTAGAGGTTGAGGGATGCAGTTATCCCTGCATCGGCGGGAGTAGCACCAAAGCTAGTAGAATAGGGGGTATGGAAGTCAAAAGACTATCGCACTGTGTGTACCACTGCGACTATCACTTAGTAATCTGTACCAAGTATCGGAAAAAGATCTTCAACGCTGGAATTTTTGCCTATTTCAAACTGCAGTTGGCGGAGGTGGTAAGTCACTACCCATTTATCGAGTTCATAACTGTCAACCATGACGTAGATCACATCCACCTGCACCTCTCCATCCCGCCAACGATCAGCGTTGGGAAGGTGGTGGGGATCATTAAGCAGAATACTTCTCGGGAGTTGAAACAAAAATTCCCTTTTATCAAACAAACCTATTTGCCTGGAGTCGCAGTGTGGTCGGAAGGCTACTTCGCTTCGACTGTGGGAATAGACTCCCGAGTGATTGAGAAATACATCCTAGATCAGGGCAAGAGAGATGCAGGGCAGACGAAGTTTGAATATACATAGAAACCCCGACCGTTAGGTCGTGGGTGTCTCATAGGTAGGAATGAGGTAATCCTAGCGTTAGACCGCGAAGACGACACTAAGGAGAAAATCGTCAGCAAAAATGACATCAGATTTAACGGCGAAGTGATGCATGCCCTATCTGCTGGTGGCTTTGTCAAAATTCCGAAAGATAGGGGTGTTGAAATAACTCCGCCCACCGATTTTGACGGCAAGAATTCCCATTTGAACTAACATTCACTACGCCCCAAGTCTCCCTGTTTACTAGTAGGCATTCCAGCTCTAGCTATTCACTGCCTGCACCAAGAAAAATATTTTTTGAACTCTGCGCTCCTCCATGTACTTTCGTACTTGGTGTCGCTTGCCGCGCTGCGCTCTCACTTCGACTGCAGGGAAAAGATTTTAGCAGTCTACGTTCGGGGCGTAGAACTAGCGTGTATGCGGCTTAGAGCCTTGCAGGCTCACGCCCAGATTGCTCGACTGATGCGAGTATAATCAATTTTATCAGTCGGCAACCT
>JAUXTO010000002.1 GCA_030679255.1 Candidatus Gottesmanbacteria bacterium | reverse complement strand
ATTGATGCTGAAGCCGCCAACATCAGCGGGAATGTTAAAGCAATATTTTTTCTGTCACGTTTTTGGGCGTGATAATAGGGAACAGTCCCCAGTTTTTATTTTCTGCCATAAGTAACCAAGCCTAAGCGTCATGGAACTTCTTCCGTCTCTATCCAAGTCAAACATGGAATTGGGGCGTAGTCGCTATTCCATGACGCTTAGGCTTGGTTACTTAAAAGCTTCTAAGCTCATTTAGCTTTGTTTAGGAAATCCTATTTGCCCATTTCCATATCCCCCTTTACCATCAAAGGGAAAATAATAAAGCACGGGACCTTTGAAGAAAGGTATGAGACCCGCATTCACATATCCAGAGCCGGCGCTACTCAAATTAAGCGTTGTCGCACTGACCGCATTCGTACCTGACTCGGAGCCGACTGGAAATTGCAATAAAGTGTTTGATCCGGATGTTAAAGCGAATCCCGTATTTGGCTTGACGCTGGACTGAGTTTTGCCGTTTTTTCCAGAGTAAACGATATCATTTACAAGGTATGGCTCTAATGCGCTAATTGAGATTGTCGATAAGGCTGCGTTATCAGCATCAGTATGAATTTCGGCCGATGGAGCGCCGGTATCAAACACAATGCCGATTTCCTTTCCAGAAAAAGAAGCTTGAGCCAACGACAGATCCAAACATCCGGTGAGCAATTGCTCGCAATAGCTGGGTATATCTGAACAAGGAAACGGTTGCGTGCCGGGCGAAGGCGGCACTTGCATGGCATATAGCGTATAGTTATCAATATCGGAGGGGGCAAGGCCAATTTGTATATAGGGACTCGCTGCATTAAGGTTGATGATATAGCCGTTGAGCATGGCAGGCGTGGAATTCTCAGCTGGCGGCGGAAGTAACTGGGGAAGAAGGCCGAAAAACCATTCCGTTCCGGTCGTTTTATCGATGAAAGGGGCGAGACTCATGCCAAAATCGCCAAAAAAATTATTCCACAGCGGTGGATTTTCCGGAGAGGTTTCCGTGAGCGCATTTGCCCATGCCATGTTAAAAGCGTTAACGATACTGGGGTTATCAATGCCTTTGGTTGCTTCAGTGATTCGGGAAACGGTCGTTGAGACAGATAAGCCATTCTCGAAGTAAACCTCGGTTACGACAGGGTCGCCAACGTATTGAATACCGCTTGAATAATTGATCGTTTGCGGGCTTGAATCGGGAGACGGTTTATAAGTGGACACAGGCCACCAATTATCGTTACCGGCAGCCCAAAAACCGCTGCCGCCGGTATCGAATTCATACATCAGGAAGTTTTTGCTGTCAAAACTGGCTTTGATGCCAATTTTAAATCCCCCCCCAGGCAAAGAAAATTTATAGAGCGGAATTTGAACAGGCGAGGTAATACTGGACATTTTAAGAATCCTTATAGATTGCGGATTAACTGGTTAAACTCAAAGACTTTAAGCCCACCTGATTGCCGGTCGGATCGAACATCATGCCGTACGCGAACAACGGGTTGAAACCGGTATTGATGAAGGGGTTGCCAACATCCTGATTGCTAATAACATGCACCAGCGTCGGGGCCGGCGTACTCACGCTACTGCTGTCTTGCAACGGTAATGAGGCCTCAGTGATCGTTACGACGCTATTTTCTGTCGTATATACGAGTGTAAGGGTGTCTCCGCCAGGGGAAAGCTTCGCCTGCGCCGTGCCTGTCAATGGAAAGCTAAAACAGCTGGGAACCGATGCCGCGCTATTGGCATTAAATTCAAGCGTAATATTGGCGGTATCCCAGCTTGAAACTATGCCGGGTAGAGGGAATAAGGTTCCCATATTATTTACCATCATCAGATCGAGTCCGGTATCGATGAGCAGGGACACCGGCGTCGTTGTCAACAATGTTGCCTCTGCATTAGCTACAGTAATTGAGCCTTGCGGCGTATTCCAGTTCCAGTCTTGGTAGGTTTCCGGCGCGCCCTGGGTCTGAACGGCGAGCGTTTGGAATGCGAATGCGTTTGATGGACTGAGACCAAGCTCCACTGTCTGGTGGTCCAGATAGTAAGAGGGATAGAGCGGCGTAGAATTGTTGTTGGCGGTAGTCAGGTTGGCCAAGAATGCATTATCGGCAATCAAGGGGCGATCAAAGCCGACACCCATCATGAAGGGAGATGCGCTGGTCGCGCCCATTACTTTTACATTTTTGGCGATCACCAGCGGATTTCCCTGTTCATCCTCGCCTATGCCCAGTTCGGCGATGTGATAATAGAAACCAATTATCGAATCGCCGGATGGCTGATAGACGATAGTCGCAGGCTCGTATGTCGTGGTAACGCCCGGCAGTAGCGGCATCAGCGCAAGCTGGGTTGCAGTGCATGCGGTTTCTCCAGTTGTTGAATCCTTGGTAGCGGTTGATGCGTCGGATTCATTCTTCAGATATAGGGCTGTGGCTGGTATAACGATGCCGCACGAACCCGTATCGATCTGAACTTGGAGCTCAACCTCATAGCTGTAAGCGCTGTTTGTTTGATTTGCCACTCCTATCTTGATCATGAATTTTCCAGGGACACTCGTGTCATGGGGTATGATAATCGGCGAAACGTAGTTGGTCATTTTTATACACCTGGTTATCTAAAAAAAGCCTGCACACGGTGAAAGCTCAACCTGTGCAAACGCGCTTTGAAGAGCGGATCAGCTATGCCGGCAACAGCAGAGCAATCCGAGTCTATCATTAAAATGTTAATCGTTTAACCCCATAGGCCATCGGCGTTGGCCTAAAATCGACTGTAACCAATCAAAAAAGAAAGCCTACAGAAAGTCGCCAACCTACAGGGCTTGCCTGCAAGCAC
>JAUXTO010000001.1 GCA_030679255.1 Candidatus Gottesmanbacteria bacterium | reverse complement strand
GCATTACCGGCGTCTGCTACCCAAATAGTATTATTAGCATTATCGATATACATAGAGTTTGGAAAAGCGAAACCAGTAGCTGTTGTTGCGGTCGTTCCCGTGACAAAATCTGCCTGACCCAAAACATTGTCCGCATTTGCTCCATTTGCTAAACTTGCGGCATTATTATAAATCATAATGCGGCTATTACCTTCATCCACTGCATAGATCCTTCCCAATCCATCTCCCCACACACCACGAACATTGCCGGTTTGGCTCTGTGTTGTGCTGTATGTACCAGTCGTAAAATCAGGCTGTCCCAAAACACCATCAGCTGCCGCACCGTTTGCTTTTGCTGCCGCACCATCAAATCGTATTACACGACTGTTCACATCTTCAGAAACCCATAAACGACCATTCGCATCCACAAACACACCAAATGGTTCAGCCATTTTTGTTGAACTTAACCCGCTTGTCACCGTCGTAAAATCCGGTTGACCTAATACACCATCGGCGGCGTCTCCATTAGCTTTCGCTGATGCATTATCAAACCGCAGTACACGATGATTGTCTCTTTCCGCTACCCACAATGTTGTTCCATCAACAAAAATTCCTGTAGGTCGGCTAATTTTTGCACCTGTGGTTCCGAGAGTGTTTGTCACAAAATCTGGTTGTCCTAATACTCCATCCGCCGCCGCACCGTTTGCTTTTGCCGAAGCGCCGTCAAAGCGTAAAATACGTCTGTTTTGGTAGTCACTTACCCATAAGCGACCGCTTGCATCTACAAAGAGTCGAATGGGTAGATTCATCGTTGCCGCTGAGATACCGCCAGTATTAGCAGTAACCGTAGTAAGATCCGGTTGACCCAGTACTGCTTCAGCTGCCGAGCCATCAACCAATTTAGCGGCTGAACTGAAACGCAATACTCGGGAATTGTTACGATCAGCAACAAATAACTTCCCTGTGGTTGGATCGACTGCGACACCAAACGCATTGTTCATTGTACTCGCTGTCGCTCCAGTTGTCGCTGTTACAAAATCTGCTTGTCCCAATACTCCGCTCGCTGCCATA
>JAUXTO010000043.1 GCA_030679255.1 Candidatus Gottesmanbacteria bacterium | reverse complement strand
GTCGCAAACCCTCTCTCGTTTAGATTCTATTGAGAGAAAACAGGACGGCACGCTTTTGAGTCTTGATGAAACTGTGCATCGAAGCGAATTTGCACAATTGGTCCAACGTGTGGAAATTTTGGAAAAGTAATACGTCGACGGAGCAGTCACCACTACCCTCAACAACAAGAACTGGCACCACGTTGTCGTCACCACAGGCACAAATGTAAACGCAAGCAGTGTCTCCCTCGGCGTTGCCTCCTCCACCTACTTCGGCGGCACCCTCGACGACCTGCGAATGTACAACCGTGCGCTCTCTGCCGCCGAAGCGAAGCGGCTCTACCAACTCGGGAACTAAAGAAGAAGTCGCGGCGCCGTGGCGGCGCCGCGGATAAAAATCTGTGCTATACTGTGACTATGAACGGAAAAACATTTCCACAACTTACGTTTACTATCCAAATCTTCCGTGAAGGGAAGCAGTTTGTTGCGTATAATCCAGAACTTGATGTTTCTAGTTGCGGTTCAACTCTTGAAAAAGCGAAAATAAACATAAAAGATGCTATTAGCGGATTTCTAAAGTCAGCTGCAAAAATCGGGACGTTGAGTGAAATTTTAGAAGAAGCGGGATATATTTACCGACGTACTCGTTGGGTTGATCCTGATCTCGTCTCGTTAGATCGGATGTCAGTGTCTGTATAAGACGGCATGGCGCATATTGCTCCTGTACACTTCAAGAAACTTGTACGCGTGTTTGAGTTGAGCGGTTTTGTGCTAGACCGTAAAGAAGGCGACCATCTTGTCTATGTTAAGGGAGGTACAAAACGTCCTGTTGTTATTCCAACATACAAACAGGTCCCCGTGTTCATCATCAAGAATAATCTTCGGTCAGCCAGCATCTCACACGGAGAGTACTTTCGGTTGTTAAAAATATAATCACCAGCACGGCAGTGAACGCGAGCAACGTCTCCCTCGGCGTCGCGAGCAGTACCTACTTCGGCGGCACCCTCGACGACCTGCGGATGTACAACCGCGCGCTCTCGGCGGCAGAAGCAAAGCGTCTCTACGGCCTCGGCAACTAAATTGGGAATGGCAGACTTCCACATGGCAATGTGTCAAGGGTGCCTGTACTAAGTCAACGCGTTGTTGACACTTTTAATGAATAGCTCGACGCGCTCAAGCGGCGTGCTTTCGATGCTCTGGTGGACACGGATTTGGTTGTACCAGTCCACGTACGCATACAGATAACGTCTCCGGTGAGCTCT
>JAUXTO010000041.1 GCA_030679255.1 Candidatus Gottesmanbacteria bacterium | reverse complement strand
GAGGCCGGTGCCTCCCCCACCCACGCCAAGCAGTCCGGCAAGCGTGTTAGCGAAGGTGAGGGTGCCAGCAGAGTTTGTGATGGTGGTGGACGCTGTGAGTCCGTTGTATGCGGTGGAGGAGGTGGCGAAGGTGACGGCGCCGGTGATGGTGGTGCCGGGTATAGCGAGCGAGGAGACGCCGTTGTTGATTGAAGAGGTGGCGACACCAATCCACTGTCCGCCGTTGAATGCGAGGACGTAGCCGGGGGTTGGTGCGCCGAAGAGCGTTGAGGTGGCGATCTCAGCGACGTTTGCGAGAGCGCCGGTTGCGTTCCCCAGGAGTCGATTGGCAGCGACCTGCTGGAACTTGGCATAGGTGACTTTGTTGGTGTCGATGGTGACAGCGTTGCCGGAGTTGGTAACGTCACCGCTGAGCGTGGGAATGGTGGTGACGGTGGCGGCATTGCCCCCGATGTTCATGGTGGTGGTGGAGGTCCATGTCGGGACGCCGGAGAGAAGTGCGAGGATGTTGCCTGCCGTTCCTGCGGTTGTTGTAGAGATGGCGCTTGACCCATTGCCGTACGGGATAGCGCCCGATTGGATGGCGGCCCAGCCGGTGCCGCCGTTTGTAACAGCAGCAATGCCGGTAACATCTGATGCGAGATTCACGAGTGCTGTTGCCACCGTCCCTGCTGTCGCTTTCAGAAATCCAGAGAGCGAACCGATTGAAAGATTTGAAGTGAAAAGGTTTGTCGAGCTCGCCGTGGTGGCGAATGACGAGGTCGTTGTTGCCGCAACTGCCGTGATGCCTCCTGTTGCGTTGACCGAAAATAAATTCGTACCCGCACTGTTTTGAATTTGGAAAAGATTGGCGACCTGATCGAGCACCCCTGCAATACTGAGTGCAATAGAGTTCGTACTTGTTGCCGCAATAGTAACGAAAGAATTCGTGACGGGTGTAGTCGTACCGAAAACTGAAGGAGTCGTCGTACCGACAACCGCACCCGCTACTTGTGCGAATGCGGCAGAGGTAATTTGCTGGCGTGGTGAAAGCGTTTCAAATGTGCTGTTGTTAGAAGATACCTCAACTTGTAGATAAAAATTTGCAGAACTTGAAAAATCGAGATTGAGGGTGTCCGGATATCCATTCGCCGTGTCACCGATATTGACAGTGAACACTCCTTGTCTAACCGTAGCACTTGCTGAAGTAGGTGCGGCGGTAGGCCATAGACGAGTACCGCTTCCAACTGTTGAACCATTCCAGATGGAAAATTTGAAATAGTATGTTGTCCCACTCCCACCAAGCAAGTCACTAGCACTATTCGCCAATCGACCTTGATAGGTGAAAATTTGTGGCGGAATTTGTGCCGCATTAACTGTTTCTGATAAAAAAGAAAAAGATAAGATTATTGCTAAAACGAAAACAAAGAACGATCGACAAACATAAACCATAATATACTGTAATAATAAGCTATAAACTGGATATTTTGGTGATTGTTAACCATCATTTGTGTGGATAAGAACCATATTCTAAATAAATCTTTTGCTTGTTTTTCAAGCAAAATTAAGTACTGAAAATTTTATTTTATTTAGAGAGTTACGATTTGAACTTCAATATAACCAAAAGAGCTCGGTATAACGAGATAAAAAAGGCTTTATATAAAGGGTTTCTCGTCAAAACAAGATGTCATTTATTAATTATTACCGGTTTATTATCTACATCTGTTTGTGTAGTATTTAGCGAATTATTTTGTATTGAGGTGGAATTGAAAGATTGCCTATTGAGTTCTGACTGGGCAGTATGTTCATGTTCAGATGCCTCTTCCTCCTTAACAATGGCAAATGCACGTCGCAGGTGTGCAAGCAATTTGTGCCCAAAAAGATAATGTATAAGGAGCATAAAGACTGCGAGAAGGAGAATCCCTAAAAGAATATAGGTCGAGTAATCTTTAATAAACTGGCCAATAACCAACGGGGCTTGCACATTAATAGATTCATCTTTTATATTCCCCGCCTTATCAACCGCCCGAACAATCACTCGAAGTGCATCTCTCCCCGTGAAAGGAACTTGGAATGGACTCTCGGCCACCGTAAACACTGGTGACTCGGTAGCCGGCTGAGATTTATCAATAACGCCAACTTCGTAGTAATCAATTCCAGAAAGATTATCTGTAGTGAGGAACGATACTAAAACGCGCTCAACCATGACTACCGCTGCAACGACATATTCTGCTCGCGGTTTAAAATCTGCTGGGGGTGTTGTATCAATTTTGACTAGAAAAGTTCCCGTCGTTCCCCAGACACCGTTCTTTATTGCCTTAATATGAAAATAATAAATTCCGTCATTAAGATTTTGATACGCTTTTATAGTATCGGTTGTGAGCACATTATTGTCCGGAATCGTAGACGGCATGTTATCTAACACATAACTAAAGCCGGTAACTCCTTTTTCTTTATCCCATGTAAAGAATGGATTCTTATTGTTGTACCAGGTGCTTTGAGAAGGGTGTGTCTCCGAATAAATAATCACTCCTTCGGGAGGTTTTGGAATGATGTTATATCCAGCTCTACGGAAGTTAGTCGTCGCGACCGACCCGAGACCATCATTCACAAGTATTGATGAATTGGACTTGAAGCTTACTACTGCCTCACCGATACCTTTAGCGATAAAGGTGATGGTGCCTATAAGACCTGAGCTGGTCGTAATGCCATTTGGTATCACACCAACGAAGCTTGCGGTCCCTCGCGAATTATCGTACGCGGGCGGTTCTACCCAAACACCGATGATGGACTTCCCGTTTGATGGCTGAATGATGCTGAGCTTATTAGCATCAAAACTGATTTTCAAATCAATACCGTTGATGCTTGTTCCTTTTGTATTGACGAGAATAGGAACTTGAAACGTAGAACCTTCGACAAATGTGCCCGACTGTGGCGCAAACGAAACTTCAACGTGTGGAAGAAGCTCGGATACATTTATCTGTACCGTCTTTTGTTGAGCATGAATGACAGCCCCTGGTAACAGTAGTGCTGAAAAAACGGCGACAATTAAAAGTTTACTATTCCTTTTCATCGAGGTAGGTAATATCAATATCCTTTATTTCTTTGGCGATGTAACTTTCTGCATCTTTAAGATCTTTTTTGAGACTCGCAATCCCCCCACGCTCTTTACTATCAACCTTCCCGTCTTTACCTCGATCCTTCAGATGGTCGGAAAGGTCTTGTTCCAGAAGTGTAAACGATTTATGCAGTGCGTTTTCAGCTTGCCTGACCTCTTTTTTTATCGCGATCGGCGCACTTCTTCGCGGACTAAAACGTCTCCGTACTATATAGACACTCACCAAGATAAGTAACAGAATGGCAAGAAATAAACTGATGTAGGTCGCATTCTCCCAACTCACATCAGCAACAAAGACACCCCCCACTTCCACGGTAAGCACGTTAGAGGGATTGCTTTGAGTTCCATCGTCTAAAACAATAATCGCACTTACTGCGTAAGGCCCATTTCGAAGCGCTTGTGGTACCAAAAGTGTAAAATTGCCCCCACCATCTGTAATACCCGTAATAAAGAGTTTCGATCCAGTAACCGGCGTGAAGGTGAGAAGAACATTCGCTTTTGGATACGATGAGGATCCTACAATCGCGGAAACGTCATTTCTCTCTTCGAGCGATATAATCGGTGCCGTAAGCACTGGAACTACGAGAACTTCTGGTTTGATTTCTTCTTGTAACGTCGGCTCAGGAGGTGGTTTTATCAGAGATTTTGCTTTTGCGGCTTGTATTTGAAATGTTCCGCCCGAGAGAACAGATGTTATATCAGTTCCCTGACCGTCATTGGCAAGAACTTGTCCCGACTGAAATGACACCGTTCCTGAACCAACCTTCAATGCGCGAAGTACCACGGTGACTACTGTTCCGTCATTCCCTTGGAAACCAGAGAGCGATACGCCCTCAAATTGGACGATTCCAGAACTAGCAGAAAAAGTTGGTTCGGCAACCCAAAAGTTTAGAACAGAACCTGCTTTTGAAATCGATTGTACAGAGAAGAGTGACGAAGGGAACGAAAGTGTACCTGAAATAGCATTGAGGGGAGCGTCACTCGAAGATACAACTACTCTCATTCTTATTTGGTCCCCAACTGCGTAAGTACCACTTGAGGGATTTATCGACAATGACGCTGCGGAACTTATGCCCGGTATGCCAAGCAATATAAGAAAAAACGCCGAGGCAAAAAAACGACGCATATATACATACTATACCGCACTAACTCCATATCAACGCCTATAGAAACGAATGGAGAGGATAACGCTGCTTACTCCAACCAATAGGAGCAACACTGCCCACCACATAAGCACGAACGAAATTATACTAAATTCTTGTGGAGGGACGACAGCGATACGCGTATTGCCTGCACGGTCTACGGCCCGAACATAGAGATAATGTGTGCTGTCACCAGAAACGAATACGTACGGACTTTCTGTAAGATTCCACGAAAGATTTTTTTCCTTTTCTTTATGATAATACGAACGGGCGATGTCGTAACGTGCTATACCAGAATTTTTATCTTGTGTCGTAAAGATCAGTACCCTGCCCTCGAGTCCGAATGGTTCACCAGAACTTACTACGGGCGTAAACGGTTCCGGAGGAAGAGTATCTTCCTCCAGACTGATTGTGTGCGGAATTCCAGATGATGCTTCGATAGAGAATGAAACCTCGGAAAGAAAAAGTTTTGCTGAAGTTCCATTCCCATCATTTTGATATGCCATAGTATCACTTCCGAAAGAAATCCTCGCAGTTCCTTTATTTACTGCTTTAAACACAAGCGTGAGAACGTTCCCTTCGCCCTGATAGCCACCTGGCAAAACACCTGCGAAAGTTACTACACCTTTTTCTTTTTCTGTTGGAGGAGAGATCCACAGCGGAACGAGAGACCCTTGAAGTCGAATGTCAACGAGCGATAATGACGAGGAGAAACGTATCGACCCTTCAACCGCATTAATCACATCAATGCCAGTACGTAAGAAAAGACTTGTAACAAATGTATCTTCTACACTGACGGAACTCGGTTGTTGTTCAAGACGCAGCTCTGCCGCATAAGATGTTGCGGGGATGAGAAGAAGAACGATGAAAAAGACGTAGCGCATATTAGCCGGTCCAATGTGAGGCCATAATGGAGAAGTCTATCAACGATATTGCTTTGTCGCTATTGAGGTCATACGCAACAGGAAATCCTTTCTTCTTGTACCAATACGCTTCAATTGAAAAGTCGACGAGATTAACCTTTCCGTCGCAATTCAAGTCCCCTCGAGGACCGCAGATGGTCCCTGAAGTTTTAATCTTCAAAATATCTTGCGCGCCGACGGCAAAACTAACCGACCTGCTTGCACCACTTACCTCACCAGACTTCGAGGCGTTCGAATGCGTCGAATGGTTACCAATCTCAAGAGGGCTCGTTAAAAAACTATAAGAATAGACTCCATATTTGTCGCTGGGCGTCTGAAAGAAAAGTTCAGTATCTGAATTGACAGAAATCGTAATGGTACTTTCAGGCGAAGACTGCCCAAAGACGCGAATTGGATTCCCCCGTTTCACTTGTGATTTGTCAACATCAATAGTTGGTGCCAGAAAAATACCATTCACGCTCGTCGTAACTCCAGCCACCACGGTGACGGGGATAGTAATTGTTGACGATTGATTGCCATTTGTATCTTGCGCATACACACTAAACAAATACGTACCTCCCAGTAGATTTGAAACCGTTGAAGTGAACGCGGCACTTTCCTGAACTGGCACACGAGATTGTAGAATAGAATCTTTAAGGATCGTGACCGTACTTCCTGGGTATGCACGGCCACTAAGAATAACTGTGGCAACTGATGCTGGGGGACTGACGGACCCTCCTCCTCCTCCTCCGCCGCCGCCGCCGCTCGAAGAAGTAGATGGTGTCGCTGGAGCAGTCGGCGTCGCAGAAACTTGTGTTGAAGTTGCAATTCTATTATCGAATGCATCGGTAGGAACAATCACGAAATAATACGAGGTGCTGTTGGTGAGCCCGGTCCTTGTAGAAGAGGTCACATTCCCCACTGAGGAATAGGTATACGGACCACCGGAGGTCGTTGACTGCCCGACATCATACCCAGAAACCGTCCAACCCACAAATCCTTGTGCGGCCGTCCAGGTAAGAGCTACTTGTGCGTTACCGGCAGTAGCGCTCACGACCGGCGTTGAGACGAATGGATAAGCAACAAATCCTGGATTGAAGGTGAATGATGACGCACTCCCTCTGTCGTGAGCAAATTCAGAGATACTACTGAACAGAATAAAATTATCAGATGTTCCATATCCACCTGAATTCATAGCGGGGCCAAACATCTGATAATTGGTAGAGGTAAGATCTTCTGCGTGCGCAATACGCGATACACTGAGACCACTACCCGAGAGTAGTACGAGTAACACTCCCCATCCAAAGATAGTCCTACGCATAGGGTGATTACCCTATCGTAACATTACTTAACCGGTGCGGGAGCCGAGAGAAGATTTGCCGGAAACGGATTCTTTCCTGTTTGAAGCGCAGCGAGCTGCGAAGCTACCGCCTTGGCGTTGTCAGCCGACATATCCGCTATCGCCTGAATTTGCTCGAGTGCTTTCGGATAGTTGCCCTGCTTAGCATAGACCGCCGCGAGGATGTAGCGTGCATTTGCGAACTGCGCATTTGCGGCAACCGCAGAGCTAAGCGCCAATACGGCATTTGCGAGATCGTTTTGGACCGCATAGAGAATTCCGATCTGGAAGAGGATATTCGGATTATTCGGCGTGAAGTAAGCGGCGGCAAGCGCAGCGGCAAGCGCATCCTTCACGTTCCCGTCCTGAACCTCTAGCTGCGAGAGAAGGAAGATGGCCGTGGTGAAGTCCTGTTTGAGCGCAATAGCTGCTTTCAGATCGTCTTTGGCCGCCTTGTTATCCTTGTGCGCGATATCGAGCTGCGCGAGGACGTACGGTATCTGTGGATTCGTAGGATTAAGTGCCCGAGCTTTATCGTACGCGGTCTTAGCACTCTCGTAAGCGCCCGATACTTGGAGCGGTACCGCTTGTGCGTAGAGGTTGCCAAGAGCGATCCAGTTCTGATAATTGGTCGGTTCGAGATTCGTAGAGGTCAGTGCGGCGTTGATGCCGGAAGAGAGAGCAGTCTGGAACGCCTTCTGCGCATCGGCCGGTGCCATTGTTGTCGATGCGGCTATCTGATTAAGGCGCGTTACTGCGATAGCGGATTGGATTTGGTACGCAGCGGCAGAAGGAGCAAAGGAAATTGCCTGCTGCACTGCCTTATCGGCCGCATCAAGATTCCCAGCGGCATACGCGGCATACGCCGTCGCGAGTTCAGATGTCGCGATGTAATGCCCGACCAGAGAGTACGCCGCAACAACCGAACCGAGAAGAAGGATTGTGAGCGAGAATACGATAACAAAACCGAGCCGCGGGCTCCGCGAGAAGATGATGCCCGACTGAGCTCCGACTGCACCGAAACGCATCGTGGACGCGAAGAGTCCGGCGAAGGCGAAGGCAAGGACAATGACGAGCGCGCTCGGCAGATCGAAGATCGCAATGGCGAAGAGGTACAGAGAAGCGAGGAATGAGAACATCGCGACGGAGCGGACGAATGGGTCGCGCGGCGCGCGCAGAATAAGCATCCGCAAGCCAAGCACGATGAGGAGGGCGACAAACCCGATCCACGCCAGAGCACCTATGAGGCCGGTCGTGACAAGCGATGTCGGAATGAAACCTATGCCGGAGGAGAAATCGACATTCCAGAAGGCGGTCGAATTGAGAGATGCATCGCGATATTTGAGCCACTCGGATCCGAACGTACCTGGCCCCGATCCGAAGACCGGAGAGGTGACATAGACTTTCTGTGTAACGGCGAATGTCGATTGCCACGACGGACGGACATTCAGGACATTGACGTGGAGCGCATTTGCGAGCGCGCCACCGAGCGTTCCGCCGATGAGGAAGAACAGCGATATCGCCAAAAGAGCGAGCGGCATAACAATCGAACGCTTGCCATCCTCTACTTCGAGCGGTTCCTCGTCGATGACCGAAACGTCATCAAGATCGCTGTCACGTTCCTTCCCTCCGCGCTGCATCACTGATTCGACAAAGAGCCCGAGCGAAACAAGCGCGACAAGCGTCCAAACAAGTGGAGCATTGTATATGGCGAGCAAGGCAACTGCTCCGATGCCTGTCAGGATCAAGGCACGCCTCGCGCGCTCGGATAGTTCAAGCTCTCTGAGCGCAAACAGGATGCCGATTGCACCAAGCCCAAGCAAGAATGCGAGATCGCTTGTGGAACCTACGATAGAGAGTGATGGCAATACAGTGCTTGGCGAGAATTGGCCGATGATGACGACAAGCAGCTGAAGAACGACGAGCGCCATAAACGAGAAAGCGCTTACTCGCAAGAAGGATCGATATTGATCGGGACGCCGCAATATGAGCGCAGTCAACGTACCAAGAATAGCGGCGACAAGGATGAGGCCGAGCGTATCTGGCTCAAACGATGATCCCCACAGAGCATTTGTAAACGATTTTCCTGAAAAGGCCGCCGACAACACATACGCAACGACTGGAAACCACAATGCTCCGACGAGCGCGAATGGCGGGAAGATGACGTTGCCACGCGCAAGACGAGCGAGAATATAGAGCGCGAGCGTGATGAGTGCGCCGCCGGCAAGTATAAAGGTCTTCAGCGTCGCCGGCATAATTAACCCATTTGGTATGAACACGAACACGGCAGCAACGAGCGTAACAAAAAGTGCGGATAGGCTGAGCATCTCAAGCGAATAGCGTGGCTTGCTGCGAGGCATGTCGAGAGGAGCGACAGTTGATTGATACGGTGGCATGGTGAAATTTATTTATTGCTGTTATTTGATGATAATAACGTTTAGTATATCCTACGCGTGCCTTTACTAAATGCTTATCCACACATTTCCGCAAGGTGTCACCTTACTTTTTTTATAATTTCCTTGACTCCGCGAGGTGACACCTTATAATTGAATGCATGATGAGAAAAGATTCTCCGTTTATTGCCGGCGAATGGTACCATTGTTTTAATCACAGCATCGAAAAGCGGATAGCGTTTGAAGATTCTCGAGATTATTATCGCTTTCTTGAACTTCTTTACTTAGCAAATGACGAATCGCCTCTCCGGCGTAACGACATAGGCATACGCAAATTTGAAGAGGTTCTGAATATTCCTCGTGGAAAAAGACTTGTTACTATCGGCGCATTCTGTCTGATGCCAAATTGCTTCGACTTGGTACTGAATGAGGTTTCAGAGGGTGGTATTACCGCATTTATGCGAAAGATGGGAACAGCATATACCCTATACTTCAACGCACGTCGCGCACGAGTGGGTAATCTATTTCTTAAGCCCTTTCGATCCCGTCATGTGCCTCTACGTTCCTTTCAACACCTTATCAACTACGTACATTGCAATCCGGCAATGCTCTATGAGCCTGGATGGAGAGCCAATCATGTTGTAGACCCTCAGTTCTTGGAAGAACACTTGACGGCATACCCGTACTCAAGTCTCGGTGCTCATAGGGGCGCACATACACCGACCGGTGCTATCTTGGGCACGCAATCATTTTCTGCAGTGAGTACCGTTCCACTGCAGAAAATGCTCCGCGAAGCACGGCAGTATTGTGCTGATTTCGATATCCTATAAGGCTTTTAATGTGATATAATGCGCACGGACCAGGCTAGACAGCTGCTTTTGTCCGCCGCCGCAAGGCTTTGGCGTGATGAAAGAGGAAAGTCCGAACACGGGCCGTTCTTCGGGACGGCAGAAAGGTAGCGGGTAACGCCCGCACGCTGTGAGGCGCGAGGTGCCTACAGAAACGTCAACGCCGAAAGGCCGCGAATTCCCCTGTGGAATACGCCCGTCGCGAGGTGGGAATGCAACGAACAAATCCTTACCCCCGTGCAAGGCCGTGCCCGACTTCGGTTGGGAGTGCCGCTCGAGGTGTTGAGTAATCAACATCCCAGATAAATAGCTGCCAGACCCTCCGTCGCTAAAGCTATGGAGGGCGAACAGAATTCGGCTTATCGGCCCGGTCCATAAAATGCGAAACCCCGCGCTCCTGCGCGGGTTTTCGCATTTGTGTACTTTTTACATAATCTCGCAAACACCGGCAGCGCAGGCTAATTCCTTTTTCATATCCGACTCGTCCTGTCGTTCGTAGGCAACGAGCTTGCTGTAATCCACCTTTGGGAAACGCGCGAGACGTTCCTCGTATTCTTCTTTCGTTATCGTCTCATACGGTGCGAGGCGATAGACGTGGTTGGAGCGTGGGAGGAACGAGAGCCCGCCGATGATGTCCCAGTTCTTCTGGATCCAATCAATGACCGGTATCCACTCATTTTCGCTTACCGAGATAGTCGCCGACGGATTGTGCTGTGTGTAATTGAGTTTCACCATCTTCCAGTATTCAAGCTGGTCAAGCGCCGTGAGGTCGTCTTTGAATCGCGCTTCTTTGGAGTGATCGGGTGCCTTCACGGGGAATTCGAGCACATAGGTGCTCGCCTCCTCCATCGACTGCCCCACTTCCGGATAGTAAGGAACGCCCTGGTCGCGCATAAGTTTGAACAGTGAATCGGTCGCGCTGATTCGAACACGGCGAATGTAATATGGCGCATGGCGCGGATGAATACCAGATGCACAGTCGAACGTCTGCGAAACGGTACCCGAGGGCTTCACCGCTGTAACCGCCATCGACCGTGCAACGCCGAAGCGCTTCGCGTACGTCGCATTGGTCTTGTCCGCCATGTCGCGGACATTGCGTAGCACTTCCGGTTGCCGTGCCACCGGCGAGTCCCACTGTCCCGTTACCGAAACGCCGAGGAGCCGTTCCTTGGCGCAGTGCTCGACCCATTTTTTAGAAATATAATCGAACTTCGTGAGCGTCGACTGATAGGTACCGAGTATCGCCGCAAGACGCACTTTCCGCAGCAGATCCGCTTCCGTGTCACGCGCGCGCGCGATAACTTCGGAGAGGTTACAAAACTGTTTGGACTGCAGAATTATCTCGGCACACGGATTCACGCCGATGGACCCTTGTACCACGCCGTCCTCACTGATAAAGCCGGCTTTCTTGAAATAATCTACGCGGCGCTTCGGGAGGCTCGTCGTGAGCGACCCTCGGTTGAAGATGCCCCGCTCGCCGCTCCCGCTCTTCATGAGAGCTACCCATTCATCCATCAGCTCGGTATTGGTCGGCTGCGTCTCGTAGACCGCCGAGTTGTTCGCTATAGAGCGGTGCGGGTCGGTCATATAAAACTGGCCCCTCTTCGCATCGCGCATCTCGACGTCGTCGAGGTCGGAGAGCGATATCATCGCGGTGCGACGCACACCGCCGGCGACCACACACTCGCCTATCTTGCAGATAATGTCGTGCGCATCGATAGTGCGCAGACGACGTCCCTGGCGCGCGAGTACGCGCTCGCGAGCGAACGCGAGCAATGAACGGAGTGGTTCGGGACCGGATGCTTTGCCGCCCATCGTCTTGAGCCGGGAGCCGGCCGGCCGGATGAGGGAGGAGTCGAACGCGATATCATTTCCCGAGTACCACGTCTTGAGTCCGAGAGTAAGAGCATCACACCAACCCTCCTTGGAGTCTGCGATGATATGCGTCTCGAGTTTCTTCCCCGTCTGCTTCATGATCTGTGGAAGCTGTTCGATGTTCTGGCTCTCTACTGCGAATCCAACACCGCATCCCTGCATCGAGAGATACATAATCTCGGCAAAATCTTCGAGCTTCACCGGCGCGGTGAAGGTACAATTGTATGCGCATGTGTTGCAGCGGCGCGCCGCTTCGCCGGAGAATTGCATCAAACGCATCGATGGCATCACTTCTTGCTTCAAAATTCCCATGCGCACTTCGGCATATTCTTTTTCGGTGAGTTTGTCGCCGAGATTTTCGCGCATGAAGCTCATGTAACGGTCCACCGTCTCGACCCAGGTCTCGCGCCGACCTTCTTCCGGAATCCATTTCGCATACGTGCGCAGATACACGAATTCTCCAAGCGAATTCCCTTCAAAATATTTCTTACTCTCCGCGGCGAGCTTACGCACATGCTCCGGGACCTCAACGTGCGCCGCGCGCAGCTGTGCGCGTTTGTCGCGATAGAGGATATAGTTCTTCGCGGTCTTCACATAATCATTCAAAATGAGATATTTCTCCACCGAATCCTGAATTCCTTCAACTGTCGGGAGAAAACTCTTGTACTTCTTCGCAAATCTGCCCAGCTCGCCCGCCACCTGATGCGCCACGAGCGCCGCATCGTCTTGCCCACCCTCTTCGGAGGAGACCATCGCCTTCCAGATGGCGGCGGCTATCTTATCGAAATCAAATTGGACGAGACGTCCGTCACGCTTCTCGATCTGCGGGATCATTTCGCGATAGCGTCGCGTTTCTTTCGACACCGGAGACTCCGTCATAATCTTCGTTTGCACAACGGCTGTTTTTGCACGAACGGGAGTCTTCACGGTTTTGGACATAGTACAGAGCAATTAATAAAGTAATAAAAAATTCGGGATATTTCTTATTAGTTTACTCCTGCCTGAAAAAAAGACCCTGTGGACAGTATTATTCCGTAACAATTGGAAAATTTTTCAATAAGAGTGGGGTGCCGACAGTGATGTCGTGTGCACGAGCGAAGCCAGCCGTCGTCTCTAGGACATACCGCGCCGGTTCTGTCGGATAAAAGACATTTGGATAACTTGAAGTCGCGACATCTTTGGCGATATACACCACCTGTCCTTGAGCATCGAGCCAGAACATATCGAGTGGTACGAGCGTATCCTTCATCCAGAAACCGTAATAGTCATCCACCGGAAAAACAAAAAGCATTCCGTAGTCGTCTGGGACGTTGATACGGCCGCTCAGTCCCAATTCCCGTTCCGCTGTCGTTGTCGCATATTCAATCCTCAAGGACACGCCGCCGAACTCCACCGTCTGTGCTGACCACATCAACGGCGAGGGGGCTCTATAGGCAACCACGTATATCAAACCGACAATCGCAATTACCAGAAGTCCGGTACGGAAATTTCGTGACATTGTCTCTTACTCTACCATTGTCGTCCCGCACGACTTTTTGGAGCCTGCAGCATTATTGACAATATGTAGGTCGCATGCTATCGTGATTTCGTAGTTTTGAGCTCTTTCCCATACCCGGTTTCCGGGCCAATTACGGAGGTCGTCATGAATATTCTAAACATTCTAGTCGCATCTCTCTTGTTTTTCGTTTCCCTGCCGGCGATGGCAATCTGCCAGGCTACCTTTGTCGAAAACAGCGTTGCGACTGTCGGTGATTGCATGGCGGGAGAAATCCTGATTGCGCAGTCGCCCGACCGCGGTCTCGTAACGGAAGCCATGAACCGGCTCTGTATGCCGGAAGATGGAAAACCGATGCTCACGAGCCAGGTCGGCGCGGTCCACGGCTACCAACTCGAGTGCCGATACGTCGGACAGGGCCAGAAAAAACGAGAACCTGGCGGCCTGCTTATCACGGGGCGCGGAACATACAAACAGCGCTAGCAGTGATTCGCAACTACGGGGCCTTTCTTCGGGAGGGCCTTTTCTTTTTTGCGGGGGCTTGCGATTACGCAACCCCACTTGGATTTTTATAGTCGCCTTGCTCCTTAAAAATCTCGGCGGTGTGTATTGAACGAAGTTCGAATGTATTTTGAATTGAATCCTGACGACCAATGATGCGCGCCTCGGACACGCTCGCGGACTCGCGTGTGCAAAACCCAAAAAATTTCCTTGCATTTTTCCTGCGTCTCCTCCCCCCACCCCTCCGCCGCGAAGCGGAAAAAGAAATGGAAAGGAAATTTTTGGTTTTGCTTCGCCGTTCTCAAATTCATCTATTGTAATATATCACATTATTGATATAAGACACAACAAACTGCTAGAATATGAACTGTGGATATGAAAACATCGTCAATAAAACTGGGGAAAAACATAAAGCGTATCCGAGAGCGGAAGAAAATGTCGCAAGGCGACATTTGTCGTGCTCTCGGCTTTGATCGCGCTCAAATGAGTAATATTGAGGCTGGAAAAGGAAATCCAACACTTGCGACCATTGAGAAAATCGCCCAAGCATTAGGCGTTGCGAGCGATGAACTTTTGAAATAGATTTTTTAAATCAACATGAATACAAAAATCACTCTACCGATAATCTCCATTTCTGAAATAAGTAATTTGAGAAAAGTTGTTCCTTTGGAAAAGGAACATGCTGATGGCAATATAAGTGCCGCAGAACTTGAAATTATCTGTCAATTGATTGACTACCATAAGCCCTTAAATATTTTTGAGATAGGAACCTTTGACGGAAGAACCACTGTTAATTTAGCACACTTTTCCTCTCCAACATCAAAGGTTTTTACTATTGATTTGCCTAAAGAAGCAATGCTTACAACAAAATACCCACTCTATGCCGGTGATGAAGTTGTTGGTCCCGACAGTCTCTATGTCAATAAAGAAGAAACTGGGACGCGTTATAAAAACAAAAAAGAAAGAGAGAAAATTATCCAGCTCTACGGTGACACGGCAACTTTTGATTTTTCTCCATATATAAATCAAATGGATTTTGTATTTATAGACGGATCGCACGCCAAAGATTATGTAAGGAATGACACAGAGGTGGCTATGAAATTACTTAAAGATGGCAGTGGTGTTTTATTGTGGCATGATTATGGTGTCTGGAAAGATGTTACAGTTGTTCTTGACAGCTATTTCTTGAATGATATTCGTTTTAAAAATTGTAGGAATATAGAGGGAACTTCGTTCGTTTACCTCAACTTAAAATAGAACTATGAAAAAAATACTCAAACATATTTATGATACTTGCTACGATATAAATTTGAATATAGATGGCTCCAATGCTAAAGACGCTCATTTTTGGGCAGAAACAAGTAAAACAAGGTTTGCACTTACTGCCGAGAAAATAATTAACTATTCAGATAAAAAAGAAAAAATTAGAATTCTGAATGCTTCAGGGCTGGGATCAGGAGATCATGACATATCTATAGTAAAATATTTAAAAGATAGTGGCTTTTCTTTTGAATGGGATGTATATGATAGTCCAGATAATCCTTATTTAGAAAAAGAAAAGTTGAAAAATTATATTAACGGCCTCAATATTAATTTAATGTTCTTTGATTATGCAAAAATCCCTCACCAAGATGGTAAAAAATATGATGTTATTCTTTTCACCGAAATAGCTGAACATCTTGATCACTCCATCCTGCTAAAGGCACTAAATTATCTAAATGAAAAAATCGAGGACGATGGAAAGATAATAATTACTACGCCTAATATGTTGTGGTCCGTCGCTAGATTTAAAAATCTCTTTGGTTTTGAAGGAAACGAATTCTACGGAGAAGGTAACTTAAATCTTGATAAGAATGTATACGGGCATATCGTATATTACACACCTCAGAGATTGCAAAGATTGGTTGAGGACTGCGGATTTAAAAAAGTAGAATTGTTTACATTTGACTGGTTACCAGCTCCTTTATTCGCTAATTTTATTTCACTTTTTGCGAAAGCTTCAAAGGGAACAATTTTCTTATCTGTAACCAAAGATAATAATAACAAACGTAAAATCCCTTTTGCCGTGTAAAAAGAAATAAACACAGTATGGTTTTTTCTTGTTTGGGTGGTTGGTCGTAAGGGAGCAATCCCCGCCGTTTTATAATTTTTCCTAAAAACGGCGGGGATGATGTGTGCGCACGGGAGGGAGGGGCAAACACATATAGATTTTGCGCCTCGCCATTCCTTAAAGGATTTTGTATGGCGAGGCTCCACTTTGATGAGTTGGTACTTCCGCAGTCGAAGGCACAGAGTTTAGAGTTACCACAGAACGCGGATAGGAAGCGCCTCGGTCGCCGTGAGGGCGGAGAAATGAACAACGCTAAAGAACCACAAATGCTATAATACAAATGTTCATTTTGTAGTCTGAAACGGCGAAGCAAAACCAAAAATTTCCTTTCCATTTCTTTTTCCGCTTCGCGGCGGAGGGGTGGGGGGAGGAGACGCAGGAAAAATGCAAGGAAATTTTTTGGGTTTTGCACACGCGAGTCCGCGAGC
>JAUXTO010000021.1 GCA_030679255.1 Candidatus Gottesmanbacteria bacterium | reverse complement strand
GGCGGGCGGGCCGGGGGGCCGGCGCGGACGTCCGCGCGGCGGGGCGGGGATGTCCCGCCGCGATGTCGGGCCGGGGGGCCGGGACGGGTGTGTGCCGGGTGTCGGTGTCGGGGGCGTGCGCCCCTGCGCCGGATGTCCGGGTGATGTCGAACGAGAGGGAGAACCAGACCATGACGAACACGACCACGAACAACGACACGGGCAGCCTCAAGGTGGGGGAAGCCGGGGCCAGCCTCCGGGTCGGCAGCAAGATCCAACTGGTGGGCGAGAAGAGCCCCCGGATCATCTCCTACACGATGGGAGAGGGTGCCAAGAAGCACGTCTGCGCCAAGGGTTTCGGTCCCTTCCCGGTGGGCGAAGTCACCTACGAGATCGTGGGTGAGTAGCCACCCGGACTTCCTGGGCCGCCCCCGGGTGGTGAGACCCGGGGGCGGAGGAAGGATGGTCGGGACAACAGGTCGAGAGAATCCGGTGCGTAAGTAGCGGCGGACCGGGCTGGAGATGAAGTTCTGCCTCGACGCCTGGGACCTCACGTAAAGAGGGAGGAGGGACCGATGAACGAAGAATACGCAAGGCGCTGGTACGCTCAACGTCCTTATCGAAGTAAATCGGGATTTGCAGACCGTCGTCGGTCCATTCTGCGTGTGAGTCGTATCTTCATATGATTCTATGAAGATATTTGACGAGAACCCCCACAACTGAGTGATGTCCGTGGCCTGACTTGATGGTCGGGCCACCGTGTTTGATTAGGAGGGACCGACGATGAAGGCAGCATTGACCACGTACGACCGGGCGAACCGCAAGCAAAAGGCCCAAGAATGCGGTTGGCATGAGGTGAAGAATCATCTCAAAGCCGATGAAAACAATGCCGTTCAGTTACAACTGGGAAAGAGGACGATCGCTCTCCTGCGAACCGGTGATTTCTTTAACTGGGGCGACCTACCGCTCGTCGATCCCGGCGACATGAACGGACCATTTGACGACCTGGACCAGATGTTGAGTCAGGTCAGCGAGGAAATCAGCGAAATCGTGGCCTGACT
>JAUXTO010000012.1 GCA_030679255.1 Candidatus Gottesmanbacteria bacterium | reverse complement strand
GCCAGTCTTTCCAGCGGCTTGATATTCGGGCTTGGCTGTTGCCCGGCTTGCCAAAGGTCAAACTGTGTTTGCATCCCCATCCAAACATCGGGGGAAGTGCCCAGCCACGCAGAAAGGCGCAAGGCCATTTGCGCCGTTATCCCGCCTTTCCCGTTCAATACCTTGGAAAGCGTGACGCGGGAAACTTGCAATTCCTTTGCCGCACTTGTTACCGTCATACCTTCGGGCAACCATTCCCGCGAATACTTCGCCGGGGTGTGCCGGATTGTGCATTCTGCTCATTTTCATTGTCTCCTAGTGATAATCCAAGTAATCCACCAGCTCGGCATTTTCACCATCGAAGGTGAAGGCCATGCGCCAGTTACCGTTTACTGCCACGGCATAATGCCCGGTAAGGGCACCAGTCAGGGGGTGCAATTTCCAGCCCGAAGCGTTCATATCATCAGGGCATTTTGCACTGTCCAGCATGGTCAACATCCCCCGCAGCTTTGCGGCATGGTGCGGCTGTATGCCCGCCTTGCTCCCTGTTCGAAAGAAGGTTTCCAGGCCCCTATGACGAAAGGTTTTTATCATGGTCGGATTGTATTGTGTTAATTAACACTTATCAACACAAAAGAACATAATCCAGTGCATTTACTTTTGGATGTGTGATGCATGGCTTTCCTTGGGGCAGGGTGTCGGATGCGCCTTCGGGTTTGACGTTCCCGCCCTTGCGGAATATCTCGCCCAATTCGTCCCAAATCGTCCGTTGATTCCCGGACTTGGGCGGCATCACCTTTTTGATACGATTTGTTTTGAGGGTACGAGGGAAGACGAAATAAAAAACCGCCCTCACCTAGCAGGAGAGCGGGAAGGCTCACAGCTTCTTGCGCGTCAGGGAGACTCAGAGCTACAAACAATTAATGGAGGAATTATTTGCACTCCATCGCAAAAAGCAGAGAACAGTTTCATGATAGCTTCATGTTTATGGTTCGTATGTGCGGAAGTGCACAGACCGTGATTAATATCCTTTGTTAACCTTATTTCGGAGTAAGCCAAAAGATGTCTTTAGGGTAACTCTTTAGAACGGCAAAAAGTATTTCAATTAAGAAATTTCCTAACTTTATAAATGGAGTTACAAATGAAAAAAACTATTGTTTTCCTCGCTATGTCATCCTGTTTCATCTTGGGAACATCAATGGCGCACGCGGATTCTGATTCATCTCAAGGAAAAATGGACGATAAGGTGTTCAAAATGGACGAAAAGATGTTCAAAGCTATGGATAAGGATTCTAATGGAAAGGTCACTAAGTACGAGTTTAAAGATTATACAAAAAAGAAATATGATGAAATGGATTTTCATACATTGGATGTTGATGGAGACGACAATATTACCCCAACGGAAATGAATATTGTGTCTCAGAGGAATGAGAGCGAACGAAAGTCAGGCGGCAGTTCTGGGGAGGCAGAGAAGATGGATAATACCCGGGGCCAGAAGAGTGATAATACTCGCAGTGGAGGCACCTCCCAATCTGGTCATCATTAATTAGTTGTATTCTTTTATCTAAACCCGCTTCGGCGGGTTTTTTATTGACTTAAGGCTTAATCTCGCTCCATCCTTTAGGTATCCCTAAGCCTCGTAGCCGCTATGTTCACCACCCGCAAACCAGTCTGTCCCGGCACAAATTCAATTCCTGCCTGCTCCAATACCCATGCTTCAATTTTGACGTGCCACATATGCAGCAAGTCGAGTTCGCGCTGTATGTAATGCTTTTCAGCTATCGCGCTGGGCTTATGCCCCATTATCTGCGCAACAATACCGGCAGGGACTTCCACCCATTCGGACAACGTGCCAAAGGAACGGCGCAAACCATGCAGGGACAGCGCGGGAAGTGCGGCGGCTTTCAGCGCCTTGACGTGTTGAATACGCGGCTCTTCAATCCTTCCCGATGCAGCAGTCGGGCTACTGAAAACAAACTCATTGCGGCGGGGCAGGGTGGCTATTAAATGGTCCAGATAAGGGGTTAGCGGTATGGTGCGCTCCCCTTCCACCTTGTCGCGTATGGTCAAGCTCTTCCACTGAAAATCTACGTCATGCCAGCGCAGCGCGGCCAGTTCGTTACGCCTTGCGCCCGTCAATAGCAAGCCTTGCAAATAGGCCGCGATTACTGGATTGCCAATCTTTTTCACCGCTTCAAACCACGGCTTAATCTGCGCTTTGCGTAGGCTGTCATCCTTTTTTATTTTCGGTGAAGGCACTCTATTTTTCACGTCATCGGACTGACATGCGCCAGCTTGAACGGCGGCACTGTAGGTTTTATGTTTGGCGCACCATGTCAGGAAAGCACGAAGGGCGCGGAAGGCTTGGGCGGCAGTGGTGGGGGCTTGCTTGGTTTCCTTGTCTAACCATGCGGCCAAGGCATCAGCATCAAGGGCAGCAAGGCGCATGTTCATCAATGGCACCAACACACCGGGGCGGGTCTTTTTCGATTCGCCGGGGCGGGTTCCACGCTTGCGCTTTACACCACCAGCTTGCACAAAATAGGCATGGTGTGCTTTGTGTCTTTCGCCCCATACCGGCTTTCCGTCCATCTTGGCGGTACTACGTTCGGCAACATAGACTTGCCACGCTTCGGCCACTGTCACTATTTCGCGGTCTTCCTGCTCACGTTGCACGGCGGCTTCGGCTTCCTTGGCGGCGATTGCATCGACTATCACTTGGCGCGGGTCTATGCCTTGGTCGGTCATTACCTTGAGGCGTGAGGCTTCGGCTTGCGCATCCCCTATGGCCCAGTTGCGCGGGTCGCCTATGGTCATGCGGATGGTTTGCCCGTTTAGGCGTGTTTCAAATATGAATGCTTTGGAACCGGCAGCGGTTACGCGCAACCCTAACCCCGGCGTTTTGCCATCCCAGAATATGCTTTGCTTTTTGCTGGGTGCGCACTGGAACCCTGTAACCCTTGCCGCTGTGAAGTTTTCCCGTTTCATGCCGTTCGCCTTTCCGTGTAGGCACTATGTAGGCAAATTATATCAAAATAGCGGAATACTTATCAACACAAATAAACAAGGTATTATTAGCAACTCATTGTTTTATGTGGTTTATAGGTGTTTTAGGAATGGCAATCAACATAGGAAGATACATAATTTTTCGGACTTGTAAGCGGTAGGTCGTCAGTTCGAATCCGACAAGCGGCACCAATGTAAACAAATGGTTGCAGAAATGCAACCATTTTTGTTTTTACTGGTTTGTAACCGCGTTTACTTAATGCGGCAGAACTTACTGCACTCATCAAAAAATCCAGTCTATCTCTAGCGTTTACTTTAGCCCGTTCTCGCGCAACTTTGGCTAACTCCAGTTCGAGCTCGGTCATCGGACATTGTGCCTTGTTGATGTCAATTTCGGCATCAATAGCCGTTTCGCCACTGCTTCAGCACTCAATCCTTCTCCTGATTAGCCACAATGTTCAGCTGCGCGAATGAGGCGCTCAGGGTAGGGCGAAGTGACGGACGATGCTCGAAGCAGTCTGACCAGAATGACTGACAGGTCGAATCGGCGGTTGAATCGATATTGGAACTCGGCGAGGTA
>JAUXTO010000007.1 GCA_030679255.1 Candidatus Gottesmanbacteria bacterium | reverse complement strand
ACTGCCATGAGAAAAATGATAAGGATCAAGTGCGATTTGATAGTCAAGTTCTTAAACATGATTGGGTACCTGTAATGCCGCATGTGGCAGCAACGAAGAGAAAGGTTAACCTTTCATATACAGCGGAGAAGCGCTGCCCCGTTACTACTTTCTTTTACAAATGAACCTTCTGTTTTTTTATTCATTGCGTAGCCTCAATCTTTATTCCTCCTCAAAAATGCAAACCATCATTTCATTATGAGTGTTGTGCTTGGGAAGGCATTTTTCGGCCTATCAAATAAATTGTCTAATCAGAACGGGAGTGTCGCATCAACCGAAATTAACAATTGATCCTTTTTATTATCAAATGGCCTGTATGCCTGGCCGGTTCCTTCCACTCTGTCGTAACGGATATTTGGCCGAATATTCAGCTTTTGCATAGCTTTTGAATCCATTTTTAACTGTTTCGCTGGTTTCCAATTCAGGCCTACGGTAACATCATAATAATCGGCGGGTTCACAGGTAGCCAGGAAATCGGCCGCATAGCTAATGTGTACCCCATTGGTTGCTTGAGCGACACGGACTGGCGAGCAGACACGGAAGCCGTCTTGGTCACGGAACCACTCACCACGGATGCCCACCGACAAATCCTCCCTCAAATCATGATGCAACTGCATGTCGATGCCATGCCATGAAACATCCTTATGGCCGTCAGGTACGAAGACCCCACCTGCGAAACCACTAGTCTGGTGCAAAACCAGGAGCGTATTGGGGGTGATTTTATGTTGCAACACAAGGCTGTAGAAAGCCCAAGGCTCATTGCTTCGTGTGGAAGTCCTGCTGTAGGAGACGGAGAGATTGGCTGAGCTCCGCTTATCGTCGCTGGTCCAGGTAGCTCCGGCTAAGCCGCCCCAATTACTCATCTCTTTATCCCAACCACCATCCCAACCGCCGGTCGCGCTACCGGTAATTGCACCGCCCATAAACGACCAATTCTTGTTGACCGCATAGTTTCCCACCAAGCCAGTATGGGTAAATGGCTCGCCATTACTAAAGGTGTAGGAGCGTGTATAAAAGAAATTCTCAGGTGCTGGAACTGTTTCATAACCGGTTGGTGAGTAAAAGTGGCCGACCTTGACGGTTAGGCCGTTTCCGACCGGAATATAAGTTTCAATATAAGCCTGAGGCAGTGCGATATTGTAAAAGCGGCTTGAAGAGCAGCATATATTTAGATCCCAATTGCTCCTTTTTAAAGGTTGCCCGGTATTCACGTCGAATGAGGGGATACCGTACGCTTGGGCAAAAATAGCGTCAGTACCAAACATTAAATCAAGCCGGCCTCCGAAATCCCACGCTATACCCTCCGTTGCCACGGCGCGCTGCATAAATACATTAAGCTGATTCAATTGAAATTCTTTGGAACGATCAGCAAAAGTGACAGGGCCATTGAATCGATTGGCTGGGTTATTCGCGTTATAAGTTATTCCCGCATTGATCCAACCGCCGACTTCAATGCCATTATCTTTAAATAGAGAAGTGGCTTCGTCGGCAGCTGCTGCGGATAGCATGGACAAAGCTCCTAGAGCAGTAATGA
>JAUXTO010000003.1 GCA_030679255.1 Candidatus Gottesmanbacteria bacterium | reverse complement strand
AGTCAATCTCCCCGCTCGACAACGAGCGGGGCATGTCCCGTGAGGGACATGGGCAACAGGTTGACAAGGAGGCATAAAGAAAAGATATGCAAACGTTAGAAAGAAGAAATACATACACACCTACGGACATTCCGCACATTCGTAGCAACTGTGATTCACCATTAAACAGAGAGGAAACTCTCAGTGTGTTGAGTTTAAAAACTCTTTCTAACATCTCCGATGCGGCTTTAACTGCCACAGGACAGGCAGGGCAGGACTTGCGAGTATCTGCCGTATATGTTCTGAATATTCGTGGGCATCCTCTGATGCCAACGACGCCAAGAAAGGCACGAACTCTATTAAAGGAGGAAAAAGCAAAAGTAAAAACAAGAACACCATTTACGGTTCAGTTAACCTCTGCGACCGGGGAAACCAAGCAGAACATCACTCTGGGTATCGACTCAGGGTATGAGTATATTGGCATCTCGGCATTAACTGAAACGAAAGAAATGTATTCAGCAGAAGTAAATCTCAGAACCGATATGGTCAAGCTCAACAGTGAGCGAAGACAATATCGGAGAACGAGGCGTGGCAGAAACACCCGGTACAGACAACCGAGATTTCAGAACAGGAAGAAGCGGGACGGCTGGTTAGCTCCATCAATCCAGCATAAGCTCGACAGCCATATTAAGTTAATAAACAAAGTTAAGGAACTTTTACCAATATCTAAGATAGATATTGAAGTAGCAGCGTTTGACATCCAGAAAATAAAGAATCCAGAGATATCCGGAGTAGAATACCAGAACGGTGTCCAGAAAGATAGCTGGAACGTGCGGGAATACGTGCTGTATAGGGATAATCACGAATGTCAGGCATGTCATGGCAAATCGAAAGACCCGATACTTGAGACCCATCATATTGTATCAAGACAAATAGGTGGCGATTCCCCCGCAAATCTTTTAACCTTATGCCAGACGTGTCACGAAAAGGTCTCGAAAGGTAAACTGAAACTGGATATAAAATTGCCAGTAGGTTTCAAACCGGAAACATTCATGTCAACGGTCAGATGGAAACTGGTCAATATGTTACGAGACTCCGGGAACCTTGTATCTCATACTTATGGTTATATCACAAAAAGCAACAGGATAGCACTCGGTCTTGATAAATCTCACAGAACGGATGCTTTTGTGATAGCTGGAGGAACAATTCAGGAAAGAAGTTCAACAAGTTTCTTGATAAAACAGGTCAGGAAATGCAATAGAAAGCTGTTCAAAGGCGACCGGAGCCATATTAAAAATATAGCACCGAGATTCATTCATGGCTTCCAGCGATTCGATAAAGTTCTATGGAATGGTATAGAATGTTTCATATTCGGGCGAAGGAAAACAGGTTACTTTGACCTGAGACATCTTGACGGAACAAAAGTTCACGCATCAGCGAAAGCAAAAGAGCTTACATTATTACAATCAGCAAGTACATTTTTAATAGATATCATTGGGCGGGGCACGCTCCTCCCCGTACTGAAGTACGGGGTATCCGCTACCCCTGCACCCCACGGAGGAACACAATGA
>JAUXTO010000033.1 GCA_030679255.1 Candidatus Gottesmanbacteria bacterium | reverse complement strand
GACGATCAGCTACAGCGGCCCGGCCGGCACGCCAACGTATACGACTACGGTGAATTTCACCAACGGTCAATCGACGACAACACTGTCGACGACGCTGACGAAGGCCGAGACGACCACGATCACGGCCAGCGATGGCGCCACGACAGGACCGGCCAGTTCGAGTTTGACGGTCTTGGCGGCCTCAGCCTCAAAGCTCGTGCTGACCCTGCCGGGCCAGACATTCACGTCAGGCGTCGGCAACTCGGGAACGGTAACCGCGCAGACGGCCGGGACAGCGTTCAATATCGTCTCGATCACTGCGACGGACGCATTTTTCAACACGGTGCCATCGTATAGCGGCAGCAAGACGATCAGCTACAGCGGCCCGGCCGGCACGCCAACGTATACGACTACGGTGAATTTCACCAACGGTCAATCGACGACGACACTGTCGACGACGCTGACGCAGGCCGAGACGACCACGATCACGGCCAGCGATGGCGCCGCAACAGGGCCGGCCAGTTCGAGTTTGACGGTCTTGGCGGGAGCTATACATTCCTTTTTTGTGGTGGAGGCCGCTGGAGGGGGGGAGTTTGCTCCGCAGACGGCGGGTACCGCCTTCAATATTCAAGTTACCGTGGAGGATGACCATCGCAACACGATAACCAGTTTTACGGGGACGGTGCAGATTACTTCCAGTGGCGTTCTCAGTGGTGCTCCCGTGACCAGTGGTTCCTTCGTAGGAGGTGTTTTGACCTCCCAGAGTGTCACGATCACGTCAGCTCAGACGGGGACCACTCTCAGCGCCACGGAACCAGCAAGCACGGCCAGTGGTACGAGCAACATGTTTACGGTCAACCCCGCAGGAATTAACTTCCTGATAGAGGCTTCGAGTGGCGGCGACATTGCTCCCCAGACCGTGGGCGCAAACTTTGGAGTTCGAATTACCGCGCGTAATGCGGATAACAGCACCGCGACCGGCTTCACCGGGACGGTGACCCTCAGCAGCACGGCGGGTGCCATCGGTCCTGGCAGTGTGGTCTTTGGTTTGGGCGACCTCGGGGTGGTGACGATTATCAATGCGACCCTCACTCAAGCGGGGACGAATCGAACCATTACGGCCACCTCGGGCAGTGACACGGGAACGAGCAACGACTTTACAGTCAATGGGGGTGCAGCCTTCACAAGGCTGCAGATCCTGGTGCCGGGTGAGACGGCAGCACCGGGGACCCCGAGTGGAAAGACAGGAACGCCAACAGCACAAACGGAAATCACGCCTTTCACGGTGACGGTCAACGCGACCGATGACCAATGGAACGTGGTTTCCTCGGCTGATACCATCCACATCACCTCGACCGATGGGTTAGCGACGCTGCCGGTCGACGCGGCACTGGTGGCGGGGAGACAGACGTTTAGTTTTACTTTTCACACGGATGGCACGGCGACAATCACAGCCTCAGATATTACGAACGGAACTAAAACGCCAAGCACAAGTTCCTCAATCACGGTTAATGAGCCGCCGGCGGATGCATCTATGTCGACCTTGACCCCAACGAGCACCAGCATCATGGCGGATGGAACGAGCACACACGTACTTACGGTAACGGCCAAGGAGGCCGCCTATGACCACGGCCTTGGAGTTGGCGGTGCAACAGTCACGATCACGAAATTATCCGGCACCGGCAGCATTGGTTCGGTGACCGATATGGGAACCGGAACCTACACAGCGACGGTGACAGCACCGGTTTTGGCAGGTAGCGGAGTGTTTGTGTCCACAATCAACGGCAGTCCAGTACAGAGCGGAACAGGAAGTCAGACCCAGGCCACGGTGA
>JAUXTO010000031.1 GCA_030679255.1 Candidatus Gottesmanbacteria bacterium | reverse complement strand
TGCTTGAACAAACCCAGAAGGGTGCACTCGACGTAACGGAGTGGCTCGCATGGTTTTTGGCGTGACTAGGCCGTGCAATAGAGGGGGCTGAAAATACCCTAGGGATGATAATTGCTAAATCAAGGTTCTGGGAGCGGCGCGCTGGCATATCGCTCAACGAGCGGCAGATCAAATTAATCAATCGGCTTCTCGATGGATTTGAAGGCAAGCGAACCAGCTCCAAGTGGGCGGCGATAGCTAAGTGCTCACCTGATTCAGCTCTACGCGATATTAACGATTTAATTGAGCGCGGCGTGCTTAAAAAGGCGGTGGCCGGCGGTAGGAGTACGAGTTACGAATTGGATGTTGGATGAGAAGTGAACTTGCCCCTGTATTTCGTATCTCTTAAGGGCGCCTCTAAAAATTCAAGTTTCTAAGCAAGACAAGGCACGAGTAAAAAATTTGAACGCGGCATATAGTTGATATGTAAGCGATAATTTTTTTCGAGTAACGCCGTATTGTGACGAAACGGGGTAAGCAGGCAAGCCGCAAAGCGGCTGCTCGCAAAATTGGATTTTTAGAGGTGCCCTTAACACCTTCATAACTTGATCCAATAAATGGCGGTGCTGGGCCGTAGCCAGCACACGCACATCTAATGTCGGTTCCCTCTTGAGAGCGAGAATAATGGGTGCCATTTTGATGGCTTCTGGTCGTGTTCCAACAACACAAATTATCTTATTAATCATTAATTATCAGTCTCCATCGCCTATTAACATAGGATAATTCTGCGGCTACTCTGTAAAGCACTAAAGCTTGGCAACCAAGTTCATACAACGCGCCCTCAACCGCCCACCACTCAAGGCCTTGGCGCGTTTTTGCCCGATGAAACCGCATCCGATAATGCCAACGCTCACACTCGTCATTTTACTCCTCCCGATATACCTTCAGCCACGCAAGTAAGGCAGAGGTAGAAAAATTATTTTGAACTTACAATACAAGACCGTTCTGAGCCTCATTTGAATGGGTTTTCAAGTTTCAGGTTACCCAGCACCAAGCCTTCGTGCATGTCCTCAGTCAGTAGCGTGTGGGCTTCCCCTTCCAGTGCAGCGGCGCAGACCAGTGCGTCATAGATGGAAAGCTGGTAGCGCTCCGCCAAGGTAAGTGCTTGTTCGTGGATGACCAAGGTAAGCGGTAGCACCTCGCAACAGGCTTTGACTCCATCCAGAAACTCATGCACCTCGGGCCAAGGCATCTTGAGCTTTCGAACACACACCGAAACCGCCTCGTTCAACATTTGCACGCTGATAGTGCCCCCTTTGGCAAGGATTGCTTCAGCAATGTTGGCCTTGCGCTCGTCTGCAGACAGCAGGTAGAGCACGACGTTGGTATCGAGGAAAACACCGCTCATGCCGTGACATGCCCAGCGTCTGTGTTTCGCTCGTTGGCGTCTAGCCGGTCAAAATGAAAGTCTGCGGGCAAGCGACCCCTTAACCGGCGCAGACGCGTGAGCAACTCCTGGGGCGATGTTTTTCGGGCCACTTCCAAGGAACGGCTGTTGACCACATGCAGCTCAATCTCCTCGCCTTCCTTAAGGTCAAGCGCTTGCACCACAGCGGTGGGCAATCGTACTGCGAGCGAATTACCCCACTTGGCTACTTGCATAATTAGGCTCCTCTCATGATTGGATATACAACACTTTAAGTATATCATCATTGCACATAACCCCATTGACGCAAGCTCTCGGTGGGTGCGAAGTGCCACTTCACCAGCCGCCCGGCAATGACGCGGTTCATTTCTTCCGGGAATGGATTCTGCATATCCCAGGTACGCAGTCCGGCCTCAACTGAGCGGAGTCCGATTTAGTGGACGGGTAAGTCATTAGAATGATGCCTCAGATTGTTGCCTGCTGGCGTAAAATTGGTTAGCGAAATCAGCAGGTACTTGATTGCCGATTTTCGCATGACGTCGGATACGATTGTAGAACACCTCGATATATTCAAAGACCACCTGCCTAGCCTGCTCTCGGGTGGCAAAGCGGTAGTGATGCAAACTTTCCGTTTTGATCGTGCCAAAGAAACTCTCCATCGGCGCATTGTCCCAGCAGTTTCCTTTTCGGCTCATCGATGTTTCCATGCCATAGCTGACTTGCAGTGCACGGTATGCGCTGCTGCAATACTGACTGCCACGGTCAGAGTGGTGCATCAACCCAGGCTTTGGTTTCTTGCGCCAATACGCCGCACGCAATGCATCCGCCACCAGTGTCTTCGCCATACGGTTCATTGTCCAGCCGACGATCTCACAGGTGTGCAAATCCTTGATCGCCGCCAGAAAGTGCACTATGAGGCTCGACCTGCGGCACGTCTCGAAGCAGAAATGGAAAGCTTCTTATGCGAGCAGGACACAGATCCTGTCCTAAAGGCAGGTCTTGCACATCTATGGTTTGTCACTATCCATCCGTTCGACGATGGCAATGGGCGGATTGCCCGCGCTGTCGGTGACATGAGCTTGGCTCGGTCGGAACAGTCCGCGCAACGCTTCTATAGCCTGTCTGCGCAGATTCAGCGCGAGCGCAAGGCGTATTACGATTTGCTTGAACAAACCCAGAAGGGTGCACTCGACGTAACGGAGTGGCTCGCATGGTTTTTGGCGTGCCTAGGCCGTGCAATAGAGGGGGCTGAAAATAGCCTTGGGATGATAATTACTAAATCAAGGTTCTGGGAGCGGCGCGCTGGCATATCGCTCAACGAGCGGCAGATCAAATTAATCAATCGGCTTCTCGATGGATTTGAAGGCAAGCTAACCAGCTCCAAGTGGGCGGCGATAGCTGTGTGCTCACCTGATTCAGCACTACGCGATATTAACGATCTAATTGAGCACGGCGTGCTTAAAAAGGCGGTGGCTGGCGGCAGGAGTACGAGTTACGAATTGGAGGTTGGATGAGAAGTGAACTTGCCCCTGTATTTCGTATCTCTTAACACCTTCATGACTTGACCCAATAAATGGCGGTGCTGTGCAGTAGCCAGCACACGCACATCGAGACCAGGGCTCTTCTTTAGCGCGAGGATAACTGGGACCGTTTTTATGGCCTCTGGGCGCGTTCCAACACCGCAAATTATATTATGCTTCATTAATTGTTCAGTCTCCATCACCTAATGAGCCGGGGATAATTCTGCGGTTACTCAGTAAAGCAAGAACCTGCGCTACGCAATCCTTTAATGGCAGGCTGCCCGTATCAAGCAATAGCTCTGGGGTGTCCGGAGCCTCGTACGCGGACGAAATACCAGTAAAGTCTTTGATCAGCCCTTGTCGCGCCTTGGCATATAGTCCCTTCACATCGCGCTGCTCACACACTTCCAGCGGACAATGACAATAAATCTCAATGAAGTCTTCCGGGGCAACCAATGAGCGCACCCGCGCGCGGTCAGCACGATAAGGTGAAATAAAAGCAGTCAGCGCAATAACGCCAGCCTCGGTGAACAGCTTGGCCATTTCACCTATGCGTCGGATGTTCTCCACACGATCTTCTGACGAGAAGCCAAGATCAGCGCACAAACCATGGCGCACGTTATCGCCATCGAACACAAATGTTCGGCAACCAAGTTCATACAATGCCTCCTCAACTGCGTGAGCCAGCGTGGATTTGCCAGATCCGGATAGCCCGGTAAACCAGAGGATGAAACTTTTGTGGCCATTCATCTGCTCCCGCAGCATCCTGCTCACAAAGGCTTCGTGCCAGTAAATATTTGGGGTATTCATGAGATAGCCCGCCCATCCCTAAAGAACTCATCGATAGTCGCACAGATAAACGCGATTTCGTCTTCAGTCAAAGCAGGATAAAGAGGAAGTCTAACTAGCCGACCAGGAAGATCTTCGGTAACTGGCATGGAGGAGCCGGTACGACTAAACTTTCTCCCCGCGTCTGTCGCATGCAGGGGGATATAGTGAAACACCGCATTGATCCCTTTAGCTTTCAATGCCGCCAACAGTGCGACCTGTTCACCGTGAGTTCTTGCTAATAGATAGAACATATGGGCATTGTGGGCACATTCGCATGGGACCACAGGAAGCGTAACGAAACCATCCTTTTCCAGGCTCCGCAATGCCGATTCGTATCGCTTCCAGATTGCCATTCGCCTGCCATTGATTTCATCGATATGTTGCAGTTGCGCAAAAAGGAAGGCGGCCACGAGTTCGCTTGGCAGGAAGGATGACCCCACATCCACCCAGGTATATTTGTCCACCTCGCCCCTGAAAAATCGCGAACGGTTGGTGCCCTTTTCGCGAATTATCTCTGCCCTCTCGAAAAACCGCTGGTTGTTAACAACCAAAGCCCCGCCCTCGCCGGAAACGATATTTTTGGTTTCGTGGAAACTGAATGCAGCTAAATCGCCAATGGTTCCGAGCTTTTTGTTTTTGTAGGTACTGCCGAGTGCCTGCGCTGCATCTTCAATAACAAGCAGGCCGTGTTGGCGGGCAATCTCCATGATGGTGTCCATCTCGCACGCGACCCCAGCATAGTGAACTGGAACGATAGCTTTGGTACGCGGGCTTATTGCCGCCTCGATCAGGCTCTCATCTATGTTCAGCGTATCTGGCCGAATATCCACGAAAACGGGAATGGCTCCACGCAGTACAAAAGCATTTGCCGTGGAAACGAAAGTGTAGGACGGCATGATAACTTCGTCTCCAGGCTGAATGTCCGCCAAGATGGCTGCCATTTCAAGCGCCGCCGTGCACGAATGGGTAAGAAGCACATTTTTGGCGCTTAAATAAGTTTCAAGCAGTTCCGAGCATTTCTTGGTGTAAGGCCCATCGCCAGCAAGCCGCCCACATTCAAGCGCATCTCGAATGAATTCAATTTCAGTGCCTACTTGGTGGGGAAAATTGAAACGTATGGTCATTATTTGAATTTTCCATGTTTAATATACTTGAATTTACTTGAATTTACGTTGGAATTTCATCTTTATAGTGGTTCACATAGTACAATTCTACTCATGCTCTGTAACCAGCTACAGAATAAATTTGAGCCGTATTATCAAGTGCAGGGTAAATGATGTCAAAACTAGAAAAATTTTTCGTTGCAGCTCTTTTCGTTATCGCGCTAGCGGCATTTCAATACGTAAGCAAATTGAATTATTACGTGAGCCAACTGGACTCTGCCAATATGGTCGAGAACATCAATGCTATTAACTTTAAAAGTGCCCCAAGATCGCAAATAAATAAGTCAGCTAATGATGCTATAGCTTCCGTAATCACGCAAACAGCTAGCGATGTTTGCTCCCAACCGTTAATCTCGTCAAATACAGAATCCACAAAAATCTTTGATCGCCATGCCTATGTGGCCCTATATATTCTTGCACCGTTTCGTTTCGTCTTTCCTAGCCATGCCATCGCGGCATTCGCTCATGCGCTCGGATTCATTGGTCTGCTTTTTTCGATCTATTTTTTTCTTCGTAGTAAAAATCTGCCCATTATCGCTACGCTAGCCTTTGTGTTGATGGTAGTGGCACATCCCGCATGGTCAGCATCGGTGTTCGGCCAGTTCTACTCGGATCGACTTTTCTTGTTTGCTGGCTTCTTATATGTTGTCCTTGTCCATCAAAGATTGACTAAAGGGTCTGAACATACTGGATACATCATAATTTTGGCAGTGCTAACCTCGTTGATCCACGAGCGTGCTGCATTGATGGTTGGTGGCTTCACCCTTGCCTCACTCTTGCTGTATCGTGGTTGGTCAGGGTGGTCTCGGAAAGATGTGCCATTGATGGCAGTGGCGATCTGCACTTTGTCGTATGCCATTGGTTACCTCGCTCTGTTTAACCATAATTCGGATTATGGCTCATTCTCCAGCGCGTTAGCATCATTTCTCTATACCCTGTCAAATAACGAGGCATTTCGTTTGAACCTGGAAAAGTTTTTGATAGTCAATCTGGGATTTCTTGTACTCGCTGCTTTTGAATGGCGTTTGGCTATCATAGCGTTTGGCGCTCTGTTGCCCAACATCATCGGCACCATTGGTGGTGCAGAAAAGACGGGCTGGAGCACCCACTATCATTCAACATATTTCCCTTTTCTAGTTGCTGCTGCAAGCATCGGATCTATTCAGCTATGGCAGATACTACGCGCGCATTCAATTAAATGGATGATTCTTGTTCCTCTAACTGGGATAGGCATTTTTCTCGCTTTGCTTGATCCTTATTCTCTGTCACCTTTGATTGACTTGAAGAGTTCTAATCTAGCGAATAATGCTTGGTTTAGAGTGGCAGGAGTCCTGACAAAGTCTGGAGATGGCGAAGGAATTAGGAACAGCGCCGATTTTAGACGGAGAGTGGCGGAGGAGGTGCCAAATGGCGCCGTGGTTACAACATTTGAAGGGATGTTTCCTGCACTGATAGGTGATGGAAGAATATTACATTACTACCCCCTCGGTTTGGGGAACGCAAATTATGCTGTGCTCCCATACTCAACGGATAATCAAGGTGTAATGCAGCTATCAGGTGCGGTAACATATTTGGGGTCTAAAAATCTTAGCGAATTGGATAGTTGCTTGAATACGCGCGTTCGAGACGCGGGTTATAAGGTAGTGAAAAAGTTTTCAGGCATAGTAATACTCAAAAGGGATGGGGTTTGAGGAATTGACAATTATGACGGCTGTTTATCCGGCTATTCATGTTACGTTTTAATTTGACGGGAACCGGTACGCGATGAGTGAAAAAATAGAAAAAAACGATTACTTATACAGCGTTGTGATTCCTGTTTATAACAGTGCAACTGTCGTTGCAAAAACAGTCGCCTTGATACGCGATTTTTTTCTCTCTCAAACGCTGAGATTTGAGATCATTCTGGTAAATGACGGTAGCCGGGATGTGAGCTGGGACGTAATCTCGTGCTTGGCAAGAGACTTTCAAGAAGTCGTTGCAATTAATCTGCTCAAGAACTATGGTCAGCATCATGCCAATCTCTGTGGCTTCCGGGAGGCGAAAGGAGAATACCTCATCACCATGGATGATGACCTGCAAAACCCCCCTGAAGAAATCGGAAAACTGATCGATACTGTTGCCAACGGTTACGATCTTGTCATGGGACGCTTTGAAAGCAAGCAGCATTCATTCATTCGACGCGCAGGCAGTCGCCTTGTCGGATGGTTAAACCGGAAGATATTCGACGTAAAGGAAAATCTCACGCTGACAAATTTTCGCATTATTCGTCGTGATGTCGTTGACCGGGTGTGCCGGGATCGTTCATTTTCGCCCTATATACCCGGCCTGATACTCAAATATTCTGCCCGCCGCTGCAATGTCCTGGTGCGTCATCAGCCCCGTTTGGTAGGCTCATCCAATTACACATGGCGAAAAATTCTGCGTCTGATGGCGACGCTTCTCTTCAACCATTCGTCAATCCCACTGCGCTACGGTTCGGCCTTTGGCTTTGTGGTTGCAAGCGTTAGCTTTTTACTAGGCGCTTTCTATTTATTGGATGCGCTGTTTTACGGCACAGCGGCACCGGGCTGGGCTACTTTGGTAGTTTTGATATCCTTCTTCAACGGCGTCTTGATTCTGTTGTTGAGTGTGATCGGTGAATACCTGATCCGTGTGTTGCGGGAAATCGGCTCCCAGAGTTGTTACGAGATCAGCGAGGTTGTCCGCCAATGAATCATTTGTTCATAATCGGTGCGCAACGATCAGGATCGACATACCTATATCACGTACTCGACGAGCATCCGGAAATTGCCATGTCGCGGCCGGTTCGCCCTGAGCCTAAATTTTTCCTGAACGACCAACTTTATGCAAAAGGACGCGCATATTACGAGGACACCTACTTCAGCGGCAACAGCAAGGAAACCCGATATCTTGGCGAGAAAAGCACGTCCTATATTGAAAGTATGGCAGTTGCACACAGGATTCACCAGTTCTATCCGGACGCCCGCATCCTGATGATTCTGCGCGACCCGGTGATTCGTGCCTATTCAAATTACCGCTTCAGCGTGGCACACCAGCTTGAGGATCTGACCTTTGAAGATGCGTTGAAAGCCGAGCTTGTTCGTTTAGCTGAGGCCTCATTCTCGACATCGGTCAACCCCTACGCCTACTGTAAACGCGGACACTACATCGATTACATCGAGGCTTACCTCAAGATTTTCGACCGCAGCCAACTCGAGATTCTAATTTTCGAAGAATTCGTTGGTAAACCGGAAAGTGTGCAGCACCTTTATCGCTGGCTGGATATTGATGATCGATTTAGACCATCATCTTTAGAGAAGGTCTTTAATCCTTCCGAACGACAGGAGCTAGATAACTCTAAGACCATGCGGGCGCTAGCATCTGGTTACCGGGAATCACTGGAACGGCTGGAAAACCTGCTTGGAAACAGGATCGAAGCATGGCGTAGTCACTGGGACAAACTGTGATTTTTTATCCCTTCAACTTTACCAGCGAATTTTCTCTACGATTCGCATCGCATTCGCCATAGTCAAAAGCCCGATTGTAGTTCCTGGCAAAGAAGGGAAGGTACTCGTATCCACGATATGCACGCGCCGCCAAGCACTAACCCGACCCAGGTCGTCTGTATTAAGACTATCCCCAGCCTCATGCCGCATTGGTAATGTGCCACCCACATGGTAAGAGCCACTGTTATTCTTTGCGAATGGTATGAGAGGTAAACAACCAATTTTCAAACATATTTTTAATAGCCTAAAAGCCGACAAAGTAAATATCCACGAATGCGAGCTTGATTTGTAGTGCCGCGAATGAAGGCAATTGGTATTCGATTTTCCAGCAGGCTGAGTGAGCCAAAGCTCATAATGTCCAGCATAGTCAGAATGGAAATTAACGAACATCAGTATCACATGCTCGGCTAGAAACTTCTTGAACCAAGCTACTAAGCCACTGGCACCAGGCTGTATCTTGAGCTTCTGAAATAACAGTTCATTGGCCGTTGATATCTGCACATGTACCCAATGCTTGAACCACCCGCCTTTGAATTCTAAAAATATCCCAGGCTGAGTATTGCAATTTGGCCAGTCGATCGGTAATCGCTTAAAACTGAATACCGGCATGACGTAGCCGCCTCTGGCCTTGAGCTTCACCTTCCTATCAAACAGCTTTAACGAATTCAACACTATTCGCGTACTATTGACAGCGCCTGCCGCAAGAAACACTCTGTCAAATTCCTGGGTATTTTCGCGACCATCAGCATCAAGGTATTTAACCGCGACCCGTTCGCCTGTCTCGGTTATTTCAAGAACAAGGCACCCCGGTTTGTAATCAATAGCCCCGCTGTTACTTAACCGTAAAATGTCGTCGCTAGATTTATAAATGGATTTATAAACGCAGCCGGACATACACTGGCCACAGTACTTACAACCCGTGTGCTTATCGGTTGTTTCCGGGCTTACGGTCAGCCTCGATTGACCAAAAACAAGCTTATCTTTTTCAAGAATTGACGCCCTGTTCAGCCGGTCAAGAATTATCTCTTCAGCTTCATTAAGGTGAAGCGCCTGCGGATTGTCTTGTAGAATCTTAAAGTTCAAACTGAGTCCATCTGCTCGCGCCGAATACGGGAGGTCAGAGATCGCGATTCCGCAGTATTTATTTATCTCATCGGCATTAATAGGCCAATCGTTCAGATCACATTCTTGGGGTGGCAGCGATGCCGCACCCCAACCAACGCTAAAACCTCCCAACGCATAACTGAATGGCGGTAGATTTCCGTTGCCTTCTACAAGCGCATCGCTCCTGGATTTACCGTAAAAATAATCAGAACCAAAAAGCAATTTTTTCGGTATTGAATCACCTTTATCAACAGTAAAGTTTTGGCTGAGCGCCTTTCGTTCATGATCCGTCCATTCGCCCGGATCTTTGGCTGACAGCGCCTCTGCCAGATTGGACCGCTCCAAATCTAAAGTTTCCCCGCAATCAAGTACAGTGGGCTTATAGCCAAGCTTTTGCAGGGCCTTTATCGCACCTATTGCAGACAACCCACTTCCTATCACTGCTACTTGAATAGTCATCTGTCAAGCCAACTCGTTCGCCGCATTCACAATCCGCTCCAAGTCGGCTTTACTTAGGCCGGGGAAGCATGGCAGAAAAATCCCGTTATAGTAGAATTTCTCCGCCACAGGCATCGCCGCTTTATTGGGATATTGCTCAAGAGCTGAAACCAGCTCCAAACTTGTCGTTGCAGTGTCGATTCCATGCCTAGCAAAAACCTCTTGTGCCCTTTTCGGGTCTTGCAGCATCACCAACTGCCAATAAACATTGGCAGAGCTTTGTGCTGTTTTTGGAAATCTATCTGAGCCGCATTTAGCCTTCAAATAATTCGCGTTATCAATGCGAATCTGGTCGCTCGCAGAGACATCATCAATATGAGCAAGTCCAATATTGGCTTGAAGGGAGCTGTAGCTGGAAAACCACACCTTGGGCAGTTTTGACACCCTATCCTTATTTCGAGAACCCGTCTGTTTAAGAGTTGATTCTGGATTAGCCTTTCGCATGATTTGGAATAATGGAAACACGGCAAGAGAAAAAATCAACCTGGTTGTCGCGACATTTCTTACCAAATTCAACCAAGCCTTTTTGATCAGGAATTTTCGGCCTGCCGGGAAAAGACCAGCCTGTGATTTTCTTAGCGCTTCATATATTCCCGTGTCGCTTGTTATAGCAAGGCCTCCGCCAAGGGTATCAAGCGTCTTTATAGAAGAACAACTATATATCCCGACATCACCGAATGTACCAACACGTTTGCCATCAAAGGTGCCATTTAAACACTGGGAAAAATCCTCAATAATGAATATCTCTTTACTTCTGAAAAAATCAACTAGCTCCTTCATATCCGGGACCAGCCCAAACAAAGTAGTAATAATCACAGCTTTTGTTTTGGAACTTGTCTTGCGTTGAAGTTCATACAATTGAAAGTTTAACGTATCAGCGTCCCAATCAACATAAACGGGGATAAGGTCTAACGCTAAAATTACATCAACTATTCCTTTGATTGTAACGGGTGGTAAAATAACTTCACTGCCACTTGGCAGATTGAGATTTTTCAGAGTGAAATAAATTGCAGTTCTTGCGAACGGGAATGCCACACAATATTCATGGTCGCAATACTTCGCAAATTTGTCCTCGAACTTTTCGATCGCGCTTTTATCGTCTAGTGGCATAAAAAAAGAAGTCAGTAAATACCTGACGCTTTCAAGCACCTTGTGATAAATCAAACCCCGTGGAATTTTATTAAAAATAAATTTCATAATATCTCTTATTGGTTTGTCGTCAGGCAAGAATCCTTCCTTACCTGACAATTTCTGATGAGGAGCAATACACGTCAACCACGCTCCAAACTCGAATCTTAATTAAGCTTTGAAAGTTAAAACAAAAACGTCCGCTAAAAACAAGACATTTTTCTTGCGTTTAATTTCACAGTATTTAAGCAATATCTCCAATTCTTTTTGGGGACCTATCTTTGTGGCTGAATGCGCATCCGGCCTGCCAAGCAGGAACTTTCCGATGTTGTTTACTATGCTTTGCCGACTTATACCAACAACAAGTTCAAGTTTGCCATTTTTTTTCCTTAATTCGGCAAGGAGCGCTGCCAATTGATCTTCTGCAAAACTATAAAATACTTCGTTAGCAACAAGCACATCAAAATCTATACCCCTCCAATCTTTGACATCAGTCAATGCGGGGATGACGTCATACCCTATAACATTTGCATTGGGTAGAATACGTTTAAGTTCACCCTTGCCGCAACCAAAATCGAGGATAGTAATCCCTTGCCTTTCCAAGGCCCCAACTTTGATAAGTTGACTGAGAAGATGCCGGAAGTAAAATTTTGCCAATCCAGAATAATCAGTCACACCTCTCATTTTATTTATCACTGACATAATTTATGCTCCATAATTGTTCCGCTGAAGTGCCTTTCCATAGCGCCGTACGTTTTACGACGTCACATTGGGAAGATGTGATTTCGTGTGCAGCCCCGTTTCTTTTAGCACAGCACCCACAACCCCCATCAGCATAATAGAAACCGTCAGCGCCAGATATCCAACCGCAGCCAAGGCAAACCCGGCTTCGCCAGAGGCCCCGAGGAGAGTAAAAACGTAGGCATAGGCCCCTTCTCTCAGTCCTATTCCTTGTACGGAAACAGGGAGCAGTCTTATCAACTCGGCCAACACCACCACAATACCGAGAGCTGCCGGCGCAATCTTGATCTCCATGACGTTGGCCAAGTACAGTATCGCAACATACCAGATGCCTAAAGCCACCATCGAAAGAAAGAAAAGTGTCACGAATTCCCCCATGGATTTAAACCGGGATGCTCTCCAGCAGGTATCCATAACAGCCTTGATTTTGCGTCGCGTCGAAAACCATCCATGGCGCCTGATGCGCCCCAATAGAACCGGCAGAAGCCATAACCCCACCTGTGCAACAAAAATCGCACCTGCCAACAGGTCAATCACCAGAGAACGCATTCCACCAATGGCTACATAACCAAGCCAAAATATTAAATATCCTAATAAGTAGGCATACAACCCCACCAACCGCTCGCGAAAAAGTGCCAGTAGAACAAAGTAACGACGGCCATCCCGCCGCAACATGATGAAACGGTAAACGTCTCCACCAATATTCGCAGGTGTAAACGTATTCAAAAAAGTCCCCATGCAGAAGTATTGCAGATGCCACCGGAATGCCTCGGGGCGGGCAGACCGCACGATCATGAACCACCGGTAGGCCATAGGAAAATACTGACAGCTAGCAATTAGAACCGACACACCAAATGCCGTGGGGCTCAAGGCGGCAAGTGTGCGAGACAGTGAGCGCCAATCTAAAAAGTAGGCCGCAACCCCCAATAAAATAACTGAAGCTAGCAGTCGTATAGCCGTCTTCATTTATATTTATAACTTATAGAAAGAGGTAGGTATTGGATTCGTTTACCCCAATAATTAAAAGAATCAGGGGTAGGATATGCAATATAAGCTGGGGTTCAATATTGTGTGCAAGATGAAATCTTATGGCAAAGTGCCTTAATTATAATGCATCTCGAATATATGCTTTGCGAATTATCAGAATTCTGATGTCATTAAGCACTCCAAGCAAAGAGACCAAAAGGGTTGCCGCCTGTAAGACAAAAGCAACAGCAACCGCCTGATGCGCAGACACCCCATATGGGGCTAACGCCCACACGGCAACCAGCTGATAAATGCCTAGGTATCCCGGAGCCGAAGGGAGCGTTGAACCAAAGGAGAGCAAGACCCATAGCACCATTGGAACATACAACGGAACCTCGGCTCCCACACTCCATACAGCAAATGCCACGGCGAGATAATCTGCCATCGCTATCAGCACAGCTAGTAGAGCTAAACGAAAAACGGTTCGAGGACGAACCAACTCTCGGATCAAAGAGTAAAACAGGGTAAAAAAATCTTCTGCTCGCAATGCCCAACGGTGAATCCAACGTTCTGACCACGCTGAAAGCAGTGTCCGTAAAAGGCGGGTACGTGCTATAAAGTGACCCAAGACCACCAAGATCAGTATGCCCACCAAGCCCCAGAACAAGGTGCCTGGGAAAGCCACCGTAGCAACCAACAAGGACAACCCCCAAGCTATAACGAGCAATGAGACCACATCGAGAGCTCTGTCAATGACTGCCCCGCCCAAACCCCTTGCCAACCCCAGGGATGTGAGCCGAACCAACGAAATCACGCGGATAATTTCGCCCACCCGCCCAGGCAATAACTGATTGCTCAATATCCCAAGATTGGTAGACTTGGCAAATGCCACAAAGTTTTCATTTTGCGCTTGTGAAACTAGGCGCCAGCGCCAACTTCTCAGAAGAATTCCACTCGCAATCATCAACATACAGAACCCCATAGAACTCTGCCGGACATTCAGCAGCGTTGATCCAAGTTGTACCCAATCGACATCGCGAAGAGCGAAGTACAGGAAAACCCCACTCAGAATTAGTCCTAACACAAAGGCCGCGAGAACGCGTTTCCTTTTATTATAAATCTTCATGGCTTACGTACGAGAACAATCAATGCGAACATCGCGAAACGCGCCTCGCCAATCAATTTCTCTGCTGCGCGAACCAATCCATAACTAACCGCAGGTGCCATGGAGCGAAGAGACACACCACCAGAAACAAGATAGGCCAGTGGCATCATCGGCTGGATCTTCTGCAACTGCCATTGAGGGAACTCGGATTCAAAGCGCGCACGGTCGCGTTGAAAAATGATCCAAGGAAGCGCTCCGTTCGCCCCGGACAAGGGCCCTGTCGTCGGGATATCCCATCCTGCCATCGGCTCAAATGGCTCCGAATGAAGATTGCGGTAGACCAACTCGGACCAAGGCGTTTTCCACGGTTCGATCATGGCCATGATCCCGCCCGGCTTGATACATCGCGCCGCTTCGCTAAAAAAACTGGTGACATCCGGAATGTGGTGCAGAACATCCGTCATGGTTACTGCGGCAAGTGCTCCTGTGGCGAATGGAAGTTGCCTGCAGTCGGCGATCAAGGAAACCCCGGGCGTCTGAAAAACTTCACTCGTTATAACCCGCGATGAATATTCCCCGAGGAATCCCGCGCCAGATCCAATTTCAAGGATGGCACCGTGATCCGGAAGATGATGCAGAAGAATTTGGTACCATTCCCGATAAAGGGCAAGAAGAAACGGCTTCTCACGGATAATACTACGCCGCAGAGCAGTGGTTCCAGGATCGTCCACGGAGCGATTGCGCGTAAGCGGATGAGCCAATAGCTGATTTAACAACCCCGCCATTGCCGGGACTCAAACAAACTTGATGCGGCGTGCCGCAAATACGACCATCCGCAGCAAGATCCAGCCGTGGCTCCAACGCTGAATATTGGTCTCACCGTATCGGCGGGCACGATAACGGATCGGGACTTCCATGATCTTCAAGTTCATTTTGGCTGCGCCAAACAGGAGATCAAAGTCGCCGAAGGGATCAAAGTCGCCGAAATAAACACGATTAGCTGCGAGTCGCTTATAGTCCTTGGCCCAAATAACCTTTGTACCGCAGAGCGTATCGCGGATCGGCTGACCGAGTAGCCAGCTAAAGGCCGCTGAAAAAAATTTGTTTCCAAGTAGGTTAGCAAAACGCATCGCTTCTTCCTGCATGGGATACACCAGCCGCACACCGTTGGCGAACTCACCCTTACCGGATGCCAGTACGTCATAGAAACGGTGCAAGTCCTCGGGGGGAACAGTAATGTCCGCATCGAGAATCATCAAGATGTCGCCGGTAGCCGCATCAAAGCCGGTTCGCACGGCATCACCCTTGCCCTTGCCCGGCTGCTTTATCAACTTGCAGCTCCGATGAGGGTTGGCTAAGATTGCACGCTCAATGGCGCCCCAGGTATCGTCTGTAGAGTTGCCCTCCACGAACACAATTTCCGTACCCCCCCCCATTTCCGGGATGCGAGCCATCAGTTCGACAATATGCCCCTCTTCGTTACGTGCAGCCACCACCACCGAAACCGTAGGCAGGGAAACTGCCACCGTCGCCGCCGGGCGAGCGACCAATAGGTTAGTCATGGCAAACCAGCGGAACGGTGCTACCTTTGAAAGATATCGATTAGCAATTTTCGAGAGCGCAGGAAAAGGCAGTGGAGCAATAACGTCCTCCCATTTGCGAATCACATCAAATCCAGACAGTTCGAGAAGATTTTTCAAGTCATGGCGAGTAAACCAGTTCTGCGGCAAATTCGACGTAGCAAGGCCCATGAACTGCGCTATGGCCAAAGGGGTTTGCCAAAGATGGCTATAAAAGTTGAACACAACGCGTGTCGCGGGCGTACAGTAGGGGTCCAACTGATGCAATACTTTCTGCAGATCCCAAACATCGTTGATAACGTCGGACATGACGATGAAGTCAAACTGCTGATTCCCGAGATTAAGTTCATGAGCATCACCGACCACGAACTGTAATCCAGGATGTGTCGCCCGTGCGATTTGCACCATTTCCGGAGAAAGGTCAACACCCACACCTAAGCCAGGGTTAAGGGATGCAAGCAGATCTCCCCTCGCGCAACCAATTTCCAATACACTCGCTCCTTGTGGGATCAAGAGGCCGAATATCGCCTTAAGCCGGTCACGGTAATAACCACCCCATGATCGCGGTTTTTTACGCGCCACAGCATCCCAGTGGGCGCGGCGTGTGATCTGATAATCGACAAACTCTGTCTCAAACGTGTGATGCATTTTTGTGACCCTTCCGGTGTGTGCCAACCCATGACCGTTTCAGAAATAACTGGCTCGAAATTATGTTGGCAGGCGGCTGAGCTTCCCCCGGTTTTTCGTCTTCCAACGGGTGGATTTCATGCTACCAGCTTTTCCTTTGAGCAATGAACCAGTCATCCAGAAGCTGGATTGGTAATTTGTAGCCTAGTGTCGAGTGCTGCCGCTTAATATCTCAGAATCTACCTGCCCCCCCCCTTACCATGTGTTCCTTCTGTTTCATATTCTCTCTTTTTTTTAGCCTCTTTGACCAGACAAATCACGGCAAACATGGCTAGTCTGGCCATCAAGGGTTCAAGTTTCTCAAGCTTGAGCCAATATTTAAACTCCACCCGGATTGAATAAAGAAGAGCACTATTTGCCCCCGATAGCCCTCCTGTAACCGGCATCTCCCATTCTGATGCTTCAGGAACAAAGGTTCATTATGCAGCCACTTACACTCAAACCGGAACCACGTCGTTACCCATGACCCCATCATCACAACTGCTCCACCGGGCTGAAGGCTCCGTTTCGCTTCAGAAAGAAAATCTCCCAGTCTTGATAGATGATATGCCGTACCGTAATTATTTTAGTAACACGCAACGCCCCGCCCTTAAATGGCAAGCGTCATGGGATGACAACGAATTTATTTAACTAAAATGCTATGCCATCCGTTCAGCTCACGCCAAATGTGCAGGACTGGATAACTAAGCTTTTCTGATTCAGAAAAGTTATTTTGATACTCACGGTCTTCAATTTTAAGTGCAATTGTTTGATTTTTATATACCGTTTGGATAGCATGTTTAGAATCCTTATTTGTCAAAATTGATCCACGATTGCTAGCGTCACTATTATTGTTACTGTAAAAGCGAACCTCTGTATTGTCAGGCAATTTAGGATACTTAGAAATAAAATATGAGTATAGTTTTCGATCAAAACTCATATCCCATACACGTGGATATGAGTTGACATGGCCAAAGTATGAGTATTGAGATACCAGCAGAACATACACAATAATAGCTGTAAGATTGTTTGCCATCTTTTTATAATCATCAATTTTAAAAAAGAATAGAGCCTTGCTACAAAAACTTGAACTCATTGATATCAAAAAAATCGAAAAAAATGGCTGCGATGCATAACTCAAATAGCTAATTGTTGCCTTCTGAAATACAGCTGGCAGTAGCAATAAAAGAAAAGTTGCTTCCAGGCATAAAGTTTTAAAATCTTTCAACAACACAAGGACAATTGTAACTAAAAGCAATGCATAGAATAAATTAATATGAGCATTACCAATAAACAGTTTGAGATAATAATCTAAATGAGTGATCAGCAGTGTATATGTAAACTCGAAAGCGCGCCCTGAAGACTCAAGTGCGAAAAGTTTTTCAACATGAGTTAAGTTGTTGACAATGTTTGTAAGAGGGTCCCTAACTCCACCGATTAAAATATAGATAATTAATAACAAGCCATACGGAAGCACTGACAATAGAGACTTTTTAAACTTACCTAAAAATGATAAGTTCGTATCTTGAAGTGCAAACTGAAGGAAAAACAATACTCCGGGGAAAACTATCGCAAATTCCTTGCTTCTTAAAGCCAGAACAAAGAAAAAATACGAAATAATTTTGTTAAGATTTCCCGGTTTCAAAAAATATAAAGCTGTCAACAACAAGAAAAAAGTGCAAACAATATCTATAAAATATACGACTCCCGCAAGTGAAGTAAAGTTGTTAAATATGAAAATGAAAAATGTGGCGGCAAGAACTTGCAAATATTTATTTTTTAGAACATGACCACTAATACTATAAACAAATAAGCTGTTTATAAAATTCAATGAAAGGTTAAGAAAGCCATACCAATTTGCATTAAGGCCAAATACTTTATAAAAAAAAGAAAAAATAAGCCATGAAACTTGCCTATCTCCTATGAGATGTGGGTTTGGACCTGGGATCCATCGGAAATTTTCAGGCAAAATATTTGTAGTGCCAAATGGATGCATTGACACTCTATACAAAATTGCCCAGTCATCTCCACTCATCATGAAATATGAATCCGTGAACATCCAGCCATACAAAACTAAATAAAGAATAGTTAATCCAAAAAAATATAATTTGACGTTATTCTTACCGATCAACTTTAAATATACTGAGCTTGGCATTATTTAACTCTCACTATAGTGGACCCCTCCGTCAAGACAATAATGCATCGAATTTAAGAGGTAACCTTCTTCATGCAGCGGAACGGCGCTGCCCCGGTTTTCGGTTTCTTTTTTTGTTTCTATTTCTGGGTGAGTTTTTTCTTTCTCACTGTATTTGTCCACAATCCTTGCGCCACCGTCACTTGCTGTACGGCATACATGATCTGGTATTTCATAGCCCTGACCTTGCCCGCGAAAAACGTATTTCTTAGCTGAGATGGTATTCCCCCCAGAAATTAGCGTGACGGATTCAAGTTCGAAGTGCAACAGCTAATGGTGGCTTGGTGTAGCGCATCTCCATCCAGAACAATACCTCATGTGGTGGCCAACTGCCTCCCAATCCTGTCAGCATTTGCCATGATTGTAAGTGTATGTGATTTTTCTGGGAGTGCTGGCAAACAAGCTCCATCAACAACAAAAATACCGTCAAGCCCCTCAACCTCACCATGCTGCGACGTTTCCCCGCGAGACGGCGACTCTCGCATCGGAAGCGTCCCTGCATAATGAATGTCGCCCCCAGGGGGACTGATCGTAAAACTGCCCGGCAGTAACACGGCACCCATACTCCAATATGCCTTGCGTAGCTTCTTGGCGGCCTCGTCCATAAGTGGCACGACGGCATTGCAATATTTACCCGTCACGCTCAGGGAAGCATCCGGCTGTAATTCGGCCTCTGCGTCAGTCAAATAACCTGGCAGGAAAACATTCCCAACCACACAGGAACTCAATAGCCCCCGTAGTAGATCAATGCCATACCGCCGCCGAAGTGGTACGTGCCGCACGAACTCGGATAACGGAATACCTGTCGTTGCAAAGGTAGAGCCAAAAGCGGTGGTGGTGTCTTGGAGATTCAGGGAAAAAGACAATTGACCCAACCCGAACCCAGGCATCCTCGGTGCGCCCAATAGTCGCGGCAGCCAAAGCAAGAATGCGGCAGTCGGACAAGATAGCAAAGGAACGGGACGCCTGTGATTCAATGTTTTCAACACTATTCGGGTAGTAGCCAGTGTGCCAGTAGCCAGAATGACCCGGCTTGCAGTAATTGATCTTCGCTCACCATCCGAGGTTGTCTGCCCCTCCACAGCCCAATATCCATCGTAGCGGGTCAATCCATCCACCACAAAGCCAGAGAGTTCGCTAAAGTTCTCATGTTTGCGAAGTTCTGGCAGATCGTCTGTTGAGGAATACATCGAGTGCCGCCGACATCCCCATAAACAGTTCCCCGAGAGATTGCAGGCCTGACGACCAGCGGTATTTTCGCTTAATACGGCAACTCTCGACCGCCCCAGCCTGAATCCTTGCGCATGAAGTTTTTTTCTATGGTTCAAATAACGCTGAGACAAGCGCGTATGCAGCGCATCCATCGGTATTGGTGGTTGCGAATAATCATCCAGCCCAAAGTAGTCTGACATGTCATCATCAACTCTTCCGCTGATGCCGATTCGTTGGCTGACCTTTGCGTAGGAAACATTTAGGTCAGATGCGGAAAATGGAAACGCAGCGATTTCTCTAGCCGAGAAACGAGCCACTCCGCATCCCCAGGCATTCGACAGGCCGCCTGTTGCCAACGAGCCGACCGTGATGAAATTTTTTCCTACGACATGGTTGCGTGCCTCGAACTCTTCAAAGGCATAGGCATGCGAAGGCACCCGCAGCTTCGGCGAAACAGCATCACGCTTCTTCAGCGCATGGAAATCCTTACCGACCATCCACTTCCATTGCTCGGTGTCGTTGATGCGTGCTGAAATAAAATCCGCTTCTGGCGGCAGCACACCAGGTTGTTTGCCTCCATCTACCATCAAAACGCGAAGACCCGCATCTACCAGTGGAAAGGCCGCTGACACCCCAGCGGGGCCACTGCCGACGATAATGATGTCGAAATCGGAGGTCACAAAGCTCCCTTCGCACGCCCCAAGGCAAGGCGGACTAGCGGGAAAAAGATCACCCGTAACATTCGCCAGAATACCTCGCATGCCACCGCGCTCGTCATCGAAAACAAACTACTTAGCACCCCGTGTTCACGGCCAAGGCCGAGAAAGCGATAAGCCCCAGTTGGAGTTGCCTCAGCCAGCATGGTCGCGGTATCCAGCCGCCAAGAGAATTCTGCCGATGCCGTTTTGTTAGCCCATACGGACTTGTCAAGCAATGACAAGAAAATGGGATAACCCAGAAAAAACCTGGGCAGACCCAATGCCTGCCCACCGCGCAGCTGCTCAATTGCACAAATGTAGCGGCGCAAGACAGCACTGCCCGGCGGTTCTTTCAATACATAAATAAGCAGTGCCCGCCCCTCCCGCAGCAAACATCTTCTTCGATCATTACCTGATGGATGCATCCCGGAATGTAGTGGGCGCAGCGTAAGTCCAAGCCGCTTGAGGTCAGATGCAGACTCCATGACAGGCAAGTCGAAAAGTGAACGCAAGCGTTCCAGCCCTAGCCGAGTTCGCAATGCCTCGCCCAGGACGGTAGCAAGCGCATCGATAATCACGACTGGCACAGGCACAAATCCTCGCCTGCAACGTAGCCGTGATTTGGCAATTTCATCAAGAAATTTTGAGAATGAGATAGGTTCAGGTGCGGCAAGGCAATACACGCCGGGAGGAATATCACCCCGTTCGGCAATTCGCAGCAGTCCCTCTGCGAGATCATCTACGTAAATCGGTTGAACCTTGGGGGCTGGCAGAAACGCGGGGAGTATCGATAATTGCTGGACAGTCTTGACCAGCATCCCAAACAGTCCGCGTAACTCCCCACCATAGACCTGCCCTGGCCGAACCACCCAACCACCAGCAGACAACACCTCCAGCTCAATATGCCATTTTGTTCGCCCGTAGGCGGTCGGCGCATCAGGCCGCGCTGTTTGGCTGGATACAAAAATAAATTTTGCTCCCACTTCCTGGGCAGACTTAATTAACCTTTGTGCGGCAACTAGCTCGCACTCATTTTTCAAACGATTGGTGTGTGTTGTATTGGCCGCAAGATGCACAACGGCATTTGTATTTATGGGAAACACGATCGAATTGTCTGATGACAAATCAAAAGGAAGCCATGATGCCGGAAAAGTTGAGGGCCTTTGACGAGACGCAATTACAACGTCATGACCACGCCTCGACGCAAGACAAGTCAGACATGATCCAATGTAGCCCGTGGCACCAGTCACCACCACCCTCATACACCGCCCCCAGTGGAATTTTTCCTCTCTGGGTGTTTCTGCTGCCCAGTGAAAATAAAGTGCTTGCTTAACGCATAAGTCAAAGCAACACAAATAATATCAGCAATAAATTTCGCAGCAACTGGCTCGGCAATCCATACAAGCAGCAATGCGAGAATCGCTGAAGCCGCAGGAATATTTAGCGCCAACAATACAAAATATCGAATAGCCTGATGTCTTATGGCAGAACTTTCCGCAACACGAAAAGTAAAATTTCTATGAACAATGAAAGCAAAAATCCCTGCGGCAAGTTTAGCAAAAACATTAGCCATAATCGGCCCAGTCAATCCTGATTTTAAAACGATCAGAAACAACCCCATATCTATGCCATATGCCAGCAGTTGAATGGCGACATACCGCACGAAAGTCATGCAACTACCTTACGAATAACAATGATGTGGTGCAGCGCGACCCATCTGTTGAGTGGAGAAATCAACTTTTCCAACAACCCTACAAACCCAGTGAATGAATCCGGCAGAAGCTGCCGGAAGTTCAATCCCCCAGAGAGCAGGTATTTCAAATAATTCCCAGCAAGTTCCTGGTGCACGATCCTGAGTGACGGATGCTTTCGCTCATATTCATTTCGATCGCGAATAAACACGATGTAACTAAGTGCCTGATTCGCGCCATTCATTGGGCCTAACACCGGCGTTTCCCACGACGGATAGGTTTTATCGAAGCCCTCCGTGCGAAACAGTCGTTTGAACAGGAATGTTGCAAATGGCCCATAGTAGGGTTCGAGTAAAATGGCGCCGCCACCGGGAATTAGCACTCGCTCCAGTTCACGCAAGAATTCATCTGGGTGAGGGAAGTGGTGAAAGCAATTCTGTCCATACATTACTCTGACCGAGTTGTCCGCAAGGTCCATTGCTTCCGCATTGATTACCCGATCCAAGTGGGGAGCGTAAACAATATCGGTAGCCAACACTTCGGGATAAGAATCCCGCATCGGCGAAACACCAGAACCCAGCTCAACCTTGATACCATCGCCAGACAAGAACAGACGATCTAGCTTTCTGAACAAATGATGAAACTCGGTGAACACTTCTCGCAACATGCGCTTTTTCTCAAGCATTTTGCGGTGCAGTTCCAAGCGATTCTCCCCGTCGACATCCATGCCGACGAGAAGCGGATCGCACAGAAAATCAAGCAGGCGCCTCATGTTCTTCCCCCCTTAACCGGAATACGCCGCATACCAAGCCCCCTATGCCTCGGCCTGCGTGGCACCGATGCAATGTCATATCCCAGAAACGCCAGTACAAATTGCGTTCCCATAAGAATGGGTAGTGCAGCCAGCATGACAGTGCCTGCTGGTGTAGCAGCCCCTTCACGCGCCGACTCAAGCCAGTGATACCCACCAAAGCTAGTGCCTGCTACTAGCAGCACCAAGCCCAAAGGCAGCTCTATCGACGCCATGGATAGATCGCGTAAATAGTAGTTATAAAAAATTCGCTTCATGAAATTCAGTACATGCTTGACGAGGAATTCACCCATGATGTTTGAAATTTTAAGATTGCTGTCTTCATCGCCATATTTGGCGTTCATGGGCACATCAATGACCACCGCACGCAATATATTGAGCCGGAACAAAATGTCGGTTTCAAAGAAATAGCGCTGACTGATTTTCGAAAAGGGCAAATGCCTGGCAACATCGGCATGAATGGCCGTATAGCCATTGGTGGGGTCAAACAAATCCCAGTAGCCGGATGAAAGCTTCGTCATGAATGACAGTACTGCATTGCCGAACAGGCGCACCTTGGGCATGGCTCGAATTTCATCGAGATCGAAAAAGCGGTTACCCTTGGTGTAATCGGCCTCTCCAGCCAAGATTGGCTCGATGAAGTTGGGGATAAGGCTTGTGTCCATCTGCCCATCCCCGTCTACTTTGACAATCACCACTGCACCGTCGGCAATAGCTGCACGATAACCCGTCATCACAGCACCGCCCACGCCTTGGTTGCTTTCGTGATAAACAACCCGAACACGCTGATCCAAACAATGCGCCTCAACGTATTTCCCAGAGCCATCCGGGCAAGCATCATCAACAACGTATATCCGCCACACCTCATCCCCGATGCTGGAGATCACTTCCAGAACGTGCCGTGTGACTCTGTAGCAAGGAATAACGACAGCGATGTGACTGTTGGCTTGATTCTTCTCTTGGCTTGATGTCATAATATTCATTGTCGCAATGAGTTGCCTTTAAATTCTAAAGGTATTGATGTATGCCCGGTAGTATAAACCACAGCATTAGCGGCATTTGGCGGTGCCGTCACTTCCATTGCATGTTCAACCCAAGCTGAGGAACACTCGAAGGTCTGAATGTCAGTGCTGACAAACTGCCCATTGGCATCAAGCCAGTTAATCTGAATACGGCCCAATGTCGGCTCTTTAGCGCAACGAGCGATAACGGTATTCAGATAACGTCGGCCAGAAGAAACTACGACTGCTTGAGTCGCAGAGGAAGCAACATTTGTCAAAACAACTCCTGTCGCAGCATCATATTTTGCCTCAGGAGCCAAAGCCCAACCCTTGATTGATGTGAAATCCGGATTGCCAAGCAACTCAGTTTTAAAACTATAATCAATTTTGACTTTTCGAATACTAAGCGAACCATACTCCGCCAGCTTTTCAGTTACTTTTTCGAAAAGAGCCCGTGTTTCCGGCCCCCTCACTCCACCTACACCATTCCAATTCGAATCCAGAATGATAAAATTGACGCCCCGCTTCAGTAAAATATTAGTGACATCCTGCTCTGTATGGATTGAGGCAATTTCTCCCTGAAACATATAATTATACCAATTTGGATAAAGCGCATCTGCTGCTAAACCTGCGGTCATGGGGGCAGAAAAAACAGCCACAGGTTTTCGTCCGATGTTAAGGTGATTGACTAATTCAACGGCATTTCTGATGGGCAAACGATCCAGTAAATACCTATCCCTGGCGGATGAATGAAGAATCGGTTTGAGCGCAAAATCTCGGTAAAACGCACCTGCATTTAAAAACAGAAGATTTAAAGCCACGGCAGTCACGACCGCAGCATACCACCCATTTCTTATAAACGATCTCGTCGAAAATTCGGCACTTAGCGCCACACCCATGGCTGCCGCCAAGATTGCACACGAGGGAAAAACATATCTTAAATAGCTCTGCGAATAGAACACCGCTGCAACAGCAAATGTTCCAACCAAAAGCAACGCGACGCCCCTAACCTGCCTAAGTGCAATCAATGTGACCAAAGCAGGAATAAATAATAATAACCACTGAAAGCCCGAAGCTCCAGCATAAGCTTCAAGGTATTTCCCTGATTCGAATGTCACACGATAAAGAACATCCCACGTAATGCCTGCACTAAATAATGGGTTATCAAAATTTGAGGCAGAGGGGTAATAAGGTGATTGGAATATCTTGTTAAACAGCGGAAAAACGGGGTTCCCCGTCAACCGCCAAGCTGTCGCATAAGGGATGATGCCAATCGCCAGAAAAAGACTTAGGCTAAGCGCCAACAACAGCAAGCCAGCAGTTTTGTACCACGACCTGTATCGCCAAACCAGCAGCAACAGCAACACGGGCAGTATTGTGAAGGTCACTGCTTTTGCAGCCAGCGCGCACCCTAGAAGCAACCCAGCAACGGGCAACTCAACTTTGGGATTACCCGAAGCTGTAGAAACTCTAAGAACAAGCAATGTACCTGCAACAACAAACGATGCCCAAACCGATTCAATAAATAGGCTGCTACCCTCAGTAAAGGTCAGTGGTGTCGATAAGAAAACAAGAACTGCCCACCTTGCACCAATAGCCGAGCCACCTGCCCACAATACAAGACCTCGTACCAGCCAACCGAGAATGAAGATAAAGCCCACATTGATTAGTCGTGCCGCCGTTTCGCCAGCCAGCATGTAGCCAACAGAAAAAATCCAGTCCCCGAGCATAGGCATCACTGCCCATACATAGGTGCTTGCATCGAAACCCCATTGATGACGCAGTGCCAGGTGCGCAGAAACAAACAGGTGCATCGCCAAAGCGTCGAATCCGACTTCCGGCATCAAGGCAACAACGAAATAAACCAAAGCAACAACCGCAATCGCCACATCAAGCTTATTAACATTGAACCCGGCATGGCTCCTTTGCGCCACCAGAGCCAAAATATTTTTAACTTGTTCTACAACCACACGCCAACCTAGTATTAGGGGCAATGAAAGAGCCACACCATATACGCCTGGATAGTTCACAGGAAAATGGGCAAGTAGCCCGGCCGCTGTGCCATAAACGCCAGCTCCGACTAAGAAGTTGGTCAGCCAGCCATCTCCCTCAAGCTTGATATGGAGTACTGTAAGAACATATCTCCCCAAAATGGCGGAGGCAACAGCAAACCATAGCGTTACCAGCAAAGGCCACAGCACGCCAGCCAAGAGTGCGTAACCCACAGCGACAGCTGCCCCTACGAGCAGCGCGCTCTTTCTGCTCCACCAGGAGCCGACAAAAACCAATGCCGTGCAAACGATCAAGAAGTAAGCATAACGCATTAACACATCAATACCAGACCACGGCAAATCCTGTGGCCAGTGCAGATGCGCAAGCCCCAAAATGGTTAGCAATGCGCCAGCAAGCAAAGAAAACAATATAAGTGTTGCAGTTAAATTATTCACAGCGATATACACTCCTTGCGGGGTGATTGAAGCTCAATCTCCAATTCGTTCTGGTCTACATCAAGCAATGGGGGTTCAGGCAAGGCATCTTTTAATTGCATCATCGACCTTATCTGCCGAACACGATGCTTCCATGTATTGTCCAATGCAAGTTGCCGTGACGCCACATCCAGCTTCATTGAGGTTTCTAACAAAATATTGCGAACCAAATCTACAAATTGTCGATGATTATTAGCGATGTGTACCGGTGCATATTTCACACACTCAGCCAAGTTAGTCGTTACCACTGGCTTACCTGCACTGAAGTATTCGAATAGCTTAACCGGTGAGACCGCATCGGTTACCGCATTCTTTACGAACGGAATCAGGCAAACATCAAACTGCTTGAGGAAGGGTATCAATTCAAGCTGCTTACGAGCGGGGAGCACAACAATATTCGAATGGCATTGCAAAAGTTTTTCAACCCGTTTTGATACGTTCGACGCAACCGGGCCAATTAATACGATTCTAGAATCTGGAAGTTCCTCAGCCAAGTCGGCCAATAAATCAAAATCCACCCACTCGGCTATCGCCCCGTAATACCCCAAGATTGGACGATCATTGAAAGCCTCCAGCTCAACTGGTGGCTGATCACATGCATCAACTGCGTCAATGAATTCTTGAGATACAGCGTTGTTGATTAGCAATGCCTTGGAGAGTATGCGTTTCGGCAATTGATCCATCAATTTGTCAGCAGAAACAGTTACCAAGTCCGCCTGTTTCAACATCGTCAGGTGATCACGTTCCAGTTCGTTTGATGGCAAATCGAGCAACGACAATTCATCCATATAGTCGTACAAAAGATACGAGTAGGGCAGATATTCCAAGTGCTTGACGTTATTGGGCCAGAGACAGTAGTAAATGGACTCCTCCGGCTTGAAAACTTGGGAAATAAAAGGGAAATAATGTTCGTTCAGCAGATACAGATCGTCTGCAACTTGTTCAGTGATGGCCACCTTATCAACTTGGTCATTGAGCGTTCCGTAAATTACCACATACCCTGCCTCAGCGAAGGCTTGCGCCAGATGCTGCGGACGTTGAGCCATGTAGTGAAAATCCACCGTTGCCGGGAAGATAACCAACTTCCGACCATTTAGAGTTTCACGTATGACATTTAACCTTTTTAGAGCTTCTTGCTGCACCCTCGCCCCTCGGGTGAAGCCAAATCGATGCAAAATCCTGCCAGATACCATGCGTATATAACGCATTTTTTCGGTAGTGGTTCCATGAATTACGTTACGTTTAAAATTGTGCCAACGAGTTTGCCATTTCGAATGTATGGCAACACGATGACCAGATGTGGCACGAATATTAGAGGGAACACTGGATAATTCAACATAGTGAACCTGCACCAACAAATGTTTGAAGTTTTCGTGCCTGACCAGGATCCTTTCAATTTCAGGAGAGACTACTTTGCTGTTCTTAACATAGGCCAACAAATCCCTATCTAGCTTTTCCCAATAAGAAAAGGCGATATCCGTCAGTGTCCATTCGATACCATGCTTTTCCCGAAAGTAGGCTTTATTCTTCTCAAATAATGCACAGTGACTCTCGGCAGCCAGCTTGCCAAACGACACGCTGCCCTTGTGATAGACGAAACAGTCCTCGACGACTGCAAAAGTAAAGCCAGCCTTCTTTGCCCGTATGCAGTAGTCGTCATCCTCAAACATGCCTATGCCAAACTTCTCATCCAGGTAGCCTATCTTATCTAGCAGCGTGCGCCGCATCGCTACGCAAAAAAATCCCAGCTTTTCGGTGGTGAACCACACCCCCTTCTGTCGCTCCACATAAGCACCGGCAATT
>JAUXTO010000028.1 GCA_030679255.1 Candidatus Gottesmanbacteria bacterium | reverse complement strand
CACCGGACTCATCTCTGCGCGGGATCTGACGTTGGGACTTAATGATACGACGGCTACCATATCGACCACAGACGCCAATGAAGATCTTACGATTGATCCCAATGGCACCGGGGATATCTATTTCCATAGCACATCCTATTACATAGATGACACCGGCAATGCCGTGGCCGCGACATTCAAAGACAGTGCTGATACCGCCTACTATCTGGATCCTGCAGCAAGCGGGACAGCGTTGAAGATCAATGGAAACATAGAACTCACCGCCGGAGGCACCATAGCATCCACATCCAATGCCGATATTACGATTGACGCCGGAGCCGGAACCGTCATCATCGGTGACGGAACAGGGAAATTAAACGCCGGCACCCTCGACCCTCCCTACACCATTAATGGCAAAAAGTATGCGACGTATGTCCCCAGCATGGTGGGGATCAAAGAAGAGCTGAGTGGATCCGTGTATACGAGTACGCTTGTCCCTGGCGTAGGATACCGTACGACGGTGCATTTTGAAGGACAACCGGAAGGCTCTGACCTCTGGTTATTCTCTAAAGTTACTGCTCTCAAAAAGAATATCGGACAACTGGTCGTCCTCCTCTCCCCTGCCGGCAACACGAGGAGTTGGTATGAAGTGGATGAACAGAACGTGAGACTGACCATTTTTACATCCAAACCTACCACAGTATCCTACCGATTATCAGGACCAAGATTTGATGCAGACCAATGGCAAAATACCAGGGATGACTCCTCTCGAGGCCACGTTATCGACGACCCTGACTCAGCACCACGAGCTGATGCTGGACAAGCGTTGGATCAAACCGGCTACCTCTCCGGCGTCTCTCTGACTCTTGTCAAAGAAACTAATGATCAGGGGACATCCGTCTGGAACCTTAAAGATACTCTGGGCAATACCATCGAAGAATTCCTCTCTGTATCCCAAGCCACCATCGCCAATCTCACAGCAGGATCCATCAATGTCCAGGAATTAGTAGCCAAATCTATCGATGTAGGAAGTCTCACGATTGGAGGAAAAACAATATCCGAATATATCCGGGATATCATCAGGGACGAGCAATCTGTTATCAACACTCAACAATCGCCAATCATCTCCCCTATTGCTTCCGACTCTGCTGGGATATCCGTCAAACTGGGAGACTCCCAAACGTTTGGTATATATAATAAGGAAGGGACTCCTTCTGCCACGTTTGATACTCTGGGTAATGCAACCCTATCCGGTTCTCTCGTTTCTTCTGTCTTACGGAGTAACGAAGTAACCACGAACCAACTAACAACTCACGAAGCGAGTATTGCGGGGACCCTCTATGCGGACCGGATTGTGACAAGATTTGGAGATCTGGATGAACGACTCCGGAGTGTGGAGGCGTCTATTTCAGCAACGCCGGCTACCCCTTCCTCGCAACTCCTTACTACTGACTACTTACTACCTACTACTACCCTAGATGCCACCTCCTCGGCACTATTAGCATTACTTTCCCAAGACGTGGCAGCAATGAAATCCGACTCCTTCGACTACGCTCAGGACAAGCTATACGACCAATTGATTGACGGAACCATTCTCATTGACAAAACCGGCATCAGTACGATTTCCGATACTCTTTATATCCAACCAGCTAAATTGGGAAACCTCGACATCATGGGAGGGGCGATCGTCATCAATACTCTGGGAGATGTGGTGATTACGGGGAATCTGGCAGTAAGTGGAAACCTGATCATTGGTGGTGTTTTGGGTATAAATATTATCCGTCCGATAAACGGATTCGGGGATTTGATTTTTGACGCCACCGGATCAGCTCTGTTTACCGGAGATATCATCGCGTCAGGGTCAGGTATTTTTAGAGATTTGGTGGTCAGCGCAAGCGCAAGCGGCACGCTGGTCATCGGGGCAGGAGAGAGTATTGCGACGGTTTCCGGGACACTCGTCACCGGAGACGCGATGCTTTCGGTGACGCCAACGTGGAACACCACGGTGTGGGTCGCGACGAAAGCCGCTGATTTCTTTACCCTTCGCTTCGGCACGCCTCCAACATCTTCGGCAAGCGCGGATTGGTTGATTGTGAGGAGACAGTGATGATGGTAGGGTGGTAAACTAAGATAAAGATAAGGGGAATAGGCGTAATATGGGAAATAAGGGAGGATACTATGGGAGATAAACACAAAGCGGGGTACGAGTATTTGCTCGCATACAAAATCACCGTACCTATCTACGACTACACGGTAGAATTTTGCACTCGTTGTTCCCCATATCGTTCTCATCACCCCTATCTCCCCTATCATCCCGATCACCCCCATTTCCCTTATTTGTCCTCGGCCCGCACTCATGACCAGATGGTTCAGGCAGCCAGATCCGGCATGACCAATATCCCGGAAGGCGCCAAACAGGAAAGCCTGGCAGGCTATATAAAACTATCCGGTGTTACCCGTGGTAGTTTAGAAGAGCTCCTCAAAGATTATCTTTCGTATGCCCGGCAGCATGGAATACCGATCTGGGATAGAGATAGGGCGATAAGGGACATAAGGGAGATAGGGAAGATATGGGAGATACTACGGGAAAATCCAACTCTTCCCGATTCCCCCAATTTCCCCCATCTCCCCGATCAACCTGGGGTTGCCGTCAACCTCATGATCACCCTTATCCATCAGGCCAATTATCTCATCGACAGGCTCATCAAATCCCTGGAAGAAAAACACGCTAAAGAAGGTGGATTTTCTGAAAACCTTTTGAAAAAAAGGCTAGACTTCCGAAGAAAATCTTTATAATCGTTACGATTATCTGCGGGTCGTGTGCTTTCAGCCTTTCCCCAGGCTGTCGAGGAATTCGAGGTTCGTCTTCGTTTTTCCCAAACGGTCAATCATCATCATCGTGCGTTCTTCGTCGCCCAAGAGCGACAGCATGTGCCGCAAAGTCGCGACCTTTTTCATCATATCTTCACCCAACAAAAGTTCATCATGCCGTGTCCCGCTGCGGACGAGATCAATGGCCGGAAAAATCCTGCGTTCCTGCAAGACACGGGACAGATGGAGTTCCATGTTGCCCGTCCCTTTAAATTCTTCATAAATCAAGTCATCCATCCGGCTACCGGTTTCGACCAATGCAGTCCCGATGACGGTGAGCGATCCGCCGGTCGTGTAGCGTTTGTTGTAGTCCGTGGCCGGTGCACCGCCCGCCACTTTGCCCATAGTAGTTGAAGAAGCCGGAATAGCAGCAGAAGGCTCGACGCACCGCGCTGCTCCCAAAAATTTCTTTGCCGGATAAAGCGCCGCCGGATCAAATCCGCCCGAGAGCGTTCTCCCGCTGGGATTAACGACGAGATTGTATGCCCGCGCGAGTCTCGTGATCGAGTCAAGGAGTATCACGACGTCTTTACCCATTTCGACGAGCCTTTTGGCGCGGTCCAGGGCCACTTCAGCGATCCTGGTCTGTTCGCTGGGGCTCTCGTCAAAGTTACTGGCAAACACTTCGCCTTTTACACTCCGGCTGATGTCCGTGACTTCCTCGGGCCGTTCGCCGATGAGGGCGGCCATTAGATGCACTTCCGGATAATTGGCACTGATGCCTGCGGCAAGCTCCTTGAGTATCGTCGTTTTTCCGGCCTTCGGAGGAGACACGACGAGTCCCCGTTGTCCAAATCCGATGGGGGCTACGAGATCGACGATACGCATAGAGAGCGGTCCACCCGTAGGAAGATCAGCTATCTCAAGTTTGAGCTGCATGTTAGGGTATACCGGGACAAGATCTTCAAACTTCGGCCGCGCGACCATTTCCTCAGCCGGCTGTTCATTGATTTTTTCGACCTTCAGAAGCCCCCAGTAGCGTTCATTTTCTTTGGGAGGACGCGCTTGTCCTTCCACCATGTCGCCGTTTCGCAGGAGAAATCTGCGGATCTGGGAAAGGGAAATGTATACATCCCGTTCACTCGGCGTATATTTCGGCCGCAAAAATCCATGCCCCTCGGGCATGGTGTCGAGGACCCCACGGACCGTTTCCGTCGGCACATCCACGTCTTGGGTAAAGCCTACGCCACTGCCGGGTTGCTGAGGATATCCACTCGTATTTCCCCGGTAGCTATCGCTTGATCCCGCATCATTTCGGTACCCACCTCCGGGCCTGCCCGTCGAAGCATTGGCGTAGTCGGGCCGGTATCCGCCACTTTGTCGATAAGACCCGCTATCTCGCGGGTAACCGCCCGCGTCCCCGGATCGGTAGCCACCGCCGCTGTTTCTATTACCATAATCCCGTTGGTACCCGCCGCGGTCATACGCGGCTGGGACGTTTGACGTCCCGCCGCCCTGCCTGCCCGCATACCCGCCTCCGGAAGAATATCCACCCGGCCTGCCCGTCGAAGCGTTGGCGTAGTCGGGCCTTCGGGGCGCATATCCCGTTGGCTCGCCTCGCTGAGTCGAAGCGGGCCGGTTTTCATATCGCCGCTCTCCCCGGACTTCATAGCCTTGACCCAGGGATGGACTGTCTGACGGCTGAGAGCTGACGGCTGACGGCTGAAACTCTTTCTTTAACGTTTCACTTTTCACTTCTGACTCTTTTGCTTCCGGAATCGGTGCGCCGATGAGATCATCCACAGAAATAGGTGATGAAACGGAAGCCTCCGGTACTTCAACCGAAACTGTAGGAGCTTGCGTATCCGCATCCTTTTTCTTTTCCGCCAAACGAGTAGATCGCGATGCTTTAAATGCCATAGAAGGTCATAGATGAATGATTGTTGAAGATTTCCTCAATAATGAAAATAACAAGACATCAGGAGCACATATACCAGTATCCAGAAATATCTCTATTCATGGGAGAAATCGTATCTAAATAATTAAAAAATCAGAGGAAACGACTGTCTTCTGTTGTATTTAACCATGTGTGTGCCCTCTTGTCAATGGGTCGCGTAGATCATGTAATTCCCCAGCGATTATGTCCTACGGCATTCCCCAGCGAAAATGTCCTATGGCTCATCCGTCATCCCGGACAAGCGAAGCGCGATCCGGGATCCATCCGCACGACTTAAGGAGTATTTTGGATTCACAGAAAGGCCTCAACGATGGATTCCCGCCTTCGCGGGAATGACAGTCAAGAGGAGAGCAAAATATATTCAGTTGAGTTCATAAAGGACAAATTGGCTGGGTAATCAACAGGACATTATCGTTGGGGAATGACATGGGTCGCGTAGATCACCGTCCCCCCCGCACGAAACACTTCCCGCCCTACTTCTGTAAACTTCCACTCCTGTAAACTTTTAAACTTTTCCCGCTCCAACGTGCCTACTATTATAGAGCGTACACCGTATTTGCCTAAAATCGCCCGCGTCACCCCTAGATCCTCTGATTCATAAACCTGTCGCACCTCCTCACGCCTGGGCGCGACCACATCATACCCGCCCCGCCAAAGCCACTCATGCACCGCCCACCCGATGATCGTAGGGCGGCCCGTGAATGCACTTACCCTCGCATAATCCGTATAGCTATCCCCATCCGCCTCGACTATCGCGTAGCGTCCAAACTGCTTATTGTTTATTGTTTCTTGTCCATTCAGCCACTCAATCGCTTTCCAATCCCCCGGGTACTCTCTCCGCAACCATCCTAATCCATCGATGCTTTCATATTTTTTCAGTCCCCCAAAGTAGCTCCGCACACTGAATATGGGATAAATGGACACGAGAAATAGCTGCGGCAACAGAAATATAAGAAAAATCACTAGCCCTCTTTTCCCCCTAATCCCCCTAATCCCCCTAATTTCCCCAATCACCCGGACAATCACATATCCACTCACGATCGAAAACAGGATGAACGCCTCATACCCCAGTTTAAACATCGTGTTACTGCGGAAATGCGCCGGGTATATATCTTTAAAATAGATAAACTCCGGGACGATGACGAGCACTAAAGCAAAAAGGAAAAAAACAATGAGGAGCGTTTCTATCCCCACCCTTCTTTTCCCCCTAATCTCCCCAATCTCCCTTATCTTCCCCATCCATCTCCCTATGAGCCTCACTCCACAGTACACAAAAAACCCCCACAGAAGCCACCACATCCACAGGGACGACCGCTGACACTTCTCCACTCCCTCAAACAATATGGGCCCAAACTTCATATTGGCGAGAATTGCAGGCGGACAGTTGATGGCGACCCCCGTCACAAACGATTTGAAATGGACGAGAAACGGGAGGCTTGTCAAAAGCGCGACCACCGCAACTCCACCCACCATTGTTCCTGTTTTTTTCCAATACGACCCATTAGACCAATTGGACCCATGAGTCACAATAAAAAGTAATACAAATAAACCAAAGTATATAGGGCCATCAAGAGCATTGGTCATGAGGAGCACCCCCACGAGAAAACCATAGAAAATCATTCTCCCCCAATCCCCCTTATCCCCCCTATCTCCCGTATCACCCCGAGCAAATAGCTGTATCAGCAGCCCTATCGCCAGCAACACAAACGGAATACTCAACACATGTCCATGCACGTCCGAGACCACAAATGAGTAGCTCGGAAACTCATGGATGGTAAACGGGATAAAGCGCGTCGCATTGGGATACCAATACGTTTTCATCCCCTCCCCAATTTTTCCCCAAAATTCCCGAAATCCCCCAAAAACCCCAATCCCCCCAATATCCCCAATCCTCCACCCCAGCTCCCAAAACGGCTTCACGTTCTCGCCGGTATACCCGCGCGTAAAGGCATAAATCGTCTGCATATTCCCGGCAAGGGTAACCAGAAAAGCAGTAAGCATACCTCCCCCAATCCCCCTAATTCCCCCAATCCCCCTAATCCGCAATAGCTGCACCCCTATGCTAAAACTCATCGTCAACGTCAACGCAAATATAGTCGCGAGCATCAGATTAAACGTGACTCCCAAATCCAATCCCGATAGTCGCGTGAGGACGGAGGTCACCATGTGACCGAAATAATAATAATTAATGGGGAGCGGTGCAAACCACATATCCGCCGGGGGGAAATAAGACGAGTTAAGAATCGACTGCATGAAGCCATAGTCCATGAACTTCTCAAGCCCACGAATGGAGGGCTCATGCGCCTTCACCCAACTCCAGGCGAGAAGTGCAGCAAGAAAAAAGAGCTCTTCAAAAAGAAGTATCACAATTCGTCTGAATATCGTTTTGTTCCCCCCTAGATACTTATCCCTAGATACTCGATACTCCAATAGTATGCCAATGAAAAACACCACCCCCATCCCCACCCCAATAGACCAGACGGAAAACGGCATGAGACGTATAGTCCCCATGACATAGACTATCCATGTAATGGTCGCCATCCCGACCGCTTTGCTGAAGAAGTATCCCCCATCCCACCAGCCTTCGTCCCGCTCAGCGGGACTTCGGCTGGCAAAGCCACCCTTTATTTTGTCATCCCCGCGCACGCGGGGATCCAGTGTATGAGTATCCCCAATTCCCCTAACTTCCCTAATTCCCCTAAACTCCCCAAACATCCTCTTCGTCATCGGCCACGCCACGGCCCCCACAAGAAACAAGGTCCCCCACCACTGAAGCACAATAAAAAAATCTGCACCCATGGCGCCTATTATACGAAGGATATTAATTCCTTGCTATATAGAAAATAGTACAATTTGAATTAATACCGATTTCAAGGTACGATGGAAGATAGAAATATCAAATATTCTTATGCCAATTATCTATAGCGCAATCGCCCTCTTTCTATCGCTCAATATCTTTCAGGTAATTTCATCACGGATCATGACATCAATTACGGCACCACAGCAGAATGACTCTCGTCAACCTGCCGTGCAGGGCGCAGAGATAGTATTGACACCGTCTCCGACCAAAATCGTTCTTTCCCGTACTCCGACACCGACCAGTGCAATTTCAACAACTCTTGGTTCAACGACGGCAAGAGGAACCGATGCCACGTCTACTCCTTCGCCAACGTCTTCCCCTCCACCCACATCAACACCGACACCGACCAGTAGTCCAACGCCAACCTCTACGCTTACTCCAACACCAACACCCACCCCTACTTCAACACCGTCACCGACTGCTCCCCCCACATCTTCTCCAACACCATCTCCCACCTCTACCCCACTTCCCACACCGACAGCAACGATTATCCCTACGTCTACGCCAACACGAACTCCTACTCCGACGCCTTCGCCAATTCCTGCAACAAATACTCCGACACCAACAAGTATTCCAAATACTCCGACACCAACCCAAACTCCACCATCCTCCACACCGGCATCCCAAGAAGATGTTCAGAATGAAGACAAAAACAATGATGATAAAAATAAAAACAAAAAAAACGATAAAGAAAAAAATAAAGAAAATGATGGTGACGTTAAAGGCATTGCCACTCAAGTATCATTGGTAGAACGCTTCTTCTGGTGGCTTGCTTCACTCACTTCACTCAGACGCTAATCCCAAGGATCCACCAGGAACAAAATCCCCCACCATTGGAGGACGATCCAAACATCAGCACCCATGACGCCCATTATACGGAGGATAAGATTCCCGTGCTAGACGCGAATTTTACCGGTGTCCCGTGGTACAATCTCCCCATGAATATCGCCACCATCGGAGGAGGGCTTGCCCGCCAAAGACATAGCAGAATAACCGATCAGCCCAACCATCCGAGTAACACTAACAGGAGAAGAATCGTATGAACGTGGCTATTGTCGGCGGCGGATTCACCGGCCTCTCCGCCGCGTATGAATTAGTGAAAAAGGGCCACCGCGTCACGGTATTTGAAAAAGAAAAAACGCTCGGGGGACTGGCAAACGGATTTAAGCAAAAGAATTGGGACTGGCATCTCGAGTCTGCCTACCATCATCTTTTTACCAACGACACGGCAATCCTTCAGCTCATCCATGAGCTCGGACTCGAGGGTAAGCTCATCCTCACCCACCCGATCACAGCGAACCTAATTTCAAAGCCAGGCTTTGATTTTCCCGGGGCCGCCATCACGCTCCCTTTCAATACCCCCCTCCACCTCCTCACCTACCCGGAACTTTCCATAATTGATAAACTCCGCACCGGACTGTTGATAATTATTATGAAACTCAATCCGTTTTGGCAACCCTTGGAGTGGATTTCGGCCAAAAATCTCTTTATTGCGATCGGTGGCTCTCCTGCTTGGCAATCGTTATGGGAACCGCTCATGATCGGAAAATTTGGCACATATGCCGAAAATGTTTGCGCAAGCTGGCTCTGGGCGCGTATCAAGAAACGAACACAAAAGTTGTACTACATCCAAGGCGGCTTCCACACGCTGGTTTCTGCTCTCCAACAGGCAATTAAACGAGGTGGCGGCACCACTTTGGTTAACACCGAAATCTCATCTATCGATAAGGAGGCAGGGAATAAGTATATAGTATATTGGAAAAAACAAAAACATGATTTTGACCGTATTCTTTTCACTACGTCTACACACATTGCCAATAAAATTTTCCCCAAAATACTAAATACTTCGACCCAACACCTTCTTCAAATTCCCCATCTCCACGCCCAAACCCTGATTCTGGAAACAAAAAAACCTATACTCGCTCCCCAGCCTCAAAAGGTCTCACCTTTTAAGGCTAAAGTTCAAAACACGGGTGTCTACTGGCTCAACATTATGGACCGAACCTTCCCCTTCCTCGCCGTCGTCGCCCACACCAATATGATTGACAAGAAGCATTACGGCGGCCATCACATCACCTACTTCGGAAACTACTTGCCCGACGGCCACCCCTACCTTACCATGACAAAAGATCAGCTTTTAAAAAAATTTTTACCCTTCATTAATCGCCTCAATCCATCTTTTCTTAAGTCCTCCGTCATAAGTCATACGTCTTTTCTCGCCCCCTTCGCCCAACCCGTCCACGAGCTCCATTACTCCCGCCGCGCGCCGAAGCTCCAAACTTCCATTCCTGGCATCTTTCTTGCCAACATGGACAGCATCTACCCCTGGGACCGCGGGACCAATTATGCAGTAGAATTAGGAATTAAAGCAGCAAAAAAGATTGATGAGGATGCGGCAGAATCGTTTTAAAAGCAATGAAAGAATTCATACGATCACCAAAGCCCGTGGCGGGTATCTTTTTAACACGTATTCCGCGCATCCTCATGTTGATTATTTTCATCCTTTTCTCCTCTTGGCTCATGTTCCACACGTTCGGCTACGACGGCACGTCAAACGTGCCAGCCGCGTTTGACGGCGGTAGTGCCCAAAAAGATATCCTCGTTGCCCGCATGGTCTGGAGTGATTTCGGCAGCCACATCCCCCTCATCCGCTCATTTTCCATGGGCGACAATTTCGACCGGCTGCGGTCACTACAATCCCCCGAGTATCCCCTCTTCTCCGGGGAGCCAATCCGGTATCATTTCCTTTTTTATGCGCTCGTCGGGCTATTGGAAAAATCAGGCCTCCGTCTCGACTGGGCCCTCAATATCCCCAGCATCCTCGGATTTACCCTGCTTCTGGCAGGCATCTGGTCGCTGGCCATCGCGCTATTTAAGGACACAAAAGTCGCCGTCCTTTCCGTCATATTCTTTCTCTTCAACGGCTCCCTCTCCTTTCTAAAATTCTTCAAAGATCACCCGCTCTCCCTCAATACCCCGCTTGACATCACGAGCGCCAATGCCTTCCCCGCTTTCGGCCCCTGGGATGGCGGTATGATCACAGCATTTTGGAACCTCAACATCTATACCAACCAACGCCACCTCGGGCTAGCTTTTGGAATCATCCTCTTATTCGTCTACTGGATCACACGAAAGTCCCAATCCCCCATCGCAATAAATCCCAAGCACCAAATCCCAAGCACCATTTGGAATTTACGCGCAGCGTTTTCCTGGGGCCTCATCATTGGCCTCTTCCCCTACTTCCATCAACCAAGTCTACTCATCTTTGCCGTCCTCCTCATCTGGTATTTCCTCGCGTTCCCCCGTCTCCGCAAAACAATATTGATGACTGCCCTCACCGCCACCCTCCTCATCCTGCCACAGATAATGACAACATCATTGTTTAGAATTTCAAATTTGGAACATTCGAATTTGTTTGGAATTTGGAAATTGGTGCTTGGTGCTTCTTCCGTCTGGTTCCCCGGCTACCTTATATTCGACCGCTTAACGATTACGAATTTCCTCTCCTTCTGGTTTGCCAATTTAGGCCTTCATTCCCTCCTCATACCCATCGGTTTTTTCCTTCTCCCAAATCGAGCAAAAAAAGTACTCGTTCCCTTATTTTTACTCTTCGTCATAGGCAACGTCTTTAAATTCTCCGTTGAGGTCGCCGCCAATCACAAATTCTTCAACTTCGCCCTCATCTTAGGCAACATGATCACGGCCTATACAATCGTTTCCATTGGAAAATATGTGCGAATCATGTTGCTTCGCATGAAATCAAAAAGTCCCTTTCCGTTTTTTATTGGTAGTATTTGTAGTATTGGTAGTATTTGTTTATTGGTAGTATTTTTAACCCTCTCCGGGTTCATCGACTTCTTCGTCGTCTTCAATGATGCCAAAGGCCCCCTCGCCGACGTCGGCTCGCCTCGATTCGTCGTCGAAGCGGGAAACAACCAAACCGCCAGTTGGATCGCCGCCAACACACCGCGGGACGCAGTCTTCCTCAATAGCTCCTTCCTTTACCATCCCGCCTCTTTGGCGGGACGAAAAATCTTCATGGGTTGGCCCTACTTTGCTTGGTCGGCGGGGTATGATACGTATAAACGGAATGATGAGATGAAAGTGATGTACGAAAGCCGCGATCCTGCAGTTTTTTGTCCCCTCCTGAAGCAATACAACATTTCGTATGTGACGGTAGAAGATACCAAAGGTGACCCCAATCTGCCTGCGATAGACCCCACGTATTTCCGCGACCACTATGAACCTGTATTTGAACAAACCGATGGCGCCCTGCGCATCTATCAGACCACAACGCTGTGTCCAGGCGATTGACCCAGCCCCAGTTTAACGATGCTAAATAAACTGGAGCTGGATTGACAACATTACAGAATTAGTATACAATCATTACATGTTCCAACAACTCATTGCGGATGAAAAATTCACCAACATTCAGCGCGCCCAAGCCGGTCTTACCCGGCTATTTCAAGAAGCCCATCGGACCATGAGCTTTTTTCGCGTCATGAAAAACGACAAACCGCTGGGCGTTATCATCCCTAATGAGATGTGGGAAGATTTTGTGGAAGATCTCGAAGCTATATCATCCCCCCAATATCTAGCAAGGATTGCAAAAGCACGAAAAGAAAAGGGCGGCATCTCTATGGATCAACTCAAAAAGAAATATAAGATTTCATGAACTACCGCTTCCGTCCGTCCGCAGATAAACAGTTTGCCAAACTCGATTCAGATATACAATCAATGATTGTACGAAAACTCGATTACTTTCTATCTTCTCCTAGCCCTCTATCTTTTGCGAAGCGTCTAAAACACTTTCATGCAGGTCAATACCGTTTCCGTATTGGAGACTACCGAGTAACATTTGATATGAAAGAAGATACCATCGTCATCCTGGCTCTCGGCCACCGCAGGGATATCTATCAATAACATCTCTATTCCCCTTCTCATAATTTCATCCTGTCATATTTTCATCCTTGACATCGCCAAAAAATCACTACATTATAGTTATAAGCACCACTGCCTATGGTAGTTTTGGATCCCAAGGTCAAAAAAGTCCTCACCTACGCCGGTATCGGAGTCCTTGTCATCCTTGCCATTTTTTTAATTGTCTCGCGGAGCGACATCCTGCATCGCAGGAGTAGTATTGGTAGTATCACATCGACTCCTTCCCCTACCCCCTCCCCCTCTCCATCTCCCACCCCCACCCCGCTCCCTATCGCCCCTGGTCGCCAGGTGTATACCATTCAAAGCGACGGTAAATCACCCGGTCCAGCGATCACAGAGGCGACCTTTGATCCCTTAGACGTTTCCAAAGGGGGGATGATAACAGTAAGTGTCAAAGCTAAAGACGCCGCATCCGTTTCTGTCACCATGATTGATGATAGCGGCAAAAATCCCCATACACTCTCCCTCTCAAACAATGTTTGGTCAGGCGTCTGGACTGCCGAGTCCACCCACAACCGGGTCTACGGAGCCACCATTGAAGCCGTCAATAGTAAAGGAGAAAAAAGGCTGGTAGAATTATGGTTTCGCTAAATACTATCAAAGAATGGGTGACGAAGCACTGGTGGCGCCTCGTCATCGTCATCGTGTTCCTAGAAGCCATCGGGGCAGCCCTCTGGTGGTTCAAGCCCAAGATTCAGCTCCCCGCAGTTATTACCCGCCTCATGGCTCCCAAAAAGCCTCCGGTCAATTATTCTTTTAAATCTGCCTCCAAAGATAACGGATTTGCCCTCCTTTCAGACAATACTCGATCCGGAGGATTTAAAGCGCTCCTTGCCAAAAAAGATGCAGAAGGCACTCCAAATGCCCGGTTTGAGGTAGAAAAATCATGGATGGAGTTTGCCCTAGTCGGTGGGACGGATGTGAGAAATTTTGAAAAGAAAAAAGAAAAAGGTCAGGATACGATCATCTGGAAAAATGTCCTCACCGACGCCGATGTCCGCTACCAGATAGTGGAGACGGGGCTAAAGGAAGACATCATCCTCAAATCCGACTTTCTCGCCCAGCGGGCTCTGGAGGATAAAGATAAAGTATCGATTGCCTTTGATCTCACCACATTTAACGTACTGCCTAGGCGGGACGTAAACGGCAGGCTGGGGCTTATCTTCATGGATACCACGACCGGAGAGTACCGGTTCCACATCGAGAACCCGTATTTAGAAGATGCCGCAGGAAAACGCTTTGATGCGGTCGCCTACCGACTCGAACCTACCGCAACTGCCGCGATCATAGAGCGTACCCTTGCCCGGGAAAATAGATTCCTCAACACCATCATTCCCCGTGCGCAAGCTGCGGGACCGGCAGAAGCAGGAGCGAAGGGAAATACCTGGCGCTTAACGATGACCCTTCCCAAAGACTGGCTTGCCGATAAAAACAGGGCCTACCCCGTCATCCTCGACCCCACCGTCACCCACAACACCCAGACGGCATTTGCCACAGGATTCCTCAATCGGGTGAAGGATGAAGGCGCCGCAGACAACGCTCCCCTTCTGACGTCCGGCTACCACGAACTCCCCGCGGACATCAACACCGTCGGCCTGTGGCATATGAATGAGGCAAGTGGAACAACAACTGTTGCTGACAGCTCGAGCGTTGCCAACAATGGTACCTCAGGCAACTCTACCAACGTTGGAACAGGAAGACTTAATAATGGAAGAACGTTTGATGGTAGTACGGATCGTATCAGTGCACCGGCAAATAGTAGTTATGTCTTCGGGACAGGCAATTTCACGATTGAACAATGGGTGTATGTAGCCCAAGCAGCAGATGTCCAAGCAAATACGGGATTAGTTAGTACCTATCTTGCAGCGGCCGGATCATGGTTTACTGAACTAAAACCTGTTTCAGCTAACACGTATGGATTTTATGATGGAGCTACACATCAAGATTCCGGAGTTGCAATAAAATATGGAGAATGGGTTCATTTCGCTGTAGTCAGATATGGAACCGGTACAAATCAAACTAAAATGTTTATCAATGGAAGTGAAGTATTTAGCTCGACTTTAGCAACAAATTTTACAGCTAATAACACTTTATGGTTTGGAAATATTAATTACACTGCCTATCCAACAGCATACCGCTTCAAGGGTACTCTTGACGAAGTCCGCATCAGTAAAACCGCCCGTACCCCCGAGGAAATCAAACAGGACGCCCAGCGCTTCCCCTATTCCGTCTACACCTCGCCGGTTGTGGATTTGACAGCCGCAAGCGGCTGGACCAACTTCACCTGGCTCGGGAAAGGCATCCGCACTGGCGACGGGGAGACTCCAATCTCTACTACTAATCTAGTCGCCCAGTGGAATTTTAATAGTACTTCTGGAACCACAGCGACGAATGATGCGGGGGCTGGAACATGCGGCGGAACCGCGAGTAATTGCAACGGCACCCTCACCAATTTCGCCTCCACCGCCTCCCAAGACCAAGCCGCAGGAACGGGTTGGACGGCAAATAATAAAAGATGGGGCGCGGGAGCTCTGATGTTTGATGGGACAAATGATTTTGTAACTGTTGCTAATAATGCAAGCCTAACTTCAACAAATAAAACTTTTGAGCTTTGGGTAAAACTTAATAATTTGGGAACAAACTACTTGATCGCAGGAAAGACTAATGAAGAATGGCTTGTGTACAATTACACCGGTGTAAATTGTGCCGCAAATCGGTTCGGATTTGCATTAGATAATCCAACAAATACAGCTTGGGCATGCGCTAGTGGCACAACTCAACCTATAGCTGGTCAATGGTACCATTTGGTTGGAACGTACGATGGATCAAATATTCGTCTCTATGTAAACGGAGTACTTGAAGGTGGACCAACCGCTCAAACTGTAGCGGCAAATCAGGCAACTACTTTTGAAATTGGGGGTAGTGGTGCAAATGCGTCGGGATATATTAATGGTACTATAGATTCGGCAAAACTCTACTCCCGTGCTCTCTCCCCCGCCGAAATCCTCGCCAACTACCAAGCCGGAAACATCGAACTCCAAACCCGCACGTCCGCTGATAATTCTACCTGGGAAGCCTGGAAACCGACCACAAGCGAGACACAGATTGCTTCTATGGACTCAGATCAAGCAAATTGGACACGAAATTCTTTTGCTGCAACCGGAGGAACAATCAGCTATGCCAATGGCTATAAAATTCATACCTTTACAACCAGCAGTACTTTTACGGTAACCAGTGGTTTAGGAACGGTTGAATATCTTGTAGTTGGTGGCGGTGGAGGGGGAGGTGGGGATGGATATGGGGGTGGTGGCGCGGGAGAAGGAGGTGGAGGAGCAGGTGGAATGCGAACTGACCCAGCTTTTGCTGTTCCTGCCGGCGCCTACACAGTCACCGTTGGCACGGGTGGAGCAGGTGGAGCCAATACTCCTGCAAGCTATAATCTCGGCTCTGATGGCAACAATTCTGTATTTGGCACTATTACATCAACCGGTGGTGGAGGTGGAGGTGCCGGGACTACTGCTGGCAGACCCGGCGGTTCGGGTGGCGGATCAGGATATAATGGCGCTGGTGGAGCAGGAACGAGTGGACAAGGTAGTAATGGAGGAACTGCAAATACAGGTAATCCCTACGCAGGAGCAGGTGGTGGTGGTGCTGGCGCAATAGGTGGCACTCCTGCGAACAATTCAACCGGAGGTGTAGGTGGAGCTGGTCGCGCTTCTTCTGTTTCCGGTTCATCCGTAACTTACGCCGCGGGAGGAACTGGAGCCAATGGATTGACTTTTGGAAACGGCGCAAATGGAACAGCCAATACAGGTAATGGTGGCGGGGGCGCAGGGGGTGGCACGGGCGGCACTGGAGGATCCGGTATTGTAGTCATAAGATACCCTCTTGCCTTGACTGATGATAATTCAACAAAGATTGAAGGCACGGGGAGCGAAAAACTCACCCTCGGTGCACCCCAAGTCGATTCATCAACTGTCGCCCTTTGGCACATGGATGAGACTTCGGGAACAGGTACTTACATTAAAGATTCAAAATTTACAAGTGGTTTTAATCCTGATACTGGAGGATCGCTTTCGACAAACCTCGTTTCCTATTGGAAGCTTGATGAAACTTCTGGCAGTCGTGCTAAAAGTGCCGGTAGTTGTAGCTCTTGTACATTGACGGATAATAATACTGTTACTTCTAATCCAGGAAAAGTAGGTAATTCCGGGCAGTTTACCAGAGCAAATAGTGAATATTTAAGCATTGCGGATAATGCGGATTTGAGTACGGGGGACATTGATTTTACGGTTTCATCGTGGGTTTATATTGATTCAACGAGTGCACAAACAGTTCTCTCAAAATGGAAAACAGTAGGAAATAATCGTGAATATGAACTATTTTTTGCAAATCCAAACTTCGTATTTTATTATTCAAGTAATGGAACTGCCGCGTCATCACTTACCGCTAGTACATTTGGAAGCGCTACAGTAGGAAATTGGTATCATGTAGTTATTTGGCACGATTCTGTAAATAATCAGGTCGGAATATCCGTAAATGGTGTTGCCAACACAGCGTCATATTCATCCGGTCTTACTGATTTGACGGGAGCTTTTGTCATAGGTGCATACGATAACCCAGGAGAGTATTTTGATGGTCGCATCGATGAAGTCGGTTTTTGGAAACGTGCGCTGACTGCAGACGAACGAACCGATCTCTACAATTATGGAGCCGCCAACCACGGCACTCCCACCGGCACGAGCGTGGTGGATGGGTTTTATGGCAAGGCGAGGAGTTTTAATGGGACGAGTGATTATGTTGATATGGGCAATCCCGGTTGGGCACATACTGCTGGGACAATCGAGGCATGGATAAAACCAACTTCTACAACAACAGGGCAAATAATTTCAATTTCAAACGGTGCTGCCACGACGAACTATATTCAATTTTTCACTGATAGTAACAACCTTTATTTTTATTTAGATACTGGAACTCTAGTTATTAGTATTAGCAATCCACTTACTGTTGATGGTAAATGGCATCATGTGGCAGTAACCCAAGATGCTTCAACATCGAAAATGTATATCGATGGAGCAGTGCAAGCAGATACCGATAGCGGAGAGTGGCTTGGCGCAATGAGTGGAATAACTCATTATAGAATTGGAAATACACGATACAACAATACAAACACCAATTATTTCCCTGGCACCATCGACGAAGTCAAAATCTCCAACACCGCCCGCACCGCCGAAGAAATCGCCGAGGCGTATCGGGCAGGCCGCGATCATCGCATTTCAAAAACTATTTCTTCCACCGATCTTTCTGCCAAAACAAAATTGCCATTTTATGTAGCAAGTGACCGGCCCGGGACATTTATGGAGGCCACCGTCGGCGAATCAGCCTTTGCCAACTACGAACCGGATGCGAATACTAAAGGTTTATGGCATCTAGATGAACAAACAGGCACAGGTGCCTATTTGAAAGATTCATCTGGGCAAGGAAATAATGGCACTCCCACATCAACCACATTTGTTCAAGGTCGTATAGGAAAAGCTCGAAGCTTTGGCAGTAGTAGCCATTATATAATGTTTAACAAAAATATTGGCGCATTAATGGGAAGCGACAATACCGGAAGTGTTGATGGGTGGGTATACCCTACAGGAATTGGAGCACATGATCAATACATGATATCCGACTATAATTCATCTGGCACGGCAGCAACTATTAACTTGATGCCTAGTAGTAGTGCATACTGCTCACAAAAGCCAAACTTTGCCCTCACTAATGCCTCCGCGGTAACCGTTAATCTTTGCGCAACATCCACATTATCATTAAATACCTGGCACCATCTTGCGGGTACTTATAACGGAACTATCATGTCTTTATATGTTGATGGGGTATTAGTTTCCACTGCCGCACAAACTGGAAATTTTTCCACAGGCACCGCAGATGGAGCAATAGGGAGAGCTGGAGCATATAGTGCTGCATCACTATATATTGAAGGATCGTTAGATGAAATAAGAATTGACAACACCGCCCGGACCGCCGACGAGATCCGACAGGCCTTTGAAATCGGCAAGCGGACGCATCCGATTACGATTGATTTTGTGACCAATCCCCAAGCTGCATACACATCTGGAACATCTGTCACTATTAATAATCCCTATGGGACGACTGCGCTTACCAATACGTTAACTGTAGGAGATACGATTATTTTCAAAGAAAATGTCAATGGAACAGAGACAGTAAGTCAGGCAGTCGTCAACGCCATTGCCAATACTTCCACAACGTATGGCACTGTCACGTTGGCATCAGCTCCTACTTTTCCAACAGGCGGATATTCCACCAATGCCAAAGTCTTCAAATGGCAACGTGAGTACTTCGACTTAACAGGTTCCCTAACCACCCAAAGAGACGCAATCACCCGTCTTACAATGCGTGTGACTGATGGTTCCCAAGGCGCCAACGTCTGGCTGGATGATATACGAAGTAGCGGTGGATATCTCACGGATAACACTCCGGACTCATTTAATACGACGACCGGTGAAGGCACGTACTCCGTCACAGGGGCCTCGATCGGCTCTGCCCTCAACCGCTACTTTCAATACCGCGCCATCATGAGTACTTGGGACACGCCGGTGTCGCCGCAGTTTACCAGCGCGACCCTGGACTACACGAGTAACGCCGTTCCCACAGCTCCCACGGTAAGCGCACCGACCAACGCCGCCACGGGAGTGAAGTACCGTCCGGTGATGACCCTCTCTTCTACTGATGCAGAGAGTGACTATATCCGCTATAAGGCGCAGATTGCCACCGATACCGGCTTTACGACGGGACTGCAAACCTTTGACCAGACCGCAAGCCAAACCGGCTGGAGCGGGCAAAACGCTGCCACCAGCACCGCCTATACCTCCGGAAGTACGGCCACCTACACCGTGCAGACTGCCCTTACCGAGGCGACCGTCTATTACCTCCGTACCTACGCTATCGACCCTGCCGGCGGTAATGCCTGGAGCAGTGCCTCCGCGACTACCTCCTTCACCATCGTGGTTGCCCCCACCGCGACGGCTGCAACATTGGTGGAGACTTCATCATTCACCGCCAACTGGACCGGATCGGCGACATTTACGAGCTTTCGCCTGGATGTCTCCACAGTGAGCAACTTTAGTAGCTATGTGACAGGCTATCAGGATAAGACGGTCGCGGGCAGCTCCAGTAGTGTCACGGGTGTGGATCTCTCCACCGGCGGTACGTATTATTACCGCATCCGCGGCGTAGATGGGAATGGAGACACCAGCACCAGTTCCTCAGCGATTACCACACGGTTAGGTATTTGCGCACCTGCAAATTCCGGAGCATTTACGATGACCTCAAGTTGCCGGTTTTCCGGAACCTATGACGGCGTGCAGGAAGGCAACTGGAGTATCGCCGCAGGGAAGACGCTTACCCTTAACGCCGGCCAGCGGATCGCCTGGACACCCGGCAACAGTATAACCATTGCTCCCGGATCATCTATAGCTATCGCCAGTGGCTCCCAGCTTATCCAAGGGTATGTCACCTATCCTGATTCTGATGCTGATCTCTATGTATCCTCGACGACTGCTACTGTCTCCGCAACGTCGGTCCCTGCGGGCTATACCAAGCGCGCAAATGTGAAAACGCTCGCCTTTACGGACAGAAATGATGCAAATAGTGCCGCCTATGAGTCCCGGCCGCTTATGGACAGTGCCGGCAACTACGCAGGCTGGACCGGATCGGATGCCACGGCGGCAACTCTTTCCACGGATAGTTCCACAACGTATCTCTCCACTATGGGAGCCATGAAAGCGGTGATGACCTCGATCAATACCGGCACGGGTGCCGATGGCGCGCTTTCGGTCACCACCGGCACGACGACGATCAATACCGTGGTCTCCGGTACCCTGGCCGGCACGGCTGCAGCCACGACCGCCACTGTAGCATCCACTACCGGATTCGCCGCAGGCAATGAAGTGCTCCTGGCCCAGATGACCGGAACCGGCGCAGGTAACTATGAGTACCGGACGATTTCTGTGGTCAATAGCGCCACGCAAGTGACTTTTTCGGCCGCCCTCACCAATACCTATACCAATGACGCCTCGAGCAAAGCCCAGATGGTGAAAGTGCCTCAATACACTACGGTAGACGTGAGTGCCGGCGCGACGCTTACCGCAGCAGCATGGAACGGGACGACCGGTGGTGTGCTTGTATTGCGCGCTTCGGGTACCCTCACCAATGGCGGCACGATCACGATGGCCGGAAAAGGATATACAGGTAGTGGTGGTGGTGGAGGCGGTGGCGGAGGAGCAGGTGGTAACCAATGGTGTGCAGGGGGTGTCACTGGTAATCCAAATGGCGGAGGTGGTGGAAGTGGGAGCGGTTCGGCCAATGGCAATGGATCCGGATATGGAGGTGGCGCATCCGCAAGCGGAAGAGGTGGGGGTAGTGCGGGTTATGGTGCCGCGGGAACAGCTGGCGGAGGAACTGGAGGGGCAGCAGGCGCAAGCTACGGAGTCAATACACTGGCATCACTCTACATAGGTTCAGGAGGCGCTGGAGGAAGTGGAGGTGCAGGAGGCAGTGGAGGCAATGGCAACTGTGCCAATGATCCGGATGAAAGCCATGGAGGTTCGGGAGGAAGCGGAGGAACGGGCGGAACTGGCGGCACCGGAGGAGGAGTCATCTTTATTTCCGCAGCGACGTTTACCAATAATGCAACCGTTTCTGCAAACGGAGGCAACGCCACGGCAGGGAGCACTGGGAGCAACGGGGGAGATGGTTCTAGAGCGGGTTGTGGATCAGCAGTTGGAGGAAATGGAGGAAATGGTGGAGGCGGCGGAGGCGGAGGAAGTGGAGGTAGTATCTCTATACAGTCGCCAACCGTGACTATTGGCACCATTCAATCATCCGGCGGCTCAGGAGGGGGAGGAGGCGGTGGAGGTGGAGGAGGATACGGCGCTAATTGTGATAATTCGTTGTATGGTTCCTCAGGAGGAGGAGGAAACATTGCTTCTGCCGGAGCTGTCGGTCGCATCCGGATAGATAACTCTGCAGGCAACGCCACTGCGAGTACCCCTACGGCATATTCTGCGGCTCTTCCAAGCCCACAAAACGTCTCGCTTAATCGCACGCTTTCGGCACCATTGGACCTTTCCGGACTTAATCACATCAGCTTCTGGGTCAATTCCGCGGTAACGGGATCGGTGCTTCGTTTTCAGATGGGAGAGGCAGTGGCCACCGAACAGACCTTTGATTATACCGTTTCAGCCGCCAATACCTGGGAGGAAAAATCCTGGGATATTTCCGCAATTACGGCAGCAAGCCGCGACGCGATCCGATACATGCAGTTTAAATACCTCACCGGCACCGCCGGCACCTTTCGGATCGACGGCCTGACGTATTACGAGTAGACAAGCCTCTCAGGGAGACCTACACCGCCACCGACTCCAATGACGCCGATGCCACGGTTCACTAATGTGGTATACTGCCCCTATATGAAAATTCACCACTATACCGCGATCTTTCAGAAAGAACCGGAAGGCGGGTACACCGTCGTCATCCCGGCGCTCCCCGGATGCGTAACGTATGGAAAAAGCATTGAAGAAGCGGCCAATGCGGCCAAAGAAGCCATTGAATCCTACCTGGGAAGCCTTGCCAAAGACGGAGAACCCACACCCACTGATGTAAGCTTTGTCTCGACGATTGACGTTCCTCATGGGTCTGGTTATCCTGTAGCCTATGCCTAAACTCCCCTCTCTCAAACCTCGTGAGGTCGTCAAGAAGTTAAAGCGGCTGGGTTTTGAAGAGCATCATCAAGTAGGGAGCCACCTCACGATGAAGCATCCGGTGACCGATCACCGGGCCGTCATCCCGATGCATCTGAAAGACATCAAAAAAGGCACGCTATCGAGCATGTTGCGTGAAGCAGGAATCGAAAAAGACGAGTTTATAGAAACGTAGATACTTACTCCCCAAACCAACACCCCCGGAGGCACCTACGTACGCCGCAAAACCCTCCAAACCTACACCGCCACCGACTCCAATGACGCGCGACGCCACGGTACATGAATAACTTCCTTCTCCACATCCCTCTTAGTCGCTCCTCCTATCTCTTAAATTCTCTTATTCCCTCCTATCATCTCTCATTTTCTTATCTTCCTCTCCTCATGCTATACTTTTCTCTATGACCATTGTCTACACGAAGCACGCAATAGCAAAATTCGAGCTCCTCAAAGACTTCGGCTGGAATATCACGAAGATCAAAATCCACCACACCCTTGAACAACCCCGCTGGCGCGGCGTGTCTAGATTCGGACAAGCAACCGCCATGAGCCTCCTGGATTCCAAACACATCCTACGCGTGATTTTTGATCGAGACGGTGATATACTACGAGTGATTACGTTTCACCCGGCACGAAGAGGAACCTATGAAAGTTCACTATAACCAAAACGATAACACCCTCATGGTAGAACTGCTCCGCAAGAAGGTGGATCATGCATACGAGACGGAGACCATGATCGTGCATGTTTCCGAAGACAACGAACCCGTGCTCCTGGAAATATTTGACGCAGACGCTTTTCTTACAGAAGAAGCAAAAACGCTCCCTGAAGAAATCAAGCAGAGATATTTTGCGTGAGTTCTTTCGTCCCCAATCTACGCTACTCACTCTAAAAATAAGTCAGATGCGCTGGCAAACCAACATGTGGATGGTCGACAACGACGCAGACGGCTACCCGGCATCCGCCACCATCACGGCCCAGACCAATACTCCGGGTGGCACCTACGTCCGCCGCAAAACCCTCCAGACCTACACCGCCACCGACTCCAATGACTCCGACGCCAGCGTGCATGAACAATCTTTCATCTCCTTTTCTCCTATTCCCTCCTAATTTCTCCTAATTTCTCGTACCATCTCCTCATCTCCCGCATCATCCTCTCGTGGTTTCCCATATCCTCCCGTATATTCCCGAGGGTTGTTTTGATCACCACAATTCCGATATACTTTTATACATGCAGCATTTCAAACGATACCTCCCACTTTTCTTCATCGTCACCGCCCTCACCCAAATGAAACAAATTCCCGTGTTCACCCTTCTTAATCCGCTTCTCGATCTGAAAAAAGCGCTCAAAGAAAAGCCGACCCTTTCCGATACCGCAGAAGCAGAGCTCAAAAAGGCTGCAGAAATTTTACCGGATTCATTCAACCGCCGCCCGCGCCAAACTTGAGGAACTCACGCATTACTGCGACGATTGCCGCCAAATTAAAAACTCCGGAAGAAGCCAAAAAACGCTTCGATGCAACGAGCGGAAACTGACATCTATTAAAAAAACGCACCCTCTATGGGAAATAGTTTGGGACGTACAACAATCGGACATCAAAATCCTCGATGGGAAGTTGACAGCCTGCCCAACTATCAACCCCCCATCCAAGATACTCATGTCCGATTTTTTACGTCCTAAACCTGCCTTCACCCCGAACTTCCGTACAACTTTTCTCCTCAATTATTATCACCTAGACCGTTTCGAAAGGATTGTACGTCCAATAAATCATGGTGTCAATTGCAAAAACCAATTTTGTTAGTGCAAAGTGATAATGTCCTCTTACTGCAAAGTAGAAATGTCCGCTTTTGACCCTCATACTTGATGGATATTGTTGTCCATCAAGAAGGAGGGATCATGAATAGAATCATTGCTATGAGCACTAAAGAGGCCAATC
>JAUXTO010000027.1 GCA_030679255.1 Candidatus Gottesmanbacteria bacterium | reverse complement strand
ACAATATGGTAGTCACAACAGTACACGTAGTGTGATCCATGTACCAGTTCCATACCTCCTATTGTAGCCCAACGAAAAAAGATGCAGGGATCACTCCATCCCTCGGCCTTACGGCCGGGGATTTAAGTTAGGTGCTTTAACAAATCCAGTAATATAAATCAATAACGCAATAAGTTTCGAGCTAACAAGTCTATTTGTTATGGAGTATAATAATAATAGTATGAAAAAAACCTTTAATAAAGGTGTTGTATATTCATTTATTTCAATATGGATAATTGGACTGTTATCTATGCTCTCTTCTTATTTCTCAATACTCATCGTAGCTACATTAGTAATTAGCTTATCTTCATACAATGTAATTAAAAAAACTGGAGAAAGAGGTAAATGGTTAAGTCTTATAACAATCGCTTATAGTTTATTGGCAACATGTGTATTTATCATTAGCTTCATGCAATCATCTGGAGAAAATGTCCCGATAATTGGATTATTAACTCTAGCATCATTATTTGTTGGGATGATAATAAGCAATCAACTACAAAAAACTGCAGTATAGTTTCATTTGTGGAGACTAAATTATAATCTCCACTTTCAAACCCCAAGCTACTCCACTAAAGTTCCTCGCAAGACCTTTCCGAAATAGCTTAGACAAATTGCATCTATGCATGGCTTAGGCTGTGTTACTGTATTCGCCTAAGCCCCTCGCTGCCGCGAGGGCTACAGGCAAATTCACGACCTTATCACTGGGTATATCTAATGAAAAATCGAGAGGAACATCTATAGCGGGTAATCCAACTCCTGCTACTGAGAGATCATGCTTCTTTCTCCAAATAGTGGATTGGCAATACGCGTCTTTAAGAAGTTGCCTGTCATATACGTCAGTCGAATACCACTCTTTATAGAAATGCATTAGCAATTGAGCTTTCCTATTAGAAAAAGTCTTTCTAAGTCGATTAAGCACCTCTATATTGTTCGTGGTATGAGGATTTAGGTTAGCTAAGAGCTTGGTTAAGAAATGATCTAGTACTGAAACGAAAAAATCTTCGTCTTTAAGGTTGCTAATATATATTTCCTTTTTATCGAATAGCTCGAAAAGTTGGGCTTTACGACAGGTTACCTCAAAACGAAGCACTCCATCAGCTAACTTTAATACTTCACCTGAGAAAAACGTATCCTTAAGCTCTTTAAGCCCGTGTGCCTGAAATTCATCAAGCTTGAGGTAAAATTTGAGAGAATACGTACGACCAGACCATTGAACTGATGTGGTATAAATGTGCTTCTGTTTCCGAGGGTAATCAAACGCCTTAAGAACGCTGAGCGCGTGGAGGGCCGCACGTTGATCCTGAAACCGCCACGCGTAACAGATATCCAACCGCTCCACTCTCCACTCCTTGAACGGAGGAAAATCGCCAAAATACTCCCGAAGCCGCTCCTGCAACATCGAAGCTGTCGCTTCGATTTGAGAAGGATATAACAAATACACATTGTGCCCGAAGACAAATTTAGGAAAAGACAGCTCAACATGAGCAGTCTCATCATCGTAGGAGCGAATAGTTATTTTACTGTCATAACTCCCAAGAGTAACCTGCTTTTTAATAATTCTGAACTTAAGCTGACTCGTTTCGTTATCTGTGCTGACAACTTCGTTAGATTTAAGGCGAATGAGCTCTGCTTGCTTATTCGTTATGGCAACTTGAAATCCGATCGTGTCGATCATACGGTGAAATAGTAATGACTGGAGCTTGATTAATCGACGGTTTTTTGTGGGGATTTTTGGGGAGGTTTTAGAGGGATATTGTGTCTAACCTGTAACCCATGCCCTTTTTAGGTTTAATTGCCACTGATATACGGTCAATTTGCTTCGCGGGTACGCCCAGAGATTTAAGCTGAAGAAGTAATGCTTTTTTTACCTCTTGCACTTCCCGCTTGATGTCGCGATCCGTTACACCCTCATGATAAGCGTTTAGCTCTAGGGATTGTGCTAACTCTTTGTAATTTACAACAATCCCCTGTTTAGCAAGTAGTGCGCTGAGAAATAAAAATGGCTTATTCAACAATTCTATATCGTATGATTTACCGCCTAAAAGCAATATAGACCGATCCTTATCTACTAGTAAGCTCGTGTGAGGCTGTTTATTAGTTAACTGCGCTAATAGTTTCTGCTTTTTCTGCTCGTGATACTCAAGAGCTTCCTTTAGCTCGTAGGCAATAACGCGCAGCTTATCTGGTATAACGTAATCAACGGGAAGTTTCTCTTGAATATACACCAAATCATCATCAAGCGATTCCTTTAAGCTTCTCCAAAGAGGAATATTTTCATCAAAATGTTCAGAAAGTGATCGAATGCCCTTGAGGCTTACTAACGGTAGCCTATCTATTTCATCCTCTATATACCTGTTACGGTTACTTTCTAGATTAAGATATTCATTAAGAAGTCTCTCGTACCTATCTGTAATATAAGAGCTTGGCGGAACAAAATAATATCCATCAGGATATCCACAAAATGCGGCATTCATTACTTTTATAAGCTCGCGGTGAAGAAAAAGATAGTTAGCAATGGCTTGATTCATAATCAGCTCGATTATACGCTCTAAACATTTTATTGTGAAATATTTTTATAATAAAGTTTGCGTATAAACCTATATGCGAGTATATTATTGATAATTATTACTATGAACACTTCTACTTTTTCGACTAATGCGTTTGATATAGAAGGCCATAATCCAAGATATGAATTTATTGGATTACCCGAGCAATGCCCTGAATGCCAAAAAGGACAGAAATTTCCAGAACCGTATATTGTCAGAAAATATATGGATCATTTGTGCATCGGAGTTTTTCAGTGCATGTTTTCGGATTGTAGAGCTGTATTTTTAGGTCTATATCAACGGCGGAGTGACGGCGGATATATTTACCTTAACAATGACATACCTAGATATAGCGAGCCAAATGAGACAATACCCGAAATAATTGATTCTATTTCATCAAATTATCGAAAAATATACGCTCAAGCGGAGAAAGCTGAGCAGCAGGGACTTGATTTAATAGCTGGATCAGGATATCGAAAAGCTTTAGAATTTTTAATTAAGGATTATGCAATTAAACTTGTTGCTGATGATACCGAAGAATCAAAATATACAAATGAACAAATATCAACTATTCAATCAATCAAAAAAAATCAACTAGCAAGCGTTATAAACGCAAACATAAACATCCCTAAGGTAAAATCCATGGCTTCGAGAGCAACATGGCTTGGAAATGATGAAACGCACTACGAACGAAGATTCGAGCAAAGTGATATAACGGTGATGAAAACACTAATGAAATTAACTATCCTACACATCGAAGCTGAGGAATTAACAAAACAATACGAAAAGGATATTCAACCGACTAAGTAACATGAATAATCTATTAAACAGCTTATTACATAAAATTAATTTGATAGGTACTACTGCCACCGAACAACAAGCACTTAATATATTAGTACTAATAAAAAATGAATTTAAAAACAACAAATATCAATTTAACGGCAGTGATTTAACATCGTTACAATTAGGGGCAATATTTAATAATCAATCATGGAAACAAAAGACGATTGTAGATTTTTATGGTAAGGAGTTTCACAGCATTTGGCAAGTAATAAACTATCTTTGCGACAAAGGGTATGTCAGCAAAGAATTAAATACCTCATATTACATAACAACTAATGGAAAAATTAAAGTAAATGAGCTCGAAAGTATTAATTTCGCTACATCAAAAATTATTAACTTTATAGGTATTTTAGGTGGACTTATATACTTTATTAATCAACTTATGACACTTTATTCTTCATACGCAGGCTCCTTAATTCAAGGAACTAAATAACCTTATTTAGCCCGATAACAAAAATTAGTTGATTACCAGAATCACTAACTTCATATCTAAATCTGGGATCATTTTCAAGCTTCAAATCAGTTAATGATTGTTTAATATTTTGCATAATAATTTTTGGATCAACACTTCTTCGAACCATTGGATGCCTCATGGATGCTCGCTCCAAAGTTTTATCAGCTAAATGCATATACGTCGAATATGTAGTCTGAATATCTTTGTGCCCCACAAGCATCGCCACTTCCGTGATTGGCACGCCTGCTTCTAGCATATGCGTAATATACGAATGACGAAAATTGTGAGGAAACGTGCGCTTCGTAATCCCCGCTACCCTAGCTCTCCGCTTTAAATCCTGACTATAATCGGTCACCTGAATTTGTTTATCCTGTGAATTTCTAAATACTCGATCATCAGGCTTGCGATTCTCTATAAGGATTCTCAGATTACTTTTCAGTGGCTCGGTAAAATAGACCGTTCTATTTTCATTCGTTTTTGTATTTACGAAATGCGCCTTGCCCGCGCTAATATCTAAATGTTCTACAGTTAGCTCAGCAGCTTCGGAATACCGACATCCTGTATACGCAAGAAACATCGTAAGTGTCCGATATCGAAAATCGAGAAAATTAGTGTCTCTCCCACGAAAGTTTCCATACGTAAGAATGGTGTTTAAAATTTTCTCTATTTCTTCTGAGGTAAAAATAATAATATCGGGCTTTAGCTTCTTAAACGATTTAAACCCATCGAAGAAGCCCGAAGCTAATCCCCTGTCTTTACAGTACGAAACCAAATGTCGGAAAAGGAAGCGGTACGTATTCAGACTATTATTCTTTAATCCCTTATTCTTTAGCTCCGTAAAGAATTTCTCGATACACTCCTTGTCCAACATAAGATCAGTGCGTTCGAGCCACTGATTAAATATGCCCAATCTGCTCATACAATGACATACAGAACTCGCGTCGAGCCCTTCCTTAATGGTTATGAAGCTGTAAAAGTCTTCCTTGTCTATCTGCATACTCCCATATCAGGAGTAGCTTGGGGTTTAATTTTGAAGTCCTGCGAGGAACTTCACGGATAATAGCACGATAGAATTCCCTTTGCTACCCTGTGGAAGACCTAAAAATGCAGATGAAAGAAAATTGAAGCTAAATTGTCCTTAACTCCGCTGACGCAAAAATGCGGGCTTGCCTCGCCGAACTTCGTCTAACTTCTTTGGCGAAGGAATGCGGGGATATCAAATTCATCTTCCTCCGGCGGGAGATCGTCGGCCGGATAGACTGGAGCTGGTTTGACTTGCGGCTGGACAGTACGCATTTGCAGCGTTTCGTTCACTGAGGTCGTGGGTCTCGTAAATGTCGTCGGTAGTCCTCCGTCAGCCCGGACGTAGGCCCCCATGGCGGGAGCCGGACGACCGGATAATTCGCGAAGACGCTTTTTTGTCTCATCAAATCCTGTCGCAATGACGGTAATTCTGATCTGATCCACGAGACTTTCATCTATCGTGGCTCCAAATATGATATTAGCGTCCGGATCGACGGCGGAGGCAATCTGCTTAGCCGCTTCATCGACTTCTGCCATCGTGAGGTCTGAGCCGCCGGTGATATTAAACAGGACGCCTTTAGCGCCTTCGATGGAGATCTCCAGAAGCGGCGAGGCAATCGCCGTCCGAGCCGCCGTTGCCGCACGGTTCTCTCCCACTCCCGTACCGATCCCCATGAGCGAACTTCCGGCGTTAGTCATGATCGATCGGACGTCGGCAAAGTCAACGTTGATGAGCCCCGGCATCGTGATGAGATCGGATATCCCCTGCACGCCTTGCGAGAGCACGGAGTCGGCGACACGGAACGCTTCCAGAAGCGTCATCTTCTTATCGATGACTTCGAGTAACCGTTGATTGGGGATGACGATGAGCGTATCTACTTTATCTTTGAGGGTCATGATGCCTTCTTCAGCGGACACCATGCGCCGTGCGCCTTCAAAGTGAAATGGTTTCGTGACAACGGCCACGGTGAGCGCTCCCATTTCTTTGGCAAGTTCAGCGATAACCGGGGTCGCGCCCGTCCCGGTGCCGCCGCCTTCGCCGCAGGTGAGAAACACCATATCGGTATCGCGCAAAAAATCCTTCAATTTTTCTTTGGACTCCTCAGCGGCTTGACGCCCGATGTCAGGATTGCCACCGGCTCCTAATCCACGGGTGAGATTTTCTCCGATCTGTATTTTCGTCTGGGCTTGGCAGGTGAGGAGCGCCTGCGCGTCACAGTTGACGCCTAAAAAGTCCACCCCGTTTATCTGGTTCAGGGTAATCATGGAGCTAATTGCATTGCATCCCCCACCGCCGATACCGATGACTTTTATTTTGGCAAAACGGGCGATATCAGGTTTTATAAGCATAAAACGTGTGATCTACTAGGGGCAGCTAGAAGAGATTAATAATGGTTATATGGTTCTATGGTCAAAATGGTTAAAAATAAACTTCGCAACCATCTAACCATTCAGCCATCTTGTTAGGGTAAGAATGACTTTACCAGATCAATGACCTTCCCTGCAATCCCTTTCACTTGAAACTTCCCGCCCAAACGGGCAAATCCTCCAAATCCCCGTCCGGTTTCATTTTTACCGGACTTGGCGCCGTACAAAAGAAGTCCGATACTTGTGGCATATGCAGGACTCATAATCTCGTCGATGAGTCCGCTGATTTTTCCGGGAATTGCGGTATGGACCGGCATTGCGAGATTCCTTCGTGCGGCTTCGACCGCCCCGACCGTGAGCGCGCCGCCTCCGGTCAAAACGATTCCCGAAGGAGTCATGCCACCAAAGCCACTCCGCTTTATCTCAAGCCCCACCATTGTAAATATCTCATTGAGTCTCGGGCGTACAATACCGTCGATAAGCGTCTTTTTAGAAACGCTGCGCATTTCTTCCGGCAATCCCAAGTGAGAAAGATCGATGTCATCGGATACCGGCTCGCCGGGCTTTTTCTTCATGCTCATTTCCATTCCTTCATCGGGCATTACCGAAGTTTTGGGAACAAGTGATAATGCAATTTTTATCTTCTCCGCGCTTTCAAGCGAAACCCGCAGGCCGGCGGCAATATCTTTCGTGATATTGATGGCGCCTACGGGAATGACAGAAGAATAGGAAAGAGCTCCCTCAATAAATATGGCGACATCCGTCGTCCCACCACCCACGTCGACCAATACGACACCCAATTCTTTTTCCGTGTCGGTGAGTGACGCGTACGACGAAGCCAACCCTCCAAATACGATGTCTCCGATATCGACCCCCAATTCCTCGACGCATTTATGATGATTGCGTACCGCCGTTGCCCCTCCCGTGACCAGATGTGTATCCACTTCTAGCCGCACTCCCGTCATGCCGACAGGATCCACAATCCCCTCTTGTCCGTCCACAATGTATCCCCGCGGCAGTACGTGGAGTACTTCGCGCGACGACGGAAGTTGCACGGCTTTTGCTGCATCGATGACCCGTACCACATCCTGTGGTGTAATTTCCTTATCCGGTTCGCTTACGGCAACGACCCCATGAGAATTAAGCGACGTGATGTGGTTGCCGCCGATAGAGACATATGCCATCCCGACCGTCGTCCCCGCCATGCGTTCCGCCGCTTCAAGAGACTTAGAAATTGACGCAGTCGCGTCTTCAATATTGACCACCTGGCCTTTCCGCAGGCCGCGACTTGAGACCGTCGAGACTCCTAATACGTTGACGGTATCTTCTTCTCCGATAGAAGCGATGAGGGTCGTGATTTTGGATGAACCGATGTCGATGCTTGAAATTGTTCTATCACGGGCCATGGTAGTGGATTTAAAATGTAACAACTGGTTTGTCAAATCGCAAATCTACAGTTGTGGGCAGCGTACCTTTTATTCTAAACCCCTCGATCACTGTTTGTAAAGTGCGGATGAGTGCCGGGATATCGGCGTGTTGAGCAAATACTATACTCATCGTGGCACTTTGTGCGCGCAGAGACGTCGTATCGTTCATAGTAACTTCCCGGATAGAAACAATGGTCTGTATCTCTCTTATAAAGTTTACAGAAGCCAATATCGCCTGATCGGAAATTTTCACCCCCGGCTCCACCCCACCCGCTGCGATTCGAATGAAAGGTAATCCGGTTTCGAGTGGATATTGTTTGAGTACGATTCCCTGATCATCCACGAGGTACGTCTCGCGGTCAATGCCCACGATCGCAAAGGGTTTGCGTGGTACGGCGGTGATCCGCAAAGTATTAGGATATTTTTTTTGGATAATGACACTGCCCACGAGCGTATAGTCACGCAATAATTGTTGTGTCACTTGTTCCACGGGGAAAAAAAGGAGATTCTTCGGCATGTTGGCCGCGTCGACTTCTATCTGAATCCCTTCCCCTCCCACCTCAATATTCGTAATCGTAAATATTCTGTTTATCCCCCAGGAAAAAAATCCACAGATCGCCCCAATACCGATAAGCAGTACAACAATACGTCCAATCTTCCGCCAGGCAAATGCACGTCTCATGAGTTGTTGGTCATAGCAATACTTTCTTTGATTGCCTTAACGACTCTCGAGGCTCCATCGCGCGGATAGTGTTTCGCCACCTCCATGGCTTTCTTTTTATAGTGGTGTATTGATTTCATCATGATATTGATTTGGGTAAGGAGTATCTCTCCGGTCAGTGTTCGCTGGTCAAGCACGGCCGCCATCCCTTTGTCTCCTAACGATTGCGCATTTTTCTTCTGTTCATCATCGGCGGCCCACGGAAGAGGAATAAATAACGCGGGAATCCCCAGGGCCGCGACTTCAGCAGTGGTATTTGCGCCGGATCTACCGATTAAGAATGACGTATTATGATAAATCCACGATAACTCCCTCACGTCGATATAACTCACCGGAACGTAACGGTATCGATCTTCCCGAGCCATCCCATCCCGCGCCCGAAGTGCGTTTTCCATATCCTTCGCACCGACTTGATGAATAATATAAAACGACTTACTTAATGCGGGAAGGAGCGGATAAATGAGCGCGTTAAGCGACTGCGCACCCGTACTCCCACCGGTTATATAGAGAATAGGAAATTCAGTATCCGGCAACAGTGAAAAATGGTATTCTCCCAATGGGGAAAACAATGCGCGGCGTATTGGCACACCCACATCACGGGCCAAAAGTACCCGCCCGGCCATACGGGCAATTATTCTGTTGGAGAGTCCCAAATCCGTCGTCTGTTCGTGCGTGATGACCGGAATGTTGAGTATCTTCCCCGCAAGAACCACCGGAAGTGCTATGTATCCACCGAAGGACAGGATGATACTCGGGCGATACCGCATAAGCCACAAAAAAGCAGTGACAACCCCGAACGGTATTTTCAAAAAAGACAATAACGTAAACGGCGACCAGGAACGCTGAAATCTGCCCGTTGTCAGCCCATAAAACGGTATACCAAGCGCACGGACTAACCGCTCTTCCTCCGATCTCATCTCTGCCCCTTCAAACGTTTTTCGTCTCCCGATAAAAAACATGTGCCAATCGGGGTGAATTCTTTGTATTTCCTCAATGACGGCAAGGGCTGGCGTTAAGTGTCCGCCGGTGACACAGATCAATGGCTGTTTCATAATTTTTGTTGACGGCTGATATTTAATACAATTCCGGATGCAGCAAGTAAAATCACGAGACTTGACCCACCATACGAAATAAACGGCAGCGGGATACCAGTGAGCGGTACAAGCGCTGACATGGCTCCCATATTCAGGATACTTTGTATACCTACCCACGAAGCCACACCTGATGCGAGTAATTTTCCAAACGTATCGTTAGCCCGGGCAGCGATCCAAAAGGCGCGCCACACGAAAAATGCAAATGCACCGGTGATGAATGTCGTCCCGACAAAACCTGTTTCTTCTCCAATGATCGCAAAAATTGAATCAGTATTTGCCTCAGGAAGATACTCGTATTTTTGTCTGGATTTTCCGATCCCTATGCCCGTGAGACCTCCTGATCCCAGACTGATGAGTACCTGTCTGATTTGATACGAAGCTCCGAGCGGATCACTGTCGGGGTTGACATACGTCGTGAGCCTACGAAACCGGTACGGAGAAGAAACTGCAAGGATGACCACGCCCGCGATAATAAGCGGCAAGAGGAAGGCAAAATGCTTCATCGGCGCACCGGACAAAAAATACATAACCAGTGCAGTTCCGGCGATGATGACTGCCGTCCCCAAATCCGGCTCCAACATCACTAAGCTAAAAATACTACCGGTCAAAAGAAGAAATGCCCCGAGTCTTTTTTTTTCTTTCACGCTGAGCCACGCCGCAAGATATAAAATCAATACCAGTTTTGCCGCCTCTGCCGGCTGCAGGATAAATACTCCAAAATTCAACCACCGGTTCGCGCCGAGGGCACGCACGCCAAATCCCGGAATAAATACAGCAACGAGAAGCACCATAACTCCTAAAATCGCCGGGAGTACAAATCGATGCCACATATGATAATCAATACGGGAAAGCATGATCATGGCGAGGATTCCTATCCCCAACCATTTCAATTGTTCACGGGCATAATAGTATTGATTTCCAAAATCCCGTATGGCTATGGCTACCGATGCATCATAAACCATCAGTACACCGAAAAATGAAAGAAGCAGAACGATCCCGGTAAGCCAACGGTCCGCGGATCTCGTCGTATGGTTAAAAAATAGATTCATGTACTTCTTTCTTAAACTGCCTCCCCCGCTCTTTATAATTGGGAAACATATCAAATGACGCACATGCAGGGGACAAAAGCACCGTGTCTCCGACTTGCGCTTCCTTGGAAGCACATTGAACAATATCTTTCATGGTACGAAGCCCGGTAATACATGGACCCTTATAACCGCCATCGCCAATTGCTTTGACGATTCGCTCGGTCATATCCCCGATGACAATGAGTGATCTCACGCGGGAATGGGCGATAACTTCTCCCATTTCCGTAAAATCCGATCCTTTCTCTGACCCTCCTACGATGAGGACCATTGGCGAATCAAACGATTTGACCGCGGCTATTGCCGTTTCCGGCACGGTCGAGAATGAATCATTGAAGTACGAGACGCCGCCACCGCTCCGCACAAACTCCAATCGATGTTCAAGCCCCGAAAACGTCGTGGCTCCCATCCGTATTGACTCAATAGACACTCCGACTGCTTTTGCTGCAAGAGCTGCTGCTGCTATATTTTCTAAATTGTGATCCCCACGCAGTTTCACAGACTCCCGATCAACCAGTTTTATCATAGTGCCGTCATTACGCAAGTGGACCGCGTGACCGGCGATATACGCATCGGCTTCAGGATCAAGACTGCTAAAGCATACGCGTTGAGCCTTTGTACCTTCCGAAAATGAGGATGAAGTCGGATCATCTTTGTTCACGATGACAAAATCATTAGCCGTTTGATACCGGACAATGGATTTTTTGGATTGCACATACGCCTGCCTCGTCTCATGAAAATTGGTCGCAAGCGAGTCAAAATTTGCCAAATGCTCCTGTGTGGTCTTCAAAATAACAGCAATCTGCGGACTTTGGGTAAGATCCTCAAGTTGGAATGATGAGAGCTCAAGGACTACCCAGTCATTGGGCTTGATCGAGTCTACCCGCGAAAGAAGGGGTATCCCTACGTTTCCCCCAAGATGCACGGTTAAACCCGCGGCCTCTAGCATAGAAGCGATGAGCGTACTCGTCGTTCCTTTTCCTTTGGTTCCTGTCACGCCAATGATGGGGGCCACACACTCAGCGAAAAATAGTTTGGTGAGACTTGTCGTCTCTCCTCCTCTACGGACAAAATCAATAAGCTCGGGCAACCGCGGAGACATACCGGGAGTGCGTACTACTATCTCAAAATCGTTGAGATTGTGTAAATACGTTTCCCCCAACTGAAACGAAACCCCAAGAGATGAGGCCCATGGATATACCGATCCTAAGGCATCTTTTCCCCTGCGATCGCAACAGGTTATGACGGCTCCCCGCGCGTGAAGAAATTTCACCGTATCACATCCTTCTGTGGATATCCCCAACACTGCGATATGTGTGCCCTTAAAGTCGCGCATATGTAAAACTCAATGCCCGGGCAAGTAATCCACTCGCTACACGGGATACCTGTGCCGCATCTCCTGTGGTATAAAATTCAGTGTACGGCGCATGGGATACTGAACGCAACTGTTCCTGATCCAAGACGCGTGTGACATGCCGCCCGACTGCCGCTCCAGAATCAATGATACGAATTTTTTCCCCCACGAGGCGGGCAATAACCGGCCTGATAAATGGATAATGCGTGCACCCAAGTACGATCACATCAACTGTATGTAATACTACAGGATCAAGATACTTCCGTACTATTTTTTCTATCGCTTTGTTGGTATCCCCCCTCTCTATGGACGTTGCTAAATCAGGGATTCCTATATTTTCGACGGTACAATCTCCCGCATACATGGTTATCAAGCGTTTTTGATAGGTACTGCCGGCAGTATTTGGGGTGGAAAGCACGGCGATATGCTTGGTCTTCGTGAGCGAGACTGCCGTCTTTACGACCGGAACCACGCCGATGATGGGAACCCGGGGGTACCACCGCCGATACAGGTCTATTCCGGTCACCGTTGCGGTATTGCATGCGATGACGACCATCTTCACTTTTTTTTGCAATAAGAATCCGATCAAACGTTTGACCCTGCGTCGTATTTCCGGAGCTCGCCGTTTGCCATAGGGTTGGTATTCGTGATCCCCTATATAGATCGTTGATTCGCTTGGCAGTTGCGATCTCACCTCGTCCCAAATGGTGAGTCCCCCGAGACCGGAATCCAAAAATCCGATTGGGGCATGTTGTCTGTCGTGTTGTCGATCACCCATACCGTTATAGGAGAGGCGATTTCGTCAGAAGCGCAATAAACAAACCAAAAAGTGCAAATACGATTGCTATGATCCAAAACCTTGTCACAATCTTTGGCTCCGGCCAACCCTGATATTGAAGCCATAAGTGAAAAGGGGCTACCGGAAACACTTTCCGGTGTAAAAACTTTTTGGATAAAAGCTGAACGAGCGACGAAAATACTTCCAACACAAATACTCCGCCAATTACGAGGAGCGCAGGAGCTTTCCCCAATAGGAGACCGACGACGGCAAGGGTTGCGCCAAAGGATAGTGCGCCTACATCGCCCAAAAATATACGCGCCGGATAAACGTTAAAATAGAGAAACGCAATGACCCCGCCGAGCCAAAGGGCTATAAACACCGAAAGCGGCGTATCCAAAATTGATGCGGATATGATCCAAAACGCTCCCAGCGCAATCATAAGTACGCCGGAAGCCAAACCATCCAACCCATCAGTGATGTTAAACGCATTAGCAAACGCAATGATGATGAAAGCGGCAAATGGTACAAACATCCAACCCAAATGAAATACACCCAAGAGTGGGATATAAAATATATCAATTTTGAGATCATACACCAGCCAAAAACCAATGACGGTGGCGATGACAATCTCGAGAATAAGTTTATGCCGGAGACGGAGTCCAAAAAATTCGCGCTCTTTCATCCATGAAAAGGTTTTCTTCATATCGTCAACGAGCCCTAGAAGCCCGAATGAAACAAAGGTGAAAAGCAATATTTTCATCTCACTCCCTACGGCATAGACCGCAGTAATCGGGACCCAAAAATAATGGAGGAGAAGCATGATTATGGGAAAAAGGATCGTAGTCAGTAAAATAATCAGAAGACCGCCCCCCACAGGGGTACCAACTTTATTTTTATGCAGCTTATCAAATATAGGGGTACGTTTTTCAAACGCATCCCGCGTTTTTTGAGCAAGACGCTGAAACCGCCAAGTATACAGGAGCCGGATAAACGGAATATACAATATGCTGTGGATGAACCAAGAAAATAGAACTACCCCGAGTAATAATCCCATATGAATGTATGACGACTTACCCGAATATATACGGAAGGAATATGACCGCAGCTACTATGAGTGCTCCGAAGGCGGTGATGAGCATCATGCCGGCTGATACGTCTTTGGCTATTTTTGCCTCCTGCCGCCACTCCCGGGTAATTAAATCCGTCATGGACTCGAGAGCGGTATTGATCATTTCCGCGGATAACCCCAATATGATGGTAAAAACGAGGATAAGAAGCTCCGTCCGGGTGACACTAAACCACCATGCTCCGGCGAGCGCAAGGGCGGAGAGGACGAGATGCACCCGGAAATTTGGTTGTGTTTGGATGGCCCATTGTATCCCACCGATCGCGGTTTTGAACGATATTTGATGTTTTCGGAATGTCTCCCTCATACGGCCTCGACCCAAGTATAGCATACTCAGTATCCCCGCCGGCGTTCCTGCCACCACTCGAAGGCTCTCGTGAAATAATAAAGCCGGGAAACGGGATAGTCCTGAGCATGAATTTTCACGGTTTCCATGCCTCCAAATCCACGCTTAAAGAGCGAATGTCCAGCCCAGGGATGTGATAGGTTGTCCTGAGGGGACACACCCCAAAAGTTATACCACGTGTATCCCCGCTCTTTAGCCATGCGGATGGCCGTCCATTGCACGGCATAATTGACCGGGGCCTTACTGGGGATGGATGCACCATGGTGATAAATCGCTTGATTGCCTGAGAAAAGTATTATTGCGGCGCTCATGAGTGTCTGCTCATGGTACCCCATCAGCAATACGACATTTCCTATTTTGGCATACACTTCAAACTCGCAAGCGACACCCTCATGCTCCACAAAATGCTGACGTTTGGAAGTCTTACGGTAAAGTTCAAAAAACTTTTCTAAATCCTTGGGGTCGGTTGAATGGACGACGTGAATATCCATTTTTTCCGACCGGCGGATATCATAGCGCGTTGATTTACGCATGGCGGCAAGGAGCGCATCTTCCGTTTGACCGATCGGGAGGAGCAAACAGCGTTCTGCGTCTACTTCATGAGTAATGCTTGGCCGGAGACCCAATGCAGTGAAGAGCTTTTGGTTGCCCGGCGTATCATCAATTTGCGGACTAAAACGCAAAAACCATGCACCCTCCAAGCGGGCTACCCTACACAGATGGGAAAGAACGCTCTTCCAATTCATCACTGTGTGACGTTCCAGAACCGGCCCGTGACGGATATGGAGGTACGTCCCGCGGCGAGCCCGTACGACCATGACCTGATAGATGCCAATCAGACGCGAGCGCTCATACAGCCCAAATCTGACGAGAGGGAGTGACTGCTTTTTCACGACCTCCCCCCAACACCAGGACTGAAAAAGTGCGCCGGGAGCATGCATGCCCCAAAACCGTTCCCACTCTCCCCGGTCATCAAATGGTTCGACATGAAGCTTCATATGGCTCTATGATACAACGTTTCCCCGCCTACAGTCGTGGGGTCCCCATGTCCGGGATAGATGATCGTAGCGTCCGGTAAGTCCAATATCTTGCCGATAGAATGAATGAGTTGCGTAGCGTCGGAATAGGAAAAATCCGTTCTTCCGACACTCCCGCCGTGAAATAAAAGGTCGCCAACAAAAATGTTCTTTTCATCCTTTGTGATGATGCTCACACTTCCCGGTGTATGACCGGGAGAATAAATGATGAAAAATTTGATACTGCCACATACCAAAACCATATCACCCTCAAGTCCATGCGTTATGGTCGGTGCCGGATCTGCGCGGGGTAATCCTAAAAAATGTTTTGCGCTCGCATCCATACCATCAAGTAAAAATTGATCTAACGGATGCATGTAAAACGGAATGGAGAATGTATGTTGGAGCGCAAAGCCAGCCATCACGTGGTCAAAATGACCATGCGTGGCAAGTATTGCCATCGGCCGCGCTTTGAGTTGAGTCACGGTATCGATGATATATTCCGCGTCATCACCGGGATCGATAATGACCGCCTGACCCAAGGACTCATCGATCACCAAATAACAGTTTGCCTGCATCTGACCCACGATCAATCGTTTTATGCGATAGGAGGAGGATACTTTGGATAAAATGGGCAATCGCATGAAGTATTAATTGGCAAAAACCTGCGTGAACATCTTTCCATAGACATCCCCGTCGATCGTGCCGATTCCTATCCTGCTCCACTGGCCATCGAGAATATTTTTCCGGTGTCCTTCGCTATTCATGAAACCCGTATGCGCAGTGGAGACATTCGGTGCATACGCCAAATTTTCACCAATGAGACTATACTCAATGCCGCTTTGTTTAGCGCGATAGCTCACATCATGGCCCTCCGGACTAAAATGCGAAAAGTATCTCCGCTCAAACATATCACGACTATGACGGCGCGCGGTATCCGTAAGTTGCTCATCTATCCGAAGCTCCCCGAGTCCTATTTTACTTCGTTCTTCGTTGACCAATGCTACCATCTGAAGTTCGCTAGGATTATCTACCGTCAGCTGATTTTTCTCCGGTGCTACATCCAAATCCAGTCGTTCCTGAGATTTAGGCTTTATCGTCACAAATTTCATTGCTTCCTGGGTAACCGAATCGAGCGAGGATTTTACTTTTCCCCCATAGCGCTCTGACGCCAATACAAGTTGGCTACCGATCCTCGAATTTTTGATATCGCGCTTCACTGTTCCCCGGCTGGGAATAGCAAGCACGATGAGCAGTAAAAATGATACAAACAATAACGCATTAACGACGGCAAATACGGAACCTAACCATTTGTTAATAATAGATCCCACAATTTTTTGTGGAATTTTTCGCATCGGCCATTCTAGTATTGAATTAACAACCATCTCTGCAGGAAATGCGAGCACCAGATATCCTAATACGTTCGTCCATAATTGAGGAAGCCCAAATTTTTGGATAAGAAATCCGCCGACTTGCACATGAAATCTAATCGCGATCCACAGCGATACGAGAAAAGCCAGGGTGTTGGATAATAGCGATACGATACCCTTGTCCCATCCCTCGATAACCTGGTAAAGAACGATAATAACGATCAACCAATCAATCCAATTAAATTGCATCATACTCACGAGTATCTCATACCATTGCAACGACCCGCCGCGCCTCATCTTCTGAAATGAGCGTAGGTAAATTTATAATATGCCGCGCGTAAATTTCCGCTTTTGGACATGACCCGGCGATATATCCAACATTCTCCCGGTTGACCTGAACCGGATCTATGACGCTTGTATACCAATTACCCAAAAGAATACCTGCCCGTTTGGCTCGCATCATCACTTCCTCTTGATTTTGCACTAAAATCGGAAAACGCAAATATACTCCCCCCGGAATGGATTTCGGCATGATAATTTCATTTCGGGATTGAAATACTTCTTGATAGTACGCAACAGTTCGGCGTCGTTTAATGGTATAACGCTTGAGTTTGACGAGTTGCCTCATCAGAAGCCGGGCAAGCGCGTTGGGGTACCGCCTCGGCATGAACAACGGCTTCTCCCCTCTCAATTCTTGATCGTTGACCGGCTTTGACAGTAATCCCAAACGTTTTAAGCATTCAAGAATTACCTTTCCAATGATCAAATTATACAAAGGAAGTATCACGGCAAACGCAATGGGGTGAAATAACTGTTGCACAATCCAAATACGTGATGGGTATGGTAATTTCTCTTGTATCTGTCTTAACTTTTGACCTGCCTCGCCGGCGGGCGGGCTTTTGACTTTTTCAGCCATAGGCTGATCCGCCTTTGGCGGAGACTTTTGACTTATTATCGCCATTCCTCCCCACACGCTCGAAAGCACTTTATCCCGCCCGAAACTAAAAAACGCCGCGTCCCCCAATGACCCAACCGTACGGTTATGATATGTGGCTCCCAGACTGTGCGCACAATCTTCGATAACGATAAGGTTATGTTTTCTTGCAATCGTAAGGATTGCATCCATCGCGGCCGGTATACCGAAGGTATGCTGAACGATAATCGCTTTAGATTGCTTGGTAATCTTTTTTTCGAGGTCCTTTGGATCAATATTGAATCGTTTGTCGATATCTACGTATACCGGCGTTGCTCCAGCCCACCGGATGCTATTGGGAACAGCCACACACGTAAAAGCCTGAACGAGAACATCATCTCCAAGCCCAATACCAAACGCCTCTAGGATCGCGTATAAAGCCGACCGACCGCTGTCAAAAGAAACTGCGGCAGATGCATCATAATAATCCTTGAACCAATGCTCAATCTCGTCTATTGCACTTCCACGCTGCCATGACCGGGGTTTGAGAAACGCTCTCACGGCTTCCCATACATCATCTGATTCTGTATTTGGAGAAAGCGAAGGAGATATGATTTTTCGAAAAAAAACAGGCATAATATAATGTGTCATCCCCGACCTGATCGGGGATCCATCTTAAATACTCTGGATTCCCGCCTTCGCGGGAATGACAATCTTACTTTCATAATGCTCTTAATACATGCTCCGCTTCTTTCCCCTTAAATAACACTACGTCATCCTTTCCGAGCTTACTTCTCAGGAACGATGCGGCCTTGCCCGGAGACAATACTGAAACATTCATAGTTTTTGATACAGTGCGGACGCCTTTCTTAAAATCCTCATAAAAATTATCGTTTGTCAGCATAATTTCATCGCAAGTACGCGCCGCGTACGTGCCAACCGATGCATGACGCTCTGATGCATATGTGCCTAATTCAATCATTGGTTGAAATACCAAAAATTTCTTTCGCTTGCCCCAGGCGAGCACATCAAGAGCAGCGATTGCCGAATCCGGACTATTATTGAACGTGTCATTGATATAGATAGATCCATTGATTCCCGGTATCGTGCCGAGACTTTTAGGATTTGACTGTATCGTACGTGCGGCTGCAGCCGCTTCCACAAGAGTCATCCCCGCGGCTCCCGCCCCAGCAATCGCGCAAAGAATATTACCTACCTGATGGGTACCGATAACCGGTGCTTTAACCCGTACCGTGGTATTCCCCGAGATACACGTAAATTCAATCCCATTAAACGACGCCTTTATGTCTGTTCCGATAAATATTGAACTTGCCGTATTTGACTTTTGACTTTTTCGGCCAGAGGCTGATCCGCCTTCGGCGGAGACTTTTGACTTTTGACTTCCGTACTCCCATACCTCCCGTCCGTCGCGCCTGGCCCACTGTGCCATGACACTGACTCTCGTGTCATCCCCGTTCATAATCGCGATGTTCCTGCCTGTTAATCCTTCAATAAGCTCATACTTGGCGTGCATCGTGTTCTCGATTGTTCCGAAAAGATCCTGATGTTGTTCATTGATGGCAGTGATGATTCCGATTTGTGGCTGCACCATAGCCACCATTTCAGCAATCTCTCCTTTTTTATATGCCCCCATTTCTACGACAAATACTTCGTGTTCCGGTTTTAATTTTTGTACTATCACTTCCGCAATACCGATGGGTGAATTTTTACTCGCATCGGTCTTGAGCACTTGAAACTTTTCTGAAAGGATCGTCGAGAGATACTCTTTTGTCGTTGTTTTTCCGTAACTCCCCGTTACGCCAATCACTACCATTGGTTTATGGTGACGCAACGTGCTCACTGCTTTGGCGATTACAAACTTGTGATAGAAGTTGGTCGGAGCATTGACTATGGCGACAATGATCCAGGTCATGGGAAAACTTAATAAATCCATTGCGAACAATCGCAACAGAATTGGCCATGAGTTCGCAAGGAGTATGCTCCCCAAAAAGATCAGACTGAAAAGAACAATAAGCGCCGATTTAGGGAGTACCCTTGGGCGTCGGCGTTCCGGCCATAAGAGTCGTTTACCTTGCGCAGTGTGAAGGTGAATGAACATCCTGTCCCAACGGTATTCTTTTACCCACCAAAGCTGCGTATAGGTGAGAATATTGGAAACGATGCGTATTCCCCACAACAGCGGGATCAAAAAGAAAAATACTTCCATAGACGGTCTATAATTTACCCAAAAAACGGGTAACATACGAAGCAAACTCCTCAGATTGTTTATATGGCACTCCGTGATTGGCCTCGGGAATCACCAATAACTCTGAGTCCACGATCACCCGATGCATCCGCTCCGCAATTGAAAGAGGGACGATAATATCGTACTCACCCCACAAGAGTAAAGTTGGTATTTTGATAGCTTCCATAGATGATACAAGATCCTCCCGGACGATACGCTTGAATGTCTCGCGCATCGCCCCCTCCGCCCGGAAAAATTCTTTGGCCCCCACTACGTAGTAATACCATCGGCGGACCGAGTCCTGAGCCAACGAAAGTGGCGGAATTGAAAACAAAAATCCCCCAATTTTAGCGAGTGCAATGAAAAATAATAATTTTTTCTTGGGAATAGGGGTAAAACCCGGTGTTCCGGATAAAATTAGTGCTCGAACACGATTTGGATACAATTCATTATATTTAAGCGATACTCTTCCTCCAAATGAATGTCCGATAAGAATCGGTTGGACAATATGATTCTTTTTCAGATACCCATCTAAAAATTGTGCGTAATCAACGAGCGCCAGGGGATGCTCCGGTATTTTTGTAGCACCAAACCCCGGTAAATCCGGGGCAAATACCCGGTAACCCTGTTTTTTCAGGCATTGTTCGAGAGGTAAAAATGTTTTGCCGGATAATCCCCAACCATGGAGTATGACGATGGATGATTTCATAGCAGCTTTTCTTTGAAGATATCCCTATTTCGGGTAATGGATCTGCTGTTCTTTGTAATAGCCATCGAAGTGCCTCCGGTGACAAAGCTTCCGTCGGGTATATCCCGGTCCACGATGAGTCCCGCGCCAATCATAGAATTTGACCCGATTTTCACCCCGGGCATGATACTTGTATTAACTCCTATGCGGACATGTCGCCCAATTATGGCCCCCAGCTTGGTGCGTTTCGTATTCACCCGCTCTTTGCGTACAACAGAAAATATTTCCCCTTCGTCAAGCCGGAGATTCGCGAGGACATTTCCCGATCCCATGCTTACATCGCCTTCAATCACACTGTCTCCGATATAATTACTATGAAACCAACAGGTATCACCAATATAGCTTCTCGTGATATCCGTATTAAACCCCGTGACACATCCCGATCCTATTTGGCTATGCCGGATAATATTATTATTGCCGATAATGGTATTATCCCCGATATAGCACGGACCGACAATTTTAGTATTCTCAAAAATTTTCACATTATCGCCAAGATAAACCGGGCCTTCAATAACGACATTACTTTTTATCTCCACATTCTTACCACGGTGTTCAGATACGTCCGTAAGCAACCGATCCATAATATCGAGAACGTGCCACGGATATTTTGTGGGGTACCAATATCCATCATACGGAAGAATTTTCGCTTTTCCATCTTTTAGCAGTTCATTCAGGGCTTTTTCATAAATATCATCGTGCTCACTTTTTGAATTTTGTAATAGTTCAAGAAATCTCTCGGAGTCAGGAAAATAATCGAAGACAAGACCGACTAAATTGCTTGGTTCATTTCCTTTCCCCGGCTTTTCTACGACACCAATAACGTTCTTACCATCAAAGATAAAATAACTCCCCGGAAAATAATCTGTCACTTTTTTACCAACGGAAATAACGGTATTTCCACTTATATATGGGACTAATTCGGAATAAAGCCGTTCTTCTACCAAATCTGTCGCATTCATGATAAAACAAGATTTCCCCTTCAAAAAAGGTGCTGCCGCAATAACGCCACCCGCCATACCATTTGGCTGGGGCTGTACTACTGTACGGATCGTCAAACCGGGTACGGATAGATGAACAAATGTTTCTGCGTCCTGAGGATGAATTACAACAATCACATCGGTAATCCCTGTCAACTTCAACCGATTGAGATTATGCACGAGAAGTGGCTCCCCCAAGAAACGAATCATTGATTTGCTCGTCTGGATCGGCCAAAAACGTTTTCCTTCACCCCCTGCCAACACAATGGCGACACAATCTTTGTTCATAATACCTCCTCCTTTTGCCGAACTATATTCGCTCCCAGCTTCCTAAGTCTTTCTTCTATATTCTCATATCCCCGGTCTATATGCTCAACACCATGGAGAGTGCTTTGACCTTGAGCGGCAAGAGCGGCCAAGACCAGCGTTGCACCCGCGCGGAGATCATTCATGGTAAGGATAGCGTTATGGAGTTTCGTTGGGCCATGAATGCGGATGGCATGATGATCTCCATCTTGGTGATCTTCCCAGTTGAAATTGTAAAAACCAGCCGGATCAGAAACATCCGGATCATAATTTTCAATATTCGCGCCCATCTTTTTAAGCTCCTCGGCATATCCAAACCGATTTTCAAACACCGTCTCATGAATAATCGCAGTCCCAGTGGCCTGGGTCATGAGGACCGCCCATGGCGCCTGCCAGTCCGTCATAAATCCGGGATGCGGTTTCGTTTCGATATCTATCGCCCGTAAGTCTCTACCACAGCCATACCGTGTCCGTGTCTGATCAATCGCTTCATAAACTCCACCGGTTGCGGTAAAAGCCGTCAAAAACGCGGATAAATGGTTCCTCTGAGATCCTACAACAGTAACACTCCCGTGGGTTACCGCTGAAGCGATGGCAAACGTCACCTCTTCATTGCGATCCGGCATAATGGTAAACTCAACACCATGTAGCGATGTCACCCCTTCAATCGTTATTTCCCTTTGTCCGCTACGCCAAATTTTCGCCCCCATGGAGTTTAGTAGCGCAATGAGCTCGTCTACCTCCACTTCTTCTGCTGCGCCTTTGATCATTGTTTTTCCTTTAGCCAAAACCGAAGCCAGGAGAATAGTTTCCGTCCCAGTATGGGAATTTTTAGTAAATTCAAAAGATATGCCGGAGAGTCCCTGAGGCGCCGTCGCATAGAAATATCCGTCATCGGACCGGTAATCGATAAGCGCTCCCATGCTACGCAGGGCCAAAATATGACGGTCTATAGGCCGGGCCCCAATCCTGCATCCCCCTGGATTCGGTATCATGGCCCGTCCATACCGGGCCAGAAGTGGTCCAATGACCATAGATGATGTGCGCAGGCGTGCTCCGATATCCAACGGAACCCGGGATTCATCTATGTGTTTGTTTTGAGCAGTCACCGTGCTTCCATTCCGTTGAATATGAACGCCGAGGCTCAGAAGCACTTCCACCATGAGCTGTACATCCCGTATGTCCGGAACATTATGAATCACGAATTTTTCATCGGTAAGTAAACAAGCCACAAGTACTTTGAGTGCAACATTTTTGGCGCCTCCCAAAGTCACTTCACCCTGTAATGGTGTCCCTCCGGTGATAATAAATGTATCCATTAAAATTCTCCTACCCGTACGATTTCCTCGACGAGCTCGATGCCAAACTGTTCTTTCACTTTCCGGCGTGCAAGTTCAATTAATTCTACCACGTCGCGTGCGCTGGCATGACCATTATTAACGATGAAATTAGCATGCACCGGAGAAATTTGCGCATCTCCTATCTTCAGGCCTTTGAGCCCTGCATGATCCACGAGAAATCCCGCTGATGTCGTTTGATTAGGGCTTGAGACAGAAATAGCCTCAGCTGGAGAGAGATTACGGAATGTACATCCGGAGCTTTTGACTCCCTGTGGTTGGCTCACCCTCCGATATGCGATGCTATGATTAGCAACCTTCCATAGTCCATCTTTTTCCCCGGGAGTTAACGCAAATACAACCTGAAGAACAATATCTCCGGTCTTTTGAATAGCGCTTGTATCATAAGCAAACCGGAAAAATGTCCGGTCCACAATCTTTGTTTCATTCTGGGGAGTCAGGATCGTCGCCTGATAGACCGCGTCGCCGACGTAGCTTGTGGGCATAGGGAGCGTCCCAAAATAACGTCTTCGGTTATTTTGGGTTACGATCCCTTGTGCCGCATCTTTCGATGCGGCCTTCGTCCATTTGGAATTCATGTAGATTGCCCCACCAACGGTCCCGGGCAATCCTAAGTGTGCTTCCAGTCCCCCAAGCCCTTCGTCAACGGTGAACCGTACGAGCTTGTTAAATAAGACTCCGGAATCGGCTTCCACATAGACAGAACCGACTTTTTTGCCCGACCGGTAGCTGGCTTTCATTCCGCGGATGGTAATGGCACCGGTATTGTTTTTTATGACCAGCCCGCGGATTCCCTTATCCCCGATCAGAATATTTGTTCCTCCTCCTAAGAGAGTAACCGGCAAATCTAACGCCCGCGCTTGTGAGACTGATTCGACGATTTCCTCAATCGTTCCTGCCTCATAAAAAAATTCCGCGGGTCCACCGATCTTAAAGGTGGTATACGGAGCAAGTGATACGTCTTTTGTAAAATTCATATGATGGCTCTTGCCCATTGGTATATATCTCCTGCACCCATAAATACTATCACGTCATCCGCTTGAAGCTCGTTTACCACCCATTGAGTGACGTCTTTTCTTGTAGGAAGATAGATACCACCCAACCGCTCGGCGAGCCCATCCACACTGTGGGTCTCCCGCGCCGACGCATAGATATCCGTGACGAGGGAAATATCCGCCATCGCAAGCGCCCGGCGAAAATCTGTCAGCAATGCTTTTGTCCGTGAATAGGTATGCGGCTGAAATACGACGATAAGCCGTCTCTTGGGATACCGATCACGAAATGCCGCAATCGTTGATTCAATTTCTTTCGGATGATGGGCATAATCGTCATAGATGAGTGCCCCACGTACTTCTCCCAATTTTTCAAATCGTCGTTTCGTACCGCCAAATCGCAAGAATCCCTGCTTCATTACTTCCCATCCAATGCCGATTTTTCCACACACTGTTGCCGCTGCTGCCGCATTGAGCACATTGTGTTTTCCGGGAATCTGCAATGTTAATTCACTCATGAACCCTCCAAATTCAAACGTCTTTATGGTATCGATATTTCTGAGCACAGAACTTGCTTGATCAAGAGCGTTGACGATAGTAAATTTACTCTGTTTTTGCAGTGCAACAAATGCCTCTTGTACAGATCGTAGATCGGGATATACGTCAGGGTGATCATAATCGATATTCGTGACGACCAACATGTCTGGATTTTGCCATAAAAAACGCGGTGTTAGGTCATGCCCCGGATCCGTCACATATTCATCTGCTTCTGCCACAAACCAATCCCCTTTTCCTGCGTGTCCTGCGGGTCCCAACCCACGGATAGATCCACAACCTATGGCATAGGAAGGATCCATGCCAGCTTCGACGAGTATCGTCGCAATCATGGCAGCAGTCGTTGTTTTTCCATGACTCCCCGCGACACTTATCTGCTTCTTGCCTTGCATCGCAAGTCCTAATGCTTTCCCATGAGGAACAACCGGAATTCCCCGTTTCATGGCCGCCAGCACCTGGCGGTTATCCCTCCCCCCATGGGCTCCGGTGTAGATAACCAAATCAGGGCAAAATGCAACTAAATTATCCTCGTCAAACCCTTCATGAATATCAATCCCGGCATTTTTAAGCTCTTCATCCGTAGGAAATTCTTCTGCCACATCGCTCCCCACGACGATCGTTCCGGTGTCTTTGGCCCACATCGCAAGAGCCGCCATGGCAACTCCTTTGATCCCGACGAAATATATCCGCTTCGCTTGGTCAAGTGTTGTCATATTTGAAATCCAATCACCGCCATCATTTCGCCGTATGTTTCCTTAGAGTCTTTCCGGTATGAAAAAAATGTATCGCTTTGGCACGAGGTACAGGTAGGCGGCGCATCGATATGATCTGGGTGTAGGCCTGCTTCAATAAGAAGCCGGTAATTTGCCCACCCGATGTCCAGGTGCCACCGTCCATCTATCTTCGCTACCATTTTTTCGTCTCTGCCAAAACGATCTTCAAACATTCCAATTCGATCTTCGGGCACGTCATAGCAACATAAACCGATATGCGGACCGAGAGCGACACGAATTCGTTGTGCTTCAGCCCCTATCCGAACCATCTCGCCTACTGCGTTTCCAATAACGCCACCCAACGTCCCTTTCCATCCGGCATGAACCGCTGCGCATATCTTCGCAACCGGGTCAACGAGCAACACCGCAGCGCAATCAGCCGCGAGGACTGCTACCGAAGTATCACGACTCACGAGTCCATCAACTCCGGAGACAATACCAATCGATTTTTTGTCAATTGTTTGTATCCGATTATCATGAACTTGCTCGGGAAGTATAGGAGAATCTCTCAAACCCAACCTACTCGCAAACGTATCTCTATTCTCTTTACTGTTCTCCATGTCTCCCGCCAACCGATTGGAAAATCCGTGAATAATCCCATCAAGAGGTGAAAGCAACGTCGATTGAAAACCAATGCCATTAATTTTTGTTAGCATATTGTTCTCATAACCTTTTTCACCGTCTCCTGGTCACTCCATGGATATTCGACCTTACCGCGGGCTATACTTTTTTCATGCCCTTTTCCGGTTATCATCACACAATCTCCTGATTTTGCCTCTGAAAGAGCAAACGCTATCGCTTCCTCCCGATCCGGCAGACGCACCACCAGCTTGCCTGGTGGTATGCCCGAGGCAATCTCATCAATAATCACATGAACATCTTCGGTGCGATAATCTTCTTCGGTGAGGACTATGGTATCGGCGTATCTGGCAGAAGCTTTGCCCATGAGCGGACGCTTGGTCCGGTCCCGAAGAGCGGCACTTCCAAATACATGAATGAGCTGATATTTACTCGTAGCGCGTACGGTTTTAAGCGCCTGCTCAATAGCGTTTGGGGTATGGGCAAAATCAATGATCACCCGGAATGGCTTCGTCGCGACTACTTCCATCCTACCTTTCACTCCGTGAAATGATGCGATCGCTTTTTGGGCGATCTTAAGAGGCACGTCCAGCGCCTCCGTTGCAGCTATTGCAGCCAAACAATTATACCGGTTAAACTCGCCCAAAAGCAGAGATTGAAACGGATGACTTTTCGGACTCACAAGCGCATCACGGCGGATGCCGTAGGTCACGACGCGTTTGTTTTTTAACATACTGGTTGCCTGATTGTAGACGGCTGCTTCATCCCGATTTATTACGGCAATGCGAGCACGTTTGAGTAGTGATATCTTTGCCTTCAGATACGCATCAAACGTCTTGTGCCAATCCAGATGTTCGTGTGTTACATTCGTGATGACTCCCACGGCAAACCGGACAAAGTCCACCCGGTGCTGGGAGAGGCCGTGCGACGTAGTCTCCAACACAAAATGCGTATCGCCATGACGGACGGCTGTGGCGAGATACTTCTGTACTTGCCAACCCCTGGGGTTCGTCACATGAAAACCGGTATCATACACTACTCCTCCCACCACCGCGTGAACAGACGTGATCATGGATACATTCAGTCCGTTCGCTTTGAGGATTTCGTAGATGAGGGTCGTCGTCGTCGTCTTTCCATCCGTACCGGTGACTCCAATGACCGTGAGCTTGGAGCTGGGAAACTGAAACCATACCGAGGCCAACAATGCTTCAAACCAATGATACAGCCCTTTAACACGAGCAATCATTACACTATTATACCATTCTATTGCGGCGCAATCCCGTAGTATGTAAAAAGATCCTTGGCGATTGCAAAAAATAAAGGCGCTGCTGTTTCCGATCCCCAGGGACTAGAGGTGGGCTCCCGCAACGTCACTAATATGATGAATTTTGGATCATCTGCCGGCGCAAATCCGACAAATGAGGCGATGGTTTTGGTCGTATCATAATGCCCCGCAACCGGTATTTGAGCAGTTCCGGTTTTTCCCGCTATACGATACCCCTTGGGTTTGGCCCATTTAGCGTCCCCGCGGTCTACCGCTGCTATCATCATTTCCGTCATGACCTTTGCCGTCGCAGGAACAATAATTTGTCTTGGTTTATTTGTCTTATTCGGCACGACGATTCCGGATTCATCACGAAACTCTTTGACTACTTGAGGCTCAACAAGTTGACCGTTATTTGCTATCGCACTAACTGCCCGAATCATTTGTATCGGGGTTACCCCGATTCCCTGACCAAACGATGCGGTTGCCAAATCTATCTCCTTCCAGTCGCGATCCTCCCGCACGCTTGCCGATGCTTCTTCTTGAAGATCGATACCGGTTAATTCCCCGAATCCGAACCTGTGAAGGACAGCAAGCATCCCATCTTTCCCAAGCTTATTCTGTACAAATACCATGCCGACGTTGGAGGAATACACAAGGACATCAGTCATGGATATCAAACCCCGGTATTTGTCGTCCCATGTACGGATAAAGTGTTCGCCTATACGCGTGGGTCCGGACTCCTCGGCCATCGTGGTCGGCGCGACCACACCCCGGTCAATGCCCATCGCCATGACAAGCACCTTAAACGTAGATCCCGGCTCGTAAACCCCGGCGACCACAGAATTTTTGTAGACATCTTTCGGAAATTCACCAAACTTCCCCGGATCATAACTTGGTACAGAAGCCATTGCGAGTATCCCGCCTGTTTTCGGATCCATGACGACGACCGACCCTTCCTTAGCACCGTATTTGCCGACACCGTCCAAAAGCCGGCGTTCTACGCTTCGCTGTACCGTGCGGTCTAACCACAATACCAAACTTCTTCCATCCTGAGATTCAATGCGGCGGGTTTCACCCACTAATATTGGAGATCCACGGACATCTTTTTCAAGCTGCAGCATCCCATCTTTGCCGCCGAGCTCCCGCCCATAATATCCCTCAAGACCAAAATATCCCCGGTCTTTTCCATTCTCATCACTCCCCACAAATCCTACGAGATGGGCAGCCATTGAGCTTTCCGGGTACATCCGCTTGGGTTCCCGCTCAAATCCTAATCCTTTCAATTTGAGATCTTTCAGTTGATTCACGCGGGCAGCTTCGACTTTACGGGAAAGCGGGACCCAAACCCGACCAGGCACGGAAAGCCATGAAACAATTTCTTTTGAATCAAGTCCTAACAGAGATGATACACTCGAGGCAAAAGACGGTATATTCGTGATATTTCTGGGTTCAGCATATGCCAAAAATGCAGATTGGTTCATGACCAATGGTTTTCCGTCAGAAGCAAGGATCGATCCCCGTGCTGCAGGAAGCGTAAAGGTAAGATAATATTGCGACGCAGCCTCAAGACGCAAGGAGGAGGAACGGATAACCTGCCAATAAAATAGCCGGATGACTAACAGGCAATAGAGTGCGCCAATGAAAGTAAAAACCGCCCAAATACGAGCCATTAGGGTTGCAGATGAAACGCGACATCTTGACGACCAATGGTAACGACTGTTGGAGAGGAAATCAATCCCAAGGAATGGGATTTTTCTTCGATAGTAAGAAGCGATGAGAAAGAGGCAACTTTTTCCTGTAATAGCTGGTTTTCTTCCTTCATCGTGTCAATCGCCCGGTCAGTAACGGATACTTTTTTACCAAATCCAGCAAGTTCATTCGTGACCAATAGTTCCACCACCAGGAGAAGCACAACGAGGAAAGGAAGTATGTGTATTCCGAAACGTGCGATACGTACTATCATAGTGTTTCCCCTATCCGTAACTTGGCGCTTCTGGACCGTGAATTGACCTGTAATTCCGTCTCACTTGGCGTTATAGGCCGCTTATTCACGGATCGAAAACCAAGTCGAATAAATTCCCTTTTCACGATCCGGTCTTCAAGCGAATGATAGCTCAGGACGATTAACCTTCCGCGCGAGCCAAGCACAGCTTTGGCCTGACCTATCCCGTCTCTCAGTGCCCCAAGCTCGTCGTTCACGAAGATCCGCAGTGCCTGAAAAATCCTCGCGTATGTCCCTGTCTTTTCCATTGGACTGGTGACCGCTTGGGCAATCACCTGCATCAAGTCTCCGGTTGTTTTGACCGGCGTTATACGACGGGCGCGGACAACAAGACCAGCAATTGTCCGAGCCAACTTTTCTTCACCATATGTTGCAAATATTTCATAGAGTTCTTCTTCCGATAATTTTTTTATTACTTCCCAAGCAGGTATTCCTTCCATCGGGTTCATTCGTAAATCCAACGGCGCTTGATCAAAACGGTAACTAAATCCCCGGTCGGGTGTATCAATTTGATGACTGGACACCCCAAGATCAAACAAAATCCCATCTGCGTGGTCAAATCCGTTCTCTTTCGCAATTTTTTCTATGCTTCGAAAATTTCCCTGCACCACCTTCCAATTGCCAAACTTCTCATCTTCCTGTCTTTCTGTCTTACTGTCTTCTAATCTCTCCGTTGCTGCCTTAAACGCTTCCGGATCCTGATCTATGCCAAGCAATCTCCCGCCACGTTTCAGTATTTCCAACCCATGTCCGCCGCCTCCTATCGTCGCATCTATATATGTCCCACCTGGCCGCACCAAAAGTCCATTCATGACTTCCTCAACCATGACCGGTGTGTGATATTGGATATCGTTTCCCATGATTCTCAAAGATTCTTCGCGTACTCTTCCCAACGAGAGCGATCCCAAACTTCAAAATGATCCCCGGCACCGATGACCATAATTTCCCGCGATATGGACGCGTACTCCTTGAGCTGGGCAGGCAAAAGAATACGACCGAGCTTATCTATCTCTGCTTTTTGCGCTCCGGCAAACATATAGCGCCGGATTTTTCTTCCCGCTTCATCCGTTACCGGTGTGTCAAGGTGCTTTGTCGCTTCCCGCTCCCAACTTTCCCGGTCGAACCCGAATATACATGGCTCAAATCCTTTGGCTAGTACCAATTCCCGCTCTTCTATCTCTTGCCGTATCTTTCTTGGAAGCGTTACGCGGCCCCGGTCATCTAAACTATGGTCGTATTCCCCAAGGAATAATTTCATGTCCAAAGTCTACCACTTCTTCCCATTTATATCCATACTCTCCCATTTTTCACGGCATGTCAAGGGGTATTTTCACGCTGTTAGTGCAAAGTGATAATGTCCTCTTACTGCAAAGTAGAAATGTCCGCTTTTGACCCTCATACTTGATGGATATTGTTGTCCATCAAGAAGGAGGGATCATGAATAGAATCATTGCTATGAGCACTAAAGAGGCCAATC
>JAUXTO010000023.1 GCA_030679255.1 Candidatus Gottesmanbacteria bacterium | reverse complement strand
AACGCCTTCAGCCGAATAGATGACGGAAATTCTTCCGCTACGATCCACGACGATGCCGGGCCGATTTTCACCGCTCACTTTGATGCGCTGCGATTCCTTGTTGATACGCACAGGCGCACTGAAGGTCTTGCCCAGGTCAGTTGAATAATCAACATACACATGCCATTTATCCGGCACGACTCGCCATAAACGGTTATCGGGGCCGAAGGCGGCGGTAACGTACAGGCTTCCGCCCTGAGGACGGTGTGTTGAAGCGGTTGTGCCGGCCTTTGAATCAGTATGGTGGCCATAACTGGCCGTGCTGAATGCCATTGCGCCGAGCAGTAATAGGAAACCGAGCAGCTGACCACTGCTCAGTGAGAGGCGCTCAAGAAACCCGTTTGAAGCTTTAGGGCAATGCTGAACAAGTCCCTCCGTTCGGGCTGAGCCTGTCGAAGCGATTTGCAAGTTATTGATTTGCAAGGAGTGCGTTTCGGCAAGCTCAACGCGAACGGACTTGTTCAACGTAGCCTTAGTATTATTTATGCAAACGGTTTTTCCGGTAATCGAATAATCAGGCAAAGTTGTCATTAATAATCAGTCCGGAATCTGCAAGGGGCGCTGCTTAAACGGCGTTAAAATACAAATACAAAACGATAAGTAACCCGGTAATCGGGTGGTGTTTGATAGCCGTTTAAGTTTTTAACTATCGGTGTGCCTATCGACAAGGCGGTATTCCAATTCTTGCCGCCAGAATATCTTATTCCTGGCGAGAGATAAATGATATTGCTACCCGAGTTTGGATCAGTCAGGCCAGCGGTTTTTTGACGATCCTGCCACTGACCATTTAGCTCCAAAATGCCCGTCCACGAGGAATTGTTGCTACCGACGAATAGGTTATTTCTGGCCATGCCAACGAAAGCATAAGAAAGTGCGACATTGTAGTCAAACGTATCGCCGAGAGTGGTATGTTGCACCCCGTTAGTTGCCACCGTGTAGAGGATACTGCTATCCAACGAGACCTTTCCCATGGCGCGAGTAAAGGAAAAACCGGCAGCAGGATTCCATGCGCCGCCGCTGGGCTGAGAGTGTGTTTCAAGATTTTCATTGTCGCCGTGGTGGCCGACAGTTTGGACGTTGGTTGTGCCTGGGGTAGTAAGGGCTACGACTAGTGATAAATGGTTTAGATTGTCTTCGGTATGAAAAAAACGATATTGACTGAACAGTGAGGCTCCGCCAAATCCACCTGGGTCTCCTTGACTAAGAACTTCATTGCCATGTTCACTCGGTGAACGCAGGTCAAAGCGCTGCACGTAAGGAAGTCTGATACCCAACGTCCAGTTATCGCTCACACCATAGGCCGCAAATATGGACGGAATGAAAAGTGATTTTAGACTGTGAACATCACCATGGGCATCGTCGACAGCATTATTTTTCAGACCAAGTAGTTTGGAATCTGAAGGAGTATCAAAGCCAGTAAATTGGGCGATCAGACCGCTGGCCCACATGCCGGCAGGAAGTGTGATGCCGGTTTGAGTGATAATTGGCGATGCGGTACCAATGCCGAAACCCATGGAGCCATGATCGGCCCGAGCGGTATTACTGTAAATGGCGAATGCTGATGCTAAATATATTACCAGCGGAATTTTCTTCGAAAGACTCATAACTGATCCCTATAATTTATAGTGTTGGAATGCCAATCACCCATTGAACAGGCATTCATAAATCCGTATTGCTTATTTTTTTTCTTGAATTGCGATATAAGCCAATGCCTGCATTTGTACAACAGGGCTAGAGAGTAACTCAGTTCATCAAGCGTGAAAATGTGACAAATTGTCGCACCATGAGATTCAGCTGGCAGGAGGAACACTTCGCGTGCCAGCTTGGCTTCAGGCTTTACACCCGAATCTGTAAGAAATGGTACCTGTTGTACGACAGTACTGGCATGACAAAATTTATTAAAAGATACAATGGACAATATGACATTGTTAATGTTTAACCTTGAGCAAAATTTCCGTTGAGCGAGGCTACGCAATGGTTTGTTTGATCATGGCGGGCGGCGGACACGCGCAACTCAGCGTGCTCAAAGCACTTGCCCAAAAGCCATTGGGCATTGATGCGGTGCTGATTACCC
>JAUXTO010000009.1 GCA_030679255.1 Candidatus Gottesmanbacteria bacterium | reverse complement strand
CCAGACGGAATCGTTCATCCAGTAAGCTTGTTTGATAAAGGGGAATTTTTGCTTGAGTTCCCGAGCGGTGTTCTGTTTGATGATTCCCACTGCTTTCCCCACGGCAAGAGCTGGCGGAATGGAAACTAACATGTGGAGGTGGTCTTTATCATGGTTGACTGTTTTGAATCGAATCATAGGATAATGTTCGGTGATTTCCGCCAGCTTCAGTTTAAAGTAGGCAAAAATTCCTTCATTGAACAATGCTCGTCTGTATTTCGTCACGATCACAATATGGTAGTCACAACAGTACACGTAGTGTGATCCATGTACCAGTTCCATACCTCCTATTGTACCCCAACGAAAAAAGATGCAGGGATCACTCCATCCCTCGGCCTTACGGCCGGGGATTTAAGTTAGGTGCTTTAATGAATGTTTGTGTATTTTAATGATGCAATATAATCGCGTCCAGACGGGAAAATTTGACAGGGTGGGAGGATGAGCTGTAGTATCAATTTGCTTTCAACTATATCACAAGAAAAACTCAATCCATCTGTAGCTGCTGAAGCGATAGACTTTGCATTCCAACAAATTGCGAAAAAATTTGGCGAATATGATTGGTTAATGCGTTTAAATCAACGTGCTCAGGATATTGGTTTCGTGTTGGATGATACCAACCCTGAATCACAGTTTTCATACGCACGCATCAGCGTAAATTACTCGGACGAACACAACCCAACTGAAATAAATCCAATAGAATCACGACTGCATGCTGCCGTCGCGGGCATACTCGATCCTACTCAAAATGGGGATCCTAGAAAAGAAAATGTAGCCAATGAGACCGTCACCTTAACCTGGTTCACCACAAATTTACCCGGTATTGTATTGATGTCGAAAGAAACCTATAATCCACAACAAGACAATACTTTAACCTACTGGAGCATCCGCAATAAAAACTCGCTTGACCTATAGCACCACAACGTCGATTCCGCCACGGGACGATAAATATCGTATCCATAACAAATATTAGACGGAACTATCCGATCTGGAGTGTTCACGGAGCGAGTATAGTACGAAATCGAGTAACAATGCATCTTCTCTATGTGGGGACGACCCAACCGCCACGCAATAGACGAAGCGCTGGGACATTTCGTATATCAAAGTGAGGATCTGGTTTATACTCTGTTACCCCTTTAGGAATTAAATCAACATCAATAACACTAAATCCTTCGCCGGAGCCATGTACACGCACCAGGTATGTTCCCCTAACAAAGGCTACTTCCAGTGTGCTATCGTCGGTCCATCGTCCCACAAGTCCACCTGAGGCATTAAGCATATCCATACTAAAACGAAAATCCCCCAGATGATTCTTGCATTCCGGTCCGATCATGGGGCTGATCATACACCAATCCATGGCTTTGGGGCTAGGGGGAGGCGGGGAAATCATTAGGGCCAGCGAGTGGACACGTAGGATCATGATGTCCATGACTATCGTTGATAGCAGTTCGGTGTTTCGTATCCACCGCGCCAAGACGTGCGACTGCCTCAGCTTGGTAGAGTGCCATAAATCCTTCGATCACATGCACCACCTCTTCATAGATACTACAAGAATCCGGATATTCATTCAAAACGTCCACGTATTCATCCATTCTCTGCAGCACCTGCTCAGGCGTCATGAGTGAAGGCCGTTTTGATTTTTTTTCATCATTTACTTCCATAATCGTCCTTGCATCGAATACGAATAAGCCAAGCATCTGCACACTCCCCATTGTAATCATCACATCTGCTCCAAGGTCTCGATGACGAAAAAATAGCGCGGGGTCAAACCGATACATATGCCCCATGCTTTATCGATCGGGAACATCTTTCTTAAACAATATGTGATGTTCTAAACCTTCTATTTCTCTGCGAAATTCACCCGAAATATCTCCAACGCTACACGGGGTGCGATAGGTACATATATCTAACTTGTTCAGCTTCCCCGGACCAACGAGAGCGTGTTGTAGTCCCTTATGAGGTTCATCCAACACCGCAACCTTGAGCGGAAATTCATATAGCGCTAGTTGCTCTTTCAGTTCCTTAGAGAAACTCGTGGTGTCCAGCGTACTGCCTACATGGTAAAATACCTGAAATCCGGACTGTCCCCCACCTGGTTTGGCAGAAATCCCAGCTGGATAGTGCATATACCCGTAAGACGCCGTAGAACCGATACCTGTATCATCAGGCCATTCAAAAACAGTGATATAGGTACCCGGTGATTCACTGGTACCCATAAGGTTCTTAAACAAGCCCATCATATCGGAGAGCGAATCTTTTAGCGGTTCTTTTTTAAGAAAATCATAACTCCGTTTTGGACCATAGCGTCTATCCAAAGCTGCCTTTTCTTCCGGAGTTATTCCCCGTGCAGTCAATGTGTTTTCACCGATAGACGTACTTCCCTGATCAGAACTCCCTTTATCACCTGTGAGTCCAAAAGCTAACGCAACGGCTGTGACAACACGAGAAAGTTGAATCAGTGGTGCAATCTTTCGAGGCCGAGGATGATCGAAAGTAAATTCACTCATATCAAAAGCTCCTTTACATCTGCTCTAATGTTTCTATCCCCAAAAGATACAGGCCGTGGGAGAGGACCTGGGCTGTGGCGGCGGTGAGGGAGAGACGGAAATTGGATACCTTGAAGGTGGAAGGTGGAGGTTCTTGATCGAGACGTTTTGATGTCTTGACGTCTTGATTTTTCAAGGTATCAAGCCCTCCACGTTCAAACTCAAGAACGTCAAGAGTATCTATCTTCAAGAACTCCTCTTGCTTCCCTAATATCTGGTGTTTGGCGTAAAACACGTTGAATGCGGCTGCAAGTTTGAAGAGGTAGGTGCAGAGCGTACTCGGAGAAAGATTGTTGGCGCTGTCCTCCACGACGTCGGGGAAAAACGAGAGGAGACGGGCAAGGGCGCGCTCTTCAGGGTTAAGATTAGGGTAATTGGGGGATTTGGGGAGATTGGGGGTAACGCCTGCCTTGCGCATTACGCTCTTGCACCGCGCATACGTGTACTGGAGGTATGGCCCGGAGTCGCCGTCGAAGGATATGGACGTCGCCAGATCAAAGGCTATCTCGGACAGTGTCCCGACCCGCAGAAATGCGTATTTGACCGCGGCGACAGCAGCTTTCTCGGCGATCTCTTCTTTATCTTTTACATCACTTTTATCGAGTATGGTATAGATTGATTTCTTTGCTTCATCCAGGAGCCACTCGCCCAGGACCACGTTGCCGGAACGGGAGCTCATCTTGCCGTGCTTGAGTTTGACCCAGCCATAGATAAGATGGTATTGGACACCGGGCTTGACGATGCCCAAACGCTCCTCGGCTTTAAACGTTACCTGAAAAAAGCTCGCCTGCTCCCCACCCACGACGTGGATGATCCGGTCACGCTTCCCAAACTCCGTGGTCTCCATGGTCGAAAGTTTAAGCTCTTTCCCCTCGTACGTCGGTAAGCCTTTGCTATTGATAAACACGCGGGTGTCGATCCCATACGGTTTGCCATCTAAGATTATAGCCCCGGCATCTTCCTTGAGTACCCCTTTAAGCACTGCATCACGGGCCAAGTCCACCCCCGCCAGGCACTCACTTTCGAAATAATATCGGTCGTAGCGCGTCCCTACCCGCTTGTAGATCGTTTCAAAATAATCAAGCGACCACTGACGCGTCTCTTTCCAGAGCGTGTAGACAGCGTCAAGCCTATCCGTATATTCCGGCTTGACGAGGGCGAGGTAATCGGTCGTCCCCGGATCAATCCCCTTTTCGCACGCGAGCCGCTGGGCTGCGGCATAAATGAGGGCGTTGAGGCCCACGATTTCCTCTTTGGCGGCGGGATCGTCCTCGAACGCTTTGGAGCCTGCGGCATAGGCTTTCCCAAGAAACTCAACTTTCTCCGGAATGGATGCATGAGTCACATGAGTCATCTGGGTCTGATGAGGCTCATGAAGAAGACTATACAGGCATTTTGCTATGTGCATGCCGACGTCGCCCTGATAGTTGACGCGGATGACGTCGTGCCCCTGGGACTCGAGGAGCCGGATGATACTTTCGCCGGTCGTGATATTTCTCAGATGCCCGATGTGGAAGGCTTTATGCGTGTTAGGATGGGCAAATTCAACCATGACCCGGCTTGGCCGGGAATGACCAAATCCCAAATCCCAATGACCAATGAAATTCCTGGCCGTTGTGACGGCTTCTCCTGATTTTAGCAGTCGGGTGAGGGAAGTGATAAGACTAGCCTCGGACAAAAAGACGTTGATGAACCCCGGCGGGGCGGCTTCGACGCGGTCAATGGCCGATAATATATTTGATGGGGATACTTTAGCTGATTTCTTCTGACCACGTTTGACTATATTCTGATCCCCACCCTCACTTTCGACTTTCGACTTTCGACTTTCGACTTGTTCCACGACCTGTAGTGCGAGGTCCAGAGGGGTACGGAATTGGGGAGATTGGGGTGTTTGGGGAGTTTGGGGGGAACGCCAAATCTTCATCGCGACGTTGGTCGTATAGTCGCCATGAATGGCATCCTCAGACGTTTGCACGTCAACGACCACCTCGGGGTACCCCAGGTCTTTGAGAATATCTGCGATGAGTGTGGCGATCTGGTCTTTCATAACTGATTCATCATACCAAAGTCGGGGATTGTGGTCTAGGGAGGGGAGTATCCCCTCAGATCTCACCCCCTAAAGAGAGGGTGAAGTCCGAGGGGACGGGCCGGACACGAAAAATGTATAGTATTACAGGCCTAGTGGGATTGTCAAGACGGATAAATCGGGCTGCTCGGTACCGATTGAAAAATAATCTAACTCCACACCATGCGTCCTTCGGTCTGGTACATTGACGCAAATGTTAAAAATATCTGATATACTCCCGAACTATGAACGTATCGAATACGGGCCAATTGCGCTTCTGGGACTTGAGACCGTGGCACGGAATAAATTTGGACGGAGAGAGTTTCTTGGTGTTGCCTGTCATAAAGGAGAACGCAGAGCGCCGACTGCTGTCCGCCTCCTCATCGCTGCGGGCCATCCGGTGGCAAACAAACCCGAGGTCATACCGACCCTCAATTATGACGATCTGATAAACGTAAAATTTACCGTATCCGAAGAAGGACTCATCGTACCAGAAAAAATGGATGCACCATGTAGAAATATCCTTGTCTTTCATGATGGATCCGATGAGGAAGAAAAGGCCTTAAAAGATATCAAACATTGGCTCGATGTAGAAGCCGACGGAATCGTGGATACGCTCGTTTTTGCTTTCATGCGTGATGAGGAAGGACTACTGTCGATCGGCTGAAGAAAATACCGTAGTAAAAAAGGCAGGATGAGAGGAGTATATCGGATTTGGGGAAACAATCAACGCTTTCGAGCTTCGATATGAAATGCGTCCTCGTGATATTCCGAGAGATCATGATAGTCACTCGGATCATTTGAGAGCGACACGGTAAATCCCGCTTTTTCCAATACTGCCTTGGTCGCTTGTCCATAGAGCATATCCGTCGCATCAAGCGTCTCATCTATTATTAATAACCCATTCTGCGCGACTATATGGCCAATTTGTTGCAGGATGAGATTTGGATTCCCTTGTACTCTTTGCCGCGCCCCGGATAATACATTTCGCATAATAATCACATCAAAACCATCCTTCGGAATAGATTCGTCGCCGTCAAGATAATCTAAAATATCTCGTTGAACAAATGTCGCATTGGGATAGGCCTGCTCTACTTGAACACTCTTTGGACGAAAATCTACAAAAACAAGGTTCGGATTCGCGTATTGGCCAATATAGCCACGTGCAGGTCTTTGCCACGGCCCTATTTCTAAAATCGATAACGGTTCACCGCTGTCCGGCTCGTTTGGTATATTCCACTCTTATTGACCATCATTCATGCTATTACTTTACAACATAGTTCCAAGTTTTTCCATCACTCACCACTTCAATATCCCCCTCTTTATCCGTCCGTTTGATCTGGACTGCATCTTTAGCAAGCGCGGCTAGCGCCGCTTCGGAGGGGTGGCCGTAGGAATTTTTACCAACGGAGATGACGGCGAGAGGGCAAGGAAGATGGGAAGAGAGAAGGATAGCAGAAGAGGCGGAGGAACAATCCCTCCTTTGATTTGATGGAAATAACGTTCCCAGGAACTCACCGGTCATGGCGGTTTTGCTTCCGTGATGGGGATATTTTAGCACTTCGAGGGTAGAGTCTGCCAATTTGAATTGCCGCCATAGGGACTCAACACGGATATCGGCGTCGCCGGTGAAGAGGGCGTCGAAGGCGCCGTAACGTAGGGCAAAAACGATGCTGCCGTCGTTGAGATTGATGGAGGAAGTGGAGGCACCAAGAACTGAATTACTCAAGGCCACCCCTTGCACATCCGCAAGGGGTGGCCTTTGGGAAACCGGATTCATTTTGGCAATCTGATCTGACGATGGCCAGAGGACGGAGAGAGTGGTGGAGCCGACGGCGACGGTCTCACCGGTGGTGACAAATTTTTGCTTTACATTCCTGCGTTTGACAACGGACAACAGTTCTTTATACCCATCAGTCGTGTTGGTGATATCACTTCTGACAAAGGCATCGGTGCTGTAGCGATCCAAAACCGTAATCAAGCCCTGCATGTGGTCCTTTTGCGGATGGGTGAGGAGGACGAGGTTGATGTGCCGGTCCCAAAACGGCATGTGACGGCCAAGACAATCTAAGACTTTATTATCCGGCCCGCCATCGACAAGCATATCCCGCCCGTCAGGGAAGCGGATGTAGGCGGCATCTCCCTGGCCTACGTTGCAAAAAACTATATGCAGTTTTCCATCCGGAAGTGAGGTAAAAAATCCCAGGAGCACGATAAGGCCTGTAGTAATACCAACAATCAAATAACCAATGCGCAATTTAAACATAGTGCTATCTTATAGAAAAAACTATATGGTCTCTATTTTCCCTATCCCTCGTGCCTGGGTGATGCTTTTTGATATGGTCAATAATTATATTGTCCTACCAAGCTAAACTCGCAACGGGCCAAGCCCCTGTCCATTCGACGACACGGATAACATAGGTCAACAGGACCCATGCACCCCAAGCGGGGAGCACCCCCATCGGCCACCAAAAATATCCTGCTATCGCCGCGAGCCACCCCAACCCCATGAGAAATGGCATCGTCCATCCGATGAGGATATTGGTGAGAGGCGCCACAAGCGAGATTCTGTGGAATGCCAAAAAAATGAGCGGGGTCGTAAATAGCTGGGCGGCAAGGGTGATGCGGAGGTCAGATTCCATAACGTGCCTCAATTGACCTGAAACAAAGTGGATAAACGAAAATAGTATATCGAAATTGGACAATCGTAATGGAGAATCGAAAGACGACGCTTGCATGGTGCTATCGACCAGCTCTTTTCGATCATCGATAACGACTTTCGATTTTCGCCACAACGACTTACGATTCTCGCGATGCATACGTTCGGTTGTCCCTCCAAATAGTATTATCCCCAGGGTCGCCAATACGGAGAGTTGAAATCCGAGATCAGTGATCCATAGGGGATTAAGCACTAACATGATGGTGACTGCTAATGCGAGACTCAATAAACTCCAATTTTGTTTCCCAAAAATAATAGAAAATAATGTCAAAGAGCCCATAATGACGGCCCGGATGAGGCTTGGAGACGGCCCGACGAACCAGAGAAATAGTCCCAATACGAGAAGAGTTAGCAGACTCGCTATCCGTCTGCTAACGAGGTGGACAAGAGAGGAGGCCATGAGACCCGTGACGATTGACACATTTTGTCCGGACAGAGCAATGATATGAATGGTACCCGTCGCAATAAATGCATCGGTGAGGGCGCGGCTCATACTAGCCCGCGTACCAAATAATATGCCGGCCAACAGACCGGCCTGGGGTTCGGGCAGCAGTCGGCCCAAGATGGTGGTTAATGTGGCAACGGTGAAGGGATCCATGATTTTATAGACAACAGATTACAGATTACTAATAGTAAGACTTTATAGACTTTTGACTTTATAGACTTTAGACTTTTGACATACCTTGTATCATCCATACGGTTGGCGAGCCGTCCCAGGGCAGTACAGAGGCTCGCGTTCTAGAGCGTCAATTGGCCCTTAAGTTTATCAAACAGCGCCTGACCTATGGCCTTTTTGACTACTAATTCTTCGAGCGTCCTATACGGCCGGCCGGAAATGATCTTTTTGGCCGTTGCCGGACCGATGCCGGTCAACGCTTCGAGTTCGGACTGGGATGCGGCGTTCACACTGACAGGGTTCAACCCTATTAGCGTATTGTGCGACGTTGATAATTCATCACGTTGCACAATACGATTGTGCGATGTCTCGTCACTATCTCCCATCTTTGGGATATAGAGTTTGGCTCCATCGGAAAGTTTAGCGGCGCGGTTGACGACTTTGCTCAGACGATCAGCGTCCACTTCTTTTGATACTCCGCCTGCCGCAGCTATGGCATCCTCTACCCTACTGCCCGCGGGCAACGTGTAAACTCCAGGCTTAACCACGGCGCCGGCGATATCCACGACCATCTCGCCCACGCGCATGATACCGGCAACCGAGGCTTCTTCACTGGAAAACGTGATAGGTGTACTGGTTTGAGTGGATTTGATAAGGATAGTGAGAGAAATGATGATAAAGAGGATACTCACCGATCCGAGGATGATCGGCACCCGATAGGTTTTCCAAAATTGGGCAATTTTTTCTGGGAGATCAAGAGGTTCCTGCCCCATGGTGCTATTGAACCACACGCCCTGGGAAAAGACAAGCCAGGGGCGCCCTCGCCGATATCACTCAAAAAATTCTGTAGACCAAGAAAGATTGTGCACCATTGCTAAACAACCTGCTTCATGGTGCTTCTGCCTCGTTTCTTCCCTAAATGTAGAAAATTCATCTTGATTGAACATGATGCCTCTATCTGAAAATCCTCTATACGAAATGGGGCGCGTTTCACTTCTCCATGAAGGATTATCTTTGCTACCACAACGCCAATATACGTTGGCTGTACTAATAACAGGTTCCTCTATTTTTATTTCTCTGTTTTTCATACGAGCTTCCTCCCTTCGTACACAACGAGAGGATGGTACCTTCTCTCTCTGTCAAAGTCAAATTTTTGGGAAGCGTTGTAATTCCCCAGCGATTATGTCCTACGGCATTCCCCAGCGAAAATGTCCTATGGCTCATCCGTCATCCCGGACAAGCGGAAGTGCGATTCGGGATCCATCCGTACGACTTAAGGAGTATTTCGGATTTACAGAAAGGCCTCAACGATGGATTCCCTCCTTCGCGGGAATGACAGTCAAAAGGAGAGCAAAATATATTCAGTTGAGTTTATAAAGGACAAATTGGCTGGGTAATCAACAGGACATTATCGTTGGGGAATGACAGTTTTTGTAGCGAGAAACTGATCGTGCCAGTGAAGTCACACCACAAAGTTGATCAGCTTACCCGGCACGAAAATGACCTTAATGACGGTCTTGCCTTCCAAATGCTTCGCGACGCGGTCGCTTTGACGGGCAGACTTTTCAACTTCTTCTCTGACGACTGATGACTGACGACTGACGACTACTGTTGCCCGGAGTTTTCCATTCACTTGAACGGCGATCTCCGCGGAATCATCTACGAGAAGCTTGGGATCATAAGCAGGCCAGGGCTGAAAATGGATAGAGTTTGACTTAGTAAATGTATATTGTGATAGAGTTTCTGATTTACTTCCCTTTTTTTCATTGGTCAGTGGTAACCCGCCAGTTGGCGAGGCGAGTTGGTCATCCGTCATTCCAGCTCGCAAGCGTTGGTAAAGTTCTTCGGTCATGTAGGGCGCAAAGGGTGCCAGGATTTTGAGAAAATTCCCCAAGTCATCGGACCCCATGACTCCCCGCCCGCCATCGCTACGCCCGCCCGCAACGACTTCGTCTTGCGAAGTCGGGCGTGGCTCAGGCGTTTGCGGGCGGGCCCCCTCTTCATCCACAACTATATTTACAAACTCCATCATTGTGGCAATTGCCGTATTGTACCGGCGGCGCTCCAGGTCCTCCCCTACTTTTTTTATGGCTCTATGAAGGGCTTTTTTGACTGTAGCACTTGATAAGATAGAGTGCTGGGATGAGTCGGATGGGACCAATGGGTCTGATGCGTCATATGATGAAATATTTTTCATCGCCAAACGCCAAACTTTTTGCACCCATCGGGCCATGCCTTCCATGGCACTATCCCGGAAATCCCCTCCCTGATCGTAAGGGCCGGTAAACATGAGGTAGAGCCGGAGGGCATCGGCGCCGTAGAGCTTGATATAGTCGTCTGGATTGACCACATTGCCTTTACTTTTGCTCATTTTGGCGCCATCTTTGATGACCAAACCATGAGCATAGAACGAACTGAAGGGCTCATCGAAATCGATATATCCCCAGTCATGGAGCGCCATCGTGACAAATCTACTATACATAAGATGAAGGACAGAATGCTCGGCGCCGCCGGTATACATATGGACAGGAAGCCATTTTTTGGTAATATCTGGATTCCAAGGGAACGAGTGAGATTTCTTGAAGTTGGATATTTTTGAAGATGGATCTTGAACTTTTGATTCTTTGACATCTTGAAAATTCAAGGCATCAAGTCTTCCACTATCAATATCCATCTTCCACCTTCCACCTTCAAGGTTTCGCGCGACTGATGGATAGCGTAGGAAGTACCACGAACTATCTAAAAATGTATCAGATACATCTGTTTCCCGTACTGCTTTGCCGCCACAACCGGGACACGTCGTTTCGTAAAATTCTTTATGTTTGGCCAGGGGCGCGACCCCATCATCGCCGGGTTTATAGTCATCGATTCTTGGGAGAACAACTGGTAACTCTGAGTCCGGAACAGTAAACCAACCCGGCATAGCCTTCTGCTCGCCTTTATCTGCTTTGGCACATGCCTGACAATAGATCATCGGGATCGGCGGACCCCAATAGCGTTGTCTTGAAATTAACCAATCGCGCAGATGATACGTCGTCACCCTCTTGCCCCAGCCTTTGTTAACCAAATAATCTTTCATTTTTTCAATCGCCTCCTGCACGGGAATACCATTCAGAAATCCGGAGTTGACCATAACTCCTTCCTCCTCTTGCACCTGCTCGGGACGGGAGATGGGAGATGTGTCCCCGTCAGGAGCGATAACGACCCGTTGGATATCTATATCAAACTGTATCGCAAACGCAAAATCCCGCTTATCATGACCCGGCACACCAATGACTGCTCCGGTACCAAAACCGGCGAGGACGAAGTCTGATATGTATAAGGGCAACTTTTTACCATTCAGTCCGTTCACACAATAGTAACCCGTAAATACACCCGTTTTTTTCCTACCTTCTGCAACGCGATCCTGAGGAGTTTTTTGTTTTGATGCTTGAACATAATCAAGTATTTGAGCCGTTGTAGCAGCATTTATTTGGCTTAGCGCTCTTTCGCCATCATTGCTAACACTATTGACTTGTAACGTTTGACTTTTGACTGTAAATAGCTCCCCCACTAACGGGTGTTCGGGGGCCATGACGACAAACGTCGCACCAAAATTGGTATCCGGACGGGTGGTGAAGCATGTAAGGTCTGCGACCTTCGCGCCATCTTTTGTCACCACCGGATAGGTGATATGTATCCCCTCTTTTTTACCGATCCAAGCTTTTTGTGCGACCTTTACTTTAGTTGCCCAATCAAGGCTAAAAGAGTTTTGCAGTAGTTTTTCCGCATATGCGGTAATTTTAAAGAACCATTGTTCTAGCTGTCTCTTTTCAACCATTTTCCCGCAACGCTCGCAGGAATTGTCAATCACCTGCTCATCAGCAAGCACGGTCTTGCAACTCGGACACCAGTTGACCTCTGCTTTCCCGCGGTAGCAAAGTCCGTGTTTGAACATTTGGGTGAATACCCACTGCGTCCAACGATAATAATCCGGGTTATACGTCTCGACTGTCCGAGTCCAATCAAACATGGCGCCTATGGCATGAAGTTGGTTGTAGTAATTCTTCTGCGTAATGACCGCGTGATCCATGGGGTGCCGGCCAATTTTGAGGGCAAAATTTTCGCTATGGATGCCAAATCCATCCAGACCAATCGGCTCAAACACATCGTATCCCTGCATCCTTTTGAACCTGCCATAGATATCCGAACCCGTGAACGCGTACATATTTCCGACGTGCAGCCCCTCTGCCGAGGGATAGGGAAACATCATGAGATTGTAGTATGGCCGTTTCGCGCTTGCCAGATCCGGCGAGTCAAGCGCCACCTCTTCCCATGCTTTGCGCCACTTCTCCTCAATGGCTTTACCATCATATTTGTCATACGCTATCGGTGAATCGGTCATATCTATGGATTAGTATACCCCGTGAGTAACTCCGGGTAAAGTCAGCAAAAAATAATAGGTGGATACGGGTATTTACTATGAGGCTAAAATAGCCGTAATCATAGGGAGACGACAATACGACGCCAGTAAATAATAGTTCGTTTATAATCTTGCAACATAAATAATATACCGACGTATCGCAAATAGTAACACCCTCCAAAGAGTCGTACAGGAACGGTATAGAGTTGCGAAAGAGAGGTAAGCCCGTATTTCAGTATAAAATAAACGTAGCACTCATAAGAGAAGAGTGCTAAAATACACGGCTACTATACCAAAAAATGAAATATTTGTTCACGGCAACACAGATGGATGCTCTTCTCCCTGATCGCACAGTATGGGAATGGTTTAACGCTAAATTATAGGGTATGGCAAATACACACTATAAGGCATCTATTCATTTTTTATTATTCTAATAAGATATTTTCCTATCTCCTCTTAGCTTATCCATCCTACGATTACGGCAACGCAAAATAAAAATATAGTGAAATACGTCAATGTATATCTCTCAATATATATTGAATAGTGAATACTATTGATATCTTTACCATGGCTAAAATATATTATGCGGTAATTCGTGAAATGTGATAATCACACCATTGATAGAGTTATATCCTTTCTCCGCAGACAGCCTCAATATTCCTACGGTAATTTGATCTCTTGACAGCCCTAACTCCCCCACGCTTATTATAGATATGAAACATATAATGTATTGAATTATCAATTGATTATTCTGATTATCCAATCATATTTATTGCCTGTATGGAGATCGAAATAGCATCATGTATCGCCAAATTCCAATCACTTTTGGAAACCACCTTTGAAGAGTACCTGACCCATCAAGGAGCATCATTGGTCACCAGGAAAAACTATCGGATGGATTTCCGACAATTTCTCGCATGGGCTGGAGAGGCGTTAACGCCCGCGAAGCGCTCTGAAATAGACACTCATAAAGATCTTTTGAAAGCGATAACTCCTGAATTTTTAGAGAAGTACAAGAGAGATCAACTCCTTTCAAAAACACCGGTGCCCACGTTAAATCGGAGGCTTTCGGCTGTACGGGCATTTTTTAAATGCGCCGTCTCGCAAGGATGGATTCCAGAAAGTCCTGCCGATGGAATCGCAAATACCAAAGTCGTTATACCCATGGATTCTCAAATACCGCAAATACCTTTAGCGCAGGGATACATGCCAATAGAGGATTCGCCAGACGTCGCGACAAATGCAAGTGCCCTTCAGGGCGAGGGGTCACCCGCTAGTCAACCTTTAATAGAGCCATCCAGCGGGATAATAGTCGTTCCCAAGCCGGATGATGTTGCCGCATCACCTATCTCAAGTGAACCAAAAGATTCTCCTCAGGATCTTCCTCATGCGCCGGAAGTCCCACCACCATCGCCAATGATTGCTGCGGAGAGCGTTCAAAGTATCCCTTCACCGAACGCGGACACCGTCATCATTACTCCTTTCAGCACTTTTGTCCCAGACGAACCCGAAAATACAGAAAAACCTAAAGCACCGTTGTACAAAAAATTTCTTCATCCCTACGCGCTCATTGGTTTTGTGGTATTGGTTTTGCTATCTTCTACGATACTTTTTTCGCAAATTGCAGGCATCAGAAGTGGATCACAACGTGACTTACCATCTCAAGCTGCGCTCATTCCCTCTTCAAAAGATGCCTCGCTCCCCTCCTCTTCTAAAACAACGACGTCTTCTCCTCAAGCAGGGAGCGTCCTAGGGGCAACAGGAGCCACGGGCCCAAGTGGTCCGACCGGGGCGACTGGAGCTAGTGGTGAAATGGGCCCTGTGGGATCAACCGGATCAAGTGGTGCCATCGGATCATCCGGAGCATCAGGATCATCCGGCGCGTCAGGATCAAGCGGTCCAACGGGAAGTACGGGAAACACTGGCGGATACGGAGCGGGTGGTGTTACCGGCCCCACCGGACCTACCGGAGCAGGTGGTCCCACTGGAGGAACCGGAGCTACGGGAACTGGAGGCACGGGTCCATCGGGAAATACCGGTTCTACGGGAGCTACGGGAGGAGCAGGTATTACTGGACCAACCGGTCCATCTGGATCGACTGGTACTACTGGAGCAACGGGAACTGCTGGGCCAACGGGAGAAACAGGAGCAAGTGGGGCTGCCGGTCCTTCCGGAAGTACAGGCGCCAGTGGTGTAGCCGGTCCCAGTGGTACAACAGGAGGCACAGGAGCGACAGGCGGAGCAGGGCCAACTGGAGATACAGGAGCCACGGGAGCCGCTGGTGCTTCCGGTCCATCCGGAACTACCGGATCAACTGGGGTCACAGGAGGAGCAGGACCGACCGGAAACACGGGAGCCACGGGAACAAATGGACCCACTGGATCTACCGGAGGAACCGGATCAGCAGGAGCATCTGGTCCAACTGGATCCACGGGGGCCACCGGATTAACCGGAGCTACAGGCGCGGGAGGACCAACAGGAAGTACAGGAGCCACAGGAACGAACGGCCCAACAGGATCTACAGGAACCACCGGAGGAGTTGGGCCTACTGGATATACCGGATCCACTGGAGCCACCGGACAAGCTGGTCCAACGGGATCCACCGGATTTACCGGCTCGACGGGAGCCACAGGAAGTCAAGGCCCTACAGGAGGAACCGGCGCCACCGGTGCTGCGGGTGCTTCCGGTCCATCAGGAACTACCGGTTCCACAGGGGCTACAGGTCAAGAAGGCCCGACAGGTTCCACGGGGGCAAGTGGTGTTGCAGGACCGACAGGTAATACCGGATCGACAGGAGGGGCAGGCCCCACCGGAAGCACAGGAAACACCGGAGGGATAGGACCCACGGGAAACACCGGTTCCACGGGATCAGCTGGCCCAACAGGATTTACCGGAGCCACGGGAGCCACCGGGGTGGGAGGCCCCACCGGCAGCACGGGAAACACCGGAGGGATAGGACCCACGGGAAGCACGGGTGGAACAGGAACTAATGGCCCTACCGGCTCAACCGGAGCCACGGGAGCTACGGGGAGTGCCGGACCCACCGGAAGCACGGGTGCAACAGGGGGCGCCGGACCGACTGGTTCTACCGGCAATACAGGCAGCAATGGTCCTACCGGGTCGACTGGCGCTACAGGAGTTGCGGGAGCGTCCGGACCTTCCGGATCCACGGGGTCAACCGGAGCCACGGGAGCTAATGGTCCAACCGGATCAACCGGATACACGGGATCAGCCGGACCTACGGGATACACCGGAAGCACGGGAGCCACGGGATTAAATGGTCCTACCGGATATACCGGTTCAACCGGAGCAACCGGAGCCAATGGACCAACGGGATACACCGGAGCCACGGGAGCTACGGGAGCTAATGGTCCCACAGGATCAACCGGATCCACGGGAAGCGCAGGTCCTACGGGATACACCGGAGCCACGGGAGCTACGGGAGCTAATGGTCCCACAGGATCAACCGGATCCACGGGAGCAGCAGGAGCTTCCGGACCTTCCGGATCCACGGGATCAACCGGAGCCACAGGAACTAATGGCCCTACCGGCTCAACCGGAGCCACGGGAGCCACAGGGAGTGCCGGTCCCACCGGAAGCACGGGTGCAACAGGAGGCGCCGGACCGACTGGTTCTACCGGCAATACAGGCAGCAATGGTCCTACCGGGTCGACTGGCGCTACAGGAGTTGCGGGAGCGTCCGGACCCACAGGATCGACCGGATCGACAGGATCCACCGGAGGGGCAGGCCCCACCGGAAGCACAGGAAACACCGGAGGGATAGGCCCCACGGGAAACACCGGTTCCACGGGATCAGCTGGCCCAACAGGATTTACCGGAGCCACGGGAGCCACCGGGGTGGGAGGCCCCACCGGAAGTACGGGAAACACCGGAGGCGCCGGACCGACCGGAAGTACGGGTGGAACAGGGACTAATGGCCCTACCGGCTCAACCGGAGCCACGGGAGCCACAGGGAGTGCCGGTCCCACCGGAAGCACGGGTGCAACAGGAGGCGCCGGACCGACCGGTTCTACCGGCAATACAGGCAGTAATGGTCCTACCGGGTCGACTGGCGCTACAGGAGTGGGAGGAGCGTCCGGACCCACAGGATCGACCGGATCGACAGGATCCACCGGAGGGGCAGGCCCCACCGGAAGCACGGGAAACACCGGAGGGATAGGACCCACGGGAAACACCGGCTCCACGGGATCAGCTGGCCCAACAGGATTTACCGGAGCCACGGGAGCCACCGGAGCCAATGGTCCCACGGGATCAACAGGAAATACCGGGGGGGCAGGTCCCACGGGTTCAACGGGAAATACGGGGTCAGCAGGACCAACCGGATATACCGGATCAACGGGAGCCACGGGAAGTAATGGACCCACGGGAGCAACCGGTTCTACGGGAGGAGCAGGACCGACAGGATCCACAGGAGCCACAGGATCCGCAGGTCCCACCGGTTCAACCGGAGGGACAGGAACTGCCGGTGCCTCCGGACCAACAGGATCAACGGGATCCACGGGAGGAATAGGAGCAAGTGGTCCAACAGGATCAACGGGAGGAACAGGAGTTGCCGGTCCCACGGGATCAACAGGAGCCACCGGAGGAATAGGGGCAAGTGGACCTACCGGATCAACCGGGGCAACCGGAGGCATTGGAGCAAGTGGTCCCACAGGATCCACGGGAGCCACGGGAGCAGTGGGAGCTAATGGACCCACAGGAAGAACTGGTGCTACCGGATCCAATGGTCCTACAGGATCAACGGGATCAACCGGATCCACAGGAGGAATAGGTGCCTCCGGACCAACAGGATCAACCGGAGCCACCGGTGGCATTGGCGCTTCCGGACCAACAGGTTCCACGGGAGCAACCGGAGGAGTTGGAGGATCAGGTCCCACTGGAAGTACGGGGTCCACCGGGGGCATTGGAGCAAGTGGACCTACGGGATCAACCGGAGCAACAGGTGGAATAGGTGCCTCCGGACCAACAGGAGCCACGGGAGGCATTGGGGCAAGTGGACCTACGGGATCAACGGGATCCACCGGAGGAGTTGGAGGATCAGGTCCCACTGGAAGTACGGGGTCCACCGGGGGCATTGGAGCAAGTGGACCTACGGGATCCACCGGAGCCACCGGAGGAATAGGAGCAAGTGGACCTACGGGATCCACCGGAGGAGCTGGAGGAGCTGGACCCACCGGAAGCACTGGGTCCACCGGGGGCATTGGAGCAAGTGGACCTACGGGATCCACCGGAGCCACCGGAGGAATAGGTGCCTCCGGACCAACAGGATCAACAGGAGCAACCGGTGGCATTGGAGCAAGTGGACCTACGGGATCCACAGGAGGCACGGGGCAAATAGGAGCCAATGGAGAGGTGGTCTTGAGTATTGCCAGTAATCTCATCTTCCCCTATCCAGTCGTCAACCGGAGCATTGCCCTGGGAAGTAGTACCTTTAGTCCGATCGACAATCCTAGTACGACC
>JAUXTO010000016.1 GCA_030679255.1 Candidatus Gottesmanbacteria bacterium | reverse complement strand
GAAGTTGTTAAAACCCTATCAAGAAAGTTCGACCCTCGGAGTATAGGCTGGGAATTCAGGTCTATCCTTGATGTCCTTCAGGACGAAGAGCCAATTACAGTCAAAGAACTGGAAACTGCAATATGCCAGAGATATGATTGTCATCTTCTCACGTACAAACAGTTATATGATAATATTCAGGGAATGCTCAAGAAAGATATTATCAGGAACAACCCGATAACAAAACAGTACACGATAAACCCGGAATACAGGACGAAGAACGTTCAGTATCTACCAATCTCGACGTACAGTGTGGGTCTTTTAATGCTTTCAATAGGGAATCTACTTACCAACATCTATTTCAAGAACGAACTGGTACTATCTATTATAATAGTCCTGACTGGGGCAATGTATCTTTTGGCGCAGTATGTGGGCGCAGAATTCAATGTAAACAACGGTTGGAAACAATTCTTTCCGAAATTGTTCAGAACAGGAAAAAAAACAGACCAAGCCACCGACACGGTTTCGAAAATTCGAAACGTAGAATAATTCGGTTTCTGCTATTCAAATTCCAGAAAAATCCCTGTCTTTATATACTATCCAAATATACAGTTTGACGCAACTGTTCATTCAATGAACATGGAGGCATTAAAAGTATGGCTAAAGAAAAAGAAGGAAGTAATCTTCTGGTACCAGGATTATTGGTCGTCGTAGTTATCTTCGGCGCACTCCTGTTATTCGGAGGGCAGAAAGAAGACCTGTCTACAGGGGCTGTAGCAGGAGAAGGCGCAGGTACCGGTGCAGGTGCAGGTGCAGGAGCAGCAGTACCCCCAGCAACACCAAGCGTAAGGTCTGGAGAACTTGAATTATTCTTGAGAAACGCTGAAGGCTCAACAGGCACAACGAGTACAGTAGTCTTGCTCGATGCATCATATGCAAAATTCGATAAAGAAGGCAAGTTTGACCAGGATGCAACAAGATACGGTATCATGTCACCACACTATAATAAGGGTCTTACATCCCTCATAGGCTTCCCAGGCAAGGGAACCCCCAAGGATATAAGCGTAGTCAGTGGCGAATGGTCTGAACCGCAAATGGTAGCATCAAAGGGCGATAAGTTCATTGTATATACTTATCAGGACACAGCCCCGGCAGCAAATGATAACCTAACCACAGCGCACCTCATGGAACTCAAGGATTTCGATGTAGGCTCAAGCAAGTGGGTAGCCCAGGACTCTGACGGTAAATCATACTGGAATCTGTATACCTATGGCAACAATAGCTGGGTAGACGGTTCGTTTGCAAACCAGATAGGGTACATTTATGATGACCTTGACACTGCGGACTCAAATGCAGTTATCACATGGTACTCATATAACACCGCTGACGGTGGAGTAACAACAGATGGAGCAATCTATCTTGCATCACGGTCAAGCTATACTGGCAAATTTAAATCCTTGTCAGTCACGGACAAAGC